>CAWGGD010000056.1:0-167042 GCA_963822005.1 uncultured Verrucomicrobiae bacterium | reverse complement strand
GGCACGTAAGTGAAGCACCCGGCCTTGCCGTAGGCGCCAAGCGCGGCCTTTGCCGCCCATCGAGGGCAGCCAGAGGCATTGCTCCAGGTGCGCCGCGAAAGCCTGCACAACCTTGTTTGGTTTCCCCTTGGTCCGCTCCAGCTTCTTCCACTCGTCAATTTTGGCCCTGATTTCACGGGGAGGGTGACAAGTATTGCCCCCCCAATCCTTTCACTGCTGCAGACTGTGGAGGATTCCATGCGGGAAGAATGCTATGGCCGGTTCAACCGGTGGAAGCCTTGGGTGAGCGGCGTAGCCTGAGTCACGACATTCTGATTGGCCGTTAGGAAGACGGGGTCAAAGACGCTCTGCCAAAGGCTGGTCGAAGCGAGGTCGGGCCGTCGCTCCAGGGAAAAACCGCGTGCGGTGGCGGGCCAGGAAAGTAGGATCGCAGGGCTACTGCGGGTGGCGGTCAAGGCTGTGGCGCCGCCGGGGAAAAGGATTCTGAAGGCGAGGAGGCCGTTATTGGTGTCGAGGGCGTAGAGCCGGTTGCCGCCGAAGGCCACGGCGCCCAGGCCGAAGTTGTTGTCGTTGCCGCCGGGCACGGGCCAACTGCTTAACAGCACGGGGAAGTTGGTGGGGTTCAAGAGGTCGTAAAGGTTCAACTGATCCGAGCCGTCGGAGAGAATAATCGCGGCGAGGAGGCTGTTGGCAGGGTCGAGGTTGAAGGGGCCGGTGCGCGGCGGGAAAGCGCTCGCGCTGAACACCTGGGCGGTGGTCGCGACCAGGCTGACGGGGTCGAAGTTCAGGCGGGCCGGGGTCAGGCCGTTGGTTACGCCCCAGAAGGAATTGCCCATTCCGAACGCGAGTGCGCCGCCGAGTTGGGTTGCGCTCGCATCAGTCGTGATGGTATGCGCGGTGAAGTTGGTGCCGTTGAGAGTCGTCAGCAGACAGACGGTGTTGACGGTGCGGGCGCCGACCAGGATCTGGGTGTTGGTGCCGGCGCCGCGGACGGCGAACGTGTCACCGACCCGGAGGCCGTTGGCAAAACCGGCGGTCCCGGAATAAGCGGTGGTGGGGACCGTGGCGGGGCTGGAATTGGCCCAGCGATAAAGCTTGAAGGGGGCAGACCCTGAGACCGCGCTCTGAACGTTGGCGGCGTATATCACGCCATCGGCCGCCACGCCGATTTTGTCGAGCGTGAAGTTGCCGCCCGAGACGCCGGTGGTATTGAGCGTGCCCTTATTCGTGCCCGTGGCGCCGTCGAGGACGTTGACGGCGACTTGCGAGGTGTTGATGACATACACTTCGTCCACCGCGGCGTTGTAGGCCAGGCCCCGGGCGGTATTGTTGCCGTCATTCGGCAAATAGGTGCGGCTGCCCGGCGCCAGGCTCCAGAGGGACTGCAGGTCGAGGTTGGTGTTGGCCGTGACGACGCGGATGGTGAAGTTGGTATTCGACCAGTCCACCGGCGTGCCGTTGGTGGACGCGACCCGGACCAGGCAGTTGGTGCTGGCATAAAAGGGAACGGTGACCGGCTGCGCACCGGTGTTGGGGGCGTTGTAAACCAGGGCGCGAAAGGACGCCCCGTCATCGGTGGATAGATCAATGGTCACGTTGCCGACGATGCCGGTGGTGCTCCAGGTGACGGTGGCCGGAGCGCCGGCAGTCCAGTTGTTGCCACCGTTCGGTGCGGTGACGGTGATGCCGTTGGTGGGAGTGATGGGCAGGATCGAGCTGAGGGGGTTGTTATGGTGCAGGGCCAGGGTGCCCTGGGTGGTCACTCGCAGATACCAATCACTCGGCAGGGTATAGCCATCCACGTTGAGGGCGAAGAATTGGTATTGGTTGGTTGCAGACGCAACGGGAATCTCGTTCGTGGTTGGAGCCAGCTTGTAGAGGGCGGTGCCTTCGTCAATCTCATCGAACATTGCGCCGTAAAGCATCGTGGCGCCGGCGCTGAGGGCATTGTAGGTCTGACGCCAGAAGAACCGGCCGCCGTTGCGGGGAATCCCATTCAAGGTGCCCCCGCCCAGGTTGTGCGCGGAGTAACCGGGGAACAGCACCGGCAGGAAGTCTATGCCATTGGGTCTGGCATTCGGCCAGGTCGGGAATGAGCGTGGCGGTCTTGTAGCTGTCGGCTTGCGCGTCCGTCGTGTAGCGGCCGACGGTCCAGGGGCTTAACACATCGAAGGAGCGATACACCGCCGCCCAGTCGGTGCTGGTTTGGGAATCGCCCGTGAGCGTGCGCCAATACGTTGGCACGCCCCCCAAAACCGTGCAGCCGGCTGTGCGGAAATAGTTGATGATGGTTTGCGCGGTGGTCGGCGTGACCGCCAGGCCGCCGGAAAAGCCCAGACCCCAAATTCCCAGCAGCGGTTTGCCCCGATGCTTCAAGTAACGCGCGCTGTTGGTGAGGTGCAGCGTCCCGGTCACATAAGCCCAGTCGCTCTGCAAGTGGTTCAGCGCCAGCGCCGGGTCCTCGTTCGAGATGTCGTACATGAGGCAGAAGACCCGGCCGTAGGTTTCGGCGCCAAGGCGGCAGTTGACGAGGTTGGTGTTTTTGAGCGCGGCTCCAGGTGGAGTCAATGAACACATCCTTGGTGAAGCGCTGGAAGACGACGCCGTCCAGGCCGTAGTCGCGCAGCCAGCGGAAATGGCGCAGGACGGTATTGGTCAGGTAGCAGGAGTAGGCCTTGGCGGGCTGGCCGTTGCCGAGGGTGAAGCCGGTGGCGAACAATTCGCTGCTGCCGAATTCGGAAAGGTCCGGCCAGATGTCGCACACGACGTCGGTGGGCGAGGGCATGACCCGGTTCAGATGGCTCCAATGGATGTAGCCGTCGAGCACCTTGCCGTCGCCGCCGCAGGCGTGCCAGGCCTGGTAGCCGAGCAGGCACTTGCCGGTCAGGGTCGAGGCATCAACGACGCCGGACTGGCCGCATAGAGTCGCGGGCGGCCACACCCAGAGGCCTAATACCGCGAAG
This sequence comes from uncultured Verrucomicrobiae bacterium, assembly GCA_963822005.1. Lineage (GTDB taxonomy): Bacteria > Verrucomicrobiota > Verrucomicrobiia > Limisphaerales > UBA8199 > PALSA-1440. Next base: position 164,079 of record CAWGGD010000056.1, on the reverse strand, counting down.
GCACAGAGCTTCCGAAACAACATCAGCAGGCTACTTCACCAGCCGGTAGAATAGGGGACCGCTGCCGAGGGTGTCGGTGACGGTGTTCAAGTTGCCGTTTACGACCACCGGTTGGGCCACCGGGTTCCAGGCGGTGGGCGAGAGGCTGGGGGTTGACTGAAGAACGAAATCAACCACGGTCTTTTCCCAGGAGAGAACGACGGAGCCGCCTGCGAGAGCGATGTTAAGGGCCGGCACGGTCGGCGGCGACACGGGCACGGCCATGATGCCGTTGTTGCCGTCCACGGCGAAGATCCTGTCTCCGGCGAAGAGGACTTTGCCGATGCAGTTGTTGTTCTTCTGGTGGGTGACGGGGAAGTCGTATTGGGCGAGTTGGAGGGGGCTGGCGAAGTTGGAGAGGTCGTAGATCACCAGGTGGTCGGGGGTGGCGGCGTTGGTGACGAACATGATGCCCGCCGCGAGGTTGCGGGACAGATCAACGGTGAGCAGGCCGACCTGGCCATAGAAGGCCGCGTTGCTCAAGAGCATCGTGGTGCCGGGGGGGAGTCAAGGCGGATGAGCGTCAGGGGCATGGCGGAAACGGGTGGGAGCAGGTTGTTGGATCGCTTCTTGAGGAAGTAGGTGTTGGTGGGGCCGAAATCAAGGCCGCGGCCGATGGTGGTGCCGGTGGCGGTGTAGGTGTGACTGTAGGCCGTCGCAGTGAAGGTAGTCCGGGAGATGTCGGTCGGAGTGAGGACCGCGCTGATGCTGCTGTTGTTGGAATCCAGAATGAGCTCGGTGCTGACGCCGGAGCCGCGCACGGCCAGGGTGTCGCCCCAGCGTCTTCCGGCGGTGACGCTGGCGCCTGGGTCACCAGAGAAGACGAGGACTGGGGCGGTGGCGGGGTTGTCGTCTGCCCAGCGATAGACGTTCAGTGGCGGGGAGTTGGCGGTGCCGGTCATGTTGGCAGCGTAAATATAGCCGTCATCGGCGACGACAATGTTCAACAGGATGATCGTGCCGCCGCTGATGCCGTTGGTGTTCATCTGGTAGAGATGCGCCCCGGTGGCCGCATCGAGCACGTTGACGGTGAGGCCGGAGGTGGTGCCGGTGCGGCTGACGACATAGAGATGCTTCGTTGCCGTAAGCGGGTTGTAGGCGATGCTGCGGTAGAGGGGTGTGGTGCCATTGGCGGCATCCGTGTCCGGCGGCAGGTAGGTCCGGCTGCCGGGGGCGAGGCTCCAGAGCGGGCCGTTGGTGACGGCGAAATCGTAGCGCAGGGTAACCGGGCTGCCGCTGACCGAGAAATTCACCGCCCAATGATTGAGCGAACTGGGGAGGAGCAGGGTGGGCGGGGTGTAGCTGATCGTAGTAATGCCGGCGGGTTTGGAGACGGTGGGGATGGCTGAGTGGCCGTCGAAGGTCATCGAAACCGAGTTCGGGTCCAGGACGCCGCCGCTGTCCGACAGCACGACTTGGAATGTGTTGGCTCCCGAAATCCCGACCGACGGGTAAGGCGTGACCTGGCCTTTGACGTAGAAGCCGCTGACGGTTGTGGTGGTGATGCTGAGGTCATCAATGAACTGCTCCTGGTAAAGGCCGCCGGTGCGGGCGCCGAAGCCGAAACGCGCGCCAGCGCCCATCGGCCCGCACACAAACAGATTCGTGAACATGACAATGTTGTTATAGACGAGGGTGAGCGTGCCTGCGGGGGTGTAGGAAATGGAAACCGGCACGTAGCCGGCGCCCGTCTGGAACTGGTTGGAAATCTTGCGACGGGCGATGATGTTGCCCGGGCCGCCGTAGGTAATCCGGAATTCCGGGCCTTCGGTGTTGTCGCCGACGCTGTTGTCAAAAGCGTCGAAGGTGATGGTCAGACCGGTGCCTGCGCCTTCCTCGTTGAAAGCCGCGTTGGGCAGGTCGGTGGCGAAGCAGAAGCTGATGCCGTCGGCAGGCACAGGGGTCCCGTTCCCCATGTGGAGGTTGAAGGTCGCGACAAACCCGTTGACCCTGGACCCTGGGTCCAGATCGTCAATGATGAACGAGCCGGACTGGCTGTTAGCCGCGGGGGTAAGGACCAGCACGCCAGCGCCGGTGTCCACGGAGGCGTTGCCGTAAGGCGTGGCGCCGCCGGGGGCGGAGCTGAAGTCGGTGGAGAAGGAGCCGGCGCGGGCGGCGCTCGCGAGGGCGAGGATCAGGCCGACCGTCACGAGTGCAGGCCGGATTGGGAAGAAGGAAGTCTTCATAAGAAGTCGTATTGCTGTGATTGACGTTGAATGCGCGATGCGATTCAGACCAAGTTCAATGGACCACTCCCGCCTGGGGTTGTCAACCGCCTTGATCCAGTGATCCGGTAGGCAATCCAGTGGGCAACGATGAGAGGTTGTGCTATCATGAGGCGAAATTCATTCATGCATCAGAATTCGAACCTGGCCCGCGTAGGCCGAGCGTTGGCAAAGCTGGCGCAGTGCGCAAGTGTGGTAGGGTTGGGCTGGGCCGGACTGACTACGCCGGCCCGGGCTACCCCCGATCTCAAGTTCGACGTGGTCACCTTCTGCTGCCACTGCGCGCCGGATAACACGCTATGCCAGCCCCAGTTCGATCATTTGAATGTTCCGACCACCAACGGGCATTACCTGGCAATGGGCAGCGACGCGCATCGGCTGGAGCTGGCGACCAACGGCAACGCGCTGGCCATCTATTACAACACGTTCAACGAGGGGTATTCGACCAATTCCGGCGCGCAGCAAGCCGCCCGGATTGACCAATATGCCGTCGAGGGCTTCACCAGCACCGGGCCCAAACCCGATTGGGTGGTGTTGAACGAGCTCTCCGCCGGTTTGTGGCAGGACGATCCGGCCTATCGCGTGTGGGCACACGATGTCGTCCACGCCTTGAAATCCACCTATGGCTACAACGTGATTCTCTACGCGCCTTTCTCCAATCCCGGCGCCCACGGGGCCGATTGGCAGGCGATTGCGGCCGATGCCTATATCGGGATTGAGAATTACTTGAGTGGCAGCGAGGTTGAGGCCAACGGTTTCTCGGTGAGCTGGTGCCAGGGCCGGTATCAAAGTTCGGTGACAAGCTACACCAACCTGGGGGTGGCGCGGGCCCGGCTAATGCTGGGGGAGTACTTCGCCCAGACGACGGCCGGCTTCGGTTACGGCCGAGCCGGCGTTTCCTCCAACGACTGGGACGCCGCGATCCTGGCGCGAAATACGGCAGCGCAGAATGTCGGCTTCACCGGCTTCCTCAGCTATGCGTGGGGGGCCAATGCGATGCTGGTCCCGGATGAGGAACTGGTCCATTACGAAGACACCTATCGCACGAACCAGTTACCGGTGAACAACGGCCTCGCCGCCCCGTTCATTCTGCTCCAGCCGCAGGACCAAACGGTGCCCAGTGGCGGCAATGCCGCGTTCACGGTATTCCGAGCGGGCATTGCGCCGATGACGTACCAGTGGCGGTTTAGTGGCACGAATCTGGCCGGGGCTACCACCTCGTCACTGAGCCTAACGAATGTCCAGGTATCGGACGCAGGCAATTACAGCGTGGTCTTGAGCAACTCGGCGGGCACGGTGGCCAGCTCGAATGCTTTTCTGACGGTGGCGGTCCCGCCGCCGCTGGCGTTCGAGCCGTTTGCGCCGGCGGTAACGGCTTACGCGCCGGGTGGGAATCTGATCGGCCAAACCAACGCAGGCGGGGGGTACTGGACGCAAGCCGGGCCCAGCGGCAGCCAACCCATCATCCAAGCCGGCAGCCTGTCGGTCGGCGGGTTAAGTGGTCCTGCGGGCAACAGCGTGAAATTCGGCGGCAACGGCATGAGCGCTCGGTTTAATGTCGGCACCAACACGGCCAGCGGCACCTGGTTTTATTCGCTCATCGTGCGCCTCACCGATATCACCACGCTCAACTCCGGCGGGGTCTTTTGGGCCGGATTCAACAACTCGGCCGGGACGCAGACGACCACGCCGAGTGTCGTCGGCACGCGGGTCGTGACCCGCTCAGCGACCGGCGGATTCAATCTCGGGTTGGACAAGAGCTCCGGCGCGACCGGGAGTTTTGCATTCTCGCCCCAGGTGTTCACGCCGAACGACGTCATTTTCCTGGTGGGCAGCTACACGTTCAACTCCGGCAGTACGACCGACGACGTTTCCCAGTTGTGGATCAACCCTTCGGCCTCCGCATTCGGGCTGGCCACCGCCCCACCGGCTGCCTTGACCAACAGTGCTGGGACCGACATTAGCGGGATCGCCAGCTTCGTGTTGTTCAACCGCAGCACTGCGGAGCCGGCGGTCATCATCGCTGACGAGGTGCGGATCGGGGCCTCCTGGGCGAGTGTGACGCCGCCGGCCGAGGTTGGGGCGGCGCCCGCGCTGAACCTCGACCGGTCGGGCAACACCAGCGTGTTGGCCTGGAGCAGCAATGCCCCGGGCTTTGTGCTTGAGGCGGCTCCGGTGTTGTCAAACGGCATTTCCTGGAGCGGGGTGAGCGGGCCCGTTTACCTGAGCGGCGAGCAGTTTGTGGTGACCAACGCGACCACCGGCGCGAACTTCTATTATCGGCTGCGGAAGCCGTGAAACGCTGATTGATCCGGGAACTGTGGGCTTGGGGTACGGCCTGATGGCCGGCCGGGAACCGAGGGTCTTGCCTCCCGACTGGGCAGCCTGAACCGACGGGCAGGGTTGCAGAAGCCGACGTCGTTTTTGGCGTTGGGTCCTCTATTGCTACTGGTTCAGTAGCCGGATGGGAACGTCCAGGACGAGGGGTAATCCTCGGAGCTGGAGATGGCGTCGCGCCAGCGCTTGACGGCAATCCAGGAGGCGTGGCCATCGGCAAAGACGACATTCCCCCCGTCTTTGCCGTGGTTATTATACGGATTGGGCCAGTTCTCCCACTGCCAGCCTTGGTTTGGATGAGGCTCCATCTGGTCCATGATGATGAAGATGCCGGACGGCCCGAGCTTTTGGCCGGGGAAGGGGGGATGGCCGTCTTTGCCCTGGTTGGCGTTGGAGTAGTTGAGCACCGATTTCTGGGTCTTGCGCGGGTAGGCTCCCAGGGTGGGATGATTCGGGTTGTGCCAGGCGCCGAAGACCTCGTAGCTGTGTCCCCGGATGAAGTTGTCCCTGGCGCGGTCACTGGTGTTTACGGCCTTGTGTCTCAGGTCCACGACGTAGGGCGGGAGCGGCGGGGGAGGGGTGGTGATGTCCCCCGGGTTGCTGGTGGAGACGGAGTTCTGCGTCGAAGGACAGACAAAACTCCTCACGCTCTTGATGTAAGTCGGGTAGAGCCAGTTCAGGTCATCATCGGCCTGCAGCGCATTCGGCGTGGTGGCCAGGGAGCCGGTCAGCCGGCCTTGCGAGTCATCTTCCGCGTACATCTGGCTGCCCAGACCCATCTGCTTGCAGTTGTTCATGCAGGCGATGCGGAGGGTCTTCTCCCGGGCACTGGCCAGCGCGGGCAGGAGCAGGGCTGCCAGGATGGCAATGATGGCAATCACCACCAGCAGTTCAATCAAGGTAAAGGCGCTGGGCTGAGTCGAGCGGTCTTTCATGTCTGCACTCATTTAAAGCATCTGTGCTGCGTGGGCACACGGTAACGCGGATCGGGCTACGTCAGCCCCCGGTTCTACAACCGAACGGCTATAACTTAGCGTGGACAGCCTGGCACGCAAGGCAGAATCACTCCGCCGCGATCATTCCGGCGCATTGTCATTCTTGGTAAGGTGGGTAGGAACGCCTCGATCGGCAGGAACGACCTCCCCAAACAGATCAGCGCCATCGTGCCCGCACCGTAGGCTAAGCCTCCCGCCTGGCTCGTATTCTCCGCCGCGGACCCGCCCCCCCATCCGCTCTGGCCTGTTCGTAGCTATCTCTCGTCTCCATAACCATTTAGCACTGCGCCAATTGCCCAGAGTCCCCCACCCGCCAGCCGGAGTATATCCATAGTACCTTCGTAGTACCTCCGTTATACATCCGTAGTACCTCCGTATAGCCAACGGAGGTACTACGTAGATACTACCTAGGGTACTACGGAGGTACTACGGAGGTATGCTGGATGCTCTATGGGGCGGGTGTGGGCTGGCGTGGGGGCATTCGCGAGTGGGGGACGCCTCGGCGAGGCGTCCCTGCCCACCTTACCAAGGACTCGCGAATGCGACGCAATCATCCGGCACGAGGCGGCACCGCCGAATGGGGCTTTGGGGGGTGATTGACAAGGTGACCGGAGGGCACCAAGATCCGTGGCGAATTGAGATCCGCCATGCGTCGTGACTGGCTTATCGGCCTGCTGCTGTCAGCGGTCACCCTGCTGGTCTTCTGGCCGGTGACCACCCACGAGTTCATCAACTACGACGACCCGCTGTATGTGACGGAGAATCCCCAGGTGCAGGCCGGGCTGACGACGGAGGGCCTGGGCTGGGCCTTTGGCCAGGTGACGGGGGAGGGCACCTACTGGCACCCGCTGACCTGGCTATCCCATATGCTGGACTGCCGGCTTTTTGGCCTCAATGCCGGAAGGCATCACCTCACCAATTTGCTCCTCCACACGGCCAACGTCCTGCTTCTGTTTCTGGGGCTGAGGCGAATGACGGGAGCGGCTTGGCGGAGCGCTTTGGTGGCGGCGCTTTTTGCTCTGCACCCGCTTCAGGTGGACACGGTGGCGTGGGTGGCGGAGCGGAAGAACGTCTTGAGCACTTTCTTCTGGCTGCTGACCCTGCTGGGGTACGCGGGCTATGCGCGGCGCCCGGGACTGATCCGTTACTTGGTCGTCTTTGGGGCCCTGGCGCTGGGGTTGATGTCCAAGCCGATGCTGGTCACGGTGCCCTGCGTTCTGCTGCTGCTGGATTACTGGCCCCTAGGGCGGATCGCCGGCCTGCCGCCTATCCCTGCAAGTGCCGGACACCTGCCCTGTCCCCGCTGGCCGTGGCGGCGGCTGTTCCTGGAGAAGGTTCCGCTGTTCGGCCTGGCGGCGGCGGCCAGCGCGGTCACGCTCATGGCGCATGAACGGCTCGGCCTGCTTGCCACCGCCGACCAGCTTCCGCTGGCGTCGCGAATCGGGCATGCGCTGGCAGCGTATGTTGGGTATCTGGGCAAGATCGTCTGGCCGGTGGACCTGGCGGTGTTTTATCCCTACCCCGGGCGGTGGCCGCTAGGACGGAGCCTGCTGTGCGCGATGCTGCTGGGCTGCATTTCGTTGGCGGCCGTCCGGTGGGCCAGGCGCCGTCCCTGGGTCCTGATCGGCTGGTTATGGTTTTTGGGGACGCTGGTGCCGGTGATCGGCTTGGTGCAGGCCGGGGTGCAGGGAATGGCCGACCGTTTTGTTTACGTGCCGATCATCGGGGTCCTGGTCCTGGCGGTTTGGGGGTTGGCGGAGGCGCTCGAAGGGCTGCCGCAACGTGGGTGGGTTCTGGGCACCGTGGCCGGCGCGGCCCTGTGCGCCTGCGGCGTCCTGACCTGGCGACAGGTCGGCTACTGGCACGACAGCGAAACGCTCTTTGGCCATACGGTCAGGGTCACACCGGACAACTTCGTGGCGATGCTCAACTACGGCGTGGCTTTGGGCGAGCACGGGAAGCTGTCCGAGGCCATGGTGCAGTACCAACGAGCCCTCGAACTCAACCCGGGCTACCCCGAGGCGGAACGGAACCTGGGCAACACGCTGGGCCTGCAAGGCAAGTTAGAGGAGGCCATTCCCCACTACGCCGCCGCGCTCCGGAAAAAGCCGGATTTCCGGGAAGCGGAACTGAACTGGGGCAGCGCCCTGGCCCTCCAGGGCAAACTGGCGGAGGCGGAAACGCATTTCCTGGCGGCGCTGCGCCTCGCGCCGGCTTACGCCGAGGCGCATAACGGCTACGGGAACCTCCTGGTTCTGCGCGGCCGGATGGACGAGGCGATCGCGCATTACCGGGCCGCGATCCAGGCGAAGCCCAACTACGCGGAGGCGCATTGTTTCCTGGCCCGGGCGCTGGCCCGGCAAGGAAAGACCGCCGAAGCGGCGGCCCACTTTCGGGCCACGCTCAACGCTAAGCCGGACCACGCAGCCGCGCTGAACGACCTGGCCTGGATTCTCGCCACAGAAAGCGACCCGCAAATCCGCAACGTCCACGAGGCAGTCCGGCTGGCCAGGGAGGCGTGCCAGTTGACCCGGGACGGCGAACTGCTCTACCTGGACACGCTGGCGGTGGCGCTTTCTGAAGCGAGGCAGTTTTCGCCGGCCATTGAAGCGAGCGAGAAAGCGGTCCGGCTGGCCGAACAGCTCAAGGATGAGCCGCTCGCCAACCGGTTGCGCGCCCACCTGAATGCGTTCCGCGATGGCCGCTCGTACCGTGAAGCCTTTCCCTCGGCGCCACCAAGTGTGCCGACATCCCAACAGAAATTCTGGTTGATTTCTCACCTGTATGATGTTCTAGTGTAGAAGCTCCAATCATGACTATGAAAAGATTACTGGCTGTCTCCGCTTCGTTTCTCGTGGCCGCAACAACGGTCCAGGCCCTTCCTGATTATGAGCCCTTTGCCGATGCAACCGGCAGCGGGGGGACCAGCTACGCCCCGGGCAGCGTCCTGGGGGGCCAGATCAATGCCCAGGGGTTCAGTTGGGCGGATGTGGGGACCTCGACCGCCGGCCCGTACATTACCAACACGGTGGGCAATCTGGATGTGCCCGGATTGTCGCCGGGGCTGGGCAACAGCATCCTGTTTGGCGGGTTGGGCAAGAGCGCGCGCATGGGTATTGGCAGCAGCATTACCGCCGGAACGGTTTACTACTCTTTTGCGGTCAACATTACCAATATCACCGGCTTGAGCACCTCCGGCATATTCTGGGCCGGGCTGAATAACAGCACGGGAACTCAAACCGGCCAGCCTACGGTCGTGGGCAGCAAGTTCTACACTCGGGCGGTAGTCGGCGGGTTCCAGTTTGGTTTCTCCAAGAATTCCACGGCGACCACCGATCTCGTATGGGACAGCGTCACGCATACCGTCAACGAGACGAATTTCATTGTGGCCACCTACACGTTCGGCGGCGCAGCAAACCTGTGGATCAATCCCAGTTCTTCGACGTTCGGTAATAACGCCCTGGAGCCCAGCCCGACGCTAACGAGTCCAGCCGGCACCGATATCAGCGCCGTCGCCAGCTTCCTCTTCGCTCAGCGCAATGCCGGGCAGCCGGCGGCCATTATTGCGGATGAGTTGCACATCGGCACGACCTGGGCGGACGTGACGCCGACGGGCCCCAAGATCGCCGTCCAGCCGCAATCACAGCGAGTTCTGGCGGGGACCACTGCCACCTTCAATATCACCGCCGTGGGGGCCGCGGGTTATCAATGGCGGTTCAACGGCACGGATATACCTGGCGCTACCGGTGCCACGCTGGCCATCCCCAATGCTCAGGCGGGCAATGTGGGCTCCTACCGGGTAGTCGCGACGAATGGCCCGACCGCCGCCACCAGCAGTGTGGCCCAGCTCTTTGTCGTAGCCGACATTTACCCGCGGTTGGGATCGTTGTGGAGCATCCCTCCCAACACCACCGCTTATCCGTTCGTGACGGTGGATGCCAGCAGCGCCCCCAACCAGCGGAGCATCGCCTACCATGCGCTGTCTAACCAGGTGCTGGTGGTCAGTCGCACCAATTTCGTGACAGGGTCAACCAACCCGATGATTCATGTGCTGGATGCGAGCACCGGCGCGAATCTCTACACCCTGGATACCAGCATGGTCACCGAAGGCGCGGCGGGCACGCCCGCCCTGTCGCTGGTTTCCATTGATGTCGCCGACGATGGGGCGGTGTATGCCGCCAATGTCAGCGTGTCCACGAGCGCGGTGAACAAATTCCGGCTCTACCGCTGGCCCGACTCGGCCAACAACCAGGTTGGGACGCTGGTTTATGATGGCGTCCCCAACGGTTTGGACAACACGCCGCGCTGGGGCGACACCCTGCGGGCCCGGGGGACGGGAACGGGAACCGAGGTCATCGCGGATTCCAGCGACGGGAACTGGTTTGCCGTGCTCACGCCCACGGACAGTTCCATGACCGCGTTCACCTGCACGGTGCACAGCAATCTTTATAGCGGTGGTTCCATTGGCCGCAGCCTGCAATTCGGCAACGCGAACAGTTACTGGGAGAAGCGAAAGGCTGTGGGCCTGCAACAGTCAACCTACGATACGACGGCCTTCTCTTACGTCACGGTGAATACCAACTTCAGCAACTTCCCCAGCACGCTGGGTCCGGTCGGGCTCCGCTTGAGTGCCCAGTCCAACTGGGTTTGCGGTATTGACTTCGTCTCCAGCGGCAGCACGCCAGACACCCTGGACCTGTATGAAGTCTCCGATCTGTCAACCCCGCTGCTGCTGGCCAAGTACGGTTTTCCGACCAACCATCAGGGCAACCCGAACTTCATTGGCCAGGTGCTCTTCGGCGGCACGAATGTGTACGCCATAGACGGAAACAATGGCATCGCGGCGTTCACCTGGGTGCCTTTCCGGCCCGCGTTGAACATTGTTCAATCCGGCACGGATGTGCTGATCTCGTGGGTAACCAACGCGACGGGCTACACGCTCTATTCGGCGCCCTCGGTCACGCCCACGATTACTTGGAGCCCGGCGGGCGCAGGAACGATCGTCGGGACCGAGTATGTGGTGACCAACAGCGTGTCCGGTGCGCCCAGAGTACTACCGTCTGCAAAAGTAGTTGCGCCATTCAGCTTGTTCTCACGGCTCATTTGCCAGGCACAGTCTGGCCCCGAAAGCAAAGCGCCTGCCGCAGGCAGGCTGAGCGGCTGCGACCATGTTGAGTGGCTGCGACCATGAAATCCAATCCCACTCTGAAGCGCAGGCGCGTCGGCCCTCGCCTTGAGAATTGGCCGGGAGTGCTGCTGGTCTGGGGGCTGCTTTCCTCGGCGTGCGCCCAGACGGGCTCAGTGGTGACAGTCAATGCCGACAAGGCGCTCGTGATCAACGGGCGGAAGGTGTTCCCGATCGGCTTCTCGCCCGGGCCGCCGACCTACGGGACGACGCCCACGGGCAGGGACGCCTTGCAGGAGCTTCGGGAGGCGGGCGGCTTGGTGTTCCGGATGACGCAGAGCACCGATTGGAACAGCACCGTGATTTCCAACCAACAGGCAGCGCTCGACTGGGCCGCGCAGCGCGGCATGTATGTCTGGCTGAACCTGCGCGAGCTTTCCAAGTTCTCCGCCACCGATACCACCACACCCGCCAGCCTGCGCAACATTGTCAACACCTTCAAGAATCACCCGGGGCTGGGGCTGTGGAAGAACTTACGACGAGGCCTGGTGGGCGGGCGTGTCCGCGGCGGATCTCCAGCGCGGGTATGATGTCATCAAGCAGGAAGACACCAATCACCCGGTGGTGCAGACCCACGCGCCGCGGGGCACCGTGGCGGACCTGCAGCCCTACAACGTCGCCGCTGACATTCTGGCGCTCGACATCTACCCGGTCACCGCCTCGGGGTCGGCCAGCAACCCGCCGATCACCAACACGCAGGTCAGCCAGGTGGGCGACTGGACCAGGGCCCTCTCCCAAGTGGCCAACGGCGAGAAGCAGTATTGGCTGATCGAGCAGATCGCCTTCAGCGGCACAACCCCGCCGGCAAAGATCCTGGTTTTCCCGACCTTTACTCAGTCCCGGTACATGGCCTACCAGGCGATCGTCAATGGGGCGCGCGGCCTCCTGTTCTACGGCGGGAACATCGCTGCTACACTCAATGCGCAGGACGCGCCGTATGGGTGGAACTGGACGTTCTGGACCAACGTGCTCAAGGCCGTAGTGCTGGAGTTGGGCGACCACAGCCTGCTCGCCGAAGCCCTCGTGGCGCCGGAGTCCACGCTGCCCATCACTTTCAGCGGGACGGCTGACCCCGACCTCGAGTTCTGCGTCCGCGAAGTCCCGCCCTACATTTACCTGCTGGCCTGCAAGCGGGAAACCACCATCGTGAACGTAACTTTCAGCGGCCTGCCGGTCTGGGTGAGCGCCGGGGATGTGCTTTACGAGTCGCCGCGCACCGTCACCGTCCAGAGTGGCCAGTTCACCGACTCATTCGCGCCGTTGGACGTTCACGTTTACCGCTTCCTGGACACCAACCAGGTTCCCCTGATCCTGTCCCAGCCGCAGAGCCGGACGAACAACGCGGGCAGCACCGCCAGCTTCAGCGTGTCGGCCAGCAGCGGCCTCCCGCTGGCCTACCGGTGGCGCAAGAACGGCTCCGACCTGTCGGATGGCGGCAAGGTCAGCGGCGCAACCAACGCGACCCTGAGCCTGGCCAACGTTCTCAAAGCCGATGCCGGCAGCTACTCGGTGATCGTCAGTAGCTCGTTCAACAGCGTGACGAGCGGGCTGGCCACGCTGGAGGTGATTGATCCCGCGATTACCAACCCGCCCGCAGGCCAGATGGTGCCTCCGGGTGGCACGGCGGTTTTCACCGTTGGCGCGGCGGGCACTCCCTCCTTGAACTACCGCTGGAAGAGGGCGGGAGCGGACTTGAACAACGGCGGCAATGTTTCGGGCGCAACCTCGGCGACGTTGACGCTCTCGAACGTCCAGAGCGGCGATCTGGCGAGCTACTCGGTGGCGGTCAGCAACACCGTTGGTTTTGCCCTCAGCGCGCCGGCTGCGCTGACGCTCGGGGTGGCGCCGCTGATCACGACCCAGCCCGCCAGCCGCACCAATGTCGCGGGCACGACCGCCACGTTCGCCGTCGGCGCGCAGGGTGAGGGTGTCAGCTACCAGTGGCTGCGCGGGGCAACCAGCCTCTCGGATGGCGGCAGGATCGCCGGCGCCAATTCCGCCACGCTGACGCTGACCGGCGTGTTAAGCGCGGACGGGGCCAATTACACGGTGATTGTGAGCAACGTCGCCGGCAGCGTCACCAGCGCGCCCGCGGCGCTCACCGTGCTCTTCCCGATGCCTTACTGCGAACCGTTCAACTATCCGGTTGGCGCCAATCTCGGCGGGCAAACGAGTCCGGGCCTCCTGACCTGGGACGATGTCGGCACGTCCACCGCGGGTCCCTACGTGACGACCGTCGCGGGCAACCTGAACATCGCCGGCCTGCCGGCGGCGACGGGGAACAGCATCCGGTTCGGCGGCCTCGGCAAGAGCGCGCGGTTTTCGTTCCCGCCCAGCGCGGTTGTCACGAGCGGCACGCTCTACTACTCGTTCATCCTGAAGGTGATTGACCCGACGGGCATGAGTTCGAGCGGCATCTTCATTGCCGGCTTTAACAATACGAGCGGCACCCAAACCACCCAGCCGACGGTCATCGGCACCCGCCTGTATATCCGCACCGCCACGGGCGGCTTCAACCTGGGCCTCTCGAAGAACTCGTCCACGTCCACCGACTGGGTCTGGGACTCCCGCGTCTGGACGAACAACCAGGTCATCTTCCTCGTCGGCGGCTACCAGTTCAACCCGGCGAGCTCGAGCGATGACGTGGTGAGCCTCTGGATCAACCCCATTTCGTCGAACTTCGGCGCCGGCAGTCCGCCCTCGCCGACCGTGACCACGGCCAGCGGCAACGACATTTCGTCCCTGAAGATCGCGAGCTTCGTCTTCTTCCAGCGCGACACGACGCAGCCCGCGGCGGTGCTGGCCGATGAATTACGCATCGGGCCAACCTGGGCCAGCGTCACGCCGCGCCCGTCGGCGGTTGTCACCACGCTGACCGGCTGGACGACCCTAGGCGACGGCGCGTTCCAATTCGCCTACAGCAACGGCAGCGGCCAGCCCGGCAGCGTTTACGCCTCCACCAACCTGGCTGGCTGGACCTCCCTCGGTGCCGCCACGCAAATCGCCCCGGGCCTGTTTCAGTTCACGGATACCGGCGCGACCAACTACCCCCGCCGCTTCTACCAGCTCCGTTCACCCTGAAGCAGCCCTCCCCGTCTGAAGAACACGAGGTAGCAACAACCCTCAGCGGAGTGGCGAAGGCGAGGAAGGAGCCGGGCTTCCGGAAGGCTTCTTCCCGGGCAGCTTCCGTTTGGGCAGGAGTTGGTCCATGCGCCGGGCGAGGCGTTTGGCGGTCTTCGGCTCGGCCGTGAGACGGTTGGTGGCCTGCCCCGGATCGTCGCGCAGATCGTAGAGCTGCGCGGGTGGGGCGTCGGGCTTGATTCTGCCCTGCGCGTCCACGTCGCTGTTGGTCAGGCCCATCTTCGCGTACGGTTGGCCCCATGGTGGGCCGGGGGGAACCTGGACGGTCATGCCGCACGAACCTTGCTTCGGCAGATAGACCCAGTCGCCTTGCCGCAAGGCATAGCCGCCTGTGCCTTGCGCCAGCAGCTCCTTGCGGATCACGGGCGAGCCTTTCGGAGTGGTGAGGGCGGGCAGTTGGTTCAGACTGTCGGGCGCGGCACCGGCGGGCAGCGGGACACTGGCGGCGGCGGCCACAGTGGCCATGAGGTCCGTCAGGCCGAGCAGGCGATCACATTGCGTGCGGGCCGGGATGCGGCCCGGCCAGCGGACTATGAACGGCACGCGATGACCGCCTTCCCACGCATCGGTCTTCTGACCGAGCAATGCGCGGTTGGCTCGATGCCCGGCCGCGAGTGCTTCGCCGTGCAACACGGCGCCGTTGTCGCTGGTGAAGAAGACCAGCGTTTTGTCAGCCAGGCCCCGGGCTTGCAATGCCTCCAGGACTTTGCCGACGCAGGCATCAAGCTGCTGAACGAAATCTCCATAACTGGCCGCCTGGCTGGTACCGTGGAACTCCGGCGCGGGCGCGAGGGGGACGTGCGGCGCAAGGAAGGCGAGGTACAGGAAGAAAGGCCGGTCGCTTGTCGCGGCGATGAACTGGGCGGCCTTGTCGGCGAGGATGAGGTCAATGCGGTCCTGCGGACGCGCCGCGTGCGCCTTGGCCGCGCCTTCGCTGATGCCCCAACCCCAGTCCTTGAGGCCGCGCCGGATCACGTCGTCATGGGGAACGAGGCGGATCGGATCTGCGGGATCAAGGCCGACCATGCGATGATTCTCGACAAACACGAACGGCGGCTCGTTGTGCGTGCGCGGGGTGCCAAAGAAGTAGTCGAAGCCGACCTCGAGCGGGCCCGGTTTGAGTTCGGCGTTGTAGTCCGGCTCCGCCCCGCGACCGAAGCCGAGATGCCATTTGCCAATGGCGGCCGTGCGGTAGCCGGCGGACTTCAAGAGTGCCGGCAGGGTGGCCTGGTCTTCATGGAAATAGAGCGTCTGCCGGCCCTGGCGCCGGGCACGCAGGAAATACGTGCCGCTGAGGATGGCGTACCGAGAAGGTTGGCAGACGGCAGCGGGCGCGTGAGCGTCGGTAAAGCGGACCCCCTCGCCGGCCAGCCGATCAATGTGTGGAGTCTTGATCTTGGTGGCGCCGTAACAGCCGACATCGCCATAGCCGAGGTCGTCGGCGACGATAAGCAGGATGTTGGGCTTGGGCGCGCCGGCGGCGTGCAGCGCGGCCGGCGGCACCAGCAGCAGCGCGGTGAAGAGGAGGTGAGCGCGTTTCATAGTTCAATTCCCTGAGATGCGCCCCCATCCCGGGGTGCCGGCGACTGTGCGCTGGTCAGGGCAGAGGTGCTACATTATCGTGAGGATGATGTACGACCTGGTTATCGCAAGAGCAAGCTTAACCGCCGCCGCGGTCTTCGCCGCGGCCATGTTCCTGGCCCCAGCGAGCCAGGCCGAGGTCGGCAAGGCCAATCAAATCCTCATCAATCGGGGCTTGCAGGTGGAGGGCCTGGTGGCGACGTATGACACGTTCCATCTGAGCACTTATTCCAACGCCAACTACACTGCCGTTATCTGGCTGTGGGATCCGCCGCGGTCGTATGATTCCATGTCGGTGCTGGGCGCCATGCCCGGTTTCCCCTGGGCACGGTGGGTGACCAACGTGGATGACATGCCGCCGCGCGGCGGTGAGTCGGCCTACCTGGGCCAGCTAGTGAACCTGCAATTGGCCGATGAGTGGAATCTCAACGATGCGGGCACCCGCACCCTCGCGGTGAATTGGTTCAATTCCGTCAGGAGCAACTGGCCGAACACGATTCTTTCGGCCAACAACTGGGGGGGCCAGATTACGGATGACAACCTCATTGACTTCATCACCCGCGCGCAGCCGGACATGATCTGCTTCGACACCTACCCGTGGAAATCCGTGTATGACGTCAACGCGCCCGGCCATATCGGCCCGCCCATTGCTGGTCCGCCCACCATGCTGGTACGGCCATCTGCGGACTTACCGGGACATTTCGCGCGCCTTCAACATTCCTTTCGGCAGCTACGTGCAGACGTTTCACGCGGTCGAGGAGTACGGCAGCTTCAACGTCTATCGCAATCCGTCGGCCTCGGAGCTGCGCCTGAACCATTTCGGCGCGCTGGCCTTCAACGCCAAGATGCTGATTGATTTCGTCTATAACAACGGCTCCTCCTCGCTGTTCAATCCGCCGGGCGGCGACAGCAATCCGAACACCCTCTACTATGAGAAGGCGGATTGCGCTCTGCGCTGCCGCAATTTCGGCAAGGCGCTCGTGCGGCTCAAACCTGTTGACGAGGCCGCGGCGCAGTGGACCACCAGCGTTGTGTTCATCCGGGGCCGGAACCCGGGCGGCGCGCTCAATCCGATACCGGTCAACTTCTATGCCGGCACCGGCGGCGCCGACCCCAACACCGACTGGGTGGCGGACCGGAACGACCCTTACCTGCGCGGTTGGGTGGTGACGAACACCGGCACGAAGAACAACGGCCAGCCAGGCGACGTGATCATCGCCTGGTTCAAGCTGCTGGACGAGAGTTTCGACGGCCCGGGCTACAACAACGAGCTTTACTTCATGGTCGTCAACGGGCTGACCGCCACCAATGGCACGGCCGCCGACTGCGTCCAGGAAATCAAACTCAATTTCCTCAACACCTTCGACGCCGTGGAACTGCTCAACCCGTTGACCGGCGTCGCGCAGGCGCAGGTCCTGCCCATCGTCAGCACACGGCGCCAACTGGTCCTCAACCTCAACGGCGGTGACGCCGCGCTGTTCAAGATCGCGGACGGCGCACCCTTCGTCGGCGTCCCGGTCAGCGGCCCGCCGGTGATCACCAGCCAGCCCGCCAGCCGGACCAACCTGGCCGGCACCGAGGCCACCTTCAGCGCGACCGCCTCGGGCGTGTCCCCGCTAAGCTACCGGTGGCGGTTTAACGGTGCCAGCATCAGCGGCGCTACCACCAACACCTACACGCGTGTTGGCGTGCAGGCGGGCGATGCCGGCAGCTACACCGTCGTCATCACCAACTCGAGCGGCAGCGCGACCAGCGCCGTCGCAACGCTGACGGTCCAGGTGCCGCCGCAAATCACCACCCACCCGCAAAGCCAAATTGTCAACGCCGGCAGCAACGCCACTTTCACGGTCATGGCCAGCGGCAGCCCTGCGCCCGGCTACCAATGGCGATTCAATGGCACCAACCTGTTGGGCGCGAGCTCCAGCCGCTATAGCCGCGCCGGCGTGCAGGCTGCTGACGCGGGAAGTTACTCGGTGTTGGTCTCCAACGCGGTTGGTTCGGTGCTGAGTTCCAATGCCGTGCTGAGCGTCAGCGGCCCGCCTTCCATCACCACACAGCCGCAGCATCAATTCACCGTGGTGGGCGGCAGCGCCGCCTTCAGCGTTGTCGCCGTGGGCACAGCGCCGTTGACGTGGCAGTGGCGCAAGGACGGGGTTAACCTCGTGGACGGCCCCGGCATCTCGGGCGCCACGACTTCGGCCCTGGCGCTGAGCGGCATCCAGACCGCCAACCTGGGCCTTTACACGGTGGCCGTGAGCAACGGCTACGACGGCGTCATCAGCCAGCCCGCCGCTTTGTCCCTGGCCACGCCGCCGGCCATCCAGGTCCAGCCGCAGAGCCGGACAAACCGCGTTGGGACCACCGCCACGTTCAGTGTTGTCGCCAGCGGCGGCGGGCTCGGTTACCAATGGCGCCGGAGCGGGACGAACATCGCCGACGGCGCAAACCTCAGCGGCGCCGCCACGGACCTGCTGATTCTGGCCCCGGCCCTCAAGTTCGACACGACCAGCTACACGGTGGTCATCACCAATCTGGCCGGCAGTGTGACCAGTTCGCCGGCCTCACTCACCCTGGTCTATCAGCCGCCGTTCCACGAGCCGTTCAACTACGGCTCCGGGGAGAACCTCGGCGGTCAAACCAGCCCGAGTTCGCTCACCTGGGCCGACGTGGGCACGAGTACGGCCGGACCTTACGTCACCATTCAGTCCAACAACCTGGAGGTGGCCGGGCTGAAGGCGTCTTTCGGCAACAGCCTGCGTTTCGGCGGCCTGGGCAAGAGCGCGCGCGCTCTCGTTCACCAGCATCTACACCAGCGGCACGTTGTATCTATTCGTTTGCGTTGAAGATCCTCGACCTGACCGGCGCGTCGGCCTCCGGCGGTTTCATCGCGGGCTTCAACAACTCCACCGGCACGCAGACCGGCCAGCCCACGGTGGTCGGGACGCGGGTTTACGTGCGTGCAAACGGCAGTGGCTTCAACCTCGGCGTGGCAAAGAATTCCTCCGCCAGCACGGATTGGATGTGGGATGGGACGACGTTCAACACCAACGAAACCATCTTCCTCGTCGGCAGCTACAGCTTCACCACCGTGGGTAACACCAGCGACGACATCTCCCGGCTGTGGATCAATCCCAACCCGGCCGACTTCGGCGCGGCGAACCCGCCGTCGCCGACCTTGACTGCGACCTTGGGCAGCGACATCACGGCCAACCAAATCGCCAGCTTCGTCTTCTTCCAGCGCAGCGACGTAGTCGAACCTGCCGCGATGATCGCCGACGAACTGCGCGTGGGCACGTCCTGGGCCGGCGTCACACCCCCCGCGTCGCAGGTGAGCATAGACTCGATCGTTCTGTTGCCGGACGGGCGCGTCCGGTTGCAGGGCAGTGGTGACCCCGGGCATTTCGCCATTGAAGGCGCGCCTGACTTGTCAAACTGGACCGAGCAGACCACCGTCCTAAGCGCCACCGGCGATTTCTTCTACACTGAGCCGGTCAACTGTTCGGACCAGCGCTACTACCGCGCGCGGTACTGTCCGTGACTTGCGTAAGAAGTCCTGGTCGCGCCAAGCTAAAGCTTGAACTTCAGCCAGGGAGCCGCTAAACGGTGGGCGACAAATGATGACGGTCAACAAACACTAATCACCAGCAACCAGTCAGGCATTCCTTATGAAGAAACTCAACGTTGGACTTATCGGCTGCGGCTTCATGGGCCGCACGCACTCGAACGCCTCGCGCAAGGTCAACAACTTCTTCGACCTCAAGTATCAGCCCGTGCTCAAGGCCGTATGCGACATTGACCCCGCCCGGGCGCAGGCCTTCGCCGCCAAATGGGGCTACGAAACGATCGAAACGGACTGGCGAAAGCTCGTGGCGCGGAAGGACATTGACCTCGTGGACATCACCTTGCCGAACAACATGCACCAGCAGGTGGCCATCGCGGCCGCGAAGGCCGGCAAGATGATTCTGTGCGAGAAGCCGCTGGCGCGAACCGGGGCGGAGGGCTTGAAGATGGTGCAGGCCGTGGAGAAGGCCGGGGTGCCAAACCTGGTGTCCTACAACTACCGACGCATCCCCGCGGTCACGCTGGCCAAGCAACTGATCGAGGAGGGTCGGCTGGGGCGCATTTTCCATTACCGGGCGAAGTTTTTGCAGGACTGGACGATTTCCAAGGACCTCCCGCAAGGCGGGCCGGGGTTGTGGCGCCTGGATGTCAAGGTGGCGGGCAGCGGAGTGACGGGCGATCTGCTGGCGCATTGCATTGATACGGCGGTGTGGCTCAACGGCAGCCTGGAGCAGGTCAACGCGATGACGGAGACGTTCATCAAGCAGCGCAAGCACACCGCAGACCGGCAAAGTGGAGAAGGTCGGGATTGACGACGCGTGCGCGTTCCTGGCGCGGTTCAAGAACGGGTCGCTGGCGACGTTTGAATCCACTCGCTACGCGCGCGGGCATAAGGCGCTCTACACGTTCGAGATCAACGGCGAGCACGCGTCCATCTTCTGGGACCTGCACGACCTGCACCGGCTGCAGTATTTCGAACACCGGGACGAAGGGCGGCTGCGGGGTTGGCGCAGCATTCATGTTACGGATGGCGACCACCCGTACATGGGCAAGTGGTGGGTGCCCGGCCTGCAAATCGGTTACGAGCACAGCTTTGTCCATCAGTTGGCGGACTTCCTCCAGGGACTGGGCAAGCGGAAACCGGCAGGCCCGACCTTCCGTGACGCGCTGGAAACCCAGTACGTTTGCGACGCGGTGCTGAAGTCGGCCCGGACCCGCCGGTGGGAAAAGGTGGCGGCAGCCAGGTAGCTGAGGTTCGGGGGTTGAGGGTTCGGGATGCCGAACCCGAGGAACCGCGTGACAAAAGCGCGGGTGCCCGGTCAAATCAATGAACGGGTGCTGGTGGCTCCGGGCTATTGGGCTTGCCGGGGCTGCGGGCATCCCCAACCTGAGACGAATCGGTGACAAACGAAGGCCGTTTCTTAGCACTGGGATTTCGGCAGGCACGGAAAGCAGGAGCCGTCAGGCAACCCGGGAAGTGGCTTGCGTGGCTAGGGTGCGCGCTCTGCCTGTGGGGCTGCACCGCGAAGCAGGCGCGCCGCTCGGCGGACAAGGAAGTCTATCGTGCCATTGCGCTGAAGACGCCGCTGGTCACCAACATGGAGCCGCGCTTTACACTCGAACACACCAACGCCCTGGTTCTGGAAGGGCTGCCCGAAGTGACAGTGACCAACGACTTCCTGGGCGAGGCAGCGGCCACGGAACTCGGCTCGCGCGTTGTCTCGCTGCGAGCGGCCCTGAAGATAGCCGTCCAGCACAGCCGCGATTTCCAAAACAGCCGCGAGCAGTTGTACCTGACGGCGCTGTCGCTGACGCTGTCGCAGCACCAGTTCGCGCCGATATTCTCCGCCGGCGGCAAGGGGACTTACGGGGCGCAGACCGAGCAGATTATTTCGCTGGAGCCCAACCCGGTTACGGGCGAGCCGGAACAGGTGACGAGCGATAACCTGGCCGAGCAACGGAACATCCAGGCCAGCGGCAGCGCTGGGGTGAGCTGGCTGATCCGGGACATTGGGAGGATTTCCGCGGCGTTCAGCACCGACTTTCTGCGCTTCCTGACCGGCGATCCGCGCACGGTCACCTCGTCGCAGATCGGCGGGACCTTCACGCGGCCGCTGCTGCGCAATGCCGCGTACAAGACGGACATCGAAAACCTAACCCAGAGCGAGCGGGACCTGCTTTACCAACTGCGTGACTTTGTCCGCTTTCGCAAGGACTTCAGCGTGCGGGTTGCGTCGGCGTATTACAGCGTGCTGGGGAACCGCGACGCGGTGCGGAACAGCTTTCTGAACTTCCAGAGCTCGCGGCGGGCGGGCGATCGCACCCGGGCGCTGGCGGCGGAAGGCCGGACGACCCAGACGGACCTGGGCCGTATCGAGCAGCAGGAGCTTTCGGCGGAGAGCGCGTGGATCAGCGGCATTCGCATTTACAAGCGCGCGCTGGACGATTTTAAGTTCCAGCTCGGCATTCCGGTGGGGACCCGGATCGTGCTGGACGACCGTGAACTGCAAGACCTGAAGATTCGCCACCCCGACCTCAGCGTGGATGACGCGATCAAGATCGCTCTGGCAGCCCGGCTGGATTATCAGAACGCGCGCGACGAACTGGAAGACAGCGGGCGCAAGGTCGTGTTGGCGGCTGACGCGTTGAAGCCCCAGTTGGATTTCGTCGCGGCGGGCGGCTTTGTCAGCCGGCCGCAGGCCGGCGGCTTTGTCTTTCCCGACGTGTCGCGTTACCGGTACAACGCGGGCTTTGACCTGGACCTGCCGCTGGAGCGGAAAGCCGAGCGCAACACCTACCGGGCGGCCCTGATTGCGCAACAACGGGCGGCGCGGGCCGTCGAGCAGCAGCGGGACCAGATCGAGTTGCAGGTGCGGGATAGCTGGCGGACGCTGGAGCAGGCGCGGCGCACTTACCAGATCAGCGAAGTAGGCGTCAAGCTGGCCGAGCGGCGCGTCGAAGAGCAGGAACTGCTGGCGGAGCTGGGCCGCGCCAAGGCGCTGGACCAGGTGGACGCGCAGAATTCCCTGCTCAGTTCCAAAGACCAGCTTACCCAGGCCCTGGTCGCGCATACGGTGGCGCGCCTCCAATTCTGGGACAACATGGGGATTCTCTACATCAAGGAGAACGGCCAGTGGCAGGAGCCGGACAAGGGCGGGACAGGCCCAGCCGGTCTAGGCGCGGGCGCTGCGCCCGCCTTGCCCGGACAGCCCGCCCGCGAGACTCAAACAGGCCAGGGACCGGGCGCCCCGGCCACCACTGCCACATCGGCAAGCACGCATGAAACCATCACTACCGCCAATTAGCCTGCTGAGCAGGCTCAGCAAATGGCCGCGCTGGTTATGGGCCCTGGTCCTGGTCGTTGCCGTCGCGTTGCTCGGGCTCTGGTTCGTCAGGGGCCACCGCAGCGAGACCGAGAGCGCCACCTTCGCTGCCCGCCGCGGTCCGCTCGACATCACCGTGCTGGAAGGCGGCAGCCTCCGGGCCGTCGAATCACAGGAAATCAAGTGCGAGGTCCGCGCCGCCTATCAGGGCATCAAGATACTCAAGATTGTTGAGGAAGGCTATGAAGTGACACCCGAGGACATTCGCACCAACAAAGTCCTGGTCGAACTCGACTCCTCGGATCTGCAAAAGCAGATTGTGCAGCAGGACATTCAATTCGAGTCCGCCGCCGCTAGCCTCACCGACGCCCAACAGAACTACGAAATCCAGTTGAACCAGAACCTGAGCGACATCAAGGCCGCCGAGCAAAAGGCGCGCTTCGCCCGGATGGACTTCGATAAGTTCCTGGGCGACAAGGTGACGCAGGCGATTGTCAATCAGCTCGGCCTCGAGCAGGAACTGGCGACGGAGCAAACCAACGCCTTAGCCAGAGCCGCGGCCGTGGTCGCCTCGATGCCGAACCGGGGGGAATCGTGGCAAATCCCGCCAGCCCGCACGAATTCCGCGGAGCCCAAGTCGGCGCTGTCGCAGGTTGCGGGAGCGCCAACCAACCGGCCGGGACCAACCGCGACAGCGACTGCGCTGGCGACGAATCAGTCCATCGCCGTCGCTATGGCCACGAACCAGCCGCCCAAATCCGAGCTGGTTCCCGCGACGCCTTCGGTGGTTATCGACTTCTCCCCCTTCGCCAAAATCGAGGCGTTGGGCGACGGCGAAGCCAAACAGAAGCTGCGGAAGTTTGAAGATGACCTGCAGGTCGCCATGAAGGAGCAGAGCCAGGCGAAGGCAAAACTGGAAGGTACCCGCCGCCTCTTCGAGAAGGGCTTCGTGACCAAGATTGACCTTGAAAACGACGATATCGCCAACGAGAACAACCGGCTGAAGGTCCAGACCGCAGTGACCGCTCGCGACTTGTTCTTGAAATACGAATTCCCTAAGACGGCTGAAGAATCGCTGTCCAAATATGCCGAAGCGGTGCGTGAACTGGTGCGCGCCCGCAAAGCCGCCATCTCGAAACTGGCGCAGGCCGAAGCCAAGCTGAAGTCAGCCCAGGGCCAATACAACATCCAGGCGCGGCAGCGCAAAGAACTCTACGAGCAACAGGACAAGTGCACCATCACGGCCAAAAAGCCGGGTTTGGTCGTTTATGGCGGCGGCGACGAAGACGGCTGGTACGGGCGAGAGGAACAGATCCGCGAAGGCGCCACCGTGCGCGAACGCCAGTCCATTATCACGATCCCCGACATGACCAAGATGTCAGTGCGCGTCAAGATCCTCGAGAGCTATATCAAGAAGGTCAAGAAAGGGCAGGGGGTTCGGATCACGGTGGACGCGTTCCCCGACACCGTCCTCAAGGGAGAGGTCAGCAAGGTTGGCGTGCTGGCCGATTCCCGGAGCAGCTGGATGAACCCGGACATGAAAGTGTATCTCACCACCATCACCATCCATGGCACCAACGACTGGCTCAAGCCCGGCATGAGCGCCAAGGTGGAGATTCTCGCCAACTGCTTGTCCAACGTGGTCTATGTGCCGGTGCAGGCCGTTTCACCCTTGGAAGGCAAACAGGTTTGCTACGTGGCCAACGGCTCCACACCCGAATGCCGGACGGTGGAGATCGGAGAGTTCAATGACGAGTTCATTGAAATCAAGAACGGCCTCAAAGAGGGAGAGCGAGTTCTGCTCCGAGCGGTGGAAAGCCAGGCGTCCGAGAAAATTGAGGAGAAGCCGCAGCAACCGCCCGCGGTCAAGGCCGCTCCGAAGCCGGCTGCTCCGCCCGCCACTGCTGCGGCCGGCCCGAAGACCAAAGCCTGATGGCCGCCTCCATCGTTCAATTGCGCGAGATTCGTAAGACCTACCAGATGGGGTTGGTTACGGTCGAGGCCCTGCGCGGAGTGAGCATTGAGATTCTCGCGGCGGAATACGTCAGCATCATGGGCCCCTCCGGCTGCGGCAAGTCCACCCTGCTCAATCTTCTGGGCTGCCTGGATCGCCCCAGCTCAGGCCGTTACATTCTGGGGAACGAGGACATCTCGCAACTGGATGACGACGCGCTCTCCACCGTCCGCGGCAGCCGTTTGGGCTTTATCTTCCAGTCCTACAACCTTATCCAACAACTGACCGTGGTGGAGAATATCGAGGTCCCACTCTATTACCAGGGCCGTCCGGAGGCGCAGAGCCGGGCTGTGGCGCAGGAAGTGGCCACGCGCGTGGGCTTGGCCGACCGCCTGGAGCACAAGCCTTACGAGCTGTCGGGCGGCCAGCAACAACGCGTCGCCATTGCGCGCGCGCTGGTGAATGACCCCCTCATCATTCTGGCCGACGAACCAACCGGCAACCTGGATTCAGCCTCCGGGGTGGAAATCCTCAAGATTTTTGACGAACTGAATCGGCAGGGCAAAACGATCATCCTGGTGACGCACGACCGCGGTGTGGCACAGCATTCGTCGCGGACAATCCGACTGCGCGATGGATTGATCGAGAGCGACGTGAGGAACGGAAAGTGAGCTCGTCGCCCCCAGTAAGTGCCACCGCGCAACCGGTTCCACGGCGTGTTCTTAACAGCTTCGCCCCCGCGCGCCTGCGGCGCACCCTTAGGCTGGCTGTCAAGAGCCTTTGGTTACACCGGTTGCGCTCGCTGTTAACGGTCCTGGGAATCGTGTTTGGTGTCTGTTCGGTCATAGCCATGCTCGCGATTGGTGAGGGGGCCAGTTTCGAGGCGCAGGAACAGATCAAGAACCTGGGCAGCCAGAACGTCATCCTGCGGAGCGTCAAGCCGCCGGCAGAACAGAGAGTCTCGGAAAAAGGCAGCGGAAGCTTCGTGCTGCAGTATGGCCTGACCTACACCGACATCCGAAGCATCCGCTCCACCATTCCCGGTATTGCCGTTCTGGTGCCCAGCCGCATCAAGCGTGACTACGTCTGGAACATCACCCACCGGGTGGATTGCGATGTCACCGGCACCGTGCCGTGGTATCCGGAAATGCGCAACCACCATGTCGCCAGCGGGCGCTTCTTCTCCGACGCGGAGATGCGGACCAGCGCGAGCGTCTGCGTGATCGGCGCGGACGTCGCGCAGACTTTGTTTCCCCTCGATTCACCTCTGGGCCGAGACGTGCGCGTCGGTGAGAGTTACTACCGCGTCATCGGCGTGATGGAGCCGCGTGGCAAGGGTGTGAAGGCCGACGAGACCCACGCTGGGGCCAGGCCCGCCGCGCCCGAGATGTTCATACCGCTGGAAACCGCCAAGACCCGCTACGGCGAGGTGCTCTTCAAATTGCGCAGTGGCAGTCGCGAGGCCGAACGGGTTCAGTTGCATGAAGTCACCGTCAAGGTCGCCAGCCCCGAGCAGGTCCTCCAGGTGGCGGAGGCCGTTAAGGCGGTCCTGAAGCACCATCACAAGAAGAAGGACTACGAGATCGTGGTGCCGCTGGAGCTGCTCCGGCGCGCCGAACGCACCAAGCAAATCTTCAACATCGTGCTGGGGTCAATCGCGGCCATCTCGCTGCTCGTCGGGGGCATTGGCATCATGAACATCATGCTGGCCACCGTCACCGAGCGGACGCGCGAGATCGGCATCCGCCGCGCCCTGGGCGCGCGGCGGGGCGACATCGTCACCCAGTTCCTGGTTGAGGCCGTGATGCTCTCCGGCACCGGCGGGCTGTTCGGCGTAGCGCTGGGGATTGCGATTCCTTTGCTGGTGACGTGGTTCGCCGCCATGAAGACCATCATCGCCTTCTGGTCGCCCCTGCTCGCCTTCTCGATCTCCGGCCTGGTCGGTGTGGCCTTTGGCCTCTATCCGGCTCTGCGCGCCGCCAGCATGGACCCGGTGGAGGCTTTACGGCACGAATAACCACCGGACGCTCAGCCCACGCTCATGCCGAGCAGGAATTCGATGTTGCTCCCCGTTTTCTTGAGCTTACCTAACACCAATTCCATTGCTTCGACCGGCGGCACACCGGTCAGCGCGCGGCGCAGGATGACGACCTTGTTATATTCGTCCGGGTGGTAGAGCAATTCCTCTTTGCGCGTGCCGGAACGTTCGATGTTGATGGAGGGGAAAATGCGGCGGTCCACCAGCGCTCGATCCAGGCAGATTTCCATGTTGCCGGTGCCCTTGAACTCCTCAAAGATGACCTCGTCCATGCGCGAGCCGGTATCCACCAGTGCCGTCGCAATGATCGTCAACGACCCCCCCTCTTCGATATTTCGCGCGGCGCCGAAGAACCGCTTGGGCTTGTGGAGCGCATTGGCATCCACACCGCCGGAGAGGATTTTGCCCGAGTGTGGCTGCACGGTGTTGTAGGCGCGCGCCAGGCGGGTGATGGAGTCGAGCAGGATGACTACGTCGCGCTTGTGCTCGATCATGCGGCGGGCTTTCTCGATGACCATTTCCGCCACTTGGACGTGCCGCTCCGGCGGTTCATCAAAGGTCGAGCTGATCACCTCGGCGCCGCGGCAACTACGTTCCATGTCGGTGACTTCCTCCGGCCGCTCGTCAATCAGCAGGATGAAGAGGTAAGTCTCGGGGTTGTTCTTCAGGATAGCGTTCGCGACTTTCTGCATCAGGACGGTTTTGCCGGTGCGCGGGGGCGCCACGATCAGTCCGCGGGATCCCTTGCCAATCGGGCAGACCAGGTCGAGGACGCGGGTGGACAACTCGTCGGGTGTAGTTTCCAGAATGAAACGCTTGTTGGGAAAGAGCGGGGTGAGGTTGTCGAAATGGGTCTTATCTTTGGCTTTGTCGGGGTCTTCCTGATCCACCCCCTCGACTTTGAGGAGGGCGAAGAAGCGTTCCTTTTCCTTGGGGGGCCGGATTTGGCCGGCAATCAGATTGCCGGTTTGCAAGTCGAACCGGCGAATCTGGGAGGGCGAGACGTAGATATCCTCGGGGCAGGGGAGGTAATTGAAACTCTGAGAGCGGAGAAAGCCGAAGCCTTCGGGCAGGACTTCCAGTACCCCCTCCGAAAAGAGGATTCCGGCGCGCTCGGCATTCTTTTGGAGGATATGGAAGATCACCTCGTGCTTGCGCATGGTGCCGAAGTTCTCGACGGCCAGGTCGCGCGCCATCTGGTTCAGGTCCGCCATGGACATGGCCTGGAGCTCAGCGATGTTGATGGAGGCTGGAGCAGCGCGATTGCTGTCGGCTGCTGGCGCAGCATTTGCCTGGGCCCGTTCGGCTTCGGGCATTTCCACCGGGCTGGTGGGCGGCTGCAGGGCTTCGCCGGCGGGCTCGGCCACCGCGGCGGCGACGGACTTCGCTCCGTTACCAGTCAATGGTTCGCGGGCGTCTGTCTTGGCAACTCGTGTCTTAGACTTCTTAGGTCTTGGCATAGGTCAGTAAGGCTAGATTTCAGATTGTTAAAGCGGGTAGAACCACTTGCAGGCTTGTCTGCCAGCCCGGCTCCTGATTGGACGGCCAAAGTCTCGATTGGTTCAAATTGGAATGGCTACCAACCGGGAGCGTGCTGTAAGGATGCCGGACATCCCCCGATCTCGCAAGGGAAAACCTGCACAAAATTCGGATGCAAATTGGCGCAGGTTGGCCAGCCTGTCAAGGGGCGATTGCGGATTCGCGGATTGATGCAGCCGCGCACCCGCCGCGGGCTGGAGAGCCTGCGGGTCAGTAGGGCAGCGGGAAGCGGGCGGTCAGCTCGCGCACGCGCTGGCGCACCTTGGCGATGGCGTCCATGTTCTTGAGGTCCAGCAGCACTTCGCTGATCATGTCCGCCACCGCGGCCATCTCGGGGACCGCCATGCCGCGCGTAGTCACCGCCGGTGTGCCCAGGCGGATGCCACTGGCTTGGAACGGGGAGCGCGTTTCGAAAGGGATAGTATTCTTGTTGACGGTGATGCCGGCCTGGTCAAGGGCTGCCTGGGATTCTTTGCCGGTTGCGCCGCGCGCACCGACATCCACGAGCATCAGGTGATTGTCCGTCCCGCCACTGACCAGGCGGAAGCCGTTCCGCTTCATGCCCTGGGCGAGGGCCGCCGCGTTGAGGACGACTTGCTTCTGGTACGCCTTAAATGGGGGCTGCAGCGCTTCGTGAAGGCAAACGGCCTTGGCGGCGATCACGTGCATCAAGGGGCCGCCCTGGATGCCGGGGAAGGTCTGTGCGTCAATCTCCTTGGCATACTTCTCTTTGCACAGCACCAGCCCGCCGCGGGGGCCGCGCAGGGTCTTATGGGTGGTGGTGGTCACGAAATCGGCGTGGGGAACTGGACTGGCATGGAGTCCCGTGGCCACCAAGCCGGCGATGTGGGCGATATCAGCCAGGAGATAGGCGCCGACTTCGCGCGCAATCTGGCCCATCCGGTCGAAGTCAATAATCCGCGGGTAGGCGCTGGCGCCGACGGTGATCATCTTCGGCTGGTGCTCGCGGGCGAGTTGGGCGAGTTGGTCGTAATCAATGCGCTCGTCCTCCTTGCGCACGCCGTAGTGGATAATTTCGAAGAACTTGCCGGAGAAGTTGACTTTGTTGCCGTGCGTCAGGTGGCCGCCGTGCGAGAGGTCCATGGTGAGCATCTTGTCGCCCGGTTTGAGGAAGGCAAAATAGACGGCCATGTTGGCGCCGCTGCCGGAATGGAGCTGCACGTTGGCGTGTTCGGCGCCGAACAGCTTCCGGGCGCGGTCAATGGCGAGCTGCTCGACGACGTCCACGTTTTCGCAGCCGCCGTACCAACGCTTCTTGGGATAGCCCTCGGCGTATTTGTTGGTCAGCACGGAGCCCTGGGCCTCCATGACGGCGGGGCTGGTGAAATTCTCGCTCGCGATGAGCTCGATGTTCTCCTGCTGGCGCTGGCGCTCGTGTTCGATGACGGCGGCAACTTCCGGGTCCACCGCTCGCAAGCGGTAGTCAGTGGGTATGATTCGGGTTTCCATGTTAGGTGGGGGCTGTTCCGGGCCGGCCGGCGTTTGGGCCTGATCGAGGAAGCGCAGGAGCGAGGCGATGCCTTGCTCGATTTGATCGCGGCACTTGATATAAACCTCGTAGGCGCCGCCGATCGGATCGCCGATGTCCTTCTCGAAGGAATCGAGGGTCTCATCGAATTCGCGGAGGAGGAAAATCTTCTCGGCCGCCTGCGGGTAGAGCGTCGCGACGGTGTCCAGGTGGCTGTGGGTCATGCCGAAGATGTAATCGGCCTGCTGGACCATTTCGGCGGTGAGCATGCGGCTACGCACGCCGGCGATGTCAACGCCCAGCTCCTTGACGGCCTGGATGGCGTAGGGGCTGGGGGGCTGGCCTTCGGCGGCTCCGAGACCCGCGGAGAGCACCTGGTAACCTCCGCGGCCACGCACGGCCTGGCGGAAGATGCCTTCCGCCATCGGGCTGCGGCACACGTTGCCGGTGCAAACAAAGAGGACCGTCTTCATTCAGCCATGCGTTGACCCGGGAAAGGTGGGTTGGGCGGATGAAGTCGTCAACTGGGAAATCAGGAACGCGATTGGCGGACGAGGGCGAGCCCCTTCAACAAATCGAGCGCGCGCGCCAAGGCCGGGTCATTGACGAGCAGTGTGTCCGGCCCGCGGTCGCGCAGCGCCGCCATGTCGGCTTCGCTGATGCCTTCCCGGCGTTCGCGGACCAGTTCAGCTTCGTTGAAACGTGGGCGTCGCAAGGCACGATTGGTTCCAGCCGCTCCGTTGGTCAAGCCGGGGCCGCCGCCGGCGAGCAGGTCGGCCCTGCTGGGGAGGCGATAGGCGTCGGCGTAATAGGCGCGCTCATCCTCGGAGGTGACCTCGACCGCAATGTCCGGTTTGAGCCCCTGCGCGGACAGGGTGGAACCATTGCTCAATTGGATGGCGGCGGTGGCGATGCGCAGCCGGTCGCCGTTCTTGAGCGGAAATTCCTGAGCGATCATCGCCTGACCGGCGGTTCGGCTTCCGAGGATCAGGCCAGCGCCTGTTTCACGCAAAACCGCGGCAAGGGCTTCGGGCGCGCCGGCAGTCTGCCGATTCACAAGGACGGCGACGGGCAGGGAAATGGCGTCGGGCTTCTCCTTCGAGCGCACCATGCCGCTGCCCCAGTCGAGCAGCGGCTGATCCTTCTTGAGGAACAGCTCGGCGGTCGCGGCGGCGCTGGCGTAATCATCCCCGGCGGCGTAACGCAGATCGAGAATCACGCCGTTGAGCTTATTGGTCGCGCCCAGCTTCTTGCAGGCGTCGCGCAGGGCGTTGGCGAGGCCGTCACCGACCCGCTCCACCCGCACGTAGGCGATGCCGCCATCGAACAGGCTGGACCGGCCGACCAGGGGCGCCTCCGCCTGGGCTTTGGCCGCCGCGCCGTTGGTGGCCAGGGAAACACGCGGGCTGAGGCCGGAAAGCAGCGCCTGCACGGCTGCCTGGTTCAACTGCGTCTCACTCATCCCGGCCAAATGGGCGCGGACCAAGTCATAGACTTCCTGGAAAGCAGGTGCTTGGGCCGCTTCGGCCTTCGTCTCGGCGGGCGAAGCGGGCTGTGCACCGACCAGCAGCGCCAAGGCCGCCAGCAGTGAATGAATTCCTATTCGCATCATTTAGGCCCAAGATGCGTGATCCTGCGTTGGAAGTAAAGCCAATGGAACCGGGCGGCAGGGGGACTGAGTAACCGTGACATAGCTGCTGGCCTTTTCGGCGGCTTGCGGCATGGAAGGTGCGAAGGCCCCGATGAGAATACAGTGACGCCGCTTCTGCGGGTTGGCGCAGCGCTGCTGCCCCTGCTGAGGGGGATTGGACCGCTGCAGTACGATCGGATTTCGTTGCGCCGCTAACCCTCGCTATCGCGTGAGAGCTGCCGCAAAACCTTGCCGCAGCGACGCAACGGGAATGTGACGCCGCGGTTTGACACTGTGCCCGGCTTGGTGTCTATTTGGGGCATGTCCAAGCAGCGTCCAAGCAAGGCCGCGTTGGCTCCCGGGTTGCCGCCTCCTTTGGCCCCCCACCGCAACCCAGCACAGCCATGGTTGCGGCGGGTCTTTCATAACACTTACACCCGGCGGGGCCGGCGTATTGCCCTGCGCGGCTGGTCGGTGAAGCTCCAGCATGGAGGACAACGCCGCACTTTCTCACTGGCGGCCAGAACGAGGCTCGGGGCAGCCGCCGAAGCCCGGGCGATTCAGGAGAAGATATCGGCCGAGGGCTGGGAGGCGGTGGTGCGGCAATACCGCGGTCGGCGGAGCCGGGCATTTCCCAAGACAGATGCGCGCTGGTGGCAAGAGCGGCTGTTGCTCCGGAATTACCCTGCGCCGGCGGGCGGGGGGCCGCAACAGGAGTTCTCGACGCATGTCGAGCACGCGGGCACTGGCTGCTATTTTCCACTGGGTGCCAGCGATCCCGAAGTGGCGGCCGGTCGGGCTCTGGAAATCTACCGCCAGGTGATTCAGGAGGGATGGGACGCGGCGGGAAAGTCCTTCCCACGGGAGGTGACCTTGGCATTTCATTGGGCCTACGACCCCCTTCTGTGGACTTACACCACCCTCTATACTTTGGATGAGGACAGCCTCCAGCGGCCACACCCGGAGCCCGAGAGCACCAGGGACCTGACTTGCGTCTTGCTGGTAGAAAGTGATCCGGGCATCCGCAGCGCCCTGGCGCAGTGCATCAACGGGCACGAAGGTTACTGCTGCGTGGTTTGCCCAACCGCAAACGCAGCGCGGCGTCAGCGCGCGGCCAGGGAAGCAGCTTTGTGCCTGGTTAATCGGGATCTGGCCGGCAATATGGGCCTTCCGAACTCCGACCAGATCGGCACCCTGGCCGAGGGGTTCCCGGCGGTCAGCTACGGGGTGCACATGGATAGCGAGGAATTGTTCGCCCTCACGCCCGGAGGGGCGTCGGCTTACGTGTTGAAGCGCACGGCCCCCGAACACATCCTGGAGCCGGTGCTGGGGGTTTTGTCCGGGGGCCGGGTCGCAGCGGAGACGCTCCTGCAAAGTTCACAGTCATATTTTCAGCGGCTGCTCCAAAGCGGTCCTGCGGAGAAGGCATCCAGCAGGCCGGCGCAATTGACCCCGCGCGAGCAGGATGTGCTGAACCTGATGAGCAAGGGCTATGTGGACAAAGAAATTGCCCCAACGCTTGGCATCAGCACCTGGACGGTGCACGAGCACGTCAAACGCATCTTCGAGAAGCTTCAAGTCCATTCGCGCACCGAAGCGGTGCTGGCTTATCTGCAGAAGTAGCCTGTGGCTGCGCCACCGGAAGGCCGGACCATGGGCGGGCATTCGGTCCACGCCATAGCGCCGGCGGTTGCCCTCCAATTCGCCCAACGCGCGTCGAGGATGTCACGATACCCCCCTGTTTAGGGTATTGTCCTGGCACGGCGGTTTTGCTATGGTGGCGGACGTTCCGGTAATCGGAAAGAAACGACTGAATTAGAAAGCAACTGAACTATGAAGAAGATTGTTTTAGTTTCCTTGACTCTTGTGGTGGCCGGTATTGCAGATGCTATTGCAGATGGAAATGTCCCGGTAGGGCTAACGGGGCTGTGGCGGTTCCAGAACAGTGCGAATCTCGGCGCACAGACCTATGGCAACGACATTACGTTTCTTGACGCTCCATACGGTGCTCAGATGTTGGGCCCATGGATTGACATAGGAGTACCAGCATGGCACACAGCGTATAGTGATGGTCAGGTCTTTCAGGAGCAAAGCTGGAATTACATGGCAGTCAATCCCGGCTTCACCGCTAACGGCGGCGGCAGCTATGTCAATCAGTACACCGTGGCCATAGATTATGTGCAAGGATCGCTAAACGGACTTTGGAACGGTAACTATTACAACAGTCTATTCCAGACCGCATATGGTGGTCGTGACAATGACGGCGATCTGTTTATTAAAGGGCCAGGTTATGCTAATTCGGTCATCGGCAATGGTGACACTGGTTACTCGACACTGACCTTTGACTCGTCTCAATGGCACAGAATCGTATGGTCCGTTGACAACAGCAGCTTTTTCAGAGTTTATGTTGACGGCACACTGTTCCTCGATGCTGCAGGCCAAGGTGTTGACGGCAGATTCTCCTTGTATACGGACAGATTCAACCTCTTCGCGGATAACGATTGGGAAGATTCCTGGGGGCTTGTCGGCACAGCAATGACCTGGAATCACGCTTTGACAAGTGAGGAAGTTGCTGGAATGGGCGGCATTTCCACCCCGCTGATAATTCCCGAACCGGGAACAATGTCGCTTCTGGCCATTGGCGGCTTGCTTGGTTTCATCAGGCGAATTCGCAAGTAACAGACTGCTTTCAAGCAAAACGGAGCGCAGGGGTCTGCGCTCCGTTTTCTTGTGCACCGAGATTTACCGCACAGGGATCGCTACTTACCCTTTGGACTGCGGCAGGACCATTTCCGGGTCAGGGGATCCGGGTGAACACGTGGAGTTCCGGGGGCGGACGTTCCAGATCAGGAGCATCAGCATCGCCGGTAACAAGGGCATCGCCGCCAGCACCCGGAAAACCAGCAACCAATTGCCGTGTCCGAGGTCTCTCAGATAACCGATGCCCGCGCCGGAAAAGATGGCGCCGAGCGCGCCCACGCACATCGTGAAGCCTGTAGCGATGGACCCGGCTTTGGGATGACTGAGGTCAACGGTCGCGGCGCCGGCTATCAGGACATCGGGACCGTATATCAGGAATCCCGCCAAACCCAGGAGGACGGTCGCCGCCCCCCAGCCGCCTTGCGGCACGAGGGTCATCGCCCAACAGGTTGCGGCCAGCCCCACCAGCATCACGACGCAAACCGGGGCGCGGCGTTTGCCGAAGAATACGTCTGAGGCCCAGCCGGCCGAGAGCGCCCCCAGGCAGCCAGCCAGAGGCAGCATGATCGCCGTCAAGACGCTGTTCTTGATGCTGCGCCCGTGAAACTCTGCCATGTATTGCACGCTCCAGTTCATGAAGCTGTACCGCACCGCATTCATGACGAAGAAACCGAGGGCGAGAATCCAGAGAACGCGGCTCCTCAGGGTCAGCCGGAGGATGTGCCAGGTCGCGCCCCAACCGGGGCCGGTACCCTGCAGAGGCCCAGTTTCGGCTGCCGGGCTCGGTTGAGGCGCCGCATCGTCCCGGACAGGCGGGAGACCGGCTTCCACCGGCGAATCGCGCAGGAACAGGAAAAACACCAATGCCACCGGCAGAAGAAACAGTCCCGGCACCACAAAAGCCGCCCGCCAGCCGATCGTGTCACAGAGGATGCCGGCCAGCAGCCAAGAGAGCACATGGCCCACCTGGTAGCTGGTGGAGAGCCAGCCGATGAGAGTGCCGCGGCGGGCGGAGGTGTTCCAGTCCGAAAGCGTCTGGACCATCAGCGCCCAACCGGCCGACTGGCCCCAGCCGTTGAGCGCCCACAGCACCTGCATCGCCCCGAAGGAGGTGGTGAAAGCAAATAAGAGGTTGCTGATCGAGGCGATCAGCAGGGCCGCCGTTATCATCCGCCGCGCGCCGTATCGCTGTCCCAGAGTGCCGTTGACCATCTGGCCCACGGCATAGGCGAGGGCATAGGTCGAAGGGATGCTGCCGATTTGGGCGCTGGTCCAGGATGGGAACTCGTTGAGGATGGCGGGCTGTGCGACGGCCAAGTTGACCCGGCCGAGGTAATAGGAGGCGTAGGCGCCCCAAAGCAGCCCGAAGACCCGGAGTTGCCAGGAGCGGAGCTGCGCGTCCGATGGCGCAGGCTCGATCACGGTCTGCCTTCAGTGTTGAACTGCACGGGCATCCAGATGCCGCTTTCGGCAGAGCGGGTCAAGCGAATCTGTCACTGTTGACGTCTGCAGGAGGATTCCGGCATGCTGTTTGCACCATGGATCGTCGTGAATTCGTGACTTCGTTTGCCGCATTGGGTGCCACGGCCGCTCTCCCAACAGTGGCTTCGGCTCAACCAGATGGCCGGCCACGCGGCGACGGTGACTCTCCGCCGACGGCGCAAGACGCCTTGCGGCTGGCGACGCTGCGCAAGGAGACCACCCGCCAACTGACCACGTTCAACCTGAAGCACAAGAGCAAGACCATCCCAGTACCGAGGGGAAAGCGGGTAACCGTGGGCGAGGTTAAGGGCCAGGGCTATGTTGCGCAGTTCTGGCTCACGTTCCCCGGCTGGTTTTGGCAGCACTGGAATCCCAAGGCCCCCATCAATCAGTCCATTCTCAAGACCCTGATCCTGCGGATTTACTGGGACGGGGCGGAGCAGCCGGCGGTGGCGGCGCCCGTGGGCGACTTCTTCGGCGCGGGCTTGTGCGAGGTGGCCAGCTTTGCCTCGCGTTACTTCGGCACCTCCAGCGGCGGCTTCTTCTGCAAGTGGCCGATGCCGTTCCGCAAGAGCTTCCGGGTGGAATTGGAGAACGTGGATGCTGAGCTCGACACCGAGGTCTTCTGCAACGTGCTCTACCAGTTGACCGATTCGCTGCCTGAGTCTTTGGGCTGGTTCCATGCGCAGTTCAACACCGGCCACAACAAAGGCCCGGCGCCGGTCCAGATCGCCGAGGCCCGCGGGCGCGGCCATTACGCGGGCTGCCTGCTCTTCATGCAAGGGCAGGAGCGGAATTACCTGAGCTTCCTCGAAGCGCCGGAGCACGTGTACGTGGATGCCGATTGGGAGGTGCCGCGCATCGTCGGCACTGGGCTGGAGGACTATTTCCTCGGCGGCTGGTATTTCCGGGAAGGCGCGTTCATTGGCCCTTACCACGGCGTGCCAATCAAAGACACGCTCAATGCCAGCGTAGCCATGTATCGAGCGCACGAGACCGACGTGATTCGGTTCGAGCAACGGCTCAAATTCGCTTTCGTCAACCCCTGGTCGCCAGACCGGCTCAAACCGTTCTGCTTTTCGTCGGTCGCATTTCTCTATTTGGACAAGCCCGAAGGGCAGGGCGCAGCGATCCCTTCGGCGAAAGAGTTGCTTTGCTGGTATCGGATTCGGAACACCGATCACCAGAGTATTCCGTAAAGTCTCAGCCTTTGTCGCAACCTTTGTCGTCACCTTTGGCGAAGCCCGCCAACTCGACAAAGGTGACGACAAAGGTTGCGACGAAGGTCCGGAGTTCGAGTTTGGGGAGTCGGCCCGACCCCGGGGGTCAGTAGTGGATCGTCAGATCTACGGGCCGCTTGGCGGCTAAAGGCAGGGTGACGGTCTCGTCCTCGACATCGAACTGATCCCAGGGCTTGCCGTATGCAATTACGGAACGAATCTGATGGCCCGCAGGGACCCGGAGGCGCAGTTTGATGCGCGCGGACGGTGGGACGGACGGCGCAACCACCCTCGCCTCGACGGTCCCGGTTTGGAGATGAGAGCAGAGACTGAAACTGAGGCTTCCCCAACGGGTCGGCGCATTGGAGACGGCAATGGTTTTCCCCTCCTCCAACCAGCTCCGCGGCGTTCCCTTGGCGAGCCACAGCACGTCGGACGCGGGCTCCTCGAACACGAGCATCCAGCGGGTCACCAGCGGGACAGTCATCTGGGCGGGGCTGCAATACTGAGCGGCGAACTGTTTCGGCTCGAGGTTCCGGGTCTCGGGCGCCGTCCAGGTGCCGCGGGTGTATTGGTGGGCCATAAGGCTGTAGAGCAGCAGGAGATACTCGCGCGTAAAATCATATTGCAGCAGACCGTAGCCGTGGCCGTAGCTCAGGAACCCGCCCCACTCGTGGGTGTTGTGCCCATAAACGGTGGGCATGCCGAGAATGATGTCATGGTGCGCGGCGCGGTATTTGACGATCGTCTCGACCTGGTCGCGCGTCAGGTTGCCCGAGTAAAGCATCTCCATCCAGGCGCGGTAGGAACGGAACTGTGGGTCCAGCTTGTCGCGGGTGACGGCGATATGGAAAGGCTCGGTTACTCCGGCAATGGCCGGGAGGCAGGGAGGCATGGTGTTGGTCAGCAGCGAGCGGGCGATGGCGGTCTGGATGTCCTTCGTCAATGTGCGTGACTCCTGGCGAAGTTGCCGGCCCCACTTGGCCAATTCCGGGCAGATGCTTCTTCGTGCCGATTCTCTCCCAGACCGTCCCGAGGTCCTCGAAGCCGCGGGCGGCTTCGGTGTTGTTCGACAGATAGGGCTGCATATAGCGGGGCGGGTCCGGATCGAAGCAGGCGTCCGCCTCGCTCCAGCCGGCGATCATGCCGTAGGCCGGGGCCTCCGGCGGCAGGCGGAGCGCTTGCGCGCGCAAGGAGAGCAGCAGTTTGGCCACGGCGTCCAGGCGGCGGCGGTGGCGCAGAAGAAGCTGATAGATCGCCAGTGTAATTGGCGTATTGGGCGGTCACGGTGAGCATCCGGCCGTACTGACCCGTTTCCGGTCCCGCGATAGAGGATCGAGCCGTCATCACGCACGAAATACGTGAAATAGTTGTCCAGGTATTGGCCCGCCAAATCAAACAGGCCCCAGGCCAGCATCGCGGCAGTGTCCACGGTAAAGATGTCGGGAAAGCCGTCATGCTCGCTGCCGCCGTAACTGCGGTCGAAGACGCCATACTTGGGGAACGGGCCGATCCGCGTCATCATTTCGCGCACGAGCGAATGGCGGGCCAAGTCGGCGAGGCGCTGGTCGGGGATGTCAATCGTCGTGCCGTGCGCGAGGGCTTGTTCCCAGCCCGCACGCATCGCGAGCAGTTCCTCGTAGAAGGACTCGCTTCTGGCCTCCAGCCGGGGCGGGAAAGGGTGGTAGGAGTCGAAATAGCGCGCCCAGCGCAGGGCGTTGTTCTCGACCCGGCAGACGCGATACCAAACGGGCTGGACACGCTGGTTGCCGTTCTCGACGCGCATCGGCGCGTAGAGGACCAGTTCCGACCAATCGCCGGGTTTTCCGGGATACACAAACCTGAGCGCCGGGAGCCAGCCGCCGACCAGGCCATCCAGCACCCGGCCCGCATCGCGAACTTTCCGGATTTCGGGAATATAGGCGGCAGGATCGAAGTTCGGCGTAACGCCGCCGTAGAACACGCCGACCTTCTCCAGGCAATCGTGGGTGCCCACAAAAGACCACGTGTACATCTTTGAGATGGGTGGTACACATGCGGCCACGTCGGCGTAGTCCGGGTCGCCTGGTTTGGCGAGAATCTCTTCGCCGAGCAGGTCGCGTTCGCTGTTGAACACGTCTTCGAGGCGGTGGCCGCGATAGAGGGTCTTGGGATCGGCCCAGGTCGGTTCGGAGGATTTGGGGAGGTCCACTTTGACCCCGGTTTCATCGAGGAACAGGAGGTGGCCATTGGTTTGGGAAAAATCCTCAAAGACTGCCAAGGGACGATCCAAGCCGTCCCTAACCACGGTCATTAAGGTCCAGTTTCCCAGCCGCTGGCCGGGTTGGAGCGTGCTCGTCTGTGCCTCCGAGGTGACGACCACACCTCGACCCTGAGAAATACTGAGGACGTTCGGGGTGCTGATTGCCGCACTCGTGGATGCGGAGCCGCAGCCTGCGCACACGACCACTAGGGCTGCAGAAGCCACGTTTCGAAAGCGTTTCCGTCCTATCCGGCGCATGATCCAGGAATGCGGTGGCGCTGAATCTGGATCCACATTGACTCTGCCTTGAGGCGTGGGGGTGTAGCGGGAAGTCATGCCATAGACGTGAAGTGCTTTGGCCGGTTGCCCTAGGGAGCACGCAGGCGATAGAAGCTGGCTTGCGCGCTGTCCGCCGGCAGCAGCACGGTGCAGGTTCGATTGGAAATGACTGGGCGGTTGGTGACAAGGGTCCAAGTGACAGGCGGGATGAGGTTTGGGGCTCGGTAGAGCGCGAAGGGCGCCGAACGGAGCGGCCAGGAAACATTGAACCCGCTCGGCACGGAGGCAACGTTCAACTCGGGCAGGGTCGCATCATTGACGGCGTAACCGACCAGCCAGGCAAAGCCGGAGTTCCAATACACGCCCGGCTCAGTCATGTCGGCATCCTGCGTGTTAATGAATCGCTTCCAGGGATTCTCGACGACCGGCTTGGCGGAACCCTCCACGTGGATGTTGCCACCCAGATAGCCGGGCGGCAGTTGCAGGAGATTCGTCCAGTATTGCGAATAGAAGTCCGAGCTGTGCTGGTAGTCGCCATACCCGCTGACAAAGACGCGGTTGACCGGGTTGCGCCCGCAGATGAAGTGGAGGGCCTGGACGGCGGCTTCATGGTAGTTGGTGTTGCCAGTCCATTCAAAGGCACGGGCCAGCACGATCGCCGAGGGCGCCAACACCCCGCCGCTGGATCCCCAGTAAAGATGGTACGGATAGAGCATCGGGATCCGATATCCGGACAAAGCGGTATAGTTGGTGAGCACGTCCGCCTGGTGGAGGAACGCGCCTTTTAGGGTGGCCCGCGTGGTGGCGTCCACCGCGCGGGCACTGCGTGCGTAATCCATAAACGCGAAGTTTAGCGCGTGGTTCAAATAGGTCAGGACGTTGTCGCTGCCGTAGCCGGTCTGGTTCGCGCCGAAGACCGTGCCGTTGATCGGCGACCCGCCATTCTGGTTGAACTGGCCCACAAAGAAGGTGTTGAACGAGGCCTGGCCGGTCGCCTCGAACAACTCGACCGCCGCAAAGGCGCGGCAGCGGTGGTCAAAAGTTGCATCTCCCCAGGAGATGTCATCCGCCCCGGGATCCACCCCGTTCTGGAGTGGGAGCCGGGGTTGGACCATGTTCGTGTGGGCCTGGAGCCAAGACCAGCATAGCTGGGCGCGGGCGAGCAAATCCGCGCTCTGAGCCGGAGCGAGCGAGTTGCCCAGCGCGACATAGGCCTTGGCAAAAACGGCGGCAGCGCACGCGGTGGCGAACGAACTGATATCCGACACCTGCTGGGGCAGGGCGGCGCCGCCGGGATTGGCCAGCACATAATGATGCACGCTCCCATCCGCATTCTGCATCCGCTTTAGCCAATCGAGCCCCCAGGAAATCAAGGGCACGAGGTCGCTCTGCTGGGAATCAGATTCCGGCAGGTTCAATCGGTACGCCGGCACGCAGCGACCGAAATCGCGGTAGGTTTCGAGCAAAAACCAGCAAGCCGTGGCGGTATTGGGGACGTCCACATGCGTGTCGCCCGCATCGAACCAGCAGCCGTGAACGTTGCGGTTGGTGTTGGCGCCAAAACTGAAATGACCATAGTTGGGGGAGTAGTTGTAGGTGGCGTTTGTGTTGTTGGCGTAGAGCGCGCCGCGGGCGCAGCCTTCGGCATACGGCGCCGCGATGGGCACACCGGAACGCGAGTAATAGAAGAAACGAAGCGCGTCGCGCAAGAGGCCCTGATACACGTTCGTGGCGATGACGAAGTTGGCCGACCGGGCCCCTACCTCCGGCACTTCTAGCCGGTAAGTGCCGGGCGCGCGCAGCGCGCCGAAGTTCGCTTGATAGTTTACGTCGCCATCCAGAGTCCAACCCGGCGCCTGCCAAATCGGCGGCGCCACGAACTGGCTCAAGGCGCCGGTGAGCACGACCTGGCCGTTGGTGACGTTGACGATTTGAAATGACGTTGGCGGATTGGTGAGCGTGCCGGGTTCCCAGCTCACGACGCCGAGCTTGGCCGCCATGAGCGGTGCGTAGCCCACCTGGTTCACCTTCACGAACTCCGTGTACCCGAGCTGGGTCGCTGAGGGGACGAGATCCAGTGCGGCGATATTGAGCACACAATGGTCCCGGTAGTTGCCCGCGGCGGCCAAACCGATGAGCCAGACGCGGGACAAGTCCACGCTCGGCTTGGCTGCTATGAAATCAGAGGCCGGAATGCAGATGTCCTGCCAAACTGACGTCGAGGCGGTGGCATAAGCATTCAACGGGCGTTGGGCGCCCTCGACGTTGACAGTCATGTTCCAGGCGTTATTGGTCGGGATGGCGCCCCACTTGAGGCGCAGGTGAACGGCGGGATTGGTGCCGGTGCGCAGGAAGTTGAGCGAATTCCCGCTGACCTTGAAAAGCACGTTCCACCAAGCACCGGCCGGGTTGACGGAATCGAGCACCAGGGCCGGCGTGCCACCGACATTGTCCACGGGCACGGTGCCGTTCACATTCCGGACCACAGCGCCCGAGCCCTGGTAGATCGCCGAGCCCCACCCGCCCCAGTTGGTCGGGTCTTGATACGGATTGAAGTATTTGACAGAGGCTAAGGGGAGTTGGGCGGAAAAGGCGGAGGCGGCCAAGAGCATTGCGGGGGATACACTCAAGAGCCGAATTCCGAACTTAAGCATCGGGGTCGTCATGCAACGAAAATGTAGTCTTACAGTTCGAGGGCGCACCCCCCCAAAGCTTCAACTGGCATTCAGCCTAGACCCCCTCGCCCTGTGAAACAATACCCCTTTTTGGGGGGGGACAAGCGACGTGGCGTGCATTCTTCCGTAACAACCGATGCTCTCGACAAGCCCGGGAACGGACCCGGCAGCCCATACATTGGATTTGCCATGGATCGGCTGCCGCCTAGACTGGGGTCATGCTGCGTTTGCTCTGCAAGACCGTGGTGCTGCTCGCTTTGGCCCAAATGGGTGTCGCCGGAGCTGAAAAAACGCTGGTCGAGGCCGGCAAGTTCACCGAGGTTTTCGATCCGAAAGCGGGGGAACGAGACCCGTGGTGTATCAACGATCATACGATCATTCGAGGGCCAGACGGGACATGGCACGTGTTCGGCATCACACATATTCTGCCGGTGGATTTTTTTCGAGACCCGGGCAAGAACCTGCTGCACGCGACGGCGAAGACCCTGACGCAAACGCCGTGGCGCAAGGAAGCGTTTGCGGTGATGGCGAATTGGGACAAGCACAGGGAGTGGTTCTTCTGGGCGCCGCATGTGATTCGGAATGAGGGGCTTTACTATATGTTCGTCTGCGTCGGGAACAGCCAGGGCCACCAATACAAAATCCATTTGCTGAGTTCGAAAGACCTTTGGCATTGGGACCGCAGCCCCGCCAACCCGCTGCTGACGGACGGGTTCGACGGCCGGGACCCCAATGTGTTGCGCTCGAGGAAGGAGTGGATTCTGTACTACACGGCAACGTCGAAGCCGGAGGGCGGCAACCACATCGTCGCCTGTGTGACGAGCCAAGATTTGCTGCATTGGGGTGACCACAGGGTGGCTTTCACGCATTCGCGGAAGGGGACGTTTGGAGGCCCGACAGAGTCACCGTTCGTGGTGCGGCGAGGGGAGTCGTTCTACCTGTTCGCGTGCGACGGGGGAACGATAAACGTGTATCTGAGCAGAGACCCGTTCCACTGGGAGCACAAGGACCAGGTGGGGACGATTTACGCTCACGCGTCGGAGGTGGTGCGCGATGTGGACGGGAAATGGTACATCAGCCACGCGGGTTGGGAGCAAGGGGGACTGTCGCTCGCACCGCTGATTTGGCATGATGGGTTGCACGATGCAGACACTTCTCTTGCCCCGGGGGGATAACGCCTACGGCTACTTGACTTCGTCGCTCACAAGCTCCACCCGCTGCGGTATTCGTAATGGAGAAGCTTGTTAGCGTCCAGGTCGTTCGTGATCTTCAGATTCTCGCTGTCCCAGCGCAGTTTGGCACCGCCATTGCGAATGCAAACACTGCCCAGCAACACGGCCTCGGTCAGCGGCCCGGCAAAGTCAAAGCTCGACCGAGTGGCCAAGCCGGTTTTGCAGGCCTCGATCCATTCCCGGTGGTGGCCCATCGAGCGCGGCAGGGTCTTGGGCGGCTGTTTGTATTCCTTGTCCCGGGCTTCCGGGAGCAGGCGCGGGTGTTCACCGCCCCATCCCGTGACGAGCATCTTTCCCTTGTCGCCCACGAAGATGATGCCATCCTCGGGATCCAACTCCCGATTCTCCTCTAGTTCGGCCGGGCGCTCGGGCAACAGCCCGCCGTCGTACCAATGTAAGCTGACCGGCGGCAAATCGCCTCGCGCCGGGAACTGGTAATGAACAATCGCCGCCAGCGGAACCGTCTCCGGAAAGACGGGGGTTGAGCTGGCTTGGACTGTTGCCGGTGCGCCCAGTTTCAGCGCCGAGAACACGGGGGCGAGGTTGTGAATGCCCATGTCCCCAAGCCCACCCGAGCCGAAGTCCCACCACCCACGCCAGCGGAACGGGGCG
The DNA here is from genome assembly GCA_963822005.1 of uncultured Verrucomicrobiae bacterium. Classification (GTDB taxonomy): domain Bacteria; phylum Verrucomicrobiota; class Verrucomicrobiia; order Limisphaerales; family UBA8199; genus PALSA-1440. The sequence continues at coordinate 120,600 of CAWGGD010000056.1, read as the reverse complement.
TAGGCAGGGTGGTACGGCCGCGAGGGCGCCGGGCCCAGCCACAAATCCCAGTCCAGCGTGGCGGGTGTCGACGGCGTCTCTCGGGGCCGTTCGATGCCCTGCGCCCACCAGAGCGGCATTTTGCCGCGGTGTGTCGGGCGATCGGACCACACATGCACTTCACGCACCGGCCCGATGGCGCCTTCCGCGAGCCATTCGTTGATGAGCCGGTTGCCCTCGAACGCCATCCCCTGATTGCCCATCTGAGTCGCAACCCTGGCCGCGCGCGCCGCCTTCGCCACCGCTCTGGCTTCATAGACCGTGCGGGTCAATGGCTTCTCGCAATAGACATGCTTGCCCAGCTTCATAGCGGTGACGGAGACAATCGCGTGAGTGTGATCCGGCGTGGCGATCACCACGGCATCGATGCTCTTCTCCTTGTCGAGCATCTGGCGGAAGTCTTTATACCGCTTTGCAGCGGGATATTGCTTGAAGGTCTTGGCGGCGTAATCCCAGTCCACGTCGCACAGCGCCACAATGTTCTGGTTGCTGACCTGTTCGAGGTCCCAGGCCCCTTGGCCCCCGATGCCGATGCCGGCGATGTTAAGCCTGCTGTTGGGCGAGGCCTGGCTGGCCCCCCTCAGCACGTGCCGCGGCAGGGCCAAGAAGGTGGTCACAGCGCCGGCAGCGGCGAGGAAGCTACGCCGTGAGATGTTCCCGGCCGATGGCGAGGGGATAGGTTGTTGCTCTTGCATTGTGGGCTGGGACGTTGGGCTAAGGTTGTCGTCGAACAGCAAAGTCTGCCGCGGCGTAGCTCATGGCATCGTAGGTGGCGGCGACCTCGATTGGGCGGCCATTCCCCAGGGCGATTTCCATGGGCCCCTTATAACCCATCCCAGAAAGGGGATGCAACCTTGGTGTCGGCGGGGAAGCGCTCCTGATAACCTCCGTTGCTCCCGGCTGTCTGGTGACCCGAGGTTCGGCTGCCGAAGTCACGCCTTGGTGTCAGATACAACCCCTCGTGTCCGGTGCCCGGCGCTCGGGTTCGGCTGATGAGGCGACAGGTTGATGCGCTACAATTTCGGCGTCGAATCGGCGTCGAATGGATTTGCCAGGGCCGCCCTACGGCCTAGACTTGGGCCATGCTGCGTCGCCTCTGGATAGCGGTGGTGTTTCTCGGTTTGGCTAAATGGGGTTTGGCGGGAGCCGGGGCACCAGGGGCAGATCGGTTGATGTGGCATGAGGTTCGACTGGACAGGGAAGGCAAACTGCTGAGTTGGGCGGGGACGAACGGGCCGTATGGCCGGGTCATTCGGAACGCCTGGGAGGCATTCAAAAACATCCCCGTGCAGTCCGATGGTTATCGGACCTACTTTACGCACCCGACATTTTACGGGCCGAACGATCCCACCCACTCGCCATTCTCTGGCCGTCCGTGGGTGCATCATCCCGCGGGTTTGTTTGCGATGCTCATCGACTCGGCGATCCTTTATCACGCGTATAGCGGCGACCGGGTGGTCCTGGAGCGGGCGCGGGAGATGCTGGACCACATCATCGCCCACGGCACCACGGACGCCACAGACGCCTGGGCGTTGGTTCCGTATGCCTGCGCGAACGCAGGGCAGGTTGTGTATCGCGGGGCCGACGACACGATCTATTGCGACCGGGAAAACCACACCCCATGCGGGCGAGGCGATGGAGTGGGCTTTCTGGAGCCGGACAAGATCGGGGAACTGGGTTATGCCTACCTGTTGTTCTACGAGGTCACGCTTGAAAAGAAGTATTTGCGGGCGGCGCTTCATTGCGCAGATGCGCTGGCCAAGCACGTGCGCCCGGGGGACGAAAGCCACTCGCCGTGGCCGTTTCGGGTGGATGCGAGGACGGGCACGAAGATACGGGAAGAATACACGGCCAACACGATCGGACCAATCCGGCTGTTCGACGAGTTGCGGCAAACAGGATTGGGGAACAAAAAGGAGTATGCGCGGGCGCGCAGGCTGGCTTGGGACTGGCTGATGACCTACCCGGTGCGGAACCACGTCTGGACGCAGTATTTCGAGGACGTGCTGATCTACCCCGACTACCGCACCAACTTGAACCAGTACTCGCCGCTGGAGACAGCGCGGTACCTGTTGGAGCATCCGGAACTGGACCCAGCCGGGCGCGCCAAGGCGAAAGAGATTCTGGATTGGGTGAGTGTCGTTCTTCGCAGCCGACTCGGTGACAATGGGGGGCATTCCCGAGAAGGGCCGGCAGTGTGGCGCGGAGGTGCTGTCTGAGCAAGTGAACGACATGGACAAAATGTCGAGCCACACGGCGCGGTATGCCTCGGTGCGGGCCTTGTGGCATGAAGTGACGGGCGACCAGGATTCCAAGGAACGAGCCTTCCGCTCATTTAACTGGGCTACGTATTCATCGCGCGAGCATGGCCTGGTCAAGACCAGCGTGGATGAAGGGACCGGTTACTGGTTCTCGGACGGTTACGGCGATTACATGCGGCATTTTCAGCGGGGGATGGCGGCGGTGCCCGAGTGGGCGCCCGCCGACGAAGACCATCTGCTGGGCTCCACGTCGGTGGTGCGTTCGATCCGGTATGGCGAACGCGAAATCACTTATATCACGTTCGACCGCCGCTCGCGGGAGGTGTTGCGGCTGCGCCGCGAGCCAGCAGCGGTTCGTGCCGGAAAGCTTGGTCTGGCGCGGGCAAAGGTTCTGGGGATCGGCCAGCAAGGGTACAGTGTCGAACCAATGCGGCAGGGAGGGTTCGTGGTTCGGATTGAGCACCACGGATCCGGTGGCGTGACGATCCGACATTAGGAATCGGCATTAGGGTTCGGCTGTCGTGGTGCGATCAAGACTAGAAAAGTGAAGGGGATTCCAGAGTGGCGGCTGTCAGGGCGGTCACGGTCTTCTATTTCAGGGGTGCTTCAGCGCAGGATGAGACTCTTCTGGAATGCAACCCGCCGACTGGAGGCTCCTAAACGGCAGGTCGGGCTGGGCGCGCCCAGCAGCCTGGCCTGCTCCGGCCGTCTTCAGCGCTAAAGCGCTGAATTCAGAGAGCGGTGAAGTCCCCCGCGGGCTCTCAAGGCGTCGTTGCGGCCGGGATCAGCTCGATAGCTTGGATCATAGCCTCGTGACCCGCTGTGGACTTGAACCGCAGTTCGATGATGCCGTTTTGGGGACGGACCCCGGGAAACTCGCGCGTGTAGGCTTTGAATGTCCCCACCTCCTTCCGCACGTTCAGGTCCTTCGATCACAGTCTTACCGTTGATGGCGACGGTGGTCGGACGGGAAACCGGGTCCCATTTGCCTTCCCGCTCGACCCAGGGGGTTTCAGGCGTGTCGGCCCAATGGAGGCGGATGAGGTATTCACCCGGGGCGGCGGTGAGGTTCACCCAGAACTCGGGCGCATGGACGCCGTAGCGGTAAATCTCCTCATCCCTGGTGCCGCCGATATACATGCTGCGGCGCCGGTTCCACCAGCATCGGGCCACGGTGTCCGCGCCAAACCCGAGCCGGGTCACAAACTCCGTGCCCGGCCGCCAGGGGTTGCCATTCGAATCCACGTAGTCGTGGCGGCCCGTGTAGCCAAAGATAAACCGCTGCGGCCCCTTTGCACCGCCGCCGGACCCGAAACCCGCCTCGCCGGTGGCCGCTGAGTATAGGGCGGCATCAACCCGGACCTGGGCGCCGCGAGCCAACGGATTCTTCTGCCCGCGCACGACGATCTCTCAGTTCGTGCGGGGCCATTCGCCAGGCCCTTCTTTACGAAGAGCGGCTGCTTGTGCCGGACAGAGGGATTCCAGCACTCGACGAGCGTGGGTTCCTCGGACGCCATCGACGAAGGCGTCCGCCCAGCCGCCGTCCGGGCCCACGACACCCATCAACGCGACTCGATTTCCGTTGAACTTGAAGGTCAGGGCGGCGCCGGCTTGGTCTGCGGTCCGGAAGGAGCCGCCCTGAGCCACGGGCTCCACCACGGCCGTCCAGGCACCTGTGAGCGCAAAAGCGGTGTCATCGGCGACTTGTTGCGGATCGTCGCCTTCAACCACAATGCGCGTTTGGCCATCGTGCCGGATCGTGACGATGCAATCCCCGTTTGGCAAAGCCGCGACGGAGTAGCCGTTGGCATTCAGAGCCGGGCGTTCCTTCAATCGCCGGCCGTCGGCCTGGATCGAGGTCGGACGAAATGCCAGCCGCAGCACTTCCTGTGCGCCGTTCGGGAGCATCGTAAGTTGTGTAGCTGATGCGGCCCTGTTCGTACGAGACCTCTCTGACGACTGAGGTGGAGCGCACGATGTGGTTCTCCCGGTTCGGGCCGAAGTGCTGCGGCAGCCAGGCAATGGCCTCCAGGACCTGGCACAGCGGCCAGGGGTGGGCCAGGTTGGACCATTCGCCGGTGGCGACCTGAGTCGCCGAGCAAGCCGTCCTTCACCACGCCGTTGGGCAGGCTGTCGTAGGTGGCCATGAGCATCATCCGGCGGCCGATCTCCACGGCCCAGTCGCTGTCGGCCAAAACGCCGTAGCGGATGAGGGTCGGCCCGGCGGTGTATTGGTTGTAGGAGAGGGACGTGCCGCAGCAGACCGAGGATTCCGGGAAGGCCCAGGCGCCGCTGTAAACGTCACCGCGCGAAGCCGGGTCGGCGCCGTTGCGATTCCACACCAGCGAGAGCATGTTCCGGATGTCGTTCCGCCAATTGGGATAGGCCTGCGGATACTTCATGAAGTGATCGGCGCACATCGAGACCATCCCGCACATCATCGGGTTGTCCCAATCCCAATAAGTCCGGCCCCAGGTGTCGTTCACCCACCAGGCGGGCAGCATCTGCTCATTTAGAAAGCGCCGCCCGGCATCTCGGGCTTTCACGATCGCGTCCGCCTTGCCCGTGTAACCGATGCCGATCAGGTCATCCAGGAAATCGACGATGATGGAGGTGGTTCCGGTCAGCACGTCCGACCAGCCGACGACGGAAGGGTCGGTGTAACGATTCCAGGGTGACAGCTCCGGGTTGGCGAACTGGCACTTGGCGGCGAAGACGTCGCCCCAGTGCTTGGCCATTCTCAAGTAGCGCGTATTCCCGGTGAGCTTGTAGGCGCGCAGCACCTCGATGCCGGTGATGGCGCAAAGATCGAGCTGGTTGCGACCCGTGGGATCGCACTTGCCGTAGGCCTTGCCCCGCGTCGGCGTGCTGATGGGGAACGACGGCCAGTCGGCCTGCTCGTCGGTCAACCCGTAATCCAGAATGTAATCCACCACCAGCGGGATGTAGATGAAGGCGATCGGGTCCCCGCTATACTGGTAATAGGCCGTCAGGCCTTTGATGATGCTCCAGGCGCGGGCGCACAAGTCCCCGCACATCCAGTCGGTGGTCGGAGGAATGAGGATCGTGCCGTCGGGCTTGATGCTCCAGTGCGAGTTGTAAATGAAGTCCGGGGCGGCCATCACGGCCTTGGGCTTGTCCACCCACGGATAGCGCTTATAGACGTTGACGGCGATGTTGACCCGCTCGTCCAACTGCCCGTTCAATCCCTGGTACCACGGGGCAATGACGCCCTCCGCATCCTGGACGGTCGCGTGAGCGTAATAAGCGGGCAACGTGGCACCGGACAGGCCGTTGGCGAGGAAAGCGCTGCCAGTGAGCAGCAGCCGACCGGCTGCTGCGGCCAGTTGGTAGAGCCCTCTCTGTCCGAGCAGAGGAGGCTCCTTGCTGGCGCTGGTGCCTCCTGTATGGAGAACAATTCTCATAACATCAGTAAACCGTGCAGCAATGGGTTGCGACTCCGAGAACGAGTCGTTGGGCTGATGATGAGCAACTCACCCGCCAACCGTCAACTTCCCGCCGCGCCCGCTGCCAGGTGGGTCGCCAACCGGCGCGGGGCCAGGGCGAGGTCGGTTGGTCGCCCCGAGTCTGCGCAGGCAGGTCCTGCTCGAGGGGCAGCAACGGGCGCGTGGCCGCTTCCCACTGCCGCTGGGGCGGCATCTCGCTATTGGGTCAGGCGGAAGAACGTGGGCGCGCCACCCACAACGACGTTGACGGCGTTGTTGGTAATGCCGGCCACAGGTTTCCATTGCGGCGCCGTCAAGCTGTCGGCCTGCTGCAGCGCGTATCCGACATAATTGGTCGGGCCATGACACCGTTACTCCTCCGCCGGAGGCTTGGATTGCCAGCGTCGGCTTCGGCGCGAAACTCCTGACCAGAATGCCGTTTGCACTCGGGCCGCCCAGCGCCGCCAGTTCGGCTGCGCCGAGGACGCGGTCGGTGAACGCGACGCTGCTGACGTAAAGTTCGTGCGTGTACAAGCCTGTGCTGAGGGTTCGTTGAACAGAAGGAGATCGGGGCCGGCATCCTGGTTCGAATAGAGCGCCCATCTCCCGCCCAATCCATCCGCCGCGCGCGACCTGACGTTTGTCCCGTTGACGTAGTAGGTGAGTGTGTTGGCTTTCAGGTCGGCCACAAAGGCAATCCGATACCAGGTATTGGCGTGCGATGGTGCTGGCAGCTGAATAGCCGCCGACTCCAATTCCGATTTCGCCGGTGCCATCAGCCAGAAGTCTGCGTCGTCATCCGAATTCTGCGGATCGGTATTGTCCAGCGGTTGTAGGGGTCGGTATTGAAGAACGGCACAACCCAGGTAGACCACGGCAGTCGGGCTTGGAACCAGCATGTCGAAGATAAGCGTGTAACGGTTAATGTTGGTGCTGGTGCCGACGTTCGGGCCGCTGTCATTGAACTGCAGCAGGTAACCGTCGGTACTGAGCGTGAACCCGGGCACATGCATGTATTTCGCAGGACTGCCGTTGATATGCGGCACCGTGCTCCCGTCCGTGGTTCCAAAGGAAGTGAGCGCCGGGGTCGTGGACGGGTCGGCATAGGCCATGACACCATTTCCCAGCGCGGCGCTGAGGTCGGCGTTCGTGAAGCGCCATTCGTAGCTTGTATAGTTCTGGACCTTGAAGGTGACTTCATTGGTAAACGGCGTGCCGCTCACGTTAGCCGTTAGCGTGTACTTGTGCGTGGATCCACTCGGGAGCAGGCCTCCGCCGGAATACTCCACAAACATGGAGGCCTCGGGGCCCGTAACGACGGGCGTCACCGGGATCCCGTCGAGCAGCAATTGGAAGGAGTTTCTATCCACTATCTTAACGGGGTCGAAGATGATGGCCTGATAGGCAAAGTTAGGAGCAGCGTTTGTCTCACCATCGGCGGGCGACACTGAAACAATTTCGGGGGTATTGCTGTAAACCAGCGGCGTCGGCGCAGCAGCGCCGCCTATCCAGCCGCCCATGGCGGCAATCTCCTCGGTTGTCAAAGCGCGATTCCAAGTCATTACCGTGCCGACGTATCCCCACAAGTCATCCCAACTATCGTCTGCGAAAAGATTGAACCGATCCGGATACAGAGAGAACCTCCCATCAACCGTCTGCGGTGTGCCGTCGAGGAAGAGTGTGCCGTCAACATAGACTCTGAAGAAGCTGTCAACACCGTTATCAACGGACCATACGATTCTGTGCCACCTATCATTTCCGTCAAAAGTCGCAGTTGAATAACCAAGATCGCTTGCGCCAATGACTAAGGCATTGAGATTCGTCCCATTAATCCACAGATCCCCGTCACTGCCATTGCCATCCCATGAAGTCTGAAACAGACTATTAGAACCATATCTGACCATTGTTTGCTTATAATCTATGCCAACCGTGTACTCATTTACGTAGCTGCCGCCGCCGTTGGCTGTGAAGTTGGGATTGACCGCCATGTAGTTCCAGCTCGACTCCTGGAACATAAGATTATCGCCATACCTCGAGAGCCATCCCTCGCCTCCTATGTCCGTCCAACATTCCGCCACGTACCAGGCACCGTAGACGGCATTGGAGAGCATGATGTCGCTGCCGACCGTCGCTGCGCCATAATTAGTGGTGTTCTGGAACCGCCACAGCCCGGTTAGCCCTGAGGGAATATTTACAGTGGCAGCGCCTGCAATACCTGCCACCGTTAGAACCAGGGAAAGTAGAATAGCCTTTTTCATTGTCTGCTTCGGTTTAGTTACTTCAAGTTGATGGTTTGGAGCACCCGCCGGGGAAAGGGCGTTACGTGCCATGGTTGAACATTTCGTGGTATTCATAATTCTAGTTCAGTGGCTCGATGAGTCTTCGGTTCCAATGTCTCAGTTTCCGGTCTGATAGGCAATTCTTCAGTGTGCCGGCCTGCGGCCCGGTCTTGGTCGCCCCCCACGCCAACAGGTCTTTCTCGCGCGGTGAGACCATCGCATTCTTCAGGGCCAGTCCCGCATTTCTCGCAAGACGCCGCGCCTTCCGGGCCCGAGACCTTGGGGCGAATCGTCAGCGTGCCGGTCTTTCTCGCACCAGTAGCCGGTCACATCAACGAGTGTCTCCTGCTGACATTTCGGGCATTTGGATTCCAGGAAGACCCTTGCGCCGGTGTAAAACTTCCCGCGGCATTGCCGGCAGAAATAGCCATGTGCATCCGTCTCGATGGCCTGCATGCCCGCGTCCTTCGAACAGCCTCCGATCACCAGCGAGACCGAGGCCAACAGCACCGGCCAAACGTTTCGGAGGATCATCCGCCGGGCAGGCGGGCCGTCGAACGAGCCGGGCAAACCGGTTGCGGGGTCAGGGGTCACAATCGGTGGCGAGATAGATCATTTGGATGTATTTCGAATCCGGCCGTGCCGACACGAACTGCGCGTGGCCATCACAAAAGGACACGTTCCCGCCGTCGGCCCCGTGGTTGTCCACCGGGTCGGGAATGTTGCTCCGAGTGCCGAGATAGGCAGAATCGCCGTCCAGGAACAGACACGCCCGCGAGGCGCCGGCAACCTGCCCCAGGTACGCCTTGTTGTAAGGGTAACCGGAAGCGTACCTGTAAACCCACGTTAGGACGTTGGCCTGGGTCTTGGGCAGCGGACCCGGAGCTGGTCCATAGTCGGCCCACCAGGCGAACACCTCGTAACTCGAGCCCGGTACATAGGTCTTGTTGCCGGCATAGAGCCGCAGGTCGCGCAGAACCATCGGGCCGGACGGCGGCGGGTTCGGCACCCAACTATCGCGGATGAAATTCTGGGTGCTAGGGCAGATGAAGCTCTTTGTGCCGGGGATGTACGTCTTGTACAACCAGGTTTGATCGTCATCCGTTGGATCCTTGGTCGGCGCGAACAAACCCTTGGGGTTCTCCTCGGAATACATCATGCTGGCCAGCGCCAGTTGCTTCACATTGTTCATGCAGGCGATGCGCTTCGCCCGTTCCTGGCCCCTGGCGAGAGCGGGCAGCAACATGGCCGCCAGGATGGCAATGATCGCGATCACCACCAGCAGTTCGATCAACGTGAAACCGCGCGAGGACTCGTCTTTCCAGGCTCGGCGGTCATCGAATCTTATGGCACTTTCCAAATACATGCGTTGCTGCATCGTTCTGACTAACCGCCTTACTCTCCTCTGCCTCGATTCTTTCCGCAATAACATGTTCTAGGGGGCTCTCCTGGTACGGGCACCCACGCGCCGCAGGTGGGTTTATCTCCTTGCCCGGGAATCGCCGGCGCGGTAGAACCTGGTCGTGTCTAAAAAACGTCCAAAACCCGCCTCCCTGCACCCCGGCACTCCGCCGGCGACCGGTTCCAAGCACGAGCCGGCGTATTGGCGCCGTCGCCTGTTCAAGTCCCGCTATACCTACAAGGGGAAACGATGTGAGGTTCGCAACTGGTCGGTCAAGATCCAGCACCGGCGCCAGCGGAAGACATTTTCCCTGCAGTCGAGCCGCCCCAGCCAGGCGGCGGCTGAGGCCTGTGAGCTTTACCGGGCCTTGGTGGGGCAGGGCTGGAGGAAACCAGCCTCCCGAGGCGGTCCCAAACCAGCGCGAGGCCAGCTTCGGCCAGCCGAGCCTGCGCCTGTGGCGGCCGCCAAGTTCGGCGCCGCCTACTGGGGGCAAAGATTAATTCACCGGGAATACACGATGAGCCTCGAGCCGACTGCGAACCGGGAGCTTTCGGTGCGGATGGACCATGGAGGCATCGGCCATTACTTCCCGTTGGGAACGGACCATCCAAGGCTGGGGGCGAGGCGTGCGTTGCGGATCTACCAGACCATCGCCGATCACGGATGGGAGGCGGCTAACCAGCGGTTTTCGCGCGAACTCACGGTGGCGTTCCACTGGCTGGACGTTCCTTTGGCGTGGACCTACACCACCATCCATACCCTCAATGCGCTTTCTGGGGAAAGCCGGGTTGAATCTGGCACCGGGCCAGCCGGCGTGTTCGAGGTTGCCGTTGCGGAATCCGATGCCGGCATACGTCATGCCCTGGAATGGTGCCTCAACCGCATGGATGGATTTCGTTGCGTGGCCACCTTCGACAGCGCCGCCGAAGCGCTTCGGGAATCAACCCGGCGGCCCATTCACCTGGCTCTTGTCAGTTACAACCTCGCCGATAAGCCGGCCACCGCCTGCCTGGCGGAGCTGAAGGTTGCGGTTCCCCAAAACTGCGGTCTCCTCTATTCCGTTTACGAAGATAGTGAGGAACTCTTCAGAGCTACCCCCGGCGGAGCTGGCATCTACTTGTTGCGACGCACCTCGCCAACACAGTTCCTCGAACCGATCGCAGGACGGCTCAAGGCAGGCCGACTGCTGCCGGAGGAGATGGCCTCGGTTGCCTGGCAATACTTCAAGGATAGCCTGGTTTCCATGCCGGTCGGCCAGTCCGCCCGCCAGTTGGCCCATTTGACCCAGCGCGAACTCGAAGTCCTGGCCTTGCTCAGCAAAGGCCATCCCGACAAAGACATTGCCGATCGCCTCGGCATCAGCATCCACACCGTCCACGAGCATGTCCGAAACATCTTCGAGAAGCTCGGCGCCCATAACCGCACCGAAGCCGCAGTTCGCTTCTTGCAGAAGTGACGAGACCCGGCTTTCAACCCCGCCGGACCGGGTGTCGCAGGATGGTCTTGAGCCGTTCTGGTGGGACGCGGCGCGGATCGGAGAGGTAAATCTCGTGATGCTTGCCGCAGAACGCCAGGCCCTGCTTCTCCGCAAAGGCCTTCATCACGGCAATGGTCTCGCATTCCTTGTCGTAGGGGCCGACGTGCAGCATTTGCACGCAGAGCCCTTCGGCGAGCGGTTCCAGCCGCACCCGCTTGACGTCCTCTCCTTTGCCCCGCTTCAGCAGCACCGCGACCGCCTGGCGGAGGTCCGCCTCGCGGATGAAATCGGGGGTGCGGATCAGCAACTTCCAGCGCCATTGGTCGGGCGGCAGTTTCCCAAAGTCCGACGCCGGCTCGGTCCACCATTGCCCTTCGAGCTTGCAGACGGCGTAGTCCTGCTGGCCGGCAAACTTCCGAGTCATCTTGATCGTGAACGCCACGCCATAGAGCGCGCCGATGCTCGCGGTGAACTGTTCCCCGCCGGGAGCGCCCTGACCCGAGATCGCCAGATAGGTGGCGGGCTTGAGTTCCATGAGCGCCGGCTTCCGGGTGGCGGCGTATTCGGTTTTGTGGAGTTTGTAGAGGTCTATCTTGGGTTGCGTTTTCATTTGCGGTGTATGGTTTCTCGCCGACATTCATACCAGAACCGGGCCGGGAGCGCTTGATTGTTTTTGCGGGTCTCCGAACGCGAATGCAGTGGCTTCGGGAGAGGATTCCGACCACCGCGGGCGCGCCCCGCTGCCACCTTATCGCTACGGCCTAGAAGTCAGTCTGGCCCCCCTGCGAGCGCGATCTCGAGAACGGAGGACGAGGTGGCCTCCCAAGAAAGCGCGAGCGCTACTTGCACCGACCAGCGCGGGTAAGAACATCAGCGCTCGATCAGCGCCGGCGTGCCCATCGCCGAGACCCCAATACCAGGCCGCCAGCAATCAGCAGCCAGAACGAGCTCGGCTCAGGAATGATGTCACTGGGCGAAAAGGAGCCGCTGAGGAAGATCTCCTCAGCGCCGTCGTTCAGTGAGCTCATGCTCACGTTGAACAACAGCACGTCGTTGTCATTCAGAGCGAACGGATCAATCCCCGTGAAGATTGCGTAGTCGGCGAAGCCCGCCCCCTCGTTGTTGACGGGCAGGTTGGCAGCCGGTTGGGGATCCAAGTAGGCGATCGTCATGCCGCCGGAGTAGATCTGGTTGATGCCGGCCTGCGTGGCACTCGAAACGTCGCCGAACGGATTGGGATTGCCCTGGATGCTTGTCGGATTGAGTACCGATGTCCAGCTTTTCCAGGGTATTGGTTGGAATGCCGCCCCCCGTCTCGTTGAGGTCAAGGAACAGCACCAGATTGTGGATGGATCCCGGAGGGGCAAAATTCAGGTTGTAATAGGCCTTGAGTTCCCCGGCCGTAGTGACATAGGACTCGACAAACGATGAGGTGTCCGCGCCGCCGCCTTGTGGCAAGGTGTTATTGCCATTGTCGCCATTAAATGCCCCGGCAGCGTTCAGAATCTCGGAGCCGGAATAGGTAAACAGCCGCAGATCGAGTGTGCCGTTGCCCGACCCGGTCAAGTGCTGCGGCAGCGGTACGATGTTCGTGGTGGTGATGCTGGCCGCGTGGACCGAGATGCCCAGCACGACCGTCGCGAGCACGGCCACGGCAAAGCCAATTAGGGGTTGAGTAGCACGTTTCATAGGCTTAGTGGTTGCGGCGGCAGGGCCGGTCTCTCCGTAGGATGGATCCAATAGGCTCCGAGTCCGGCTTTCTCTGCAGACGACCAGCATCCGTTTGCTTGTTTCTGCGCTACTCACCGTCCTAGTGGTTATGTCGAAGCTCTCTAAGCCAAAACCGACTGGCGCGGCAATAGCCGCGAGCTAAGGCCACTAGCTCTTGATCTCTTTCACCCCCATTACATCATGAACGAGTGAAACACGCGAGAATAAGTGATTGACATCCATTGACAAAGTATTTACTATGGGTTGACAGTGACTTCTCGGGGATATCCGTACTAGGCCCGACAGAGTAAGTTGGCAGGGCGAGGGCTGTGTGATAGGCAGAGTGGTTAAGGCTAGGGCTCGGCGGGAATGATCCAGGAGTGGGGCCCGGCGAGCGGGTCAGCGCCTGAGTTGGCGCTCGAGGGAGTTGACGATTTGGGCCACGCTTGGATCCACGTCCATGCGGTCCTTGACCAGTCGGCAGGCGTGCAGCACGGTGCCGTGGTAGCGGCCACCAAAGGCGTCGCCGATGGCGGTTAGTGAACTGTCCGTCATCCGGCGTGACAGATACATGGCAACCTGGCGCGGGAAGGTGATCCGCTCCTGCAGGCGCCGGCCCGTCATGTCCGCCAGACTAATATGCAAATGCTCGGCTACCATCTTTTGGATATCCTCGACGTTGATCACGGAGCGGCCTTCCTCAGCGAGAACGTCCCGCAATAAGCCTTCCGCTACTTCGAGGCTGAGCGTCTGGCGGGTCAGCGCCGCGTAAAGCGCCACGCGAGCCAGCGACCCTTCGAGGCGCCGGATGTTGGTACGAATCCGGTCGGCTAGGAACCCCAGGATTTCTTGCGGCAGTTCTACTGCCATAAGCTGCGCCTTCTTGTGCAAAATGACCAAACGCGTCTCGCGATCGGGCGGTTGCAGGTCCGTCACCAGGCCTCCCTCGAAGCGCGACACCAGCCGCTGCTCCAGGTTCGGGATCTCGCCGGCGGGGCGATCGGAGGCCAGAACGATCTGTCTCTGGCCCACGTACAAGGCGTTAAACGTGTGAAAGAACTCCTCCTGAATTCGCTCGGTGCCCCCCAGAAACTGGATGTCGTCAATGAGCAGTACCTCCATCTGGCGGTATTTCTTGTGGAAGCGCGCGAGCTGGTTGTGCAGGATGCCTTCAATGTATTCGTTGACAAAGCCCTCGGCCGAGACGTAGGCCACGCGCGCGCCCTTCCGGTGCGCCACGACATGCTGTCCGATGGCTTGCAGGAGATGGGTCTTGCCCAAACCGACTCCGCCGTAGAGGAACAGCGGGTTGTACGACTTGCCGGGGGCTTGGGCGACCGCCAGCGCGGCGGCCAACGCAAAATTGTTGTTGTTGCCGACCACGAAGGTGTCGAACGTGTGCTTTGGGTCAAAACTCGGGTGGTGGTGGACGGTGCCGCGGTCGGCCAGGGGCTCGGCCACCTTCAGTGTAACCTGAATGTCTTTTGTATCCTGCATGACACCTTGCCGGCTGACTGAGCGCAACCCCGAATCTTTCCATCCCTATTCATGGCCCCAATGAGCTGGACGTTGGCGTCGGCGCTTCTGCTGGTCTTTGTGCAGGTGCCTCTTCTCCCGGAAATACATCCACAGAAGACACACCAGCAAGCAGACGGCGAGGCCGGCCATCCCGTTGAGGATCATGTCGGCAAACCAAACGTGCACCAACGTGGTCATTGCCAACAGCGTGGCGCTTGCGACCGTTTTGTGCCACCGGGCGGTCCTCGGTTCTCGCCCCGGGGCCGTTCCTGATTTCGACCCGGGGTTCCCTGGGAATCCTCTGCACCGCCTGGGAGGGGGCATCCGCGGTTTGAGCCGCGATCCGATCAGGTAAGTTGTGGCCTCTTCGCACGCAGCAAGCCTGAGCCTATGCCGTGGTAGGCGGCCAGGAAGTAGAGCATCACGAAGCCGATGGCGGCAGACAGCCCGCCCCAAAAGAGTGGCCATTGCGTGCCGGTTGGTCGCGTGCAGGCGCTGAACCACCAGCCGGTGCCGAGGTAGCCCAGCAGGTTGCCGACGCCGCCGGTCATCAGGGTGAGCAGAGCCTGCGCCCGGGCCCGCCACCTGGCGTCCACGCGTTCCTCGAGGTAGATCTGCGCGGTGATGAAGACCAGCGTGAAGGAGCATCCGTGCAGCAGCACCCCGGCAAGCAGCCAGCCTGTGCCGTTCATGGCGCTGAGGGCGAACCGCAGCACGCCGAAGCCCAAGCCGCAGGCGATGACCCATTTGAGGCGCCACCGCAGCAGCAGCGTGCCGAGGCTGAACAAGGCGATGATTTCCGTCACCTGCCCCAGGGTCATCCAGGCGCTGGTGTGCCGGAGGCCCAGAGCGCGCAAGTGCGGCGGCGCGTAGGGATAGAAGCTGGAGAGCGGGATGATGAACAAGGCACAGGTGGCGAACACGACCCGGTGGTCGGGATTCTTCAGGAGGTCAAGCGCGTCGAGGCCGAGCCGCTCATGCCAGGTGAGATGCTCGACCGATTTGGGCGTTTCCAGCTCGGGCAGGAAGAAGGTGAATGCGGCGACGAGGGTCCAGATGACCGCGCCGCTGTACCCAGCCAGCACGGAGCTATCGGCCCCCAAGGCGCTGACCAGCCAGCAGCCGCACATCCAGCCCAGCGTCGCCATGGCGCGGATCGGGCCAAATTCTTTCTGGGCATCGGCCAGGCGGGCGAAGATGATCGTCGAAGCAATGCTGAACGTCGGCGAGGAACAGAGGGCGTGCAGTTGCACCAGCAGGAGGACCAGCCAAGGATTGAGGCCCAGCTTGATACCGGTGCTGGCCAGCGCCATGGTGGCGGCGGTGGCCAGCGACAGGCCGCGCAGAACTTTCACGGGTGAGGCCTGGCGGTCGGCCATGGCGCCGAAGATTAACGGGGAAACGAATGCCGCCAGGGCGGTCGTGGCAAAGGCAAAGGGCTTGATCGCGTGCAGCCCGTGGGCATCGAGCACAGTGCTCAACGGTACAAGCCACATGCCCACCGCCGCCCCCTGGAGGAAGAAGAGCGTGATCAACTCGGCATATTCGGCTTTGCGCAGCGTCCGGAGCACCCGCACAGAACACACAGACAGGGCCTGAATTCAAGCTAGTAAGGTCGCAATCTGCTCCCGCTGTCGCAGGTTGGGGGCGTGTTGCCCCAACGCCTTTGAGGGGAGGGCGAGCTTCCCCGCGGGCCCTGATTTGCTCGGATTCCTTCGCCAGTTTGGGCTCGCGAGGACGCTCGCCCTCCCGATCACCAGGATTGGGCAACACCCCCGGGAGATGCGCTCCGTGCGGCAAAATTTGGCAGATCCCCCTTGAAAAGGGAGGACCTATGAGGCAGTATCTTCCCGTATCCGACCGAAGGTGGCTTCTGAACCGACGGCGGAAGGTGTGCCCTGGTTTGCGAGTTGAGTGTCAATGCGTTTGGTTCGAGTCATCATATTATGGTTCTGGCTGGCTGGCTTGCCGCTGTGCGGACAGGGCGGCGAACCGGCAAGTGCCGCCGCGACGACGGGCGCCGTGGCCACGGCTGAAGGCGCCAAGCATCAAGAGCATGGCTTAACTCCCGATGCTCCCCGGCTCGGGCACAGCGGCGCTTCCTTCCTGAGCAACTCGATGGTGGTGACGTGGACGGTGGCGCTCGGCCTGATTCTGTTTGCGCGGTACGCCACCCGGAAGATGCAGCTTGCCCCGGCGGGCGCCCAGAATTTCCTGGAGTGGCTGGTGGAGACGCTCCACGAGTTCCTGGAAGGAATCATCGGGGCCAAGCTGGTGAAGCGGACGTTCTGGTACTTTGCCACGGTGTTCATCTTCATTCTGTTCACGAATTGGTTTGGGCTGATCCCGGGAATCGGCACCATCGGTTGGGGTGTGGCGGGCGAGCACGGCTTCAAGATTACGACCCCGCTGCTGCGGGGCGGGAACGCGGACCTGAACATGACCGCGGCGATGGCGATGATATTCTTCGCCTGCTGGATTGTCTGGGCCATCCAGTCGGTTGGCGTCAAAGGCGTCTTTCTCGACCTTTTCGGTCCCAAGGGCGACAGCACCGGCTTCTTGAGGATTCTGATGATCGGGGTGTTCTTCCTGGTGGGGTTCCTGGAAGTGCTGTCCATCCTGTTCCGGCCCATCTCGCTGAGCTTTCGGCTGTATGGGAACATCTTTGCCGGCGAGAGCATGCTCGAAGCGATGGCGACGCTGGTGCCGGGGTTGGGGTGGCTGCTGCCGATCCCTTTTTATTTCATGGAGCTGCTGGTGGGGCTGGTGCAGGCGCTGGTTTTCATGCTGCTGACGGCCGTGTTCACGATGCTGATCTGCGTGCACGAGGAAGCACCGGGAGGGCCGGCGCACTGAGTTAAATGATTTCAGCGGCTGGACCGTGTTCAATCGCGGGAGCCGTTGAGCAAGAGAAAGGTAAACATAACTATGTTAATGCCAATGTTGGCAGAAGGACTGGCGGGGAATCTCCACGTCGGCGTGGCGGCGTTCGGCGCCGCCATCGGCGTGGGACTCATCGGTATGAAAGCTTCGGAAGCGGTAGGACGCAATCCCGGCGCTTCGACCAAGATTCTGGTGCAGGCGATCCTGGCGATTGCCTTCGCGGAAGCCATCGTGTTCTACGCCATCTTCCTCGTGAAGTAATGCGCGGGCGCGGAGCCGGAGCGGCTCCGCGCCTGGCAGCTCAAACTTATGCAATCGCCACTTTTCTTCGGCAGTATCGGCAGCGACCTCGGCCAGATGGCGCATGACACCGTGGTGCGTTTCGGGGTGGACCTGCCGCATTTCGGCGCGCAGTGCGTCACCTTTGCTATCGTTGCTTTCCTGCTCCACCGGTATGCCTACAAGCCGATCCTGACGGTGCTGGCCGAGCGCCAGCGGCGGATCAAAGAAAGCCTCGATAACGCCGAGAAGATCAAGGAGGAGCTGGCCGGCGCCCAGACCAAGGCACAGGAGATCGTGGTGCAAGCCGGCCAGCAAGCCGGCAAGATGATCGAGGAAGCCCGCGCCGCCGCCGCCCGGGTCCAGGAGCAGGAGACCCAAAAGGCGATCGCCGCCGCCCAGGCGATTGTGGACAAGGCCCGGCAGGCGACTCACGCGGAGCACACCCGAATGCTGGCGGAGTTGCGTCGCGAGGTGGGCCGGCTGGTGGTTGACACCACGGCGAAGGTGACGGGCAAGGTCCTGACACTCGAGGACCAGAAGCGCCTGGCGGAAGAGACCAACCAAGAGCTGGCTGCCTGAGCGCGACGCCGAACCCCGCGATGTTCATCCCGTGAAGATTTCCAAACGAGCCCGACGCGACGCGAAAGAGTTGTTTCGCGCCTGCCGCGTCAACGGCTTGCTGGACGAAGCGAAAGTCCGCCAGGTGGTCAAGCAGGTAATTGCCGCGAAGCCGCGCGGCTACATCGCCATCCTCTCCCATTTTCAGCGGCTGGTGAGGCTGGACCTGGACCGCCGCACGGCGCGCGTCCAAAGCCCTGTGCCTCTGGCCGAGCCGCAGCAGGCGGCGATCAAGGCGAACCTCGCGCGGCGCTACGGCGATGGATTGATCTTCGCTTTCACAGAGAGCACCGGTCTGATTGGCGGCCTCCGGGTGCAAGTCGGCAGCGATGTTTTTGATGGCAGCGTGCAGGCCCGGTTGGCCGCCCTGGAGACCAGTTTCTAGCGTTCTTTTTCAATTCCATAAACAGCTATGAGTTCAATCCTGCAGGAAATCGAAAGCCAAATCGCCGGAGTGAAAACCTCGGTGACGAAGCAGAACGTTGGCGTCGTCCGCGAAATCGGCGATGGAGTGGCCAAGGTGGAGGGCTTGGCCGACGCGATGTACAACGAGATGCTTGATTTTGGCGGCGGCGTCACCGGGCTGGTGTTGAACCTCGAGGAAACCGAGGTGGGCGCCATCGTCCTGGGCGACTACACGGGGATCAAGGAGGGCCAGGAGGTCCACACCACCGGCAAGGTGCTGCAAGTGCCCGTCGGCATGGAACTGTTGGGTCGCGTGGTCAACACCCTTGGCCAGCCGGTGGATGAAAAGGGGCCGATTCAGACGGAAAAGACTTATCCGGTGGAAAAGATTGCGCCCGGGATCATCCGCCGCAAGTCAGTCAGCCAACCGGTGCAGACGGGCATCATGGCCATTGACGCGATGATTCCCATCGGCCGCGGCCAGCGCGAGCTGATCATCGGCGACCGTTCGACCGGCAAGACGACACTCGGCATTGACACCATCATCAGCAATGCCCGGTTGAACAAGGCGGCCCAGGAGGCCGGTGACAAGACCTACCGCCCCCTCTACTCGATCTACGTCGCGATCGGCCAGAAGCAATCGAACGTGGCCAACGTGATCCGCATCCTCGAAGAGACGGGCGCCCTGCCTTATACGATCATCGTCGTGGCCTCCGCCTCCGACTCGGCCACCAACCAGTACTTGGCGCCGTTTGCGGGCTGCGCGATGGGCGAGTGGTTCATGGACAACGGTATGGATGCCTTGGTCATTTACGACGATCTGTCCAAGCACGCCGTTGCCTACCGCCAGGTTTCGCTGGTGCTCAAGCGTCCGTCAGGCCGCGAGGCGTATCCCGGGGACGTGTTTTACCTGCACAGCCGGTTGCTGGAGCGGGCCGCACGGCTGGCCGAGAAGTACGGCAACGGGTCGCTGACGGCGCTGCCGATCATCGAGACCCAGGCGGGCGACGTCTCGGCTTACATCCCGACCAACGTCATCTCGATCACCGATGGCCAGATCTTCCTGGAAACGGACCTGTTCTACCAGGGCGTGCGGCCCGCTGTCTCGGTCGGCATCTCTGTGTCGCGCGTGGGTTCCGCCGCGCAGATCAAGGCGATGAAGCAAGTGGCCGGCCGGCTCAAGGGGGAACTGGCCCAGTTCCGGGAGTTGGCTGCGTTTGCGCAATTCGGCTCTGATTTGGACGCCAAGACCAAGGCCCAGATCGAGCGCGGCAAGCGCATCATGGAGGTCTTCAAGCAGCCTCCCTATAACCCCATCCCGGTCCAAATCCAGGTGGCGGTGCTCTGGGTGGCGCAGAATGGGTTCACGGACGATGTGCCGGTGGAGCAGGTGAAGGATTTCCAGGAGAAGCTGACGGAGTTTCTGACCACGCGGCGGAGCGAATTGCTGGCCAAGATCCAGAAGGAGATGGCGCTCAGCGACGCGCTGACGGCGGAGCTGAAAGCAGCGGCCACCGAGTTCAAGCAGACTTACCAGATTCCCGGCCAGGTTCCAGCGGGAGACGGCGCTCAGCGACGTGCTGAGGTCGAACGGAAGGCCGCCGCCACCGAACCCAAGCAGACTTCCAAGTGAGCCTGATGCCAACATCTGAGCAGCATGTCGCCGGCCCCGGCTCTTCGGCCTTCGGACTTCGGCCTTCGGACTTCTAGGCATGCCCAGCACCCGCGACATTCGCCGCCGCATCAAGTCGGTCACCAGCACGGCCCAGATCACCAAGGCCATGCAAATGGTGGCGTCGTCGAAGATGCAGAAGGCGCAGCAGGGCGCAATCAACTTCCGGCCCTTTGCCGCTATGGCCGCCGAGCTGATGGGCCACTTGGCTGCGGATGACGAGGATTACCGGCATCCGCTGATGGAAACCCGCGAGGTGCATAAGCGGGCGGTGATCCTGGTCAGCACCGACAAAGGCCTGTGCGGCGCACTGAACTCGAACCTGTTCCGCGAAGCGTCGAAATACGACACCGCGACCACGCAGTTCATCGCCGTCGGCAAGAAAGCCGCCCAGTTCCTCGCCCGCACCCGGCGCAAGCTGGTAGCCGAGTTCACCTACCACGACACCCCGACTTACGCCGACAGCCAGACGATCTCGAGGTTCGCCCAGGACCTCTTCCTGAAGGGTGAAGTTGACGCCGTGGAGGTGCTCTACACGCGTTTCATTAACACCCTCTCGCAACGGGTGGATGTGCGCGCGCTGCTGCCGCTGGGCTCGGCCGCGAGCCTGGCGACCGAGGCGCGGGGCGTGGCGGCGGAGGAATCGGCCGAGCGCCCGCGCATTGATTTCCTGTTCGAGCCCGACCTGCCCACCGTGATGGACCGGCTGGCGGTGTACTTCCTGGATTTTCGCGTGGGGCAGATGCTGCTGGAAGCGAAGGCCAGCGAGCATAGCGCCCGCATGGTGGCCATGAAGAACGCCACCGACAATGCCCACCAACTCGTCAAGCACCTCACCCTCGAATACAACAAGCTTCGCCAGGCCAACATCACCAAGGAATTGCTCGAAATAGCCAGCGCCGCCATGGCCGTCGGTTGAGCGCCCGATCCGCAGAGTTTCCACGAACTAATCCAAACGCATGAATAAAGGCAAAATCGTTCAAGTCATCGGTCCGGTGGTGGACGTCGAGTTCCCCGACCCGCTCCCCGCCATCTACAACGCCTTGACCATCGAATACGACCTGCCCCTCCTCGGCAAGACCCGGCTGACGCTCGAAGTCCAGCAACACCTCGGCGACCATTGGGTCCGCACCGTGGCCATGTCCACCACCGACGGCCTCAAACGCGGCATGGAGGTGCTCGACTCGGGCAAGCCCATCTCCATGCCCGTCGGCGACTGCGTCATGGGCCGCGTGTTTGACGTCACCGGCAATCCGGTGGACGAGCGCGGCCCGGTCAAGGCTGAAAAGTACCTGCCCGATCCACCGCCCGGCCCCGTCGTTGATGGACCAATCCACCACCCCGCAAATCCTGACCACCGGCATCAAGGTCATTGATCTCATCTGCCCCTTCCTGAAGGGCGGCAAAGTCGGCGCGTTCGGCGGCGCCGGCGTCGGCAAGACGGTGGTGATCATGGAGCTGATCAACAACATCGCCAAACTGCACGGCGGCGTTTCCGTGTTCGCCGGCGTCGGCGAGCGCACCCGCGAGGGCAACGACCTCTACACCGAGATGTCCGAGGCCGGCGTGATCAACCAGCAAGACCTCAGCAAGTCCAAGATCGCACTGGTTTATGGCCAGATGAACGAGCCGCCCGGCGCCCGGCTCCGCGTCGGCCTCTCCGGGCTGGCCATCACCGAGTATTTCCGCGACGA
The DNA here is from genome assembly GCA_963822005.1 of uncultured Verrucomicrobiae bacterium. Taxonomy (GTDB): domain Bacteria; phylum Verrucomicrobiota; class Verrucomicrobiia; order Limisphaerales; family UBA8199; genus PALSA-1440. The sequence goes on along the minus strand of CAWGGD010000056.1, from coordinate 98,914 downwards.
CAAGAACCAGGACGTGTTGCTTTTCATTGACAACATCTTCCGCTTCTCACAGGCCGGGTCCGAGGTGTCCGCGCTGCTGGGCCGCACCCCGAGCGCGGTCGGTTACCAGCCGACGCTGGCCTCCGAAATGGGCGATTTGCAGGAGCGCATCACTTCCACCAAGAAGGGTTCGATTACGAGTTTCCAGGCGGTCTATGTGCCGGCGGACGACTTGACTGATCCGGCACCCGCCACCACCTTCGCGCATCTCGATGCCACCATCGTGCTCGACCGGGCGATCACCGAACTGGGCATCTACCCGGCCGTGGATCCGCTGGCCTCGACTTCGCGCGCACTCACGCCCCAAATCGTCGGCGAGGAACATTACGAAGTGGCCCGTGGCGTCCAGAAAGTGCTCCAGCGCTACAAAGACCTGCAGGACATCATTGCCATTCTCGGCATGGACGAGCTTTCGCCCGAGGACAAGGTGGCCGTGTTTCGTGCCCGCAAGATTCAGCGGTTTCTGAGCCAGCCGTTCTCCGTGGCCGAGGTTTTCACCGGGCGTCAGGGAAGGCAGGTGCCCGTGGCCGATACCGTCAAAGGCTTCAAAGAAATCCTCGATGGCAAGCACGACGAGGTCAACGAAAGCAATTTCTTCATGAAGGGGCCGATCGAAGAGATCACCCAGGAAGAAAAATAGGCCGGGCGCCGCGCTTGCTGACGGCGCCCCATTGCGATAACACGAAGCATTCCTATGGTTGGCGGCTTGAAACTCGAAATCACGACCCCCACCGGCCGGGTCTATTCCAAAGAGGTGGATATGGTAACCCTGCCCGGCCAGGAAGGGGAGATGGGGATTCTGCCGATGCACGTGCCGCTGATCGCCTTGCTCGGCGACGGCGAAATCGTCGCCCGGCGCGGCAACGAGGAGGATCACCTGCTCGTTACCGGCGGCTGCGCCGAGATCACGCCCGACCGGGTTGCCATCATCACCGTCTTCGCCACGGACGAGGCCGCGATTGACGAGAACAAGGCGGAAGCGGCGCGCGCGCGCGCCGAAGCCCGGTTGAAGGAACAGATCTCGCCGGAGGAGGTTACGCTGGTGCAGGCGTCGCTCGCGCACTCGCTGGCCCAGTTGAAGTACAAGCGCCGCCGTCACGAGCCTCGCCGGTAAGCGGCACACCGGACCGATTTCAAGCTTGCGTTTTCGGAGTCTGGCCCGGACATTGCACCCCCTATATGGAATCTGAAGTTGCGCAATTGCCGCTCTGGCAGAAGGCTTGGGCCTGGTTTGAAGCGAACAAGAAGCAGACGCTCTGGGGCGCCGCCGCGCTGGCGGTTGTTGCCCTCATTGCCGCCTTCTTTCTTTACCACCGAAGCGAGGCGGAAGTGGCCGCCAGCGAAGCGTTGTCCAACCTCGCTGTGTCGCAAATGACCGGTGCCAGCCGCGGCGACTCTGCCGATGCTTACTTGAAGATGGCCGCCGCCTACCCGAACTCGCGCGCCGCCGCGCGGGCGTTGCTGCTCGCCGCGGGCACCCTTTTCGCGGAGGGTAAGTACGCCGAAGCCAAGACGCAGTTCGAGCGGTTCACACGGGAGTACACCGACAGCCCCTTCCGTGGTGAAGCGCTGTTGGGTATCGCCGCCTGTCTGGATGCGCAAGGCAACACCAGCGACGCGACCGCCGCCTACAAGAACCTGATTGACCGCCTGCCGGCCGATCCTGCGCTGCCGCAGGCCCGCTTCGCGTTGGCCCGCCTCTACGAAGCCCAGAACAAGCCGGAACAGGCGCGTAATCTTTTCGAGGAAGTCGAACGCAATAACCCTTACAGCTCCCTCGGTTCCGAGGCGGGCATGCGGCTCGAGGAATTGAAAGCCAAGTATCCCCACTTGGCGGCGCCCATCGCGCCCATGCCGACCAACGCCCTGCCGCTTCAGCCCCAGAAGCGTTGATGAGACTGACCATCATCGGCACCGGTTACGTCGGGTTGGTCACCGGCGCCTGCTTTGCCGAGGTCGGCCACCACGTCGTCTGCGTGGATAACGACGCGGCCAAGGTCAAAGTGCTCCAGGACGGCGGCCTGCCCATCTTCGAGCCCGGCCTGGATGAATTGGTCCAGCGGAACGTCGCCGCCGGCCGCCTCAGCTTCACCACCAGCACCGCCGAGGGCGTCGAGAAGTCGGACGTGATCTTCATCGCCGTCCCCACGCCGCCGCTGCCGGACGGATCGGTGGACATGAGCTTCCTCGAGAAGGTCGCGCGCGAAATCGCCGCCGCGATGACCAGCTACAAGATCGTCGTGGACAAGAGCACCGTGCCCGTCCAGACCGGCGACAAGGTCGCCGAAACCATCAAACGCTACGGCAAGGCCCGCGTGGATTTCGACGTCGTCAGCAACCCCGAGTTTCTCCGCGAGGGCTTTGCGGTCGAAGACCTGATGCGGCCCGACCGGATTGTGGTCGGCGTCCGCTCCCAGCGACCCGTGCCCGCCCTCCAGGAGATCTACGCCCCTTTCAACGCTCCCATCATCATCACCGACATCAACTCCGCCGAGCTCATCAAGCACGCGTCCAACTCTTTCCTCGCCCTCAAAATCTCCTACATCAACGCAATCGCCGTCCTGTGCGAGGCCACCGGCGCCAACGTCCAGGAAGTCGCTAACGGGATGGGCATGGACGAGCGCATCGGCCGCCGCTTCCTCCAGCCCTCCCTCGGCTTCGGCGGGAGCTGCTTCCCGAAGGACCTCAGCGCTTTCATCAAGATCGCCGAGCAAGTCGGCTACGACTTCCGGCTGCTCAAGGAAGTCCAGCACGTCAACGCCGCTCAAATGGACCGATTCGTCAAGAAGATCCAGGACACGCTCTGGGTCCTCAAGGACAAGACCATCGGCGTCCTCGGCCTCGCCTTCAAGCAAAACACCGACGACATCCGCATGTCGCCTGCTCTCGACTTGTGCCAGCGGCTGCAAAAGGAAGGCGCGCGCTTGCGCGTCCACGATCCCAAGGCTATGGAAAAGGCCAAAGCCGTTCTCAAGGATGTCACCTTCGTCGAGGACATGAATGCCGTCGCGGAGGGGTGCGATGCGCTGGTCGTCGCCACCGAGTGGGACGAATTCAAGAAGCTCGATCTGGAGCGCGCTCGCAAGGTTCTTACCCACCCCATTCTGTTCGACGGCCGCAACCTCTTCGACCCGGCCGAAATGGAACGTCTGGGCTTCATCTACAAGAGTATTGGGCGGTAAAGGAATGCGGCGCTGGAGTAGTGGAGTGAAGGAGTGATGGGCCGGTGATGTCCGAATAGGAGTCCGCACTCGCCAACCGCCATGCCAATCATTGATGTTGCCGCCGCCCTGGTCTTCCGCGACGGACGGCTCCTCATCACCCAGCGCCACGCCGACGCTCACCTGGGCGGGCTGTGGGAGTTCCCCGGCGGTAAACGCGAGGCCGACGAAACCTTCGAGGCCTGCCTCAAGCGCGAACTGCGCGAAGAGTTGGGCATCGAAGTGTCGGTGCGCGAGCTAGTCGAAAGCCTGACCCACGCCTACCCCGATAAGACCGTTTACCTGAGGTTCTACCGCTGCCAATGGAAGGAGCATGAACCGCAGCCCCTCGGCTGCCCCGCATTCCAATGGGTCAGCGCCGCTGAACTCAGGGATTACGCCTTCCCCGCCGCTGACGCCCGCCTGCTCGAGAAACTACAACGCGAAAGGCGGTTTTGGGACCAGGCATGATTGACTCGAAGGACTTCATCTTTCTGGTCCGGCGGAACCCTTGCCCGAACAGACAGTCCCAGTGCAAATCCGTCCCGCACCGCAGCAGGTAGCCCTTACCTCTCCAGCGCCGCGGCCTCCCACCCGCGACCCTCCGCATCTCACGAAGAAGGACGGGCCTGCCTACACTCTTTCGTAAAACTGCTCGACGAGCTGCCGGAATGTATTTTCGCCCACGTTGACGATGCCCATTTCGCGGCGGGCGTTTTCGGGCGAGTCGCTCGCGTGGGCGGCGTTGACCATGATGCTCTGACCGAATTCGCGGCGGATCGAGCCGGGGGGCGCCTTGGACGGGTCGGTCGGGCCCAGCACGTCCCGGATCTTGCCCACCGCGCCAACCCCCTCATAAACCAGCGCAATGCACTTCTCCGAGCCGGGCTTGTCCTGCTCTCGGACCGGACACTCTGAAGGGGCGCGGCCGGACATGAACCTGATGATGTTCTCGAATTGGTTGTCGCCGAACGAGGGCCCCAGGATCGTCCCGAGCTGCTGCTCCTGCTCGCGACCGACCTTGAATCCAAGCTCCTTCTCGATGGCCGCTGCTGCTTTTGCCGCCACGACCTCCTTCAGCTTTGTGCGCAATGTCTCGCGCACCGGACCGTAAAACTGCAGGGCCTGGGCTACGCTCATGCGGTGGACTTTTACCCCGACGATGTACAGGCCGGTCCGGGAGAAGAAGTCAATCATGTTACCGGGCCGCCCGGTCGGAAACCGGAAATTCTCCGGCTTGATCAGCACCAGCGTCCGCTCCGGCGTCTCGCCCGGCTGATAGGCAATCACATTCTCCAGGACGCCGCCATCGGTTTCCGAGTGACGCGCCCACAGCTTCAGTTTCGATTCGGCCTCCGTCAGCGTCGGGGCCGCCAGCACGGCCGGCTCGAAGTACCGCAACTGGTCGTTCTCGTCAATGATCAGATCCCCATACGTGTCGCGAATGGTCTCCCCCACCCGCCGGTCCGGGCTGACATTCCCCACCACCGCCCGCGTCTTGCGCACCGCCTCCTCTCCTTGGAACAGGAGCATCATGATCCGCCGCCGCCGCCCTGTTTTCGGGTCCGGTGCGAGGTTCCGCATAATATAATCGTAAATCAGTTCCTGGATGCGCCGGTCCTGCGGGTCATTAGCCGAAATGGTTTCCTCGGCGTATTCCTTTACCAGTTCAGCGCTGGGCGCAAACATCCGCGCCGCCACCATTTCACAATCTGTCCGCGTGATCAACCGGGTCAGAATCCCCCCTGTGCGCGACTTGTGCAGCGAATACGGGGTGATGATGACGTAGGCAAGTTCCTGTGACATAGATTACTTGGTCGCAGGCGGTTTGGTCGGCGTCGGCGCACCGCCGGTAGGCGCATCCGCGGGCGGCGTCGCTTTGCCGCCCAGAATCTTGAACATCACCGTGCCGCAGGTTGGGCATTTGCCTTTAATGGCCTTGCGCCCGTTCTTCATCGTTTCCTCGACCCCATCCACTATCTCCTTCTTGGTCTTGCATTTGACGCAGTATCCTTCGGGCATAAAAAATTGGCTGCTGCAAGGCTTCATGCCTCGCCGCAGTTACGCCACTAGCTTAGGGGGTAATGAACCCCACCGTCAACTGGTAAAAACCACCCCCAAACCACTGGAAAACCACGAGAATCTGCCCATATTGGGCAAATCGGGCGGTAGCGGATGCCGGGCAAATTGGCACCCGGACAACGCCTGGAAACGGGTCTTGGCCCCCGCTTTGCCGGCCTTCGCGGATCATCAAGTACTGGGGACAGGAGCGGTTCACTGTGGGCGGGCCTCTGGCCTGGGCTCAGCCACGCCGTTGGTGGCCCCCGCACCAGGCGGAGCCGGGGATTTCGGCGTGCTGGTCGGGGCGGTGTCAGCGCCAGCCATTTCCTCGGAGAGAATGGTGATGGCGATACGGCGGTTGCGGGCGCGGCCTTCGGTAGTGGCGTTGTCGGCAACGGGCCGAAACTCCCCGTAACCCACCGCCCCCAGCCGGCGCGGGTCCACGCCGGCATTCTCGGTCAGGAACCGGACCGCGGCAGTGGCGCGGGCGGTGGAGAGCTCCCAGTTGCTCGGGAAGCGGTTCCGGGCGGCCGCTTTGATGGGGACATTGTCGGTGTGGCCGATGACATGGATCTTGAGGTTGGGATGCGACACGAGGATCGTAGCGACCTTGCGCAGGACCGCCGCGCCCGCCGGCTTGAGGTCGGCCTCGCCGGAGTCGAAGAGAATCCGGTCGAGGATGTTGACCGTGAGCTTGCCCTGCAACTGGGAGATGGTGACGTCCTTGGACTCCAGGGCGGCGCGCATCTCGTCCTCCAGGCTCTGGTGCGTCTGCACGGCGGTATTCTTCTCCTTCTCCAACTCCGAGAAACGGATTTGGCTTTCAGTCAGCTTTTCCTTGAGCTCGGCTGCCTCGGCTTGAGTCTTGGCCGCCGCTGCCAGGGCCGCCGCCAGCTCCGCCCTGACCCTCTCCACTTCGCGCTTCTTTTCCCACGAGGCCAGGCCAAGCAGTCCCAGCAACAGCAGCACCGTCAGCGCGCTGGCGATGATCCAGGTTTCTTTGGGCATGGAGTGTCAATTCTCCGCTGAGTGCAGGCCGCCGGTGCCGGCGCGGAAGGCGATGTTCATGCGCTCCGGATTTCCAGGGATGGCCTGCGCGCAGTTCCAGTAGCAAGCGCCGCAGTGGACGCATTTTTCGCGGTCAAAAGCCGGCACGCCGCCGGTGCCCGGGGCGATGGCCTGGCCGGAACACGCCTCGACGCAGATCTTAGTGCCGCAGCGCTCGCACAGTTCAGGGTAGAGGAAGACGACATGGTCGGCGTAGCCGGGCGGCGCCTGCACCTTGCCGCCGAGCAGCAGCGCATCCTGGTGCGACACGAGCAACTGGCCGTCGTAGGGGATCGCGGGCCAGCCGCAGCGCTGCATGAGCACGCCGTGGAGCGAGACGCCTTTGATCGCGCACTCCTTCCGGAGCTGCTGGATTTCCGTTTCAGGAACACGGCCGCGGTAGTACTCCTCGAGCGCGGGGATGCGCTCGTACGGCGGGAGCGGCTCGCCGCTGAGGGCGAGGCGGCCCTTGGTCAGGCCGGCCAGCGCCATGCCCACCATGCCGCGCACTACGCCTTTCTGGAACCCGTCGCGCGACTTCTCGGCGACGCGGCCCTCGGTCTCGACCCAGCTTGCGCGGCGGCGCTTGAGATAGGTGGCTTCCAGGTTCTCCCGGCTGAAGGGCTGCTTCGAGTTGAGCAACTCGAGGACGCTTTCGGCTAGTTGGGCGCCGGTGGTCCAGGCCTCGTCCATGCCGGAGCCGGTGAGGACATTGGTGGTGCCGGAGCCCTCACCGATGCGCGCGTAGCCGTCGCCGACGAGGTGCGGCTCGCCGCGGCGGCCCGATTCGCCGAGCGTCTTGGCGCCCCAGGATCGCAGTGTGCCGCCCTTGAGGTAGCGCCAGAGATAAGGATGCAGCATCCAATGCTGCAGGTAGCGGTAGGCGGTCCGGACCGGGGTGTCGAACCAGGAGGGGACGAAAATGCCCAGGGACGCAACGTGTTCAGGATGCACATAAAAGAAGCCGAAGATTTCCGGCTCGGGAAAGCCGAACGTGTGCAGGACGGTGCCGGACTTGAGGGTGGTGTCGGACGGCAAATCCACGACAAACTTCATCCCGACCGCCCAATCGCGTGTGTGGTGGCCTTGGGGCAGGCCAAACTGCGCGTCGAGCTGCTGGCCGATGGGGCCGACCGGGCCGTCGCCAACCACAGTGAGGGCGGCGTGGATATCCATGCCCGGCATAAAACCTTCGCCCGGCTGGCCTTGCTTGTCCACCCCCTGATCGAGCAGACGGACGCCGATGACTTTCTGATCCTCGATCAGGGCCTGCGCGACGGGGGTGCCGGGCCAGATTTGAACCGCGCCGGTGCTCTGCACCTGTGCGCCGACCCATTGCATGAACTGCCCCATCGAGAGCACCAGCCCGCCGGTCTTGTGCAGAAAAGCTGGTGACCAGGGCAGCTCAACCGCCTGATGTTCCAAGGGCAGCAAGCCCTGGAACGCCTGCATGCAGGCATCGGCCGCGCGCAGGGTCCACGACCGGCGGCTGGCGCCGACGGGGTCAAGCAAATAGACGACTTTCTCCTCCGTGACCGGGGCGGCCATGGGGATTTCTTTGGGGTCGAGGTTGGGGAGTGTGGCGCGCAGCCCGCGGGCGCGTGTCACGACGCCCGATACGCCGAAGCCGATATCGTCGGCGCGTTCGTAACAGAGGACCTGCAGCGGCGCGCCCGGCATGACGGCGCTTTCCACTGCGGGCGTGCCATCCGGGTTGAGAAGTTGCCTCGAGAGCGCAGTGAGAAACCCCGCCGTGGCCGGACCGAAGCCTACACAAACGATGTCGGCGTCCAGGCGCTGGCGGTCAATGGCGGGAAGGGGTGGGGTTGGGAGCGTTTCCACGTGAGGAATTCCAGTCTTGCAGGGTCACTACTTCATCGGGTGTAAAGGACCGCGTCGTGGTGTGCGGCGGAGCGCCGACCTTTGGAACGGGCAAGTGCCTTGGCTCTATACAGTGAATCCCGCTGCAAACCTGCACTGTCCTTCTTGGGCTGATGAGGGCGGAGGGGAGCTTTCCCCGCCCGTTCCGGCCTTGCTTTGATATTGCAAATTGCATCATCAAACATCCTGGCTCTTCCGACGAGACTGGCTCTCTGTTTCATAGTGCCCCCTGCCTGCGCCTCAACTGGCAGCGTTGCTAGGCCGGATAATCCAGCGCCTCGGGAATCATCACCTTGGTCAGGGCCTCAGCCGCGCGGTCCTTGGCCAGGCGCGCGCCGGTCAGGCAACCATCCAGTTTGGCGCGGAGGCGGACGAAGGCCTCCAGGCCGGTGAACCTCACGCACGGGCCGGCCTTGAGGGGGTGCGAGTCGTTGGCCTCAGTTACGTCGGCGCAGGTGCGGGCAGAACCGTCAATCCCCGGGATGATGCCTTCGAGCGATTCGAGTTCCTCCGCGGAGTAGCAGGCTCCGCAACTGGCCTCGTCCCAAGCCGGGTGCCGGTTGTAGCCGTGCACCAGTTCGGCGCAGATCCGGCCGACTTCGCCGGCGGCGCGGGCGCTCTGGACGTGGCACAGGTCGGTGAAGAAGTTCACGAAGCCGGGCAGGCCGTCGGCCAGGGCGGGGTTGGCCGGACCCTTCTCCTCCAGCGCCATCAGGTCGAGAATGAATTGGCGCGCGGCCAGCAGCCAGCAGAGCGCGTCGGCCAGTGGGAACGTGACGCTCTGGCGGCTCTTGTGATAGAGCTTGGCGCCATCGGCGTCAGTGGCGGTTTGCAGGTGGTTGAGCGTCCAGAGCCAGAGTCGCATGGCGGTCGTGAGCGTGCAGGCGCCGGTGCCCGGACGCTGGGAGGCGATGCGCGCCATCTCGGCGATCCACTCCTTGTACTGGGCGAGAAACAACTCGTTGGTCATGGTGAGCGAGAGCTGAAGCCGCTGCACCGCTTCCGGCCCTTCATAGGTGGCTTCGAGCTGGGCGTCCATCCACTTCTGGCCCAGGAAGCCCGGGCAGTCTTCCGTCACGCCGTAGCCGCCCATGAGGCTGACGGCTTCGCGCATCATGTTGGCGCCGTGGCCGGTGTTCCAGAGCTTGCAGGCGGGGCAGAGAACGTTGGCCTGCGAATCGAGCAATACGAATTGAACCAGCGGGTCGGCCTTCAGCGTCTCGAGGCGCTGTTCGTCGCGGGCGCCCGGGGCCTTGCCGGAGAGCTGCAACAGCTCCAGCGCATCCTGCTGGGTCTTGGCCAGGGCCTTGAACGCCGCGCGGCCGGTTAGGTTCTGGGCGGCGAGAAGCTCGTCTTTCTTCCGCTCCAGCGGATCAAGTTCGTCGAACAGCCTGGCGGCGGCGAAGCCGAGTGACGTGCTCGCTTCGCCCGTGGCCCAAATATCCACCAGCCGGTGCAGCACATCTTCTTTCTGCTGCAGACCCAGCTCGTAGCGCGGTGTGCCGGGGGCGCCGGCGCCGCCGCGGAAGCGGCGGCGGGCATACATGATGACCGGCTCGATGGCCGAGAGCAGTTTAGCGGAGGTCATGAGCCCTACGGTGACGCGCGTGCGGCGGAACACGGCCTCGATGATCTCACCGTGCGAATAGCGCGGGATGATGACGCCGTCCTTTACGCTGTAGCCGCCGATGATCCGGCTGGCGGGCACGCGGAGGTTGAAAACGGGATCGTGGGTTGACGAGAGTTGGTGAACCAGCTTTTTGGTGGCCGTGCCGCGATCGAAGGTGCCGGGGTCCGTTTCCTCCAGGATGATCATGCAACTGCCCTTGATGCGCGGATCATCCGTGTCCACCGCTGCGGTCACGACGTTCGCATAGCCCATGTTCGTGATGAACCGCCCGCGCTTGTCCACCTGCAGCATCGGCTCCTGGCCGTCCTTCCATTCAGCGACGCGCACCTTGCCCCCGAGCATGCCCGTCTCGACGCCGACAAAGGGCAGCGGCTCGGTCAGCGCGAAGGCATACCGCCACGGTTGCCGGGTCTCTCCCGGCTTGGCGGGCACCGCCCGGCTCATGTAATAAGCCTGCTGCTCCGGTGTGCCGCGCTCGTGGATCGGCGAAAGGCCCAGGTTGCCCGCCAGACTCGCCGTCGCCGCACCGGCGTCCACCCACGACAGTTCGAAGGCCAACAGCGCCAGCGCCAGGTTCTTCGGCCCTTCGATGTACCCGCCTTCCGCGGGATCCATGAAGGCCGCAGTGATGCCGGCTTCGTCGAAGATCCTTCAGCAGCGCCGCCTTCGCCGGCGTCCATTCGTGCGTATTGCGTTCGCCGTTGGCCACGGCGCGCGCCACAGGGCCGCGGGCCACGCCCCGGGTGGACTGCACCATCATATGCAAGTCATAACGGTCGGCAAAGCGCCACATGATCTGCCGCAGATCGTCGCCGGGCAGGGTTTGGAGCGTGGGCGCTGGCTGGGTGTTGGTTGTCGCGGGCATAAATGACTGTATTGTTTGAACGGGCCTGAGTATTCAGCATCGCACTCGCTCGCCGCGCGTATTGCGGGCCCGGTGAGCGAAGCGGGTATGCTTTTAGGCAATTACGACGCGCGGCGCAAGCCAAAGCGCCACTGGAATTACAGGGGGGATGAGTGCTTGTCCCGTGGAAAAAAGGCGACGGCTGGCGGCCCACATCTAATTGCCCCGTGCCCCGCCCCAGCGGGAATAACTCCCGCTACCTCCGAGCGAGTCCGCCAGCCGAGCGCCTAAGGTTCCCTTCCGGGTCCGTGCTCCAACCACCCGAACACCCACAACCTGCCGAGTCACGAACCAACCCACGGGCAACCCACTTTGCCCTTAACCGCGTCCTTTATAGTCAACCACTCCGAATTTGTCTGTCAGGGAGGGCCACTAAATATCTGTAGGGCTTTTCCCTACCAGCGAGCGACCGCCGGCTTACTGGTGGCGGGACCACGAGATCGCCCACTGCAGCAGTTCGCTCGCGTCCTTGAGTTTCAGCTTCTCCTTGATGCGGGCGCGGTAGGTCTCGACGGTCTTCACCCCGATGCGCAACTGGCGGGCGATCTCGTGCGTGTTCAGCCCCTGGCCGGTGAGTTTGAAAACCTGAAACTCGCGGTCCGCCAGCAAATCGGCCGGCGTCCCGCCGGCGGAGCCCGCATTGACCATCAGCCGGCTCACGATGCGGTTGGCCACCCGGTCGTTCAGGTACAGATCCCCGCTCAACACGCGCCGGATGGCCAGCAGGATCTTGCGCGTGGCTTCCTGCTTGGTGATGTAGCCCAGCGCCCCCGCCCGGATGACCCGCTCGGCATACAGCGACTCGTCATGCATCGAAACCACCAGCATCCGCAACTTCGGCCAGCGGCTGTGGATGTCCTTGATCAGCTCCAGCCCGTCCGAGTTCTTCAGTGTCAGGTCCACAATCACCAGGTCGGGCGGGCGGGCCAGGATGGCGGCAATAGCCTGATGCCGATCCTCGGCCTCGCCGCAAACCATCAGGTCGGCTTCGCGGTTGATCACTTCGGCCAGGCGCTCGCGCACCAGCGGGTGGTCATCCACCAGCAAAATGCGGGCGCGTTTCTTCGCCGTGCGGAGGAGGGGTGATTTGCGGCTCATGCCTGCCATTGTTTAGCCGCTGGCGCGAGGAACGCAACAGCAAACGATCGTGCCGCCCCGCCGTCGCGGGGCGACCGTCAGCGTGCCTCCAAGGGTACGGGCGCGGTAATCCATGATGTGCAGGCCCATGCCCGACGATTTCTGCCGTGTGGCCGAAGAGAAGCCTGCCCCATCATCCTCGACGCTCAATTCCAGCGCGCGAACGCCGGCGCGGAGCCGGATGGTGATGCTCCGCGCCCGGCTGTGCCGGATGGCGTTGCTGACGGCTTCCTGGGCAATGCGGTAGAGGTGCGTGGCGATGGCGCGCGCCGGCACCAGGACGGGCCCCTGGCCGGCGAAGCGGCACCGGATCTTGAACCGGTCCCGGGTGCTGGTCGCCAGTTCTTCCAGGGCCGATGCCAGGCCCTCGGTTTCCAGGCGGACCGGGAACAGGCCGCGGGACAACTGGCGCGACTCGGTGATCGCCCGGTCAAGGAAACGAGCGATGCGGCGGGCGGTCCTGGCCTCCGGCTGGCGCCCGGCGGCCAGCGCGCGGTGCAGCGCGTTGGCGTCAAAGGCGAGGCTTACCAGGTGCTGGCAGAGTCCGTCGTGAATATCCTGGCCGATGCGGGCCTGCTCGCGGTCGCTGATCTCGAGAATCTGGCGCTCCAGCCGGTGCTGCTCAGCCTCGGCGCCGATGCGCGCCATGGCGCCCGCCGCCTGGGCCGCGATCGCCTCAATGACAATCTGCGTCGGCACCGGGATTGCCTCCGCGGTGTGCGAGGCCAGGGAGAGGGCGCCAATCAATTTCCGGTTGTGACTCAGCGGCAGCAAGGCAAAAGCTCGCAGTCCCTCGCGCCGGCGCGGTTCGTCGTGCCGGACCGGCAAGTCCTGGTACAGACTGAAGAAGGGGCGGCCGCGGCGCGCGACTTGCATCTGGGGGCTGTCAGGCGCCCAGTGTGACACCGCCTTGAGGAAGGGCGCCGAAACGCCGTGGTATGCGGCAACGTCCATGCCGCCGGTGGCCGGGTTGAGCAAATAAATGCCCCCGGAATCAACGCCGCCCATTTGCATGGCGGTCTCCAGCAGCCGCTTCAGCGCCGCATTGAGATCGCTGGTCTGACTCAGGCCCACGGCCAGGTCACGCTGAACCTGGAGCAATGCTTCGTTCCGCTTGCGTTCGGTGATCTCTCGCGCGATGCCCACCGTCCCGGTGACGTCGCCGCGTTCGCTCAGCAGGGGAGACTTGATGCTCTCGAACCACCGCGGACGCCCCTGGGCGTCGGCCAGGAGCGCCTCGCTGACGACCGGCCGGCGCGTGGTCATCACCTTCTGGTCCTCCCGCGTCATGCGGGCGGCCTCGGCTGGAATGCAGTCGAAGACCGTATGGCCGGTGATGGCTTCGACCGGCCGGCCATAGAACTCCGCCAGGGCCTGGTTGCCGGCCAGGAATCGGCCTTGGGCATCCTTGAGCCACGCCGGGTCGGGAATGTGGTTCAGAATGGCCTTGGGCAGGCGTTCCGCCGCTCGCAGCGCCTCCTCCGCCCGTTTGCGCCCGGAGATGTCCAGGACCATGCACCAGCAGGTGCGGCTGCCCCTGGCTGACGAACGGCGCCATGTGACAGTCCAGCCAAACCGTCTTGCCAAAGCGCGTGGTGGCCCGCACTTCCGCCGATCGCGCCTCCACTTGCGTCAGGGCCTCCTCGGCCAGTGGCAGCAGCCCCGACTCCGACCACAGTTCCAGACGGCGGAAATCATCTTGCCTGAGTTCGGCGACGCTTCCGCCCACAATCCGGGCCAGGGCCTCGTTGGCGAAAACGCATTCGCCCGTGGCCCGATAAGCCGCCACCCCCATCGCCGAGGCGGCGATCATCTTCTGGTTCAAATCCAGGGTTTCGGCCAGTTGCTGCTCCGCCCGTTTCCGCTCGGTAATGTCGCGGCACACCCCCATGACCGAGGTCACTGCGCCCTCTTCGCCAAACAACGGCACCAGGCGGATGTCAATCCATTGATCGCCCGTCGGGAAGGCGAGCGGCACTTCCCGGCGCACGGCTTGGCCCGTGGCGAACACCCCGGCCACAAGCTGGCCATGGCGTTGTGCCACTTCGGGCGGAAAGAGCTCCGCCTGGGGGAGCCCGATGAAGGCCTCCGGTTGGCGTTGCCACAAGGCCGCCGCCGCGGTGTTGACGTATTGCACCCGGCTGTCCCGGTCGAGAATGAAGATGGCATCCGGCGATGCCTCCGCCAGCGCCCGGTAGCGCTCTTCGCTGGCGCGCACGGCCGCCTCCGCCCGCCTGCGTTGCGTAATGTCCTCCAGCACACCGTCAATCCACTCCACCTCTCCATTGGGGCCCCGGTGGGCGGTCGCATTGACCGAACCGTAGATGGGTGTGCCGTCCTTCTTCTTCAGTCGCAGTTCGTAGTCACGCAAGGCTCCCTCGCGCGTGAGGTCGGCCAGAAACTTCTTCCGCTCGGGCGGGTCCTGGTAAAGGTCCGCCACGTTGGCTTTCTGGAACTCCTCCACCGAATCGTAACCGTGCATGCGGGCCAGCGCCGGGTTGGCGCTGAGAAACTGCCCCCGTGCGTCCGGGCTTATTGCGGTAAACGCCCACGTTGAGGTTGTTCACCAGCGAGCGGTAACGCTCCTCGCTTTCGCGCAGCGCGGCGTTGGCCGCCTGCAGGTCCGCCGTCCGCTCCCGCACGCGCTGTTCCAGCTTTTCGTGCGCCTCGCGCAATGCCAGCTCGGCCTGCTTGCGCTCGGTAATGTCGCGGACGATGGCCCACATCCCGCTGGGCTGGTTGTTGCCATCGCGCAGCAGGATGGTGCGCAATTCGACGGGGATGAGCGTCCCGTCCTTGCGGCGGTATTCTTTCTCATACACCTCCGAGTAGCCGCGAGGGAGAATCTGCTCCGCCACGATCCGCGCTTCCAAGTCGCGCCACCGCTCGGGGGTTAGGTCTTGGTAGGTCAAGCCGGGCAATTCCTCCCCGCTGTAGCCCAACAGGGCCTGATAGGCACGGTTGAACTCGGTGATTCGTCCGTTCATCTCCACCTGGACGAAGGCATCCGTCATGGTCTCATGCAACCGGCGGTACTTGGCCTCGGATTCCCGCAGGGCTTGTTCCATTCGCTTGCGTTCGGTGATCTCTTCAACGACGACGCTGACGCCGCCGACGCGGTCATCGGCTTCTTTCAGTGGCGCCCAACTGGTGATCCAGCTTCGAGGCACATCTGGCTGGGCATCGGTCGTGCCGCTCAATTCGAGGTTCGACACCGGCTCGCCCGTGGCGATGACCTGCCGGCAAATCGCTTCCGTCCCCGCGGCCAGGTGCGGCACCGCCTCCCGCACCGTGCGACCAAGGTGTTGTTCCACCGTCAGTCCGTTCATGCCCGCCAGCCGTTCGTTGATCCGGCGATAGCGGAGATTGGTGTCCAAGACGCACAGGCCTATGGGTGCATTCTGGTAGATCGCTTCAATGTATGCCAGTTGCGCGCGCTGCGCCTCCTGCGCTCTTTTGCGTTCAGTGATTTCTTCTACGACCACGCTGACGCCTGTGATCTGGCCATCGGCCCCTCGGAGGGGCGCCCAATGCGTGAGCGCGGCGCGCACCTTGCCAGGTTCTGCGGGATCCTGGCCCTTCGCCTCGACGTTGAGTATCGGTTGGCCCGTGGCGATGACTTGGCGGCAAATAGCCTCGGCTGGTTCGCCGACCGGCGGGGGCAAGACTTCGCGCAAGGTCCGGCCGAGGTGCTGCTCGACGGGCAACCGGTTAAGCGCCGCCAGCCGGTCGTTAATGCGGACATAGCGGCAACCCACGTCCAGCACGCATAAGCCGACAGGCGCATTCTGGTAGATGGCCTCAATGTAGGCCAGTTGTGCGCGCTGGGCTTCTTCGGCGCGCTTGCGCTCGGTCATGTCCAGACTAATCCCGGTTACAAACTCCGCCCGGCCGGCCGCATCGCGCTCGATGCGGCCTAAACTTGCCATCCAGCGTTCCCCGAAAGTCGGAAGCACCACCCGGAACTCCACATTCCACGTGTCGCTCGAACTGTCTTCCATAAGAGCGGCTATCCTTGTCTGCAACCCCCCGCGGTCGTCCGGGTGCACCCGCGCCAGCCAGGTCTCCAAGGTGTTCGGCGCCGCGGGGTCAAGCTCGTAGAGTTCCTCGTAACGGTCGTCCCACCATGCTTGACCAGTTGTCATGTCCCATGACCAAATGCCGGCGTGCGACGCGTCGAGCGCCAGCTGCAGCCGGGCCTCGCTTCTCACTCAGGGCGATATTTGCTACCTGCAATGCCGCCGTCCGCTCGCCCACGCGCTGTTCCAGCTTGTCATGCGCCTCGCGGAGCTCCTCCTCCGCGCGTTTCCGGTCGGTGATGTCAACGGCCAGAAAGGCAAATCTTGGCCTCCGACTGCCAGCTAGGCTGAGGGGACAGACCGTCGCCAGGCCCCAACTGCCCGGTGAACGGAAGTCGCTGGAATACTCGAAGCTGACCGGACCATCGAGTTGCTGGCTTTCGCGGAGCTTGACCAGCCAGAGCTCGAGGAATGGCCTC
Source organism: uncultured Verrucomicrobiae bacterium (assembly GCA_963822005.1). Taxonomy (GTDB): domain Bacteria; phylum Verrucomicrobiota; class Verrucomicrobiia; order Limisphaerales; family UBA8199; genus PALSA-1440. The sequence continues at coordinate 82,517 of CAWGGD010000056.1, read as the reverse complement.
GGCAGGCCCAACTCCGTTACGCGTGCAGACTGCATCTGTTCGACCGTCCGCCCGAAGATCGCCGCCTCGGCTTTGTTGGCGGAGACGAACAGGGCGTCGTCCTCGAGCAATTCAACAATGCCGCGCAAGCCGCCCGGGCTGTCATAGAACGCGTGCAATTGTTCCTCGCTCTCGTGCAGTGCCTGCTCCGCCCGAATCCGCTCCATCGCTCCGCCGCAGTAGTCCGCCAAGGCCTGAAGGGTGCGCAGGTCGTCCTGGGTGAAGGCATTCGTTGTGTAGCTCTGGATCGACAGGATGCCCACCGAGGTGCCCTCGCGCCGCAACGGAACGTACATCAGGGAGGCGGACAAGCGTTGCATATCGCCATAGGGCACGAACTCGGTTGGCTGCGTCTCGGCGGCGGTGCGCAGAATCAGCTCGGGGCCGTGCTGAAGAATCCGGCGCATCCTGGGAGGCGGCGGCTCGTCGGGGTAGGGCGGGGCTACCTCGCGGCGCTCGCCGTCCACCACATCAACCAGCAGCGCCGAGTCCAAGCAGTCCCGCTCTGCGGAATACAGTTGCAGCACAGCGGCATCCCATCGCCAGAGCTGGTCGGCGGCCGCAAACACGGCTCTGGCCGCTTCCGCCGGGCTGCTCGCCGTGCTGAGCTTCGGTCCAAGGGCCAAAAAGGCTTCCTTCAGCAGCTCCGAACGCTTGCGTTCGGTGATATCCCGGACGAAGCCGAACACCTGGCCCCGGCGGCTTGCTAGCCTGGATACGCAGAGCTCCGTATGAATCTCCCGGCCGTCCTTCCGGCGGTGGCGAGACTCGAATCGGTCGGCTCCGGCGGCCATGATTCTGGCGCCGTGCCGGGCTACTTCCTCAGGGCTTTCTGCCGCCTCAAGGTCGGCCATCCGCATCTGCAGCAGCTCCTCGCGGCTGTAACCGGTCAGGCGACAAAACGATTCGTTTACCTCGATGATAGCGCCGCCGGGGTCAGCGTCAAAGTCGAGGGCATAAAACGCGTCCATGGCCGTGGCCACGATGGTGCGGTTGAGTTCCTCGCTTTGGCGCAGCGCTTGCTCGGCCCGGAGCCGTTCCAGCGCCCCGCCACAGTGATCGGCCAGGGCCTGCAGCGTCCGCAGGTCCTCCGCCGCGTAGGCATTGATCTCGTAGCTCTGGAGGGAGAGGATGCCGATCGGTTGGCCTTCCCGGCGCACCGGCACGTACATCAGCGAGGCTGCCAGGCGGGAGGTATCTCCGAAGGGCCGGAAGTGGTCCGTTGGCCGCTCACCCGGCTTCCGCAGCATCAGTTCGGCGCCTTCAGCCATAATCCGCCGCATCCGGTCAGTGGGGGTGGTCCCCGGCGGCGCGGGGGTTATCTCGCGACGCTGCCCATCCATCAGGTCCCACCCCAATACCGTTGTGACCTCGTCGGAGTCCGGCAGGCGAAGGGTCAGCGCGCCAGCGTCCCATTTCCAGAGCAGGTCGGCGGTGGCGAAGATGGCGCGTGCCGCCTCCACGGGGGTGGTGGCCGCGCTGAGCATGGTTCCCAGCGAGAGGAAGGCCTCCTTTGCGGACTCGGTCCGTTTGCTCTGGGTGATATCCCGAGCCACCACCAGGATTCCCTGGCGCCCGTCCGGCAAGGCCAGCGGCTTCTCTTTGAGCCTCATCAAACAACGCTCACCGTTCTTCCGGAAGTTCAGCACCTCATGTTCCAGCGTATGCCCCGCTAGCAGAGCGGCCAGGTGCGCTTCCACCTCAGCCGTGTTGGCCGGGGGCACAAAAGACCGCACGTTTCGCTGTAGCATCTCGTCGCGTGCATACCCAAACGACTGACAAAGCGCCTGGTTGGCATCCAGGATATTGCCGTTAGTGTCTTCCAGAAGGATGCCATCCGGGCTGAGTTCGAATAGCGTCCGATAGAGCGCCTCCTTTTGGCCCAGTGCCACTTCCGCCCGCTTGCGCTCCGTGATATCGCGCACGAAGCTGAACGTGCGTGTCTGGCTGCCGGCCAGCCGGTTAACGCTGATTTCAACATGAATTACCTGCCCGTCTTTCCGGCGCTGGCAGGTTTCAAACCGGTCTTCGCAGGCGTCCATGATTTTCTGACTGTGCCGCGCAACATCTTCGGCGCTTTCGTTGGCTTCGAGATCGGCAATCCGCAGCCGGAGGAGTTCGTCCCGGCCGTAACCCGTCATGCGACAATAAGCCTCGTTGACGTCCGTGATCGCGCCCCGGGGATCGGAGCCAAAATCAAGCGCCAGATACCCATCCATCGCGGTAGCCAGAATCATGCGATTTTGCGCCTCGCCCTGCCGGGCGGCCTCTTCGAGACTGAGGCGCTCGAGCGCGCCGCCGCAGTAGTCAGCCAGGGCCTGGAGCGTGCGCAAGTCCTCGGGCGTGTAGGCATTGGGGCTGTAGCTCTGGATCGAGAACACACCAACCGGCCGTCCCTCCCGACGGACCGGTACGCACATAAGGGAGGCAGACAGACGGGAGGTATCCCCTATGGGATAGAAATCATCGTTTGGCTTTTCGCCCCGTCGGCGCAGGATCAACTCGGCTCCTTGCCGCAGGATGCGGCGAGATCTGCCCGAGGTAGGGAAAGTCGGCTGCTGCGGGGTTATGGTGCAGCGCTTGCCATCCAACTCGTCCCAGGCCAGCAGGGTTTCGCTCAGATCTGAGTCGGGCAGACATACATCCAGGGTGCCGCAGTCGTTCTTCCAGAGCAGGTCGGCCGTTTCGTAAATGGCCGTGGCTGCCTCCACCGGCTTCGTGGCCGTGGCGAGCTTGGTGCCCAAACCCAGGAAGGCTTCCGTGGTCAACTCGGCCCGCTTGCGCTCGGTAATGTCCCAGCCCAGCACCGCCAACCGCGTCACCGTTCCTGCGGCGTTCGCGATCGGATTGATGTAATTGATAAAATGCCGACCATTGCGCTCGTCCTCAAACTGCACCGGTTGGCCGGTGCGAAGGACCTGCTCGAACCGCTCCTTTCGTGACTTGGCGATCTGCGGGGGCACGAGGTCAAAGGCGTGCTTGCCAATCATCTCGGCCTCGGCCAGCCCCAGCCTGCGGGCCAGGGCCTGGTTGCCGACGAGGATTATGCCGTTCGGGTCCAGCAGCAAGGCGGCTTCGGGGATGGCATTGAGGCAGACGCGCAACGACTCTTCACTTTGTCGCAGGGCCTCTTCGGTCCGCTTCCGCTGGGTGATATCGAACGCAAACACCGCCACGCGAGCTACATGGCCCGCGGCGTCGAGGACTGGCGTGGTCAATCCCAGGAAATGCCTGCCGTCACGCATATCCTCGGACGGCACCGGTTGCCGGGTGCGGAGCACCTGCTCAAACACGGCCTTCCTCGATTCAGCCAGCTCGCGGGGGAACAGGTCGAACACGCATTTGCCGACCAGCTCTCCCTCGCTGCCCCCGAAGCTGAGAGCCACCGCTTTGTTGTGGGCGAGGATCGCCCCCCGGCTGTCCAACAGCACAGCAGTCCCGGGGACGGCGTCGAGGAACACCCTCAGCGTCTCCTCACTTTGGCGGAGCGCTTCTTCCGCCCGCTTCCGCTCGGTCACATCCTGCTCCACGGCGATGTAGAGCACGCGGCCCTGGGTTTCCAGCCGGTTGATAACCGCATCGCAGAAGATGATCGTGCCGTCTTTGCGCCGGTTCCTGAACGTCCCGCGCCATGTTCCTTCGATCTCCAAAGCCTGTAACACCTGGCGCAGAAGTGCTGTCGCCTCCGGTTCGGGCAAAGCGCTGAAGGCAGTGGGCCGTTGGCCGATCGCTTCGTTGCGGTCATACCCCCAAATCCGTTCAGCGGCCGGATTCATCTGCACAATCACGCCCTGTTCGTCCGTCACCACCACCCCTTCGGCCATGTTCTCCAGGATGGCGGCCTGCGTTTGCAGGACTTCCCGCGTCTGCTTCCGCTCGGTGATGTCCTCGGCGAGGCCGGCAATGCGATACACCTCGCCCTGCTGGTTGCGCACCGGGAACGCCCGGTCGCGAATCCAGCGCTCCGCTCCGTCCGGCCGGATAATACGATATTCGACATCGTATTTGCCGGCAACTTGGTCGGTTTGGGCGCGCCGGAGCACCTCGTCGCGGTCGGCAGGGTGCACGGCTGCCGTCCACGACCTTGGTTCCCGATAAAGCTCCTCACACTTCCGGCCCCAGATGCGTTCGTAGCCGGGGCTGACGTAGGCAAGCTGGTTTTTCGGTATGTCCGTCAGCCAGAAGACTTCGGTGATATTGTTGATGACCTGCTCGAAGCGCTCGATGATCTCAGCCAGCCGGCTGGCGGTTGTTCTGTGCTGCTCCGCCTCCGCCTTCCATTGAGCCGTGCGCTCGTCAACCAGCCTGCGCAAGCCGCGAGTAAGACGCGCCAACTCCGCCATCACCCAGCCCACGAAGCAAAACACCAGAAAGCGCGTCAGGGTATTCCATACGGCCACCCACTCCGGCAGCGGCATGGCTCGCGGCAGGATCCACTGGGTCGTGCCGATCGTGACCACCGCTGCGCCTGAAACCAATGCCGCCGGCCATTTCCCCGCACTCCACCCCACAAAGGCCACGACCAGCATGTAGAGCAAAGTGAAACTCATGGCCCTTGGGGCATAGTAGTCGGGAACACCGATCGCCACCACCAGGCATAGGCCGATGGCGGTGGTAGTGAGGGGGGACCTTTGCCGGAGCAAGTCTGTCAGCCTTCGAAGCAAGACCTTCATAGGCGCTCAGGCTACCAAACCGGCCGCCGCTTGTTAAGCCCTGACTTCTCCCGTCACTTGCTTACCATCACGCCCCGAACTAATCTGCGCCGGTGATTGCTCTGATTGACTACGGTTCCGGTAACTTGCGCAGCGTCCACAAAGCCCTGCTCAAGGTCGGCGCCCAGGTGCGCCTGGCCCGGCAGCCCGACGAAATGGCCGACGCCCGGGCGCTCGTGCTGCCCGGCGTCGGCGCGTTCGACGATTGCATCCAGGCTCTGGAGAAGCAGGCGCTGCTGGAAGCCTCGCGCCAGTTCATTCAGTCCGGCCGGCCCTTTCTGGGCATCTGCGTCGGCTACCAGGCCCTGTTCGAGAAGAGCGAGGAATTCAATAGTTGCGCCGCCGGGTTGGGCGTCTTTCAAGGCAACGTCGTCCGCTTCTCCGCGCAGGACGGGCTTAAGATACCGCAGATCGGCTGGAACCAGCTTGAGATCGTGAGGCCCGAATGCCCCCTGTTTCGCGGCATCCCCAGTGGCAGCTACGTCTATTTCGTCCACAGCTTCTTCCCCAAGCCGGCAGACGCGTCCATTGTCGCCACGCGCACGACCTACGGCGAAACCTTCGCCTCCTCGGTCTGGCGCGACAACGTCTTTGCCACCCAGTTCCACCCCGAGAAGAGCCAGAACATCGGCCTGCAACTCCTCAAGAACTTCGTCGAACTGGCCAGTCGGTAGCGCGCTTCGGACTTCGGACTTCGGATTTACTCCGCCCGCTGCCCTTGACACCGGTACAGACGTGCTATGTTGCTGGGTCTGCAAACATTACCCAAGAAGCACGAAAGGGCAGCAGACTAACACGAACATCAACAATAACAGCAATACTATGGCATACGAACTACCTCCACTTCCATACCCCAAAGACGCGCTCGAACCTTACATCGACGCGCAGACGATGGAAATCCATCACGGCAAACATCACGCCGCCTACGTGACCAACGTCAACAAGGCCATCGCCGGCAAGCCGGACCTCGAAGGCAAATCCGTCGAGGACCTCATCCGCAATCTCGACGCCGTCCCGGCGGACATCCGCGGCGTCGTGCGCAACAACGGCGGCGGCCACGCCAACCATTCCATGTTCTGGAAGATTCTCGGCCCCAAAGCGGGCGGAGCGCCCTCGGGCAAACTGGGCGACGACATCAAGGCCGCCTTCGGCAGCTTCGACGCCTTCAAAGAGAAGTTCGAAGCCGCGGGCATGGGCCGGTTCGGCAGCGGCTGGGCCTGGCTGGTCGTCAACAATGGCAAGCTGGAGATCGTCTCCACCGCCAACCAGGACAACCCGCTCATGGGCAAGGCGATGGCCGGCGTCGAAGGCAAGCCCGTGCTGGGCTGCGATGTTTGGGAACACGCCTACTACCTGAAGTACCAGAACCGCCGCGCGGACTACCTCAAGGCCTTCTGGAACGTCGTCAACTGGGCCGAAGTCGCCAAGTACTACGACGCGGCGAAGAAGTAGGGCGGCGGTAATCTTCGGGCGAGCGTCCTCGTGAGCCCAGACTTCTGGGGCAACCTGCGAAATCAGGGCTCGCGAGACGCTCGCCCTCCCGCCATCACTTCTTGGCCAGCGCCTTGGCCACTGCCTGCTCCAGCGCTTCGCCGCGCAAATCCTTGCCGATAATCAGTCCCTGAGCGTCGAGCAGGTAGGTGGCCGGGATGCTGTTGACGCCGTATTTCACGGCCAATTTGTTCCCCCATCCCAGGCCGTCGAAGTACTGCGGCCAGGTCATGTTCTTCTCCCTGGTGAAACTGGCGAGCTTCGGCTGGTCTTTGTCCAGGCTGATGCCGATGATCTCGAACCCCTTCTTGTGGTGGGCCTCGTAGGTCTTGATCACGTTGGGCAGCTCGCGGACGCACGGGCCGCACCAGGTCGCCCAGAAGTCCAGCAGCACCACGTTGCCTTTGTACTTCGCGATCGAGAGCGGCTTGCCCGCCGTGTCTTTCACCTCAAAGTCGGGAAACCGGGTCCCTTCGGCCAGCGCGGTCCGAAGCTTCTTTACCTCCTGCTGCTTCTGGATTGAGTCGAGGATCCGGTCGGCGTTCTTGGCCGGCTTGGTGTTCGGGAAGTCGCGCTGGAGCCGCTTGATTAGCTCGGCGCCCTTGTCGGTATTATCGAGCACCTGGAGGTAAAGCATGGCTTCCATGAACAGGAGCTGGGCGACCTCGTCCGTCGGTTCACCCTTGTGCTTGGCGAGCAGCGCCTCGAACTCCTGCAAATCGGGGGCGAGGTCTTTCTCCGTCCGCTTGCCCTGCTCGAGCTTGGCGTTGATCTTCGCCACCAGATTGGTGAGTTCCGCCCCGGGCCCGCCCGGCTCGGCAGCGACCCCGCGTTGACTGCAGAGCGAGAGGGACAGGACAAGGAAGGCGGCGAGGAATGTGGGTTTCATGGTGAGAGTGGATTCAGAATGGCTGTGTGTATGGTGCGGACGAGGCAGAGCATCGCGGCTGGTGAGCCGAAAGTCAAATCGCCGCACCCTGCTAGGACGTGACTCTTCAGTTGGGAGTGGGGAGCGCACGCGTCCCGCGTGCTGCCAACGGCGTCCCGCCGTTGGCTTCGTCCTCCCACTCATCTGTAACCCTTTTGTGGTTCCGTCAGGCGGAAGAAAGTGTGCGGCGGGACGCCGCAAACCACACGCCGGAGGCATGTGCTCCCCAACATCAACCGTTAACGCTTCTGAGCCTCTTTGGCCCAGGCGTCCTTCAGCGTGATAGTCCGGTTAAAGACCAGCTTGCCGGGCGCGCTGTCCTTATCCAGGGCGAAGTAGCCCAGGCGCTCGAACTGATACCGCAGCTCCGGCTGGGCTTCCTTCACGCTGGGCTCGCACTTGGCCGTCACCACTTCCAGCGAGTGCGGGTTCAAGTGCTGCTTGAAATCGCCGCTGGCGTCCGGTTCGGCCACCGTAAAGAGCCGGTCGTAGAGGCGCACTTCGGCGTCAACCGCGTGCGGGGTGCTGACCCAGTGGATGGTGCCCTTGACTTTGCGGCCTGCGCTCAGGCCGCCGGTTTTGCTGTCCAGGTCGGCCGTGCAGCGCAGCTCGACCACCTGGCTCGGCGCTGTCCTTGACGACCTCGTCGCACTTGATGATGTAGGCGTACTTGAGCCGCACTTCGCCGCCGGGGCGCAGGCGGAAATACTTGGGCGGCGGGGTTTCCATGAAATCGTCGCGCTCGATGTAGAGTTCGCGGCTGAAGGCAATCTTGCGTTTGCCGGTGCTCGGATCCTCGGGGTTGTTGACCGCTTCGAGTTCCTCGACCTGGCCGGCGGGATAGTTCGTGATGACGATTTTGAGGGGCCGCAGCACCGCCAGCCGCCGCAGGGCGCGGCGGTTAAGGTCCTCGCGAATGGAATACTCCAGCACGGCCACGTCGCTGACGGCGTTGTATTTGGTGATGCCGATGTTGTAGGCGAAATCGCGCAGGGCCTGCGGGGTGACGCCCCGGCGGCGCAAGCCGCTGATGGTCGGCATGCGAGGGTCGTCCCAGCCGGAAACCAGGCCCTCGGTCACAAGCTGCATGAGCTTGCGCTTGCTCATCACCGTGTAGCCCAGGCTCAGCCGGGCGAATTCGTACTGGTGGGGCAGGGGACGGGGCAGGTCGAGCTGTTCGAGGATCCAGTCGTAGAGCGGCCGGTGCACCTCGAACTCCAGCGTGCAGATCGAGTGGGTGATGCCTTCGATGTAATCGCTCAGGCAGTGGGCGAAGTCATACATCGGGTAGATGCACCATTTGCCGCCGGTGTGATGGTGCTCCGCGTGCCGAATCCGGTAGAGGACCGGGTCGCGCATCCAGACGTTCGGCGAGGCCATGTCAATCTTCGCCCGCAGCGTGCGCGTCCCGTCGGGAAACTCGCCGGCCTTCATTCGGGTGAACAGGTCGAGGTTCTCGGCGATCGGGCGGGTGCGAAACGGGCTCTCCTTGCCGGGTCGCTCAGGAGAGCCGCGGTATTTGTCCGTATCCTCGGCGGAGAGGTCATCTATGTAAGCGACGCCCTTCTGGATGAGCTGCAGGGCGTATTGGTAGATCTCCTCGAAGTAATCGCTGGCGTAGAACGGCTCCAAAGTAGGGCAGGCGTCCCGCCTGCCTTGGTCCAGCGCAGCGACCGGCGCGAGGTAGAAGTCTTGCTTGCCATTGACCGTTTGGGTGTCGGGCGTCTTGCCCCTGGGCTTGAGTCCGAGGCGGTCGTCGGCCCAGGCGCTGATGAGCCATTTCACGTCCTCGGTGATGGAATCCACATACTCGACGTCCTCCTTGGTGGGGTTGGTATCGTCCATGCGGAGGTTGCAGACGCCGCCGAACTCGCGCGCGATGCCGAAGTTGAGGCAGATGGACTTGGCGTGGCCGATGTGCAGATAGCCGTTGGGCTCGGGGGGAAAGCGGGTGTGGATTTGCGGGTATTTCTTCTCGGCAACGTGCGCGGCGACAATGTCGCGGATGAAATCAGAGGGAGCGGGCGCCGCTCCGGTGGCGGTCACGGGTTCAGCAGCTTTGTTTGCCATAGTCATCGAATAGGACGCGGAGAGTAACAGGATGCTTTGCCCGTGTCCAATCTCCCCGCAATCTCCCCGCAAGTGCGCTGGCACATTGGGCGCATCGGTACACTGCCGCCGGAGCGCCGGATTTATCCGGCACACGACCGCCCACCTGAGCCGCTGCCGGCCACATGCCGCCTTGCACTGCCGGTGGCAAGGCCGCTGGCACATTTCCAATTGACGCCCTGGCCCGGCCAGGTGAGTCTCCGGGCGAGAATGGTCGCAGTATTATTATCATGGGAGCGAGTATGAGCGTTACACAATTATGGCCAGGGTCAGGCTGCAGCCTCACACATGCCGATCCATGGAAATGGGGTGAGTCTGGCGAGTACCCCTCACCCGTCCCGCGAGGCGGGAGCACCTTCTCCCCCTCCGAGGGGGAGAGGGCTGGGGAGAGGGGGCCCACGTCAATTCTTCGGCTCATCCCGGGCCAAGCGTGCGGCTCAGGAGTTCTGAGCCTGGTGTGGGGTGGGTTGGCGCTTATGGCCGCCTGGTCGGTGTGCGCGGCGTCTTCGCCGGACCAGGCAAAGCTAGTGGCGGCGGATACGGGCTTTGCTTTTGGCCTGTTGAGCGAGCTGGCCCGCGAGCAGCCGGGGAAGAATGTCTTTATCTCGCCCTACAGCATCTCGACCGTCTTGCAGATGGTGGGCAACGGCGCCAGCGGCAGCACCCGCGAGGAGATAGCGCGGGTGCTGGGAACAACCGGCCTGCAAGCGCGCGCCCTCAACCAGGCCCACAAGGACCTGGACAAGGCCGTCCGCAGCGCCCAGGGGGATGTGGTGCTGACAATCGCCAACGCGCTTTGGCATTCCGTGGCGGTTGAACTGAAGCCGGGCTTTGCCTCCCTGAACAGAGATTTCTATGGCGCCACGATAGGCGCACTGGACTTCACGGACCCCATGACGGGTGGGAAGGTCAATGCCTGGGTGGACAAACATACGGGAGGGCGAATCAAGAATATCGTCGCCGGGCGCCTCCCCGGCGATACCAGCCTGCTGCTCGCCAACGCCATTTACTTCAAAGGGACTTGGGACCGGAAGTTCGACTCCAAGGCAAGCAAGGACCGCCCGTTCCATCTGGCCGATGGCAGCCAGAAGCAAGTTCCGATGATGCAACAGAGCGGCGAGTTTCATGTACCAGGAGGGAAACGGCTGCCAGGCCGTGCGGCTGCCCTACAAAGGCCGCCGTCTGGGAATGTATGCCCTTTTGCCCGAGCCCGGCTCCAGCGTGCAGAAACTGCTCGGCACCCTGGACGGCAAGGCGTGGCAGGACAAATTCGTGCGGCAAATGCGGCCCAGGGAAGGGAACATCGTTTTGCCCCGGTTCAAGCTGGAGTACGGGACCGAATTGAAGTCACCGCTGCAGGCAATGGGGATGAAACTCCCTTTCACCCGCGCCGCCGATTTCTCCGCCATGTCCGCCACCCCACAGTATCTGAGCGCGGTGAAGCACAAGAGCTTTGTCGAGGTGAACGAGGAGGGAACGGAGGCAGCAGCGGCCACGGTTGCGGTTATGCTGCCGACGAGCGTCCAACCGGTAACGCCGCCTTTCGAAATGGTCGTGGATCGGCCTTTCCTCTTCGCAATCGCGGACAACCAGACCCAAGCCATCCTCTTCCTCGGCGTCGTGTTTGAGCCAGCGAGCCCGAACTGAGCGCGGTTCGGGATGGCGACGACGGGCTCACGCCGCTCTAACCACACGATTTGGTGGTACTGTCAAGCTGCGCTCGCGTGCGGCGCTCCGCGGGATGGCGTTGGCTTGGGGAGCCTGCTCGGCGCCTGGTCTGACTGCCGCGAGAGGGTTGGACGAGCCGACGCACTCCATGACATTCGGCGGAGACGGCGGAGAGAGTGGTTGACAAGGTGTGGAAGAGGGCTCACGCTGGCTCCGACATCTTTTCAGAAAGGTTTGCTATGATCAGACCGACCTTGGTTTGCAGCCTGCTGGCGGTGGCGGCGGTTGTCACTGCCTCGGCAGAGGATTTCCCTCTCACATTCCGGACCATCCCGGCGAAGGACGTGATGTCGTTCCCGGGCGGCTATGGCACCTACGGTCAGTTGCGGCTGGTCAAGCCTACCTCCGTCAAACAGGAGCCCAAGGCGGTCTCCCGGCGCCCGCGCTACGGGGAGTGCCGCGAGACATCCAGCGGAGCCGGTTTCCTGTTCCGCCTGGATGAGTCCAAAGGCGACGGCAAAGGCTATGACCAGCTCATTGTGGACATGAACCAGAATGGGGACCTGACCGACGACGCAGTCGTCCAGCCCGTGACCTTGCCCACAGATCGTAAAGCACCTTCCTCAGGGAGCCGCCGCCTTCTGTTTGGGCCCATTCAAGCTCCAGTGGGCAGGGAGATCGCGGGTGGGCGACCGATCTACTTCGCCCAGGTGACTGTCAATAACCTCAGCAATCTCCGCGCGGGACAGAATGTGCAGAATGTGTATGCGGGCCAGTTGCGGCTCAAAGCCGCTTGGTACCTCGACACCACCGTTGAACTGAAAGGTCTGAAGCAGAAGATCGGCGTGTACGACGGCGACTGCAACCTGCGGTTGGCCGACGTGGCAAAGCCGGAGACATACCGCAGTTCAGGCGAAGAGAACTGGTATTTCGGGCCGGGCGACTTCCTGCTCACCGACGCTGACGGCTCGGGCACCTTTGACAACGACATGTTTGACAGCGAGTCCTGTCCTTACGGCCCGATCCTTTATTCTGGCGCGACGCCCTACAAGGTGGCACTGACGGCGGATGGCAAATCACTGCAAGTGGAGCCCTGGACCGACCCTCTCGCCGAAGTGACGCTGCAGCCGCATGGCGACCAGGTGTGCCGCGTAACGCTGGCTTGGGAACAGTCCGCCGGGCGCTGGCAGCTTGTCCGCGCCGGCGTGGCCGCTGGCAAGATCAAGACGCCGCCGGGCAACTACCGGTTATCCAGTTGTGTGCTGCTGGGAAAAGGTGCGCCGCGCGACCAGGTGATGATCTCGGGCGACCAGCGTGTACCCAAGAAGCCTTTCGCCTTCGCTGCCGGCCAGGCGAACACTCTGCGCTGTGGTGCCCCGCTGGAGATCAAGGTCACCGCCGAGAAACGGAAGCCGGAGCCCTACGAACTCAACAGCGGCGACCTCCGGAACCCGCCCGCGCCTTCGGATTCGGAGTTTGTGCTGTCCATTAATGCCACCGTCCGAGGGGCCGATGGTGAGATTTATTCCGAGTACGCCAAGGGCGAGAAGTTCAAGGACGACGCCCCGCAGCCGACCTTCACAGTTGCGGATGGCAGTGGCAGGAAAGTCGGGGACGGCAAACTGGAGTTTGGGTGAGGTGGCACCTGCTCGTACTCATGGCGAGTACCCAAGAACCTCATAGACAAGAAAGTCACCGTCAGCGTTGAGTTCAACCTCAAGCCGCTGCAAACTGTCAGCAAACCGCTGACAGTCCAGTTGTAACCCCCCGCATTCTGCGCCATTCCGAAAGAACACCATGAATATGAATAGATTAATTCCCATCTACGGAGCGCTGGCCCTGGCCGCGGCCGGAGCCGCCTCGGGCGAGGACTTCCCGCTGACCTTCCGGACGATTCCGGCCAAGGACGTGATGTCGTTTCCGGGCAACGCGGGCACCTCGGCATCGTTGCGGTCACCCAAGCCCAGCAAACTCACCCGCGAGCCCAAGGCGATGTCATCCAAGGCCTTATACGGCGAATGTGCGGACACGCGCGGCGGGGCGGCGTTCCTGGTGCGCCTGGATGAATCCAAAGGAGACGGCCAGGGCTATGACCAGCTCATCGTGGATATGAACCAGAACGGCGACCTGACCGACGATCCCGTGGCCGGGCGGGTGGTGCTGGCCACGGAGCGCCAGACGAGCACGCGCGACACGCTGCTCTTTGGACCGATCCAGACCCCGGCTGGCAAAACGTTTGCCGGCGGGCGGCCGGTCTATTACGCACAGGTCTATCTCTACCAATCCTCTGTTTCCTACGCCCTGGGCGACCTCCCTTCTTCTGGCCGGCGAGCCCCGAACATCACCTCTGGCCAGTTGACGTTCAAAGCGGGGTGGTACTTGGACGCCACCGTTACGCTGAACGGCCTGAAGCAGAAGGTCGGCGTGCTCGATGGCAACAGCAACCTGCGCCTCGGAGACGTCTCGCAGCCATCGCTATCCACCAGCCGCGGGGAGAAGACCTGGTATTTCCGGTCGGGCGACTCGCTGTTGGTGGATGAGGACGGCTCGGGGGCTTTCGAGAACAACGTGTTCCAAAGCGAGGCGTGCCCCTTCGGCCCAATCCTCTATCTGGGCGCCAAGCCCTACAAGGTCACGCTGGCTGCCGACGGCGGATCGCTGCGAATCGGGCCCTGGCCCCAGGCGCTGGCTGAAGTGGCGTTGCAGCCGCATGGGGACCAGGTGCGCAACGTGACGCTAGCCTGGGAACGGTCAGGCGGACAATGGGAGCTTATCCGGCCGGGCGTGGCCAATGGCAAGGTGCAGGTGCCGGCCGGGAGTTACCGGCTATACGCCTGCAGCCTGGAGGGAAAGGATGGGACGCGCGAGCCCGTGATGGTCTCCGCCATGCAACGCGCGGTGCGGACGCCCGTGAGCTTCGCGCCCGGCAAGGCGAACACCCTGGATTGCGGCGCGCCGCTGGAGATCAAGGTCACGGCCACGAAAGCCAGGTCAGGATCGGTCATGGCGACCGGCGCCAACCCAAGCAGCAGAAGGCCAGAACCGCAACCCATGGTGCGTATCAGTGCGAGTTTGACTGGCGCCGGTGGGGAGGTCTATTCCACCTACTACAAGGGTGAGGGCTTCAAGACGAGGCCGCCCAAGCCCGCTTTCACAGTTGCGGACGCCGCGGGCAAGACGCTTGCCAACGGCAACCTGGAGTATGGGTGAGGCGGCACCTGCTCGTACTCATGGCGAGTACCCAAGAACCTGGTTGGCAAGAAAGTCACCGTCAACGTCCAGTTCGACCTCAAGCCGCTGGCAACCACCAGCAAGCCGGTCGAGGTGGAACTCTGAGCGTCTCAATATGAACGAGCCTCCTGTCATCCAAGCGGAGCCCGCCGCGCCACCGAAGGCGGGGCTGGGCCGGATTGGCCTGTGCTGCTCGCTGGCCGCCCTGGGCGCGCTGGCGGTCATGTGGCTGTGCAAGCCTGGCTGAGGGTCGCCCATCACAGCCCTTGGCGGGCTGACTATGATGACGGCGGCCCCGGCGGGATTCATCCTGAGCCTGCTGGGTGTTATCCTCAATCGCGACCGGCTTGCGGCGGTGCTGGGTCTGGTCATCAGCGGAGCCATGGTGGCGCTGTTTCTGATGGCCACCCTTTGCCGGTAGCGACCAAAGGCCTGAGCCATTCCGGGGCCGAACCAGCCTCCGGCTTGACTCCTTTGCCAGGAATGCAAGCGGCCAAGACCCTCACCAACGCGTGTTTCGCTTCAGGAAGCGCCCAGCGAGGACAGCGCCTCCAACAATGACCAATGCGCCCGTCCCGGGCTCGGGGACCCAACGGGGGAAGACCAGGCTATCCAAGAGCCAACCGTAGCTGCGGCGCGAGAGTCAGGCGGAGGTTTGCCGTTGCTGAGGATGCGAAGCTGCTTTTGCTGGTGAGCATTCCATGCCGCGCGAGCGGCAGTGGCAGCGGCAAGGAGCCCTTCGAGGGGGATTTGGGCCGCAGGCGGCAGGCAGGGAGTGACCTTGTGAACCTCCGCCACGATGTTGGTGGGGGGCCTGGTAGATGGCCTGCTCGCGCTGGATGCCGGGCTCTGTCGTGGCGCACCCGAAGGCGGTCAACGCGAGCACGACGAGCAAGGTCAGAAAGAGGACTTGCATTAGCAGGGCTACTCGTTCTGGCGGCAGGGGTCTCGCGGTAACAGGCAGAGACAAAGGTAGAAAGGCGTTTCATTGTGGCGAGGAAGTTGGAGTTTGAGGAGGAGCCTGCCATGTCCAAACAAGTGGACACGGCAGGCTGAAAGTGCGAATCAAATGCCCCCCCAGTGGTACCAGGGTGGTACCAGTGCAACACCGCCTCGCCCGGAGGGGGGCGGTGGCCGGTGCTGAGGGATCGGGGGACTCAGGACTGTGCCGGAACGATGGCGTTCCAGGCGTGGGGGAGGTCGGCGAAGCCGCTGCTGGATCTGGTGGCTGCGGACGAACACCTTGGTGCCGACGGGGGGAGCACCGAACTTCGCAGTATAAAGCGAAGTGATGTTGCTGTGCCCGCTGACGATGGCCGGCAGGAGGCCGATGAGGCGTCAGTCAGAGGTGACTTCGCGGCCCTGGCTCTGCGGCTTGGCGGCTCAGTCTCGTAGCTGACACCCTGATGCTCGACGCCATCTGCGCCGAAGGCCAGAGGCTTTACAAATGCGTCTTTCGCCTCAGAAAGCGGAGAGCGAGGACGGCGGCTCCAACAACGACCAATGCGCCCGTCCCGGGCTCGGGAACAAAGAGACGCAGGTTGTCCAGTGACCACAGGACGGTGGGTATCTCCACCCGAGTCAAGCCAGAGAACTCGGGGCCGAAAGTGAAGGTTTGAAAGTCAGCCAGCGGCCCCGTGCCGTCAATGATGCCATCTGTGGTCAGGTTCGTTGTGACCGTGGACCCATCCACTTGTAGCCGACGAAGCTGTACCGTCACAGGTTGCTGAAAACCGACGCTGTATTCCGCCAGGTCCACGGAAGCCAAGTCGAAAACGAAGCCATTCATCGAGCTGAACTTGAGGCTGCTCTGCCATGCGGCCTGCAGATAGGCGGTGCCGTTCTCCGGGCACGCCGCGCTATCCCACCCCCGTTTCGCCCGAAACCGCCCACGGCGCGTTAGGGTCAATCGGTGTGAATGACATGCCGGACTCGTAATACTCCTGGACGATCTTCCCGGTGCCGCGGGGAATCAGGGGCGGGCCGTCGAAGGTAATCCAGGTAAAGGTTCCTTGCCCGTGAGCATTGGGCTCAGGAGGCAAAACAGCGTGAAGGCGACCGCTTGCAGCCAGCGTGACCTCACAAGTCTCATCGAGCGCGACATAGCTTTGCTGGTTCCCAGTCAACCAGCTTTCCGCAGGGATACCCGCTTCGCTCGCTCAACTAGCATGCTCATATTCGCAGCATTACCAAGGTCACTGCGGGATAAGCGTAGCGGGGTCAGAACAAAGTATCTTCACTATTGACCCCTTTCTGCTCGCGGCGTTGCAGCAGGAAAGCAACGTGTGTGGCCGCTCCCATGCCTAGGCGCTTGGCTATCCATTCCAGCGTCATCGTGGTCTCTCGCCGCAAACGCGCGGCGATTCGTACCTTCTGCGGATCACTCTTACGGCGGCCTTGCAGGTCCTGCGCGCTCCAATCCAGAGCGGTGAGCTCCTCTGGCGCCATCCGCTCGGCCTTGGCCAGAGCTGACTGCCGGATTTCCTCTCCGCCGTCCTTGGGTGTGGCCAGTTCGCTGACCTGCGCCAGCAGTTCTTGCCGAAACTCCTCGCTGCCCAGGCACCAGCCGTGCGGCTCATATTCCCCGGCACCCTCGGCCCGACGCCGGGCCTCCATCCGTCCGGCGAACTGCTCGCGGCCAGCGGGGCTATCCCTGGGAATGCCCCACTCGCCCAGCAACCGGTCCACTCGCAGCCACGCCGGGCGTTTCGCCGGCTCCTGCAAATAAAGCGGATAGCTCATCAAGCACCACGCGTGGATCTGCCAGTCCGTCTTCTCACAGGCCTCCCCCAGCGTTTCCAGGAATAACAGGCGGTCCTGGTCATCATTGAAAATCGGCTCCCGGCGGTCCCCTCGGTTCATCACGTGGTATACCGCGCCAGGATACTGAACTCTGAGCTTCCGGGCCATAACCCGAAGCTGAGATTGCCTCGCTCAACCAACACCGTCAAGCCTCCCAACCCCTGAATTGTGGAGAAACTTTGTTCTGACCCCGATTCTGACCCGATTCTGGCAATGTTGGATTGGACTCAATGTCCGGCGGTCGAACGGGTGGCCGGGAAGCTGAGCGGCGCCTGGGTGTTCAAGAACACTCGAGTGCCGGTGCGCGCTCTTTTTGAGAACCTCGAAGACGGCGCCACGGTGAACGAGTTCCTGACTTGGTTTCCCGGGGTCACCCGCGCGCAGGTTGAGGCTGTGCTGGAACACGCCGAGCGCAGCCTGACGGTGGCCTGAACGCGCTGAGCGCCCAGGCCAGATGAGAGTCCTATTGGACCGGGGTACTTCCGACAACCAGTTGGCCCGAAATCAGACAGCACGAAGCCGAGGTGCTGACCGCTGTGAACATCACCCGTGCGGGTGAGTATCGCGAGTTGCGGTGGTAGTAACCCGGAAGATCAGGCCTTCGGCGGGCCTTTCATAAACGGCGTGAACAAATCAATCGGCATCGGCAGGAAGGTGGTCGTGTTGTGCTCGCTGGAGATTTCGCGCATGGTCTGCAGAAAGCGCAGTTGGAGGGCGATCGGCTCCTTGCTGATCATCGCGGCGGCCTGGACCATCTTTTCGGCGGCCTGGAATTCGCCTTCGGCATTGACGATCTTGGCGCGGCGCTCGCGTTCGGCCTCGGCCTGTTTGGCCATCGCGCGCTTCATGCTGTCCGGCAGCGCGACGTCCTTCACCTCGACGGCGGTGACTTTGACGCCCCACGGCTCGGTTTGGCGGTCGATGATTTCCTGCAGCTTCTGGTTGATCGCGTCGCGTTGCGAGAGCAGGTCGTCCAACGGGGCCTGGCCGAGCACGCTGCGCAGGGTGGTCTGCGCGATGAGCGAAGTGGCCTTCCAGAAGTTCTCCACCTTGACCACCGCGGCCACCGGATCCACGACGCGGAAATAAACGACCGCATCCACGGTGGCGGGCACGTTGTCGCGGGTCATGACCTCCTGCTTGGAAACGTCGATGGTGACCACGCGCAGGTCCATCTTCACCATGCGGTCCACGACCGGGATGAGGAAGATGAGGCCCGGCCCTTTGGCGCCGAGCAATTTGCCGAGCCGGAAAATGACGCCGCGTTCGTATTCGCGCAGGATGCGGATGGCCTGCGGCAGGACAATGGCGGCCAGGATGATGATCGGCACGATCCAGGAGGTGAGGTTGAATAGTCTGGCGATGATTTGTTCCATAGTATTCTCCGGTTGTTAGTTTTGTTTAGGTTATTGGTGGTTGTTTGGGTTTCACTTTCAAAGTCAGGCCGTCCACGGCGACGATCTCGACCGGGTGGCCGGGTTCGATCGGCACTTCGCTCACGGCGTTCCAGTATTCGCCCTCGACGAACACCTTGCCGCCGGCGGCATCAATGCGCGCCAGGGCCGGGACGGTCTTGCCGAGCATGGTTTCGCGGCCGGCGCGCACGGGCAGCAACTGCGCCCGCAGGCCCGCGCCGACGACGAAGATGAAAAACGCCGCCGTCACCAGCGTGGCGGGAATGATGTACACCAGCGAGAGCCGGAAGACCGGGTCGGCGCGGTTGAACAGCATCAGCGCGCCGAGGAAGAACGCGACGATGCCGCCGACCGTCAGCACGCCGTGCGTGGGCGCAAAGATGTCCACGATGAACAACACCACCGCCAGGCCGATCAGCGCCAGGCCGGCGATGTTCACCGGCAGGATCGCCGCCATGTAGAGCGACGAGAATCAGGGCGATGGCGCCGACCACGCCCGGCAGGATCGCGCCCGGGTTGCTCAGCTCGCCGATGATGCCGTAGATCGCCACCAGCATGAGGATGAACATCACTTCCGGCCGCCAGAGCACCTGAAGCACCCTTTCCCGGGCGGTCATCGGGATATCCACCACATCCGCGCCGGCCGTCTTCAGGGTCTTGCCGTTGACCTCACGCCCGTCGAGCTGGCTGAGCAGGTCGGGCAGGTCCTTGGCGATGAGGTCAATCACCTTCAGGTCGAGCGCCTTCTCGGCGGTGATGGACTGGCTGGTGACGACCGAGGACTTGGCCCACTCGACGTTGCGTCCCCGCTTCTCGGCGATGGAGTCGATGTAGCTGCTGGCGAAATTCTCCATCTTCTCCTTCATCACCTCGCTGGTCTTCTCCTCGCCGCCGGGCCCGATGGACACCGGGTGCGCCGCGCCGATGCTGGTGGCCGGGGCCATGGCGGCCACGTCGGCGGCCAGCGTGATGAAGCAGCCGGCGCTGCCTGCCCACGCGCCGGCTGGCGCGACATACACCACCGTCGGCACGCCGGCAGCATAGAACTTCTGGACGATTTCCTTGGTGGAATCGAGGAAACCGCCGGGGGTGTCCAGTTGGATGACCAGGCAGGCATCGTCGCGCTCGCGGGCCACATCAATCGCGCGGGCGATGTAGCTGGCGGTGGCCGGGCCGATGGCGCCCTTGACCTTGATCAGCCCGACATCCGCGCCGTGCAAACCGGCCACGGATGCGCAGCTCAATGCCGCCACCAGGATTAGCAACGAATGCCTCATAGTACCCTTGAGACGTTGTACACTACCAGAAGTGCCCAAGTGTGCAATCCTTATTCAGGAGGCCCGAATGTGGCGAAAGGAGCGCTGGCGTCCTCGCCGGCTTAGATTCTCGGCATTCTGACCAGAAAGCGCACGTCGCCGGCGCTGGCGGGGGATGCGAGCCGAAGAATTCTCAGCCAGAGCAAAGTCGGTTTTCTGTTTTCCAACGCGCAGCCTGGGCAGTATGGTTCGGGATGGCGTTGGTGCGCATTTTGGTGGACGGTTACAGCCTGTTGCATAACTGGCCCGAGCTGGCCCGTGGCCGGGCGCGGCATTCCATGGCCGCGCGCGACGAGCTGATCCGTTGCCTCACGCTTTACCAGGATGTGACCGGCACGCCGGTCACGGTCGTTTTCGACGGTGCCGGGCGGCACACTGGCAGGCCAAATGCTTCATCCCAGTGCGAAGTGGAAGTGCTTTACTCGCGCCGGGGCCAGACGGCTGACCAGGTCATCGAGCGCGCCGTCTACCGATTCGGCCCCTATGGCGAGGTGCTGGTGGTGACGGATGATCACGCCGAGCGGGAGACGGTGATCAGCCTGGGCGGCAGCGCCGCCAGTTGCTGGAACTTCATCCGGGACCTCGAAAACGCTTTGGCGGAACTGGGCGATGATATTAAACATCACAACCGGCGCGAACGGCACCGATTTCAGCGGCGAAGGCAATCAACCGGCGCCGTGGGAGCCCATGAATAGCCGAGATCAACGTGAAAGCATAGCTGGCGGCGAAGGGCCGGCGAGGAGCCCCGGCGTGACGTTCACGCCCTGGCTGCTGGGAGTGTTGCTGTTGTTGGCGGGGTCCAGTCGCGGCTCGTTGGGGGCTCAACCCAATGCCGCTAAAGCCGCGCCGGCATCCGACCGTTGCCTGCTGATCGTGGAGACATCCAAGGCCATGCAGCGGCGCTCGGATGCGGTGCTGGGGGCCGTTCGGGGCTTGCTGATGTCGGGCCTGAACGACCAGCTCCGCGACGGCAGCACGCTCGGGGTCTGGACCTATAATGAAGACCTGTATGCGGGCCGGTTCCCGCTGCAGACCTGGTCGTCCTCGGCGCGGGAGGACATCACCCAGCGCACGCTCAGCTTCCTCAAGCGACAGAAATACGAGAAGCAGGCGAACTTCCACAAAGTTGCTCCGGCGTTGGGCGGCGTGATCAAAGACTCCGAACTCATCACGGTTGTGCTGATCTCCAGCGGTGATCACGAAGTCCGCGGCACGCCATTCGACGACCGCATCAACGCGGCGTACCGGAGGTGGGGCGACCAACAGCAGAAAGCGCGGATGCCTTTTGTTACCGTCTTCTGCGCCAGAAAGGGCCAAATCGCCGACTATGTCGTGAACACGCCACCGTGGCCGGTGGAAATGCCGCGCCTGCCGCCGGAGACGAACATTACCGAGGTGGTGCAGGCGAAGCTCGTCGAAGCCGTCCGCAAGGCGCAAACGTCGAGCGTGCCACCCCTGATCGTTTCCGGGAAGAAGCCCCGGCCGGAGCAGGCCTCGACGCCGAAGCCGGAGCCCCCGATTGCCAAACCCGAAGCGCCGCCTCCGGTGACGGCTGTCACCAATGAGCCCGTTGCGGTGAAGCCGCCCGACAAGACCTCGCCGCCAGCGGAACTTGCAAAAGCCGAACCGGCGCCGGTTGGCCCCGCGAAGCCGGCAGTGGAAGCTTCACCCAAGCCGGGTCCGGCGCCTGTCGAGGTGCCCAACCCCAAAGCAGGGGAGGTGAAGGCGCTTGAGCCGAAGCCGGTCGAATCCACGCCCGCAAAGTCAGAGGCAGCTCCTCCTCCGCCGGCCCCCAAGCCAGCACCCGAGCCCTCGGCCGTCCTCCCAGTCAACACGCAACCCGTGCCCGCGACGCCGGTAACGAACGGGGCTGCGCCCGCCGCCGTCCCGAGTCTTACCGGAGCCCAACGCGCAACCTCCAGCCCCGCGACTGGCGCGCCGGCGCCATCAGCCCGTCCGGCTCCAGGCGCGCAGACTGCCACCGCCACTCCGGCCAGCTCGCTGGTGCGGGGCAGGAACATGGGAGTGGGTGTCATCGTCTTCGTGGTTGTGGTCGGCTTGCTGCTGTGGCGCCGATCGCGTGCGGCGCGGGGGACGAGCCTGATTACCCGGTCTTTCGAGCGTAAGAACAACCCGTGAACCGCCGCGAGTTTCTCCAAACGGCCGGTGCCTTGGCCGTGGCGGCCACTGTCACGTCCACGCCTCTGCTGCGCGCGGGTGACCAGCCAACACCGACCGCGCGGCGTCTGCCGCGCTGGCGTGGGTTCAATCTGCTGCAGAAGTTCGTCAAACGGCAGGGAGGCAATCCACCGTTCCCGGAGAGCGACTTTGCCCTGGTAGCCGAATGGGGCTTCGATTTTACGCGCCTGCCGCTCTCGTATCTCTGTTGGACCGACCCGAGTGACTGGCTGAAATTGCGCGAGGAGGAGTTGAAGCACCTGGACGACGCCGTGGCATTTGGCGGCAAGCATCGCGTGCACGTCAACCTCAACCTCCACCGCGCCCCCGGCTACTGCGTCAACCCCCCGAACGAGCCGCTGGATCTCTGGAAGGATGAGCCGGCGCTGGCGGCTTGCGCGTTTCACTGGGCTCATCTTGCTAAGCGCTACCACGGTATCCCGAACGACCGCTTGAGCTTCGACTTGCTCAATGAGCCGGCCAACATCCCGGAGGGGACTTATGTGCGGGTCGTGACACGCCTGGTCGAGAGCATTCGCGCCGAGGACCCGCACCGGCTCATCATCGCGGATGGTCTCCGGTGGGGCCGTGAGCCGGTTCACGGTTTGGCGGGGCTGGGAATCGCGCAAAGCACGCGCGGCTATGACCCCATGCAGGTTAGCCACTACCGGGCAAGCTGGATCAGCGGCTCGGACAAATGGCCTGAGCCGACGTGGCCGCTGAAGCTCGGGGAAAAGCGCCTCATGACCAAGGAGGCTCTGGCCAAGGAACTCATAGAGCCCTGGAAACAACTTGAGCAAAAGGGCGTGGGTGTCCACGTCGGGGAATGGGGTGCCTTCAATCGCACTCCGCACAGTGTGGTCCTGGCGTGGATGCGGGATTGCCTGGCGTTGTGGAAAGAGGCGGGTTGGGGTTGGGCGCTCTGGGAGCTGCGTGGTGCGTTCGGGGTGCTCGATAGCCGGCGTCGTGACGTCGAGTACCGAGAGCTTCCGCGGCCACAAGCTCGACCGCCAGATGCTGGATTTGCTGCGGCAGGCCTGACGCGGCCCAAACGGCGTCCAGCACTCCGTTCGTGCCCCGAGAGCGCAAAAGGGAAACCTCTAGCAATAGAGGAACAATAGAGGAACAATAGAGGAGCAATAGAGGCACGGCCGGGCCCCGAACCAACGGATCACGCTTCCACGACCTGGTAGATACGCCGCCCTATATGATTCGCAGCCAGACCGTCTTCAGGTAGCCCGGCTCGGCTCGGGAGATGGGGAAATCCGGAGGCTGCGGGACGTAGTGGCGCTGGAGCACCCGCCGTTTCGCCTGGTGAATGGCGGTGTCCACATCAGCCAGGAACTTGTCCGGCGGCCAATCTGCCGCGTTGGTGGAGGCGAACAGCACCCCGCCGCTCCGGAGCAGTGGCAGCGCCGCAGTCACAAGCTGGCCGTAATCTCTCTCGGCCCGAAACACGCCCGATGCTTTCGACTGCGAGAATGTGGGTGGGTCGAGGAGAATCACATCGAAGAGGCGTTGCTTTTTCGCCAGCCGGGGCAGCCAGTCCAAGGCGTCCCCATAGATGAACTCGTGCCCAGCCCGGTCCAGTCCGTTCAACGCGAAATTGCACTGCCCCCAATCGAGCCACCGCTTCGAGAGATCGAGGCTGGTTGTCCGTGCCCCGCCCTGGGCAGCGCACACCGAGAAAGCGCAGGTGTAAGCGAAGACGTTGAGAACTTCCCATTGCCGATTGCCATTTGCCAATTGGAGCAAGGGAAAGTCCGCGCCGACATGGCGGGTGAGCAGGCGACGGCGGTTGTCGCGCTGGTCGAGGAACAGGCCGACGGAGTAGCCCTCAGCGAAGCTCAGTTCGAAGTGAAGGCCGTTTTCGCGAACGGCGAACCTTTCTGGGGCCGCTTCGCCCAGGACCAATTGCGGGGAAGTCTCGGGTCGGGCCGTGCGGTGCACCTGGTGCCGGAGGACCTTGTGGTAGGCACCGCGTGCCGAGAAGGATTCCCCCAGGCGCACGAGTTGCTCATGCTGCGCGGCACTGAGCGCCTGCGCGCTGTGGGAAAGGAGGAATTCTCCCAGGCGCTCGACATACCAGCCCGGCCAGCCGTCGCTCTCGCCGTGGATGATCCGATAGGCATTGGTTTCCTTCGGGTCAATCAGCGCTTCGCGTATGCCGAGGCAGGGCAGGGGACCTGTGTCCCAAGAACGGCCATCACATACCTCCGCCCAGCCTTGCCCTGTCGGTGCCTGAAAGGTGAGGCCCTCCCCGGAGGCTGGATGTGTCAGCGCCAACTCCACGGCGTGCAAATAGACGCGCGCCGCCGCCGTGCCGCCGTAGAGCGTGTCGCCGAGGATGGGAAACCCACTCTCCGCCGCATGAACCCGGACCTGATGCGTCCGCCCGGTCAATGGCTCGGCCTCGACCATTCGGCAGTAGCCGCCTCCTCTGCCTTCTGCCTTCTGCCTTTTGCCTTCCTTGAAGTGCGTTTCCGCCGTCGCCCCGCCGGTGTGCAGGGGCCGACTCAAATACCTTTGGCCGGCCCGCACGAGTGAGGTCCTGACAGTGCATTCGTTTTGGCGAACGGGTCTGTCCGTGAGCAGGAAGTACTTCTTCCGAACGGTACGAGTCGCGAACTGCCCGGTCAGTGAGCGACTGGCAAGCGGGGTCTTCGCGAAAACGATCACGCCGGAGGTTTCCTTGTCGAGCCGATGGATGATCGCCAGCTTCGCCCACCGGGCCTCCCGATGCCGGAGCCAGTCGTAGAGACCCTCGCCTGCGTGTGGACTCGGCGCGTGGGTGTTCAGGCCGGCCGGTTTGTTCACCACCAGCAAATGCTCATCCTCGAAGATCAGGCACGGCAGCAACGCAACAAGAGGGTAAAAAGCGTTAGATAGGTAACACTGGGGTGGTTTGGCCAGCAGAGCGAGGGTACCTGCGCTGCTTACCAGAAGCTCCAGGCGCCCTTCCAGACCACCCAGAGGCCGAGCAGGAAGTTGGTGAGCGCGTGCGCGGTCATGGCATCCCCGAGGCGCTTCTTGCGAATCACCAGCCACTGAAAGGCCAGACCACAGAGAATACCCGCCACCCACCGGTCCGGGTGCATCAGCCCGAAGATCGCTGAGGTGACGACGAACGACAACCCGTGGAACTGGCCGAGCGGCATCGCGCGGAAATCAGTCTTCACGAAAACCCGGTAGAGGAAGGAACGGTAAAACACCTCTTCCAGCGGCGGCACCACAATGGACGACCCCGCGATGCGCACGACCACGAACAGCCAAGCCATCGCCGACCCCGCCCCGAACCGCTTATCGGGGTTCCAGGCCGCCTCCACTTTGTTGAGCGGCGGATACAGGCCATCGAGGCCGACCCAGAGGGCAAAGACCGCCACCCCGACCACCAGTGCCTCCCAACTGATCTGCCAGCGCATCTCGGCCACAAACGGCCGCATTTCCCAGATCAGCCAGGCGCCCACCAGCGTTTTGAGGAAGTAGAGCCAATAGCGCGAATCTTCGCCCAACTGGCCTTGCAGGGCGGTCAGTACGACGAAAGCCACGAAAGGCGCGACGCGCGCGTATTCCGGTGAGCCTTCGCATTTTCGGCGAAAGTAGTTCATGGGCGGCAAAGCATTGCCGCATCCGCAGCCCGCGCCAAGCCAAAAGTGGCGGCTGAAAGTGTGTCGGCGTGGCTCGCCAGTAAGAAGAATGGGGAATGGCGTCCCCGCCGAGTCGGGTGTATAACCGGGCACACACAATCCATGAAGATTAGACCCACGTTGGCCACGCTGCTGCTGGATGCGCTGGCATTCACCAGCGTATTCGCGGCGAGCCATGCGGACACTGAGTTGAAGTCGCGGGCTGACTGGGTGACCACGCACTTTGGGACCAACACTGCCGCCCTACCATTCTCGTTCTCGTATGGCGGCCAGGCTTCTGCCGCGTTGCTGCCGGCGTGGAAACTGCAACCGGGCTTGCCGAACCCAGCGGGACCAAGGCGCCTGCGGTCAATGCGGCTGACTGATCCGGCCACGGGACTGATGATTCAGTGTGACGTGACGGAATACACCAATCATCCTGCGGTCGAGTGGGTGCTGTTCTTCGAGAACACGAGCCACAAGAATACGCCGGTCCTGGAGCAGATTCTTGCCCTTGACCTGCCGCTGGAGGCGCCGGCCACCAACGCGGTCGTCCATTACGCCAAAGGCGCGACGTGTTCGATGGACGACTTTCAGCCGCTGACCGAGCCGATGGTCCCGGGCGCGCGTCTTCACCTGCAGGCTGGCGGCGGGCGCTCGTCGAGCGATTTCCTGCCGTTCTTCAATTGGGAGACGCTGGCGCGGGGCGGCGTGGTGATTGGGCTTGGCTGGTCGGGTGAGTGGGCCGCCGATTTCACCCAGCCCGAGCCGCAGCGTACGCGCGTCCAGGCTGGCCTGGCGTTGACGCACCTGAAGCTGCATCCAGGTGAGCGGATCCGGTCGCCGCGCGTGGCGCTGCTGTTCTATGACGGCGACTGGGTGGACGGGCAGAACCAGTGGCGGCGATTCCTGCTGGCACAGCACCGACCGATGGTGAACGGTCGTCCCCTGGAGCCGCCGATCCTTAACGCCTACTGGGGCGCTGTGCGGGCGGCCGATCATCTCGCGAACATTAAGGCCATTGTCGCTTCCAATTTGCCGGTGGATTACTACTGGATTGATGCGGAATGGTTCGGCCGGGGGCCGTGGTGGCAAAACGCGGGCAACTGGCAGGTGAACAAGGACTTCTACCCGGACGGTTTCAAGCCACTCAGCGATTTGCTGCACCAGTCCGGGCGCAAGTTCCTCCTCTGGTTCGAGCCGGAGCGCGTGTGCGAGGGCACGCCCTGGGCGGCAGAACTGGACCCATGGCTGCTGGCCGTGCCGCCGGTGAAGCGGGTCTATCGCTGGGAGAAGCAGACTTACCCGGACTGGGTGAAGTCCGAAAGCCTGCGCAACCAGATCAAGGAAAATGACCGGCTGCTGAACCTGGGAATCCCGGAGGCACGCCGATTTCTCGCGGAGTTTATCTCCGACCGGATCAAGGAAGGCGGGCTGGATTGCTACCGGCATGACGCGAACATTGCGCCGCTGGAATTCTGGCGGGCCGCCGACGCGCCGGATCGGCAGGGTATGACCGAGATTCGCTGGGTCGAGGGGCTCTATGCCTTCTGGGACGAGCTGCTGCGCCGGCATCCCCAGCTCATCATTGACAACTGTGCCAGCGGCGGTCGCCGCATAGATTTGGAAACCACCGGGCGGAGCACGCCGTTCTGGAGAACGGACTTCCCCGGCGACCCGGCGGGCAAGCAATGCCACACTTACGGCCTCTCGTTCTGGGTGCCGATCAACTCGACCGGCGCGGTGACGCCCGGGCGGGACAGTGATTACGCCTGGCGCAGCACCATTTCGAGCTCGGTCGTGTTCAGCCTCTTCAACGGCAGCGAGGCCAGCCAGACCAACCCGCCCTTGGGCGGTTTCCCGATTGGGAATGCCAAGGCGGCCCTCGATCAATACCTCCGCATCCAGCCCTGTTTTCTCGGCGATTACTACGCATTGACGCCCTACTCGAAGGCGCTCGATGTGTGGATGGCTTGGCAGTTCCACCGTCCCGACCGGGGCGAGGGCTTGGTGCAGGCCTTCCGCCGCGACCACAGCTTCTACGAATCGGCGCGGTTCAAGTTGCGCGGCCTTGAGGCAAACGCCCGTTACCGCGTTGCCAACCTGGACACGCCGGAAACCAAAGAGATGACTGGTCGTGAACTGATGGACAAGGGGCTCTCCGTGAGCATCACCAACCAGCCCGGCGCGGCCATGATCACTTACCGGGAACTGAAACGGCAGGGGGTCAGCGCGCACCGACCTTGATGGTGGGCACACCGTCCGGGAAGGAACTGGTGAAGAACTCCTTCATGGAGCCCCCGAACATTGCCATGCGGACCGTGCCCCAGGTCTGCTGGTCGCCCGTCGCGTAGAAGACGTAGGTGTTGCCCTCATATTCGAACAGGTCCACGTCTGAGTTGTTGATACCCTCACCGGGGCTGGCTTCCAGAATCGGATTGAAGGGGCTTAGCTCCCAGGCGGCGAGGTCTTTGGAACGGGCGAGGAAGGAAATCCAGCCTTTGTGCCCCGGCACGGCGGCGTGCAGGTAGATCACATAGTAATACGGCGCCACGTAACGAATCACCGGGCAGGCGCTGTACTCCCCGCCCAGCCCGGTAAACACGAGCCCGTCGAGCTTCTTCCACACCGCCAGCTCCGTCGAGCGGGCGAACTTGAAACAGAACTGCACCGGCTTGTCTGATTCGTACGCCATGAGGTATCCCTGGTCATCTCGACAAACCGAGGCGTTGAACAGGTGCTCGCCCGGCGCCTGGGGAATCGCCAGCTCCCGCTTCCAGGTCTTCAGGTCAGTCGTCGAGAAGCGGTAAAGGCTTTGGAACCAGTCGCGGTCGGTGCCCTCGCTGGCAAAGACATTTAGCTCCGGGCCGTTGACGAAGGCGTTGGCAAACGAATGACCCTCTCCGAAGCGGGCCGCTTCGCGTCCGGTTGCCAGGTCCAGGATGTAGAGGTACATGCTGCGCTTGTAGGCATCGGTCTTGTTCTTGGTGTCATCCCGGTAATTGAGCACCAGCAACGGGCGGGAGTTGAAGACCACGGGCGTGTTCTCCATGGCTTGGGGGCCGAAGGCCACGGGGATCTTGACCAGCCGCGGCCTGGCGTCGGCGGGCGCGGCCCCGGTCGGCGACTGAAACCGAGGAGGCAAGAGTTCGTTGAACACCTCGACGGGCCAGAAGCGTAGGCGCTCAAAGCCTTTCGGTACCGGCTGCCGGTATTGGACATAGGCGCGGTTGATGCCCTTGGTGCTGTAGGAGAACAGGTCATCCTTTCGTGCGCCCGAGCACTCGGTACCCCATCACGGTGCAGTCCTCGAAGTCCACATGCAGGAACTTGCCCGCCAAATCGCTATAGATCGCCCCGGTGGACGGAGTGCCTTGCGGCTGGGAGAAGTTGAGCACAATGAGGCGGCAGCTCTTGAACAGGACGCGGGTGTAACCCTCGAAGCCGGGGTAGCCGACCTGCAATGCGTTGTCCGGCCCGATAATCGTGCAGTCTTCAAATACGGCGTCCGGGGTTGCGGGCATCGCTCTTGTTGTGTGCCCGGACATAAACAGCGCCGGCATCGCCCCAGACATCCAGGCACATGAAATACGACCGGCGGAACAGGACCGGCTCGCCGGCGCGGCCAACGTGGGCCATCACACACGCACCGGCAAAACGCCCAAGGCCGACGCAATCCTCGACGATAGCGGAGAACTCCACCCCCGCTTGGCAGGTCATGTCCCACCCGATGCCCCCCTCCGAGCCCGTGCAGTAGAGACGGCGAAAGACCCAGCGGTCCCAGCCGGCTGCCGAGTACCAGGGGTCGCACCGCCAGGGCCCCCACCAATCCACACTCTTGAGGCCGGTTTCCTTGTCCGGATCTCCGTCGGGCAGCACCATAAAAGTGGGGTTGCCCGTGGGTGCCTTGGGGTTGGTGCGCACTACCACGCGTGGTGCGCCGGAATCAATCACCACCCACCCGTTCGTGCCTGAGCCAAGGTGGCCGTCCCAGTCACCTTCGATGGTGTTGTAAGCGCCGGCGGCGCCTTTGTGCTTCGAATCCAAATTGGCCTCGGCATAGGTGTCGGGTCGTACGATGATTCGATGGCCGCCCTTATCGTCGGGGATGGCATCCAGCGCGGCTTGAATGGTTCGGAAGGCAGTCCGCCAGGTGAGGCCATCGGAGTTGTCTCCCAGCTTCGACACATACAGCGTCAGCCCGTGGGGGATGTTGGACTTGGGCGCGGCAGCTTTTTCCGAGGCTGCGACAGGCAGGCGCATGGCTAGCGCTGCCAAAAGGAGGATTACTGGAGCTTTCATCCTGGCATATTACTCTGGGGCGAGAGGTTCAGTGCGGGGCAGCCGGTTTGGGGATCAGCTTCTTGTAGCCGGCCAGCTTGGACTCGAAATCGGGCCCGCCTTCCTGCAGAAACTGGATTCTCTCACGCCGCGCGATGCGCTCGAAATCGTTCACCACCTGCGCGTAGCGGTCTCCGACAAACTCCGGCCCACGCACGCACTGCACATAGAGGATGGGCAGCTCCGCACGCTCGACGCGGCGAACCAGGTCGTCGTCGCCCCGGGCCATGGTCTTCGCCCGGGCAAGGATCTCTCTAGCGTGCGTCACGAATTCCTTGGTGAAGAACGGCGCATTCATCGGGTAGCGGATACCGTCCGCCGGCGAAGCCAGCTCTTTAGCATGGTCGGTCTTCATCTTCTTCAACAACGCCTCATATTCCTCCATGGCCGGGGCGGCCGCGCCGTAGTGGCCCTGAATGAAATCGCGGGCCAGCGCCTCCTCATCCCATGAGGGGTTCCATAATATCTTCGCCGTCACCCAGCATTTCATTTGGTCCCGCTCGGCGGGCCCCTGGTAGCCGCCTTGCAGCATCACCCCTTCAGCGCGGTTAGTGATCCAGAACCGGATGTTGGCGACCATCACGTCCAGGTTCGGCATGGGCGCCAGGTAATGGCTGAAGTTGACGTTGTAGTCCCAGATGTAGATGCGGTTGTGCACGGCGCCCCAGGCGCTGACCAGCTTCGCCACGTCGCACTGCTCGGCCGGCGTGAATGGGTGCGACCACGCCCCGACGGAGTCGTTGCACAGACGAATAGCGACGTTCTTGCGCGGGCGCACGGTCTTAGGCACCTGGATCGTCTCCAGGTAGGCCAGCGTGTCGATGAGAACCTCGGGGTGTTCCTGCTCAATGGCCGCGGCCACCTGGTTGACCAGGAACAACTGATTGGCCATGTCGGAGCCTTCGGCGTCGCGGAGCTTCCGGCAACGCTCACAGAGGCAGCTTACCTGGCAGTCATTCTTGGAGACGCTGAGGATTTCGGTGTGGGGATTATCGCGCAGGATCTGGCGGACGTAATCAATGGCAATCTTCACCACCTCGGGATGGGTGGCGCAGAGTTGAGCAGTGGTGCGGGTGCCGTCCGCCTGCTGCGCGAAGTAATCCGGGTGTTCCTTGAAATACCTCTCCGGCGGGACAATCTGTGCGGCGGTGTGCACGAACATGCCGTCATAGTCGACATGCCCGCCCTTGTCCTCGGGAACGGCGGCGTTCGGGGCGTTGGCGCGGTTGCGCAGTGACCAGACCGGGTCGAAGGCGCAGGCATAGAACGGGTCGCGGATCTTCAGTCGCGGAATGTAGCGGCGCGCGACCGGGGCGATGACCAGCGTATTGGTTCTGGGCAGGCGGATGGAATCGTTGGCATAGAAACGGCAGCCGAGGTCCTCCTCCAGCAGGGCGTACACGGCGTTCATGACACCGCGAGTCTTACCGCCTGAGAGGAGGATCTGGCCGCGGCTCACGTTAATAGCGTATCCTTCGTCACCGAGCGAGGCATCGGTGCGGATAGCAAGGTGGCTGCCGCGTCCCTTGCCGGCGTTGATCTCGAGCGTCGCGCCGGTCATTTCCTTGATCCAGTGCTGTAGCTCCGCGGCGGCATTGGTTTCCTGGGGCGTGGGGTGATCCAGGAGTTGGATCCCGCCCTGTGCCTTGCCGGACTTGACCACTTTGGTCTTCCCCGCGGGCTTCCCCGGCGGCTTGAGGGTGTTGACCCATTCGGCCTGCGCGTTTGAACACAGAAGGCCGGTGAGGATTATGGCATAGAGGGTAGTGCCTGGGTTCATAGTCGATTGGTTCCGCTACACAGGGGGAAGGACACCAAAGGCTATAAGCCCCGGAACAACTACAGCTCGCCTTGCGAGGGGACCGTCGCCTCTGCAGATGAGCTGGTGCGGGTGACCTTCTTTATCTCGTCTAGCCGCCAATTGCGTTCGTGGGGATGATGGCTGCTACGACAGACTCTGGATCCTCGGAAAATACAGCCATAGGTGCCCGAGGTCATCGTCCTCGCCGAAAAAGATCTGGCCATCGCGGCCCGTCACCGCGTCGCCAAAGACATAACCGTAGCGGCGGCGCTCAAGGATGGACACCGCCACACCCAGGTTGCTGACCGTGCGAGTTTTAGGGTTATAGCAGAACATCTTGGCCAGCTCAGTCCCACAGAAACCGAAGACGCGGCCGTCATTGGTTACGGCCATCGGCCCGACGGGCGCCAAAAGCGTGCGCCCCAGCGGCGCGCTGAAGCCCCGCTCTTCATCCAGCGAGAACAGGTTGCCCTCGCTGTCGGCGGTGTAGAGCAAGCCGTTGCGGCTGTCTCTAGCCCAGGTGAGCGGCGCGCTTTCCCAAACACCCGCAGGCAGCTTCAGCGCTTGCCGTGCAAGCTTTCGCGCACCCGAGTCATAGCGCCAAAGCGCGTCTCCCGTATCCTGGCCGAAGATGCCGCCCTTGGAGCCCAGGGCTACGCGTCCCTTACCGGGCACCTCTCCGATCACCTCGGCTTTGCCCTTCTCGACCTCCACCGCAAACAGGCTGCGCGTGGTGATGCCCACCACCGATGTCTTGGCACTGTCCGCCACGGCGTGGACGATGCGCTCGCCGCCCACTTTGCCCCAATCGTCAATCGAGGGCCGGCCGAATCCCCATTCCTGGATCAGGTCGAAGGGCAAACCCTGGTAGGAAGTGGCGACAATGCGGCCACCCCCCGGACCGTTGACACAGCTCACGACCTTATTCTTGGCGCAGCAAACGGCGGCGCAGTGGTCCGCCCCGGTTGGCGTCCCCAGGTCAAAAACGATGCCGGTGACGCCGTGAAACATGCCGACAAATAGATGGGTCGCCCGGCCGCTGGTGCCGCCGTAGATCATCCCATCCTCAGAGACGTCGAGCGCGGTGATATGGCTTTCATCGGCGGGAATGGGGATGCTTGCGCCCGGAAAGCACGTGGGGAAGGCCGCCATCATGCCTTCCTTCGTGAAAGTGCCGTGCACGATCTCGTCCGTGAGGGCCTTGGCCTCCGGCGAGTTCATGTCGTACTTGGCCTTCTTCTTGTCACTCATAGCTCACCTCATCCCCACATCCGGATTGGGAGGTGGGCATTCTTTCGGCGCCGGGAAGCGGGCAGATGCACCTTGAAGATGCCCACAGGCTTGGTGCCTACGTCACCGAAGAACAGGTTGCCGTTGTGGTCCACGGCGCCGCGCGAGACATACTGCGCCGGCTGTGTGGGATGGCGCAGTACGGCCACCTCCTGGCGCTGCAGGGTGGCCGGATTCAGACGCCACACCACGCCCTCGCGCTCCGGTCCGCCAGCCGGCATGGGGTTGTAAACCGGGTCGCGCCAGCGCGAGGCGACGTAATACAACTGTCCGTCCCCGGCGAAGACCAGCCCGCCGCAGTGGTCTATGAATGTGTCCTTGGGCAAAGTCGGATCGCGATCCTGAGTGGCGGGGCCCAGGTCTTCGACCTTCGGCCATTCGCCCTTGCCGGGCCAGATACGCATGAGTCGCGGTTGGGCGATCCAGGTCACCGCGTAAAAGCACTCCCCGTCCGGCGCGGCGGCGACGTCGTAGAAGACGCTGTGCCAGCCCGTCTGGAACAGGGGATTATGCGGCAAGACGAAGGGGGAGCGCTCTAAGCGATCCTTCTGCGGGTCGTAGCGAACCAAATGCCCATAATCGTCGGTCGTCCACACCCGATGCTTGCGATCGAGGAAGAGCGTCTGGGCGTTGATGGAGCCGATGCGGCCCACATCGCGACGGGTGCGGGTTTTGGTATCGTAGATGATGAAGTGGTCCCGCGGGTAGCTCAACGCGTAGAGCAGGTGCCGCTCTTCGTCGTGCAGCAGGCAACGGCAGCCCTCCTTGGGGATCAGCGTATCCCACCAGAGCACCTTGTCCTTCCTCGTGTCAAAGGCCAGCAGCGCGCTGCCGCGGAAGCAGCGTTTCGGATCGTGCCAGCGAGAGCCAGGGCGAGTAGGCCGGCAGGTCAATCGGCGGCCCCGAAAGGTGCGTCGCCATGTAGAGGACGCCATCCGACATGGATGGAGCGAAGCTGTAGTGAATCTTGCATTGGGTGGCCCGGCCGGAGTCGCCTGGGTCATCCACCATCTCATCCAACGAGAAGAGGTAATCCAGGGCATCCTTCTGTTCGTTGTAACGGACCACCTTGACCACGCCGCCGGGCACACTCTCGGCGCAGGCGGCGGCATAGATTCGTCCGTCGGGGCCCACCGAGACCGACCAGCAAGTGTCCGCGTCCGGGTGGCCCGTGAAGGGGTACCAACTGGTCCGGTAGGCGCCGTCGCGGGCGTCTCTGGAGGCTTTGGTGCGGGCTGGAGCGGCGCCAGATAAGGCCGGCAGCGCCAGCCAAGTTGCCGCCACGCCGGCGCTGCGCTTAATAAAGTCCCGTCGCTTCAGATGCATAGCGATTAGATAGAGATTTCTGCCACGCTGTAAAGTGGTACGTTTCTCAGGGCAGGCTTGAATCAAGCCCTCGGTCGAGCGCGAGCCGTCCCGGCTTGCCACGCGGGAGAACGACAGCCTCAGACCCGCAGGTACCTCGCCACTGCCCGGGCGCGCGACTGGACGTGGAGCTTGTGGTAAATGTGCTCCATATGGGTGTGCACGGCCTACGGGTAAATCATCCGGAAGAACACACTGCCATTGTTCGGAGCAATCGGCATGTAGAGCTGGTTGGTCGTGTCTGACCCGGGCACATAGTGCCAGTTGGTGGTGAGGCCGACCCCGGCTGCGTTGGTCTGGCCCTGGAGTGCCCACCCCGTGTAGCTGAGCGGCCACTCGAGTTTCATTTGAGATCCCCCGGCGACCACCGTAGCCGTAATGTTGGTCGGACTAGTGGGCAGCGTCGAGGCAATCCGCAACGTCCCGTCTGTCGTCAGCGTGCTGGTATTCCAGGTTCGTCCGGGGCCGGGCGTTGCCGGGACAATGGTGGTGAAAGCGCTGGCGCTGGTGTAGCTGGCCGCGTCGAACAGCTTGATGGTATCGGAGCTGCCCAACGGATCACCACTCAGGTTCAGCTTGAGCGTGCCACCGTAGGTGATCGAGTAGCCGGAAGCAATGGTGATGCTGTCGTTAGTGACCGTGCCGCCGCTTTTGCTGACCTTGAGCGAGATGGTGCCCTGGCTGACGAAGTTGCCGGCGACATTGGCTGTTCCGTCGGCCTTTAGGGTCTGCGCGGCGCCGAGAGTGAAGGTGAGGTCGGATCTATTCTTCACATCAATGGAGCTGCCGTTGGACATTTCAATCGGGGTGGTGTTGGGGATGCTGCCCGAACCCATCAGGGCGATAGCGGTGGCTAGTTGTAGAGTAGTTGGCCCGCTGTAAGTGCAATTGCCGTGTAGCTGCTGCGCATTCGGTGCCCCCGGGTTCAGGATCCTGAGCCCAATCTTGCCTGTGCTCCCGCTGTCCTTGATCGTGCCGTAGTAGATACCGCCGTCCGACAGTGTGAGCAACGCGTCCGTTGCGCTGCTGTTGGTGATGACACCGGTGGTGATCCCGGTCGCGCTGTAGAGCGGGCCGACGGTTTGATCGAATCCACCCAGGTCCAAAGTGGCATTAACGGTTAACTGCGCATTCGGCAGGGCATTAGCCGCCCCCAGGTTCAACCTGCCATTCCCCACCCAGGTGAGCGTGGCTGAGTTGCCACTGGAGTAGATTGTCCAGGTTGTAGCCTCGTCCTTGAGCAATTGCCCAGCGGTTAAAGTAATCTTCCCGTACATCTTGTTGATCCCGGCAGCGGAATTGCCGCGCAGAATGAAATTGCCCTGGAAAGGATCGCCGAGGATATCTTCCACGGAGCTGTTGACGGTTACCTGCAGGTGAGCAGCGGTATTGCCATACAGATTGACGTTCGGCCTGGAGTTAGGGTCTGAATAACTGCCACCCCCAATGCGGATCGGCCCGTTGACAGTATTGGTCCCGGCTACGCTCATCACGGACGCACGAGTATTCACATCTCCAAAGGGCACCGTAAAGGTCATCGGGCACGTCGCTGGGAGAGTGACCCCGCCGCCCAGTTGAAGCCGCTGGTTCACCGACGACACATTAAACTGAATGTTGGTGGGACTCCCAATGCTGAAGGAGTTCGTGAAGTACAGTATGGCACCGCCATGCTCGATCGAGTAGTCGGTCATCGTGTTGGTGCCGCGGAGGTTCCATGTTCCGGTGCCGGTGCTCGGGATCGACAACTTGCCCGTGCCGGTGATGTTGTTGTAGAAATTCAGCGTGCCGGTGCGGTTGAAGACCAGGGTGCCGTTGTTGGTAACCGACCCAGTGCCGAGGGCGCCGCGGCCGGCGCCGCTGCCCATCTGAAGAGTGCCCGCCTCGATCGTAATCGAGTTGGTGATGACGTTGTCGGCATCCAGAACCAGCGTGCCGACGCCTTTCTTGGTCAGCGAGGCGACGTCCGTTAGCTTTCCTGTCGAGGTCGTGGCAAAGGTGTATGTGCTGTATGAGTCCACCACCACGTTGCTGGGGCTCAACAAGTTGGCGCCCAGCGCCACAGAAGGGTAGGCGAGCCCGGTATCGTCGAAAAGGACGTTATCCCTCTGGGCAAAAGCGACCCTTACGAGGGTGCTGGTATTCGTCCAGTTTTGGGTCGCAAGGTCCCAGTTTGCATCGTTGGGGGCCCAAATGAGGTTGGCGGCTCGACTGCTTTGAGTGAGCCCGAGTGCTATCAGAGTGATGAGGAGTGTTCTTTTCATAACGGCATGGCTTTGGCTGTTTTGAGTATTTCAGCGTACTCTAACCTAACACATCTGCCTCAGCGAGCATAATCGGCAACACTGCCGATGCCCGGCTGCCCCACCGGAGGCGGGCCCAGGCGCCCAGGCGTGGAAATGAATCCTACCCGGACAAAGGGGATTCCGCCGCAGCCGGCACGTCGTGCCGATGCACGGTTGATTTCACCGCCGGAGCAAGCTAAGGTGTTGGCAGTGAAGTGCCGCCGCGCAGTTGCCGCCAGTTTCGCCCTCTTGCTGTTCGCCGGGTTCCAGGCATCCGCCCAAGGCGACGAGTTTCGCGGCGTGTGGGTGGACGCGTGGGGCACGGGGTTCCTGGACGCCAGCCAGGTTACGCAGCTCGTCGCCGATTGCCGCGCCTACAATTTCAACGCCATTGTCGTTCAGATGCGGCGGCGAGGGGACGCCTTCTACACCCCGGGCATTACGGGGAACGATCCCAAGACCACAGCGATTGCCTCGGGCTTCGACGCGTTGCAGGACATGCTCAACAAGGCGCACTCGGGCTCGCCGCGCATCGAGGTGCATTGCTGGGTCACCACGCACGTGATCTGGAGCAGCACCACGCCCCCGTCGCAAGCCGGCCATGTATTCAATTTGCATCCGGAGTACCTGACGAGGAACTCGGCGAGCACGAATTGGATCAGCGAAGGCTACTATCTCGATCCGGGGCATCCCGGCGCCACGATGTGGAACTACGTCATGGCCACGAACATCGTGCGCCGCTACGACGTGGACGGCTTCCACTGGGACTACATCCGTTATCCGACGACCGACTCCGGTTACAATCCGACGGCGATAGCGCGATACAACGCCGAGTTCGGCTTGACGGGCCAGCCCACGCCGTCCAGCCCGCAGTTTTCGGACTGGCGGCGGCGGCAGGTGACGGATTTTCTACGGTGGGTGAACGCGGATTTGCTGGCCATTCGCAGCAACCTGGTGGTTTCGTGTGCGGTGTTCGGCAGCCGCAGCGACGCCTACAACGCCCGTTACCAGGATTGGGCGGGCTGGAACAGCGAAGGCATCATTGATATCTGCATGCCGATGGGCTACACGTCGGACAACAGCGGCGTGTTTGTGCCGCGCGTGGATGATGCCTACAGCCATCAAGGCGTGCGCCGCGTGTACAACGGGCAGGGCGCCTACCTGAACACGCCCGCCAACACGGTCTGGCAACTGGATTACATTCGCAACAAGCCGCTGCTGGGCTCGGTGCTCTACAGCTACCGCACGCCCAACAGCGGCACCCCGGACATTCCGGGCACCCTGGCTTACATCCGCGACAATCATCAGCCGACGTGGGTGGATGTGCCGGCCATCCCCTGGAAGGCGACGCCGACCAAGGGGATTGTTCGCGGCACGGTGACACGGCAGGCGGACGGAACGGCGGTTTACAACGCCAGCATTTCCCTCAACACCACCCCCGCGCGCGGCCAGCGGACCGAGCCGCATGGCAAGTTTGCCTTCTTCGACACCACGCCCGGCTCCTACACCGTAACCGCCACGGCGACTGATCTGGGCACCGCAACCACCAACGTCACGAGTGCCGCCGGAGGGAACCTCGCGGTCAGCCTGGTGCTGCCGCCCGATTCGACGCCGCCGGTCATCACCGGCGTGGGCACCAGCAACCTCACGGACACGTCCGTCATCATCCGCTGGGCCACGGACGAGAATGCCAACAGCGCGGTGGATTACGGGCCGACCGTTGCGTATGGTTCGACCGGGAGCAACGCCACGTTGGTGCTGCAGCACGCGGTCAGCCTGACGAACCTCACGCCAAACAGCACCTATCATTACCGCGTTCGTTGCCGCAACGTGACGGGCCTGCAAACCAACTCCGGCGACCTCACGTTCAAGAGCAATGCCGCGGGAGTTGTCAACGACGTCATCATCGAAGCGCGGCTGAGCGATGGCAGCCTGAACTCGGACCCGCCGTATTCAGACAATGCCAGCTTCGGCGACTCGACGCTCAAGAGCACCGCCGCTGGGCTGACAGGCACGGGCTCGCGGTACGCGATTTCCGGCACGCCGGCGTTTACGGTAAAGCCGACGCTCCCCATAGCCGGCGGAACCTATGATGTTTATGTGACGCAGGGCAGTGCCACGAGCATCTCCGATGACATCCTCGTCGCCGTCGGCCAGTCTGGCTGCGCGGGGCTACCAGCCAGCACCACAGTGTTCCAGGAGCCGGGCGGAAACACCTGGGAATACCTTGGCCGGATGAAGCTAAACGCTGGCGTCACCATGCCGACTTTGAAGTTCACCTATGCGAGCGGCACGTTGATGACTGGGTACCGGATGTACAGCGATGCCACGAAGTACTTCTTCTTGGCGCCACCGATGATCACCAACCAGCCGCAAAGCCGAGCCGTGAACCAGGGTGCCAATGCAACGTTCAGCGCGGGCGCGACGGGAGCAGCGCCGCTGGGCTACCAATGGCGCTTCGAGGGCACGAACCTCGCGGGCGCAACGGTCAGCAGCTACACCCGGGCGAACGCCCAGCCGGGGCACGAGGGCGCCTACTCGGTGGTGATCAACAATGTAGCGGGCTCCGTGACGAGCTTGAATGCCATGCTCACCGTGACGCTGCCAGCGCCGTCGCGGTTCCAGGTCATCACGCTCTTGCCCGATGGCCGAGCACGGTTGGTGGTAAGCGGCGAGACGGGCGTCGTCTGCGCGATCGAGGGCTCCAGCAACCTGGCCAGTTGGTTCGAGTTGATGAGGCTGATCAACACCAATGGCCTGCTCGACGTCATTGATCACTCGGCTTCCAACGCCAGCCTGCGGTTCTATCGCACGAGACAATAAGCCGGCGGGTTGGTGCCGGCACTCCGCGTGCCTTCGGATAACGACCCGGCAAAAGGGGGGGGCGCATCTCAGTTTCTTGCCGCAGCGCCGAGCCAGAGATCCCTCTGCTGCCAGCAACTCCCCACCCATCACTGCGTCAGGTTGTCCATTTTTGGGACACATTCCCGCGACCCGATTTGCTAGCCGCACATTCCATCCCTCACAGCAAGCAACCGGGCGGAAGCTTCGATAGACCTCAATTCCAAGCATCCCCACCCTCACAAGCATGGCCCCGAGCACCTGAAGGCCGTGTACAAGGGGTGTACAAGGGATGCACACCGGATGCACAAGGGAAAACCCCTTGTGCATCCGGTGTGCATCCGGTGAGCACCCCTTGTACACGGTGTGGCGTGCCGGATGAATACCCTGGCTCAAGGCGATGAAGCCCCTGCTCTAGCTAGAGACGTTCGGGCGCAATAATCGCCAGCACCTGCTCTTCCACCACACCGTGATTGAGCCTGCAAGAAGTTGAGATGCGGCCAAAGGGGGAAAAGAGTAAAAATACCTCTTGCTTGGAGCAGGGGGTGGAAGTATAAGGAGCCCTAAGAGGCAGGTAGATATGCGGAAGTATGGCTTATTTCCCATGTCAGGCTGTCTTATGAGCAGGCGGCCGCATGGGATCGGGTGGGCATCGGGGCGCCGCGGGGTCACGGGCGCTAGCCTGAGGTCCATACCCAGCGCAGGAGACCTTCCTTGTCGCCCAACGAGCTTGTGGCTTCCATCTTCGCGTCTTTGCTGTCCCAAACCCCTCCAGCGTGTTGTGCGCCATGCTTCAGCTTGCCCGGCGCAAGTGGGGTGGATGAAACGCTTTTAGCGGTAGGAACAAACAAATCCATTCAAGACACAAATTGCTTATGAAAACAAATCCAACACCAGGCTCAACCTTTCAGGTTCGACGCCTGCTCGAGTCAGTATTGGGCGTGTTCGCGGCGGTCTCGATGCTCAGCATCAGTCACGCGGGCACGAATACCTACTACTTCAACTCACCCGACTCCACCAACGGCCTTGCCAATTTGAGCCAGGGTGGTGGCGGTTATTGGCTGTCCTCTGGTGGCAGCCCATACGATCCCGAGGCCACTGATCCTTCGACCAACGGCTACTTCGTGGTGACGGACCCCATAAGCAATCAGCGCGGCATCATCATCTTTCCCGATTTCGACTCCGGGCAGGTGGTGAAGGCCTTCCAGTTCGCTTGCGATGTGCGGATTGGCGCGGGCGCAAATGTCCCGGCGGATGGCTTCAGCATTTGCTTCGCCGCAACAAACGATCCGGTGCTGGTCAATAACGACGGCAGTGGTTGGGCGACCGGTCCTAACGGCGAGGCCAACCTTCCCGAAGAAGGCACGCAAACGGGCCTGGCGGTTTCTTTCGATACTTGGGACAGCGGCTACGGCGACGTCATTGGCCTGACCATCCGAGTTGATAACAGTATCATCAAGAATGTTCCGCTGCCGTTCCTAAACCTAGCCCCCAGCGATCCTAATTTCGCTGCTTCACTGCAGACCGGGACCAACGACGCCGGCCTGGCTGGCCTTACCTGGCGACCACTCTCGGTCGAATATACCACCAACTGCCTGCTCAATGTAGCGTACAAAGGAGTGACGCTGCTCACGAATTTCCTCACCCCCTTTTCGCCCACCGTCGGACGAATCGTGCTTGGCGGTCGCACTGGCGCCGCTTACCAGAGCCAGCACCTGGATAATCTCCGGATTGTGACAATCCCGACGACGTCCCCGACCGTAGGGCCGCCCTCGGGCAACTCGTATGGTTTCACCATCAGCATTCATGATTCGGGCGCCGCGACGCCGGACACCAACGCGCTGACCGTCCAACTGGACGGCGTCACTATCATCTCCTACGGCACGAACGTGTCCCCGCAAACCGCTACCGTGAGCCAGAGCGGCGTCACCACCACCATTGGTTATTCGCAAGCGACCCCGTTCGCGCCCGGCTCCTCGCACTCTGTCCGTGTCATCTTCTCCGGGACCGGGTTCAGCGGGACAGTGGACGAAACGCGCTCTTTTGTCGCGCCGACCAGGCACTACGTGGACATCAACAGCGTAAGCCCCACGCCGCCCTACAGCAATTGGGCCACGGCGGCCACGAACATCCAGCACGCATTGGACGTGGCTGGGCCAGATGATGAGGTCGTGGTGACCAATGGGGTGTATTTCGGCTGGGTGGGGGTGGAGAAGCCGCTCAAGCTGCGCAGCGTCAACGGCCCGTCGGTCACGGTCATCAATGGCGGCGGGATAAACCAGTGCGCCTCTCTGAGGGACGGCGCAAGCTTGTCCGGGTTCACATTGACTAACGGATCGGCGGGCAGCGGCGCTGGGGTATGGTGCACATCCACCAACGCCTTTCTAACCAACTGTGTGATAACGGGCAACGTCGCCAACTACGGTTACGGCGGCGGGGCTCATTCGGGTACCCTCTACGAGTGCACGCTGAGCGGCAACAGGGCTTACGACGGTCGCGGCGGCGGGGCCCAAGGGTGCATCCTCTACAACTGCACACTGAGCGGCAACGCCGTTGGTTCCTACGGTTATGGCGGTGGGGCCTATGAGTGCACCCTGTACAACTGCACGCTGACCGGCAATTTCGCTGGTTACTACGGCGGCGGGGCGGATTCGTGCACGCTCTCCAACTGCACGCTGGCCGGCAACTCCGACGGCGGGGCGTACGGAAGTACCCTTTACAGCTGCACGCTAAGCGGCAACTCCGCCGGTTCCTATGGTTATAACGGTGGCGGGGCGGATTGGTGCACGCTCTACAACTGCACGCTGACCGGTAACTCAGCCACCGGTTCGGGCGGCGGGGCGTATGAGGCCACGCTCTATAACTGCACGCTGACCGGCAACTCGGCTGACTTCGGCGGCGGCGCTTATCGGAGCACGTTGACCAACTGCATCGTCTATTTCAATACCGCGGCCTCAGGCGGAGCGAACTATGACCCCTCCTCCAGCACTCTGAGCTACTGCTGCACCACACCGCTCCCGACCAACGGGGTCGGCAACATCGCCCTCGACCC
This sequence comes from uncultured Verrucomicrobiae bacterium, assembly GCA_963822005.1. Classification (GTDB taxonomy): domain Bacteria; phylum Verrucomicrobiota; class Verrucomicrobiia; order Limisphaerales; family UBA8199; genus PALSA-1440. Next base: position 40,030 of record CAWGGD010000056.1, on the reverse strand, counting down.
GCAGATGGCCAGCGCCAGCCACCTGAGCGCCAGTTCCCCCTGTCGCGCGGCGGGCAGCGCGGCTGACACCACTGGCACCGACATTGACGGGGAACCTTGGGCCAGTCCGCCTTCTATCGGCTGCGACGAATACAATGTGGACGCGGTGACCGGGCCGTTAACGGTGAGAATCATGGCGAATTACACCAATGTGGTGGTGGGGTATCCGCTCACCTTGACGGCATTGATTGAGGGGCGAACTATTGGGAGCGCGTGGGATTTTGGGGACAGCGTGGTCGTGAGCAACCAGCCCTACGCCAGCCATACGTGGACGGCGGCCGGGGATTATCTGGTGGTCTTATCGGCGTTCAACGAAAGCCATCCGGGAGGGGTGAGCGCCACCGTGACCGTCCACCTCGTCGCGGAGCCCGTGGTTTATGTCGCCGCTGGAAACGCCCGTCCCCAGCCGCCCTACACCACTTGGACCACGGCTGCCACCAACCTCCAGGATGCGGTGGATGCGCCGTTACTGGGGGCCTTGGTGGTAGCGGTGAGCAACGGAGTGTATCTCGGTGGTGTGGCGGTGGCCAAGCCGCTGGCGGTGCGGAGTGTCAACGGCCCACAGTTTACGGTCATCAATGGCGCTGGCACGAATCAGTGCGCCTCGCTGACAAACGGCGCGAGCCTGTCCGGCTTCACCCTCACTAACGGAGCAGCTAATAGCGGCGGTGGAGTTTGGTGCGCCTCCGCAAACGCCTGTCTCACCAACTGCGTCCTTACGGGCAACTCCGCCGGTTCCTCCGGCTACGGCGGCGGGGCGTACGGTGGCACACTCTACAACTGTTCGCTGACCGGTAACTTGACCTACTACGGCGGCGGGGCGTATGGATGTGTTCTCTACAACTGCACCTTGAGCGGCAACTCCGCTTCCTACGGCGGCGGGGTGTATTCATCCACGCTTTACAACTGCTCGCTGACCGGCAACTCCAGCGGTTCCCCCGGTTACGGCGGCGGGGCTCACTATAGCACGCTAAACAACTGCACCCTGACCGGCAACTCGGCCTACGACGGCGGCGGGGCGTATGGAAGCACGCTAACCAACTGCATCGTCTATTTCAACACCGCGGCCTCAGGTGTAGAGAACTATAGCCCCTCCTACAGTAGCCTGAACTACTGCTGCGCCACACCGCTCCCGACCAACGGGGTCGGCAACATCGCCCTCGATCCGCAACTGGCCAGCGCCAGCCATCTGAGCGCCAGTTCTCCCTGTCTCGGGGCGGGCCGGACTGGCTTTGCAATCGGCACCGATATTGATGGGGAATCGTGGGCTAGTCCGCCCTCGATCGGCTGCGATGAACTCCACCCCGGGGCCGTGACCGGACCACTGGCGGTGGAGTGGCGGGCTGATCGCCGGGCAGTGACGCCGGGTTATCAAGTTGCCTTCACCGCGTTCATCGAAGGCCGGCCGACCGCCAGCGTGTGGGATTTCGGGGACACGGTGGTAAGCAACCGACCTTACGCCAACCATGCCTGGACAACGCCCGGAGACTACGCCGTGGTCCTGCGGGCGTATAATGACAGCCAACCTGGCGAAGTGAGCGTGACGGGAATGGTTCGCGTGGCGGTACAACCGCTGCTTTATGTTGCGGCCAGTAGCAGCAATCCAGTGCTCCCCTACTTGTCGTGGGCCACGGCCGCTGCGGATATCCAGGACGCGGTGGATACGACGGTGTCTGGGGCGGTACTGGTTGTCAGCAACGGTTTGTACGCCACCGGCGGACGAGACGGAAGCCGGGTCGCGGTGGACAGGCAGTTGGCCGTGCGGAGCGTCAACGGCCCGCAGTTCACGGTCATCGACGGCGGCGGTGCGGTTCAGTGCGTGCACCTGACCAACGGGGCGAGCTTGTCCGGGTTCACCCTGACTAACGGCTGGGCCAATAACGGCGGCGGGGTGTGGTGTGAATCCCCCAACGCCTTTCTTACCAACTGCACGCTGAGTGGCAACTTGGCTTGGTACGGCGGAGGCGGGGCGTCCGGGGGCACGCTCTACAACTGCACGCTGACCGACAACGGGGCTGAAAACTATGGTGGCGCGGCGCAAGCGAGTTCTCTTTACGACTGCACGCTGAGCGCCAACTGGGCTAATGGTTCGGGCGGCGGGGCCTATTGGTGCACGCTTTCCAACTGCGCACTGAGCGCCAACTGGGCTGAAGAACTGGGCGGCGGGGCGGATGAGTCGGAGCTCTACAACTGCATGCTGACCGGCAACGGGGCGGGTCACGGCGGCGGGGCTTCCGGGGGCACGCTCTACAACTGCACGCTGACTGGCAACGGGGCGGGTTACGGTGGCGGCGCGTCCGGGGCTACGCTCTACAACTGCACGCTAACCGCCAACTCAGCCTACGTGAAGGGCGGCGGGGCTTACTGGAGCTCGTTAAACAACTGCATCGCCTATTTCAACACTGCTCCGGCTAGCGCGAACTATGACTCCCGCTACGGCTCCCTGTATTACTGCTGCACGACGCCGCAGCCGACCAATGGTTTCGGCAACATCGCCAATGCGCCGCTCTTTGTGGATTACGCCGGCGGCAACTTGCGACCGCGATCCAACTCCCCCTGCATTAACGCCGGCAACAATGCCTTCGTATCCGGCCCCACCGACGTGGACGGCAGCCCACGGATCGTGCGAGGCACGGTGGACATCGGGGCTTACGAGTTCCAAGGACCAGGCTCGGCGATTTCCTACGCTTGGCTCCAGCAATACGGCCTGCCCACTGATGGCTCGGCGGATTACCTGGACTCGGACGGCGATGGCCACAACAACTGGCAGGAGTGGGGCTGCGCCACCTGCCCCACCAACCCCCATTCGACACTGTGTGTGGTGTCCGCTTTGCCTACCGGGGCCAACGTGACGGTGACCTGGCAAAGCATGCCCGGGGTCACTTATCACCTGTTGCGGAGCACTAATCTGCGGGCCTCGCCGCAGTTCCGGTTGCTGGCAACCAATCTCCTGGGCCAGGCCGGCACAACCAGTTACACCGACACCAATGCGGCACGCCTGGCGCCGCTCTTCTACCGAGTCGGCGTCGGGAACTACGTCGCGCCCACCAACCCGCCGCGTCCGGCCTTGCTGTGCCAGTTCAGTGCGGCTTCGCGAACTTTGCAGTTTATTTGGAGCGGGACCGGCTTTCGTCTCCAGGCCCAGACGAACAGCCTGGGCGTGGGCCGGAGCACGAACTGGATTCTGCTGAAGAACCTCTGGTTACTTTTTCAAGCCTTTGGCGGGGCTAGGAGCCTGTAGGCGGACCAACCTCAAGTCTGAACGGCCCAGGACCTGCCATCGGATACGCTCGCCGGCCTGGAGGTCCAGCGCGGCGGCCAGGGGCATGGGGATGTTCACGAACAATCTGGCGGCTCGGCCCTGGGATCGAATCACCTGCACCTTCATTTCATATTCCGCTTGCATAGTTTTGTTCGCTAGCCCACCAAGTAGCCATGACTGTTAACCCTCACGGTTCTGTCCCATGAGCCTGCCGGTCTTTTCCACCCAAGCGGAACTCTTTTCCACCGCCGGGCTCTCCGGCCAACTCTTCGCCCCCACCGACCGCTACCGGCTCTTTGCCCAAAAGGTCTATCCCGTATTGGCGCAGGCTCGCTCCCAGTTGGAGGATTGTTACTGCAGCGACAATGGCCGTGTGGCTGTTGAACCGGTCCTGCTGCTGGGCGTGAGCCTGTTGCAGTATCTGGAGGCGATGCCGGATCGTCAAGCCGTCGAACTGGTCCGCTACCATGCCGGCTGGAACTTCGCGTTGAACCGGCAAGTCGGGGACGAGGTGTTCCATCCCACGACGCTGGTCAACTTCCGTCAGCGCTTGCTGGATTATGACTTGAGCCCCCTCGCTTTCGAGACCGTGCTGGAGGCACTGATCCAAGCTGGCTTGGTGGCGCGCCGAGGCCGCCAGCGTCTGGATTCGACTGCGATGTTCGGTCGGGTCAGCCGGATGAGCCGCCTGGATTGCGTGCGCGAGACTCTGCGTTTGACCCTGCAAGAATTGTCCGAACAACTGCTCGCCCGCCGAGCGGCCCGGCTTGGTGGTCGCAGATGTGGGAACATTACGTCGAGACGCAAACCGACTACCGCGCCTCGCTCGAAACGTTGGCACGCAAGATGGCCGAAGCGGGCGCGGCCGCCCAGCAAGTGCTCCATTGGCTGGCCCAGCCGCCGGACCCGAAGTGGGCCGCGGGAAAGCAAGCGCAGTTGTTGGCGCGGGTGTTTGATGAGCAGTTTGAGGTGGCTGGCGGCCGAGGCGGCGCCGCGGCCCAAGGCCAAGGAGCAGTTGGGTTCGGAGCGGGTGCAAAATCCGCATGATCCCAGATGCGACCTATGCCAGCAAAGGCAAGGGTGAACAGCGCAAGGAACATGTGGGCTACAAAGTGCAGGTGGCCGAGACGGTCAGTGAAGCGGTGCTGGCGGCCGGAGAACCGACGCGCAATTTCGTTACCGGCATGGTGACCCATCCGGCGCGGGAGAGTGACGAGGAGGGGGCACTCAAAATGGAGGCCGAACAGCAGGTCATGGGGCTAGACAAACCTTCGGTCCAGTATGTGGATGCGGCTTATATCTCCGCCCAGAAGCTAGTGGAGGCGCAGGCCGAGGGTCGCGAATTGATCGGTCCGGCACCCGGCGCCGCCCACAACAATGATGGCCGTTTTACCAGCGAGGCCTTCCAAGTCACAGTGGAGCGACGAGAGGCGATTTGTCCAGCGGGACATCCCAACACCCAGTGCAGCCGTTTGGAGGAGCAGGCCACGGGTCGAGGGTCCTATCGGTTTGAATGGGACACGGCCACTTGCGCGGCGTGTGCCCTGCGTCAAGCCTGCATCAAAGCCAACCACCCGCACCGCAGTTTGGTGGTCGGGGAACATCATACGGTGTTGCAAGCGCGCCGACAGGAACAGAAGACCCAGTCCTTCAAAGAAAGGATGCGGCACCGCAACGCCATTGAAGGCACGCAGAGCGAGTTGGTTCGGGCCCATGGCTTGCGCCGAGCGCGTTACCGCGGACTGGCTAAAGTCAAACTGCAGAACTACTTCATTGGCGCGGCGTGCAACCTCAAGCGTTGGCTGCGTCGTCTGGCTTGGGAACTGCAGAACGCAAACTGGACGGCGAACCCGAGCGGCGCGCCGGCCACGGCGAGTTAACCCCAAACGGCGGGCCTGGGTCGCCTGGGTCCCCTGCCGGGCGCACCGCTGATGGCCGCTCCGGCGCATCTGGCGACAAGCGCCGAAGTCCTCCCCCGGAGCGCTCCTATTATCCCACCTGGAAGTTATCAGCAAAAAGTGAGGTCTGGTTTGCTTTGCGAACGGAAAACGCTGCTGAAAAACCCCGGTCATCTCACCGGAATCGAACTGGTTTGATTACCCGGGCGGCACGAGCAGCCCGGTAACGGCGCCGGTTGAACCCGCGGGTCGCCCCGTCTTCTACCGCCTGGTGTCACAATGAGCAAGCTGCAGGATCAACGAATCGGCGCGAACCTGGGTGTCCATGAGCACCTCAGCCGTGCACCGCCTGGACAGCGGCGAGGCCAGCCCTTAGAAGCGTCGACAGCGCATCGCCACCCCCTGCAGAGTGGTGGGCAGTGCGTGGGCGTGACTGCCCACCGGTGGCCGCTTACTTAGGAGGTACAGCGGCCGAGTTGCTGCGCAGGGCGGGGGGGAGAGGGGCGAACAACTTCAAGGTCAGACCGTCGGTGTTGGCGCTGAGGGCATACACCGTGAAGGAGAAATAGGGCGCGACCTTCTCGAAGGTGGGCAACAGCGTGAAATCCATCCAGGAATTGAGATTCGCTTCCGGGCCGGTGATGGCCGGGAGGGCGGGGAAGAGGCTGGGGCCGATCCCGTTGGTGGAGGCGCCCGGGTCATGTTTCACGGCGTCGAAGGCGGCGCGCATCGTGTCGGCCTGGTTTTCGTAGCCGAAGAGGCCGGTGCCCATGCCGCCGACTTGTTGGGCGGCTTCGAGGAGGCCGGGCTTTTCGCGCAGGGCTTTGGCCTGGGTTTCGCTGCTGCGCAAGTATTCCTCAAGCAGGGCGACGTCGGTGGACAGGGCGACGTAACCGCCGCTCGCGGCGCAGCTCAAGGTGCGCGGTGTCGTGGGCCGGGATGTGGTCGCCGTGAGGAAGGGCGTGGGAGGGACAGGCACAGAGAAGATCTTGCGGCCGAGAAACTCCCGCTCGGTGGATGCGTCGCCCTGAGGGAAGATGACGAAGAGACGCTTGAGGGAGATGGCCAAATGTTCGGGGTTGGTCGAGCCCAGCAGAAGAAGGGAGGGTGGGTACTGCAATTCGGCCGGGGTATTGCCGCGGGGGGGCCTTTCATAGCTGACGATATCGTCGCCGAGATTGGCGAGGAGGGTCTTCTTGAGGTCGAAGCCGGGGTCGTCCTGTTTGGCGCGGGCGCTGGCGGTGTCGAGGATCAAGTTGACGGCGCTGAGGGCCTGGGGGGAGAGGTCGCTGAGGATCTTCTCGAAGGTGGTCCAGGCCCTGGGACCGTCCACACGGCAGCGAAAGAAATCCACGACCTCTGCGGGGACGAAGGGCGGGGGATTGGCTTCCTTGGCCGCGCCGGCGAGCACCTGGAATAGGCCCTGGCGGGCGGCTTCGGGCGCGCTGAGGAAGAGATGGAAGAGGGAGCCGTCGGCGGAAGCCCGGACGGCGAAGGCGAGGGTGTTGCAGCTTGCCAAGCCGGTGGCCCGGATGAGCTTATCGGCTGTTAGGGGTTCGAGCGGGTCGAGGGGATCGGGGGGCTTGGGCGGCTTGGTTTCGACGGATTTGCGGGCGATGGCATCAACGAAGGCTTTGACATTCACCCAGCCGTAGAATGGGGCTTCGCGGAAGAGGGCCTGGTGGCTGGCTTGGTAGGCGGCGAGGTCGGCCAGCGGCGGGAGCGCGCCGCCCGTGAGCCGGATGACGACCTTTTCGACGGCCTTAGTGGAGTCCCCAACAATAAGCAGCGAATTCACTTGGCCGATGACCAACTCCTTGCTGGCGGTTAGCAGGACGGTGAGCAGGTCGAGCAACATGTCCCTCTGGCCGGATGGGCTGACGGGCGCCTGTTTAATGTCCGGGCCGGAGGTGAGTGGCGGGAAGACCGGCGGGCGCCAGAGAAGTTTGCTGAGGGTCCTGGGAACATCGTTGCTGGTGAAGGGAAAGACGGAGAACTCGAGGTTGCGAATCTTCTCCGTCTTGAGGGTTTTGCCGGCGGCGACCCACTTCTTGCGGAGGTCGGCGAGGTTGGTTTGGAGGAGGCCGGCTTTGTCGCGGGCGTCGAGCAGGAGGAGGAAGCCGAGAGGCTGCTGGTCGCTGCCCTGCCAGTCGTTCTTGGTGACGGCGAAGGTCGAGTTGGCCCTGGGCCAGGCTGGCGTAGGTGTCGAAGCTGAGGTTGAGATCCCGCTCGAGGGGCTTGACGAATTCTTCGCGCCAGCGGGAGAGGAACTTGTCCTTGAAGGGCTTCATGGCGGGATCGTTCCAAAGCCGGCCCTTGGGCGAGTTTTGGCGGAGCTGGCGGATTCTGGCAAAGTCCGGTGCGGTCAGCAGGATGAGGGTGTCGTCGGGGAGCAAATGCTGCGGGGCCGGAATGGCCGCCTCGGCGGCGAGGGCGGCGACCAAAGGGCTCAGCCGCAACCATCGGGTGAGACCACGAAATACGCGAAACACACGAATAAGGATCACTCCTCCAGGCGGTTTTGCCCTATGCGGCTGGGCGGTTCGAGGTAGCGATAGGGGTTGGCAGGATTATCGTTGGAGTAGGCAAACGCGTCGCGATGGTCGAGGAAGTACCTGACAGTCTCAACCGGGATGGCAAAACCGAGTCCCTCGCCGGCGCTGACCTTCATATTGGTGACGCCAATGACTTCGCCGCTGAGGTTGAAAAGGGGGCCGCCGCTGTTGCCGGGATTGATTTGGGCGGTGGTCTGCAGGTAAAGCAGTCCGCCGACCTCGCGGGTCTTGGTGCTGAGAATGCCTTCGGTGACCGTGCGCTCCAGGCCGAGGGGGCTGCCGATGGCGAAGACGCGCTCGCCAACCGACAACGCGTCGGCACCGCCCAGGGCGACATACTTGAACCGCGGGGCGTCTTTGTCCTCAACCTTCAGCAACGCCAAGTCGGCGAACTTGTTCAGGGCGATAATGCGCACCTGCTTGTAAGTTCTGCGGTCGAGCTGCCCGTCCTTCTGATGATAAACCTCCACCGAAATTTGGGTCTCCCCCTCGATGACGTGGAAGTTAGTGATGAGAAACCCGTCTTCGTTGAGGAAGAAGCCGGAGCCGAGGCCGCTGGGAGTGCGGACCTGAACGACGGCCTCGCCCAGTTCGTTCACCAACTCGAGCACCGTGCGGATGGGGGTCGCCTTGCCGGAGGCTGAGTAGAAACCGGGCTTGGCCTCGGCAAGCTCCGCCACGGCAGGGGTGGCCGCGGCCTTTTGTCCCCGCCGAGGCTTGGACGCAGCCGTCGGGGTGTCGCCCGGGACAATCTTGAGAACCTGATTGCGGGGGATGACCAGCACGGTATAGCCGACATCGACGGCGATGTGGTCGGGCTTTTCCGCGAGGACTTTCCCGGTAATGGCGGCCTTGTCTTTCAACTGGATGGTGTCGGCCAGCCCGGAGGGCAGGCTGCACGCAAACAGAGCAGAAAGAAAAAGACACGCTCTTAACATGCCCAGACACTACCCACGCAAGGAAGCTTTGACAAGCGAAGGCGAGGGCGAGGAGGGCTGCTCCAGCGTCCGGCCACTGGGTCGGCGGCTACGCCTCGCATTAACTTATGCCGCTCATTAATCGGGGTAAAGATGCGCTTGCGAATCGCTGGGAGGCGGGCGAGATTGTTCTATGAGAGTGCTGCTGCGGAATGTCAGAATCGGCCTCTATTACGCGGGCCGGAAGCACTGGGTCGGCAAACCCGACACGGCGGCTGATTTGAAGACTATCGAACGCGCCGCGGAGCTGAGCCGCGACGAGAACTTCGAGGAGATGGAGATCCTGGTGGACTACGACGATCCGGGTTGTGAACTGGTGCTGCCCCTCCAGGTCAGAGGCGGCTGGCGACGCGGCGGAAGTGGTAGCCGATGACCGCCAGCTCGATGGCGTAGCGGAGCTGACCGGGGCGGCGCAGCACGGTGCTCCAAAAGAAGGGCCAGTAATTGTGGCGGCCGCGGTCCCAGATGCCGAGGAGCCAGAAGGATTTCAGGAAGGCCTGAAAATCAGAGGGCGAAAGGCGCAGGCGTGGGCCGCTGGGGCGGTGATGCTTGAGGAAGGTGCGGATGCGCTGGTAATAAACCTTCGGCTCGTAGAGTTTCTTCATGAGGTCGCGGTAACCTGATTGCAGGAATTCGCGGTTCAGCCTGGGTTTGAAGTTGAGGACGACGTCGGTGTTGTTGCCGGTGCTCTCGGCCACGAGGCGGCCTTCCCTCTTGAGCCGGTGGTAAAGTTTGGTTTGCGGCAGGGCGCTGAGGAGGCCGACCATGGCGGTGACGACGCCGGAGCGCTGGATGAAGTCGAACTGCTGTTTGAAGATGTCCTGCCGGTCGCTGTCGAAGCCGACGATAAAGCCGCCCATGACTTCGAGGCCGGCGCGCTGGAGAGTCTTGACGGCTTCCACGAGGTCGCGGCCTTTGTTCTGGACCTTGTGGCATTCCTGGAGGCTTTCGGCGGAAGGCGTTTCCAAGCCAACGAAGACCTTCTTAAAGCCGGCTTTAACCATCAATTCGCACAGCTCCGCATCGTCGGCGAGGTTGACGGAGGCCTCGGTGAAAAAGCCCATGCCGGGCCGGACCCGCTCGCGCCAGGCGATCAACTCGCGGAGCAGGGCCTTGGTGCGGCCCTTATCGCCGATGAAGTTGTCGTCCACGACAAACACCATGTCCTTCCAGCCCAGCAGTCGCAGCGCTTCCAGCTCGGCGATGAGTTGGGCGGGTGACTTGGTGCGGGGCACGCGACCGTTCATGATAATGATGTCGCAGAACTCGCAGTCATAGGGGCAGCCGCGGGAGAACTGGACGGCCATGGTGACGTAGTGCTTGAAATGGATCAGGTCCCAGCGCGGCGCGGGGACCCGGGTAATATCGGGCCGGTCAGTGGCGCAGTACTGCGAGCGCAGAGTGCCCGCGCGCATGTCGGCCACCAGTTGCGGCATGATGTCCTCGGCTTCGCCCAGCACGAAATGCTTAATCGCGGGAAAGGCCTCGTGGCCGGTGGTGAAAAGCGGGCCGCCGGCGATGACGGGTTTCTTGAACGCAGCGCAGCGCGTCACGATCTCCTGGACGGATTGCTTGTGGATGATCATGGCGCTGACCATGACGTAATCGGCCCAGCGGAGGTCGCTGTCCTTGAGGCGTTCGACGTTCAGGTCCACCAGTTTGAGCTGCCAATCGGACGGCAGCATCGCGGCGATGGTGAGCAAACCGAGCGGCGGGAAAGTGGAGCGCTTGGAGACGAAGCGCAGGACGTGCTTGAAGCTCCAGAACGTGTCCGGGTTGTACGGATAGACCAACAGTATCCTCATGAGTGTTCAGCGGTTCTCGAATGAACCAAGGTAGTGTAGCACCTTCCTGCCGCGATGGCACGCAATACTTCTGAAGAAGCTTCGTAGGCTGCGCGTGTCTCTTCCTCAGTATTCCTCTTGATTCACTTGTCCAGCCTTGGCCTAATCACTCCCGAGTTTATGAATCCGGCTCTTTACGTCTCCATTGTTGTCCTCTACGTGCTGGTCATGCTGGCGGTGGGTTACTGGTGTATGCGGCGCACGAAGGACGTGGGTGATTTCTTCCTCGGCGGGCGCACCCTGGGGCCGTGGATGAGCGCGTTCGCCTACGGCACCACCTATTTCTCGGCCGTGCTGTTCATCGGCTATGCGGGGAAGCTGGGCTGGGGCTTTGGCATCCATACCATGTGGATTGTGCTCGGCAACACCCTCATCGGGACGCTCCTGGCGTGGAAAATCCTGGCCGGACGGACGCGCGAAATGACGAGCCGCCTGAACGCCATCACGATGCCGGAGTTCCTGCGCGCTCGTTACGCCGGCCAGGGGCTTCAGCCCGTCGCCGCGCTGGTGGTGTTTGTCTTCCTGGTGCCCTACTCGGCGTCGGTTCTGATGGGCCTGAGCTATCTCTTTGAAATGACCCTCCACATCTCCTACGAGAGGGCCCTCTACTTTCTCGCCGCGCTCACGGCGGTGTACCTGGTGATGGGCGGATACTTCGCCGTGGCGGTGAGCGATTTCATTCGGGGCATCATCGAGTTCGCCGGCGTCCTCATCATGGTCTATCTGCTGGCGCACCGGCCGGAAATCGGCGGGTTTGTCAGCGCCACCAGCAAGTTGATGTCCGATCCCAGCGCCGCGCCGGGCCTGGCGGCCGTCAAGCAACTCGGGGCCGGTAGTTGGCTGGCGGTGAGCGCACCGGGCTGGCTCACGCTGCTGGCGCTGGTCATGATCACGAGCTTCGGACCGTGGGCGCTGCCCCAGATGGTGCAGAAGTTCTACTCCATCCGCAGCAAAGCGGATGTGACCCGGGCCATGACCATCGCCAGTGTCTTCGCCCTTTTCATGGCTTTTGGCGCCTACTACAGTGGCGCCCTCACCCATCTCTACTACGGGCCGAAACTGCCCGCGGACCTGATTGGCGCCAAAGGCCCGATCTGGGACAAGATCATGCCGCACTTCATCACCACCTCGGGCTTGCCCGTCGCGCTGGTAATGGTCATTGTGCTGATGGTTTTCTCGGCCTCCATGTCCAGCCTGTCGTCGCTGGTCCTGGTGTCCAGTTCGGCCATCGCCATTGACCTTTACGGGGCCTTCGTGAACCGCCACGCCAACCCCAAGCGGACCATGGCGTTGCTGCGCAGCTTGTGCGCGGTCTTTGTGGGCTGCTCGCTGTTCATCGCACTGAAGAAGCCCACCTTCATCGTGAACCTGATGATCATGTCGTGGGGCACGCTGCTGGGCGTGTTCCTGGCGCCTTATCTCTATGGCCTCTTCTGGAAGCGAACCACGAAGGCGGGGGTTTACGCCGGGATCTTTGTGGGCCTGGCCAGCGCCGTCACGCTCTTCTCCAAATGGGGGCAGGACGGCGTGCCGTTGGCGGGGGCGGTGACCATGTTGCTGCCGCTGGTCGTCGTCCCCGCAGTAAGCCTGATGACCGCGCCGCCGGACAAAGAATTGGTGGCGAAGGCGTTTGGCGAACGCGAACCGGCCGCCCCCTCTGGGTCCGGCCACTGAGGAGCGCAGAGGCAGGCTCTGCGTGCGGGTCCCAAAGTGTCTCCAATGGCCGCTACATCAAAGCGTTGAAGAGGCACCTGCGCAGGCGAAGTGAAGCGCATTCGAGGCAATAAGCTGCCGCTGACCATGACATAATCGGCCCAACGGAGATCGCTGTCCTTGAGGCGTTCGACGTTCAGGTATGAACCAAGGTAGTATAGCACCTCCCTACCACGATGGCACGCAAGAATTCTGGCTTATGAATTCGCCATGCACAGGTGTTCACCCCATGCCTCCAAATCCAACCGCGAACCACCCCGACGCCCCTAGTACGTCTTAGAGCAAAATCGCGCGCTGCCCAGCTCCGGCGGCGATGTCGCCAGCCCTCATCCCCCAAAAACGAGCGGGCCGCCTGTCATACGCGGAATTGACAAGCGGCCCAGCCCCCCACGTTTCCTCTCGATAAACCCACTCAGGCTCATCTGCAAAGCACTTTACCGGAATCCGCGAGACCTCCTAACCGGGCGGAGTCCCAATTGTTGTCCGCGTGAATTGCCTAACTGTGTTCCCGGTGAAAGCCCGGGCCTCTCGCCACATTACGGATCACCCATGACTGATCACCGCCCCCGCCTTCCGCCGTCCCATCTCAGCTTTCACCTCTCCCGCCCTGTCTCTCAACTCTCAACAACCAACGATCCGCCCTTTGTTGACCGGCCTCCGCGCGCGGTCGCCAAATGGGCCGCCCGCCTGCCGTAGTAGCTTCTACGTACGTAGTCTATTGGCAGCCCTCGGGTCTCTCCCCACTTCATACAGCCGTAGTTTTCTGTTATAGGATACAGCAGTAAGCGCACCCATAGCGCAGGGATGCAACACAAGCCGATTGAAAGAACTGGTGGCGCGTCTGGGCGTTGAAGTCACCGCTCGCCCGCCTCCGCTCGAATCAATGGCGCTTGCCGCATCCCGGCTCTGGCAAACAAACAGAAAGAACAGAAACAGTAGTATATGAAAAGAAAAGTCATTATATCGGCTTCCGGGGCGGTCGCTCTGCTGGCCGTGGGGACCCTCGGCCTGTCCTCAGCCCGGGCCGATCAGGCAGTGCCGGTAGCCTGCAAGATGCCGGTTCATGTCAAATGCAACGTCAATGAGAGTGGTTGCTACAACAATCCCGGACCGACGATTACGCTGGATGGGGCCATCACGCTGGGCGGACTTGGGGCGAATCTGATATTCGAAAACAACCGCAAGGGAACGCATTCCGCCATCGTGCCGACCTGGGCCACCAACATCGCCCTGGTGCCTCTTGGCAGTTGCCTCATCATTCCCAAGCAGCCCGTTTTGCTCGGCGTGGGCGGCAACCCTCACATCTACCTGCAATTCCTGGATGGCAAGTGCAACGCACTGACCGAGGAACTTTACCTGGGACGTTGCGTCCAGGGATTGTCGCTTGAGGGCGACTTCCTCAATGATGTCATTGGGGCCACCACCATCCACACCGACGGGTGCTACAACAGTCCTGGCCCGGTGATTACCATGGGTGGTCAGATTACACTCTCGGGCCTTAAAGCCCGCATCATCTTCCGAAACAATGTCAAAGGCACCCATACTGCCCAGAGATTCTCCGACGTGGACATCATCATCGAGGGCACGCCGGTCACCATTCCCAAATCGCCCCACCAGGGCGGCGCCGGCGGCAATCCGCTGATCCTGTTGCAATTCCTGCAATGTGACGAGACCCCGATTGGCGACCTGTTCCTCCTCGGCCGTTGTAACAAGCTCTAACTCAACTGCCGTCACCTATCCGATATGACGCAGGGCCACCGGGCAACCGGTGGCCCTCTCGTTTACGAAGGACCGCGTCTACGACTACTGCGTCCGCTTCCTAAGGAAGCGCTGATTAATTCGCCCAGCATTTCCAATTTGTGATTTTACGCCCACAAATCAGGGGTAAATAATCGCGGATCAGTCTTTAATCAGCGCTTCCCTAACCGTCAGCGGCTGACGCGACAGCCCCGGGCCATCCCCGGTATGAATTTCAGAAACACCCTGTATTGGTGCTTTACGCATGCCGTGCGAAACTCTCAGTCGAATATGCCTTTCTTTTTCGGCTGCAATTGTTGGTTTGAGAGCGCGGACCAAGCTATCCAGCGGCCACTTTCTCTCGCCTCCATTCCTCACCCGCGCCGGTGGAAGAAAAGCGGGCGTTCAATCTACGCCCATGAAGCGGCCGCCAACACCCGGCTCAAAACGCCGGCAACAAGCATCCCACAGTCAACATGTTCCGCATGAAATCACCGACACTTGCTAACTTCGCACCCGCTCCGGCCAATAGTATTGACTCCCAGCCGCACCCTAACGCCGCCGCCGCACGCCCCCGTCCCGGTGTCAGCCAACGGATCAGGGTCCTCCTGGCCGACGACCATCCCGTCGTGCGTCGGGGCATTGTTTCCTGCCTGGAGCACCACCCGCGCATCCAGGTGGTCGGCGAGGCCGCCGACGGCCAGGAAGCGCTGCGTAAAGCCAGGGAGCTGGTCCCGGACGTGCTTCTGACCGACATTGACATGCCGCACCTGACCGGCCTGGCGGTCACCCAAACCCTGCAGAGGGAACTACCGCAAATTAAAGTGCTGCTGTTCTCCATGCACACTAATACCGAGCTTGTGCTCCGCTGCGCCCAGTTGGGCGCCAAGGGCTTTATTCTCAAACAAGCATCGCCTGAGGAATTTGTGCGGGCCATCGAAACGGTCAAAGCTGACCACCCCTTCTTCAGCCCCGAGGTGGGTCGCCTGGCCCTCAACCAAATGGTTCGCGGCAACGGCCAGGGTCCCGACACGTCCGATCTCACGAACCGCGAGCGCGAAGTCCTGACCTGGATTGCCGAGGGCCTCTGCAACAAGGAAATTGCCTGTCGCCTCAACATCGGCACCCGCACTGTCGAAACCCATCGCGAGCGCCTCATGCGCAAGCTCAATATCCACAGCATCGCCGGTTTGACCCGCTTTGCGGTGGCCAAAGGCCTGATCACCATCCCCGGGTTGGCCATGGCTTCCCCGTAAGCGCTAGCAGGCTGCGGCACAGTCACAATCTCTGCGGGTGCCCAGACCACCGCCATCCTTACCGGCTTTATGGCCTGGACAAATGCCGGCAAGGATGCCGGCGCTCCCGGTGGCTGATTACCATAGTCTCACGCGGGCGTAACTCATCGTCAGGGGCGCGCCTTCGCGCTGGCCCAACAGTTCGAGCTTGTTCGAGGGAGGAGAGCCGGCCCGCACGGTCGCCGTGAAATAGGCGGTGAACGGCTCTCACGAACGGCACAGCGACCGGCGGGCCAATCTCGCCGTTGGGGCGGATCTCGAACAGGCGGTTCTCGGAGACGGCTTTGCCGTCAGCGCCCTTGCCGGCCGCGTAGCAAATGACAAAGAGCCGATTGTCCGGTGTCACCTGGAACCGCGGCCCCGAGCCGATCAGGCCCGGTTTGCCTTCTTCCTGCCAGCATCAAGCGTGCGGCGGAGGATGACCTTGCCGTCGCGCACGATGGCGTAGTTGACGGCGTGGCTTTGTTTGGCTTTCGGGGAAGAACTTCGCGCGCAGGCGCTCGTCGAGGGCGCGCTCGGTCCAGACGATATGCGCCGCTCCATCGGGTGCCAGCCAGAGGTCGCCGGGGGAAATCCAGCCGCAGGTCTTGTCTCGGCTGGCGATCTCAACCCAGGGGCGGAACTTGTCGCGGGTGATGTCCGGTGTCCATGTGTAAAACAGGCGGCGGAAGTCGTAGTCCCATTCGTTGCCCGTGAGCTGCTTCTTGAAGGCCCGCCATTCCGGGTAGGGTTCGACAATGTCGCTGACGCCGACAGAAGTGCACTGCGCGATTCTGAAGCATGACATTGGGATAGCAGACGCGGATAGGCTCAGGTTTGGGATATTCCGCGCCGTCGGGCCAGCGGAGTTGGCCCTGCGCCGCCCACTTGCCCGCCCGATCGCGGAAGGCCCACTCGGCATGGGTGTAACCGATGTTCTGGAAAAGGATCAACTCGCGGGCGGGCCCGTCGGCGGCGAAGCTGCGGTAAGAGTGTTCAGTGAAGGCCGGGGTGCCGTCCCAAACCGGCAGGAGGCGCTCGAAGGGGGCCTTGGTGTCCTTGGCGGAGAATTGCAGAATCTCCGGCCGCGCCGGGCCACCGTAGGTTCCGACGGGCGTGAGGGTGGGGTTGGCGGAAAGGAAGAGCCGGCCGTCGGGAAAGCCAACCAACGGGCAGGGTTCACGTGTACGGCCGGTTGAGTCGGCCTCTTGAAGTTGCCAGCCCTGCTTGCCGAGTTGGTAAAGCGTCCAGCGGCAGTTGTTGAGTGGTTTGGTGTCCTTGAGGGTTTCCAGGCCACTGGCGAAGACGTTGTCGCCGATCCGCACGAGGCAAGTGGAGCCGTGACACCAGAGCGGCCCGGCGCCGTTGTTGGCGTTGGTGTAGGTGTAGAGGTCTTCCTCGGCCTCGACGACCGGGCGCAGGGCGGGTGGCGAGCTAGCTGGCGCGGCCGTCAGCGTGCAAGCGAGGACGGTGGAGAGGAGTAATCGGTCAGTCATGAGGTGAGGGCGTCTTGTCACGGGGCACCGGTGGCAAGGTCTCCAACCCAGCGTCCCGCATCCGCTGGAACCGCCCCGGTGAAGATTGAAGTCGCGACACATCCGAGCATCATTTCGCCCGCAGACGCACGAGCACGACGCCGTGGCGCGGCACGGTGGCCTTGAACTCGCCTTCATATTTGCCCAGGTCCTGCTGCCGCCAGAGGTCGCGCACGATCCGCTTGCCTTTGAGGCCCAGGTCGGACCATTTGGCGGTGACGGTGGCGGGTTCCTCGCCGCGGTTGAACAGGCCGACGGCTTTGGAGCCGTCTTCCATGTCCCGGGCCCAGACTTCGAGATCGCCGTCAATGGCGACGCGGCGGCCCGGTTTGCCGAGCGGGTCCTGGTCCACGTCAATGACCTCGTCGTTGGTGAGCAGGCTGAGGGTGAAGTCGTCGAGGCGGGTCATGTCACCGCTGAAGATGAGCGGGGCGGCGACCAGGCACCAGAGGGAGACATGGGTGTATTGCTCGTTGGGCGTGAGCGGCGTGGGGGCCGTGCTGCCTTTCCAATTGCTCAGGTAACCGAGCAGGAGGTAGTCGGGATCGTTCCAACCGCCGGGGCCGCCGAACTTGTGCAGTTCGTTGCGGGAATAGACATCAAAGCCGTCGCGGAACAGGGCGCCGGGTATGCCATAGAAGGAGCCGCCGAGGTCGCCCGCCGTGCGCCAACTGTGGCCGCCGACCTCTTTGCCCCATTCCCAGACCTTGCCCATGCCGTATTGGCAGAGGTTGAGGACGAGGTCGCGGTCCTGCCGGCGGAGGAAACCGCTGATCAGGCGATAGGGCTGCTGCAACTGGGCGACGGTGGGGTTGGTGGCGATCTTGCCGTAGGAACACCAATCGTACTTGAGGAAATCATAGCCCCACTCGGCGAAACGGCGGGCGTCGAGTTCCTCGTGCTGCCAGGCGCCGACGTGGCCGGCGCAGGTGAGCGGCCCCGGGGAGGTGTAGATGCCCGCCTTCAGGCCCTTGGAGTGGATGTAATCGGTGAGGGCCTTCATGTCGGGGAAACGCGGGTTGGCGTTGACCATGCCCTGGGCGTCGCGGGGTTCGCCGGCCAGCGTGGGATCGGCGGCGCCGGGCTTGACCGCCCAGCAGTCGTCAATGTTCACGTATTGGTAGCCGTGGTTGATCATGCCGCTGCTGACCATCGCGTCGGCGGCGTCGCGCATGATCTTGTCGGTCACGTGGTTCTCCCAGACATACCAACTGTTCCAGCCCATGTGCGGCGTGAGGGCCAGGGTTTCGCCGCAAACGATCTTGAACTGGCGCTTGGCCTTGCCGAGCTGGTTGGCGGCCCGAAACGTCACAACGTAGGTGCCGGGTTTCTCGATCCGGCCCTGGATTTGGCCGGTCTGGGCGTCCACGGTCAGGCCCTTGGGGAGGTGGTCCACGGCGAAAGTCATCGGGCGATCGCCGGTGGCCGGAATGGTGAACAGGAAGGGATGCCCCGGGCGGACGCCGAAGATGCGCGCGCCGTTGATGCGCGGCGTGCGAGGCGGCTTAGGGGTTAGGATGACGGCCTCTTCGCGCGGCGCGCCGACAATCGCCGGGCGCTCGCCCGTGACGAGCAATTTGGCCTCAGCCCAATCAGCGTGGCCGTAGGAGATGTCGCCCCGGGAATCGGCGATGAGCAGCAGCATCCTGACCCCCCGGACGCTCACCTCAACCTTGCGGGCGGGCTGGCCGAGTTTCATGCCGCGGGTGCTCCAGAGCGTCTTGCCATCACCAATGACCCGGAACGAGATGGTGGCGTGATCGCTGCCGGCGGCGTCATCCACCCCGACCAGCGCGGAGAACCTCTCCGCGCCTCGCTTGAGATCCAGCCGCACGATGCTGTCGGTGTGGGTGCCCAGGCCGCGCTCGAAGCGTTTCCCGCCAATGGACAGGGGCTTGCCGGTGACGGCCTTGTCAGCCTGCGGCTCGCCCCAGCCCTGGACGATCGGAGCGAGGTCCAGGGAGGAGATGAAGATGGTCTCCGGATCGGCAGCCCGGGTTGGAGTGGCAAGCGACGTGAGCGCCAGCGTGGCGGCGACCAGTAACGGGTTGAGCTTCATGGGAGCGGATACTCCCGCAGGGAAGCGGAGAGTGCCAGCGGAAAAGTTGGGGGCCCTGAAGCAGAATCGTCTCAAACACGCTGCCCCCCTGCCGCAGCACGGGCGTATGGTTTACGCTCGTTAAAGATCGTCCAGGGGGCTGGGACATAACCCTCAACTCTCAACCCTCAACCCTCAACCACCTGCAACCTCCTCACCTCGCGCACCTGGTCCAGGAGTCGGGGGTTTTGCTCTTGAGTGTTCATAGCAACGGCCTACCATTAACGGCATGAGAGCGTGTTCGGTATCTGATATTGGTCTCGGACCTTTTGACCGAAAAACCAGCTAATATGGAAATATCAGGTCAAAACGCCCTGTCAATCAGTGGTTCCTCAGGCACTCGATCACGCGGTTGAAGAATTCTTTACAGAGCGGGCATGAACATTTACCATCAGGCCAACGCCGTACGCCGCGCGGCTCAAGCTGCAACTTGGAGCGGCGCGGCGTACGGCGTTGGCGCAGCTTGTAATGGACAGTTCGTCCCCGCTGGATTATCGGGTAGCACGCGCCGGGACAAGGGATATGCGGCCGCCTGGGGCTCGTGCCTGAAGAACCCAGCAGTGGACCTTACAAATGTCCCTGCTAACCGGCGACGGGCGCCCCAGCCAATCCTCAGCCTAGTGCAATCGCCGTTAGCAGGCAGATTTGTAGGTCACCGCTCTCGTTCGGCAACTCTACGATGAGCGCACATCAAACTCTAGGATTGCGGTCAGGCAACAGAGCATTGAACTACTTGGTTGCCCATTTCCCGCAGGATGCCAAGTTGCAGACCGTCGTTGATTCTCTCCCGAAATTCGCGGGCGAGTTGTATGCTGACGCGCAAGAGGCGGCGCGCACGCTGCTCCGTAGTCATACTCCGAATCCGCTGACTCGCATTGTCAGAGGTATTGTTGCCGCGGTTTCAGGTGCGAGCGCGAAACAGACGGCCCTCGCCAACTGCATTTTCGACCTTCAGTTGACCGTTTTCTTTTCTGAGTTCTCCAAGCATTTCGGCAACAATGACGTTGCTTCTGTTCTAGTAGACGCTTTGCTTTATCAGGCCACCGGATTCGAGGCGGCTTCTCCCACTGAGGAGCAGCTTTTGTTTGCCGGCACACACGACGTCAGGGGCATTCACAAGTTTCAGGTTGCACGCAAGAGCAAGCCGCACATTGGAGATATTGAGGCGTGGACCTTTGGCAAGGAGTTCAGTGCTATCGTATCCGGCAGTCCAATGGATATAGCCTACATTGTTTCAGCGTCTCCATTTTCGTTGGTCGCACGAGTTCGTGCGCGGTGGCACATCAGAAACTTGCTTTACGGCACGCTCCCGACGAAAGAGGATGAGCAGGCACTCGAAGCGGCTCTCAAGAAGCAAGAGAAGAGTTTGCAGGAGATGATTGATGGATTTCCAAAGACGAAAGATGCCGAATCGGGTCGGCGGGGGGATTGCTCCCCCCGCCTCCCACACCACCGGACATGCGGGTCCGCGTCCGGCGGTTCCTGGCAGTCCTGACGGATAGAGCAGCCACTCTTTCTCTGCCACGGTGATCGCTGCCCAGTGCTCAGCCAATCGGCTTCATCGCCCCGGGAACAAGACCACCGATGGTCGTGTTCTGCCTGCCAAGTTCAGCCCTTCCCGAGTTGTGAGGCCTTCCGGTGTTACCCGACTCGTTGCTCTCGGTACTACGGCCTCTGCTGACTCCTGCAAGCGCTCGGGGGCCATTGCTGACCCTCGCTCCCGCCGTTTCCGACGGGGCGCGATTACAGGTCTCCCTGAGTAAGGACGTGAACTCTCGCTGCACAACCGGACCATTTATCTCCGGAGCTGAACACCGGACAGCGCTGTGTGGTGCCAGCTGGTCCGCTCCGTCAACCTTGTATGGCCTTTCTGTTCGTCGGCTCATCAGCTTTGACCTCTGGCTTCCTTCCCACGGAACCTCACGATTCCGCAGTTGCCTCGGTCTAATGTTTGGGCCATCGTGCCCCTCGTTATGAGAGGCCCGACAACCGTGCTCACACATAGGGGACTTTCACCCCATCAGTTCACGCCCATGTCAGGCGCACACCAGACGCTGCAGGCAACAGCCGCCACGCCTAGCAGTCGACCGTTTATGAAAACTCGAACATCACTATTGCAGGCCACGCCCGCTTCCGGCGGCTGTGCCTGAGCTGATCGTTTCGGCGCTGTCGCCGCATTAAACAGCAACGAAAGTAACGACTATGATAACAAAGAACCGCACACTGAGCCTCGCACTTGCCGGCTTCGTGTTTAGCACGCTGATTCAACCCTCGCTAGCCGCACCGCAGCAGACAGGAATCCGAGGCCAGACACTCATCTACCAGCCAGGATTCTGGGTGGAAGTGGAGCCTGGAGTGTGGCTGGGAGACGGAGGGTTTTCGTTCGGGTGGCCCGCTTCATTTGCGGTCTTGTCGGCACACTCAGGTCGAGAGATTACCCACGTTTCCTCAGGCACCGACGGCTCATTTGAGGTTTCGCTGCCGCCGGGCAAGTATGTGGTGGTGCCCGATACAACCAATTGGCATTCTCCGATAGTTGACTCGTTTGAGGTAACGGTCACAGCAAAGCGTTACACAGATGTCTTTATCTACTATCAGGCTCAGGTCATCATTTTCCCCGCAGGCTCATCTTGAGAATTCGTGCGCCGGACCATCGTGCACCGGATGCCGGCTCCGCCGCATCTGCTGATGCTCGGTCGTTCGGCAACAAGTATGAAAGCATGCTTTCTTCTCGCGGTCTGCTCGCTGTCACTAGCGAGTAGCGGCATAGCCTCCGAAACCACAAACAAAACAGTGAAGCCCAATGGAAAAACGATGAGCACACCATCCGTCTCGCTCGGCTACGTAATTCTGTATGTGAAAGATGTCTCCGCGAGCCTCGCCTTCTACGAAAAGGCCTTCGGCCTTTCCCGACGCTTTTTCACTGATGACAATGGCAAGGCTTATGGAGAACTGGAGACCGGAGCGGCCCGTCTTGCGTTCGCGAGTCTTGAATTGGCCAAGTCGCATTTGAAACAGGAATTCGTGGTTGCCTCCCTGGACAAGGCACCCCTTGGTGTTGAGATTGCATTGGTAACGCCCGAGGTGCCGGCGTTGTATGCCCGCGCGATGAAGGCTGGGGCCACCCCGGTGAGCGAGCCCTCAACCAAGCCGTGGGGGCAAACCGTGGCCTACCTCCGGGATAATGCCGGCCACCTCGTTGAGCTATGCACCCCCCTGCCATGAACGGAGCCGAACAATCGGGTCGGCGGGAGGATTACCCTCCCGTCTCCCACACCATCCGCCTGCGCCAAGGCTGCGGCGAGACAGGTCCGCCTCTGCTGGCGCTACGGCGGGACAAGCCTGGCAAGCAGCTCCGTACTAGGCGGTTCCGGTTAGATTAACGGCGGGAGGCGATCTTCGAGTCGAGGCGAGTTCAAGCGGGTGGAACAGGGTTGGTGTCTGACCCCTGTCCGCGATGCCCAAACTTCTGCGGAAACTCCCAGGAAATCAGGGCTCGCGGGGACGCTCGCCCTCCCGGGTTTGGATTGAAATGCGGGAGTTTGTTGCAGCCCTGGAATGAGTTGCGCGGAATGGGCGCGGGTGGATAGTCGGGGCTTGTGGCGTGGGGGTTAGGTCAGGAAGGGCGCCAATCGAGGACTTTCAACTGGACGGTGCGGCGGCCCTGGTAGTCGTTGATCTGAGGTGCGAACGCGAGGTCGAAGGCGGAGGGGGGGAGGGGTTCGTTTGCCGCGCCCCACCAAAGGGCTTCGTGGGTCGTCTGGCCGTCGGTCACCCAGAGTTTCAGGTGCTGTTTCTGCGCGCCGATGCGTTGGAGGGGGCGTTGCTGGGTGAGGTTGCGGGCGAACAACTGGACGGGTGGGTTCCCCTGGCCGGTGGGCCGCAACTGGTCGAGGGCGGCCAGACAATCCGCGGTCATGTCGTCCAGGCGCACTTCGGCATCCAGGCGGAGCGGCGGTTGGAGTTGGTCGGGTGTGAGGGCGCGGCGGGCGAGTTCGTTGAGTCGTAGCCGGAAGGGTTCGAGGTTGGCGGGTGGGAGGGAGACTCCGGCGGCCATAGCGTGGCCGCCGTGCCGGAGCAGCAGGTCACTGCACTCACGGAGCGCGGCAGCGAGGTCGAAGCCGGCAATGCTGCGGCCGGAGCCGCGGAGTTGCGGGCCGTCCCCGCCGAGGATGATGGTGGGGCGGTAGAAGTGCTGGAGCACGCGGGTGGCGACGATGCCGACGACGCCGATGTGCCACGCGGGGCGAGCCTCGACGATGACGAAATCGGTCTGGGGGTTGAACTTGGCGGTCAGGGCGCTCAGGGCCTCCTCGGTGATGCTGCGCTCGATTTGCTGGCGCTCGCGATTGCGGGCGTCGAGGTTCTGGGCGAGGGGCAGGGCTTCGGCGAAGTTGGGAGCCAACAGGAGGCGCAGGGCTGCTTCGGCAGTTTCGAGGCGGCCGGCGGCGTTGAGCCGAGGGGCGAGCTGGAAGCCAACCTCGTAGGTGGTGAGCGGGGCAGGGGATTGGGCGACGGTTTTCAAGGCGACCAGTCCGGGCCGCCGGGTGGAGTTCAAGCGTTCGAGGCCGGCGGAGACAAAGATGCGGTTTTCGCCGGTGAGGGGGACGATGTCGGCGACGGTGCCAAGGGCGACGAGGTCGAGCAGCGGGCGGAGATCGAAGTCGGCCGCGCCGGGCAGGCCGGTTTCGCGTGCGCGTTTGAGGAGGGCGTGGGCGAGTTTGAAGGCGAGGCCGACCGAGCACAGCTCTGTAAACGGGTTAACTGGGCTACCTGAGGAGGGGAGCTGGGTGGCGGATGCGGGGGGCGATGGTAGGGATAGGGCAGGGGAGGGAACTCGGAGTTGGGGGTTGACCAGGGCGGTGGCGGCAGGGGCGGGGGAGGAGACCTGGTGGTGGTCCAGGACGATGACGTCCACGCCTCGCTGCTGCAGGGAGGCAATGGTGGCGGTGGCGGTTGAGCCGCAGTCCACGGCAAGCAGGAGGGTGACGGGGAATTGAGCGAGGCAGTTTTCGACACCGTCGTGACTGAGGCCGTAGCCTTCGTCCATCCGATGTGGCAGGTAGTAGTGGACCTTCCAGCCGAGCGGGCGAAGCACTTCGAGCAACAGCGCAGTCGAGGTAACGCCGTCCACGTCGTAATCGCCGAAGATGACGAGGGCTTCGTTGCGGGCGCGTGCCTGGAGGAGGCGCTCGACGGCGGCAGCCATGTTCGGCAGCAGGAAGGGGTCAGCCAATTGCCGGAGGCGGGGCTGGAGGAAGGCGGCGATGGCGGGCGGTTCGGTCAGGCCGCGGTTGAGGAGGCATTGGGCGAGGAGCGGCGGTATGTTCAGGGTGCCGGCCAACTGGCGGCGAGTGGGGGCTGGGGCGGGGCGATTGACCAGCGGAATTTCATGGCCCGGCACCTGGCTACTTACGGCGGCCAGCGGTGAGGGAGAGGACAATGGAGATCAGAATGATGCCCCCGACCACCAGCAGAGAGACGGAGATGGGAACGTCGAATTGGAACCAGAGGGGCGGTTTGTCGTGGGGATCGAGCAGCATCTTGAGGCCGATGAAGACGAGCACCAGCGACAGGCCGACCTTCAAATAGCGGAAATAGCCGAGAGCGCCCGCGAGGACGAAATAGAGCGAGCGCAGCCCGAGGATGGCAAACACGTTCGAGGTGAAGATGATAAAGGGCTTGGTGGTGACGGCGAAGATGGCCGGGATGGAATCCACGGCGAAGACGAGGTCGGTCGTCTCGACCATGACCAGGACCAAGGCCAGCGGGGTAAGGGCCTTCCGCCCATTCCAAACCGTGACGAACTTCTGTCCGTCCAGGTGGGGGGTCACGGGGTAGAGCTTGCGCACCCACCGGATAATGCGATTCCTCTCGGGGTGGACCTTGGTTTCGACGAAGAGCATCTTGACGCCGGTGAACATGACGAAGGCGCCGAGGAGGTAGAGGATCCATTGCAACCACGAGATGAGCGCGACACCCGCGCCGATCATCAGGCCGCGCATGACCAGGGCGCCGACGATGCCCCAGAACAAAACGCGATGCTGGTAACGGTCGGGGATCTGGAAATAGGCGAAGATGAGGGCGATGACAAAGACATTATCCATCGAGAGCGACAGCTCGATGAGATAGCCGGTGAGGAACTCGAGGGCCTCTTTGGAGCCGCGCAGGGGTTGTAGCGCCGCCGCAAACACCATCGCCAGGGAGAACCAGACTGCGGTCCAGGCGAGCGCTTCCCGGAACTTGACCACGTGGGCTTCGCGATGGAAGAGGCCCAGGTCGAGGGCCAGGAAAAGCAGCACGCAGGCGATGAAACCCACCCAGTGCCAAGGGGTGATGGCAATCAGGGCGAACATGCACCGCGTCAGCGGCTACTTCCGCGCAGGAGCGGCGATGCCTTCCGCGACGCCGACCTGCGCCCCCGCGCCGATGTGAGGTCGCTGGCCTTTATGCCACCAGAGGACCAGCGCGCTGGCGATGTAGATGCTGGAGTAGGTGCCGGTGACAATGCCGACGAGGAAGGCGAAGGCAAAGTCGTTGATGGCGCCGCCGCCGAAGACATAAAGCGAGAAGGTCGCCAAGAAAACCGTGCCGGAGGTGATGATGGTGCGGCTCAGGGTCTGGTTAAGCGCCTGGTTCAGGACTTCGCGGAAGCTGCCGCGGATGCCCAGCTTCAAGTCCTCTCGAATGCGGTCGAAGATGACGATGGTGTCGTTGATGGAGAAGCCGATAATGGTCAGGAGAGCAGCAACCGTGGTGGCATTGAACTCACGGCCGGAGAGACAGTACCAGCCAATCGTCATGAGGATGTCATGGATGATGGCCACCACCGCCCCGACGGCGAAGGAGAACTCGTAGCGAACCGCCACGTAAATCAGGATCCCGAACAAGGCAAGGATGCCGGCGACGATGGCCGACTTCTGGATTTCCTTGCCCACGGTTGCCCCGATGTGGTCCTGGCCCAGCAGGCGAAATTTCGCGTCCTTCATCTCGAACAGCGTAGCTTTGACCTTTTCCGCCGTGCCGGTGGCGGAGTCCACGCGCAGGGTTTCGCGTCCGCTGGTCAGGTCCTTTTGGAACTGAATACGAGGGTCTTTGATGCCGACTTTGGTGAGGTCGGACCGAACGGCAGCCTCCCCCGGCTTCTGCTCAAAGGAGAAGATGGTGGTGTCGCCGCCCAGGAAATCCACACCGAAGGCGCCCGCGCCGCGATGGATGCCGTAACCAACCCCGACGAAGATGAGGAGCCAAGAGGCGGCAAAGGCGGGCTTGGCCAGCTTCATAAAATCCAGCTTGGTCGCCCGGACCAGATGAAGCATCGGCAGCGACTTGAGCCAACCGCGGTCCAGCAGGAAGTCGAAGATCAGCCGGGTGATGACCAGCGAGGTGAACATGCTGGCGGTAACACCGATGGTGAGCGTCACGCCGAAGCCCTTGATCGAACCGGTGCCCATGTAGGCCAGGATCACCGACGAGATGAGCGTCGTTAAGTTCGAGTCGAAGATGGTGCCGAAGGCGCGGGCGTAACCGGCGGCGATCGCGCCGCGCAGCGACTTGCCTTTGGCGCTCTCTTCCCGGATGCGCTCGTAGATGAGGACGTTGGCGTCCACGGCCATGCCGACGGTCAGGACGATGCCGGCGATGCCCGGCAAGGTCAGGGTGGTGCCCACCGAGCACATGACTCCCAACAGGATGATGATATTCGCGACGAGCGCCACGTTAGCCACCATTCCGGCGAGGAGGTAATAGACAATCATGAAGGCCGAAACGGCCAGGGTGCCGTAGATGGCCGCGTTGATGCCGCTCCGGATGGAGTCTTTGCCCAGCGTCGGGTCCACTTCCCGTGACTCAACAATGCTCAGCGGCGCACGAAGCGGATTCTCCAGCACGTTGGCCAGTTCGAACGCTTCCCGGTTGTCAAATTGGCCCGTGATTTGGCCGCTGCCCGTCTCGATGGGAGTCTGGATGACCGGCGCCGAATAGAGCTCGCCATCGAGAATAATGGCCAGACGCTCATGGACATGCTCGCGGGTGATTTCGGCGAAGCGCTCGGCACCCTTGGCATCAAGCGTGAAGTGAATCTCCGGCTCGCCGAGGTTGCCGCGGATCACCATGGCGCTCTTGATGCCGCTCCCGGTCATTTCGGCGCGCTTCCTGACCTCGACCTCTTCCACGCTTTCCCGGCCCTGGCGGCTCCGCACCTTGCGCTTGAGGATTTCGTAGCCGGGCTGGACGATGCCATCCTTGATATCCTGATCACTGGTGGGACTGACGAGGCGGAATTCGAGGAAGGCGGCTCGCTGAATGGCGACCTTGGCGCTCTCCTGGTCGGCGGCGGACAAACCGGGTAGTTGGACCAGGATTCGGTTGTTGCCCTGCGGCTGAATGAGCGGCTCGGCCACGCCGAACTTGTCCACACGTTTGCGCAGCACTTCCACGGCATGCGAGAGGGCGGTGCCGGCGTCGGAGGCCTGGTTTAGGCGGTTGGTGTCCATTTCGACCAGGAACGAGGTGCCGCCTTGCAGGTCGAGGCCCAGGCGGATGCGGCCGGCGGCTTCGCGCTGCAAGCGGTTCAGGATGAAGGTGGTGGGCTGCACCTGGTCCTTGGCACCGAAGGCGGGGAAATAGCGAATGATATCGTTGGTGCCGATGGCCGCGACGAGATTGTCGTAGGGCTTCTCGGGCATGGCCCTTTGCAGGGCCAAAGCATTAGTGAAAATGGTAGTGAAGACGGGGTCGCGGTTCACCGCTTTCTCGCGGAAGTAGAGCACGAGGTCGCGCCCCTTGGGCGGATAAAGCTCGTAAAGGGACCAGAGGACAACGAGGACAACGAGGACAAGTCTCCAGAAGTTATTTCGGTTCATGAGGTGAAATCAGGATTCGCTGGGTTCGCCGCTGCGCTCGGTGATTTCCGCAACGGCGGATTTGGTGATTTCGAACTTGGCGTCGGCGGAACGGATGGTGAGGGTTTTCTCCTTAACCGTGATCACGACGGCCACAATGCCGCTGCTGGTGACGATCTTGTCGCCGGCGCGCACAGTCTTGAGGAGGGTGGCGTGGTCTTTGGCCTTTTTCTGTTGGGGCCGGATGAGGGCGAAGTAGAAAACCACGACGATCAGCACCAGCGGCACCAGTTGCGTCCAGAGCGGTGGCGGCTGCTGCCCCGGCTGCGTCGGTGGCGCCAACGCCAGCAAGGCGTGCGGACCAAGTAGAATCATATAGTTAAATGAGCCGCTAAATCTAGGGATGCTGGCGCTTTTAGCAAGCTTAACAAATGAGGAATTTGCAGGGCTACGCCGTCGCGAGTGGGGCGCAGCTCGACACGGCCTTCAAGGATTGATAGCGCCCAATCATGGCGGACCGCGAGCCGGGCTAGTCAGTTGGGTTCTTCGCCGCTTTCGGGGGAACACCTTGCGCACCGGACGGCCGCCGGAGGGACCCTCGATAGGCTCCGGTGCATATTCCTGATTAACCGCGTAAGAAGTATCTCGCGGCCTCCCAGGCCTTAACGGCTGCGTCCATCCCCGCCTTTTACTCGGCAACCAGCGCACCCCGCCCAACCCCCAGGATGACCTCCACCAGCCACGCCAGATAGTACCTCCGTCAGTACCCTCTGTTATACCTCCGTAGTACCTGTATAACCGTCATATTTCACACGGCGCTCTGATTTTCGGCTTTCTAGTGGTCAGCTAGGAAAACCAAGGTTGCTCGGTCGATTTTCTTCCACTTCGCAGGGGGGCCACGGAGAACTTCATTTCCAGCGGGGCAAAACCCCTGGTTTTCGGCCATTTTGGAAGACACTTCTCCCGTGGCGCTTGGTACACCATGCAATTGGGCTATTCGGCGGCTCCGCTTCAGCCACTGGCGGGCGCCAGACTCGTCAGCCGTCGATGACAGAGGCGAAAGAGTTCCTGAAGGGGATAAGCGCTGCTCAGTTGCACGTACACCCGGCGCACACTCACCCGCACTTGGGCCGCTACTTTGAGCAGCTTCAAACGCACGCTCCCCACCGTCGCTCGCGCCAGATCCGTTCCCCCCAAACCTAGCGTCCGCACTCGCTCCAGCAACAGATAGGCAAAGGTGGCCAGCCACAACCGCAGTTGGTTGCTGGCCAGGTGATGCGTGCTCAGCCGGTCCGCCCGCAAGTCCAGCACCTGCTGCTTGAGTTGGTTCTCCATGTCACCCCGCGCGCAGTACAGCTCCTCATACAATCGCTGGGGCACAAAACGCTCCCGGTCCTCCTCGCCTGGGAACCCAGCGGCGGGCAGGTTCGTCACCACGAAACGTGGATTGTTTCCCGCCGCCATCACTTCGGCCTTGCCGATCACTCGACGCCCACGGCTCCAACTGGTTTGGGTCCGATATTCAAACTCGCTAAATACCCGCACACTGGCCGCACCACTCAGACACCGGCGCGCCCGCGCATCGGCCAAGGCGGGGGCCAACTTCTCGATTAACACGCTGTTCTTGGCCAATCCCAAACAGTAATAGACCACCGGCTGCTGACTCTCGCACCACGCCATAATCTCCTCGCGACCAAAACCACTGTCGCCCCGCACAAGGATGCGGGCCTTCCGGCACCGCTGCCGAATCGCCGCCACGATCTTCTCCAAGGCCGCAACGCCCCCCTCGGCCGCACTGTGATCGCTGGTGCGCAGTTGTGCCCACAAGGGAATGTCCCCCACAAACGCATACAAGGGCAGATAACAATAATCACCGTAATACGCGTTAAAGTGCCGCCCCTCCTGCTTCCCGTACACCAAATGGCCCATCGCATCCAAATCCACCACCACCTCCTCCGCGTGCTTGGGCAAACAGCGCACCCCCATCTTCAGCAGACAGGCTTCCATCTTTTGCGGGTCATGCGGCAACTTGTGACAGCGGCTCTGCTTGTTGTTGGACAACTCCAGCCGGTTGAGCGTACAGGGCGCCGCCAGCGCGATGCCCCGGTCCGCCGGGTTCAACCGATCCAACCCCAAGGGATCGTCCTTGCCACACGCCGTCGCCAGCAGCGGGTCCAAGCGCAACCGCTCCTGATCGTTGAGGTCTTCGTAGCCCAAACTCTGGCTGTAAATCCGTTGGGCCAACATCTGCGCCAGCGCGTGATCCACAAACCGCGCATCCCGCCGGTCCTCAAAACAGCGCGCCAACGCCAACGTCAGCCCCAAGTTGTTGTCCACTTGGCGCAGGAATAATGCGCCGCCGTCACTCGAAAGCGTGCCGCCAGAAAAACCGGCAACCACTTGCCGTGATCCCAGGTCTTGAAAGAGCATCGCCTGGGCGTTACAGTCTGTCCTCGAAGAAGCGGTGAGTCGCGGTTTCATTGGGCTCAGTGTTTACAAGCCTTCTGACGCGCTCGCCGCTTCTTTGTTCAACCCCTCCGTGAAATATTGCGGCTAAGTAGATCATACAGAGGTACCACGGAGGTACTATGGGGGCGCTGGCCAGAGCGTGGGGGTGGAGGATCGCTGCGGCGGCCTGATTCCGCACAGGGTCAACCGAGGCAACACCATTCGCCGGCTTTGATCGGCCGCCTGAACCAGGCCCTATTCCACGAAAACGACGATAAACGGTCGGAGATATCTCTTGGCGCAGGGCCGGGCGGTCGGTTACTCTGGCGGAGCAGCCAACACCTCAAAACGCTATGACCCGCTTCTCCAGCTTGCGGTTTCGGCTAGTGGGAACAGTCTTCCTGGCGGTCGCACCGGCTTCCGTGCTCCTGTACTTCGCGGACAAGTACTATGCCACCCATTTCGGCGGCCAACTGACTTGGACCGAGTTTGTGGTCGGTTTGGTGGCTCTGGGGGCGGCATGGTTTGGCGGTGAGCGGTTTATTCTGCGCCAGGTTCGCATCCTGGCCAGAGCGGCCCGGCAGTTCGGCGCCGGCGATCTGACCGTCCGCACGGGTCTGTCGCGCGAGCGGGGGGAATTGGGGGAGCTGGCGCAGACCTTCGACGGCATGGCGGCGTCGCTCGAGCAGCGCGTCAAAGAGCGCGAGCAGGCCGAGAAAACGCTGCTGAACCGCTCATTTCAGCAGACGGTGGTGGCAGCCCTGGGGCAGTTCGCTATGGTCAGCAATGATATTTCCGGCGCTGCTCAACCAGGCGGTGATGCTGGCGGCTCAGACCCTGGAGGTCGAATACTGTTACATACTGGAGTTACAGCCGGGCGGCAGATTCCTGCTGCTGCGGGCCGGAGTGGGCTGGAAGGAGGGCCATGTGGGAAGGGCCATTATTCCGGCCGACCCGCAGACGGAGGCCGGCTTCACGCTTACCGCCGGGGAGGCGGTGGCGTTCAATGACCTGCCCGGCGAGGGGCGCTTCCACGGCTCCTCCTTGTTGCTGGACCACAAAGTGACGAGCGGCATCATGGTGGCGATTGCCGGGCACGGGCAGGCGTTTGGCGTTCTAGGGGCGCACACGGCACGGCAGCGGGAATTCACGGAGGACGAAATCCATTTCCTGTTCTCGCTGGCGACGGCGCTGGCGATGGCGGTGGAACGGATTCGGGCCGAGGCCGAACTGCAAAAGGTGGCGGTTTTTGCCGAGTTGAACCCCAACCCGGCGCTGGAGCTAACCCGGGCCGGGACGGTGACCTATTTCAACGAGGCGGCGCGGATGCTGGCCCGTTCCGTGAACGAAGAAGGTCCGGGCCGGCTCCTGCCACCGGACGTGCTGGAGCTGATCGGCGGCTGCCTGGGAACGGGCCAGAGCATTCAGAATCTGCAAACCCAGTTCGGCGGACGCACGCTTTCCTGGTCCTTGCATCCGGTGATCGCCAGCCAAGTGGTGCATTGCTACGTCCGGGACATCACCGACCAGCTCAGCCTGGAAGCGCAGTTGCGGCAGTCGCAGAAGATGGAGTCCATTGGCCAACTGGCCTCGGGGGTGGCGCACGATTTCAACAACATGCTGACGGTGATCCAGGGCCATTCGGGGATGCTGCTGGCCAAGAGCAGCCTGGCGCCGGAGCTGGTGGAGGGCGCCAACGCGATTCTCTCTGCCGCGGAGCGGGCGGCGGGTCTGACGCGGCAGTTGCTCACGTTCAGCCGCAAGAATGTGATGAGGCCGCAGGCGCAGGACCTGCGCCGGGTGGTGAGCGACCTGGCGAAGATGCTCCAGCGGTTGCTCGGCGAAACCATCACGCTCGAATTCCATCCGCCGCCTGAACTGCCCGCCGTGCACGCGGACACGGGCATGATCGAGCAGGTGATTATGAACCTCGCGGTCAATGCGCGGGACGCCATGCCGCAAGGGGGCACCCTGACGATCAGCACCCAGACGGTCGAAGTGGACGAGGCCTACGCGCAGACCCATCCCGAGACGCGGGTGGGCGCGTTTGTCCGCCTGCGCGTCAGCGACACCGGCTGCGGCATGGACCGGGCGACGATGACACGGATTTTCGAGCCGTTCTTCACCACCAAGGAAGTCGGGAAAGGCACAGGTTTGGGGCTGGCGACGGTGTATGGCATTGTGAAGCAGCACGAGGGCTGGATTGAAGTCAGCAGCGAGGTCGGCAGGGGGAGCACCTTCAACGTGCTCCTTCCCGCCAGCAGCGAATCGGTCAAAGCACTGCCGCCGGAATCGCCCGTTGCCTCCACGGTGCCAGGTGGCCACGAAACCATTTTGGTGGTCGAGGATGAGCCAGTGTTGCGCGAAATGGCGCAGGTTATTCTGCAGGATTGCGGTTATCGGGTGTTGGAGGCGGGTTCCGGTGCGGAGGCATTGCAGGTGTGGGAAGGCAATCCCGGATCGGTTGACCTGCTGCTGACGGATGTCGTCATGCCGGGGGGCATGTCGGGCCGGGAGTTAGCGGTCAAACTGCGGGCCGGCCATACGCGGCTTAAGGTCATTTTCACCAGCGGATATAACCTGGAGGAGACAAATACCGATGTCCTCCACCGCGGCGCCATGTTCCTGCAGAAGCCATATACCCGCGCACATTTGGCCAAAGCGGTGCGTGAGTGTTTGGACAAGTGAGCGCGATCAAGCAGGTGGCTGGGCCGCCCCCAGGTGCTGCAGCAGCCGCACCAGGCCGTAGGCGAGCAGGCCGCTGATCGGAATGGTCAGGATCCAGGCCCAAACCATGCGTTCGACCACGGTCCATTTGATGGCGTTGAGGCGCCGGGCGGCTCCGACGCCCATGATGGCAGCGGAGATGTTATGGGTAGTGGAGACGGGAATGCCGAGGTGAGTGGCCGCCAGAATAACCGTGGCGGAGCTGGTCTCGGCGGCAAAGCCGTTGATCGGTTGCAGCTTCACCATTTTGTGGCCGAGGGTCTTGATGATGCGCCAGCCGCCGACGGCGGTGCCGGCGGCCATGGTAAGCGCGCAGATGACTTTGATCCATACCGCGATTTCCATTTCCTTGCCCGGGAACGGCGCCGGGGTGTGGAGAAAGGACAGCCAGCCGGGGAGGTGCTCCAATTGTCCGGCCTTGGTGGCGGTGAGCAGGGTGAGCGCGATGATGCCCATGGTCTTCTGCGCGTCGTTGGTCCCGTGCATGAAGCCCATGGCGCCGGCACTGAGCATTTGGGCGCGGCCAAAGAAGCGATTGACCCAGGCCGGGCGCGCGTGTTGGAGCAGGAGATAAAGGGCCGCCATGACCAGGAAGCCTAACAGAAGGCCGGCCAGGGGCGAGGTGACCATCGGCACGATCACTTTCCAGAGCAATCCCTTGCCGTGAAACCAATGCTGCTGGCTCGGCTGGGACCAGATGATGACCTGCCAGTTGTTGCCGGACGCAGCGAGCGCCGCACCGCACAGCCCGCCGATCAAGGCATGGCTGGAACTGGAAGGCAGCCCGAACCACCAGGTGATGAGGTTCCAGACAATCCCGCCCGAACAAGGCGCAGATCATCACCTCCGAGGTCATCGCCACCAGTTTAGCGTCAACCAGGCCCGAGGAAATGGTCTTGGCCACCGCGGTGCCCCAAAGGGCGCCGAGCAGGTTGGTCATGGCCGCGAGCAGGACCGCCTGGCGCGGCGTCAGCACCTTGGTTGCCACGACCGTCGCGATCGAGTTGGCGGTGTCGTGGAAGCCATTGATGTACTCAAACACCAGCGCCACCAGGATGACTGTCAGCAGAAGAGTCATGGCTGGTCAGGAGTGCTTCAGAGCGATATGCGCGACGAGATTGCCGGCGTCCCGGCAACGGTCCATGGCTTCCTCCAGTAATCGCTAATCACCCGCGTGATCTGCTTATCCTTCCGACGCGCATAGGCGAACTCTTCCACCGCCACCGGTCGGTCGAGCGCCTTGCTCAGCTTGACCAGCGCCAGCACGCCGCAGCGCGCTTCCTCGTCGCTGGCCTCCAGCAGCGTGCGGAACCTGTCTTCTTTGCCGGACAACTTCGGTAGCGAAACCATAGTTCCTCAGTTCTACCCGACGGGCGGGGAAGCGCACGAAAAAAGCACCACCCCATCCCCGTACGGCTTGGGTGCGGAGCGCCTTCCCTTTTGTCACACAATTGTAACAAGCTCGCCTCCTTTCCGTAACATGCTAAGTTTACATTCGTGCAGACGTGGAGCTGCACGGAAAGACCGAAGCACACGACGACCGGTTCGGAATCACAGCAGTGAACACACAAACGCATTTTGAAGAAACGCTCCAGCGGGACATTGGTCTCGTGCGAGCAAAGGTCAAGGAGATGGCCGTATTGAGCGAGCGCGCACTGCACGCGAGCTTGCAAGCGCTGGTGCAGCGCAACCGGCAGTTGGCCTACGGCGTGATCCTGCGGGACCAGTATATCGACGAGCTGGAAACCGACCTTAACCGGCTGTGCCTGGAGTTCCTCGTCCGCCACCAGCCGGTGGCCGGCCATCTGAGGTTCGTCTTCACGGCCGTCCAGATCAACAAGGAGCTGGAGCGCATCGGCGATTACGCTGAAAGCGTCGCCCGCCAGGTGCTGGCGGTCAGTGGACTGGAGCCCCACCCGCCAACCGCCCTGTTTGTCGAACTCGGCGAGCTCTCCATCCGCATGCTCCGGGAAGCCGTCGAATCCTTCCTGCAGCAGGACGCCGATCAGGCGACGCGGACGATGGTGATGGAGGAGGAGGCCAACACGCTGCGCAACAGCATCAACGCCGAACTGGCGGAACTCAGCCGCAGGAACCAGCTCCCGGCCGCGGCCCTCACCCCGCTCATGACCATCGCGCGCCGGTTCGAGCGCGTCACCGACCAGGCCAAGAACCTGTGCGAAGAAGTCCTCTACATGTGCACCGGAGAGTTTACCAAGCACAAGGGAGCCGACGCTTTCCGCATCCTGTTCTTCGACCTCGACAACGCGCGTCTGAGCCAGATGGCCGAAGGCATCGCCACCGCCCTGCGCCAGCCCCGATTCGTCTTCAGCAGCGCCGGCGCCGCGCCGCAACCTATCGATGAGCGCGTGGTCAAGTTCATGGCCGGGAAGGGCATCGACATCTCCAGCCACCAAAGCAAACCCCTCGAGCAAGTGCCGGACTGGCAACACTTCCAGGTAGTGGTCGCGCTCGGCACCCAGGCTCGCAAGGCCTTTCCCATCCGGCCCGGCAAAACCATTTTCTTCACTTGGTCGATAAAGGATCCAACGGCTGCCGGTGGTCCATCAGACCCCGCCCTCGCCGCCTTCGAATCGGCCTACCAGAGCTTGGAATCCCACATCAAAGAACTCCTGGCCGCAATATTGGAAGAACCCTCAAACGAATCAAAATCATGAAAAAACACACACACTCTCAATTCCTCCACATCCTCACCCCCGCATTCACCACGGCACTGGCCCTCTGCCTCCTGCAAACCGGCTGTGGCAAAAGCCCTAGCTCCGGGCTCGACAGTGGTGGCGACACCGCCGCGAAAGCCACCATCCAGAACAAAGGCTCCGACACGATGGTCAACCTCGCCCAGGCGTGGGCCGAAGAATACAAGAAGGTCGCGCCGAATGCGGACGTGGAGGTGTCCGGCGGCGGTTCGGGCGTGGGCATCGCGGCCCTGGAGAAGGGGACGATCGATATCGCCAATGCCAGCCGCAACATGAAGCAGGAGGAGATCGAGGCGGCAAAGAAGAACACGGGCAAGGAGCCGAAGGAATTTATTGTCGGCTACGATGCTCTGGCCATTTACGTGCACAAAGACAACCCCCTGAACGAAATCACGCTCGATCAGATCGCGCAGATTTACATGGAGGGCGGCAAGATCACCAAATGGTCAGATCTGGGCGTGAAGATACCCGGGACATCCAGCGACGAAATCGTCCGCGTCAGCCGGCAATCAAGTTCGGGCACCTATGAGTTCCTGCGCGAGCATGTGCTGAACAAGAAAGACTTCAAACTCGGCTCCCGAGACATGAATGGCTCCAAGGAAGTCGTCGAGCTAGTCGGCTCCACCCTCACGGCCATCGGCTATAGCGGCATGGGCTACGCCACCCCGGCCGTCAAAATGCTGAAAGTCAAGAAAGCCGCGGCCGACCCGGCCTATGAACCGAACGTAGCCAACACCCTGGCCAAGACCTATCCCATCGCCCGCTCGCTGCAGGTCTATACGCTGGGAGAGCCGCAAGGGGCGGTTAAGAAGTACATTGATTGGATGCTGTCGGATGCCGGGCAAAAGGTGGTCGAGGCCAGCGGCTACGTCCCGCTTCCTGCCGAGGCGCGCAGCAAGTAGCCAGCGCCGAAGGGAAGCCGTCGCACCTGGCGTTTCCCAATCGCCCCAAGCCGGCCATATCGACCGGAGGTCGGCTTCGTGACACGATGACCACACCCACAACATCCATCCCGGCTGAGACAAGCTTTGCAGTCCGCAAAGCCGCACGGCCGCTTTGGAGCGTGCTGGCCGAGCGGGCCCTCGAGGCCCTGATCTATCTCTGCGGCATCAGCGCGATCATCTTTGTTCTGGGCATCTTCTTCTTTGTCTTCAAAGAAGCCTTCCCGGTCCTCGCCAGCAAGCACTTTAGCCTTAGCCAATTCCTGTTCAGCGAACAGTGGCATCCGACATCGGAACTCAACAAGCGCTACGGTGTGCTCGCCATGCTCGCCGGCACCTTCAGCGTCACGGCCCTGGCCATGCTCCTCGCCGTGCCGTTCGGTCTGGGGGCGGCTATCTATCTCTCCGAGTTCTGCGGCGGCCGGGTCAAGGAAACGCTGAAAGTGGTCATCGAACTGCTGGCGGCCATTCCCAGTGTAGTCTGGGGCTTCATCGGTCTGACAGTCATGAGCCGGTTGATCGTACAATACACGGGCGCTCCCGTTGGCGTGAACGTCCTCAATGGAGGCATCATCCTGGCGCTGATGAGCGTGCCGATCATCGTCTCCATCGGCGAGGACGCCCTCAAGGCGGTGCCGGATTCCTATCGGGAGGCCGGCCTGGCGCTCGGGCGCAACGCGCTGGCAACTCATCCGGCGCGTGCTGCTGCCGGCGGCCAAGAATGGCCTCCTGGCCGCCGTGTTACTCGGCGTCGGGCGCGGCGTCGGTGAGACGATGGCGGTCCTCATGGCGACCGGACACGCGGTGCACATCCCCCACAGCATCTTTGATTCGGTGCGGACACTCACCGCAAACATCGCCGCCGAGCTGGGCGAAGCCCCGGCCAATTCTGAGCACTACCGCGTCTTGTTCCTCACTGGGGTGCTGCTATTCCTGATGACTTTTGTGGTTAACTTCACCGCCGACATGATCGTGCGCGGGATTAGGAGGAAGTGATGTTTGCCGAAACTCCACTCGTTCGACGCAAGTTGCGCCAGGAGCGCATCGCCAAGTGGGTGTTCTGTGGCATGACCGCCTCAATGATTGTTCCGCTGGTCCTCATCATCGGCTACCTTGTCCAGCGGGCTTGGCCGTCTCTCAACTTGAGCTTCCTGATTGATGTGCCTGTGCGCGGGATGAGAGAAGGCGGCGTCTGGCCCGCCCTTGTCGGCACGATCTACCTCGTCGTCCTCTCTTTGGCCGTGTCCGCCCCCGTCGGGGTTCTGGCCGCGGTTTACCTGAACGAGTACGCCCGGGAAAACTGGTTCAACCGCATCATCAACCTGGCGGTCATCAACCTGGCCGGCGTGCCGAGCATCGTGCACGCCCTCTTTGGGCTGGGGGCCTTTGTGTATGCCGCCCAGTTCGGCTACTCCATTATCTCGGCCTCCCTGACTCTAGCCATCATGACGTTGCCCGTCATCATCGCCAGCACACGCGAGGCGCTGGCGAGCGTGCCCCGCACCTTCCGCGAGGCCTGTTGGAATGTCGGTGCCACGCGCTGGCAGACCATCAAGGCCGTGGTCCTGCCCAACGCGATCAGCGGTATTCTCACCGGCATCATTCTGCAGGTCAGCCGGGCGGCGGGCGAGACGGCGCCGATCATGTTCACCGGGGCGGTGTTCTACAAGGCCGTGCAAAAAGGCGACCTCTTTCCCTACGCCCTGCACGAGCAGTGCATGGCCCTCTCGATGCACCTCTACACCCTTTCGACCCAGGTTCCCGGCGTAAGAGAATCCATCCCGTTCGCCACCGCCGTGGTGTTGCTCGGCTCGGTCCTGCTCGTCAATGCCACCGCCATCCTCGTCCGCGGCTACCTGCGTTCCCGGAAGAAGTGGTAATGAGCTGCCACCCCCAGAATCACTGTCCGCGACCTGCGCCTCGCCTACGGCCACAAAGAGGTCATCCACGGCATTTCCTTCCTCATCCAGCCCAACGAGATCTTCGGCATCATCGGCCCCGCTCAATCCGGCAAGACTTCCCTCCTGCGCTGCCTCAACCGCACCATCGACTTCACCCCCGACGCTCGCGTCTCGGGCGCGATTGAAGTGGACGGCGAAAACGTCCGCAACGTCAGGGACGTCTTCGCCCTCCGCCGCAAGATCGGCATGGTCGCCCCCCTGCCTGTGGGGCTGCCCCTCAGCATCTACGACAACGTCGCCTTCGCCCCGCGCTGCGCCGGCATGAGGCGCAAGAGCGAACTGGACGCCATCGTCGAACAGTGCCTGCGCCAGGCCGCCCTCTGGGACGAAGTCAAAGACCGCCTCGACAACCTCGGCACCAAGCTCTCCGGCGGCCAGCAACAGCGCCTCACCATCGCCCGCGCCCTCTCCCATCAACCCGAGATTCTCTGCCTGGACGAGTTCTCCATCGCCATTGACCCCGTCACCACCATGCGCATCGAGGACGTGCTTAAGGAACTGCGCCGCAGCATGACCATCATCCTCGTAACCAACCTCACCCAGCAGGCCCGCCGTCTGGCCGATCGCACCATGTTCCTCTGGAAGGGCGAAATTGTGGAACTGGATCGCACCGACGTCATCTTCTCCGACAAGCCCGCCAATCGGCAGACCTACGAATACGTCAACGGCATCTTCGGATGAGCGCCTCCCCCCAGCCCTGCATTACGACGCGCGACCTGAACCTCTGGTATGCGAAGTTCCAGGCGCTCATCAATGTCAGCGTGGACATTAAGGAAGGCCTGATCACCTCGCTCATCGGTCCCTCCGGCTGCGGCAAGACCACCCTCCTGCGCTGCTTCAACCGGGTCAACGAGCGCTACGGCTACGTCACCACCACCGGCCAGATCCTGATCCTCGGCAAGAACATCTACGACCCCGACGTCTCCCTGATCGAGCTGCGCAAGTCGGTCGGCATGGTTTTCCAGCGGCCCAACCCCCTCCCCATCTCGGTATACGAGAACGTCGTCTTCGGCCTCCGTATCCACGGCGAGGGCGACGCCCTCAGCCGTGCCAGCCTTGACCAGGCCGTCGAGACGGCGCTGACGGAGGTCGGCCTCTGGAACGACCTCAAGGACCGCCTCGACGCCAAAGGCCACCAGCCTCCAGCTCGAACAGCAGCAGAAACTCTGCATCGCCCGCCTCCTGCCGCTCAAACCGCGCGTCATCCTCATGGACGAACCCTGCTCTGCACTTGATGTCGAAGGCACCCGCGCCATCGAGGAACTGATGTTCGGCCTCAAGGGCCGCTACACCATCCTGATCGTCACCCACAACATGGCCCAGGCCCGCCGCGCCAGCGACGAGTGCATCTTCATGCTGCTGGGCGAGATCATCGAGCACCGCCGCACCGAGGACCTCTTCCTCACCCCCAAGCACCCCAAGACCGCCGAATACATCGAAGGCCGCTACGGCTAAAGAACT
>CAWGGD010000055.1:0-94063 GCA_963822005.1 uncultured Verrucomicrobiae bacterium | reverse complement strand
AGATTGGAAATCTGCGCTACGACATTGCCGGCTTCCCGGGCACGCATTGGCTAGCCTTGGCGC
Organism: uncultured Verrucomicrobiae bacterium; assembly: GCA_963822005.1. Lineage (GTDB taxonomy): Bacteria > Verrucomicrobiota > Verrucomicrobiia > Limisphaerales > UBA8199 > PALSA-1440. The sequence goes on along the minus strand of CAWGGD010000055.1, from coordinate 94,000 downwards.
CCTCTTCCTTTGCGCTTCTCTCCCAGCCCAAAACCTCGACCTGCCTTCCCGCTCCGCCGACGCCCTGACCGGCACGGAGTTTGCCCGGCGCATCGATCCGCTCGACCTGCGAGAGCGTGAGCAGGAGATCATGGCCCAGGTCACTTCCGGCAACGTCCCCAATTTCCTTCGCAAACTTTGTCCCGTGCCGGCCACGAGCATCGCCGAGGGCAAGACCAACAGCGCGACCTTCTACGTCACTCCCGATTACCTGGCGATTGGCTCCGACGACGACTATTTCCTTATCCCAGTCTCGCCCAACACCGGCCAGCGGATCGCCGACGCCTTGCACTGCTCCCTGCCGACGCCGAAGATGGTGGACGAAATCTATGCCGCCGCCGAGGTGAAGCTGGCGCCCGTGCCGATTCCCCCCAGCCCGGCCATGACCACCGTGCCGGTGTTCAGCAATCACAATACAATCGTCCGGGCCCAGCGGGCGGAACAACTGAAAGCGCACCCACTCGGTGCGCTGGTCGCCGGGCACCAAAAGGACGTGGTGATCTCGACGAAGCTGGCCTCGGCCCCGGGGAAGGTCGCCATCTACGGCTGGCACCAGACCAATGGTGTCCCCATCCAGCCGCTCTACCTGAAGCATAGCGCCGCCTGGGTGGATTACAGCCAGTGCACTCGCCTGGTGCAGCAGAAGATGACTGTGAACGGCGCCAGGAAGACGGTCGCTGAAGTGCTCGCGGACCCGGCCCTGGCCAGCCTCCTAAGCAACGAAGGCCGAATCCCGGACCCTCGTTATCCCACCAACGCCCTGCCGCCGCTCCCGGCCAAGGCAAGCCCGTCAGGACCAACATCGCAAACCACGACCAACGCCAGCAGCGTGACCAGCCTGCTGGAGAGTCCGGAATTCGACGAGCGGATCACCTCGTTCACCTTTCAGCCTGAGGTCAAAGTCCGCGTCAACGCCCCCGGGCCATCATCCTTCAAGGCGGGCAGGAAAGTCCTGCTCATCTTCTATGCCTTGCCGAATGGTAACACCACCGACCAGACCATCGGCAAAGTGATGCAGCCCGGCGATGACTGGCATTACGACATTCAGCACATTGGCGCGCAAACCCGCTTCCTGCGCCGCCTCATCCAGGACCGCGTGGTCGTGGTTGCCTACCTCGAAGCGGCTTCCAAGAGCTGGCCGGCTTGGCGCAAGCAGCACGGTGACAAGCTGATCCCCGAGATCATTGCGACCGTGAAGAAGCTCTTTGCCGGGCGCGAAGTGGAGATTGTCCTCACCGGCCACAGCGGCGGCGGCAGCTTTACTTTCGGCTATCTCAATGCCGTGGACCAGCTTCCCGATGAGGTAGTGCGCATTGCGTTCCTGGACAGCAACTACGCCTATGACTCCTCCTTGGGCCACAAAGACAAACTCGCCAAGTGGCTCGCTGCCACGGGCCAGCATTGCCTCTGCGTGCTCGCCTACAACGACGCGGTCGCTTTGCTCAACGGCACGAACTTCGTAAGTGCGGCCGGCGGCACGTGGGGCAAGAGCCAGGCCATGCAGCGCGACTTGGCCGAAGATTTCAAGTTCACGACCCAGACCAACGCGGAGTTCCAGAGATTCACGGCCCTCGATGGCCGCGTCCAATTCATCCTTAAGGAGAACCCGGAGCGGAAGATCTACCACACCGTGCAGGTGGAGCGGAACGGGTTCATTCATAGCATGGTTTCGGGGACTTCCAATGAAGGCAAAGGTTACGAGTATTTTGGCCCCCGCGCCTACACGAAATGGATCCGGCCGGAGCTACCCGGAAAAGAACCTCCGGACGGAAAAGGGGGCGCTGCTGCCCCGCCAAAGCATTGAAGCGCCAAGCCCTGCCTTCGGCGGGTCTGGCAGTCTTGAGACAGTCTCTGCCGAGCGTTCGCACCAGCCAGGAGACGGAAGTTCCGGCGAAACGTCCCTACCGGCTTTGGAGGAGTCACGGGCGCAGATACCTTTAGAGTGCGGGCTGGTCTTCAACAGGAGCCAAGCGAGGGAACGAAGAAAAGAGTCTCCGTTAGCTCTGTTATGTGGACGACCACAATGCTGGCCTGGCGGACATCTAACAGTTTGACGGGGTGCAGCGGCTCCGCATAATGGGCGCACTTAAGGCATGATCGAAGCTGAAAAATCTGCCAGAATCAAGTGCACGAAACGGTATTTCTTTTACCCGGCCAACCATGAACCCCAAGCAACTCAGTGCTTTAGAGATCTCCCGGCAAACTAAACTGCTGCCTATCGAGGCCGTCGCCGCCAAGCTGGGCGTCCAGGATGATGATCTCGAGTTCTTTGGCAAGACCAAGGCCAAGATCACGCTCGACCTCTACCGCCGGCTGGCCAACGCCCCCACTGGCAAGCTGGTCCTCGTCACGGCCATTAACCCGACCCCGGCGGGTGAAGGCAAAACCACCACGAGCATCGGTCTGACGGATGCCCTTAATAGGCTGGGCAAGCGCGCCGCTGTCTGCCTGCGCGAACCCTCGGTCGGCCCCTGCTTCGGCGTCAAGGGCGGCGGGACTGGGGGCGGCCACGCGCAGGTCGCGCCGATGGAAGAGATCAACCTACATTTCAACGGCGACTTCCACGTCGTCACCTCGGCCCACAACCTGCTGGCGGCCATGCTCGACAACCACCTGCATTTCGGCAACGCGCTGGGCATCGACCAGCGGCGCATCGTCTGGCGCCGGGTGCTCGACATGAACGAGCGTGCCCTCCGGCAGATCGTCCTCGGCCTTGGCGGCACCGGCAACTCCATTCCCCGCGAGTCTGGCTTCGACATTACCCCGGCCTCCGAAATCATGGCGACGCTCTGCTTTTCCGAGTCCCTGCCGGAACTCAAGGAGCGGCTGGGCCGGACCATCGTCGCCTACTCCCAGGCCGGCAAATTCATCACGGCCCGGGACCTCAAAGCCGACGGGGCGATGACCGTGGTCATGCGCTACGGCATCCAGCCCAACCTCGTGCAGACTCTCGAAGGCAACCCGGCCTTGGTCCATGGCGGCCCCTTCGCCAATATCGCCCACGGTTGCAATACCGTCACCGCCACCAAGCTCGCCATGCGGCTGGCCGAATTCACGGTCACCGAGGCCGGCTTTGGCGCGGACCTCGGCGCGGAGAAATTCCTCAACATCAAGTGCCGGAAAGCCGGCTTGCGCCCCGACGCGGCGGTCCTGGTCGCCACCATCAGGGCCTTGAAATACCACGGCGGCGTCAAGGTGCCGGACCTTTCCCAACCCAACCTGGCCGCGCTGACCCGCGGGCTGGACAACCTGCTAAAACATATCGAAAACCTCCAGTCCTTTGGCCTGCCCGTCATCGTCTCGGTCAATGTCTTTGGGGGTGATACCCCGGACGAAGGGCAGGTGGTGCGCGACGCGTGCGACCAAGTCGGAGTGCCTATCGCGTTTTCGGAACACTTCGCCCGGGGCGGGGCCGGCGCCGAACACCTGGCGCGGCTAGTCATCGAGACCACCTCCAAACCCGCCAGCGGCCCGGTGCAGTTCACCTACCCGGACAACCTGCCGCTGCTCGAGAAGGTGCGCTGCATCGCCCGCAAGATCTATGGCGCCGACGATGTCGTGGCGGAAGGCAAGACGGCGGAGAAGCTCAAGTCCTTCGAGGATGCCGGGTTTATCCATTTGCCGATCTGCATGGCCAAGACCCAGTACTCGTTTTCGTCGGACCCGAACCTGCGGGGCCGCCCTCGGGGATTCACCGTGCCGCTGCGGGACGCACGGCTCAGCGCCGGCCCTGGATTCGTCGTGGTGTTGACGGGCGACATCATGACCATGCCGGGCCTACCCAAAGTGCCGGCGGCCGAGGCCATGGATGTCGATGCCAACGGCAACACGGTGGGTTTGTTCTAATGCCTCTCCGCCCGAACCGCTGGTTCGTGGCCGTGATGGGCACTGTGCTCCAGTTGTGTCTCGGCTCGGTCTATGCCTGGAGCTACTTCCAAAAGCCACTGGTCGAGAGCTATGGATGGCGCAACACCCAGGTGGCCTGGACCTTTAGTCTGGCCATCGGCTGCCTGGGCTTGGCGGCCGCAGTGGGCGGACTCTGCCTTCCGCGATTCGGCCCCCGCAAGCTGGCGGTCACCGGCAGCTTCCTTTACGCCGCCGGTCATCTGTTGGCTGCCCTCGCCCTGGAGTTGAGATCGCTGCCGCTGCTGTGGGCCGGCTACGGCGTGCTGGGCGGGATCGGCCTGGGCCTGGGATACGTCACGCCGGTGGCCACTGCGGCAAAATGGTTTCCAGACAAAAGGGGGCTCGTGACCGGCATGGTGGTGATGGGCTTCGGCTTCGGCGCACTGCTGATGAGCAAAGGCATCGCCCCGGCGCTCCAGTCATCCTTTTCGGGCGATCTCCCTCGCGTCTTCGCCGGCGCGGGCCTCATTGTTGGCGTGGTGGGAGTCGCCGCCGCCTTGTGCCTGAGCAATCCTCCCGCCCCTGACGCCCCTGCCGCCTTGATGCCAGCCGACCGCGAGGCGCGCCTGCGCGAGTCCTTTGCGCCGGAACGCAGCTCTCCGGTTGCGGGAGTTTCGCGCGGGAACACGGACAGACAGAGCCGGAGCTTTGCGCTTTCCCAGCCAACTGCGAGGGTGCCTGGCATCGAGTCGGTGCGCGTGTACTTGTGCTCGCGGCGATTTGCGCTCCTATGGCTGCTGTTCTTTTGCAACATCACCGCCGGCATCGCCATCATCGGGTTCCAATCGCCCCTTCTGCAGGATTTGTGGAAGAAGGCCGACCCGGCGTTGTCTGCAGCGGACCTGACAGGTTGCGGCGCGACTTTGATTGCCGTCAGCTCGGTGTTTAACGGGTTGGGGCGGCTCTTCTGGGGCGCCCTCTCGGACCGCCTTGGCCAGCTCGCCGCCTTTCGGCTCATGCTGGCAACCCAGATCCTCGCCTTTTGCGCGCTGGCCCTGACTCGTCACCCGTGGCTGTTCGGGGTTCTGGTTTGCTATGTGCTGCTTTGCTACGGCGGCGGGTTCGGCGTGATGCCGTCATTCGTGCTCAACACCTTCGGCGACCGCCTCATGCCGGTGCTCTACGGCTGCGTCCTGACCGCATGGTCTGCCGCTGGCATCGTCGGCCCGCAGGCTGTCGCCCGAATGAAGGACCGCTGCGGCCCGCAAGCGTCGCTCTACGCCTTCGGCCTCGGCGCGGCGCTGCTAACCGCGGGCTTCTCGATGTCGCTGCTCCTGCGTCAGCAGGCTCGGAAGGAGGTCTTCCTCAAGTCAAAGGCCGGGCCTTAACTGATTCATCAGCGGCGGAGTGGCAATGGTTCAACCTCGCGGTGGCTCGGGGAGGTCTGCCAGCGAGATTTCCACGATCAGGTCCGCGGCAATTCGCTCGAGCTTCTCGCGGATCTGCGCCGTGTCGCACGACTCGGGCAGGCTCAGCCGGGCGCGGGCTTTGAACAGGGTTTCGCCCGACATGGCCGCGCTCGCGCACTCGGTGTGAAGCTCCTCGACGTTCACGCCGAAGCTGGCGAGCGCATGCGAAATCTCGCGTACGATTCCCGGTCGATCCTGGCCGACAATCTCCAGCACGCTCTGCCGGGGTGATGCCGGAATCGGCTTGGGCTGGTCGGGGTGTACCACCACTGTTAGCCCCCGCGATTCCAGCTTCTTCAACCCTGCCACCAGCGCCGGCTCGTTTTCACCGGGAACCTCCACGCGCAGGATGCCCGCAAAGTGACCGCCCAGGCGCGACATTCGACTCTCCAGCCAATTCCCGCCATGCTCCGCCACCAGGCCGGCAACCGAATCCACCAGACCCGGCCGGTCCTGACCAATCACAGTCATCACGAGCAAGCGTTGCATGAGCGATGTTCGAACGGGTTGAGACTACCCGAACCCGGCCCGAATGACAAGCAAAGGTCAAGGCGCCATGTGGATGCAGAGTGAAAGCAGTTCTTCGCTGATTCGGTGGAATCGGCCCTGCTCAGGCAGCCGATCCCTGCCGCCAGGCTTTCCTACCGGGATTGACGCTGTGAGAGCGCAAGGCCCCAAGCACCGATTCTCCACCCAAACCTTCTCGTCAAAGCCCCCCCCAGTGCCCCAATGGTACGTCCGTAGTACGTCCGTAGTACCTCCGTTAGCTATACAGAGGTACTGCTGAGGTACTACGGAGGCACTGGAGGTACATGGGGAGTGGCTGGTGGAGGTCGTTCTGGCCGCGGAGCGGGGTGTGCTCTGGTCGCCGAGTCAGAGGCAGGGATGGATTGGGCCTTTGAGTAATCGGCCAGTCATGGCGGGACGGAGTGGCGGTCTCCGACCCGACGTGGTTCAAGCGGATGCGAGGCGCCGGGTCGCATTTCCGGTGCCACGTAAGCAGGCGCCCCCGTCAGGACCGCTATCGCCTGGCACGGAGGAGAGGGATTGCCAGTGAAACAGGTTAGTGGACGCTTCCAGCGTATAGATGATCCCGTTGGTGGTCGCATAATGGAGATTGACCGAACCTTGGTTTCGCTCGATGGCAAGCGCCCGTGGCGCGCCCAACGCATAGAACCCAAGGTCGTTCCAGGCAATGTTGCTGAAGCACGTGTCGCCCGGCAGAGTCAAGTGGCACCCGTCCGTAGAAATGTAACCCTGCTGTACCAACCACGGATAACTTACGCTTGGGTTCATGCAGTCCACGTAAGCCCGGTGGTATTTCAGAGCGATTGAGCGGACAATGGTATTCTGGTCAATCGTGTTTGAACTGTTCGTGTCCAGCCACATGTACGGGGTTCCGACGTAAACCACGTTCATATTCGGAACTGCATTGGACCACCACGCCTCGCACTCTTCCAACCTCACTCTGGTCTCATCGCCTATCGGCTCTTTCATGTGCCAGATCAAAAGCTTTGGGTTGAGTGCCTGGAAAATGGGAACGCGGATTGACAACGGAACATTTGTAACCACCTCCAGGGGAATGCCGCTTTGATTGATAAACGTCACTTTCACGCCATGTGAAGAACTGTCGAGAGCTTGGGGGCCCAGCACGATGTTGGTTCCCGTCAAACTCTCCACGAGCAGGCGATGCCTGTCGAGATGGAGTAGAATATTTGTGAAACGGCCAACCGGAGTCGGCGAATAGCCGTCAACCGTGAGCACACGCCCCCACGGACCCCCATTAGTCGAGACGGACAAGGCGAGAGCGCCTCCTGCTGGCTGCGCCACGTAGTACAGGCCCAAACTATCGCACATAACGCCGGTCGGCGGCACCTGCGACAACCAGAATACTCCCCCTCCCGGCGGAAGCTGAAAGTGTTTCATGAACCAGAATGCAGACTGCGCAAGATCAAACGCTCCGTTGGTGGTGTATCCCATCATCGTGTTGCGATAGTTATCGAACGCGTAGCCGGCTGTTCGTAGGCAGGCGACAAAACGGTCCATCATACTGCTCCCAATCGAAGACCCGGAGGCGGCCATTGAATCGCCGAAGGAGACAATCGTGACGGGATCGTTTCCCTTTTCCACCGCGGTCCAGAAACCCCCAAGGCAATCCTGGTTGGTAGTGCACAAATCAAGGGCAGAGACCTGGGCGAAGGCGTCGAGCGAAGCACTGCAGAGCGCGATCAGACAGACGAGTTCGATGAGAGATTCTTGGAGTTTCATTTTGGTGCCCTTCGATCTAATGCTGCGCCACTGACCGCGATTCTGCGCCGCTGCCGGGGGGATTGCAAGGCTGGATCTAGGGCGGGATTTAGGGCCCGCGAGCGTTCACGGGCTGGCTCTGTGGCAAAGCCGAACCTCAGAAAACCACCGTCAAATCAGCCCAGGTTACCTTGGAGCGAATGCCAATGTCAGTTGCTCTGCGCCGCCCTGGCTTCGTAAACGCGGACGTAGTCCACTTCGCAATAGTCCGGCAAACTGGCCTTGTGAATATCGCCGCCCCAGTCGCCGATTTCCTCGGTCAGCTTGATAAACTCCGGGACCTGCGACACGCCGCCCGCCGAGCTGCGCCAGGTTTCCTGGCCATCCACGTAGAAAACATACTCGGTCGGCAGCCACAGCAAACCGAAGGTGTGCCAGCCTTTCATGACCTCCGGCCGGCTGAACTTGGTTCCGGCCGACTTGAGGTCTTGGCCGTAGCCGTCCCAGTGCAGGTTCGAGGTCAATCGCCCGTCCCGCCACGGCACTTCGATGATGTCAATTTCGGTGCCGTCGCGGCCTTGGTTGCCGACCGTGTTGACGCCCGGCGCCATGAGCCAGAAGGCGGGCCAGTGACCCGGTTGCTTCGGCAGCTTGACGCGGGCGACGTAGTAACCGAAGGCCTGCTCGAACTTGCCCCGGGTGTTGACCGCGCCGCAGGTGTAGCGTTTGCCGTCTTTCCGCGTGCGCAAGACCAGGCTGCCTTTGCCATTCAGGTAAGCGTCCTCCTGCACCCACCAGCCGTCGCGCCGCTTCCAGTCGCCCAGCCGGTTCCACTTGGCTTCATCCAGGGCCTTGCCGTCGAATTCGTCGTGCCAGACCAGTTGCCACTGCTGGCCGGCAGGAGCGGACGGCAGGAACTCCCCGGCCGACTGCGAGCGGACGGCACCAGAGCCACCGGCCATCACCAGCAGGCAGGCGACCCAATGCTTAACCCGTGGGTTTGAGGACATCCAGGGTGCGTTTGAAGATCGCTTCCGGCGACCCTTCCGCGGAGACAGGCAGCAGCAGCTTCCTTTGCCGGTAGAAGTCCGCCAGCGGCGAGGTGCTGCGCTCGTAAGCTTCCATGCGCACGCGGATGGATTCTGGCCGGTCGTCCTCGCGTTGATAGAGCTTGCCGCCGCAATGGTCGCAAACGTCCGCGACCTTCGGCGGCCGGGTCTGAATATGGAACACGGCCTTGCAATTCGAGCAGGTGCGCCGTCCGCTCAGGCGGGACACGACCTGCTCCAGCGGCAGCTCGTAACTCAGCACGGCGTCAAGCTGAAGCTTCTCTCCGGCCAGGAGCTTCTCCAGCGCCTCGGCCTGGGCGACGGTGCGGGGGAAACCGTCGAGCAGAAAGCCGCCCTCGCAGCGCAGACAGCCCACCCGCTCGGCCACCAGCGCCAGCACCGTCTCGTCCGGCACCAGGTCGCCGCGGCGCATGTAGTCGAGCGCCGCCGTCAACGCCGGCGTGCGTTCGCAGGCGTCCATCGCCTTGGCGGCCCGGAAGATGTCGCCGGTGGAGAGATGGCAGGCGCCGAGCTTGGCGCACAGCAGCTCCGCCTGGGTGCCTTTGCCGACGCCCGGCGCGCCGAGCAACACCAGCCGTCTCTGCGCTGCGTTGGGTTTGGGCGCCGGTTCACACTGTGCCGTTCCGCCGCGAAGCCAGGCTTTGCGATCTCGTTTGGTTTCCATGATTGCGCTCAGATTCTGCCAACTATAATAACTACTATCGGGGTGCGTGCCAGAATATCCTTGGCCAGCATCAGGCAAGCATCCTGCTCGCCCTGTTCCCGGGTCGGGCCAGAAGATCAGCGGAGCGAGGCCGCGCGACAACACCGGAATTGGCCTTTGCTGCCCGGATTTTGGCTCACGCGTCGTGGACGTGGTCAGCTTCCAGCCGTAAGAACTGAGTACAACGATAGACAGACACGAATTGCACGGATTATCACCAATTTCTCAGGGTTCATTCCGTGGGAATCCGTGGAATCCGTGTCACGGCATCTGTGGCCGGCCGTCCAGCCGGATGGCGCCGCGCGATCAATGATGCCCACGGTAGCCGTAATGGCCGCCGCCGTAATACCTTCCGTGGTAGCCTCCGTAATAGGAGCCGTAATGTCTTCCGCTGCTGTAGCCGAACCCGAACACGACTGAAGGGCCGCCGTAGCCGTAATAGCCCCCGTAGTAGTAGGGGTAGGAGCCCGGATAGCGGTAGCCGGCGTACGGATACGGCATCACGTACAGCGTTGAAGCCGGCGCGTATGCTGGTTCAGGCGCGACGTAGGTCGGCGCCGGTTGAACATAAGCGGGCGCATACTGTGGGGTTGCCGTGGCATTGGCGTCCGAACTGGCGGGCGCCGACGGCGTGGCGGGTTGGCTCGGCGGTGCGGTTTGCGCGGCGGTCTCCGCCGGCACAATCTTGCGCTGGTCCAGCATCGCGTTAATCACATGGTCGGAAACGCCCTCGTTCCGCAGATAAACGATGTCCTTCGGAGCGAGGTTGTAGATTGTCCCCGAGTTCCGGATGAAATTCAGGGTCACATCCTCGCTGACTTGGGCGCGACTCAGTTTGAGAACATCCTCAACCCCGTAGGGCAGCTTGGCCGGGGCCGCCGCGTCTGTAGGGGCCGATGTTGGGGTGGCACTAGTGCCAGTCGCCGGAGCTTGCGCAGTGGCGCTCAGCGCTACAAGCGAAGCTACACCAACGCCTGCCAACCGGCACATTCGAGAAGTCCGTGCTTTCATAAAACGATAATCTTCGATTCTAGGTTAAACTCACCGGGGAGGGGCGGGCCGTCAAGCCCGCCGCAATCCCTCCCCGCACACAGCCCTGATCCCTGCTCAGAATACCGTTGATATTTGGACGCGGCGGCGCCCACGCGTATTCGAGATCTCGAGGCCTGGCGTCCTACCAACCGGCGGCGTTGCCGCCCGCCCGGGGATCGGCGGCGCCCAGGAATCCTTTGCCTTCAGGACTCCGCGCCACGACTTGGGATACCCCCATCGACGGCAGCTTTTTCAACTTGTGGCCGCGGCGGGCCAGACCAACCTGCAGCTTGCCGGGGAGGCTCCGCTCGATCATCAGCTCATCCGGCGACCACTGGTGATGGATGCGCGGCTGGGCCAGCGCCTGTGCCGGGCTCATACCGAGATCCAGCAGCCCGACCAGCTCCAGCACGACCTGCGAGATAATCTTGGGTCCGCCGGCCGCTCCCAGGGCAATGATGGGCCTGCCGTCCTTGAGCACGAGGGTGGGGCTCATGCAGGAGAGCGGGCGTTTGCCGGGTGCGACGGCGTTGGCGTGGTCGCCAACCAGCCCGAAGTAGTTTCTCACGCCCGGTTGAATCGAGAAGTCGTCCATCTCGTTATTCATCACCACGCCGGTGCCGGGGATTACCACCTTCGAGCCGAAGCTCGTGTTGATCGTTGCCGTGCAGGTCACCCAGTTGCCTTCCGCGTCGGCTGCCGAGAAATGGGTGGTGTGCTTCTTGAAGACATCCGTCTCCCAGTCCGGTGGTGTCCCGTGAGTCGCGACTGGCGTTGCGCGCTCCCGGTTGATCCGGCCGGCCAGCGCCGCGGCATAGTGCCGGTCCAGCAGGCCGCGCGGCACCTTCACGAAGTCAGGGTCGCCCAGCCAGTAGGCACGGTCGGCGAAGGCCAGCTTCATCGCCTCCGCCGTCACGTGCAGGCGCTCGGTCTCGCCCAGCGCGCTCAGGCTGAAATGGTCCAGGATGTTCAGGATCTGTGCCACATGCGCTCCGCCCGAGCTGGGCGGCGGGAAGCCGACGATGGTGTACCCCCGGTAACGGGAGACAACCGGCTCGCGCAAGCGGATCTGGTAGCCACGAAAATCCGCAGCCGTCAGGATGCCGCCATTGCGTTTCATCCATTGCTCGACCGCCTGCGCGAACGGGCCGCGATAGAACCATTTGCTGCCTTGGGCGGCGATGCTGCGATAGGTCGCTGCTAGATCGGGTTGCTTAAGAATCGCTCCTCGAGTCAGGGGCTTGTCCTTCCGGAAGAATACCGCGCGCGTCGAGGGGAACTGGCCCAGTTCGGTGGCCACGCGTTTGAGGTTGCGCGCGTAGGCCGCGTCGAGCGCGAAGCCGTGCTCGGCGATCTCGGCGGCGGGCAGGATCAGGTCGCTGAGCTTGCGCTTGCCGTAATGCTCGACGGCGAACTCGCAGGCCGCCAGCGCGCCCGGCACGGCGTTGGCCAGCGGGCCGGTTTGGCTCAATCGGGTGTCCGCCTTGCCGTCGCGGACGAACATGTCCGCCGTCGCGGCTGCCGGCGCCGTCTCGCGGCCGTCAATGGCCGCCACGGACCCATCCGCACGATGGATCAGCAGGAAGCAGCCGCCGCCGACGCCCGAGTTGTCGCTATCCACCACGCCGAGCGTCAAGGCAACCGCCACGGCGGCATCCACCGCATTGCCGCCCTGTTGGAGCGCCCGGAGACCCGCTTCCGTGGCTGCCGGGTGGACGGAGGCCACCATTCCGTGGCGGGCTGCCGCGCTCGCCGCGGCCGCTGTTGAGATGGTCAGGAGCATAATGAGGATCGGACGGATCATCAGCGCGGCTGTGGACAAAGTCGGAGCGCCGATTTCAATCGGCTTTGCGTGAGCGAATTTCGGGTCTGTCCGGCGGGGGGGCGGAGCATTTAAGCCGATTGAAATCGGCGCTCCGACCATAGCCGGCCGAGTTTGTCAGCGGTCCTGGGATCATCAGCGCGGCAACACATGCCAGTTTGTGTTGCCAAGTGTCAACTCATTGATTATCCATCTGCCGCGTTCCAGCCACCGGCAGGGAAGGGGAGCGGAGTGATGGAGTGGTGGAGCGTGGTGGAACGGGCGGCGGCTGGGGACAGCCGCGCGCCGTGTGTTTGGCTGCTTTGAATATGAAAATCAAGATTGCGCAATTCGGCTTGGGCCCCATTGGGTTGGAAACTGTGAAACTGGCGGCGACGAAACCATGGGCAGAAATCGTCGGCGGCGTGGATATAGACCCGGCGAAAATCGGCCAGGATTTGGGGGCGCTGACGCGCGTTAGGGGCCTGCAAGGCCGCCGGGTTTGGGGGTCGTTGGACGAACTGGTGGCCCGCGCCCGGCCGGACATCATCTTCCACACCGCGGTTTCCAAGTTCAAGGATGCGTTCACGCAGATTGAGCCGATGGCCCGGCGGGGCATCAGCGTGGTGTCGTCCTGCGAAGAGCTGCTCTTTCCCGCGCTCCGTGAGCCCAAACTGGCGGCCAGGCTGGATCAGGTCTGCAAGAAAGCCGGCGCGCGCGTGGTTGGCACCGGCGTGAATCCGGGGTTTGTCATGGACCTGCTGCCGGTCTGCCTGACCGGCGTCAGCCGGGAGGTCCGCGCGGTTCACGTGCAACGCGTGGTGAACGCTTCCACCCGGCGCGAGCCACTGCAGCGAAAGATCGGCAGCGGCCTGCCGCCCGCGGAATTCCGCCGCCGGTTCAAACAGGGCCAAGCCGGCCATGCGGGCCTGAAGGAATCGCTGGCGCTCATCGCCCACTGCCTGGGCTGGCCGGTCAGGCATATCGTTGAGACCGGGGATGCAGTTGTGGCCGGCCGCAATATCCGCACGCGGTTTCTGGAAGTGAAGAAAGGCCAGACGTGCGGGCTCCACCAGCACGCCGAGGCCACAATGAGCGGCCGGGTCTGCCTGACGCTGGATCTGAAGATGTATCTGGACGCGAAGGATCCCCACGATGCGGTCCAGGTTGAAGGCGAACCGCCGCTGGACGTCGTCATTGACGGCGGGGTCGCAGGCGACCAGGCCACGGTGGCCGCGCTGGTCAACACCGCTCCGCGGCTGCTCGACGCGCCGGCAGGATTGCTGCTGATGACCGATTTGCCGGTGCCGCGGGTTGCTTGATGTACCCGCGCGGACCTGCGCGGCGGGCGGCCCGAATCCTGGCTACCTGCCTCCCCAGGTGTCGCGGTGTTGCTGCGACCGGGGGCGGAGATGCCTATGCCGGTGGCGCCGACGCCGGTATTTCCTCCAAAGGAGGTAGCCCATGAACAGCATAACCAGCGCGGCTGCCAGGTAAGCCACGAAAGTGAAAAACAGCTCTGTGTCTTCAGCGCTCATCAATTTCGCGCAGCCGATGGTCCATTATCTCCTACCCAATGACGAGCCCAAAATGAGGTGTTTGGTCCGTAAATCCCCGGGTGATTGTCCGTATTCCCCTGAGTTGAGCCGGCGCGCCGGCTAGGCGATCTTCCTGGTGCGCGCAGCTTATGAAGATGTTGTTTTCCGCAACTGACCGCGGCGAGGTTACAATGGTCAGGAAGAGATTGGCCGAGGCTGGCATTCGGTGCAAGGTGCGCCGAAATCCTGTGGCTCAAGGGGTTTTTGGAGTGCCGTCCTTTCCGGAGCTTTGGGTGAATGATGAGGGTGATATTCTCAAGGCCTTGAGGCTGTTGGGCACTCGTCGGTTGCGTCAGATGACGGTGATCTTCTCCGGACGCTAGCGCCCCTGGGGGATCGGAATTCCGACGAGGGAAGACGGGCGGCTTCGGGCGGCGGTTTTCCTCTTTGAATCTTGAAACGGCAGTTGCCCGCTAAAGCTAAACAAGCGAAAGAGGACCAGGCGAATGTGCCGGACCAAATGTTCACCCCGAGGGTGGGTTGGGTATGCTCGGCATCTGCCTCTGTTTAGCGTCTCTTGGCGGGTTGAACTGCTCTTTCACGGCTGAATCGCGTTCAATTCGGCCGCCGTCCAGGGCTGCGTGCGGTTGCCGACCTCGGTGCGCACAGCCTTCACTTGTTCGGGCGTGATGGCGGAGGCTTTGTTGCCCCAGCTCTGGCGGATGTAGGTCAGGACGGCCGCCAGGTCGTCATCCGGCAACGCGGCACCCATAGCAGGCATCGCGAGGTTCCACGTCTGCCCGTTGACCTGGACCGGGCCGGCTAATCCAGCGAGGGGGATGCGAATCATGCGATTCGGACTGCCCAACACCCACTCGGAGTTCACGAACGGCGGCGCCTGGCCGGGTTTGCCTGAACCATCGTTATTATGGCACAGGCCGCAGAGATTCTCGTACACCGCCTTTCCGCGCGAGAGATCAGCGCCACCAGTAGGCGGTTGGTACAGGGCCAGTTCGGCCGCGGATCGGTAGGGCGCGTAAACTTCAGGACGGAACCAGCCGCTGTGCTGGTCGAAATAGACCATGCCGCCGTAGAGCAGCAGGAACAGCAGCACGAGCACCCAGACCGGAACCGGGGCCTCTCCCGCCCGCGGCTCGACTGCTGCCGGGGTCATTGGCATGGGTTGTGGCGGGCCGGGATTCATTTTGCGGGGGTGTTCGCCGCCGCAGCGTTGGTCGAGGCCGGGCCCGGGACGGCGGGCGCATTGGTTGGGCTGGGCGTTCCGGCGGCCACGAGTGCCGTCATCGGCGCGTTGTAGAGCGGGGCGTCCGCGCGCAGGCTGATCAGGTAAGCAACCAGTGCTTTGGCTGCGGGCTTGGGAACTATCTCGTAGCCGGGCGGCGGCGCCAGCTCGCCGGAAAGTGCCAGCGCTTCAGG
This sequence comes from uncultured Verrucomicrobiae bacterium, assembly GCA_963822005.1. GTDB lineage: Bacteria > Verrucomicrobiota > Verrucomicrobiia > Limisphaerales > UBA8199 > PALSA-1440. The sequence continues at coordinate 78,818 of CAWGGD010000055.1, read as the reverse complement.
TGACGCACGGCGCTCGGGCTTGCGTTTCTCAAACAGGAACCGATACGGCGGCATCGTTGATCCCTTGATCTGGAGCTGAGGGGCGTAAAGATGCAGCAGGTGCCAGTTCATGTCCGGCAGGCGCGCCCCCACATTCGCGAGGTCGGGGCCGACCCGCTGCGAGCCGGGCATCACCGGCGAGTCGAACAGATGGTCCTCCGCAACCGTGCGGCGTCGGCCCCAGCCGCGGGCGATGTCGGGCCCAACGGGCATGATCCAAAGCTGGGCTTTCGCACTGGTGGAGTTCAGAGTCTTGACCGCGGCATTGGCGGCTTCGCGGGTTGAACTCCGCAGGAATGCTTTGGGGAGCCCCTCAAGGAGCGTGGTGCCGTGGGGGTTGGATCCCCCCGCCACCAGCGGCGGCAAAGCCGTCAGAGCGGCTGGCGGGTTCGTGGAGCCATTGGCCAGGCTCAGCAACGCGGCGAGGGTCCCCGCTTGGTTCGTTCCCGCCTCGGTCAGTGCAATGTCCAGAACCGTTCCTGTCTGGCCCACCTGCTGGCTGTGGCAATACGCGCAACCGTTCGCCCGATATACTTGGAGTCCCTGCTGTGCCAGGCCGGGCCGGGCCACAGGATACGTCACAGCCGCGCCACCAACGGCATTGGTCTGCTGCAAGCGGCCGACCTGCAACTGCGGCGTCAGCACGAAGCCGCACCACGAGGCGGCCAGCGCGAAGAACGCGGCCAGGAAAACCAGTGGGCCGTGGTTCATGGCCTGGCCTCCGCGATATTGATTTCCGCCGTGGCTTCCGCCCAGGCCGACACCGCGCGCGCGCGGTAGAATTGGAAAGCCAGTGTCCCCAGGTTCACGAAAAACAGGACGTGTCCCAAGGCCAGCAGCAGGTCGCCCAGGGTGCTCGCCCGCAGGAAGGGCAGAGTTCCTCGCGCAATGTCGGTGAAAGCAATGTCCGCGTGCTGCAGCTTGAGCCCCTGGGCAATGCCACCGATGGCCAACGGAACAACGAACAATAGGACACCCAGCGTGGCAGTCCAGAAATGGAGGCGCACGAGTTTGGCGAATGGAAAAACCTGCCCGGTGAGTTGCGGCACGATGTAATAGACCGCTCCGAAGAGCACCATCGCGAAGAACCCGTAGGAATTTAACCAGTCCTTGGCAATAGTGAACCAGGTAAACTGGGTGACCTGGCTGATTCCGGGGAATGCAGTGGCAACGTTCGCCAATCCCGCCACGATAAAGGCGGCCAACCCGAAGCCGATGAACTGGAGGGAAGGGTGGCCCATCAGCGTCGAGCACTTGCCTTCCAGGGTCCAGCGCACGTTAAGGGCCACGGCGATGATCGGTATAACGCTCATCCCGGTGGCCACTGTGCTCAACACCGGCATCCACGCCGGCACCGGCGCGTTCGCCGGAATCCCGCCCCAACTCCCGAAGAGGATCAGCATCCAGAAGGTCAGCAGCGCCAGATAGCGGCTGTGCAGCTCGCGGCGGGTGAGCTTCGGCACGAAGTAGAAGACCGCGGCCAGGCCAACCAGTCCAAACCAGACCACCAGCAGATTGTCGGAGTACCACCAGGCAATCACCGCCTGCGCCACGCCCCGCGCGCCAAAATCCAGCAGCACTAAGTTCGCCGTCGAGTAGATCCACGGGAACCACAACAGCGCGGCGAGCAGGAACCACTGCGACACGTAAAGCTGCCGCTCGCGCCGCCGGTGGAAGGTGAGCACGCCCCAAAACCCGATCATCAGGTAGCCCAGAAAAACCAGCGCCGCGGCGTAGGCGGGCATTTCGAGGTGCTCAAATCCGGTGCTGCCGCCCCGCAGAATTCCCAACACCCCGGCCGCCACTCCCAGGTTCCAGCAGAGTCCGCCCACACTGACCAGCCAGGGCGCCGCCAGTTTCGTGCGGCCCAGGCGCGCGAGCAGCCACAGCCCGACACCCAGCCCTGCCTGCAGGCAGAAGCCATAGAGCAGGGCGTTGGTGCCAGCCGGGTGAACGCGTCCATACGTCAGCCAGGCTGAATCTGCCAGGAAACCCGGCGCGTGAAACTTGATGGAGGCAATCAGTCCAAACACCGAGGCGATCAGCAGCCACACCGCCGCGCTCAGGAACAGCACCACCAGTGGCAGCCGGCAGGAGGTGTCAATGGCGTCCGGCGCGCTCGGTGAACACTCCGGCCCGCCGGCGCTGGCGGGACTCGATTGCGATGGGGGGGCGATGGCACTCATGCAACCAGCGGCTGCCTACTCGAACTGGCTGGGCTTCGCCGGCGCTGGAGGGGGAACCGCAGTGGCCTTTTCGACGCGCGCAATGAGGTTGGAGCGGGCAGCCGCCGGGTTCTGCCAGTTGCGCAGCGCGAGCTGCATGGCCTCGGCAATCGGCAGTCTCACGACGCCTTTGGGCTGGTCCACCCAGCCGTAGTTCTCGAGTTCAGTGGCCTCCGTCGCGCGCAGGTCCGCCAGCGCTTTCTTGCGGAGCGCAACACGGTCTTCGCCCAGCGGCGGCGGCTGGGTGTAACGCTGCATGGCCCACACCAGCGCGGCGACAATAAGCAGCGCGCCCAGGATGCCGAGGACGTAGGCAAGCCCGGTGCGCTCGCTGGCAGGGGGAGAACTCATCGGCCACCTCCTCCAGCATGCGGCTGGGCGCCGGGCAGCTTGTCGGCGTGCGCGGCTCCCTCGTCCGGCGCACCTTTAAGCACCTCAGGATAAAGTCCCAGGGCTTCCGCCAGTCTCGGGTCTTTGAGCGGGTAGGCCGGGTGGCGATTCAGGTCCCGCAGAAAGACTTTGGCCAGCACCCCGCCCATGAGCGCCAGGCATCCCGCATCAAGCCAAACCCAGCGTAACGCAAACCCGTTCGGGTGCAGGACCGGCATGATGTTGAACGACAGATCAACATACTGCATCAGCCCAATCCAGGCGCACAGCGGCATCATCACCCTGAACACCAGCTTCGCGTCAATCCGCAGCAACGAAAGGAACGGCACCAGGAAGTGGCCGAAGATGAGGATCAACCCGACCGTCCACCACGAACCCTTCTCGCGCAGCACGTACCAAAACGTTTCCTCGGGCATGTTGGCATTCCAGATCACGAAATACTGGCTGAAGTGGATGTAGGCGGAGAAGACGGTGAAAGCGAACAGCAGGGAGCCGAGATAATAGTACTGCTCAGCACCCATGGTGTCGCCGAGCAAACCCTGCCGATCCAGGACCAGGGCAATCACATACGCCGCGGCTAACGCCACCCAGGCGGCCCCCGCGAAGTAGTACACGCCATACATGGTGGAGAACCACTGATGCTGCAGGGCCTTCATCCACATGATGGCCGCCAGCGTGAGGGTGAAGCCGAACGCGGCGATGCCCCAGGAGGAGTGGAACCGCAACTTGTGCGTGCAGCGGGCGGAGCCGTCGTCGTCCTGTTTCAGTGACCAATGCCGCAGCCGGGAAGTGAACAAGGCCCACACCCCGAAGGAAAGCACCGCGGCCAGGTAGAACCCCGGCCGGGTGAACAGTGGCCACTTCGCGGCCAGCTCGTGATCGTGGGCCGGATTCAGATTCATCCAGGGGTAAATCCGCGGCGCCAGCAGCGCGATGGGGAGGAAGAAGATCGCCAGCCAGGGAAACGCCAGGCACGCCAGGTGCTCGCAGAAGCGGCGGATGCCGACCGACCAGCTTGCATCAAACAGGTGGTGCATCATGACCAGGAACGCTGCCCCCAGCACCAGGCTGAGATAAAACATGAATGCCAGCAGCCACGAATAGCCGAACTGCTTCAGATTCAGCAGCGCGCCCAGCAGGCATAGCACCACGCCGCCACCGATCAGCAAACCGGGCACCTTACGCCACCGAGAAAAGTCCAGAGGCGACAGGCCGCGAAGGTTTGAAAGTGTGCTCATAGGCTACTTCTTGAGAGCTCCGCGCGCCGCTTCGGGCACATCCTCGAGCGAGCCAAGGCGGCTCAACTGGAGCGCCCGCAGATACGCGATGGAGGCCCACCGGTCCCGAACGGGCAGGTTGCCGGCGTAGCCCTGCATCAACCCCTTGCCGTAGCTTGCCGTGTTGAAGAGCTCTCCGTCCGGCAGCTCGACGATGCGCTTGTCGTGCAGGTTGGCCACCACGGCCATGGCGTTGATGCGCTTGGGAGTGCCGTTGCCGTCGCCCAATCGGCTGTGGCAGGCGGCGCAGTGGATGTTAAAGACCTGCTGCCCGCGCTGCACCAGTTCGGCAGTGACGGGCAGCGGGTTTACTTCCACAAAGTTGGTGGTGCCGGTGATACGGCCAGTGGTGACGGGCGAGTCCTGCCAGGGATAGACCAGTTTGTCACCGACCTGAACCGGCTCACTGCGGGCAATGGTTCCCGCGACCGGCAGGCGCGAGCTCATGCCGTCGTCAAAGAAGGCATTGGCCGTCTGGGGCCGCAGCTTGGGTTGCCGTTCCATGTCCGGGAAGATATAGACCGGCGGCTTGCGGAAATGGCTGCCGCGAAGGCCGAGCACACCCACGGTGGCCAACACGCAAAGGGCGAAGACGGCAAGGAACAAACGCATTAGTCCTCCACTACCTCGATGTGCCGGCTGCCGGCGTTTTCCAGCAGCTTGCGGGCTACGGTCTCCGAGTACTTCGGATCGTCGCACTCGACCACCAGGAAAAACTTGTCATGCGTCACCTGCGCGAAACGCCGGCTCTTCAGCAGCGGATGATACAGGCGAGGCAGGCGGTTCAGGAACAGCATCCCGAGCACCGCGCCAAACGCCCCGAGCAGAATGGTCAACTCAAAGCACGGCACGAAAGCATAGAACGGGCTGAACATGGGTTTGCCGCCGATGACGATCGGGTAGTCGTAGGCGTTCATGTACCACACCATCAACATCCCGCTGGCGTAGCCGAAGGCTCCGCCCAGGAAGGAGAACCAGCCTACGCGCGAGTTCCGGATTCCCATCGCCCCGTCCATGCCGTGGACGGGGAAGGGCGTAAAGACATCCCAGCGCGTGAAGCCGGCGTCACGCACCTTCTGCGCCGCGTGCAGGATGTCCGCTGCGGTGGTGAACTCGGCGATCAGGCCGTAAGGTTTAGAGGCGCTGTTCATGGCCATTCCTTCACTTCACCCTGCGTGATGAAGGATCTCCTTTCCTTTCGCCCCGCCCAACGGGTGATGCGGGTCGGCCTGCGGGGTGACGCCTTTGACTTCGGTGGTGGCGATCAGCGGCAGGAACCGGATAAACAGCAGGAACATCGTAAAGAACAGCCCGAACGTCCCCAGGTAGGTGCACACGTCCACCCAGGTCGGCTTGTAGTACCCCCAGTTGCCCGGCACGAAATCCTGGTAGAGCGAGCCGACGACAATCACGAACCGCTCAAACCACATGCCGATGTTCGCCAGGATGGAGATGATGAACACCGCCACCAGGTTGTGGCGGATCTTCTTGGACCAGAAGAGCTGCGGCACCACGGCGTTGAACACCAGCATCGCCCACCCGCCGTACCAGTACTTGCCGAAAAGCCGGTGCCAGAACGTGAAGCGCTCGTAGGGGTTGCCGCTGTACCAGGCAATGAAGTATTCCATGGCGTAGGCGTAGCCGACAATCGACCCGGTGGCGAGCGTCACCTTGCACATCAGATCAATGTGCCGCATCGTGACAATCTCCTCCAGCTTGAGCAGCTTGCGCAGCGGCACGATCAGGGTCAGGACCATGCCGAACCCGGAGTAAATGGCGCCGGCGACGAAGTACGGCGGGAAGATCGTCGTGTGCCACCCGGGAAGCTGCGACACCGCGAAGTCCATCGCCACAGTGCTGTGCACCGACAACACCAGCGGCGTCGCCAGGCCGGCCAGAATGAGATACGCCTTCTCGTAGTTGCTCCAGTGGCGGTTGGACCCGGTCCAGCCCAGCGCGAACAGGCCGTAGATGAACTGCCGTGCCTTGGTCCGGGCCCGGTCGCGCAGAATCGCCAGGTCGGGGATAAGCCCCACATACCAGAACAGGAGGGACACGGTGAAGTAGGTCGAGACGGCGAACACGTCCCACATCAGGGGCGAGCGGAACTGCGGCCAGATGCTGTTCGAGTTGGGCAGCGGGAAGAGCCACCACGCGTACCACATGCGCCCGACGTGGATCACAGGGAAAATCCCGGCGCACATCACGGCGAAGATGGTCATCGCCTCGGCCGCCCGGTTGATCGAGGTGCGCCAGCGCTGGCGCAACAGGAAGAGGATCGCCGAAATGAGGGTGCCCGCGTGGCCGATGCCGATCCACCAGACGAAGTTGATTATCGCCCAGCCCCACATGACCGGGTGGCTCAGGCCCCAGACGCCCACGCCCGTCGAAGCCAGGTAGCAGATCATCGCCACCATCAGCAGCAGCAACATCACGCTGGGAATGAAGGCCCACCACCACCAGGCTGGCGTCTTGCCTTCAATGATCCCGGCCACCTTGTCGGTGATCCAGCCCGGCGACCGCTGATTCGCCACCAGCGGGATGCGCTCCAGTTCCGGCGGCGGCGGCGCTACCTTGATCGCCGATGTGGTCGTTGGCCGGTTCACTTGGAGCCCTCCTGGCCATGCTTCTCTTCCTCACCCAGGCGCTCCCGCGGGTCGCCGTGGTGCTTCTCGTATTCCTCCCAGGTGGCGGGCAAGGGCCGGTAATCCGGCATGCGCGGATTGGGATTGCGCACGCGCGCGAGATAGGTCGTGCGCGGCTTGGTGCTCAGGAAATCCAGCAGCTTGTAGTTCCGCTGCTGCGCTTTGAGCCGGGAAACGCGGCTGTTCTCGTCCTTCAGATTCCCGAACACAATGGCCTCCGCCGGGCAGGCCTGCTGGCACGCGGTCTTGAACGTGCCCTCCGGCACCTCGATGTTGCCGCTGTCGCGCGCCTTGACTTTCTGCGCGATCTCGGCCTGTTGGATGCGCTGGGTGCAATACGTGCACTTTTCCATCACGCCGCGCATCCGCACCGTGACATCCGGGTTCTTCGCCAGCTTGAGCAGTTCCCACTCCTCGGCCGGCCGCGGGCTGGACTCCTGGTTCTTCAACCAGCGGATCATGTCCCATTGACCGTCCGTGCTGTGGAGCAGCGGCGTCGTGTAGAACGGTCCCTTGAGCTGGTCGAGCGGGCGCTTGTTGTAGTCGAAGAAGTTGAACCGCCGCACCTTGTAGGGGCAGTTGTTCGAACAGTATCGTGTGCCGACGCAGCGGTTGTAGGCCATGACGTTCAGCCCCTCGTCGTCATGAGTCGTCGCGTTGACGGGGCAGACGTTTTCGCACGGTGCCGCCTCGCAATGCTGGCAGAGGATGGCCTGCAGCGCCACCTGCGGGTCCTCCGGCGAGCCGGCGTAGTAGCGGTCAATGCGCAGCCAGTGCATTTCGCGGCTGCGGCCCACCTGGTCTTTGCCCACGATCGGGATGTTGTTCTCGCTCTGGCAGGCGACCACGCACGCGGAACAGCCGACACAGGAATTGAGGTCAATGGCCATGCCCCATTGATGCACGCCGCGCTTCTTGGCCTCGTCGAAGGGATTCGGGTAGAGCGATTGGCTGGTCGGCGGCGGCTCCGGCTGCATCCCTTGAGCGAAGTCCGGGTGCTCGAGATACTGCTCGAGGTTCGCCTCGCGCACGACGGGCCGCCCTTCCATCGCCCAGTGATGCTGCACCGTGGCGACGGGGTGCAGTTGGCCCAGCGGCGTCAGCACGGCCCCCGTCGCGAAGTGCGGTGCCGCGCTCGTGCGCACACGATACGCGTCATACCCCGCGCCGCTGCCCACCCGGCCGCTGCGCTGCCGCCCGTAGCCCAGCGCCAGGCCCACCGTGTTGTCGGCCATGCCAGGCTGAAGCCAGGCCGGGCCGACGACTTCCCGCCCGCCCATAACCACTTTCACGCGTGAGGCTTCTGTGGTCCCGCTGCCCTTGCCCTGGTTGACCAGCCCGAGCTTCTCGAAGGTTTTTGGACTGAGCAGAATGAGATTCTCCCAGGTCACTTTGGTAATCGGTTCGGGCAACTCCTGGAGCCAGCCGTTGTTGTTGTAGCGCCCATCGTCCACGCAGTAGTGACTATGGAACACCACCTCCAGACCATCCCCCGCTGCCGCCGGCTTCGCCGTCTCCAACACGCCCTTAACGGCTGCGCCCGCCAGCGCTACTTCCACCGGCTTGGCCGCCGAGCCTTCCTGAAACCCGTTGAACAGAAAGCGCTTCCACTCCTCGTCGCCCCCGCCGGTCACGGTGCGGAACGTCTCGCGCACGATCTCGTAAGCGCCGTTCGGCTCCAGCCCCGCCAGCCGCGCGAGCAGCTCCAATTCCGTCATCCCCTCAAACAGTGGCGCAATCAGCGGCTGAATCGGCACCAGCGCGCCGTCGCTCGTGCGCGCGTCGCCCCACGACTCCAAATAATGCAGCCGCGGGATGCTCCAATCGCTCAACAGGCAGGTTTCGTCCTCGTGCGACCCCAGCCGCACGACCAGCTTGGCCTTGCGCTGGGTGGCGGCCCAATCCAGCTCCGCCGGCGCGTTGTAGGCCGGGTTGCCACCGAGGACCACCAGGGTTCCGACTTCACCGGCGTTCAACGCCCGCGCCAGTTCGGCGATGCTCGCTTCCTGGGGTGCCGGCGCTTCGTGGAACACGACCGTCTTGCCAAGGTTGCCCAGCGCGGCGTTCATGGCATGCGCCAGCACGTGCACCGCCAGCGGCTGGCGTTGCCCGGCGACCACGATGCAATTCCCCGCATGCGCCACCAGGTCCTTCGCGCACTCGGAAATCCACTGCGCATCCACGCCTGCCGCTTTCGGGAGGGTGAGCGTCCCCGCGAGCCCTGATTTCTCGGGGATGATTTCCGCCGCCAGCGCCGCCGCCACGGGCAGCACCGCGCTCGGCGAAACCCGCAGCCGATGGTCGGCGCTCGCGCCCGTTAACGTCATCAGGCTCTCCACCACGTAAAGGCGGTTGATGAGGTCCTCGCCGCGGGCCTTGTCCGGCGATTCGAGCTTGCGCCCGCGCGCGAAGTCACGGATCAGGCGGTGCAGGTCCTCTTCGGCGCCCAGGAAATCGCAGTCCAGCGCCACAATGCGCTTGGCCTGGTCGAGCCGGTAGTAGGGCTTCACCGGCTTGCCGAAGGCGAGCGTGGCCGCCTCGCGATGGATGTCAAAGTCCACCGGCTCATAGATGAACCACTTGGCCTTGGGGAACCGCGGGGCGACTAGCTTTTGCACCCGCGCGCGTGAAGGCGATGAACTCCGCTCCATCAGGAAGCATAGGCCCTCGCCTTGCTTGTCCGCCAATTGCCGCGACAGGCTGCTCAGGAAGTCCAGCGCCGCTGCCGGCGTCACCACCTTGCCCGCCTGCTTGAAATGCATCGCCCGGTCCGGGTCATACAGGTCCAGCACCGAGGCCTGCGCAAAGCGGTCGGTCGAGCCGTTGCTGTCCGGGTGCAGCGCGTTGCCCTCGACCTTCGTGGGCCGGCCGTCGTTCGACTTCACGACGAGCGGGATCGCCCCGCCGCGCGTGGGCATGGCCGTCGCGTAATATTGCGGCACGCCGTGCAGGTAGCCTTCCGGCTGTTTGCTGAAGGGAAGGATGTTCGACACGGGCCGGCGGCAACCTGTCAGCCCGGCGCCCGCCAGCAGGAACGAGGCGGACATGATCTTCATGAAGTGCCGCCGCGTGACCGGGTCGCTCAGCTCCGTGGCGCCCGCGGGGAATTCGTTCTCGACCCACTGCCGGAACTCCGGCGTGTCCGCCAGTTCGTCCAGGCTCCGCCAGTAGCGCGGGCCCTGGAGATCGTAGCCGCCGATGTCAGTCAGCGCTGACTTGGGCTGCGTAAGGTTAGTTGGCCGGCCGCCGCCAAACCCCTCACCCCGGCCCTCTCCCCTTCCGAAGGGGAGAGGGTGAATCACCGGCAGCGCGTCCGCGCGGGTCGGTTCATGGGAATGGCTCACTTTCATCGGTGGCAGGCGGAGCAGTTTTGCAGCGACTGCACCCGCCAGTCATGCATGAACTTCTGGCCGTTGAGGCGCTGTTGCTCGGCGTTGGCGGTCGGGTTGTCACTCCATTTCCAGTTCAGGTCCGTAATCTTGTCCAGCGGGCGAAGCCTGGCGGCCGGGTTGCGGTGGCAATCCAGGCAGAAAGTCATGCTCAGGGGCTGGGCGTGATAGACCTCATCCATCTGGTTGATCTGGCCGTGGCACTCCACGCAACTGATGCCGCGGTTCACGTGGACGGAGTGGTTGAAATAGACATAGTCCGGCACCCGGTGGATTTGTACCCAGGGAATCGGTTGGCCGGACGTCGCGCTCTCCCGCACCAGGGCCAGCCGCGGATCATTGGCCAGCACATTGCTGTGGCAGTTCATGCAGGTGGAACTCGCCGGAATGTTGGAATACCACGACTTCTCGACCCCGTTATGGCAGTAGCGGCAGTCAAAGCCCAACTGGTCCACATGCACCGCGTGCGAAAAGGACACCGGCTGGATTGGCTGATACCCGACGCGGGAGTATTTGGGCGTCAGGTAATACCACATCCCCGCCGTCACGGCGGTGGCCGTCAGCAGCCCGCCGATGATGACCATCAGCGGCAGACGATTCGTCCACTTTGGGAATATGGCAGACACAGCTTTAGATTGTTAATTCCAGCACAAATTCCGGCCGCCACCCGTCCCCATCCTGTGCAGGACCAACAACTTTCGTTTTCAGGGTTGGCTGTGCCGGCGCAAATCTTTAGCCCCGGATTCTCGGCTTCGCAAGGGCAGGGAATAACATTTTCAACGATTTCCGTGCAAGGAATAATGGTGATAAGCCGACCAGAATCGGCGTTCCCCGCCACTTCGTTGCCCTCCGGGTTCCGGCCCCGGCTCGGGGGCGGCCGGGAACCCGCTTTGGAAGTCAGTCAATCCCGGAGAATCGCGCGATCCACATGGGAGCGGACGCCTCGGCGAGGCGTCCCTACCTGGCGGGGGGCGAAGCGAGGTGGAACGGGCCCGGATTCAAGGCGTGAGGATGAGGACGCGGTAGAATCGTTGCGTTTGGAGCGAAACGCCGGGGTCAGGGATCGGGATTGGGGAGCCGGTGCCAGGGAGGTTGTTAGTGACGGTTTGCCAGTCCGGCGGAGTCAAGCTGTCCGTCCGCTCCACGCGGTAGGTTTGGCCGATCTGGCTGGGAAAGGTGATAACAAAACTGTCGCCGCTGCCTAGGCCGCCGACCACTGGAAAAGCGGCGCTCGGATTGACCGCGGTCCCAAACGTCCAGATCGGCCCGGTTGTGGCGTACGCTCCGGCCAACTCATCCACGCGCCAAAAGAATCGGCCGCTGGAAGCCAACGTGCCCGGGGTGTAGTTGGCGGTCGCCAGCGTACCTTTGAATTCGGGCGAGTCGGTGGTCGCGTTGGCCACGGCAATGGAACTCACGCCGAAGTAAAGCTGATGTGAGGTGGCGTTCGTTCCCGCCACCCAGCTCAGGCTCGGGTTGACCGCAACGCCTGTCGCCCCGTTCGCCGGGTTCGGATCGCTGGCCACGCCTGCCAGCAACTGGGTGGCGAATCGCCAGACCGCGCCGGTAGTCGAGTAAACTCCGGCCATTTCATCCACACGCCAGTAATAGGTGGTGTTGAGGGACAGGGTGCCCGGATTGTAGGTCGTTGCCGTTTGTGTGCCTTTGAATTCAGGTGAATTGGTCGTGGCGTTGGCCACGGCGTTCGAGCTAACGCCCGAAATAGACCCGATGCGCGGTGGCGTTGCTTCCTGCCGTCCAGCTCAAGCTGGTATTGACTCGGGACGTTCCCGGCGTTGTCGGCTGGGTATGGGTAGGAGGCCGGCCCGGCCAGAACCGCCGCCGGCAGAATGAACAGGGTGATGCTCTGGACCGGGACGGTATTGGTGAAACTGGTTGACCGGAGAAGCTGATGTCGCTGAGCCGAGTAATGAAGTTGGCGGAGGTAAGCTGCCAGACCTGGCCCGTCCCGGCGGGCAGGAAGTTGGCGAGGTTCACCGTCGTGACAGCCGCCGCCGTCAAATGCTTGTTGATGACCATGAGTGTCAGTGCGCCATCGGAGGAACGCACGGCGGCGAAGGTGGAGACATTATCGGGGTTGGGACTGGAGGCGTTGACGCTGGTGTCGCCGAAGCAGGACTTGTTGCCATCGTAGTTGCGGAACATCTTCATGGCCTTGTAGGTGGGCGTGCTGGAGGAGGGGGTGGTCCAGCGGGTGGCGAGGTCGAGGCTCTCCCGGCCGAAGATGCCGAGGATGTCGGCCTGAGTGGTGGCGCCGTTGATGTGCCCTTCGGCGCCCCAGTTGTACTCGGTGATGCCGATCTTGGTGCCAGGATAGTAGGCGGCGACCCAATTCTTCATGCGCGGGATGAGCTTTACAATGTTCTCCGACTGCGAGCCAATCCAGGTTTCATCCACGTAGTTGGTGTCCCAGAAGGAGCGGGTGGAGCGGCTGCGTTTGAGCTGGGTGGCGGTGGAGACGTCGTTGCCGCCCACCGCGCTGTCCTCGGTGTAGCGGTGGAGGGTGAAGACGTCGAGCAGGCGCTGGTTGGTATTGGTGGCGCGCTGGTAAAACTGGCTGAGGAGCCAGGGCACGTAATCCATGGCGCCGTTGGTGGTGCGGTCCGGGGAAGGGGTGCTCCAGCCATGCTGGTCGCCCCACTGGAGATCGGCGCCGCTGTTGAAATAGCCGGACCAGCCGAATTCCTCGGGGGCCCACACCTGCGCGTTGGGGTCAACCGCTTTCACCATCCCGGCGTAGTCGAAGAACCTGTCGCGGATTTCCGCGCGGCTGGCGCCATTGGGATGAACATCCCGGTGCGTCGCATGCCAGATGCTGTGCTCGTTGTCCATGATGTAATAGCGCACGCCGCCGTTGGTGGACAGGCCCCAGCGGTTGGTTAGGCTTTGAACAAAGGCCCGCTGGAAGGCGGAGTTGGTGAGGAAGTTGGCGTCGTTCGGGTCGTTCCAGGTGATCGGGGTGTTGTTGGTGACGCTAATGCCATTGCCGGCGTTAGGCATCCATTGCCAATCGGTGTCGGTCTGCGGGCCGTATTTGTTGGTCGAGTAACTGGCGAGCTTGCCGCGGCCGGCCGCCAGCTTCGGCATCCAGCCGATCATGGGGATGGTCAGGGCGGGCTGGGCCCCGCCGTTCTTGCTGAGAGTCGACGAAGTCGTTGGCGGCGGCGCCAGGGGTGGCAGGCGAGTCAGCGATGCTTTCAAAGTACCAGTCGGCGGCGCGGTTATGGGCGTTGGTCGCCCAGTTATAGCGCGTTTCGGCATTGCCGCCGGAGCGATGCAACGGGGTGTTGAGATCGGCCACGGTCGCGGCGTCGGGCGCAAAAGCCACGCCGTAGATGAGCGGACTAATAGGGTGCCGGTTGAGCTGGGCATCCACCGTGATCGCGACCGGGCTGGTGCCGGTGACGGTCACATTGACGGACGACGAATCCGCGCTCGCGCCGGAGTCGTAAATGACGCGCGCAAACAGGCTGTAGCTGCCGCTGCCCACGTTGGTCCAGGTGAAGCTGTAAGGCGAGTTGGAGTCCTCATTGAGGAGGTTGGAGCCGTTGTAGAACTGGACCTTGGTAATCGTGTGGCCGTTGGAGACAACGTTGGCGGCCAGGGGAATGCTGGCCGGGGCGGCATAACTTGAGCCGTCGGTCGGCGAGGTCATGGTCCCCGCCGGCGGCGGGGTTGAGTTGGTGGTCAAAGAGATGTCATCCAGGTAGAAGATCGGCTGACCTGTATTGATTGCCTGGATCCAGAATCCGTCCATGTCAGTTCGATTCGCCACGCCGATGGAAGCCAAAGACACCGTGTACTGCACCCAGGTGTTCGCGGTCGGGGCAGGCGTAAGGGTGACGGCCGTTTGTGCGGCTCCTCCGGCGTGCCCTTGAATCTGCAACTGCTGTCCGCCGCTGGACCCGCCATGAAGCCAGAAAACAAGATTCGCATAAGTGCTGGAGTTGAAGGAGCTGTGGGCGATGTAAATGGCCTGGTATCCCTGGGTGATGGTCACGCTGATAGACCTGGAGCCCGCGTGAACGGGGCTGGTGTTGTTGTAATTGATCTGCGTCCAGCCCCAATCCTGCCAGTTGTTCTGCAGTGAATCGGTGTAAATGGCTTGGTCTTGTGCCAGGCTGGAGGAGATGGCGGACCAGAACAACAGCAGCTGAGAGCGGCAACGCGGATTTTGAACGACAATGGGCCATACCTACACTTACCCCCAGGAGGCGGACCGGGTAAAGGAAATTGGGGCGAGCCTGCGCCAGTTAGGCTGTCGTGTCTTTTGACGACATACAGCCGCGCGGGCGGAAGCTACGCTGATTTCCCGTGCTGGAACCAGAACAACCGCCGAAGGCGGGAGGCTGCCGTGTGTTGCCTGGAAACCACGGACGCAGTTCGAGGGTTTCGCAACCCGGATTACATTACCTATGAAAAGAAGCGTGCTTTGTTGTATGTGCGTCACCTTGCTGTGCGGGGCCGCCTTTGCCCAGCTCAGCCGGGTCGGCGTCAAGGGGAACCAATTTGTCACCGCCAATGGCAAACCCATCGTGTTCCGGGGACTGGACACCAGTGATCCCGAGAAGCTGGAGCGGAACGGCCAGTGGAACAAGGAGTACCTGGCGGTGGCCAAGTCGTGGGGGGCAAACCTGGTGCGGTTTCCGGTCCATCCGGCGGCCTGGCGCCTCCGTGGGAAAGACAGCTACATCCAGTTGCTCGACCAGGGCGTGGGCTGGGCCCGCGAGCTTGGGCTGTATGTCATCCTTGACTGGCACAGCATGGGGAACCTGTGCTCGGAGCTTTATCCGCCCGGCTACTCGGAGCTTTACCCGGCTGCTTTGTATAACACGACGAAGAAGGAAACCCTGGACTTCTGGAGCACTATGGCCCGGCATTACGCTGGCGACAGCACGGTCGCCTTCTTCGAGCTGTTCAACGAGCCGGCTTTGGGGGGCAAGCTGGGGGATTGCAAGTGGGCTCAATGGAAGGAGCTGATGGAAGAGGTCATTGCGGCGATCAGGGCCAACGGCGGCAAGGCGGTTCCCCTGGTCGCAGGGTTCAATTATGGCTATGACCTGCGGCCGGTGGCTGATGCGCCGATCAACGCGGAGGGCATTGGCTATGTATCCCACCCCTATCCCATGAAGTGCCAAGCCCCGTGGGAACCGCAGTGGACGAAGGATTGGGGCTTCGTGGCGGATAAGTATCCCATTTTCGCGACCGAGGTTGGGTTCTGCTCGGCCGATGACAAGAAGGCCCATATCCCGGTGATTGGGGATGAGAGCTATGGCGACGCGCTTGAGTCCTACTGTGCGAAGAAGGGGATCTCTTACTCGGTCTGGTGCTTCGATCCGCATTGGGGCCCAACGCTGATTGAGGACTGGAGCTTCAAGCCCACACGGCAGGGCGCTTACTTCAAGAAGGCCTTCTCAAACCGGACGCCGTAAGCCGATCGGCGATCAAAAGCTGTGGCGTGACGACGCCGGACTGGTTATCCTCATGCGCCGATTGCCTGACTAACTATGAGACTGCACGCCATAGATCTCGCCATCATTGTCTGCTACTTCATCACCGTCATTCTGGTGGGGCTTTGGGTTTCAAAGCGGGGGGCGAAGAATCTGGAATCCTACTTCCTCGGCGGAAAGTCGCTGCCGTGGTACGTGCTGGGCGTGTCCGATGCTTCGGGCATGTTCGACATCAGCGGCACGATGTGGCTCGTCTATGTGCTGTTTCTTTACGGCTTGAAGAGTATCTGGCTGCCGTGGGTCTGGCCGACCTTCAACCAGATCTTCCTGATGATGTTCCTGAGCGCCTGGCTGCGGCGCTCGAACGTAATGACCGGCGCGCAATGGATGCAGACCCGCTTTGGCAATGACCGCGGCGCCACCCTCGCCCACCTGAGCGTCGTGGTGTTCGCGCTCGTCAACGTCATCGGCCTCCTCGCCTACGCCTTCAAGGGCATCGGCAAGTTTGCCGCCGGACTGGTGCCGTGGCATTTCGACGGCATCCGGCATTTCGTTTCCTCGGTGCTGCCGGCGGCGACGCCCTATTTCAATGACGACAACATCTACGCGCTGATCCTCATGGGGCTGACCTCCCTCTACGCCATCAAGGGCGGCATGATCAGCGTGGTCATCACCGAGGTCATGCAGTTTACCATCCTCACCCTCACGGCGCTCACCATTGGCGTCATAGCCATCGTCAAGGTGTCGCCGGCGATGATCGCGCACAACATCCCCGCGGGCTGGATGAATCCGTTCTTCGGCTGGAAGTTGAACCTGAACTGGGACGGCATCCTGACCACGGCCAACGCAGCGCTGAAAGAGGACGGCAACGAATTCTTCTCCATTATCTTCGGCCTGATGTTTTTCAAGGGCGTGCTCGCCAGCTTGGCCGGTCCCGCGCCGAACTATGACATGCAGCGCATCCTGGCCACGCGCAATCCCCGCGAGGCGAGCTTGATGAACGGCATGGTGACGGTGGTGCTGATGTTCCCCCGCTACATGATGATCGCGGGCATCACCGTGCTGGCCCTCACCCTCTGCCTGCCGCAAATCCAAGCCATGGACAAACCGGATTTCGAGAAGGTTCTCCCGTTCGTGCTCCAGTATATTCCGACAGGTGTGGGGGGCTTTTTACTCGCCGGCCTTGCCGCCGCGTTCATGTCGAACTTTGCCGCCACCCTCAACGCCGCGCCGGCCTACGTGGTGAACGACATTTACAAACGCTTCATCAACGCCAACGCCGGCGGCAGGAAGGAAGTGAGGCTCAGCCGCCTCGTCGCGTTCCTGTTTCTGGCCGTCGGCATCCTCTTCGGCGTCCTGTCCAAAAGCATCACCGAGGCGATGATGTGGCTGGTCGGCTCGCTCTACGGCGGTTTTGTGATCGCCAATGTGCTCAAGTGGTACTGGTGGCGGTTCAACGGGTACGGCTATTTCTGGGGGATGGTCGCCGGCATCGGCGGCGCGATGGTGGTGCCGGATGTCACCAAATACATCATCCACCACAGTGCATTTGTTCAGGGGATCATCGGCGCCGACTTCAACCAGCTTTACACCATCCCCATCCTGATCGTCATCTCACTGATCGGTTGTCTGGCGGGGACCTTGTTGAGCAGCCCGGAAGACGAGGAAGTGGTGAAGAAGTTCTACAAGAGCGTCAACCCGTGGGGCTGCTGGGGGCCGATCCGTGCCAAAGTCATGCAGGAGGATCCCAGCTTCAAACCCAACCACGGCATGTTTCACGACCTGACCAACGTGGCCGTCGGCATTGTCTGGCAGCTCTGCCTGGTTTCGCTTCCCATCTACATTGTCCTGCGCCAATGGAACTGGGCCGGCGGCATTGCGGTCACGCTCGTCGCCACTTCCATCTTCATGAAGTTCAACTGGTACGACAAGCTCGAAAAGGCCGAACCCGCGGTGGCCCCCGCCTGAGCTGCATTTACGCCGAAGACAACCACAGATGGACACAGATGAACACAGATGAGAATGGACCGGACCTACAGACTGCGAACAACACTGCCTTCCTGCTTAAACAGGAGACGCACAACGTCATCGGTTGTGCGTTTCAGGTGCTAAACGAACTCGGCCACGGGCTGAACGAGAAATGTTACGAAAATGCGCTGGTCGTTGAGTTCCGCTTGCGGAGCATCGCCTTCAGTCATCTGTGTCAATCCGTGTCCATCTGTGGTTGCACTAAGCCCAACGGCTACCTAACCACCTCGGATTATGCGCTACGGACATTTTGATGACCAGGCTCGCGAATACGTCATCACGCGGCCCGATACGCCGCTGCCCTGGATCAACTACCTGGGCTGTGAAGCCTATTTCGGCATCATCTCCAATACCGCCGGCGGCTACTCCTTCTACCGGGACGCCCGCCTGCGCCGCCTGACCCGCTACCGCTATAACCACGCCCCGTTTGATTTCGGCGGACGCTATCTCTATATCCGGGACAACGAAAGCGGGGCCTTCTGGTCGTCCTCCTGGCAACCCACACACGCCACGCTGGATTCCTACGAATGCCGCCACGGGCTGGGCTATACCACCATCGCCTCCACCTACCAGAAGATCGCCGCACAGACCTGCTATTTCGTGCCGCTGGGGGAGAACCTGGAAATTTGGAAGTTCCAAGTGACCAACCACCGCCGGAAGCCCGCGAAACTCTCCATCTTCTCCAGCATCGAGTTCTGTCTCTGGGACGCGCAGGACGACGCCACCAACTTCCAGCGCAACTTCAGCACGGGCCAGGTCGAGATCGAAGATGAAGTCATTTACCATAAGACCGAATACCGCGAGCGCCGCAACCACTTCGCCTGGTTCGCCTGCTCGGCCAAACTGGCCGGGTTCGACACGCAGCGCGACGCGTTCCTCGGCCCTTACCGCAGTTGGGACAACCCGGCGGCGGTGGGGCGCGGGAAATCGTTCTACTCGGTAGCCTACGGCTGGGCGCCGATGGGCTCGCACCACGTCAAACTGAGCCTCAAACCGGGCGAGACCCAGGAGATCGTCTTTATCCTGGGCTACCACGAAAATCCCGTGGACCAGAAGTTCGATCCGCCGGGGTCGCAGCGCATCAACAAGCGGACGGTCAAGCCGGTCATCGCCAAGTACCTGGAGACGAAAGAGGTTGACGCGGCTTTCACGGCGCTGCGGAGATACTGGGACGGGTTGCTGGGCATTTATCAAGTGAAGTCGCCTGACCCTCATGCCAACCGCATGGTCAACATCTGGAACGCCTACCAGTGCATGGCCACCTTCAACATGTCCCGCTCGGCCTCCTTCTATGAATCGGGCATCGGTCGCGGGCTCGGCTTCCGCGACTCCAACCAGGACTTGCTCGGGTTCGTCCACATGGTTGCCGCCCGCGCGCGCGAGCGCATCCTCGACCTGGCTGCGACCCAGTTCAAGACCGGCGGGGCCTTTCACCAGTACCAGCCGCTGACCAAGCGCGGCAACAATGACGTCGGCAGCGGCTTCAATGACGACCCGCACTGGCTCATCCTGGGCGTGGCGGCCTACCTGAAGGAAACGGGTGACTGGAGCATCCTGGACGAGCCGGTGCAATTCGAGAACGAGCCCGGCTCGGAGCAGCCGCTCTACGAACACCTGCGCCGCAGCCTCAACTACACCCTCGAACGACTCGGGCCGCACGGCCTGCCCCTCATCGGCCGTGCCGACTGGAATGATTGCCTAAACCTCAACTGCTTCTCCGACACGCCCGGCCAGTCGTTTCAGACCACGACCAACAAGGACGGCAAGGTCGCCGAGTCAGTTTTCATCGCCGGCCTGTTTGTGCTGGCCGCAAAGGAGTTGGCCGCCATCGCGGCGAAGCGGAACCAGAACGCCGAGGCCAAAAACTGCCTGGCCGAGGCAGCCAAAATGGAGAAAACCATCTATAAGGATGGCTGGGACGGCCAGTGGTTTATCCGCGCCTATGACGACTTCGGGAGGCCGATCGGCTCGAAGAAGTGCGAGGAGGGCAAGATCTTCATTGAGTCCCAGGGCATCTGCATCATGGCCGGCATCGGGCTGAATGACGGCAAAGCCAGGCTGGCGCTGGAAGCCGTCCACAAACACCTCGCCACCAGGCACGGTATTGTGCTCCAGCAACCGGCGTTCTCGAAGTATTACCTCCACCTGGGTGAAATCTCCTCCTACCCGCCCGGCTACAAGGAGAATGCCGGTATCTTCTGCCACAACAATCCCTGGATCATCATTGCCGAGACGATGGTCGGGCAACGGCAACCGCGCTTTCGATTACTACACCCGCATCAATCCCTCGGCGCGGGAGAACATCGGCGAGCTGCACCGCTGCGAACCGTATGTCTTCGCGCAGATGATCGCCGGCAAGGACGCTCCGACTCACGGGGAAGCCAAGAACTCCTGGCTCACCGGCACGGCGGCGTGGACTTATTACACCGCCACGCAATGGATGCTGGGCATCCGGGCCGAGTACGAGGGCCTGCGGGTTGACCCGGTAATTCCTGCCAAATGGAAGGGCTTCACCGTCACCCGCCGCTTCCGCGGCAATACCTACCTGATTGAGGTTAAGAACCCGAACGGCAAACAACGCGGGGTCATGAAGCTGCTGGTGGATGGTCAAAAGGTCCCCAGCAACATCCTGCCGATCTGCCCACCCCGCCCCGAACCCATTCGTGTCGAAGCCGTGCTGGAGGGCTAAAGCGGATCCTCAGCCGAGAGCAGCTCCATTGCGGGAATAAGAAAGCCCGCCCCTTTTCAGGAGGGCGGGGTTGAAGGAAAGAGATTGGGCCTACTTCCGGCGGAAGATCAAAAGCGCCGCCGCGCCAAGGCCGGCCAGCGCAAACATCCCGGGCTCCGGAATGGCGCACACCACATTGTCCAGGTAAAAGTTGACCGGGACTGCACCATCGGAATTACTCATTGTCCAAAACTGGAACCAACTGTCACCGGGCTGCCAGCCGATTTGGCTGAAGGAGAAGACGAATGTGCATGGTTTTCAGAGCGGGGTCATCGGCGTTGTGCCACCCGGAGACGCTGAAAATGTTGTCCTTTTGGGTCCAGCCGACGGTGCCGTCACTGTTGCCGGCGATGTTGAACTGGTACCACGTTGACACTCCCGCCGGAAAACTGGCCCCATCAACCATCACATCAAAGGCCAGGTAGCAATCGCCCCTGTATTTGCCAAGGCCTGCATTTCGAGTTGCTGGTTGGCGCTTCCGCCACCGGCTCCCCACGAGAACTCTTTGGTCAAAAAGCTCTGCCATCCCCCAGCCGTATGCGTCTGCCGGACGGCGGGTATCCCTGGCCAGCCAGCCGGCGCGGCTGCTTGCCAGGAGACGTTTTGGAAGCCTTCGACATCGGTGTCAAAAGTGTATGACAGGTTGGCGTTTGCCGCGGCAGTCAAGCCCACCGCAGCCATTATGGTTAGGAGGATCTTAGTGAGTTTCATAGTGTGATTCTCGCGGTTTTCTCTGGTTCGGTTTCCAAATGTTCTGCGTGTTTTAAGCCTGAACATGGCCCTTTTTCACGCTTTGGCACCATATTTAGCAGAAAGGGGGGCCTTTGCCTAGTCGTTAAAATAGATGACACGATCTGAGAACCCCTTCCCGCTTGGGTAAGGTCTTCCCGTGAGTCAACGCGCCGGGCATAAAGAACCCCGCCCCTTTTCAGGAGGGCGGGGTCGAAGGAAAGCGACTCAGCCTACTTCCGGCGGAAAATCAGCAGCGCTGCCGCCCCGAGTCCGGCCAGGGCAAATATACCGGGCTCGGGAATCACCGTGAGCACGATGTTATCAATCGTCAGACTGTTCACGTTGCCGGGACCGCCCCACTCCCAGGAATTGATCTGGAAATTGAACTGCCACGTCGCGCCCGTTGGATTGGCTCCCGAGATTGTGCCCAGGTTGACGCTGAAAGTCTGCCACGTGTTGGCGGCGCCCAACGCGTTATTCAGGGTCGTGTTAATAAGCTGCGAGCCGCCGAAGTAATTGTTCTGCCAGGATTGGAGACCGACTTGAATGTTCGCGGCGCGGCTGCCGTAGGCGTCGAACGACAGGACGTAATGTGCCGGGTTCGGGTCCGTGTTTCCGGAGACGGTCATCAACTGCAACTGGCCGGCGTAATAATCGCTCCACGTTGTTGTCGTCATGGTCTCCCTCCAGGCGCCGTTCGGGTTCCCGCCGCTGGACACTACAGCGTTCGCGTAGTTGGTCGGGGCTCCGCCAAAGTATTGGGAGGTGCCGAAGGCGCCGGAATAGCCGCCATCAAAGTTCTGGTTGAATATCACCTGTGCTGGGGCAGCGGCCGTCAAACCTATCGCAGCCAGAATAGTCAGGAGGATTTTAGGGAGTTCCATAGTGCGATACTTACATTCTTCTTTTGTTCGGTTGCCGAATATTCTGCGTGTTTTGGGCCTGGGCATGATCATCCCCCAAGCTTAATGGCGATAGGTACATAGCAAAAGATCCTTGCTTTGCCTAGTCGTTAAAATAGATGACAGCCGGGTCGTTGAGGTCGGTGAACCGGGGGCGGTGAAAACGATGACCGCCTTCCCGCACAAGCATGTCCTCTGTTTTGACGACGTGAAACGCCGATGGTACACGCCACACTGCCGCGTAGCGCACACAGTGGCACTCCTGTATCGTAAACGCCTAATGACTTTGCCTCGCTCGAAGCTGGAATTCCTCCTGTTGGCGCTCCTGAGCGCCCCGGCCGCGTTCGGCGTTGACACACCGGTGACACCCGACGCCTCGCCGGAGGTCCAGTCCCTGCTGGCCTACTTTTCGGACATCTACGGAAAGAAGATCCTCTCCGGCCAACAGGAGGGCTGGCGAGGGACGAACGCGCTGGGATTCGAGCTGGCGCACATCACCAATACCACGGGGAAGATTGCCGGCGGTGCTGGGACTGGACCTGGCCGGCGTCACCCGCACGGAGAATTCCCCCTGGCGCAGGTGGCGTCATGCGGCCGCGGAGCACGCGATTGACTGGTATGTCAACCGGCATGGCATCGTCACGTTGTGCTGGCATTGGGCGGCGCCGCTGGGCGAGGGGGTGGTCTACAGCAAGGACACCCAATTTGATTTGCGGCGTGCGTTTACCGAAGGGACGGAGGAGCAAACGGCGGTCCTGCGGGACCTGGATGCGGTTGCCGCCGAGCTGAAACTGCTCCAGGACGCGCACGTGCCGGTGCTGTGGCGGCCGCTCCACGAGGCCAACGGCCGGTGGTTCTGGTGGGGCGCACAGGGACCCGAGCCGTGCAAGCAGCTTTGGCGCCTGATGTTCGACCGCTTTACCTCGCGGCACAAACTTAACAACCTCATCTGGGTCTTCTCGCCGGGCGCGGCCACCGACCTGGCGGACTGGTATCCCGGCGACGAATACGTAGATATCATCGGCCAGGACCACTATCCCATGGATGGCAACAACGGCCCCGCAAAGGATGTGTTCGATGAATTGGTGGCCCTTGGCCGGGGCAACAAGCTGGTGGCCCTTTCCGAGAACGGCCCGATTCCCGACCCCGACCGGCTGGTG
Source organism: uncultured Verrucomicrobiae bacterium (assembly GCA_963822005.1). Taxonomy (GTDB): domain Bacteria; phylum Verrucomicrobiota; class Verrucomicrobiia; order Limisphaerales; family UBA8199; genus PALSA-1440. The sequence continues at coordinate 55,832 of CAWGGD010000055.1, read as the reverse complement.
AGCGAACAGGCCGGCTGGCTTTTCTTCACCACTTGGTCCGGCCGAACGCTTACGGAGCGCAACTCCAACGAGCAGCTCATCAAAGCCTATCACCACCCCCATGTCCTGAACCTCGGCGATCTTCCGAACCTCAAAGGCTATCCCTTCAAGCCGGCCGGCAAGGCCGTCAAGCTGGGGTTCCCGTCGCCGCCGGCCGAGCTGGCCGTCGGCAGCCCGGGCCGCCAGCCGTTGACGGTGGCGGTTCAGGATGCCGAGGGCCGAATTGTCCGCACTGGCAAGTATGTGGTCACACTGACGCTGGGCCAACATCCCGGCCGCGCCGAGCTGGAGGGGACGCTGACTGCCCCCACGGTCAATGGCATCGCCACCTTTGCCAACCTGCGCATCAATCAGCCCGGCAAGGGCTACACGCTCACTGCCGCGGCCAGCGGTTTGGCCAGCGCGACCGGCCCGGCTTTCAGCGTCGGACCGGGGGCGGGCATTCTCCGCGAATGGTGGACCAGTCAGGCGGTCCAAGAGTCTTGACGAACCTGGCCGATCTCGCTGGCCCACCCGTTGGCCGGGAAATCCTGGGCAAGGCTTTTGAGGTTCCGGTCGGCACCGTGACCAACTTCAGTGCGCGGTTCCGCGGCTTTCTGCTGCCTCCGCTTACGGGTTCCTACGTGTTCTGGATTGCCAGTGAAGTTGCTTCCGAGCTTTGGCTTAGCACCAATCAGACCTCGGCGGCCAAGGTGAGAATTGCCGCGGTCACCGGCCAGATACCCTATGTCAAATGGCCGCACACTCACGAAGTGCAATCCGGGCCGGTAACGCTTGCCGCCGGCCGGCGTTATTACCTCGAAGTGCTCCAGAGACCGGGCGCTGGAGCCACCCAACTCTGCGTCCGCTGGCGTTTGCCCAACGGCGTCGAGCAACGGCCGATTCCTGGCGCGCGACTGGCGCCCCCTGACACATGACCGCCTTGGATCAATTCGCCCGGGCCGTCCACGACCAGCTCTTCGGTCATATCCTGCCCTTCTGGACCGGGCCGGCCCTGGATCACGAGCAAGGCGGCTGGCTGGCTTGGATGTCGAATGACTTGCGCGTGGACCGGTCGCAGCCCAAAGGGCTCATCCTCAACAGCCGCATCCTTTGGACCTTCTCAGCTATCCACCGCTTTCGGCCTGACCCGCTCTATCGCCAGATGGCCGAGCGCGCGTTCGACTTCGTCATGAACCGGTTTTGGGATGAGCCATACGGCGGCGCATTCTGGCGGTTGGACGGCGACGGGCGTGTGCTCGATGCTGTGAAGAAGACCTACGGCCAGGCTTTCTATATTTACGCCCTGGCTGAATACTACCAGGCCTTCGGTGCGCCGGCTGCTTTGAAACGCGCGGTGGAACTATTCGAGCTGCTCGAGCGTCACGCGCATGATCCGCAGCACGGGGGTTACTGGGAGGTCCGCGGCCGCGATTGGTCGGAAGCGACCGACAGCCGGCTGAGCGACAAGGACCTGAACGAGAAGAAGTCCATGAACAACCACCTTCACGTTCTGGAAGCCTTCACCAGCCTTTACCGGGCCGGGAAAGACCCGCACGTCGCGCAACGCCTGCGGGAGCTGCTTGAACTCTTCGAGCGACGGATTCTCGACCCGGGCACCCACCACCTGCATCATTTCTTCGATGAGCAATGGCGCGTGCGGTCGGACACCTACACGTTCGGCCATGACATCGAAGCAAGCTGGCTGCTGTGCGAAGCCGCTGAGGCACTAGGTGAGGCCCCTTGGCTTAAGCGGCTGCGCTCGGTCGCGCTGCGAATGGCGGAGGTGGTGCTCGAGGAGGGGCTCGATGCCGACGGCGGACTTTGTTACGAAGGCCAGGCCGGCAAGGTCATGGACCGGCGCAAGGAATGCTGGCCGCAGGCCGAGGCGGTCATCGGTTTCCTCAACGCCTTCCAGCTCTCCGGCGACGCGAAGTACCTCGAAGCGGCCCGCCGCGTCTGGAACTACCTGGAGGAACACCTTGTGGACCGCGTCCACGGCGAATGGTTTTGGCGCATCAATGCCGACGGACGCCCCGATCCGGACCTGCCCAAAGTCAGCGAATGGAAAGGCCCCTACCACGGCTCTCGCGCCTGCCTGGAAACACTCCACCGGCTCAGCCAGCGCCACTCTTTGTCCACCCCATAACCGTAATCTGACCATGAACAACAAGGCCTTTGATCTGAAACTCAAACAACTCCACCAGCAGCAGCGGAAGCTGCTGCAACGCCCAAACCGCAAACAGAAAAACGGCAACGGCATCTTCGACCGCTACCAATTCCCGGTGCTGACCGCCGAGCACACGCCGCTGGCCTGGCGCTACGACTTCAACCACGCCACCAATCCCCATCTGATGACCCGGCTCGGCATCAACAGCGTCTTCAACGTCGGGCGCGATGGAATGGCAGGGGCGCATTGTCCTGATGGCCCGCGTCGAAGGCTGGGACCGCAAGTCCTTCTTCGCCGTCGCCGAAAGCCGGACGGGCGTGGACCGGTTCGAGTTCTGGGACTACCCGGTGCGCCTGCCGGATTTCGAGCCGCAGGAAACCAATGTCTATGACATGCGCCTCGTCCGCCACGAGGACGGCTGGATTTACGGCCTGTTCTGCGCCGAGCGGCACGATGACTCCCGGCCAGGCGACCTCTCGGCCGCCATCGCCCGCTGCGGCATCGCCCGCACCCGCGACCTCGTCGCCTGGGAACGCCTGCCCGATCTCAAGACCCATTCGCTCCACCAGCGCAACTGCGTCCTGCACCCGGAGTTCGTCAACGGCAAGTATGCGTTCTACACCCGCCCGATGACCGATTTCGCCGCCACCGGCACCGGCGACGGCATCGGCTGGGGCTTGTGCGACGACATCACCCGCGCTGCGATTGACCACGAGCAGATCATTGATCCGCGCGCCTACCACACGATCAAAGAAGGCAAGAACGGCCTCGGCCCGGCCCCCATCAAGACGAAGCAAGGCTGGCTGCACCTGGCCCACGGCGTGCGCAACACCGCCGCCGGGATGCGTTACGTGCTCTACCTCTTCCTGTGCGACCTCCGCGACCCGGCCCGGCTGCTGAAGGCGCCCGGCGGCTATTTCCTGGCCCCGGAAGGCGAGGAGCGGGTGGGGGACGTATCGAACGTCGTGTTCGCCAACGGCTGGGTGGCGCGCCCCAATGGCGAGGTGCTCATCTACTACGGTTCCTCCGACACCCGCACCCACGTCGCCACCAGCACCGTGGACCAGTTGCTGGATTACGTCCAGAACACGCCGGAAGACGGGATGCGCTCCTCCGTTTGCGTCGCAGCAACGCTGCCGGTTGATCGAAGGAAACCTGCGCCGGCTGCGTGGTTCTCGCGGCTCGCGCAGGCCCTGACAGCTGTCCACTATTTTGACGACATGCACGCCCCTCAACCTCGGCTAAGATTTCAGGTACCGATTCTCTAATCCATTATGGCTTTGCATATGACGATGGTCTTGAGACGGACGTCTAGCCGGCGCGGCTCCTGCAGAGAGAGGACGAGCCCGCGTTCTCTGTGTTGGGCCTTGCCGCTGGCGGCCCTGCTGGCGGCTGGTTGCTCAAAACATGAACCCGCTGCCAGCGCCAACGCCGCGACCAACGCGGCAGAGGCGAACCCGTCGGCGGCGGCTCCCGCCACGCCGCCCACCCGGGGGCCGGGGCCAGTGCTGCCTCCCGCCAAGGCCACCGTTATCGCCGACACCGGGAACATGGACGCGACGCTCGCGCAACTGAGCCAGGAATTGCGCAAGTTTGTCATCCGCACCCGGAGCGTGCCGAAGGACTTCGAGGATTTCATCGCCAAATCACGTGTGCAAGCGCCCCCGCCGCCGGCTGGGAAGAAGTATGTGATTAAGGATCAAGCGGTGGCTCTGGTAAAACGCTGACCGGAGGGCCCTGCGCCGAATGTACCCAAGAGCGCCTATGAAAGCACGTTTGCAAGGCAGGCCGGGGAGAACCTTCCTGGCTTTTACGCTTATCGAGCTGCTGGTCGTCATTGCGATTATTGCCATCCTGGCCGCATTATTGCTGCCCGCCCTTGCGACGGCGAAAGCCAAGGCGTGGAGAATACAGTGCAACTCCCAAATGAGGCAGCTCGGATTTGGCTTCCAGATGTTTGTCACCGACAAGGATGACCGGTTTCCGCCGGCCGGATACGGAATCGCGGGCACTTACCTGGGTCAACTGTCTTGGGACAGTTGGATTCACCGCTTATATCGGTGGTAACGCGCCGGATTCCGACTTGATCTCGGGCATGGTGCCCACCGCCCGTGCCCCAAAGGCTCTGAAATGCCCCGGGGATCGTCTCCCAACCCTGGAGAATGATCCGAAATGGGGCTGGGTCCAATATGGACTGCGCCGAAGCTACGCCATGAACAGTGTCGGCCCTGCCTGGGGCACCGATTATCAAGTGGACACAAAACGCCAGAGCTATCCCTTGCCAAACCTCAACCAACAAGGAAAGCACGGCGTTGGAATTTATTGGCAGGATGGCGGGTTGCCCGGCAGCGGCCTGCCGGACTGGGATGCCAAAGGCTACAAGACTTCCGTCGTAACCGATCCCGCGGGAACGATCCTGCTGGCGGAGGAACCCAATATCCAGAACGTCGCGGGCAACATCTGGCCGTGCATTTGCATCGGCCCCCTGGCTCCGCCCAATGTTGCAGGGACCGACGGGGCGGATCTTTACCAACTGGATCTAAGCCCGAGCGCCAAGAACTTCGGGAACAACCAGTACGGGATCCATAGCAAACGGTTTAACTACCTCTTCCACGACAACCACGTGCAAGCCCTTAAGATCGAACAGACGGTGGGCCGTGGCACTCTGATAAATCCAAGGGGTATTTGGACCGTCATCCCGGGAGATTAGTCTCCACGTCCGTTCAGAGAGTCTCTTCCAACTGGTGGACCTCGCGCCAGACAAGTGCCGTAACTTTTCCGGGGTGGCAGTGTCTAAATAGGAGGGCGGGCGGTGGTGCGTCGCCTGCCGCACGCACCAGGGAGATGGGGAGGCGAGGAGGCGCAGGAAAGCCCGAAAACCATAGCGAAACCATAGCGAGACCCTAGCGTAACCTTAGCGAACAAAGCGCTGTACGGGCGAGGCGAACGCGCTGGCGGCAAGCTGGGGGGTGGCTATCCGTGCGGGGGCGTCGGAGGAGTGGGAGGGCCGGGGCGAAAGGATAAAGCGAGTTGGGAGGGTTTGTGCTTCCTCTCTGGCCGGGAGCGTGTATCTTCCCGCGCCATGCCAGTGCCGGTAATCAGCATTGCACAAATGCGCGACTGGGAGCAGGCCACGTGGGCCGCCGGTCAAACGGAAGCGGAAGTCATCCGCCGCGTCGGGCGAGCGGTGGCGCACCGAGCGTTGCAGTTGACACAGGCGGGGGACTTGATCCTCATCCTCGCGGGTAAAGGCCATAACGGGGATGACGCCCGCTGCGCGCGGGAACATCTGGCCGACCGCCGGGTGGAGGTGCTGGAGGTGGCGGAAACGGCGGCGGATTTGGCGAAGCTGGAGGGGCTGCTGGGCTCGCGTCCGGCGCTGGTGGTGGATGGGCTGTTCGGCATCGGGCTGGACCGCCCGCTGGGGCCGGGATGGATCAGCTTTATCGAGCGGGTGAATGCGGCGCGCCTGCCGGTGCTGGCGGTGGATGTGCCGTCGGGGCTGAACGCGGACACGGGCGAACCGCAGGGCGCGGCGATCACGGCGGCGGTGACGCTGACGGTAGGGGCGCCAAAGGTCGGGTTGCTGCGGGAGGTGGCGTGGCCGTTTGTGGGGCGGCTGGAAGTCGCCACGGACGTGGGGCTGGCGCCTTGTCCGCATCAAAGCGAGCTGCAATGGACTTTGGCGGAGGATTTCGCCGGGTTTCCGCCGAGGCGGGCGGCGGCGACGCACAAGGGGAATTACGGGCACCTTGCGATTGTGGCGGGGAGCCTGGGGTATCACGGCGCGGCGGTGCTGGCGGCGCGGGGCGCGCAACGGGCGCAACCGGGGTTGATCACGCTGCATACGCTGGAGGCGGTCTACCATGCGGTAGCGCCGCAGTTGCAGGCGGTCATGGTCAATGTTTGGCTGCCGGAGGCCAAACTGTCCGGCGCCCACGACTCGATTCTGGTCGGTCCCGGTCTGGCGGCGGGCGACGTGCCCGACCAGATGAAGATGCTGACGCGGCATCTGTGGCGCGACGTGTTCATGCCGGTGGTGGTGGATGCCAGCGCGCTAGACTGGCTGCCGCTGGACCCTGTTCCCCGGAATGTGCTGCGCGTGATCACGCCGCACCCTGGGGAAGCGGCGCGCCTGTTGCGCACGACGCCGCAGCAGGTGCAGGCCAGCCGGCTGAATGCCCTGCGCAATGTGTCGCGGCGATTCGGCAATGCCTGGGTGGTGCTCAAGGGCCATCAAACGCTCATTGGCCGCAGTTCGGGGGAGGTTTATGTCAACCCGTCGGGCAATCCGCATCTGGCGCAGGGCGGCAGCGGCGACGTGCTGGCCGGGTATCTGGCCGGTTTGCTGGCCCAGCCCGATTTGCGGGGGGATGTGCTCAAGACGATTCGTTACGCCGTGTGGCAGCACGGCGCAGCGGCGGATGCGCTCCAGACGATGCGCCGGCCCTGGGTGGTCGAAGATTTGGTTGCGACGGTGGGGGCCGTGCCGGGGCGATAGCTGGATGGCTGGGGTGGAACTACATTTTGCTTCCTTCAGCAAAGGCGGTCTGTTATTGAACGCGTTCATGGCGCGCAGATTGTGTCTAATCCTGGTTTTGGTGATGGGCGGCTTGCTGGCCGGGGCGGCGTACGCCGAGACCTTCAAGCTGGCCAATGGCGAGACGATCACGGGTGAACTGCTCACGGGTTCGGCCAATGACATGGGCGTGCAGATCAAGGTCGGCGAAGGCAAGTATGAGCGGGTGTCGTGGGCCAGCTTCTCCCAGGAGGACCTGAAGAAGTTCGCCAAGGCGCAGAAACTGGAGCCGCTGGTTGATCCGTTCATTGAGGTGACACCGGAGGAGAAGCTCAAGAAGACCGAGGTCAACATCAAGCAGCCGCCGCGCCTGGAACGCCCGCCACCCCAGTCCCTGTTCGGCGCGCTGTTTTCGTCCAGCCTCGGGCTTTTCGTCATGGTGTTGCTTTACGCCGCTAATATCTATGCCGGGTACGAGATTGCGATCTTCCGCGCGCGGTCGCCCGCCCTGGTCTGTGGTGTGTCGGCGGCGCTGCCGTTGGCCGGGCCGATCATCGTACCTGTGCCTGCCCACGCAGATACAGCCGGCTGAAGAAACCTGGACGCCGGCGCCGGAGGCAGCCCCGCCAGGCGCCGTCGGTGACGCGGTCAACCCGATGCAGGCCGAAGGAGCGGAGCATCCGACGGCGTTGAAGCTGGCCGGGACGGGGCCTGCGGACGGCGTAAAGGTGGGGCAATTCGAGGGGGGAGAGCAAAGGCCGGCCATCCCGCCGACCGTGACGTTCCAGCGCGGCCAGTTTACTTTCAACCGCCGCTTCTTCGAGACCAAGTTCCCCGGTTTCTTCGGCGTAATTCGCCGCGACGCCGACCGGGACATGGTGCTGGTCATCAAGTCATCGCGTGGCGAATATACGGGCCAGCGGATCAGCCGCATTGCGGCCAACGATCTCCATTTGCAAGTGCAGTGCGGCCACGCCTCCGAAGAGGTCATGATTCCTTTCGTCGAGGTCACGGAGGTCCGCCTGAAGCACAAAGACGCAGCGAAGTGAAATGTCCCAGCAGTTCGGCACCTTCACGGCCAGTGAACTCTATTGCCCCAAGTGCCAGCGCGCCCAACCGGTTCGCGAGCGGCTCCTGCTGGTGCTGCCGACCGGTGAACTGCATGAGTTCCTCTGCTCCCGCTGCGCCACCTCTTTAGGCAAACGCACCGTAACCGGGCCGGCGTTGGCGCCGGCTGTCGCGCGCCGACCGCAGCCCCGAACTGCCCGTACCCGCCGGCTATTGCGGTAGGCCACCTCTTTCAGGTATCGGCTATGGCTTCCTGGCGCGTCATCTTCATGGGCTCAGCGGAGCTGTCGTGCAGCAGCCTGCGGGCGCTGATTCAGTCACCGGAGTTCCACGTGGTGGCAGTCGTCACGCAGCCCGACCGCCCCAAGGGACGCGAATTGAAGCTCCAGCCCTCGCCCGCAAAAGCACTCGCGCTGCAGACCGGGCTGCCTGTGCTGCAGCCTGAACGCGCCCGCGACGATGCGTTTGCCGGCGCGCTCCGCGACCTGCGGCCCGACCTAATTGCCGTGGCAGCCTATGGTCAAATCCTGCCGCCAAGCATCCTCGACTTGCCACGCTTCGGTTGCCTCAATGTCCATACCTCCCTCCTGCCCCGCTATCGCGGCGCGGCGCCGATTCAATGGGCCATCTTAAACGGCGACGCCGAGACCGGCGTGACCATTATGAAGATGGACCCGGGCCTGGACACCGGCGACATTCTGACACAGGCCAGGACGCCGATTCACCCGGAAGACACCTCGGAGACGCTCCACCATCGGCTTGCCCGGATGGGCGGCGAGTTGCTGGTGCGGACCATCCCCGATTATGTCGCCGGCGGCATATCTCCGCGACCGCAGCCGGCCGAAGGGGCCACTTACGCCCCCAAGATCAAGAAGCAGGACGGGCACCTTGATTGGACCCAGCCGGCGCCCGCCATTTGGAACCGGGTGCGGGGCCTGGTGCCCTGGCCCGGGGCGTTCAGCTTCCTGCCCGGCCAGCCTCGCCCGCACCTGCTGAAACTCTGGCAGGCGGAAGTCGTGGACTGTTCCGGTTCGCCCGGTGAGGTCTTGCAAGCCGATAAGGCCGGCATCGTGATCGGCTGCGGCAGCAGCGCGTTGCGCATTCTGGTCCTGCAGCGTGAAGGCGGCCGGCGTCTCACCGCGCAGGAATTCCTGGCCGGACACCCCCTATTGCCCGGTCAGAAGCTCAGTTGATCTTATTACACCGAGACGATCACTAATTACGCATCACGTTTCACGTCCCATCCCCCCCTTCCTACTCCCGACCATTCTGTTACCCTCTCTCCATGGGCACCAAGTACGTCCGCCTGAACCAACGGCTCTACCACTACCTTTGCCGCTGCCGCAGCGATGCCGCGGATCCGCTATTGCAGGAACTGCGCGCCGAGACGGCTGCGCTGGGTGAAGAGATCAGCAAGTGCCAGATCAGCGACGAGCAAGGGACGTTCCTGAGCGTTCTGGTCGCCGCAGCCGGTGTGAAATATGCCATCGAGGTCGGGACGTTCACCGGCTACAGCTCGCTGTGCATCGCGCGCGCCCTCGCACGTGGGGGCCGGCTTATCTGTGTTGATCAAAGCAAGGAATGGACAGCGGTCGCGCGCCGCTACTGGGCGAGAGCCGGGGTGGCGGATCGGATCGAGCTGCGCCTGGGGCCGGCCCGGGCAACGCTGCGGAGGCTCGCGCCCGGCCTGACCTTCGATTTCGCGTTCATAGACGCCGACAAGACCGGCTATGAAGCCTACTACGAACTCCTCTTGCCCCGCATCAGGCGGAACGGCTTGATTGTATTCGACAACATGCTCTGGGGCGGACGGCTCGGCGCGGGGGCAGTGAAGGAGGCTACGGGGCGCGCAATCGATGCCCTAAACCACAAGCTGGCCGGCGACCACCGGGTTGAAGCGGTCTTGCTTCCCGTCGCGGACGGCATCCAGCTCTGCCGGAAACGGTGAATTCATTTGCGGCTGCTGCGGGAAATGGCTCTATTGGCTTCGATGAGCAATGACGTTGCGGCTGCCGGGCTGTCCTGGAGACGCTCCCGCTACGGGTTCGCCGGCTTCTGGTTTCTCTCGCTGTTAGCCGGCTGGTTCCTGATCCGGCTGGTCCTGCTCATTGCCTTCAAGCCGTCCGGGTTGCCAGCAGGCGACGTCCTGCTGGCCTTTCTGAGCGGATTTCACCGGGATGTGTTCGCGGCGCTGGTAGAAACGATCCCGCTCCTGTTTTGGATGCTCATCGTGTCCAACCGGCGCTTCGGAGCGCTCTGGCATCGGATATTGTTCCTGGGCGGGTGCTTTGTGTTTTGGTACGTGCAAGTGTTCCTGCTGTTCGTGGAGTTCTTCTTCTTCGATGAATTCAAGTCGCGTTTCAACACCGTGGCGGTTGATTACCTGATCTATCCCAAGGAAGTCTTTATCAATATCTGGGAATCCTACCACGTCGGCGTGATCCTGGTGATCTGCCTGGTCGTGAGTCTGGGCTGGCTGCTCACGGCGAGCCGACTCTTCAGGCAGATGTGGCAGCAGCCTTTTTCCGCCAGGTCCCGGCTGCTGCACTTGGCGGCGGTTGTGGCGCTGGCCGCTTTGCTCACCCCGACCTTGAATCTCAAGAGCGTGCATGTCAGCAACGACCGCACGTTGAACGAAATCGCCAACAACGGGGCGGTTTCCTTTATTGCCGCTGCTTGGACGCGCAACCTCGACTATGCTGCGTTCTACAAGACCATGCCGAAAGACGAAGCCTATCAGCGGACTCGCCGCCTCCTAACCGAACCGAACGCGCAATTCGTGGAGGACGGCCAGTCGATTCGCCGGCGGGTGGCCGGCGACCCAGCCCGCCCGCGTCTCAACGTGGTAATCTTCCTCGAGGAAAGCCTGGGCTCCGAATTCTGGGGCTGCCTGGGACGGAAGCGCACGCTCACGCCAGAAATGGACAAACTGGCGGCGGAGGAGGGCATGCTCTTTACCAGCATCTATGCCTCCGGCAACCGGACCGTGCGGGGATTTGAGGGTGTGCTGTCCTCCTTCCCGCCGCTGCCCGGCGAATCCATCGTGAAGCGGGACCGCTCGGACAATGTTGAGACCATCGCCCGCGTGCTGAAGCGCGACGGCTACGCCAGCGTATTTCTCTACGGCGGCCGGGGGTTGTTCGACGGCATGCGCTCCTTCGCTGTCCGCAATGGCTATGACCGGTTCATCGAGCAGAAGCATTTCAAGAATCCAACCTTCGCGACCATCTGGGGCGTCTGCGACGAGGACCTGATGCTGCGCGCGGTGGCGGAGTTCCGCGAGTTGGCGAAGACAGGCCAGCCGTTCTGCGGCACCGTCCTCTCGGTTTCCAACCACAAGCCCTACACGTATCCGAAGGGCAGAATCCCTGAGGACCCGGACAAGAAGCGGCGCGAGCATGCCGTGAAATACTCGGACTACTCGTTAGGTCAGTTCTTGCTGGCCGCGAAAAAGGAAGCGTTTTGGACGAACACGGTCTTTGTCGTCGTCGCCGATCACGGCGCCCGGGTCTATGGCAAGCAAAGCATTCCCGTTCACTCCTATCAAATCCCACTGCTGATCGCGGGGCCGGCGGTTGTTAAGACCCCAAGTCGCATTGCGCAACTGGGCTGCTCGCTGGATGTGCCGACGACTATTCTCGGCCTGCTGGGGCGCCCTTATGAGAGCCTGTTTTTCGGTCGCGACCTGCTCAAGACCCCGCCCGGCGAAGGGCGCGCCTTTCTGAACCACAACCGCGACATCGGCATGTTGGCTCAGGACCGGCTCGTAGTGCTGGGGCTCAAGCAAGCAGCGGAATTCTACCAGGGCGACCCGAAAGTCGTGAACATGAGCCTGCTGAACCAACCGACCGACGCCGACCGCGAACTCGAGAAGGACGCCATCGCCATTTACCAGGTCGCCGATGACCTCTACATGCATCGCCGTTACCGGATTGACGGCGAGCCGGCGACAGGGCGCTAGCGCTTGATGATCTGCTTGACAGCGTCGGTGACGATCTGTGTCACGCGCCCGGGTGTCAGTTCCGCGAGGCTGGCGGTCGAGAAGTTGACACGCCGCTCGACGCTCCGGCCGGCCGGGTGGGCGACCACCACCTCTACGCACAGATCACTGCGGCGGCAAATAAAGCCCACCGAAGCCCCGGCGATAGTGTAAACGTACCCCAGGTCGGCAGGCGGGCAGCGCTGTGGCGAGAAGTGAAGTGTGATATAGGGGAAACTGTTCGGGTCCGCGCCGCTGCGCTCGCGCACCAGTTCGGCCGTGGCTCCGTAGCCGTGCTTCTGCAATGTGGCCGCGGTCGCGTCCAGCACGGGCCCCAACGTCGCCTCCACCGCTCCCAGAAACCGGCCCGGAAAAGCCGCCTGCTCCTGGCGCCGCTGCTCGGACTCTTCTGGCGGCGCCGCCGGAGCGTTTCGGACGGCGGCCAAGTGAGCTTCGAGTTCCGCATTCATAGTGTATTGGGCATCCAGGGTTTTCGCGCCTGCTCTCGCACTTGCCGTTCCCAAGCGCGGGAGGGTTGGGTTCAACTCAGCTACTTCAGCGAAGCCATGTCAATTACGAAGCGATAGCGGACGTCGTTCTTCAGCAGCCGCTCATACGCCTCGTTGACGGATTGGATCGGCACCACCTCGACGTCGCTGACAATCTGATGCCGGGCGCAGAAGTCAATCATCTCCTGGGTCTCCGGCATGCCGCCGATGACCGAGCCGGCGAGGTGCCGGCGGCTAATGATCAGGCTGCTGCCCTGGAGCGGTGGTTCCAGCGCGGTCAACGCCCCGACCAGCACCATCGTGCCATCGCGTTTCAGCAACGCCAGGTAGGGGTTGAGGTCGTGCGGATTGGGGATGGTGTTGAGCAGGAAATGGAAGCTGCCGGCCTGTTTGGCCATCGCCGCCGCGTCTTTCGACACCAGCACCTCATCGGCTCCCAGGCGGACGGCATCCTGGCCCTTGGCCGGTGAGGTGGTGATCATCACCACCTGCGCGCCGAGGGCCTTGGCGAACTTCACCCCCATGTGGCCGAGGCCGCCCAGCCCGATCACGCCAACCCGCTGGCCTTCGCCAACGTTCCAGTGGCGTAGCGGCGAATAGGTTGTGATGCCGGCGCAGAACAGCGGGGCGACCGCCTTCAGGTCCAAGCTGCCGGGGATCTTCACCACGAACCGCTCCTCGACCACGACCCGCTCGGAATACCCGCCGAAGGTCAACTGCTCGCTGCCGCGTTCCTTGGCGTTGTAGGTCCAGGTGGGGCCCTCCTCGCAGTACTGCTCCAGGCCCTCGTTGCAGGCCGAGCAGCGCCGGCAGGAATCCACCATGCAGCCCACCCCGGCATAATCGTCGGCCTTGACCTTCGTCACCTGCGCGCCGACGCGGGTGACCCGGCCGACAATCTCGTGGCCCGGCACCATCGGGTACATCGAACCGCCCCAATCATTGCGGGCCTGGTGGAGGTCAGTGTGGCAGATGCCGCAATAAAGGATTTCGATCTGCACGTCGTGCGGACCGGGTTCGCGCCGTTCGAAGGCGAAAGGCGTTAGCGGTGAAGTAGGGTTGTGGGCGGCATAGCCGCGGGTCTGGATCATGGTCGTGTCCTGTCTTTTCGATTGTTTGCTTCCGTGTGCCAGCAGGGTAGCACGGCCACCATTGCCGGGCAAGCGGCGCGTTCGCGTCTCAGAGCAAAAGCACTGCTCGCACGTGGGCATTAGGGGTTCATCCGCCAAGTCTGGGCGTGCGCTGGCGCCTGGCGGCCGGCCCAGGCCGTTGGAGCTCGCCTTCGTCTCCACTGCCTGGAGCCGATGGACGGCGTAGCGCGGGCCACCTTGCCTGCAGGCGTGCCGACCTCTATTGCTCCTCTATTGCTCCTCTATTGTTCCTCTATTGCTAGACGGTTGGCCATTCCCGGCAATCAGGCGCCGCAAAGCTTCTGGATGGCTACCACATTCAGCATCGCCTTGGGCACAAAGCTGCTCGCTTCAACAAACTCCGGCAGCTTGGGGCCGTCCGGGCTGCGCTCGGAACAATGATCGTTGTCGCCCCAAGGGCCAAGACCGTCGAGCGCCGGCACTGCGTCCCAGATCAGGTTGCCGTCGCTCAAGCCGCCGCGCTCCTCGGAACCAACCGCCAGACCCAGTTCGTCGGCAGCTTGCTTCCAGAGCCGGTAGAGTCCGTCTGTGCCCGGGTTCCGCGGCCAGGGACCCGACTCGGTCAGGACCTCGACTGCCACCTCGCAGGCGTAGCCGTCCGCGGGACTGCGCACCTCGCCCCGGCCAGCCAGCGCCAACAGATCGGCCTTGGCGCTCGCAAAAGCTTCGGGCGTGAACGTGCGGAATTCGCCCTCCGCCACCGCCTCATGCGGCACGCGGTTCAGCACTGTGCCGCCGCAAATGGTGCCGACGTTCACGGTCAGGCCGCGAGTATAGTCCGTCAGCGCCGCGACCCGTTGCACCGTCCGGCCCAGTTGAACAATCGCATTTGCCCCATGCTCGTGCTTGCCCCCTGCGTGCGAACCCCGGCCGCTGACCCTGACCCGCCACGTGCCCCGGCCCTTGCGCGCCACCACCAGCCGACTCTCGTTACCGACGCGACCCTCTGACTCGAACACCAGCGCCGCCAGCGTGCCGCCGTCGAAATGGGCGCGGCACACGTCGCCAAAGTCCGGCGAGTAGCACTCCTCGGAGGAGTTCCAGATCAGCTTCCAGGTGATGTCCTCGAACACCTGGGGCGCCTGCGACCGCAGGGCGGTCAGCACCAGCCACATCATAACGGAGCCGCCCTTGATGTCGTGCGTGCCGGGGCCGAAAATGCGGTCGCCTTCGACCTGCCAGCGGAAATCGTTCCGCGCCTCTTCTTCGGGCGGGAACACCGTGTCGAGATGAGATACCAGGGCCACGCTCTTCCCCGAACGCCCGCGCCGCGTCAGCACCAGATGCTCGCCCCATTCCTTGTTGGTCGAAGGGACGTGTTCCGCGGTGAACCCCAGCGGTGCAAAGCACTCAGCAGTAAAACGGCCCAGCCGGTTCACCCCCTCGCGGTTCCCGGTGAAGCTGTTGATGCCGACCATCTGCCGGAGCATCTCCAGCGCCGTCGGCATCTGACTCCCGAGGAATTCCTTCAGCGGTCCGGTGTTCTGCATGGCGTGAAAGTGGCGACAATTCCACCGCAGGTCAACTACCACGACCTCCCTGCAGTGACTGCCCAACCCTTGTCACAGCGTGCCAACACCCCACCAAAACTCGACGTGCATTGCCTTTGTCACAAGCTGTAGTCTGCGCCTCGTGAGAACGCTCGCTACAGCCTGGACCCTCATTCGCTTCGCCGCCTTGGCCCTGGCAGCCACGGCCACTGAAGGGGCCCAACCTGGTACGGTGGAGGTCGTCGCCGCCAGCCGGAGCGATTGGCGAATTATAACCCCATCCACCGCCTCTCCCGCCGTGAGTTGGGCGGCCACAGAGCTGCAGAAATACCTCCTCCAGATAACCGACTACGAGTTGCCTATCGCCAAGAAACCGGGCAGCAAGCCGGCTATCGTCCTCGGTCTGCGGGCCAAGCTCTCCCGGGCGGACCGTGCCTTGCTCCCGCCGCCCGCGCCGGGATACGACGGTTACACCATCGCCGTGCGCCCACCAGCAGGCAAGACGCCAGCCCGCATTGTAATTGCCGGCGACAACGACCGCGGCGTGATCTACGGCGTCTATGATTTGCTGGAACGCCTGGGCTGCCGTTGGTTTTACCCCAGTGAGGATTCCGCCGACCCGGAGGTCGTGCCGCGGCAGGACTCCCTTTCGCTGGCAGCCGGTTCGTGGGCGGTGGCCTCGCCGATGAAATACCGCATCTGCAACGGCAGCGAATGGTTCTTTGAGATGCGGGCCACCCCGGCGCTCAAGCAGCTCGAGTGGGCCATGAAAGCCCGCTACAACGCCATGGGCTGGCAGGCCGACACCCACACCCCTCTGGAAAAGCAATACCAACAACTCGCCGACTATGGTTTGCTCGCCGAATTGAAACAACGGGACATGCTGCTGCATGGCCCGGCCCACTGCTTCAATCTCCTGCTGCGCGCCGAAGATCACATGGCGGATCATCCCGAGTGGTTCGGCCTGCGCAATGGCAAGCGGGTGCCGCAGGCCTTTGCCGGCGCCCAGTTCTGCTGGTCGAACCGGGAGGCGCGGAAGAAGTTCACGGACAACGTCGAGGCCTTCGCCCGGCGCGCGCGGCAAATCCATATCCTTTGCCTGGTGCCGTTCGACGGCGGCCAGGCCTGCGAGTGCGAGGAGTGCAAAAAGGCAGGCGCCAGCAACCTGCTCATGCTGCTCATGGGCGAAGTCATCGAACGACTCAAGATCTGCCGGCCCGACCTGTTGGTCGAGACCGTCGGCGGCTACGGGCCGATGACTGATCCGCCGGACATGGCGCAAATTCACCCCCAGATGCGCGTGGTGTGGGCCCATTGGGGCCGCGTCTATACGATGGGCTACGATGACGCGCGCTACGACCGCAAGGCCAACCTCGAAAAATGGCGGCGCGCCGCGCGCGGCGGCCTCACGCTTTGCCAGTATTACACGGACAACTTTGCCGAGCCGTGGGTGATGTCGCCGTTCGCCGTGGCGATCGAGGGTGACCGCCGCTACCTCCGGGAACAGGAGATGGATTCGGTGTATATGCTGATGTGGCCGCGCGGCTATTGGTGGAACCACAGCCTGAACGGCTACCTGGCCGGCCGCTGCTTCTACGACTTCTCACTCAGCCCTTACGACCTGCTGCGAGATTACGCGCGGCAGTACTTCGGCCCCGAGGCCGGCCCCTTGCTGGCGGAATATTTTGGAGCCTGGGCGCGCGACCCCGATCTGTGTTACCGCGTTCGCGGCGGCTCCCGGGACCAGGACCGCGCTGCGCTGGCTGACCAGCGTCGGCGACTGCTCGAACCGGCAACCAAGCTGGTTGCGAACGACCAACCATTGGCTTATCGCCTCGGCAAGGTCGAGAAGCTGCATACGCTGGCCGAGCGCCTCATGGAGGTCCACCGACAGCGCGATGAAATCCAGCGCCTGCGCCGGGCCGACGAGTTCGGCCGAGCCCGCGCGCAACTCGACCGGTCACGCGGCTATACCGATGAGGTGCTGGCGCTGTTTTACAAGCTGGCCGACCTGAACCAGGGGCTTGATCGAGCGCCAGGAGGTCCCGACCTTCATCACGGCGAATGTGAAGAACTGGCTGGAAGAGGAGGGCAAGGCGATCGCGGCGGGGAAGAAAGATTAGACACGGATTACACCGACTGCCCACGAGTCTGATTCGGAGCCTCGCCCTTGCACCCCTGCCGGGGCATTGCCAAGCCTGATTTGAAGGCCCGCCGTGAGTGCTTGAACCCAAAAGGGCGCAGCCGGAGAAGACTGCGCCGGTGCCCCGCTGGTTGGCAGCGGGCGGCCTGAGGTTAAGGTGAGCGGATGCGGTAGAAACGAGCGGGATAATTCGTCCAAGCGGCGTCGCTGAAATAGATTGAACCGTTGGTGAGGATGCAGGTTTGCAGAGCGGTCCAGCTTGCACTTGTCAGATTGGTGCAGGCTTCCACCACAATGGGAATGTTGGTAGTTCCCGTGATCATGAAGCCGACGCGGCTTGCTCGCACGCCGAGGCTGTGCACCCGCGGGTTCCACAGCGCGGTCGGGCGACCGCCGAATGCCGGGCTCCAGAGGCGGTAGAATCGTCTGACATAATTCGTCCAGGCGGGATCGCTGAAGTAGAACGAGCCACCGGCCAGGATGTTGGTTTCCGCGGGGGACCAGACGGGAGCGGCCAGGTCCGTGCAGGCTTGCACCACGACGACCAAGTCGCTGGCGCCGGTGATCGTGAAACCAAACCGGTTGTTCCGAACGCCGAAGTTAGCACCGGAGGTTTGCACCTGTGGGGTCCAGCCCGTGGCTCCCGGCAAGTAGTAGACGGTCACATTGTTGTCACCGGCGAACACAGCCGAACCAAGGCTGGGGGCGTTACCTTGGAAATAGACTCCTGTCAGGTTGGTGCAGGAAATGAACGCCTGGTCCCCGATGCTGGTGACGCTGCTGGGGATCGTCATGCTGGCCAGGCGCTGGCACCCCTCGAACGCACGGTACCCGATATTCGTGACGCTGTTGGGGATCGTGACGTTGGTCAGGCTGATGCAGCAATAGAACGTACACCTTGCGATGCTGGTGACGCTGTTGGGGATCGTGACGCTGGTCAGGCCGAAGCACCACCAGAACGCCTCCGCCCCGATATTGGTGACGCTGTTGGGGATCGTGACGCTGGTCAGGTTGGTGCAGTAGGCGAACGCATCGTCGCCGAGGCTGGCGACATTGGTGCCTATCGTGACGTTGGTCAGGCCGGTGCACCAATGGAACGCCTCGCTTCCGATACTGGTGACATTATTGGGGATCGTGACGCTGGTCAGGCCGGTGCAGTGCTCGAACGCACGGTGCCCAATGCTGGTGACACTGCTGGGGATCGTCACGCTGGTCAGGCCCTTGCACCCCTGGAACGCATAGTTCTCGATGTTGGTGACACTGTTACCTATCGTGATGCCGCTCAGGCTGGTGCAGGAAGCGAACGCCTGGCCCTCGATCCTGGTGACGCGGTTGGGGATCGTCACGCTGGTCAGGCTGGTGCAGTACCAGAACGCACAGCCCCCGATGCGGGTGACGCTGCTGCCGATCGTGACACCGGTCAGGCTGGTGCAGAACCAGAACGCATAGTTACCGATGTCCCTGACGCCGTCGGAGATCGTGACGTTGGTCAGGCTGATGCAGTTATAGAACGCATAGTCCCCGATGCCGGTGACGCTGCTGGGGATCGAGTAATTGCTTCCGGCTTTGCCCTGGGGATACTGCATGAGCGTGGTCTGGCTTTTGTCGAACAAGACGCCACCCACACTGCTATAGGCGGGATTGTTTGCATCCACCGTTATCGCGCTCAAGCGAGAGCAGGCCTGGAATGCAGACATCCCGATCCTGATGACGCTGCTGCCGATGGTGACACCGGTCAGGCCGGTGCAGTATTGAAACGCCGCCTCGCCGATGCTGGTGACGCTGTTGGGGATCGTGACGTTAGTCAGGCTGGTGCAGTAATAGAACGCATAGTCGCCGATGCTGGCGACGCTGCTGGGGATCGAGTAATCGCCTCCGGCTTTGCTGGCGGGATATTGCATGAGCGTGGCCTGGTTCTTGTCGAACAAGACGCCGTCCACACTGCTATAGGCGGGATTGTTTGCATCCACCGTTATCGCGCTCAAGCTGCGGCACCCAATAAACGCCCCAGCCCCGATCCTGGTGACGCTGCTGGGGATCGTCACGTTGGCCAGCCTGACGCAGTCACTAAACGCATCGGCCCCGATGCTGGTGACGCTGTTGGGCATCGTGACGCTGGTCAGGGAGTAGCGGGAAGAGAACGCACTGCTTCCGACGCCGGTGACCAGCAGGTCATCGATCCTGCCAGGGATGGTCACGTCACCGCCCAGGCCGGTGTAGCCCGTGATGGTGAGGGTGCCGTTATTGGTCGTGAACGTGAATTGGTTCCCTTTACACTTGCCGGCCACACCGGCCAGGTAGATCGCCGCGATCTCATTCGAGCTCAAGGCACGGTTGTACAACGACACCTCGTCCAGTGAGCCGGCGAACTTAGCGTCCCAATACCACTGTCCAGAACTGCCGAAATAGAGCGGGAAGTCGCCGTAATCTTGCGGGAAACTGACACTGGCCTGGCGTTCGAGCTGGCCGTTGACGTAAAGCTGAATGAAGTCGCTCCCGCGCACCGCAGCCACGTGATACCACACCCCGGTCTGCACCAGTGTCGCCGACGCCAAATCTACGGACTGTCCGGCGGAGGAACTGACGGCGAAGTGGAAGGTGTCAGCGCTGCCTGCGCGCTCTTTGCCCAGATAATAGCCCTCAAAGGAGCCGCTGCGGGTATTCTGCTTAAAGATTATGTATTGCTGGCCCACCATCGAATTGCCTGCTGAGTCTAGCGCACTGAACCGCATCCAGGCTTCCACCGTCAGATTGGTGGGACGCAGCGCTGGCGAGTCGGGAATTTGCACAAAGGTGTTGGTGCCATCGAAACTGAAGGCTTGTCCCACCTCGCCCACGGCACTGGCGGTGGCGCCGCCCTGGAACGTGCCGTTATTAGTGCCTGCGATATCGTTGGCATTACCATCCCCGGACCACCAACCCACCAGGCCCGCAGGGGCGGGAACGCAGCTCGCCGCCGAGGCCCGCGGGACGGAGTTGAAGGTCAGGATCGCCAAAGCGAGGCCGGCCAGGAGTACAGGCGAAAGCGGGCCCTCAGCCCAGCGGCGCGCGGAGCGGTCAAAAAGGTTGCCCGGACGGTGTCGCATGGGCATGGCTTCCAGTTCTTTCAACTGACTTCGAAGTGTCCATGCATATTCGTGATAAGATATACTCCAGCAGCATCTCCGGCGCATCTCCTAAGAATACGGATGGGGAGCTTCGGGTCTTAGACGGAAGGAGCCGATGGTGGCCATGCCTTGAAATGCCGTCTCCGCGCCGAATTATTACGCCGGACTATCAGACCCTGTGGTTTCATGTAGTTTCAATTTGGCTCTGCGATGCTCCGTCCGGGGCAAGACCGTCGGTCAACCCGTCGCCATCAGTGTCATCGGTTGGTACAGGCCGCCCTGTAGTAGTTCTCAAACGCCGGCGGATTGGTCACCCCAAACTCCGTTTGCCCATTCGTGCCGCGCATCAGGAACGTCCAGTTGGTCAGGTTCAGATTGCTCACCGTGAACAGGTCATACACCTCGTCGGCGCGGGTGTTCGTCAATGTCAGCACCACGTTGGTCACTTGATACACCGGGGCCAACAAATACCCGCCGCCCGGCTGCACCACAGCAAACCCTTTTGCCAGAGTCCCAGACTGTCCATCGGTGTTGGTCGCCACCACGTCCCACTGGCCCGGTGCCTCGCCGGTCAGGTTGAAACTGCACGTCAGGGTGGATGAGCTCGGCACGCTGACACCGGTTCCCGTAAGGTCTGATTGGCCGGCCCTTGTCAGCTTCACCGTCGCCCCGGAGAGGAAGCCCGTACCGCTGATGGTGACTTGGACCGGACCCGTATTGGGCGCCGTGCTCGGCAATATGCCGGATACGGCCGGGGCGTCATTGAGACACGCGACCCAAGCTCTCCGCTCGCCGTTGTAAGGGCCGGTTCCGCCGTATCTGCCGGTGCCCGTGATCCACTTGCCGTCCTCGGAAATGCCGGCTATGTCGAACATTCCGTCGAAGTCCACCTCCACATCACAGTCATCACTGAGCTGCCAGCCTGTGAGGTCGATTCCGGCCGCGGCGAGTATATCCTTGATCAACCGGGTGCCGTGTGCGGCATCCCACAGAAATGCGGTTTGGGAAACATCGCCGTTCTGCCACATGGCTCCGCCGATGTAGGTGCCGGTGCGGCTGATGGCCGTCGCGCTGGACCAGTAGTAGCCGGAAACGTAGGGGATGGCGTGCGCCACGCGGTTGGCGGTCAACGGCGCGTCCCAATAGCACCCTTGCAGTATGATGGGGTCGGTGGATATGTAGCTCCACCCGACCGCTCGGCTGCCGTTGCCCGAGATCGCCAGGCCGATGGCCTCGTTGGTGTTGATCGGGTTGCCCATAAGGTTGCCAAGAAAGCACAGCGGAGTGCCCGCGATGGTCTGGCGGGCGCCGCCGGATGGCGGCGTGCCCATGAACTGGGCAGCACCGATGCAAACGTCGCCCTCGGACACCCCGCGAAGGTAGGAGACGTCGTGGCCGTTGGGGGTGGGCAGCCCAAGGTTGGTGCATCCTGCGGTGGCGCCGTTGTCCTTGTAGCGACAGGCATGGGCATAGTCGCTGGTGTAGACCGACGAGCCGGCGATCATCACGTTCACGCCGTCTGAGGCCATGGCTGAGACACGGTTGGCCGTCCAGGGGTAGACGCCGTTATCCGCTCTGGGCAGGGCGCTCCAGGACCCGACGCCCTGGATGTTGCCATCCCAACGCTGCGCCTGGCCGTTCAGATTTCCCGCGACGATCAGCGTAGAACCCTTCCACGCCATGCCGGAGGTGCTATATGAGCCAATGTTCCTCGTACCGTATTGCACGGACCAGATCGCCGCGCTGTTCGCGCTTGCGCCGGAACTGAACGAGACTACTTTGCCGTCCGAAGTCATGCCGGTGGAAATCCCCGGCCCCAAGTCCCAGAACCGCGCGGCGAATGCCGGGCCCGGGCCCAGAACCAGCAGCAGGGCCATAATCGATACCAACCTGCGCATTACCTGAGATTTCCCATATCGGTTCTTGCCCACGACCGGCGCGGGCTGTTTCTTGTGATTTTCTTCCTGCCCCAAAATTTTGCAAGGCTCTTCGCAGCCTGTTCCCGCTTTGCGCATCCATTTTTCTTCGCTGCCGCGACGCTCTAGTGCCAGCTGTGCCTTTTCACACGCTTTGCCACTTCCAGGCGAAGACACTGCCTCCGTGGTTTCATGTGATTTCATGCGGCTCCATGGTATGTCAATAACATTGACTTGAGCAGCGAATCCGGGAAATCCGGGCTTACTCAGGGGCATGTTGGAGATGCGACCACGCTAAGCCGACAAAACGTCGGCGCTCCGGTGAGACTGTCAAACGACGCTACGTTGCCGCGCGATTCGTCGAAAGGCTTCCCTTGGCGGGGCGTTCTTGTCTATTGTCCGGCGCGCATGAAAGCAAAGATCGCAGTCCTGGTTCTCGCCGCGCTGGCAACGTACTCGTGTGCCCGAGCGGCGCAGGCTGGTGCCGCCGCCCGCGCTCCCGCCAGGACCTACCGCAACCCGCTGCTGCCCGACCGCGAGATGGCCGATCCATTTGTGCTGCGCGTGGACGACAAGTATTACCTATATGCCACCACCGACACCAAAGGCTACGAGGTGTTCGTCTCCGGCGACCTGGTGCATTGGCAGCGCAAAGGCCGCGCCTTCGAAGACCCGCGTGGCGGTGCCTGGGCGCCCGAGGTCTTTCACCACCGGCGCGGCGATGGCAAGTTTTACCTCTACTACACCGACAACATGCCCGGCAAACACGGGCCGCTGGACAAGCAAATTGGGGTCGCCATCTCGGACAGCCCGCTGGGGCCGTTCAAGGATCAGCGCGTGCTCGCGACCGCGTCAATTGATGCCCATCTGTTCCAGGACGACGACGGCAGTCTCTGCCTCTACTACGTCGAGTTGGCCGGGGGCTTCAAAATCATCGCCCAACCCATGGCCGACCCGATGCGCAAGCAAGGCGAGCCGACGATCGTTATCCGCCCTACCGAACCCTGGGAGAAGTGCAGCGGTGAAGTGACCGAGGGCCCCTTCATGCTGAAGCACAAAGGCACCTACTATCTGACCTATTCCGGCACGGGCGCCGACTCGCCCGACTACGGCATCGGCTACGCCACGTCCCAATCACGCACCGGCCCCTTCGAGAAACACGCCGGCAACCCCATCGCCCGCCGGGGCGGGCAGGTGCTCGGGCCGGGGCATCATTGCGTCGTCGCCGGCCCCAACGGAAGGCTCTGGCTCGTGTATCACCAGAAGTGGAATGCCGACCGAAGCTTCCATCGTTTCCTGGCGATAGACCCCCTCTGGTTTGATCAGAACGGCGTCATCCACGCCAAACTATCCCGCGGCACCGACGAACCCGCGCCGTAAAACCCTTTCGGGCAGGCAGGGCACTAATGTTTACATGAGCGGGTGCTTGTGAAACCTCGTCTCTTTCCGGCTTAGCATCTGGCCCGGTTCGGGGCACCGTAGGCAGAGACGAAACCGACTGAAGCCAACTCGACTCGCGCAGTGGCCGACCGGCTGCGCTCGGACGGCTCCTTTCTGTTGGCAAAAGACGTCGGCGGACCAGCCTCTCACGGGCCGATCCGCCGACGCTCAATGCTCTTCTGATGCTCTGGTCTTCTAAGCCGCGCGGTCAGCAGGTCAACCGCGGACGGTACGCCGGCGCCATGCAAGCAACAGCACCCCCAACCCGGCCAGTGCAAACGTCGCAGGCTCTGGGATGCACCACGAGTCAATCACTATTTGATCCACGTTGATGTTGCCACCGAGGATGAAGAATTCGTCCGGCGGGTTCGGCCAGATTTCCCACTTGAACGTCGTTTCATACCAGCCTTGGCCCAAGATCACCGGCGGCACGACGGTCAATCCCGGGGGTGTGGCGTACATCGGGTTGAAGCCGCTAAGAATGGGGCCAGTCTGTGGCAGGCCAGTCATGTTTTGCCAGGTTACTTGCACCCACATGTACTTGACGGGGTTGGGTGCCGGGTAGTTATCCACCGTGACCCACATCTCTCCAGACAACGGCCAGATGCCTTGGCGGCCCGATAGCGGGTCGGAGGGAATCCAAGACCCAAGGGGTAACACCTCGATCCTGGTGCTCGGTAACGGTGGCAGCCCGCCGGGCGCAGGCCCATCGGGAAAAGCGGGATTCATGGGCTGCAGGAATTCCCACATTTGAGAGGTCGTGCCCTGCTGGCCACGCCACGGCGGAGGTTGTATGTCGTCAGCGAAGGCCGACTTGACAAACAGGGCCGCAATGCACGTTGCGACCGCCAGCGTCAGGATTCTATTCAGTGTTTTCATAATATCTACATGCGTCTCTTCTTTGCGATCAGAGCACTGCTAGTTAGTTCACAGTCCTACTGTTTAGTTTCGTGGCCACGTTTATCGGAAACGCCCAATCCGCGCAAGTAGGCTGTTTAGCTGACACCTGCTCAGGGGACACCGCCGGGCGGTTGACAGACCAGCCGTAAGGGCGCATCGGACCCGAGAAGCTCTGCACGCCAAGGGGCTGGACCGCGGCGGGCTCGCCATCCAACGCTGAGTATGGAACGTTCGACTCAGGAGGCACGCGCGGAAGCAGGTGCAGCAGACGGCCGGGCGAAAACGGCAAGCTGCACCGGATCGGACGGGGAGGCGGCCAGGGCGAGGAATTCGCGCGTGACACGCAGGACCAAACCGGTGCGGGTGGCGACACCCAGCTTGCGGTGGAGGCGATCGAAGTGGGTGTGCACGGTGTGCGCGGAAATGCCCAGGTCGGCGGCGATGGCAGACTCGATGCGGTCATCAAACACACCGCGCACGATTTGCAGTTCGCGGCCGGAAAGGCCCAACGAGCCGGCAATCTGCTCCCACGCTTGCGCGGTGAACATGGCTGAACCAAGTGCTTGCTCATTCACGCGCGCGGCCACCGGCCCCCTCTGTCCAGCCTTGCCCGGCTGAGGAACGGCGGCAGAACCTGCGCCCGCCGCTGCCCCTGAGCAGCGGCTGCCGGTCCGCGGCTTGGCCGAATGTTGCAACACTGCGCTGATCTGATTCATTCTAAACCGCCTTCCCAGGCGTTACGACCCCTGGGATTCGCCCGTTGCGCCGCTTGCAATGCCTCGGTGACTCTTGCGGCGCGATTGCTCCATCGGAAGAGCAATTTGTCCAGGACAGCCAGATTAGATCACAATTGAGAGGTATTGTCAACATTCAATTGGGCACCCCCTGCGAAACGGAAACGGCGTGCGGAAATGGCTAAAATGGGTATTTTCCTGGCATGATCGTAAGTGCAACCGAACTTGCCAACGAGGGGAAAGCGATCCTGGACAGGCTGGTCCAGGGCGGCGAGACTGTTGAGGTGCAGCGTCACGGCAAGACCGTGGCCGAAATCCAGCGCAAGGCTGGCGTAAGCCGGGATGAATTGCTCCGGCTGTTGCGCGGACGCGGATTCAGCGAGAAAGACAGCCGGGAGTTAAAGCAGGCGATGGACGCGGCATCCGAAGTCTTGGGCTATGCCGGTCGGGATTGACACGAGTGTCCTGGTGGCGGCTGAAAAGAAGGGGGGCTTCGACACGCTGCTGGTGATGGACAGCGACTTTGACCGGCTTTCAGCGCGCATCACACTGCTGAAGTTGACGTAAGCATATCTCACGGCAGACGCCGAAGTTGCGGGGCACGATCTCCTGGCAAGCCCAGTCCGGTCCCTTCGAGAAGTACGCCGGCAATTCCATCGCCCGCCGGGGCGGGCAGGTGCCTGGGCCGGACCATCATTGCGTCATCGCCGGCGCTAACGGCAAACTCTGGCTTGTCTATCACCAGAAGTGGAACGCCGACCGAAGCTTCCATCGTTTCCTGGCGATAGACCCCCTCTGGTTTGATCAGAACGGCGTCATCCACGCCAGACTTTCCCGCGGCACCGACGAACCTGCGCCGTGAGTCCGCGAAAAGGATGGCCCGCGCCGCCGAAACCCTGACCCTGGAGCGCGCGCTCAGCGACCTGGTTAACCAGGCCTACGGCCCTGCCAGGGGAGTTGCGGCCGGAGCGGGCAAAGCAATGCTTTGCGCTCCGCTGCCCAGGGTCGGTCACGGCACCACCAGGACGCGGTAGAAGCGCGCATCGTTGGTGGCGGAGCTGTCCGTGGCGCTGGCAGTCACGCCCGTCGCCGTGACGGTGGGGAGCAAATCCAGCCAGGCCGCTTCGTTCAGGTTGGTCTTGAACTGGACCCGGTAGGTGGTGCCGGAGATGGAGCCCCAGGTGAGAATGGACGTGAAGTTTGAGTTGCTGATGCTATCCAGTGTCGGCGCGAGGTTGATTCCGCCTACGATCGTCAGCAGGCCCGACAGGCTGGCGGCGGACTGGCCGTCCGGGTTGGTGACGGTGATGGTCCGGGCGCCGGGCGTGGCGTTGGGAGCCACCGTGAGATTGACGGTCAGATTCGTCGGGTTGTTGTAGGTGACGCTGTTGACGCTGACGCCGCCTCCGTTCACGGTCACGCTCACGTGGTTCGGGAAATTCGTTCCCGGATCGAAGAAGCCCGCGCCATTGGCCGCGGACCCTTTGACAACCACACTGACGCTGGCTACGTCCTGGGTCACGCTCGAAGGGTTGCAGTTGGTCGGCAGCGCCGGCGGCGGGGCCAGCAGTTTGGCGACCTGCACCGCATACCCGTTGCCGGGGGATTGAGCCCACTCCTGGATGGTCCACATCGTCATGTCATCGGACGGGTCCAGGCTGGTGTAGGAGTAGTCGCCCCAGCGGTGTGGCGGCGCGCCGTCGGACGGGGTATAAGCCGAGGTGCTGGCGGTGTAGGCCACCGGTGTACCCATCGTGCCCGAGGCATCCCCGGCCAACCGACCAGTGGTGGCGGCATCCAGATAATTATTCGGCCCGGCCCTGGTGAAGCCCATCGCGGCGTGGCCCTGGCCCGAGACCATGATAGTTCCCATCCAGTAGCTCAGGTTGGCCGAGCCGCTCTGATAGACCGTGCCGGATTGCGCGACGGAGGGCGTTTGGCCGGTGGGAATGCCCTTGATCTGGTACCAGCGCACACCATCACGATCGGGGCTGCTGGTGCCGCCGGTGCTGTTCACCCCGACATTATGCGACGTCCAAAGAAACCCGTTGCGGTAATGCGCGGCCAACAATCGCCGGTCCAACCCGTCCAACGTCCCGGAAGTTCCCAGCACGGTCACGTCAATCGGCGAGGCGAAGGGGCTGACGGTGATGGTCACATTGCCCGAGAGCGTCGGCACGCCGCCCGGATTGCTCACTCGCCGCAGCCGCAGCCGCGAGGTGGAACTATTATCCACCCCAATGAAATAGCCCTCGGTCGCGGCAGGGTCATAATTGTCCACGCCCTGCGGTGTGAAGGGGCCCGCGTTTCGGCTGATCAGTCCGGTGAAGGTGGTTACCACAATCGGCCCGCCGTTGAGCAGCGAACTCTTGCGGACCACATACGCGCTGCAGTTCACGAATGATCCGCTGGACACCGAGAAGATGTTCGCCCCGATGTAGAGGGCGTTGGCGTCAATCCCGAGGGTCGGATAATCGGCGAAGTTGGTGGCATCCCCGGCGAAGTGGAAGAAACTCCAAACCGTGCTGCTGGTGATGGTGCCCGAATCGCTCATGGCAATCATCACCCGGTTGGGCTGGGTGCCCTGCTGGCCCGGCACATCAATCATCGTGATGAACCACCGTCCCGATAGCCGGTCATACCGAATCCGCGGATCCGTGGTGAAGTTCGACCCGGGAGTCATCACCGAGCTGAAAAAGGCGTCGGTCCCGACGTTGATGCCACTGTCGGCCACACCGGTTACCTTGTTGAACGAGCGTACCCGGCCGTTGAGGGCAATAATGAACTGTGTCGGCCCAACCGCGCCCATCGTGTCCGGCGGCCAGCCGGAGCAGTCATAGAAGGTAGCCGCAGTGAAATTCAGTGTCGGGCTCACTGTTTGGGCATGGATGGCCAAGGCGCCCAGCGCGAAGGTCGCCACAGCCAAGGGGCGCCTCAGCGAAGACAAGACTTCTCTGCAGAACAACATATGCCCAATCCCAAGCTCACGGAACGGTGATGCCCATGACTGTCTTGCCGATCACCCGCAAAGTCAAATTGCCTGCCGAGCGCGTGAAAGGGGGGCCAAGAGCTCATGGGAGTACACTCGTAACAAGGCCGTAGCAAAGCCGTAGCAAGTAACCAGCAGTCCGAGGACGCTACCGGGGGCTTACGGTCGGATTGCCATCCTCATTCCCCTCAAGCCGCCCGAGTGGAGGGAGGGGTGACGCCATACAACTTACTGCGGTTGAGGAACTTCTAGAAGTTCGTCGGTCTTACTTCCCTGTGGTGTCCGTAATCGTTTTGACCGGCGCCACGTGCCAGTCAAAGAAGAGCCGGTTGCGCGTGGTGCCATGCACCGGTCTATAGGGCAAGTCGCCCCACCAACCGACGGTGGGATCGGTCACATTGCCCTTGTCCACGTCTGAGATGGCAAAGATTTCCGCCGGCGACCCGTACTGGTTTAACTGGCCACGCTGGAGCGGCTCTTGCGGTGGATTCGGGTAGCCAAAGGGGCGGACTGAGGTGCCTGGCAGGGGATCCACGTCCGGGTTCAAGAGGTAGCAGATGCGCCCTTCCATGTCGTTGATGGTGTTGATGCCGGGCGCGGCGCCCATATAGCCCGGGCAGGCGGCGACTGGGATCACGGCGGGCTGATCCGGGAGCTGAGGGACGCCGAGGTACGGCGCGACGTAGTGGAGGAACTCCTCGCTGGAATTGGCGTCGCAACTGGCTTGGAGACCATTCCATAGCGGGCCGGGAAAGCGGTCTTCGTTGTCGTCAACGTACATCTGCAGAGCCTGCCCCAACTGCTTCAGATTAGAGAGGCAATCTGCCTGGATCGTCTTGTGTCTCGCTCGTGCCAAGGCCGGCAGCAACGTGGCCGCCAAGATGCCAATGACCGCGATCACCACCAGGAGTTCGGTCAGGGTGAAAGCACGCTTCCGCCCGACTGCTTCGTTCCAAATACTTCTGTCAGTCACTTCAAAGATGCTCACAAGTTCTCAAGATACCTACGAATGCTCAGGTCACTGGCGCGACAGCCTTTGCCCAATCCTCCCTGCCGCCGAACCGCCTTTCCGGCGCGGGTCTTACCTCCGCGCAGTATCGGTTCCCGCTCTTACCGCCGCGACGTGCCAGTCAAAGTAAAGGTGGTTGCGGGTGCCCCCATGCACGGGCCCATAGGGCAGGTCACACCACCAACCGACCGTGGGATCAACGTTGGCCTTGTCCACGTCCGAGATGGCGTACAGTTCAGCCAGCGACCCGAAGCGCGTCAGCGCACTGCGCTTGAGCGGCAGTTGTAACGGCTGCGGAAAGCCAAACGGCCAAAGGGGGCTTCCGGGCGCGGGATTCACATTGGGGTTCAACCGGTAACAAGTCCGCCCCTCCATGTCGTCGAGGCAGTTGATGCCGGGCACGCCGTTCATGTAACCCGGGCAGGCGGCCACCGGGATCACCCTGGTTTCCTCCGAGAGTGCCGGGACGCCCAAGTAGGGCGCGACGTAGTAGAGCAACTCCTCGCTGGAATTGGCGTCGGCGTTGGCGAGCATGCCGTCCCAGACCGGCCCGGGCAGTTGATCGTCGTTGTCGTCAATGTACATCTGCAACGCCTGACCCAGTTGCTTCAGGTTCGAGATGCACTTGACCTGGGTGGCCTTCTGTCTGGCTCGGGCGAGGGCGGGCAACAACATCGCGGCCAGAATGGCAATGATGGCGATGACCACCAGGAGTTCAATCAAGGTGAAGCCCGACGCCCTCGAACGACCTCCGTGCTGAATACTTCTCTTCATCCACATTACCACCGCGCGCGCTACTCCCGTGCAAGCCACGCCGCTTTCGGCTGTTTCTGGCTCGCGCTGTCATCAGACCATAGTATCTCGTCAGCCGCAAGAAAATTCGTCGTTTGCGGTGTCCGAATGAATTGGGATGGAGTGTCGGGTCAAGAACGGAATGGCCAACGGCAGGATTCATGGCACACTGGTGGCGAGAAATGATCGGACGACACCGGAACTCGGGAATGGTTGCCCAGCTTGCGAAATCTCCGCAACGTGAATTGCCAGTCACTATGGTCCTTGAAACACCTTTGCCAGTCATCTCCCGCTCTGTCCGCACCAAGCTAGGCAGAAAGGTGCAACTGGGCCTTGGGCTGCTGTGCCTGGGGTTTCTCTCGGCTAGCGCGCTGGCGAATGACTGGCCCCAATGGTGCGGATCCGATGCCAAGAACATGGTTTCGGCGGAGAAGGGATTGCCGGACTCGTTCGTCCCCGGGGAGAGGGATTTTTCCGCGTCGGCGACCATCAAGATGGACACGACGCGGAATGTCAAATGGGTGCGCAAGGTCTGCCAGGCGGTCTATGCCACGCCGGTGATTGCCGGCGGGAAGATCTTCCTCGGGGGCCGGCGACCGCAGCAGGGGCTGATGACCTGCCTGGACGAGCGTACCGGCAAACCGCTCTGGCAGTGGCAGGGGCCGGCCCGGAAAGTCCCGGACTATATTGATGGGTGGCTGATCGGCATCCGAACTCATCCGGAGGAACTCGGCGTCTGTTCCTCGCCGGTGGTTGAAGGGGATCGCCTCTATTTCGTGACCCACAGTTTCAAGGTCATGTGCCTGGACGTGAACGGCGAGCCGCCTTCCGGGCCGGAGCCGGGCAACGCTCGCGTGATCTGGGAATATGACATGTGGGATAAGCTCGGAGTGTTCCCTTGTGATGCGGCGAACAGTTCGCCGCTGATTGACGGCGAGCTGGTTTACGTCATCACCTCCAACGGCATTGACCACAACATGGAAGCCCGGAAGGAGAAGAATCGCAAAATGATGGCCCCCAACGCGCCCAATGTCATCGTCCTGGAAAAGCGCACCGGCCGCCTGGTGGCGACGGATGACACGGCGGTCGCCTCCCACATGCTGCACGGACAATGGTCTTCCCTCTCCCTGGCCAAGGTAGGGGACCGAAAGCTGGTCTTCTTCGGCGGCGGCGACGGTGTCTGCTACGCGCTGGAGACGCTCTCGGCCGTGCCGGAGAAACCGGTGAAGCTTAAGACGATCTGGTCCTTCGACTGCAATCCGCCGGAATACAAAGCCTGCGGGAACCTGGATTGGGTCACCCACTATTGCATGGGCGACCGACGCTGGGGGACCAACAACAACGACGGATCGTTCGTCGGGACGAGCGAGATTATCGGCACCCCCGTCTTTCTCAGCAACCGGGTCTATGTGGCGCTGGGCCGCGACCCTGAGCATGGCCGTGGCCGCGGCGCGATACACTGCATTGACGCCACCAAGACGGGGGACCTCACCCAGACTGGCAAGATCTGGACTTACCAGGGCCTGGACCGCACCCTCTGCACGGCCTCGGTGGCTGAGGGCCTGGTCTATATTGGGGATGTCGCCGGCCGGCTCCACTGCCTCGACGCCGACACCGGGCAATGCTATTGGGTCCACGAAACCAGCTCGCAGGTTTGGGGTTCGACGCTCGTGGCCGATGGAAAAGTCTATTTCCCCACCACCAAGAGCCTGGTGGTCCTGGCGGTGGGCAAGAAGAAGAATGTGCTCGGCCAGGTCAACCTCGGCGCCCCGATCTACGCCTCGCCGGTGGTGGCCAACGGCACGCTCTACGTAGCCTCTAAGACGGGCTGGCTCTGGGCCGTTTGCCAGGCACCGCCCAAACCGGCTTTGGGCGCTAACTGAGCCCCTGCATGTCGGACCTCCTGCCAGCGCCCCGAATCTTCGCGGGAAAATCCATTGCCAGCGGCGCCGGGCTGTCGTAAAAACTGCGATGCGCTTCCTTCGCCGACATCAATATCTCCTCTGTTGTTTGGGCGTCCTGGCCCTCGCTTGCGTCCTGGTGCTGCGCCAGTTCATGGCCAACCAGTCCGCGCACGTTGAATTGCGGGAGGACTTCCTCCTGCTCCACGAGCGGGGCGAGACCAAGGCCTGCGACGCGCTCTATCAACAGTTGATCCAGGAGTTGGCCAGCCTGGATGAAAAGAGCCTGGTGGACGACTTGCAGCGGACGAGGCTGCTGGTTGATCCCAAGACACCCGATAAGGAAAACCTGGTCTGGAAGTACTACGTGAGCGTGAACAACGAGTTGCGGCGCCGATCGGAGAAACGTCTCGCTCACATCCTGCAGCGCTCGGAAGGGCCGTAGCCCCGGCTCGCCGGGCGGCGGTCGCTGATAGCGCAATCCCATGGCGGTCTCAACCAACAGCCCCGACCGGGTGAGCGTGGACGGAAAATTCTTCCGGCTGGGCGGCCGCAAATTCCACGTAAAGGGGATCACCTACGGCCCCTTTGCCCCGAACGCGCAGGGCGAAATGTTCGCCTCCCCGGAGCAGACAGTACGCGATCTGCAACAGATGGCCGGACTCGGGGCCAATGTCCTGCGCCTCTATCACATTCCGCCGCGGTGGTTCCTCGACCTAGCCGCGGAGCGCGGGTTCAAGTTTCTCATTGACATCCCTTGGGCCAAGCACCTGTGCTTTCTCGATTCGCCGCAAGCCCGGCGGGCCGCGCGGCAGGCCGTCCGCGACGCCGTGCAGGCAACCCGGGGCCATCCCGCAGTCTTCGCCTACAGTGTGGTGAACGAAGTCTCCGCTGAGATCGTGCGCTGGAGCGGCGTGGCGCGGGTGCAGCAATTCATTGATGCGCTTGTCAGGGAGGCAAAACAGATTGACCCCGGTTGTCTCTGCACCTTCACTTCCTTTCCCCCCACGGAGTTCCTGCAGGCCGAGAGTATTGACTTCGTTTGCTTTAACGTTTACCTGCACCAACCCAAATCGTTTGCGGGATACCTGGCCCGGCTCCAGACCCTGGCGGCGGCCAAACCGCTTGTCCTGGGCGAATTCGGCATGGACTCCATTCGCAACGGGGAAGCCCGGAAATGCGAATTCCTTCAATGGCAGATTGAACTGGCCTGCCGCGCCGGTCTGGCAGGCACGATCGTCTTCAGCTTCACCGACGACTGGTTTCGCGGCGGCATGCAGATCGAGGACTGGGGCTTTGGCTTGACCACCCGTGACCGAAGACCCAAGGAGGCTTTTCGCGTCGTCCAGCGCCAATACGAGCTGGCGCCGTACTTTCCCCTGCCGCGCAGCCCGAAAGTCTCCGTGGTAGTCGCCACCTACAACGGCTCCCGCACCCTGCAGAACTGTCTCGAGTCCCTGCAGCGATTAAACTACGCGGACCACGAGGTGATCCTGGTGGACGATGGGTCGACCGATCGGACGCCGGAAATCGCCAAGCTTTTCCCATCGGTTCGTTACATTCGCCAGACCAACCAGGGGCTCTCCGCCGCCCGTAACACCGGCATCCGTGCCGCCCGGGGCGAGATCGTGGCCTTCACCGACGACGACTGCCGCGCCGACGAAGACTGGCTTTACTACCTGGTCGGCGACCTGTTCCAGGGCGATTTTGCCGGCATTGGCGGCCATAACTTCCTGCCGCCGGAGGATTCGTGTGTCGCCGCGGCGGTCGTGGTTTCGCCGGGCGGGCCCGCCCATGTGATGTTGACCGACCAGGAAGCCGAGCACATCCCGGGCTGCAACATGGCCTTCTTTAAATGGGCACTCGAGCAAGTCGGCCTGTTTAACCCCATTTATCGCAAGGCCGGCGATGACGTTGACCTCTGCTGGCGCTTGCAGGAGCGCAACCTCAAGATTGGGTTCAGCCCAGCCGGCTTTGTGTGGCATTACCGGCGCTCCACGGTCAAAGCCTACTTGAAACAGCAGGCAGGCTACGGCGAGGCTGAAGCGCTGCTCATTGGGGAACATCCCGACCATTTCAACTCCTTCGGCGGCGGCATCTGGCGTGGGCGCATCTACGCCTCATCGTTCTCCGGCCTGCTGCTGCGTGGCGCCGTAATCTATCACGGTATCTTCGGGAGCGGCTTCTTCCAGCGGCTCTATGCGCCTGACCCGGTACAGCCGCTGATGCTTTATACCTCGCTGGGCTACCACCTTTGTGTCAACCTGCCGCTCCTCCTGCTCGCGGTGCAGCTTGAGTTCTTCATCCCGTTGGCTGTCGCCAGCTTCGGGATATCCGCGGGCGCCTGTGTCCTCGCCGCGGCCCAAGCGAAGTTGCCGGCACAGAAGCGACGTTTCTGGTCCCGGCCCTTGGTCGCGCTGCTCTTTCTTCTCCAGCCGATTGTCCGGGGCTGGGCCCGGTTCAAGTGGCGGTTGAATTTGCTGGCAGCCCAGAAACCAGTCCAGCCAGACCTGCCTCGTTTTGCTGCTGACGTCGAGCTGGTCGAGCCACGCGTCTATTGGACCGACGGCCCGGTGGACCGCTACCGGTTCCTTCAGGGTGTTCTATCGAGGCTCGCGCAGGCCAACTGGCCCTTTCGGACCGACACGGGCTGGACCACCTGCGATGTGGAGCTGCCAGTTGATCTCTGGACCCGGCTCACCTTCACCACGGCCAGCGAGGAGTTGGGCCAGGGGAAAAAGAATTTCCAGTGCCGAATCCGCAGTTTCTGGTCGCTGCCGGCCAAGATTCTTTTCTGGGGCCTCGCCGGCGTCGTGGGGTTGCTGATCCTTCTTTGGGCGGCCACGGTTCCCTGGTGCTGGCTGAGCCTGGTCGCCCTGCCATTGGCTTGCTGGGTGCTTGATGAAAGGAAGCGCGATTACGAGGGCGCCTTCGTCAAAGTGCTTCATACGGTGGCAGATGATCTGGGGCTGGTGAAGATCGGGCCCCCATCTTCCATACCCGCCGGCGGAAAGGGAAGCTGAGCGGAAGCCGCGAAGGCGACGCCTCGGACGTGGAGCGATCCGGAGTAATATTTTTCGGAGTAATATTTTTCTTGGCAAGAGCGGGGTGCGGGTTTACCAAGGAGCCGTTCTTTGAAACTGATGGACCCGTTGTCCATCTCCAACACCGCCAAACGTCAGGGAACCCCGTGCGAATCGGGGACGGTTGCGCCACTGTAACGGGCTACAAGCTCCCAGAGCCACTGGTCTCGCGTGAGATTGGGAAGGCGGGAGCGAGGTTCCAGGCCCGAAGTCAGGATATCGGTTTGGCGGTGCTCGTCGTGGCTCTCGATGCGGGACAGGCGGGACACCTGTCCTACGTTGAGGCCAACTTCTCCGTCAAAGAGAAGGATGAGGCCAGCCCGCCGCGCGAGTGCGGGGCGGGATTCGCTGGATGCCTTCATTCTCCGATTTGCCGGGGTCTGAAGGTTTTTGTCTTCTGGCCCTGCGCTGGTCTCTCAATCGCTAACCCGCGCCGCGGACTCCGCGGCGCATTTGAAAGATCAGCCCATGCTTAAAGTCCGTTTGTCCGCGTTGGCCTTGGCCGGCGTCTCGATTCTCTGCGTTTCGCGCCCCCTGCCGCTTCCGGCAGAGGAAATCTTCCTCACCGAGGACTTCGCCACCGCCCCGCTCCAACGCGGCTGGCAGGCCTTCGGCACCACGAACCTGTTCGCCTGGCATGGCACCAACCAGAATCTGGAGGTCACCTGGGAC
The DNA here is from genome assembly GCA_963822005.1 of uncultured Verrucomicrobiae bacterium. Lineage (GTDB taxonomy): Bacteria > Verrucomicrobiota > Verrucomicrobiia > Limisphaerales > UBA8199 > PALSA-1440. The sequence continues at coordinate 20,242 of CAWGGD010000055.1, read as the reverse complement.
TCCTCCCAACCGAACGGTTTCTTTTGTCACTCGCTGGGCACGGTATTGAGCAAGACCAACGACTTCATCCTGGAGTTTGACCTGCGTCTGGCCGACGTGGCCATTGGCACGACGCCCGACAAACCTTCCACCTTTCAACTGGCGGTGGGCCTGACCGACCTGGCCAGCGTCACGAACGCCGGCTTTCTGCGCGGCACTGGCGTTAACTCTACCAATCTCGTGGAATTCGATTACTTCCCTGATTACGGATACGGGGCAACAGTTTCCACCCCGATCGTTTCCAGCAACAATGTGTGGAGCGCCGGCGGTTTCACCTACCCGCTAGCCCTGACCACCGGCGATGTATTCCACGTCCAGATGCGATACGTCGCCGACAGGCGGACTTTGATGACCCGGATGACCCGCAACGGCGCACCGTTCGGCCCTCTCAAGGATGCCATGCTGGGGGCGGACTTCAGTGACTTCGGCGTGGATCACATGGCAATCAGCAGTTACAGCGATGCCGGCCAGGATCCGGCCTTTGCGGGTTCGATCCTGGCCCACGGCACCGTGGACAATTTCGCCTTCATCTGTCCGCCGCCGGTGGGCGAAGTAACCGGGGCCTTCTCGGGCGAGGCGTGGCAGGTCCAGTTCACCAGCCACACCAACTGGCTTTACCGGCTGGAACGGACGGCTGACTTTCAAACCTGGACGGACGTTGGCAGTTCGCTGGCGGGGACTGGGGCCGATCTGACTTTGTCGGACACCAACGCACCTGGCGGCAAGGCCTTCTACCGCGTGCGCGCAACCCGGCCATGAGCAGGAAGGTTCAGCGGGCTCTTGGGCAGCGTCGAGAGGACGAAGGGGCATCGCCCGTCCCGCCTCACGTTTCACGCCTTGCGGCCCCTGCTTTCACCCTGATCGAGCTGCTGGTGGTCCTGGCCATCATCGCGATACTCGCGGCGCTGTTATTGCCGGCGCTGGCGCGGAGCAAGAGCGCGGCGCAGCGCATCAAGTGCGTCAGCAACCTCCACCAGCTCGGGCTGGCGACGCACCTGTATTGGGACGACAACGGTGGCTGTTGTTTTCGCTATGGCGGGGCGATCACCAATGGCGGACAGCTTTACTGGTTTGGCTGGATTGGACCAGGAACGGAGGGCCAGCGGGCGTTCGACGCCACGCAGGGCGCGCTGTATCCCTACCTGCAAGGCCGCGGCGTCGAGCTTTGCCCGGCCTTGAACTGCTTCATGTCCCGGCTGAAGCTTAAGGCCAGCGGGGCGACCTACGGGTATGGCTATAACTTCTACCTCTCCACCGATCCGCCCAAGCGGCCCATCAATGTCAGCCGCATCACGCAACCGGCGGGCCTCGTGCTGCTGGCCGACGCGGCGCAAATCAACACCTGGCAAGCGCCTGCCTCTGCCAGCAACCCCATGCTGGAAGAATGGTATTACGTGGATAATAGCGTCCATCAGCCCAACGGCCACTTCCGGCACGCGCAGAAGGCCAATGTTCTTTTCTGCGACGGCCACGTGGCCTTGGAACGATGCGTGCCTGGCTCGATTGACCCGCGCCTGCCCGACCAGTGGGTCGGCCGGCTGCGCGCGGAGATTCTGACTCTGCCGTAAGCCGCCGGCTCTTACCGGTAAGCCACGGCCAGTTCAGGCATGACGATCAAGCCCTTGGCCACCGCAAACCGGGTCAAACCGGCAATGCTGTGGATATCGAGCTTGCGCATGAGGCGCTCGCGATGGGTTTCCACAGTGCGCGTGCCGATGTTGAGGCGGCAGGCAATTTCCTTGTTGCAGAAACCCTCGGCGATGCAGGTCAGAACTTCACGCTCGCGGTTTGTCAGATCCGACGGGTCCGGCCCCTGCCCTCTGCCGCGCACCATTTGGTTGAGGGCAATCCGCGCAACGTCGGGGCTGAAGAATGGCCGCCCGGCGTTGACCGTCTCAATCGCCTGGACGAATTCCTCGGGGGATGCCTGTTTGAGAATGTAGCCGTTGGCGCCCGACTGGGCGCAGCGCAACACAAATTCCGTGTTGGTGTTCGTGGACAGCACGAGCACCCTGATTTGCGGCAGTTCCTTCTGCAGCGCTTCAGTAACCGCCAGACCGGTCAGGTGTGGCATGTCGATGTCGGTCAAGAGAACGTCGGGCACGAGTTCCCGGGCCTTCCGTAGCGCTTCCTGCCCGTCGGCGGCTTCGCCCACAACTTCTAGGTGCGCGTGCCGTTCCAGGCAACAAACGATTCCCCGGCGCACGACCGGATGGTCGTCGGCCAGCAGGAGCCGGATTCTTCCATTGGCAGGGTGGCGAAGCCGTCCGCCCCCAGCGTTGGGGTGCGGCCGGGAGTTGATACCGTTGGCCGAAACAGGGGTGGGATAAACAAGGGTGTGTGTTTTCATGCCGAATGCGTTGATGATGGGATGCCGTTGCCGGATGATTGCGCTCGGAGTGGGTAGCGATGCGAGCCGCAACCGGCGAGTGTGAGTCCTTCTGCCGCCGTCCCAGGCGAAGGTGAGAGCCGAAACCGGAGGGCGGCTCGGATGCACGAACCGCCCTCTGACCCCAACCAGCACACAAAACAGTAAGACATATTGCGGCCAAAGCGTGCCACGCGGTGCGTAAAGCAACAATACGGGGCATGTCTGGAAATGATCCCGGGGATTTACCGGGGAGGGCAAACCTCTGCGCCGCCCCATACCTGCCTGGCAAGCTCCGAAAATGAGGACCAGCCAGGAGCCGCAGGCACTGGCGCACGAACCGTTCTTCCCCCATGGCCAGGCCAGCGTAAACCGGCACGCACAGGAGGGGATGAGGGCGGCAAAAGGCGCTCGCCTTTGAATGGTCGCCAAGCCTGGACCGTCTGTAAGAAGGGCTCCAGCGCGAGGGGGCGCAGAAGGTCGAGGCCCCGGGGGAGCGGGCGGCGAGGAAACGAGGGAAACACGAGCAACAATGGAGGGCACAACGCTGGCAGTGAGGTTGCCCTGTGCTACCCTGCCCGTAGGCCCGGGGTGCTTGATTGGAAGACGAGTGCCTGTGTTCTGGGCCGACCCTCAGGCCCCACCCCAGGTCCAACCTCGCCGGATGAACACAAAACAGCCGCCGGCGAGCGCGCTGCGGTTTCGCGCGGACGCCCGCCCTCCCGAGCCGCCTACCCTCCTACCTGTCGTCTGATTGCTTCAGTAATCTTGTGCGTCCACTTCTCCAAGGGTGCGCGTTCGCGTCCCTCGAGCAACAGGCGCGCCTTGGGTTCGGTTCCAGAGTAGCGCAGGAAGACACGCCCGCCCTGCGGTTTCAGCTCCGCTTCCGCCGCCGCGACAAGCGGCCCCACCTGGTCCAGCTCTTCAAACGGCCGCTTCTCGCGCACGGCGATGTTGGTGACGATCTGCGGGAGCCGAGTCCAGCACCGCGCCAGTTTCGAGAGCGGTTGTTCCTTGGCCCGCATGATGCGCAGGATTTGCAGGGCGGCGACCAAGCCGTCGCCGGTCGAGCTGTAGTCGCGGAAGATGACGTGCCCGCTCTGCTCGCCGCCGAAGTTAAAGCCGTGGCGCAACATCTCTTCAATGACTTGCCGGTCGCCCACGCCCGTGCGCACGACACGTCCGCCTGCGGCAGTAATGGCGGTCTCCAGGCCCGCGTTGCTCATCACGGTGCTCACCAGCGTCTTCTTCGCCAGCGTGCCCTGCGCCAGCAAGTCCAGACCGGCAATGGCCAGGATGTCATCCCCGTCTATCAGCGTGCCCTTCTCGTCGCAGAGCAACACCCGGTCGGCATCGCCGTCGTGCGCGAGGCCGAGGTCGGCGCGATGCTCCCAGACCTTCTGGCACATCAGGCTGGGATACAAAGACCCGCAATCCTGGTTGATGTTCTTGCCGTCGGGCTGGTTGCCATAAACAATGACCTCCGCGCCCAGCTCGCGCAGCACACAGGGCGTGGATTTGTAGGCCGCGCCATGCGCGCAGTCCACCACAATCCGTAGCCCTTCCAAAGTCGTGCCGCGCGGGAAGGACGCCTTGGCGTATTCGATATAGCGCCCCAGCGCGTCGTCAATGCGCACCGCCTTGCCAACGGCGTCGGCGGTCGGCCGGATATTCTCGATGTCCCCGCTGAAGACCAGGCCCTCGATTTGTTGCTCGATCTTGTCATCCAGTTTGTAACCATCGCTGCGGAAGAACTTGATCCCGTTGTCGTCATACGGGTTGTGCGACGCGGTGATGACGATCCCGGCGTCGGCCCGCAGGCTGCGCGTAACGTAGGCGACCCCGGGCGTGGGCAGCGGGCCGATGAACAACACGTCCACGCCCATCGAAAGAATGCCGGAGGAGATGGCATTCTCGAGCATGTAGCCCGAAAGCCGCGTGTCTTTGCCCAGCACAATCCTGTGCCGGCCCCGCCCGCGCGGCTGGCTCTCGAGGCTCCTGAAAACATGACCGGCGGCGCGGCCTAGCTTGAGCGCCGTCTCGGCGGTGACGGGCTCGATGTTGGCCGTACCCCGCACACCATCGGTCCCGAAGATTCTTTGAGGATTAGCCATAAACAGGACAACCCGCTCACCGGTCGGGGGGGAAAATGACCTGCACTTCTTCCGGGGCCACCCGCATGTGCGTAACGCCCGCCGGCACCGCAACCTCGATGCGCTTGCGCAGCTCCCGCGCCACCCCGACCCCGGTCAGATCCACCATCGGCCGAATGTCTTTGCTCTGGAGATTCTGCAGCGTTCGGGAATCGCCCTGCACGATGACTTCGACTTCGGTGGGATTGACCTTGAAGTTGTGCACGTCCTCAGCCGAGGCCAGGACGGTCACCGGCAGATGCGAGAACACGCGCTTGTCGGTCCAGACATCCTTCTGACTCACAAAGGTTACCGTGAGCCACACCAGGACCGCCAGCGCGAGCGAAAAGAGCTTCCACCCGGCATCTTCAAAGACCAGCTTGCGCAGGAGAGTGATCATTTGGCGACACCGTTGGGCGCGGAGGCCGTCGGCCCATCCGTCTTCGCTACCGCGACGGGGCCGGGCTCTGCTTGACGCTTCTTCCGGAACCGGAGCCAGCCCAGCCAGTCGCGGGAGCGGGCGGGCTGGACCAGCACCGAACTCAGGAACGCGCGCAATTCCTCGAGCGTCAGACCGCGGACCAACTGCCCCTTGTAGGCGTAGGAGACCGCGCCGGTTTCCTCGGACACTACGACGATCACCGCGTCGGTCTCCTCGCTCAAGCCGATGGCCGCCCGGTGCCGTGTGCCGAGCGATTTACTCAAGTCCTGACGCCGGGTCAGCGGGAAGATGCAGGCGGCAAAGGCGATCCGGTCACCCTTGATAATCACCCCCCCATCATGGATGGCGTTGTTGGGAAAGAAGATGGTCTCCAACATCTCCGGCGTGGCTTCGCAATCCACCCGGATGCCGGACTCCACCGCCTTCTGTAGCTCGATGGATTGCTCGACTGCAATCAGGGCGCCGATTCGCACGTCCGCCAGCCGCTCGACGGTCTGGATGATGACTTCGATGTTCTCACGCTGTTCGTGGGCGGTGCCAAACAGCGGCAGATTGCCCAGTTCAGCCAGCATCCGGCGCAGCTCCGGCTGGAAAATCACCAGGACCGCCAGCATGAAGAACGCGAAGAAGCCCCCCAGGAAATACTGCAGTACCTTCAGCTTCAACAGGTAGCTCACCAGCACCAGCGCGACCAGCGCCATCATGAACCCCCATACCACCGGCGCGCCGCGCGTACCCCGTACAAACCGCAAGGCGTAGTAGATCCCCACCGTGAGGATGAGAACCTCCACCACGGGACGCCAGTCCGCCTGCATGATTTGCCACGTCATCTTTCTCGCTTCGCCAGGATCGCCTCGGTCATGCGAATCGCCTGCACGGTCTCCGCCACATCGTGGGCGCGAATGATCTGCGCCCCGGCAGCCACGCTCAGACACGCGCACGCCAGCGCCGCCGGCAACCGCGCCGCCAGTTCCGCTCCCAGCAGCTTTCCGATAAACGATTTGCGCGATACCCCGATCAGCAAGGGGCGCTGCCACCGCGCAAAACTCATCACTGCCCCGAGCAACTGCAAGTTATGCTCGGCCGTCTTTCCGAAGCCGATGCCCGGATCCAATATAACTTGCTCGCGCCCTACTCCGCAATCGCTCAATCGCCGGAGGCGTCCGGAAAAGAACTCCCCGACCTCGCCGACCACATCGGTGTAGGCCGGGTTGAGCTGCATGGTTTGGGGTGTGCCTTGGGTGTGCATGCAGACGTAGCCGGCCCGGGCCTCGGCCACCAGCTCCCACATGGCCTCCTCGGCACGATTCGCCGCCACGTCATTGAGAATGCTCGCCCCTGCCCCCAGCGCCGCCCGTGCCACACCGGCCTTGGCCGTATCAATCGAGATCGGCACCTTGACTCGCCCAGCCAACTGCTCGATGACCGGCATCACCCGCCGCAGTTCTTCGGCCTCGCTCACCGGCACCGCACCCGGGCGAGTGGATTCGCCGCCGACGTCAATGATCTCCGCACCCTGCTCGATGAGTCGCAACGCGTGCGCTACCGCCGCCGGCGCGTCCAGGTACCGCCCGCCGTCAAAAAACGAGTCCGGGGTAACATTGACAATCCCCATCACCAGCGCCGGGCGCGGAAAAGTGAACTCGAACTGGCGCGCGCGCAGGATCATGACGGGCATTCGGATTCTCAGTAAGCCGCGCCCGACTTGGCCAACTGGATCAACTCAATCTCGTAGCCCTCCGGGGCGTCAATAAAGGCGATCCCTCCCCCCTCCGCGTTGAGTTGAGGGCCGTCGGAATACCTCAGGCCCAGCCGGGCCAGGTGCCGGCCGAATTCCTCCAGGCTGTCCACTTCAAAGGCGAGGTGCGTCAGATCCGGCTGCACCCGCACCGGTCCCCCCGCGGGATAATGGCACAACTCGATCAACTCTTCGCTGCCCGGCGCCTTGAGGAAAACCAATTCCGAGCCGCGCGGGGACTTGTGCCGGCGCACTTCCTCCAGGCCCAGCACTTCCCGGTAGAACTCCACTGTCCGTTCGAGATCGTCTACGCGATAGCGCGTGTGCAGGAGTTTTCTGACCTTGCTCATCTGCTCACCATAGCGCGGAATTGATGCAAGGCAATGCACAATGCGCGCTGCCTTCTTGCTTGTGCCCATTGAATCCGATAGAAGGATCGCATCACGATGATTGCACCTGCCTTTTCGCGCTTCGCTTTGCTGGCCGGCGTCCTGGCGCTGGCCGGCTGCGGCAAACCGCGCGGCCCTCAACCTGGTACCCATCCCTTGCCCCCGTCCCCGCTCATTACCAAGAGCGACCCCGGCCAGCCAGGCGGACGTTTTGTGATCGGCGCCAGCGCCAGCCCTAAAACGTTTAATCCGCTCTTCGCGCTCGACAGTTCTTCCGATGCCGTTGTGCACCTGCTGTTTGCTCCGCTGGTTAATCTGGATTGGGCCACGCAGCAGCCCGGGCCTGGCCTGGCCGAGTCCTGGTCGGTCGCTCCGGACCAGAAGACCTGGACCTTCAAGTTGCGCCCGGGCGTGCGCTGGAGCGACGGCGCACCCTTCACGGCCGACGATGTCGTCTTCACCTGGAACGAAATCATGTACCAGCCGGAGTATAACCGGACCACCTACGACCTTTTCCGCATCGGCGGCCGGAGTTTCGCGGTGACCAAAGTGGACAACCTCACGGTGCAGGTAGTCACGCCGGAGGTGTTCGCGCCGTTCGTCGAGTTCTTCGGCAGCGCGCCCATTCTGCCCCGACACGTCCTCCAGACCGCGGTGACCGCCAAGGTCTTCCCCGCCGCCTACGGACTCAGCTCCAAGCCGGGTCGGATTGTGGGATGCGGCCCGTACCGCTTGAAGGAATTCCAGCTCGGGAAATTCACCTTGCTGGAGCGCAACCCGGAATACTGGGTGGCCGATCGGCAGGGCGGTCGCCTCCCTTGGTTCGACGAGGTCATGTTCCCCGTGGGCGGTGGCCCGGGAAGCGAGCTGTCTTTGTTTCTTCAAGGGAAAAGCGACGTCTGCGATACGGTGCGCCCGCAGCATTACCCCCAGTTCAAACAGGCTGCGGCTGCCGGCCGCTTTCAGCTTCTCGACCTCGGCGTTGCCGCTGAGCGCGATTTCCTGTGGTTTAACCAGAACACCGGGACCAGCGCCGCCGGCAAGCCCTTCGTGAATCCGGCCAAGTTGAAATGGTTTCGGAACACGAAGTTCCGCCAGGCCGTCTCCTGCGCCATTGACCGTGTACGCCTGGTGCGCGAGGTGTACGGCGGGCGGGCGCAGCCGGCCTACGGCTTCATCTCCACCGAAAACCAGAAATGGAACAACCCGAATATCCCGCGCTACAGCTTCGACCTCGCCCGCGCCCGGACCCTGCTGACGGAGATCGGCTTCCAGGACCGCAACGGCGATGGCCTGCTGGAGGACGCCGAAGGCAACCCCGCGGAAATCGAGTTCTGCTCCAACATCGGCAACCCCCTCCGCGAAAAGGCGGCGGCTCAAATCGTGACCGACTTGCAGCAGATCGGGATCAAGCTCCTCTGCCGGTCCTTTGACTACCGAGCGCTGGTGGAGCGGATCAACACCACCTTCGATTACGAATGCGCCCTGATGGGCCTCGGCGGTGGCGGCGGCGACCCCGCCTCCCAAATCAACGTGCTCCGCTCCAGCGAAGAACTTCACCAGTGGTTTCCCCTCCAGAAAACTCCCTCGACCGACTGGGAGGCCCGCATTGACTCGCTCATGGACGCCCAGATGCGGACGCTCGACTTTCGCCCAGCGCAAGAAGTGCTTCGACGAAGTGCAGGTCATCCTGGCCGAGGAGCTGCCGATGATCTACACCGTCGCCCCTCTAGTCTGTGCCGCCGTTCGGTCGGACGTGGGCAATCTCCGCCCCGCCGTCCTGAGCCCTTACCACCTGACCTGGAATTTGGAGGAGCAGTACTTCAAGAAGAAGTAGCGCCAATTTGCTCTTGCGGACCCGGCTGCGGGCTGCTTCATTATAGGCAGTTCTGTGCGCATATGGCGGAATTGGCAGACGCGCTACTTTGAGGTGGTAGTGGAGTAATCCGTGCAGGTTCAAGTCCTGCTATGCGCACCATATTTTTGCTAGGAAAGTGAGGTTGGTGTTGACTTTCAGGAAAGATTCAGGAAAGATTTCTTTCATGAAAATTTCCGAAGGCTTTCCAAAGGTGCTCGAAGAGGGCGGCGTCACCGCCAAGATCTACAAGAGCCGTCATCAAAGGAAAATACGATCTTTTTACGCTGGCCTATTACATGGACGGCCAGTTCAAGAAGGAGAACTTCGGCGGCCTCGATGACGCCATCGCACGGGGCAAGAAGGTCATCCGACAGTCTGAAGAGCGGCGAGTTCGACGGCGCGGTGATGACCAGCCAGCAGGTCAAAGCTTTCTTCGCCTCCCTGAAGAACCTGAGGGCACCGGGCTCAGCCTGGAGTCCGCCACACAGGAGATCGCCGCGTGCTACGGGGTGCTGCGCGGGAGGGTGCCGCCGCTGGTGGCCTGCAAGGACTACGCGAAGCAGCAACGACGAGAAGATCGTGCCCAAGACGGTCGAGCAGGTGGTGACGGAGTTCCTGGCCGCCAAGGAAGCCGGCTCTGGCCACCCGCATCAAGGGCAAGGGCAAGACGGTCAGCGAGCGCTATCTGTATGACCTGCGCAAGAAGCTGGAGAAGGTGGCGGCGCACTTCAACGGGCTGTTGATTAGCGCTGGTGACGGCGGAGGAAATCAACCGGTTCGTGCAGCGAGCTCGGGGCGTCAAGGGCCGTCCGACCAAGAAGGGCAAAGCGGCAGCCGTGCCGAAGCCGGTCAGCGGGCGGACGAAGAACAATTACCTGCAGGCCATCAACGTGCTGCTGGAGTTCGCGAAGAAGCAGAAGTATGTGCCGCGGGATTTCGCGGTCATGGACGAGGTGGACCAGTCCGAGGAGGCGGATTTCGACATCGAGATTTTCACGGCGGAGGAGATCACCAAGATTCTGGCGGCGGTGCGGGATGATGCGCGGCCGGCGCTGGCGATCGGGGCGTTCGCCGGCATCCGGACGGCGGAGGTCTGCCGGCTGGACTGGTCGGAGGTGAACCTGGAGAAGGGGCTGATCGAGATCAAGAAGGGCAAGGCGAAGACGCGGTCGCGCCGGCTGGTGCCGATTACGGACGAACCTGGCGCTGTTCCTGAAGGACGTGGCGCAGCAGGAACGGGCCGGTGTGGCCGAACTCGGAGCCGTTCCTGTTCGACCTGATGCGGGACGCGGGGAAGGACAGCGGGGTGAAGTGGAAGCACAACGCGCTGCGGCATTCGTTCATTTCCTACCGGGTGGCCAAGATCAAGAACGTGAACGAGGTGGCGATGGAGGCGGGGAACAGCCCGGACATGATCTTCAAGCACTACCGCGAGCTGGTGACGGAGAAGGACGCGGACGCGTGGTTCGGGGTGACGCCGGATGCGGTGAAGGCCGCCAAGGCAAGGTTGGAGAAGGAGAAGGCGGCAAAAGTCGTGAAGCTGGAGAAAGCGGCGGCTTAGGCCGTGAGCGGGACTGACAGGGAATGGGCGGGGCGCCGTGCGCGGTGGGGCTGGCCGGCCCGGGCTGGAGGGGGGAGAAAAGCGGAAAGCGGAAATCAGAGGCCAGGAATTAGTGACCGGTAACCAGTGATCGGTGCGGGGGACCGCGCGGTGAATCTTGAGAGCCCCCTCTCCAGCGATGGAGAGAGGGCTGTATTCTTCTGACACGGATTTCTCGGATGGACGCGGATGGGGACTGGAATGCCGCCGCGCAGGCGCTTCGCTGGCTGGTGGCAAACAAGCCCCGGACAATTTCCGTGAGGAAATTGCGGGGCGTGTAGGTCTGGATTCCGTGAATTTGCGCTGGGAAGCCAGCTTATGGGCTATTGAGGTATCTCGACGTGGTAAGCGTCGGCGTCATATGCTTTGCACCACGGGCAGCGGAAGTGGTTGATTGCACGCTCGGCGCTCACTGTGGCGATGAAGCGAGTAGCGTTTTGAATTGAGCTTGGAGCAATATCGACTACGCCGAGGCGCTGGTAGTCGCCGCAATGATGGGAAATTTTTTCGGCGCCAATATCTACGATGACTGCCTCCATCCCGGCAATGGTTTCGTCTCTGGTAGCGCTAGCACTTTTGAGACGGTAGTACTCATCAATGACCTTCTTGCCATGTTTGTAGGGAGTCGCCGGCGGGGATTCGAGGTCGTCATACATGGCTCGGGCTTGGTCGTGCGCGGAACGGTAGGTGCTGGTGATCAACGCTGATGCTTCGCCTGAGTAGCGAAGTAGCCTCTTGAGAACCTGATCTGTATATGGAGTTATTGTCTCGCGGTTGGCGTTAGCGCCGAAGGCGAGTTGCACGTCCCACATGGCTTGAATGTTGTTGGCTTCATCAGACTCTTGGAGGAGTCCCTCAGGGAACCCGGACATGGGAGGGTCAACATAAAGCGAAAGGTGCGTGGCACCCACCGGGGGCTCTCCCAAATCGCTGGCTTGGAGGTTGAATGGGCCGTAGTCGCCAGCGGCTGTGATGCCTGAGAGGAAAACGGTGCATGCGGGGCCTCCCAGAACGTCTTGAAACTCGCTTCCTGAGGCCCAGTAGAGACTGACTTGTGGTGGAGTCGGGAGGTCACCCCCGGATACGGTGAGGTTGAACTTTACTCCTCCGTTGTCGGAGTCCCAGGCGAAGGAAGTGGCGACGATGTCAGCAAGCGATCGAGTCAGGACCAGGTCGTCAATAGCGGGACCGCTCCAGGCCGCGAAGTTGTGACCATTACTATCGAATTGAATGGATGTGATTGCCGATCCATCGAAGGTGTAGGTCTGCGCGGGATCGGTAGTCGGGGACCAGATTGAGTGGGCTGACTGGCCTACCGATCCGATCACGGTCGCCTCCTGGAACACCGTTGCGCTCCAATCGGGGAGGGCTGCGCCGAACTGTCCTGGCAGCCAGGTGATGCGCGTAAATGACAACCTCGTCAGTGGCGGGCTGAAGTTGAGTGTGAATGTCTCTCCCGAATTATTCCCGCCTTGGGTCAGGAACATGTGGCCCGAGGAGGGTACGACGGCTCCTCCGCCATAGACGAGCCGGTAATCATAGGCCCCGATGTGGGTACCGGGCGTCATGGCGCTGATGGATATGCCGAATGTTGCCAAGTAGTCTTCCATCGCCGCACCGGTAGTCCCGTGGGTTAGCGAATCAAAGTTCAGGGTGACGGTGCTCTGGGCGTGCGCGCAGAGGGAGACTGCGAGAGCAGTGGCTAGCATTAACGGACAGGTGAATTTCCAAACGCTACTTGTCCGGGCGTCCAACCCCCCAGCAATCAGGGGATGATCGATCTTTTGGATGTTGGCTTTAGTCTTCATATTTTCTTTTGTTGTTTGTGGAACTGATGTTTGTGTGTTTCATAAGCAATTTCGATTGCTTCCACCCCCTACAAAAGAACCTGACGGGAAGAGTTACAGAGATTCCGGAGGAAGCTCGCGGCGCCGAAGATCAAGGGGTGATACATGCTTGCCGCGGGGAGCCAGAAAGCATAGAAGATGGCTCGATCGGCGGACTTCTTAATCCAATGAACGCAACCCGAGCAACCGACGCACGATTCGAGGCGACTCGCTGGACGCTCGTTATCGAGGCCCGATCGCCGGGCGCGCGGGAAGCCCTGAACGAGCTTTGCCGGATTTACTGGCCGCCCATTTACGCGTTCATACGCGGACAGAGCTTCTCCCCTCCGGACGCAGCCGATCTGACCCAGGATTTCTTCGGGCATATTCTGGCACACCAGGCATTGAGCGGGGTGGCGCGCGAAAAGGGGAAGTTCCGGTCGTTCTTGCAGAAATCGCTCAGCAATTTTCTGAACAACGAACGGGACCGAGCCAGCGCCAAGAAACGGGGCGGCGGCAGGACCTTCATCTCGATTGACGCCGAAGCGGAAGAAACGCGCCACCCGGTGGAACTGACCGACGCTTCGGATCCAATCAGGCTGTTCGACCGGCGCTGGGCGCATGCTTTGATTGATGAGGTGATGCTGAAGTTGCAGCAGCAAGACAGGGTCCGGCAGAGGAGGCGGGGTTTGCGCAACTCAAACCCTATTTGACCGGCGAGGTTGGAGAGGGCACCTACGCGGCACTCGCAGCGGGCCTGAACATGACTGAAGGAGCGGTCAAAACCGCGCTGCACCGGTTGCGCCGCGAGTTCGGTGTTTTGCTGCGGATCGAAGTCCGGCACAGCTTGGCCAACCCCTCCGAGCAGGACATCAAAGACGAGATTCGGCACCTGTTCGCCTGCCTCGGGGGTTAGGCGGGGGCTGACCTGCTTGGCCGCTGGTTGGTTCGGCAGCGAATTTATGTAACTCCTGGTGCGGATTTCTTTTGTAGAAGGTAAAGAACCAGACACCGATGCAGACGAAAGCCACACAGATGGACACAGGTGAACGCAGATTTTTGGGGCCTGACTCCGGTCTAGCTTCGCATGAGCGGAGGGGGGCGGCAAAACGGCTTCAACTTCTGAGCCAGAACTGCTTTACTGACACGCATGCCTGAGGCGCGAATATGTTCCAAGTGCGGGGCTCGCCTTCCAGCCGAGGGCCCTTGCCCGAAATGTCTGATGGGGTTCGGGCTTGACCAGTCCGAGGCCGAGGACGGTCAACCTTCCCGACCAATGGAAGGGCTCCCGGCCCGACCAAGACCATCCGGGTGACGGGCGTGGTCAAAGAGAAAGCCTGGCGACCGCATCGGCCGCTACAAGCTGCTGGAGCAGATCGGCGAAGGCGGCTGCGGGGTGGTCTATGTGGCCGAGCAGGAGGAGCCGGTGCGCCGGCGGGTGGCGCTGAAGGTGATCAAGCTGGGCATGGACACCCGGCAGGTGGTGGCCCGGTTCGAGGCCGAGCGGCAGGCGCTGGCGCTGATGGACCATCCGAACATCGCCAAGGTGCTCGATGCCGGCGCGACCGAGACGGGCCGGCCCTACTTCGTGATGGAACTGGTCCGGGGCATCCGGATCACCGACTACTGCGACCAGAACAACTCTCCACCCGGGAGCGGCTGGACCTGTTCATCCAGGTCTGCCACGCCATCCAGCACGCGCACCAGAAGGGCATCATCCACCGCGACATCAAGCCGTCGAACATCCTGGTGACGCTGCACGACGGCGTGCCGGTGCCGAAGGTGATTGACTTCGGCATCGCCAAGGCCACCGAGCCAGACAGCTGACGCGACAAGACGCTCTACACCGCCTTCGAGCAGTTCATCGGCACGCCGGCCTACATGAGCCCGGAGCAGGCGGAGATGAGCGGGCTGGACATCGACACGCGCAGCGACATCTACAGCCTGGGGGTGCTGCTCTACGAGTTGCTGACCGGCAAGACGCCGTTTGACGCCAAGGAACTGCTGGAGGCGGGCTTGGACGAGATGCGGCGGATCATCCGGGAGGAGGAGCCGGCGCGGCCCTCGACGCGGCTGAGCACGATGGCGGACGAGGAGCTGACGACGACGGCGCAAGCGCCGGCAGACCGAGCCGCCGAAGCTGATTCACCTGGTTGCGCGGCGACCTGGACTGGATCGTGATGAAGTGCCTGGAGAAGGACCGGACGCGGCGCTACGAGACGGCCAACGGGCTGGCGGCGGACATCGAGCGGCACCTGAACAACGAGCCGGTGGTGGCCCGCCCGCCGAGCACGGCTTACCGGGTGAGGAAATTCGTGCGGCGAAACAAGAGGGGTTGGTCATGGCGAGCGTTATTGCCGGGATGCTGTTGGCAGGTGTGGTGGCGACTATTTGGTGGGCCGTATGGGCTATCCACGCTAACGCCGACATAGAGGCAGCGCGCGAGAAGGAGCGGGAGAGCAGGGATCGCGAGGTCAGCCTCAGGTACGCCATTGACATGCAATCCGTTCAGCAGCGGATTTGGAGCGGTCTTTCGGACGAGGTGTGGAAGCTGCTCAACGCTCACCTGCCTCAACCGAATGAGCGGGATCGCCGAGGCTTCGAATGGTTTTATTATGACCATCTCGCCAAGAGCCAACGTAAGGAGGTCTTGCTGAAGCAGTCCAACCCGTTCACGGGTCTGGCGGCAGCCCAGGACGGGAGAATGGTGGCGTTGATTGATCCGGAGGAGATCAAGGCATTCGACCTGTCTCGGGGAAAGGTTGTGCAACGGTGGCCGCGAATGCATCGGCGCTACGAGGGAACCTCAATCTCGTCTGACGGGCAGTGGATCGCACTTGGAACTACTAATCGATCTCGTAATGCTTAACAGCAGCACCGGCGAGAGGAGGGTCTTCGCGGTGGGACGCGCCGACGTGATAAGCTTCGCGCCCGACGGCCTTGGATCGCCGTGGGTTCTCGGTTCGCTTTCTTGGAGGCTCCCGAAGCGCGGGTTGGGATCTGGGACTATGAGCAACGTCGGCTGCTGCATAGCTTCGCTGACGCGAACGGCCCGCTGCTTTGGTGGGAAACCAATTCAACCGTCCTGGTCGGGATCAACCGTGCCGCCATTACTACGGTGGAATGCCGTCACGGGCGCGCGGATTCAAGCGTTCCTGGCGGCTCCCTCGGGGCAGGCGGATACTATCGATCACTACTTCGGTGCGATTGCTGCCCGAGGGGTTCGGGGCATTCTGGATTCGCGCGAGGCTAAATTGAGCGTTTTTGATCCAGCCGATGGGCGGATACTCCGGGAGTCGCCGTGGTCCCTGGGACCAAGCCCGCGTGTGCCCTTTGCTCTATCGGCCGATGGGCGGGTGCTCTGGGAGTCGCCGCGGTCCATCGGTTCAGCGCCACATGTGCCCCTTGCTCTATCGGCAGATGGGCGGCTCGTGGCGAGCGGTGACGGCGCCTTGATTCGCGTGGCGGAGACCGACGACCTCCAGGCTCCCGAGCGTTTGGTGGGACACTCGGGAGAGGTTCGCGGGATTGCCTTCATTGGCACAAGCTCGAAGCTGGTGAGTTGTGGGGTGGACGGTTGTCTGCGGCTCTGGGAAAGGAAGCGGCCCTTCGCCATTGCTTTCACCCCGGACACCAGGGGAATGGGCACGGCCGATCGCGAGTTGGTTCTGGCAGCGGACCAACGCTTTTGCGCGGTAAATGGGGAGCTGTGGTCGCTACCAGGCGGCGATCGGGTCCGGAGATACCCAGGCGTATTTCTCGGTTTCTCCCCCAGAGGTGAGGAGTATGTGACGGAGAGCGACGGTGAGTTGCGGGTGTGGAAGTGTGCCGAATCTGGGACGAAGCCATCTCGCGTTTTTCCCCGTCCAGCCGCTTTGCCGCCGAGCCCTCTTCCCATGAGGCTTTCGCTTGATGGACGCTTTCTCGCCTGCAACAACTGGCACACGAACATTTTGGTCTTCGAGGCGGGCACGGGACGTTTGCTGGCGAGTGCGGCCGATCATCCACTGCCCGCTGGGTTGGAGAACCAGAAGATCATGCACGCGGAATTCCTGCCAAGCAGCCACCGCCTCCTCGTCGGGACGACCAAAAGCGGGGCAATCTGGGATTGGCGGGCTGGCTCAAACGGTCTTTGGATCCCGCTGCCGGGAGCGCCCTGCGGTGTTTCCTGGGACGAACGCTGGATAGCGTTGCGTGATTACCGGCCTGACGTTGGCGTTCGCCTCACACTTGTCGAAACCGAGGCAAGCCAGAAGGTTGGAATCGAGTTAGAGGGGTATAGCGACGAAGTTTTCGCAGTCGCGTTTTCCCATGACGGGCGGACCCTCGCCTCGGTGGGTGCGGGAGATGAATTACGTCTCTGGAAGCTGCCTGAGGGTCGGCTCGTGGGAGCGATGCAGGTGGCAGCCGGCTCTGTTGGGAATCTCGTATTTGCGCCCGATGACCAACGTCTGTATATCACTGGCGACCTAGGGGTTGTGACGTTGGAGGCCCCGAGACCTCGAGAAGTCGTGGATCAGCGGACACTTAGCAAGCCCTATGCCCTTGCAGCCGGGCCGGACAGCATTTGGGCCCGGTAAGGAATGATAAGGGGCTGCTCGGGAAGCGGGGCGGAGGGCGGGGGGAGAGGGCAGAAGACAGAGGACAGAGGTCAGTGGGACACAAGCGGCTTTTAACTGCGCTGGGTTTGTGGCATGAATGAGGCATGGCGAAAGCGAAGAAGAATGCGGCGGCGGTGGCGCTGGGACGGCTGGGAGAAAGTTAGGCGCGCCAGCGGGTGAGCTTGAGGATGCGGCCGAGGCGGATGACTGCGCAGGAGATTTCAGCGAGGGTTCAGCGGGCAACGAGCCAGCAGAGCGGTAGTCAGGCGGTGGCGAGCTGAGGGCCAGCGGCGCAGCTTTGTCGGACAAAGTTCTTTCAGGAAAGTAGGGGTCGAAAATACGGGCATTTTTGAGAGATTCAGGAAAACTTTCTGAGCCAAAGCTTCTTTTACCGGCTCAGGCGGTTTCGATACCACCTTGTGTAACACGTTATATTTAGAAAGCTTACGGAAATAATCGGAAAGGTGCGGACGAGCTGGCTTGGTTTCAAGTCCTGCTATGCGCACCACTTTTTGTCAAGAAAATGGTGAGCTTCGAATCTGGACCGGGCAGCTAAAGGGCAAGATCCTCCTATCACGGTCCGCCAAGGGACAGAATCAAGCTCCTGTGGGCCGTGTTGCAAAGAGGCCGGATAATACTCCGGCTTTTTTGTTGTACCGGAGGCACTTCGGTTCGGCGCTGCCACCCATCTCTGGACACCTTGTCCTTCTACTGGCTTCAGGCGGAATCCCAGCTTGACCGCGGTTTCGGCCATCTCGGCGCGAAGCTTCGCGATAGTGTTCACGGCCTTCGCCGTAAAGCCGGCTTCGCCGTGCCCGGCACCCTTCGCTTTTTCCCATTTGGGCAGCGCGTCCGATGCCTGCTTCAGGCCGTCAGAATACATCTGGAAGTAGCGTTCGGCTGAATTGCGGTCAGCGGGGGCCACCTTGCCGTCCTTGACGATCTGCCCCAGTTCGTAAAGAGCCTTCAGTGATCTGGCATATCCAGCCGCCACCAGACTCTCCTGCAGATACTCCTCCATGCCCATCTCTCGCGCTATCTTCAGAGCCTTCGCGGCAACAACCACGTTGCCGTCCAACTGCTCAACCGTCCTTATCTGCCCGAACGGAATCGGCTTGTTGGAAAGGGCTCCCAGCTTGGGGAGCTTTCCATCCAGAAGCAGCTTGGCCACCGGGCCGGGATACCCGCCCTGCGCTCCGCAAGTCCACTCGGAGCCATAGATGTCCCACTCGACCGGGCCCGCGAGATCTGCCCACTCGGCCCACTGCTCGGGGTTCTTGAACCCGCGTCTCACGGCATACGACAGCGCGAACTCCTGCGGCGTCCTGCCCTTCGCGTTCCACGACCACTCCGCCGCTGCCTCCACGTTGAAGTCGTTGAACAGTATCTTGGGGGTCGCGTAGCCCAGCAGGCCTTTCAGCCCCTTGTCTACGAACTCGTTCATGCGGTAGTGAATGAAGTCCGCCCCGGTGAACGGTTCGAGGAAGTGGGTCATCGAGTCGAGGTTCGGCACGATTCCTATCCACTTGCCCTGCTTGGCGGCCGCGACCAGATCGTGGGTGACCATCGGTCGTCTTCCGGTCTTGTAGGTGAGCCACTGGTAATACCAGAACCTCACGCCGTCCGGCAGTTCCTTGAGCACCAGAGGATTGGCAGAGACTGTCTCCTCGCTTGACAGCACGTATAGCTGTATCTGCTTGCCAAGGCGTTGCTCGGCCTTGCGCCATGCCGACAGGATCACGCGGATCTCGAGCACGCTGCGATCCGTCTTCTTGCATTCCGAGCACCGGCAGCCGCCCTTGCCGTGCAGATTCTCGGCCATCCAGACATCCACGCCCTTGACGGTAGGGAGGCTGGCGAGGTCGGATATCCAATCCGTGAGCACGTTGACAATCTGCGGCTGTGAGTAGCAAATGTTGCCCGCCTGGCCACCCGTGCCTCTCAGATTGGGGTAGACGTCGAATATCTTGCTGCCGGTAAGCTGCTCCAGGTGCAGAACCGCCGGAACCGCTTCGACGCAGTAGAGCGGCCCCTCTTTGATCATCGGCTCCCGGCCGGGTTTGAGCATGCTTCGCCCTCGTCCGTCCGGTTCCACAGCGCGTCCCGAAATCTGCTCCTCGATATTGAGTTTGCGGTCGCCCATCCAGCACAACACGTCGTAGGTATCCGCGCCCCATAGCCCACGCTTCTCCATGTCGGGCCAATCGGTCACGTTTGGCAGCGGAATCTCGACGCTGTTCCTGGTCACGCGAGGCTTGACCAGTTGCTGGAGCGTTTTGGCCGCGTAGTACAGGCCGGTACTCGTGAGAGCCACGAGTCGCAGACCTTTGTTCCCGGCCTGAGGCAGGATAGTATAGGCTTGATCGGAATTGGTGAGCGACTTCAGCTTCTCCGCTTCCGGCCCACCGAGCTCCAGCAGTATTTTGAACGCGTTAGCGGAAGGGTTCGCCTTGCCGGGCAGCCCCATCGTTTCGGTGAGCTCCCTGCACGCTTGCGTGATAACCGGGCCCATCATCACTTTGCACTGAATCACCACGTCTGTCTTTGGTACAACGACTTTCGCTGGGATGCTGATCGACTTGGGCAGCGGGATGGTATAGCGGACCCAGGTCGTGGCCTCCGCCTGAGAGACAGGCTTGGGCTGCGCGATTGCAGCCATAGCCGACGCGACAATCAGTGCGCAACAGACGAAAAGCAGACTTACACGGCGCAATTGGAACCTCCTCATTGTGGAAACGCCCGCTGCGGTGCGGGCACCAACGGGCAGGACTGAAAGAAAATCGCTTTTTGCCCGCCCGCCTGTCCTCGGCGCTGCACGGGTGAGGGAGAATGGGTTTCGGGCTCACCAAGCATGGCGCGATGCTGGCAGCGCGTAGCCCGCAAAGTCAACGGCCGATTTTGAGGCTCGCACTTGCGCCTCTGCCGGGGGGGGTGCCAAGGGCGATTTCATACACCACCCCTGCCGATGGGCCAAGAGTTTTGCGCCAAACGTTGCGCCCTTGGGGTTGATACCAGCCAACTGTTCACTAGACCCTTTGTCCCGGACCGGATCGGCTCACGAACTTCAGGAAGCGAGAGACTGAAAATACGGGCGTTTTGAGGAGATTCAGGAAAACTTTGTGAGCCAAAGTTTCTTTTACTGGCCAAACGGTTTCGTGTCGTCTTGCCGAAGTGATTGTGTTTGGCTAGTTTAGGACCGGTAAGAGAAAATTGCGGACGAGCGGGCTTGGTTTCAAGTCCTGCTATGCG
>CAWGGD010000054.1:0-231874 GCA_963822005.1 uncultured Verrucomicrobiae bacterium | reverse complement strand
CGGGCGTGGAGTTCGAGGAACTCCCGGTTTGACAAGCCGGTAACGATTACGGTTTGGCTTTGATCTGCGGTTGGTTGCATGGAGACAATGTCCGGCACAACAGTAAGACGAGGCGCTGTTCGCTTTCAATGCATTTAGGCTTTAATTCTGGCCCAACGTGCGCTACAATACGCGGCAGAGCGCGCCACATGCACCCATGAACACAGCCTCAAGCACTGATGACAAATCGCGAAGCGCCGCCCAGCCGACACGGCTGAAGTTCTGGGGCGTGCGCGGTTCGATTCCGACGCCGGGCCCGACCACCGTTCAGTATGGGGGCAATACTTCCTGTGTCGAAGTCCGGGCCGATGGTCAGATCATCATTCTCGACGCCGGAACCGGGCTGCGGCTGCTGGGGCAGCAACTGGTTGCCGAGTTTGACACCCAGCCGCTGGACGCAACCCTGCTGCTGACGCACACGCATTGGGACCACATCCAGGGGCTGCCGTTCTTCATGCCGGTCTATAAGCCGCAACACCACCTGCGCATCCTCGGCTACGAAGGGGCGCGGCACGGGCTGGAGGTCGTGCTGGCCGGCCAGATGGAGAGCCCGTTCTTCCCCATCGGGTTGCGCGAGGTGCCGGCCAACGTGCGCATCGAGGAGCTGAAGGAAATGAAGTTCAAAGTCGGCCCGGTGCGCGTGCAGGCCGCGTTGGCCAATCATCCCAGCAATTGCGTCGGCTACCGCTTGTTCACCTCGGACGGCTCGATTGCGTTCTTCCCCGACAACGAACTGAAGCAGCAGGATGCGAGCGAAAACAGGCGGATGGCCGATTTCCTGCGCGGCACCGATGTGCTGATCATGGACACGCAGTATGATGCCGAGGAATACAAGCGGCACACCGGCTGGGGCCACGGCTGCCTCGATGACGTCGTGGCGCTGGCCCTCGAGGCTGAGGTGAAGAAGCTGTTCCTCTTCCACCACGACCCCAACCACGACGACGCCAAAGTCTCCCAGATGCTGGCCCACGCCCGGAAACTCGTCGCCGCCCGGAAGAGCAAACTCCAGGTCGAGGCGGCGCACGAAGGGGCGATGGTTGAATTGTCGGCGGTGCGGGCTTAGTAATGGTGCCGCGGCACAGCCGGCGGCATCAGTAGTGGTCACCCCTACAGGGAGAGACTGCAGCTGTGCGCAGTGATTGATATCATTGCGCCGGCGCTTTCGGCGAAAGCGCCCTATCACGGCAGGGCTGCCTCGCCGAGGCAGCCGGGGCTTATGACGCTATGCAGAGTGCAGGTCATGTTGGTTCACGCGCGTGACCACTTTGCCAGCATGTGGGCGATCTTCTCCCGCACCAGCGTGCGGGCGTCAAGCCGCGCCGTTCCGCGCATCAAAAGCTCATCATAATTGGTGTGCGCATGGCGGAGGTAAGCAGTGACGGCGAGATCCACCGCCGAGCTCTCCCGCGCGCGTCCGGCGGCGGACCGGCCCACCCGACCGCTGCTGCGGCGACCGGTGTGCTCGGCAATTCGGCGGGCTTCCTCGGCCGGACAACCGGGGTAGCGCTGCGAAATCGCCCCGGCCAGCGACGCTACAAATTCGCGGTCTTCCTCCTGGCGGGTGACCGCCGCGGAAGCGCGGGCAGCGGCGCGCGCCGGTGCGTCGGCGGCGCACTCTTCCTCCGCCTTAGCCAGGCCGGATTCGGTTACCAGCAAGCCTTGTCGCTCGTAGCGTTTGCGCGCCCGGCTGAATCGGACTACCACCGCGGCGAGCGAACTATACTTGCGCGCCCGCCGCGATAGCGCTGCATCACCAGCCGGCAGAAACAGCAGTTGGTCCAGGTCGGCGCACGCGAGACAAAGCGGCTGGCCTTTCTCCATCAACAGGAACTCTCCTTTGGGCAGCTCGGCGCTGCACTCGCTGCAGTTGCCCTCGTCGCTCACCTTTTGAAATACCACCAGCTCGGGCGGCCGGTTCAATTTGGCGGCCAGCCGCGCTGTTTTCTTCTCCCCCAAATCCGCTGGGGCATAGTGCGTGCGATAGAACTTCTCACGCTCCGGATCGCCGTCCTCGGTAACGTGCAATGACTCGATGCCTCCCGGCCCGCGGCGCGTGTAGTCGGCTTCGAGTGTGCGCAAGCCGCGCAGCGTGGCCCACTCCTGGAAACAGCGGATGGCCCTTTGGAACTTATCGGGCCCGACCTGAATCCACTGTTCGAGCACGCGGTAATGTTCGTTGCCCTTTCGCCAACCCTCGAAGTGGACCGGTTGCAGTATTAGCATCTCCTGGAACAGTTCCAGCGGGCCAACGCTGCCGTGGCGCTTCAAGGCCGACTCCGCGGCCTGCCTGACGCGCTCCTGAAAGTTGCTGCAGGAGGGGCTAACCATGACTAAAACTCTCAGCACTCATCGTGGACGTCGGTCGAGGATAGCCCAGGAGGCATGCCTCTGCCAAGGGTGCTTGCGTGGACAAGTCAATTTGCAGTTGAAGCATCCCGGCGGGTAGTCAACCCTCGCCGCGATGTTCGAACTGCTCAAAACCGACACGACTTGCAAGGCGCGCCTGGGCCGAGTAACCACGCCGCACGGAGTGGTGGACACGCCGGTGTTCATGTCCGTCGGCACGCAGGGCAGCGTGAAGGCGATTGACCCGCGCGAACTGCGCGAGATGGGCACCCAGATCATTCTCGGCAACACCTATCACCTTAACATCCGGCCCGGGATGGACATCATCGGCGCCGCGGGCGGGCTGCACCAGTTCATCAATTGGCCGGGGCCGATCCTGACCGACAGCGGCGGGTTCCAGGTGTTCAGCCTGGCGACGATTCGCAAGATCCAGGCGCACGGGGTCGAGTTCCGCTCGCACCTGGACGGGTCGCTGCTGTTTCTGGGGCCCAAGGAAGCAATGGCGATTCAGGCCAGGCTCGGCTCGGACGTCGCGATGGTGTTTGACGATTGCCCGCCGCACACGAGCACGCCGCGCGAGTTGCGAGCCGCGGTGGAACGGACGATGCGCTGGGCAGCGGAATGCCGGGAACAGCCGCGCGCCGGGGGCCAACTGGTGTTCGGCATCGTGCAGGGCGGCACCAATCCCGCATTGCGGGAAGAGTGCGCCAAGGCATTGGTGGCGCTGAAGTTCGACGGCTACGCGATCGGCGGGGTGAGCGTCGGCGAACCGGAGCCGGAGATGATGCGGGCGATCGAGATGGCCGAGCCGTTCCTGCCGGCGCGGCAGCCGCGCTACGCGATGGGGCTCGGGACGCCGGCGCAGATGGTCGAGTTGGTCGCGCGCGGAGTGGACATGTTCGATTGCGTGCTACCGACGCGCGTGGCGCGCAACGGCACGGCCTTCACGCGCAAGGGGAGCCTCAGCATCAAGGCCGGGGCGTGCAAAGCGGACTTCCGGCCCATCGAAGACGACTGCGATTGCTTCGCCTGCCGGCACTTCACGCGGGCGTATCTGCGGCACCTGCTCAACGTGGGCGAAATCCTCGGCCTGCGCATGTTGAGCGTCCACAACACGCGAATGTATCTGCGGACGATGGCGGAGATGCGGGCGGCAATTGCGGCGGGGACGTTTGCCGAGTTCCGCCGCGAGTTCGTGGCCAACTACGTGCCGACCAAGAAAGTGCTGCTGGCGCGCGCCGCCGAGGCAGAGCGCTAACTCCGTTGTTTCATAGCCCTGGTAGGGCGCCTTCGCCGAAAGCGCCGTGGTTTTGCCTAGCGGGCCAGCAGGTCAGGTTGCGTGCGGCGCGCTCGGCAAACGCGCCCCACCTTGCGCGAACCCCAGCGTCTCCCTCAGCCAGCGGAAGGCAGCTCGCAGGCCGGCGTCCCGCACATCTGTCAGACCGTAGATGGGGATCAGCGCCTCTTCGTGCCCGCGATAGCGCGGGGGCAGGAGCATCACCGCAGCGAGTCCCCGGCCTTCCACTCTCATGATCTGCGAATAGAAGAGCCCCTTGCCGATGGCGTAGTCGCCTTCAGGCAACGTCAGGGTGCGCTTGGGCAGCACCAGCCAGGGGTGGTATTGCAGGACCAGGTGGCGCTTTTCGTCGCGGCGGAGCGTGCCGTAAGTGCGCGCGGGAACCCGGTTGACCTCACGGGCGAGCAACATTCGGTTGGCTGATGGGTCCGGCACAAAGCGCCGGCTGCGCAGCGTGACAATGTCCCAGATGAAGACCAATCCGAAGTGCGAGAGGCGGAACGACCAGCCAGCGAGGAAGTAGGCGATGCCAATGATGATCAGCGCCCAAACCGCGCCCAGCCACGGATTCGCAAACGCGGTGGCCGGGACCGTCAGAAGTACTAACAGGCGGAATCCCTTGAGCGCGGTGTCCACGACCGCGAAGGGGCTGAGCAGGATGAGGACGTTGATGGCATTGGAGGCGAGGAACACGAAGAAGAAGGCCAGCATCGCGACGGGCACCAGGACGCCGTTGCCCAGCCACGAGAGGTTAATCGCCGCCAGGAAGCCGTTCGCGCCCCGGAGGGCGGCCTCGGGTTCGGCCGTGGGAAAGACCGCGATGACCAATGGCACGAAGGCGCCGGTGGCGATCAGCCCGCTGATCTTGTGTTCGATGGCATCGGCCACGTCGAGTGGCTTCTTCAACACCCGGGGCGCGGTGATGCCGAGTGTGTCCTTGAGAAAGCAGGCAGTGACCAGCACAAATGCGGGAATCCAGAACCACGGCTGCGCAAACCAGGGCAGGCGGGCGCGCTGCGGCGGCGTCCGGGCGTGAAAATACTTCCACGCCCCGACGGCACTAACCCCGAGCAGGGGGGAGATGGCGACGCCCGTGATCTCGGAAATCGCGTAAGCCAGCTCGGTGCCCGGTGTGACCGCGTTAGTGGACGGGGTCGTTGCTGCGGGCGCCGCTGCCCAAGCGGCTGGCGGGCAGCAGCAGCCGGCGGCCAACGCGATCACGGCGGCCAGGAGGACGAACGGTCTCATGCCCGAGAGCCTCCGCCTTTTTCCGAGGTCTGTAAAGCTGAAGCCCGCTCTACGAGGGCTCCGCGGCTGACTGGTGCATCTTGCGGCGGTTGTAAACAAAGAAAAAGAAGGCGGCCAGGCCGATGAACGCGATGGTGCCCCCCACCATGTTCAACTCATACCACAGCAGCGACTTAATCTGCCGCGCAGGAAAGAACACCAGCACGATGCCCAGCAAGGTGGTCATCAGCCCCCCGAAACCGGCGAGAAGCAAGACTGGTCGGCTGTAGCAGCTCTGGGGCCGCTCATAACGGAAAGCAATCTTTGCCAGCGCTCCGAACATGTACACGAACGGCACCAGTTGTACCACCACTGCGAGTGAGAGCATCGTCTGAAATGCCTCCTGCACCCCCGCCCCAGCGAAATTCATCATCAATAGCAACAGGGAGACGCCGGCGTGAATCAGAATGGCTGCATACGGCGTGGCGTACCTGGGATGCAACTTCCCCAGCCAAGCCGGCAGGTATGCGTCCAGCCCGGCCACAAACGGAATCCGCGCCGAACCCCCAAGCCAAGCGGAGCCGATCCCGGCGATCGAGAGGCTGAGCGTGAGGGCAAAGCCGGGCACGATCCAGCCAATGCCCGCCTCCCGGGCCATGTGGCTCGCAGCTTGCATGATCCCCTGCAGCACGTTGATCTGGTCCCTGCCCACCGCGATCAGCAGCGTCAGCGTCGCCGCGATGTAGAGCATGCCGCAAATCACCCCACCCCAAGCCACCGCGCCGGGCAACGTGCGGAGCGGGTCCCGGATTTCCTCGCCCATCACCGAGGCCAATTCCAGCCCCACCAGGGCAAAGCAGATCACACCGAAGGAGTTGAGCAGGAAACGGGGATCGGACGGGATGTGAAAGTCCGCGGCGGTGATGGTTGTGCCGGTCTTTGCCCAGAGCATGCCGCCCAGGATGAGGAGGGTGCCGGCGGCAATCCCGGTGCCGATGCCGCCGACGTTGTTGATCCATTTGCCGACGCCCAGGCCGACGATATTCAGAACCACCAGCACCGTGAGCAGCACGACGGAAGCCGCCAACGCAAAGGCCTTGTTGTCTGCCAACCCTTGGTGACTCGGCCCCAGGACGAACACCGATACGCCGACGAAATAGAGCAGCACCGTTGGTATGTAGAGCATGTTCGTCGTCCAGTAACACCAGCCGGACAGGAAGCCGTGGAAATCCCCAAATTCCCGCTTGGCCCACAGGTACACCCCTCCCTCGCCCGGGTAACGGTGCGAAAGCTCGATCACGGCGATGCCCTGCGGCCAGAAGAACAGCGCCAGTGAAACCAGCCAAAGCCAGAGTGTGATGCCGCCGTTGGCGGCGATGGAGGGGACCACGTTCAAGTTAAACACCGCGACGACAAACAGCAGCACCAGATCCCAGCGGCCCAGGACGCGCTTCAACTGCGGATGGCCAGCTTCCTGTTTGTGGGCAGGCAACGCGGACTCGCTCTTCACCATGGTCGCGGTTATTATGCGATCCGGCAGGTCGGCACCAAGCCCAAACTGGCCGCGCTTGACAACCGCCCGCACAAAGTGAAAGGATATTGGCGGCGCCAACGTAGCTCAGTCGGTAGAGCAGCGCTTTCGTAAAGCGCGGGTCGTCAGTTCGATTCTGACCGTTGGCTCCATTTTCTAACTGTTGAAATTAGGAGACTTACACCGGTTCAGACCGGCCACTGTCAGTAACGCCGTCGGGTAAAATGCCCCGAGGGCCACGCGCCTCAGAACGGGTGTTGACTTTTCGGGCTACGCGCCGCCAGTATCGCGCCATGCTTGGTGAGCCCGAAAACCAACTCTCCCTCACCCGCGCAGCGCTGAGTAGGCGCGGGCGCGCAAAAAGCAAATTCCTGTCGGTTGTAATACGGACTTCATCAACAGAGAACCTTAATGAAACTTGGAACCCCTTATTCCCGCACCTGTTTTGACCTGCGTGGAAAGACCGCGCTGGTGAGCGGCGGTGCAGGCCTTTTGGGCCTTGAATTCTCAAAGGCCCTTCATTCGGCCGGTGCAAATGTTGTAATTGCCGATATCAATGAAGCCCTCCTGAAATCTGCCAGGGATAGCGTCCGGAGGGTTCCTTCCACCGGAAAAGTCGAGACCTGTGTCCTTGATGTTACCGACAAGAAGTCGATCGCACGATGTGCCGCTCATGCAGTCGGGAAATTCAGGTCGATCGATGTCCTGGTTAACAGTGCGGCCATTGATCCCAAATACGACAAGTCCCAGGACACATCAAAGAACTCAAGATTTACCGAGTTTCCTGAATCCATGTGGCAGCTTTCGGTAAGCGTCAACCTTACCGGCGCATTCCTTCTGACTCAGGAAGTGTGCAAGGTGATGGAGAAAAAGGGGAGCGGGAGCATCATCAACATAGGATCCAATTATGGCCTGGTAGGGCCTGATCAGAGGATCTACCGGAAGAAGGGGCAAAAAAACCAGACCTATAAACCTGCGGTATACTCGGTTTGCAAGGCAGGGCTGATAGGATTTACCAAGTATCTTGCCGCCTATTACGCCGGCACAAGGATCCGGGTCAACATGCTTACTCCCAGCGGGGTGTATAACAACCATGACCCGGAATTTACAAACAACTACGCCGAGCGGACTGTGTTGCGCCGGATGTCCCGGAAAGACGAGTACGGCGGGGCGGTTGTTTTCCTGGCCTCCGAGGCGTCCTCCTACATGACCGGCTCAAACCTTGTCATGGACGGCGGCTGGACTGCCTTGTAATGGCCTCCCCCGCGCAGCGCTGAGTCGACGCGGGCGCGCCAGAAGCGAATTCCTGCTGGGCGCAGTCTTCACCGGCTGCGCCTTCTCCGCGCGCTGTATCCGCGTCAGGATTGGTCTTGGAGCGTTTTGATTGCGTGCCCCGTCTCCTGATATAGGAGCAAAAGCCCTGGCTGTGTTAGAAAAACCTTCTCGCGGGTTAGGCCGAATTCTCTGGGAGCCTCCAACAAAACCTGGTATCTCTCTCCGCGTCGCTTCGTTGAAGCTAGCCGATTCTGACCGTTGGCTGCATTTTCTAACTGTTGAAAACAGCAGGGTTACACCGGTTGAGGGCCGCCTGGCTGAACCAATAACCGGCGTGGTGCCTGCCTCAGGTTATTCAAGCTTCCTCAGTTCCCGGGCCAGGTTGCCCCAGGGCGCGGGGACGATCGGCATCAAATAGATGCGAAAGTCCCAGCGGCTGCCGGGCGAGTCGTTGGGATGGATGACCGAGTAATGGGCCTCAATACCAATGCTAACCGGCAATTGGCCGATATTGAAGGTTCGGTGGACACCGAGCCCAACGGGGAAGGTCAGCTTATTGCCGCTCGGGGCGTTCCAGTTCACAAACATGTTCGGGCTCATGCCGATGTCCCAGTTCGGCGTGGGGGCGTAGTAAAGAAAATACTGGAGGTTCATCTGGCTCACGGAGCAGCGGTGGTCATCGCCGGCAAAGGACCACCACTGCTGCGGAAACATGCCCAATCGCCAGTGTTCCGTAATCAGGCCGGCGGCGACCGACGGTCCAGCCTGCCATTTGCCCTGTCCCAGAATGTCTTCGCTGGCCGTGGGAAAGAGAAACGTCGGTCCCGCGGCCAGGAACAATCTGCCGTCCCTGAGCTTGGGCAGTTTCTTCGGCCCCACCAGACCGACATAGGCCATGTCGCCCAAGCCCGTCGTCCGCCCAAAGGGGTCAAGGTCTAGCGGGAACCTGCTTTGGGGGCGCAGGTTCCCCCCGGGGTCGAGTTGGAAAAGCTCCCCAACTTCCTTCTTCAACGGCACGCTCGCCACTGGCA
This sequence comes from uncultured Verrucomicrobiae bacterium, assembly GCA_963822005.1. Lineage (GTDB taxonomy): Bacteria > Verrucomicrobiota > Verrucomicrobiia > Limisphaerales > UBA8199 > PALSA-1440. Next base: position 223,128 of record CAWGGD010000054.1, on the reverse strand, counting down.
AAACGACGCGGCTCACCCAATTCCAGTGTTCGCCCAGCGGCACCGGAAAGGTCGGAATGAATTGGTATTTGTAGGCCCACTCATCGCGTTCGTGGTACAGCGGCGTGCTTGGGAAATGGACTTGGATGGCATCGAACTGGTTCCACCCAATGATGAGTTCGGAAATCGGATTCTTCGTGGCCTCCGAAATGGCCGCCATGACCCGGGGATCGTTGAAATCAATGTCGCGCTTGGCTGCGGGGACGGCGCCGCCGCCCCCTCCTCCGGAGGAGGAACCATCCACGAGCGCGAGCGTGAGCGGCTGGTAGAAGGTTCCGGAGTCCTGCTCGGAGGCGGCTAATAAGGGGGCGGTGAACCCCAGCGCGGCCAGCGCCGCGGCGATTGGTCTGCGCCCCCATCTGCTGGGTGCTGCGCGGGCAAGGTAGAATTGATTGTTGGTCGCACTCATCGCGCTCCAATGCTACGGGACGGCTGTCTTGAGGTAAAGGCCATCCGGAAATCAGAGATAGGGAGCACCACCGTCTTGCGAGGCGGTACCACTGCTCAAGTGCCCCCCTGCGCCGGGGAGCGCCAACTGGGCGGGGAGAGCGGCGCACTTTGGAAGAATGCATTAAGAAGGTTGACAATTAGACAGAGGAAGCCTACACGCTGGTCCAGATAAGGGAAACAATCGGAAAGGGGAATCTGGATGGCACTGATCAACAGAAGCAACGTCTGCGTGGACCATTCGAGCCGTTCCGGCATCGGCGCCGCCCTGCGCCTGCTCCCGGCTGTCTTCGGCTGCCGGCAGGAACTGCCCTTCCCGCTATGAAGCCGGCCCTTCCCATCCTTGGCGTGGCGCTGGCCTTGGCGGCGGCTTCCTGCAAGGTCGGCCCGAATTACAGCACTCCGAAGGCCAAAGTCGCCGACCATTGGCAGGAGACCTCTGCCATTACCAACCGCGCTTACGGGGCGGCCGAGGAATACTGGTGGCGGAATTTTGAGGACCCCGTCCTCGAGCAACTCATTGAAACCGCATTCCAGAATAACCTCTCGCTCCAGGTAGCCGGCGTGCGCATCTTGGAAGCGCGGGCCAGGCTCAACAAGTCCATCGGCAACCTGTTTCCCCAGCAGCAGTATCTTTCCGGACAGGTAGGCTATTCCCGGTTAAACGACGGCGTGGTCAACTTGATCCCGGGACTCGATCAGAATTACGTCTCCGACCAACTCCTGTTTGCCGCGACCTGGGAGATTGATTTCTGGGGTAAATACCGGCGGGCCATTGAATCAGACCGGGCCGCCTATCTCGGAACGATTGCGAGCTACGACGACGCGCTGGTCACGTTGATCGCGGACGTCGCGGGAACCTACGTAAACATTCGAACGCTGGAGGAACGACTGCGGGTGGCGCGCCGAAATCTGGAACTCCAGCAGGAGAGCCTGCGCATCGCCACCGTGCAGTTCAATGCCGGCGAGACCAGCGAGCGCGACGTGCAGCAGGCCACCACCCAAACGGAGCAGACTAAGGCGGCCATCCCGCGGCTGGAAGAAAGTTTGATGCAGGATAAGGCCGGCTTGGCGCTTCTGCTGGGCATGACGCCGGACGAGATTGACCACCATCTGGTCGGCCAAAGCCGCATCCCTGCAGCCCCCGCCAGCGTCGCGGTTGGCATTCCCAAGGACCTGTTGCGCCGGCGTCCGGACGTGCGAGCCGCCGGGTTGGAGGCGGCGTCAAAGTCGGCGCTGATCGGGGTCGCCAAGGCCACCATGTATCCGAGCTTCTCGCTGGCGGGGGAGTTTGGGGTTACGGGAAACAACGAGGCCAACAACTCGCTGGCGGACATGTTCAGTTGGCAGAGCCGCGCTCTCAGCGCCGGTGGCGGGTTCGTCTTTCCGATCTTCAACTACGGGCGGCTGATCAACCAGGTGCGCGTGCAGGACGCCCAATTTCAGGCTGCGGTGCTCCATTACCAGAACACGGTGCTGAATGCGCAGCGGGAGGTGGAGGATGGGCTGGCGGCCTTTGCCAACGAGCAGCGAGTAGTGACGATGCTGGGGCGAGCCGCGACCGCCGCCCGCCGCTCCACCGAACTGGCGATCATTCAATACAAAGGCGGCCAGACCGATTACACCACCGTGGTCAGCGCCGAACAGAACCAACTGGCGGTCGAGGACTCGCTCGCCAGCAACCAGGGCAACGTAGTGCTGGGAGTCGTCGCCGTGTATCGGGCGCTGGGCGGCGGCTGGCAGATTCGCGCAGGCCACGACGTGGTTTCCGACGAGGTCAAAGCCGAAATGGCGCGCCGCACGGATTGGGGCCGGCTGTTGGAGCCTGAGGGCCATTTGCCCAGCAGCACGGAGGCAAACAAAAGGACCCAGGCCAGGGATGGACAGTAACCAGACGACGCTCCTTGAGCGTGACACTATGAAATCCATCGGAGATTCAAGAGGTGCATCGCGTAGCGATGGACTGAAGGTAGCCGTGGGGCTTCAGCCCACGGGCTGCGGTACCCCCCGACGGGGTCGCGTCGCGTTAGCGACGCTTGAAACGCCCCGAGCGCTGATCCCTATGCGGGAGCAACTAGAGGGGCCTTCGACCGTCGCTCTCGCGACGCAGCCGGGTTCAGACGGATCTGTCCCGTGGGCTGAAGCCCCACGGCTACCGGCATTTCAACGCTACGCGATGATTACCCGCGGATTCCCGATGGCGTTAAGGCTTGGCTGCGTATTGGCCCTGGCAGCGCTTCTGACGGCGTGCGGGAAGCCGCGCGAAGGCGTCAAGCAGGCGCCGCCTTCAGTGACAGTCAGCCATCCGGCGCAGGAGGACGTCACCGACTCCATCGAACTCACTGGCACCGTCGCTCCCTCACGGAGTGTGGACCTGGTGGCCCGTGTCACCGGATACCTGCAGTCGGTGAATTTCCAAGATGGGGCAATGGTCAAGGAGGGCCAATTGCTCTTCGTGATCGAGCCCGAGCCGTACAAGCAGCAGTTGGCGCTGGCCGAGGCAGCGCTGGAGCGGGCGCAATCCGAATATGACCGACAGGTCAGCCTGATCGCATCGAACGCGACCTCGGTCGCGAACGTCGAGAAGTGGCGCAGCGAGCGGGACCAGGCGGCGGCGCAGGTGGAGTTGGCGAAGCTGAACCTGGGCTACACGCAGCGTGAGCGCGCCTTTCAGCGGGCGCATCGGCCGGCGCCTGGTGGACCCGGGCAACCTGGTGGGGCCCAACGGCAACACCAAGCTGGCAACCCTGGACCAGCTTTCCCCGATCTATGTCTATTTCAACCTCAACGAGCGTGACGCGCTGCAAGCCGCGGCCACCATGCGCCAGCGCGGCCTGAACCCAAGAGACCACGTCGGCACGGTCCCGGTGTTTGTCGGCTTGCAGAACCAGGAAGGCTATCCCACAGGAAGGAACGCTCGACTTCGTGGACACCGGCATCAGCACCTCATCCGGGACGATCCAGCTGCGGGCGACGTTCGACAATACGAATCGCGTCGCTGCTTCCCGGGGCGTTCGCCCGGGTGCGCATTCCGCTGGGGGAACCCAAGCCGATGCTGGTTGTGCCGGCGACAGCGCCATCGGCAACGACCAGGAGGGCGATTACGTGCTGGTGGCCGATGCGAATGACGTCGTTGCCCGGCGCTCGGTGGTGAAGGGACCGCTGACCACGAACGGCTGCGCGATCCGGAGCGGACTTACCGCCGAAGACCGCGTCATCGTCAATGGCCTAGCGCGCGCCCAGCCCGGGGACAAGGTGACGCCGGTGACCGGGGCGACAGGCCAGCCTGCTCAATCCAGTTCGAGCCGCTGACCGCCTGAAAGCCCGCCAATGTTTGCCAAATTCTTCATCGAGCGGCCGGTCCTGGCGAATGTCATCGCGCTCGTCATCATCCTGCTGGGCGGCGTCGCCATGTTCTCGCTCCCGGTCGCGCAGTATCCGCCCATCACCCCGCCCACGGTGCAGGTGACGACCACCTATCCCGGGGCCAGCGCCAAGACGCTCGTCGAGACGGTCGCGCTGCCGATCGAGCAGCAGGTCAACGGCGTCGAGAAGATGCTCTACATGCAGTCCACCTGCACTTCGGATGGCCGCTACACCCTGACCGTGACGTTCGAGGTCGGCACCGACCTGGACTTCGCCCAGGTGCTGGTCCAGAACCGCGTCGCCGCGGCCATGGCGCAATTGCCGGTCGCCGGTGCAGCAGCAGGGCGTGGTGACCAAGAAGAAATCCACCGCGATTCTCCAGATCATCACCCTGACCTCCACGAACGCGGCGCATGACGCCCTGTTCCTGGCCAACTTCGCGACGATCCAGCTGCGCGACAAGCTGGCCCGTCTGCCGGGCGTCGGCGACGTGACGGTCTTCGGCATCGGGGAATACAGCATGCGCATCTGGCTCGACCCGGAGCTGATGCGGCAGCGCTCGTTGACGCCCAAGGACGTCATGAACGCCATCCAGCGAGAGAATGCCAAGGTCGCCGCCGGCCAAATCGGCATGCCGCCCACCCCAGCCGGACAGGATTTCCAACTCACCGTGAACGTCCAGGGCGCGCTCACGGACGTGGACCAGTTCGAGCAGATCATCGTGAAGTCCTCCTCCGACAACGGCGGCCAGCTCACCCGGCGTTCGCGACGTCGGCCGGGTCGAGCTGGGCGCCAAGACCTACGGCCAGTTCTTCAAGATGGACGGCAAGCCCGCCGGGGGCATCGCCATTTACCAGTTGCCGGAGGCCAACGCGCTGGACACCGCCAAGGGAGTGCGGGCGGCCATGGAACGTTACTCCAAGAACTTTCCGCAAGGCCTGCGCTACTCAGATCCCGTTCGACACGACCGTGTTCGTCAGGGAGTCGGTGAACGAGGTTTACCGCACCCTCTACGAAGCCGGCATCCTGGTGCTGCTGGTCATCATGGTCTTCCTCCAGGACTGGCGGGCGACGCTGGTGCCGGCGACCACGGTGCCGGTGACGATCGTGGGCGCCTTTGCCGGCATGGCCCTGCTGGGCTTCACGATCAACCTGCTCACGCTCTTTGCCATCGTGCTGGCCATCGGCATCGTGGTGGACGACGCCATCGTCGTGGTCGAGGGCGCGGCCAAACACATCGAACGCGGCAAGGCCCCCAAGCAGGCCAGCATCGACGCGATGCGCGAGCTGTTCGGGCCGATCATCGGCATCACGCTGGTGCTCATGTCGGTGTTCCTGCCGCCGGCGTTCATGCCGGGGATCACCGGCCAGATGTATCGCCAGTTTGCCCTGGTCATCGCCGTCACCGCGGTCATCAGCGCCCTCAACGCGGCGACCTTGAAGCCGACCCAATGCGCGCTCTGGCTGCGGCCGCACGATCCCGAGCCGCAAGAAGAACTTCTTCTTCCGCTGGTTCAACTCCGTCTATGAGCCCACGGAACGGTTCTACGTCCGGCTGATCCGCGCGATGGTGCAGCGCAGCGGCCTCATGGTGGCGATTGCGCTCGTGCTGGTCGGGCTGGCCGGCTGGGGGCTGATCGAAGATTCCGACCGGCTTCATCCCGACCGAGGACCAGGGCTACGTGATGCATCGCCGTGCAATTGCCCGACGGCGCGTCCCTGGAACGGACGGAGCGGGTGATGGACGGGGTGACGCAGATCGCGCTGAGCGTCCCCGGGACGCTCAGCGTCGTCGCCATCGGCGGCGTTTCGCCGCTGGACAACAGCGCCTCGCTCGCCAATGCCGGCATCATGTATCTCAACCTCAAGGACTGGAGCGAGCGCGGGCGGGGCGAAGACCTCCGGAGCATCTACCAGGGCCTCACCAAGAAGCTGGCCGAAGTCCAGGAGGCCAGCGCCCTGGTGCTGGTTCCCCCGCCGATCCAGGGCCTGGGCCTCTCCGGCGGGTTCCAGATGCAGGTGGAGTTGACCGACGGCAGCTTTGACTTCGCCCGGCTGCAGCAAGCCGGCGACGCGGTGGTGGCCGCCGCCAAGGCCGACCCGGCGATCCAGTCGGCCTTCACGCCTTTCCGCGCGCAGGTGCCGCAGATTTCCGTGACGGTGGATCGCTCCCAGGCCGAAACGCTGAACGTGGCGGTGGGGGACGTGTTCGACGCGTTGCAGAGCTACCTCGGCTCCAGTTACATCAACCTGTTCACCAGGTTCGGCCACAACTTCATGGTCTTCGCCCAGGCCGACGGCAAGCAGCGGCTGACGGCGGACGACATCAAGCAATACTACGTGCGCAGCCAGAGCGGCCAGATGGTCCCGCTGGGCACACTGGCCGACATCAAGTCCACCCAGGGCCCGGCGTTGATCTCGCTCTACAACCTCTTCCCCACGGCCACCATCAACGGCTCCGCCGCGGCGGCCTTCAGCTCCGGCCAGGGCCTGGATGCGATGCGAGACGATCGCGGACCGGACCCTCGGGCCGGGGCTGGAGTACGAATGGACGGCGATGTCCTACCAGGAGAAGCTGGTGGGCAGCTCGACCTACTTCATCTTCGCGCTGGCGATTCTGCTGGTCTATTTCGTCCTCGCCGGCCAATACGAGAGCTGGATCACGCCGGGGGCTGTCATCCTGGCCGTGCCGCTGGCCTTGCTGGGCACGGTCGGCGCGCTGCTCGGCCTCGGCCTGGCCAACAACATCTACGCCCAGATCGGGCTCGTCCTCCTGATCGCGCTCTCCGCCAAGAACGGCATCCTGATCGTCGAGATGGCCCGCGAAGGCCGGGCCGCCGGCAAGAGCATCCTTGACGCGGCCGTCGAAGCCGCGCAGGTCCGGTTCCGGCCGATTCTGATGACCTCCTTTGTCTTCATCCTCGGCGTGCTGCCGCTGGTGCTGGCCACCGGCGCCGGCGCCAGCGCGCGCAAATCTCTCGGCATCGCCGTCGCCTCCGGCATGCTCGCCTCGACGTGCCTGGCCGTGCTGTTCGTGCCTTCGTTCTATGTCGTGCTGCAGCGCTTCGCCGAAATGAAGAAAGCCAAACCACCTGAAGCCTCCCTGCCGGAACAGAAACCAGAACCGATCGCCTGATCTTATGAAAGCTACCGCATCTCTTGCATATCTCTTTGCCCTCGCTGCCGTTTGCACACTCGGCTGCAAGACCGCCAAGGTAACCTCCGAAAACGAGTTGGCCCAGCCGGTTGCCGCCAAGCCAAGCGCGGTATACGTCGCCGATTTCGAGCTCTGGGCCCAGAACATCCAGCATCAGGAAGGGATCCTCTCCGGCCGCATCGGCCCCGTGGGGAGATTGGGAGAACGCCTCTCCGGCGGCTCTAGCGATCCTGCCGCTCGCGCGCGGCAGTTGGTGGAGTTGATGGCCAATTCGCTCGTCAAAGACCTCACCAAGGCCGGATTCAATGCCATTCGTCTCCAGCCGGGAGCGCCCGTTCCTACCGAGGGCTGGCTCCTTCGCGGCGTCTTCACCGAGGTCCAGGAAGGCAACCGCCTGCGCCGGGCCATGATCGGCTTTGGCCAGGGGCAGACCGACATTCAGGTGGTCGCCAACGTGCAAGACCTCTCGAAGGGCCCGGCCAAGCCGCTCTACGAGGTTGCCACGGACGCGACCAGCGCTGACACACCCGGCGCCGCCCCCACGCTTGTCCTCGGCCCTTATGGAGCCGCCGCACGCTTCGTGCTCGCCGGCCGTGACTTGGATACAAACGTGAAGCAGACCGCCGCACAAATTGCCGAGCGAATGGCCAAGCGCGTACAACAGACGAATTGAGCTGGGGCTACCCGTGCCCTACCTTTGGGCGCAAGAGATCCCGGGTCCGCCCAGCAGCTCCAATAGTTTTTCCTGTGACATTGCCCGATACCATCCAGAACCTCGAACAGCTTGAAGATTCACTCAGCGAGCCGACGCCCGAGGTTGTGCGGGCCTTGGGTCAACTGGAGGGGGACCTGCTCGTGCTTGGGGTCGCCGGCAAGATGGGGCCGAGCCTGGCCCGCATGGCGCGTCGCGCGTCGGACCTTGCCGGGGTCCCGCGGCGGATTATCGGAGTGGCGCGCTTTTCCTCGACCAGCCTCAAGGCTGAGTTGCAGCGGCGTGGCGTCGAAACGATCCGGTGTGATCTGTTGGATGAGGAGGCGGTGCAGCAATTGCCGGAGGTCCCGAACGTCCTTTACCTAGCCGGCATGAAGTTTGGGGCGACCGGCCAGGAGTCCCTGACCTGGGCGATGAATACGCACCTGCCCGCCATCGTGTGCCGTAAGTTCGCGCGCAGCCGAATCGTGGCTTTCTCGACGGGGAATGTGTATGGGCTCGGCCCGGCGGCGGGCGGCGGCTCGCTGGAAACTGACGTTCCCGCCCCGGTCGGCGAATATGCGATGAGCTGCCTTGGGCGCGAGCGGGTTGTTGAGCATTTCAGCCGGACGCGAGGCACCCAAGCAGTGCTGGTCCGACTGAACTACGCCTGCGACCTGCGCTATGGCGTGCTGGTGGACCTCGCCCAGCGGGTGCTCGGCGGCGCGCCCATTGATCTCGGCATGAGTTGGTTCAATACCATCTGGCAGGGCGATGCGAACGCCATGACCTGGCGCTGCTTCGACCACGTCGCCACGCCGCCGCTGGTGCTGAACCTTACCGGGCCCGAATTGCTGAACGTGCGTGACACCTGCGAGCAGCTCGGGAAGCTGCTGGGCAGGCAGCCCGTCTTCGCGGGAACAGAATCCTCCACGGCGTTGCTCAGCAACGCCCGGCGGGCGTTCGGCCTGTTCGGCCCGCCGCGGGTCAGCGCGGACCGCTTGCTGGCCTGGGTCGCGGCCTGGCTGCGGCAGGGCGGGCCGACGTTGAACAAGCCGACGCACTTCGAAGCGCGCGACGGGAGATTCTGAACCATGCCTCTGCCACCTGAAATCCGACAGGCACTCCAGCGCGGACTGGTCATTCCCGCGTGTCCCCTCGCGCTCAACGCCGGGCGCAAGCTGGACGAGCGGCGACAACGCGCGTTGCTGCGCTATTACGTGGCGGCGGGGGCGGGGGGGGTGGCGGTGGGCGTGCACACGACGCAGTTCGCGATTCGCGACCCGGGCTGCGGCCTCTTCGAACCGGTGCTGCAATTGACGGCGGACGAACTGACTCGCGCGGATGTCGGACGGCGCGAGCCGCTGGTCCGCATTGGCGGCATTTGCGGTGAGACGCCGCAAGCGACGCGCGAGGCCGCGTTGCTCCGCGAACTGGGCTACCATGCTGGCTTGCTGAGCCTGGCGGCGATGAAAGCTGCCGGCGACGACCAATTGATCGCACACTGCCGCGCCGTGGCAGAAGTCCTCCCGGTGGTGGGTTTCTATCTGCAACCCGCGGTGGGCGGCCGCGTGCTGCCGTTCGCGTTCTGGCAGCGCTTCGTCGAGATCGAGAACGTCGTGGCCATCAAGATCGCCCCCTTCAATCGTTACCAGACGCTGGATGTTGTCCGCGCCGTGGCCGAGGCGGGCCGCGACGACATCGCCCTCTACACCGGCAACGACGACAACATCGTACTCGACCTGCTTACTCCTTATCGCTTCAACGTGGGGGGCCGCGCCGTCGAGCGCCGCATCGTGGGCGGCCTGCTGGGTCATTGGGCGGTTTGGACGCAAGAGGCAGTTGAACTTCTGCGGGAGTGTCACCGCGCCATTGAGACCGGCGGCCCGATTCCTGTCGAACTGCTCCGGCGCGCGGCTGAGGTCACCGATTCCAACGCGGCCTTCTTCGACGCGGCGAACGGCTTCGCCGGCTGCATCGCCGGCTTGCACGAGGTGTTGCGGCGGCAGGGTTTGTTCGAGGGCATCTGGTGCCTCGATCCGAATGAGGGGCTCAGCCCGGGCCAGAGCGAGGAGATTGACCGTGTCTATGCGGCCTATCCGCACTTGACTGACGATGCCTTTGTAGCCGCCCATCGCGAGCGGTGGCTGGGGGCGTGATGGGCTGAAGGAAAAGCTCTTGAGATCCATGCGACAGGGATGGGCTCCGATCTCGTTTTCGGAAACCAACCCGGCAGGGTTGGCAGCCGGTAGCCGGTGGTCGGCCAAGGGGGAAGGGGGCCGACCACCGGGTAAACGCGGACCAAGCCTCCTGCACCCAGAAGGGGTGCCAGAACTGTTGCCAGCCTGTTTTCGACCTTACCCGGACAGGGGCTAGTTTTGCAGGCGAACGCGCGGTTCTGGCATCCCTCCAGGATGCACGAATCTCTAGCCCACGTGTCCGGGGGTCGTTTCCCCTAGTGCCCCGAAACGACCCCCGGCTACCGGCTGCCAACCCTGCCGGGTTGGACTGGTCAGCAGAAATCAATGGGAAGACCTCACGCAAACCCGCGCCGGCATGCACTAATCCGAGCTTGAGGCAGCCCTGATGGGCGCGTGATGGGCTGAAGGAAAGGCTCGCCAGCCGCGTCTGAATCTGGTAGCTGTCACCCGGGTTCGGCGAACCGCCGACCCGGAAACAGAAAGTCATTGCGTATGCAGCCTGAAATGACCCGCCGCTCCTTCGTGAAGGGAACCCTCCTGTCGTCCGCCAGCCTGGCCCTGGCCTTGAACTCCAGTGGAGAGGATCAACCGAAACCAGCCGCGCCACCGTCCGCCGCGCCAGGGGGGCTGCCCAAGGGCAAGATCGGCAAACTGGAAGTGAGCCGCCTGATCCTGGGCGGCAACCTGCTGACCCATTACACCCACAGCCGCGACCTGAAATACGTCTATTCGCTTGCCGCGCACTACAACACCGACGACAAGATCCTCGAGACGTTGGCGAAGGCGGAGGCGGCGGGGATCAATACCGTCTCGATGCATAACCCCGAGCATCCGATCTCCGTCCTGCGGCGCTACCGCAAGGAGCGCGGCGGCAAGATTCAGTGGATCATCTGCCCCACGGCCCCAGTCGAACCGGACATGGCCAAATACCGCGAGCATGTTGAAAGTCTGATCAAGGACGGTTGCGAGGCGATCTACCTCTGGGGGGTCCACGCCGATTCGTTGGTGGCGCAGGGCAAGCTTGACCTGGTCGCCAAGGCGGTCGAGCTGCCAAAAGAGTTTGGTGTGCCTTCTGGTGTGGGCGCCCATTCGCTGGACGTGGTCAAGGCTTGCGAGGCGCAGGGCATCAAGGCGGACTTCTACATCAAGACGTTTCACTCCCACAATTACCCGACGGCGCCCAAGCCGGAAGAGATCAAGGGGGCTTACAATGAATTCCCCGGTTACTGGTGCAGCGATCCCAAAGGAACCGCCGAATTCATGAAGACGGTGACCAAACCCTGGATCGCCTTTAAGACCATGGCCGCTGGCGCCATCCCACCCCAGACGGCGTTCCGCTACGCGTTCCTGAATGGCGCGGACTTCTTGCTGGCGGGAATGTTCGATTACGAGATTGCCGACGATGTGAAGCTTGCGACCGAAGCCCTGGGCCGAACCAAAGACCGCGAGCGGGCGTGGAAATGCTGACCGGTGACTAGTAGAAGCTATGAGCCGAAATCTATTAGCCCTCACGCTGCTGGTGAGCGCCACCTGGCTGGTCCCGGCGGCAGTTGCCGCCGAACACTCCGGCGCCAAGACCAATGCCTTCTTCGCCTTCTGCATTGACACGCACGACGCGAAGAAACGAAACCTCGAACAGCAAGCCCAGATGCTCAAGGAACTGGGCTACGACGGCGTCGGCCACCTGTGGCTGGACAACCTGCCGGAACGGCTCAAGACGCTCGATGCCGCTGGCCTCAAGCTGTTCCAGATCACCATGACCGTGGACATCACGCCTGGGAAGCAGGCATACGACCCGAGGTTCAAAGAAGTTATGCCGCTGCTGAAAGGGCGCGGCGTGCAGTTCGTGCTGCTCATGAACGGGTTGAAGCCCTCCGACCTCGCCGGCGATGCGCGGGCGGTGGAGGTCGTGCGCGAGATGGCCAACCTGGCCCGCGACGCGGGCGCGCAAGTGCTATTGTATCCTCACAGCTATGATTGGCTGGAACGGATCGAGGACGCCGTCCGCGTGGCGGGCAAGGTAAACCGCCCGAACGTCGGCGTAATGTTCAACCTCTGCCACTGGCTGCGCGTTAGCAAGAGCCGCGATTACAAACCGCTGCTGGCCCAAGCCATGCCCCGACTTTGGGCCGTCTCAATCAATGGCGCGGACGAATTTGACGACCAGCCTGGCTGGGCGCGCTACATCCAGCCCCTGGGCCGCGGCTCGTTCGACATGCTGACGTTCCTCAAGACGCTGCGCCAACTCGGCTACACCGGCCCGGTGGGCTTGCAGTGCTACGGCATCCAGGGAGACGTGCGCGACGCCTTGGCCGAATCCATGAAGGCCTGGCGCAGCTATTCGGCGCGGCTGAATTGAAACCCCATACTCGGGAGGGCGAGCGTCCCCGCGAGCCCTGACTTCTGTCTCCGTGATCCCTGACTTAATCCCCTTTACCCAAATGTTTGGGCTCGCGAGGACGCTCGCCCTCCCGATCGGGCAAGGCTCGGCTCACCTGCCGGCTTGCCCAGCACCCACTCGGTTCACCCACCAGGCGAATCGCAGCGTCACCTCGTCCCCCGTTTCGATCTTGATCCCTCCAGGCAGAGAAGGCGAGGGCGGGTCAATCTTGAAGTCGGTCATCTTCACCTTCACTGAGCCCGCGAACTGAATCCGGCCGCTTGGGTCGGGCAACACGGTGACCGGCATGGTGATGATGTTCGTTACGCCCGCCACACAGAGGTTTCCAGTGGCCTCGTACAAGAAGGGGTCGGTCACCCCGCGTGACTGCTCTTTGAGCGTTAGCAACGTCAACGTGTAGGTGATCCGTTTATTGGCCGGTTCACGCAGTTTGCCATACATGATTTCATCCATCGCATCGCTATAGGGGCGCCCGCTCTTTTCCACGCTCTTGAGCGAGCGCACTGGAATGAACACGCTGACCTTGGCCTCCACGGAGCCCGCAGCCGCCTCCGCGCCGGGCTGTGGGGCGAATCCCTGTCCAAACTCGGCGCTCCCGCCGATGAGATGACCCTCGACTTGCCACTCGTGAATGGTCGAGGTGCCCTCGATGCGGACCATGTTCGTCAGCCCAGCTCGCGAGAAGGCCGCGTAGCGCACCAGCGGTCCCACAACCGGAGGACGGGCGACCGTAACCGCCACGCCCGCCCCACCCCCCACGGCGGGTGGGGCTTCAGCCGCGACCCCGCTCGCTGTCGGTGAAGACTCAGCCGGGGTCGGTCGTGCCGTCGGCGCAACTGACCGCGCGGTGCGGGGCGGGGCAGCCGCCGGACGCGATGCCTGTTGCGCCTGTACGAGTTCGGCCAGTCGCTGTTTGGCCGCTTCAATATCCGCCTCCAACTGGATGACTCGCGCTTCCGCGTCCATCAGGGCCCGGTCGAGGTTGGCCGCCCGTTCTTGCGCCAGGTGCCTTGTGATTCCCAGGTAGGTGATCAGGGCTGTCACCCCGATGACTCCGAAGATGCTCAGTGCCCGCTTCATAGCTCCAGGCTTTGGACGGTTTTTCCGGAGCAGTATTCATGGCCTGCCGGTCATGTGTTGCAGCCGCAGCAAACGGCAGGGCCGCATCAAGCTCGATATGTGCTGCGCCTGTTTGGGAGGGCGAGCGTCCCCGCGAGCCCAAACTTCGGGGGAAATCCAAAGAAATCAGGGCTCGCGAGGACGCTCGCCCTCCCGGGTTTGGATAGTCATCGCGAGCTTGCTGCGAACCAAGGCTTACACTAGGTTCCGCCGTCCGCGTAGCAGCAGTGATTTGAATGGATATGAGTGTTCTAATTGTTGGTTCAACCGCGCTGGATTCCATCAAGACGCCCAAGGCGGAGAATCCGCGTTTGCTGGGCGGCTCGGCCAGCCACGCGGCGGTGGCGGCCAGTTTCTTTGGCCCGGTCAAACTGGTTGGCGTCGTGGGGGATGATTTCCCGCGGCAGTATATCAGGCTTTATCGGCGTCACGGAATAGACCTGGAGGGCTTGCAGGTGTTGCCAGGCAAGACGTTCCACTGGTCGGGGGAGTACGAGGCGAACATGAACAACCGCCGCACGCTCAAGACCGAGTTGGGCGTGTTTGAGACGTTCACGCCCAAGCTGCCGGCGGCCTATCAGACCGCGCCGTTCGTGCTGCTGGCCAACATCGCTCCGGCCCTGCAGCACCATGTGCTCGACCAGATGCGGCGCACACGGTTCGTTGTCGCCGACACGATGGATTTGTGGCTCAACGTGGCGTTGGCGGATTTGTTGAAACTGCTGAAGCGGCTGGATGGCTTTGTGCTTAATGACAGCGAAGCGCAGCAATTGACCGGCGAGGACAACGTGTTCACCGCCCTGAAGAAGATTCACCAGCTCGGACCGCGCTATGTGGTCATCAAGCAAGGTTCCCACGGCTCCATTTTGTCCGGTCCACGCGGCTTGTTTCTGTGCCCGGCTTATCCGCTGCGGAAAGTCGTGGACCCGACCGGGGCCGGTGACTCGTTTGTGGGCGGCATGATGGGGTACCTGGCGGCAGCCAAGGGGCCGATTGATCGTCATATCCGCCGGGCGATGACTTATGGCAGCGTGGTGGCCTCGTTCTGCTGCGAAGGCTTCGGCTTGCAGCGCACCACCCGAGTGACCCGCGCGCAGATTGATCGGCGTGTGAGGGAGTTGGATCAGCTGACGCGGTTTTGAACGGTCAGATGTGGAAGTCTTCGGACGGGCGCCGGACTTCCTTCTTACTCATCACCTTCACGTTGGCTTCCTCCTGCACGACCAGCGAGTGCGGGGGCACGCTGGTGGTGAGGAAGACGTTCGCCCCGATGGTGCTGCCCTCGCCCACCACCGTATCGCCGCCCATGATGGTGGCGCCGGCGTAGATCGTCACCCAGTCCTCGATCGTCGGATGCCGCTTTTGCCCGCGCAATTGCTGGCCCGCAGCCAGCGACTTTGCCACCAGGCCGACACCCTGATACATCTTCACGTGGCTACCGATGATGGTGGTCTCCCCAACCACGGTCCCGGTGCAGTGGTCCACGAAAAAGTGGGAGCCGATTTGCGCGCCCGGGTGCAGATCCATCCCGGTGCGGGCGTGCGCCCACTCGGTCATGATGCGGGGGATGAGGGGGATGTTCTTGAGGTATAACTCGTGCGCCAGGCGCTGCACGGCAATGGCTTCAATAAACGGATAAGCGACGATCACTTCCTCTTTGCTGAGCGCGGCGGGGTCACCGTTGTAAGCCGCCTCGCTGTCGGTCTGGAGCAATTCCCGGATGCGCGGCAGGCTGGACAGGAATTCGGCCGTCAGGGTGTGGGCGACGGAGCGAAGCCCTTTCTTCGGCAGTTCGGGCGGCGGGCTGTATTCGAGGCTCTTGCCGACTTCCGCTCCCAGACTGCGCAGGGTGGTTTCCAGCAGGGAAGCCGTCGTGCTCCTGATTTCGGAAGAATGAATCAGTTTCTCGTCAAAAAAGCCGGGAAACAGCAGCCGGAGCAAATCCGCCGTGATCAGCGCGATGACGCGCTTGGAGGGCAGGTTCTTTCCGTCCAGGTGGTTGATGCCGCCGGCGTCGGCGTAAGAAGCGACCAAGTGATCGGTGAGTTGGGTGACGGTCAACGGCATGACGAGAGTATCCGGCAAAGCCCGGCGGAGCGCAAGGGGCGTGGCGGGACGGAGCAGCTGCGGTGCAGCTCGACACTGCCACCAAGGATCGAGAGCCCCCAATGATGACGGACCGCGAGCCGTCCCCGGCTCGCAGCGCGTCCGAGCCTGCGGGGAGCGCGCGCGTCCCGCGTGCTGCCAACGGCGTCCCGCCGTTGGCTCCGTTCTCCCACTCATCCGTCATCGGTTGAGTGGTTCAGTTGGGTGGAGGAAAGTTTGCGGCGGGACGCCGCAAACCACACGCCGGAGGCATGTGCTCCCCAACCTCAACCGCATAGGTCCGGCCTTGCTAGTGCTTCGCGTAATCCCGCATGCCGGAGATGTCCACGATCACGACGGGCTCGTTGCCGACGACCCAGGCGTCGTGGCCCGGCGGCACGTAGGAGACGTCGCCGGGTCCGAACTCCTCTTCGCTGCCGTCGTCCATGGCCACGTGCAGGCGCCCGGAAACGTGATACTGTAGGTGCGAGGCTTCGCAGCTTCGAGTTTGCACCAGCGGCTTGACACAAGTGGACCACTTCCAGCCGGGCTGGAGCGTGGCGCGCCCGAAGGTCACGTCGTTGACGGTCACCAGTTCCACCCGGCCTTTGTCGAACGCGCGGGTCTCGTCCGGCCGCGCCAGGCTCTTCTTTTGCATCTTCTCTGTAGTTGCTATCATAATATTCTCCATCACTACAGCTTACCATGGAAACAAGGGCCGGTCAAGGGCGCCTCGGCGCGTCTCCCAGGGAAGGGGGGAAACACTCGCCCGTGCTGGAACGGGGAGGTCCTTATTCGCCCGGGGTTTTCGGCGGCTCCGGTTTTTGGCTGACGGACAGGCCGCTGGGGCGCGGCACGTTGCCGGAAGGGACGAAGGTCCCCCAGGTCTGGCCGGACTCGGGCCGATACTCGACCGTCTTGCCCGGCACTGGCGGGATGCGGATCAGGTGATGGCAGCCGGGGCATTCAATCTGGCGGCCCGAGGCTTCCTCGTTGCATTTGATGTGCTGGTCGCAATGCGGACAGGAGAACTTGAACTCGCTCATAACCAACCTCTACGCGGGAGCCACCGCATTCCGCCGGGCCATGATGGCATTGACGATCTTCGTTGCCAGCTCCGGTGTTTCGGTCAGCGCCTTCTGCGCGGCGTCTTTGCCCTGGCCGATCAGCGCGCCTTCAAACTGGAGCCAGGCCCCTTTCTTCTCCACCACGCCGGCCTCGACGCCCACGTCCAGGATGCTGCCTTCCTTGTTGATGCCGTGGTTGTAGATGATGTCGAACTCGGCCTCGCCAAAGGGCGGCGCGACCTTGTTCTTCACAATCTTCACCTTCACGTGGTTGCCCACCGCGTTGCCGGCGGCGTCCTTGAGCGTGTCCTTGCGGCGGATGTCAATGCGCACGCTGGCATAGAACTTCAGCGCCTTGCCGCCCGGCGTCGTCTCGGGGTTGCCGAACATCACGCCGACCTTCTCGCGCATCTGGTTGGTGAAGACGCAAGTGGTCTTCGCCTTGGCGAGAATGGCGGTGAGCTTCCGCAGCGCCTGGCTCATCAGCCGCGCCTGCATCCCCATCGTCGCCATCCCCATCTCCCCCTCCAGTTCCGCTTTGGGCACCAGCGCGGCCACCGAGTCAATGACGATCACATCCAGCGCGTTGGACCGGGCGAGCGTTTCGCAAATGGATAACGCCTCCTCCCCGCTGTCCGGCTGCGACACCAGCAAATCATCCAGGTTGACTCCCAGCTTCTTCGCGTAGGCCGGGTCAAGCGCGTGTTCGGCATCAATGAAAGCCGCCAGCCCGCCAGCTTTCTGGGCGTTGGCAATCACATGCAGCATCAACGTCGTCTTGCCGGAGGATTCCGGGCCAAAGATCTCCACCACGCGTCCCCGTGGAATCCCGCCCACGCCCAAGGCCAGGTCCATCGCGAGGGAGCCGGTGGGGATGACCTCGATTTGCCTGAGCGCGCGCGCGTCGCCCAGGCGCATGATGCTCCCGTCGCCGTAGGCCTTGGTGATGCTCGAAATGGCGGCATCCAGATCCCGCTGGCGCGTGGCGGAAGCCTTGGCGGCTTCGGCGGCCTTCGCATCGGCAGCGGCGGGTTTCTCTGCGGTCTTCTCTGAAATCTTGGGAGGCATAATTGTTTATTTGCTTGGTTTGAAACCTTACTTACAACCGCGGAGCATATTGAGCTATCCCGCCCGATTAGTCAAATACCACTTCAGCTACTTCAGCTACTTGCACAGGTGCACGCCGCTGTCCAGGGAGGGCGAGCGTCCCCGCCAGCCCACGCTTCTCGGGCAACGTGCGGCAATCAGGGCTCGCGGGGACGCTCGCCCTCCCAAGCCAAGGCCCCTGGCGCCTACTTGGTTCGCTTGGCCTCGTTGGCGCCTTCGCCGACCGACCAGATCAGCCGGTCCGGTTTGCCTGCGCCGCCGCCGGGGAACTCGATCTGCACATCCGTCGTCTTGGCGAAGAACTTCGTCGGCGACTCGGCGAACAGCAGGAACTTGCGGCTGCCCAGCCTCGCTGTCAGTTGGTCTCCCTCGCGGCTGATCTCGATCGGGTCATAGTTGCCCGTGTAACTGTCGAGCAGCGCAGCCGGCGGCGTGAATTCCTTCCTGCCCGGCTTGCCCAGCTCGCGGACCCAGATGTTGCGGAAGCGAACCGGGTTGCCGTGGTCCTGGAGTGAAATGGGCTGCTTCTCCGGGTGGGCCCGGTAGGGGGCGCGATCGAGCCAATCGGTGGGGCCGGTCAGCTCGACGTTGTTCTGGATCAGCACGCCGTTCTGGAACACGGTCAACCGGGCGGGGGACAGCAGCTTGCCTTCGGCGTCAAACCGCGGCGCGGTATAGAGGATGTCGTAGGTCTGCCACTGGCCGGGCGGGCGGCAGGCATTTACCAGCGGCGGGTATTGGCCGTAAATGGAGCCGGCGCCGCCGTCCGCGTAGGTCACGCTTTGATAGGAATCGAGCACCTGGATTTCATAGCGGGTCAGGCCCAGGAACACGCCGCTGTTGCCGCGGCCCTGGCCTTTGCCCTCGGCCGGCACCGGCGTTGCCCACTCGAGGTGGAGCTGGCAGTCGCCGAAATTCTGCAGCGTGCGGATGTAGCCGCTCCCCTTAACGCATTCCATGTAGCCGTCCCGGGTAATCCACTTGGTTGGGCTGCCGTCCATGCTGACCCACGGCGAAAGGTCCTTGCCGTCGAACAACACCGTGGCATCCGACGGCGGCTTGCCAGCCTGTTCCTGCGTGCTGGCGGTCGCCGGCGTCACCACCGGCGGCTGCGGCCGGCCACGGTCGTGGTCAATCCAGTTGGGATCGGGCTGCGCAAAGGCCGCCGGCGCGCCTGCCAATTGTAGGACACCGATCATGGCGCAGTTCAGAAGGATGCTGGACAAAAAAGTCTTCTTGGGATTCATAGGCAAGATCATTGATGTTTCTACTGGGTCTGGCCAAGCAGCTTAGTCCCTCGCCGCGGAGGGGGAAAGGATTGTTTGCGTCGAAAAGGGAGGTTTTACAAAACCATGACAATTGTTCTGCTTGCGGCGGGGTAGGCTGGGTCCAGAATTGATGCGTCGTTCGATGACCATTCTGCGTCCAGCGCGAAAGCCGGTCTTTCTCTGGCAAGCGGGGTTGATCCTGCTGCCGGTGCTGATCATCGCCGGGGTGGCCATTACGGCCATTATCGAGAACCGGACGGCGGTCGAGCGGGAAGCGCGCCGGCGGGCCGAGGAGGTGGCGCGGCAGTACGGCAAGGAGCTGGAACGGCCGTGGGGGTTCTTGCTGATGCGGCACGACGAGTATTCGCAGCGGTGGAGCGATTACTTGACGAAAGTGGCAGGGGCATGGCCCGGGAGCAGGGAGCGGAGGCGGCTGGAGGCCGAGGCAGCTCAGTTCCCGGAGCTTAATCCGAAGGCGCAGTTGGCGGAGTGGCAGGCGCAGTTTCCAGGGTTGCGGGCGGAGGAGGTGTTTCCGGACAGCTTCGGGCTGACAGCGGAAGGGCGGCTTCGTGAGGGGCTTGAGTTTAACCCGGCGCCGCAACCCCCGGCGTGGTTCACGGGCCTTACTTCGGCACAACGCGCGGCTTGGGAAGCGTTGAAGGCGGCGGTAGCGGCTGGGGCGGGTCTTGACGAAGTGGAGCAGCGGTTCGCCCAGTTCCAGGAAACCAGTCCCGAGCCCGAGGCTGCAGTGAATGCGGCGTTCATTGTCCGGCGCGCGCGCCTGGCGGCACTGCCGCTGGCGGAGGCGGTGACCGAAGCGCTGCTCTTGGCCCAGGAAGACCGGGAGACGCTTTCCGAGGCAGGCCTGCCGCTGGCGAACCTGGCGTTCGGCGAGGCGCTGCGCTACGCGCGCGAGGCAGGGCCCTCCGAGGTGCTGTGGCGGGCGATACCCGACCAGGTGCTGCGTTCCCCCAGCCCTCTGATCCCCGGGCTGCTGGATCAACTGGCGGGGATCGCTGGTACCAACACGGTGCTGCAAGCCGGCGTGGCGGCCTGGCGCACGCTCTGGGACGCCCGCCTCAAGCTGCACGACATTGCAGAAGCCGTCCGCCGGACCGGCAAGCTGCGGGGCCTCACGACGGCCAACTTCTGGTTCGACTACGACCAAACCCGCTGGCTGTGCATCCTGAACCCGGAGCACAACTGGGAATTCACCGGGGCCAACGGTGGTCCTGTTGAGTCCACGAACGAGGTCTGGACGACGGTGCGGTTCCTGCCCAAAGCGGTAGCCGAGCAGGCGCTAGCGCGGGCGTTGGAGAATTCGCAGGTGAAGCTGCCCGGTTACCTGGGCCTCGTCGCCTGGCTTGAGGGAGAACCGCTGACGTTGCCGGAACGCTGGTCCCCAGGCCGGTCCACCAATGCCGCCCCGGCGCTGCTGGCTGAGGCCAACGGCGGCCTCTCCAACCTCGGCGTGCTCCAAAAGACGCCGAAAGGACCGGAGATCGAATGGGAAGGCCTGCCGAGCCGCCCGCGCTTCGTCTTGCAGCTTTACGTGGCGGACCCGGCACTGATGTTTGCCTCGTATCGCCGCCATGCGCTGCTTTTGGCCGGGCTGGTGGCCGCGTCGGCCTTCGCGGCCCTGATCGGGGTGATGGCTTCCCGGCGCGCCTTCCGGCGCCAACTGCGGCTCAACGAGCTGAAGAGCAACTTCGTCTCCAGCGTCTCGCACGAGCTGCGCGCTCCCATCGCCTCGGTCCGCCTGATGGCCGAGAGCCTGGAGCGCGGCAAAGTGGCCGAGGCCCCGAAACAGCAGGAATACTTCCGGTTCATCGTCCAGGAATGCCGCCGGCTCTCGGCGCTGATCGAGAACGTGCTGGACTTCTCGCGCATCGAGCAGGGCCGCAAGCAGTACGATTTCGAGCCGACCGACCTGGTGGCCCTCACGCAGCAGACGGTCAAGCTGATGGAAACCTACGCCGCCGAGCGCGGGTGTGAAGCTCGAGCTCGTTCTCACCGACCCTCAACCCTCAACCTTCAACCCTCAACCCTCCACCGACGGCAAAGCCCTCCAGCAGGCGCTAGTGAACCTGATTGACAACGCCCTCAAGCACTCGCCCAAAGGCGACACGGTGACGGTGGGACTGGAAACGCGGAATGCGGAGTGCGGAGTGCGGGATACCGAATCAGGCCTCACCCCTCGCGTTTCACGTTTCACGTTTCACGTTTCACGCCTCACGCCTCACGCATCACTCCTCCACCTCTGGGTCGAGGACCACGGCGAGGGCATTCCGCCCTCCGAGCAGGAGAAGATTTTCGAGCGGTTCTACCGGCGCGGCTCCGAGTTGCGGCGCCAGACCCAGGGCGTGGGGATTGGACTGAGCATCGTGAAGCACATCGTCGAGGCCCACGGCGGCCGGGTGCTGGTCCGCAGCGCGGTGGGCCAGGGCAGCCGATTCACCATCGAATTGCCCGTGCCGCCAGCAACTGAGAGATCCGAAACCCGAAACCCGAAGCCCGAATGAAATCCGAAACCCAAAATCCGAAGTTCCAAGTCAGCGACCCGGTTCGGCCTGTGGCAAATGGGTTTTGGACTTTAGACTCTAGACTTTCGACTTTGGACTTCACCCTATGGAACGCATCCTGATCATCGAAGACGAACTGCCCATGCGCACCGCCCTGCACGACGTGCTGGCCGGCGAAGGCTATCGCGTGCTGACGGCGGCCGACGGCGAGAGCCGGCCTGCAGCGGGCCATTGATGAAAAGCCCGACCTCATCCTGCTCGACATCATGATGCCCAAGCTCGACGGCTACGCGGTCTGCGCCGAATTGCGCCGGCTCTCGAACCCCGTGCCGATCCTCATGCTCACCGCCAAGGGGCAGGTCGAGGACCGCGTGCAGGGTTTGGATGTCGGGCGCGGATGATTACCTCGTCAAACCGTTCAGCACCGAGGAACTGCTCGCCCGCGTGCGCGCGATGCTGCGGCGGGTCCAGCGGCAAACGAAGATGCCCACGGACGCTCGCGCTCGGCGAGGCCACCGTTGACCTGGTCCGGCAAACCGCCACGCGCGGCCGCAAGACGCTGCACCTGACGGCCAAGGAATTCGCCATGCTGCGGCTGATGGCGGAGACGCCGGGCGAGCCGGTCTCCCGCGAGCGGTTCCTGGACGTGGTCTGGGGCTACACCGCCTTCCCGACCACGCGCACGGTGGACAACCACATCGCCAGCCTGCGCAGCAAGCTCGAGCGCGACCCCGAGCGCCCGCGCTGGATCAAGACCGTGCACGGCGTGGGCTATAAGCTCGACCTGTGAGTTGCCCGCTAAACGAAATACGCTAAAAGGGGCAGAAACAGCGGCGGCACAATGGGGCAGGAGGACCTTTCTTCCTCCTGGTTTCCGCCTGTCCCTTTAGCATGTTTAGCATGTTTAGCGGGCACTGCAATTTTACAAAAGGGTGACAATTCGCCGGGCGGGAATCCGTCAAACTGGAGGCGAAAAGAATAGAACAGGACTCTTATGAAGATGACTCTAGCAATTGCCAATAGGATTTCCCGCTCGGGTAGGGCTCGCAGTCCGCTGCGAGCCGCGGCGCGCGCGGAAAGCGCGCCCTGCAGTTTGGACATTCTGCCGACTGAACCGGAAGCCAACCCGGAGGGTTGGCAGGTGGTAGCCGGTGGTCGTTCGGGGAAAGGGGGGAACGACCACCGGAAAGCGTGTTTTAGGTTCGCGCACCCCGGAGGGGTGCCAGACCGAACCCCGACGTGCAGCCGCTCTGGCACCCCTGCCGGGGTGCAGGACCTCTTCGCCGCCGTTACCCGGAGGTCGCCGCACCCGGAAAGCCCCCGGCGACCTCTGGCGACCCTCGGGCAACCCTTCGGGTTGACCGCTCAAGAATGTCCAAACCTCGGGGCGCGCACGGCGTGCGCGCCCTACCACGCGGCAATCTGGCTGCTGCTTGCAGCCATCACCTGCTGGTTACTCCTGCCCGCGCCGCCACCAACGACCTCACCAGCGCCATCCAGCGGGGGCTGTTTGAGGAAGAGGCCAACCAGAACCTGGGCGCCGCCATCCAGGCCTACCAGACCGTCGCCAGCCAGTTCGACAAAGACCGCAAGCTGGCGGCCACGGCCATCTTCCGCCTTGGCGAATGCTACCGCAAACAAGGCAACACGAACGACGCCGCGGCGCAGTATGAGCGCATCCTGCGCGAGTTCTCCGACCAGCCGACGCTGGTCACGCTCAGCCGCCAGAACCTCGCGGGGCTGGGCAGCGCGCCGGCCGCGCCCGCCGCTCCCGTGATCTCGGACGCCGCACGCCAGGAGCAGAAGCGCCTGCTGGAGGAGGAGATCAATCTGGTCCAGAAGCAGTTGGAGTCCCAGCAAAAGCAACTGGAGATGGGAAAGTCTGACCGAAACACGGTTTCGGCCACGGAGCGCGAGCTGCTCAAGTTGAAGCGGCAGGTCGCGGCCCTGGATGCCGGCCAACCCGTCTCGGATGCCGCACGCCAGGAGCAGAAGCGCCTGCTGGGGGAGGAGATCAAAGTAGTCGAAACCCAACTGGAAGCACAACGGAAGCAAATGGAGGCCGGAGTCATCGCTCGGGACGCCGTCTGGACCACCGAGCGCGAGCTGCTAAACTGAAACGGCAGTCAGCCGCCCTCGACGCCGGCCTGCCTGTTTCGATTGCAGCGACCGAAACCTCCGCTTCCGCCGCCTCCAGCGAAGCCGACGAAGTCAGGCGCATCCAGGCCCTGATCAAAGACAGCCCGGACCTGATCAACGCGCCCGACCGGAAGGGCGAGACGCTGCTGCAATCGGCCGCCGCGAAGGGCAAGCTGGCCGTGGTGAAGCTGCTGCTGGACAGCGGCGCGGCCGTGGACGGCCTCCAGCAGCCAGGCCTGACGGCGCTGCACTACGCCGCCGCCAATGGCCACAAGGCGGTCGTTGACCTGCTGCTGAGCAAGGGCGCCAAGGCGGACGCCAAGACCGCAGGCGGCGTCACGCCCCTGCACCTCGCCACGCTGAAAGGCTACGAGACGGTCGCCAAGGCCCTCCTGGCCGCCGGGGCGCCGGTGAATGCCCAGACCGAACGTCAGCGGCAGCAGCGACACCGAAGATCTGCAGTATCACGATCAGCGCGAGGCCAAACCCCGCTGCATCTGGCCGCCAGCGCGGTTACGCCGGCATGGTGGAATTGCTGCTGGCCAAAGGCGCGGAGGTGATGCCGAAGATGGCGAGTGGCCGACGCCGCTGAGCTACGCCGCTCAGAAGCATACCGTCGCCATCGTGCAGCTGCTGCTGGCGGCCCATGCCAACCCGAACGCGGGCCGGCTCAACCTGCCCCTGCCTCGGCCGCCTCCGATCGGTGATGTGCCCGCACTGAAACTGCTGCTCGCCAGCGGCGCCGATCCGAATACCAACGCGGCGATCAACCTGGGGTATCTACTGCAGTAGATCGTTCCCAGCGGGAAGACACACGATTCACTCCGCTGTTCCTTGCGGTCAACCAGCGGCAAGCCGAGGCGGCCAAGGAACTGCTCCGCGGCCAAAGCCAACCCCAATGCTCCTGGTCCTGACGGGCAATCCGCTCGTGTTCGAAGCCCTGCGGATGCCCCAACCCTCAAGGTGCTGCTGGAGGGCGGCGCCGACCCGAATCGCCTGCATCGGCAGGGCGTGCCGCCGCTCGCTGCAGGCGGTCATGGAACAATAAAGCAGCCCGCGGTCGAGCTGCTGCTGGCCCACAAGGCCGATGTCAATGCCGCGAGCCAGGACGGTAATGGAGTGGGACGCCAGTCTGCATCGTGGCAGCAAGAAGCGGAAGCAAGCCCATCGCCGAACTGCTCTTGAAAGCGGGCGCGGACGTCAATGCGAGGGAGAAGAACGGCTGGACCCCGCTCTTCTTGCCGTCGGGTGCGAACCAGCCCGAGGTGGCGAAGTTGCTGCTGGCCAACAAGGCCGATCCCAATGCCAAGACAACGACGGCCGGACACCGCTTCACATTGCAGTCAACGGCGGGAAGCGCGAGATTGGTCGAGCTGCTGCTGGCCAACAAAGCCGATCCCAATGAGCGAGACAACTGCGGGGCAAACGCCGCTGGACTGTGCAAAGAAACAGTGCCGGGAGTCTTCCCGGCAACCGGGCATCTGCCTATGGCGCGCCCAGGCTTATCCAGGCCGAGGATCCGTACAGCCGCCTGGCGCCGTGATGCCACCAGTGCCACTCCACAGCCAGCGCCGAAGTCTGAGACCCTGGCTGACCTGCTGCGCCGGCATGGCGCGACAGACGACCTGCCGGCGCTCGACCGGATCGGCGTCTCGCGCCGCGCGACGGGGTATTCGGACTACGTGTTCAACGAAGGGCACCAACGACTGGAACCAATTCACGCTCCTGGACCTGTTGGGCGTGCATTACTGGTTCCTGGCGGCTTCGCCCAACGAAGGAGGGAGGGAGATGGTTGTTCAGCGAGTGCCTTCTTTTCTGCCTCCGCAGGTAGCCCCGCCCGTTTGCGTTTCCCTGACCTCGCGCACCTGCGCATTCGCCGGCCCACTCCTGATCTGAAAAGCTGGCAGGAGCAGGTGGTGGATCTCCGGCCGGTTGCTCGAGTCGGGCGATTGCTCGAAGGATGTGGCCTGAGATGGGGCGACGTGGTGGAGATTCCCGAGGCCGAGCACCCGCTGAATGAGAAGTGGCCAGGCTTTTCCACGACGGAACTGGCGAACCTGAAGAAGTGCCTGACGCGGCAGGTCGAGATTGTCGTCAAAGGACAGGCCACGACTCATCACGCTGGCGCCCAAGATTTCCGAGCCTCGAGGCAACCCTTCCCGGGCGGGCCTGCGCCTTGAGCCCTCGATCGTTTCCGGCACGCCCTTCTGGCTCAAGCCCGTCCTGCTCCAGTCCAAGCTGGTGCTCAGCTCTTCGGACCTTTCCCGGGTTAAGGTCACCCGCCGCGACCCGGCCAGCGGCCAGGAACGCCAGTGGGTGGTGGATTGCTCGCAAGCCAACCTCTCACCCGACTTCTGGCTGCGCGACGGCGACAAGATCGAAGTGCCGGAGCGGGCTGGCGCGGCGGCTTCGGCGGACGCGGCGACGCCACAGTCCTTGACTCCGGGGACGGCGTCGTCAGCACTGGCGGAAGCAAAAGAAGGGCGGATCACCGTCCTGCAGGCGCTCAAGGCTGCCGGGCGGTCGCCGACAGTCCGAACGCGGCAGGCTGCCAAGGATGAGCCGCTGGACAGCCTCGGAGTGCGCTACTCGCCCAAGCCTGACGATCCGGAGTTGCTGAAGGCCGGTTACCACAAAGACCGCTCGGCCAGAACGCGGAAGGCCGAGTTCTGGGAAGAGCGGGCCACGCCAGACCTGCGCGGTCGCGGCGGCAATACCGCCGTCTGGACCGGCCGCGAGATGATTGTGTTCGGCGGCGAAGGCCAGGGCATGAGTTTCGAGGATGGCGCGCGCTACTGCCTGGCGGAGGACACCTGGACAATGCTGCCGGAGAAGGGTGGGCCCTCTTCGCGCACGGGGCATGCGGCGGTTTGGACGGGTAAGGAGATGATTGTGTGGGGCGGGTTCGGCGGAGTGAGTGGCGAGGATGTCAACCACA
Source organism: uncultured Verrucomicrobiae bacterium (assembly GCA_963822005.1). Classification (GTDB taxonomy): domain Bacteria; phylum Verrucomicrobiota; class Verrucomicrobiia; order Limisphaerales; family UBA8199; genus PALSA-1440. The sequence continues at coordinate 196,581 of CAWGGD010000054.1, read as the reverse complement.
ACGACGGTGCGCTCTACAATCCTGCCAGCGACACCTGGAAGCCGGTGTCCGCGAAGAACGCGCCGACCGCCCGGTTCGATTTCCCCTCAGTGTGGACAGGCAAGGAGATGCTGGTTTGGGGCGGCTACACCGATTCGCGCAGCCGCTACCAGGGCGGCCATGCCGATGCCCATCTGAACACCGGGGGCCGTTACGACGCCTCCTCCGATTCCTGGAGAACGATCACCACCCGAGGCGCGCCTTCCAAGCGCTGCGGGCACACGACGGTTTGGACAGGCAAGGAGATGATTGTCTGGGGCGGATACAACGCCAACAAAGTCCTGAACGACGGCGGCCGCTATAGTCCCTCCAGGGACGCCTGGAAACCGGTCAGCACGGACGGCGCGCCCCGCCCGCGCGCGCAGTCATGTCGCCGTTTGGACCGGGAAGGAAATGATTGTCTGGGGCGGCGGCGCCCGGGAACCAGGCGTTGCGTCGGACTACTTCGTGAATGGGGCGCGCTACAACCCGGAGACGGATACCTGGAAGCCCATCTCGGCCATTGGCGCACCGAAGGGAAGAGTCAACACCTTCGCAGTCTGGACGGGCACCGAGATGGTGCTTTGGGGCGGCGTCAACGACGCCCGGGGCAACGGCGGCCGCTTTGTCGGCACCGGCGGCCGCTACAACCCGGCCACGGACACCTGGACGGAAATCGCCGAGACGGGCGCGCCCGGGCCGCGGTTGACCAGCGGCGTCTGGACCGGCGACGGGCTGCTGACTTTTGGCGGTTACAACGGCACGCACTTGAACGAGACCTGGCTGTATTCGCCGCTGCAGACGCTTTACCCTTATGCCAAGTAGCACAAGCCACACTTCATGGCAGGGAGATCATACGGCGGTGATACGGTGATGATACGTTGATGATACGGTAGTCATACGGTATAAAGCGCTGTACAAAGGCTGACGGCAGGCCGGTGTCCGGCGGTGTACGCCAAACCTTGGCAGGAACAGTCGGCGCATTCGGCGGGGCACTGATTTTGCTCGCGAGCTGCGGCGGCCCCCGTATAGCTTCCGCGGCGATGCTGAACTACATCTGGCTCGGGCTGATGGTGCTGGCCGTCGTTATCGGCGGCTGCACCGACCACCTCAAGGAGGTGGCCGACAAGAGCTTCGAGATGGCGGAGTTCGCGGTGATGCGGACCGCGCTGCCGCTGGTGGGGATCATGGCCTTGTGGCTCGGTATCATGCGGCTGGCGGAACGGGCGGGCCTGGTGGCCTTGCTGGCGCGTTTGCTGCGGCCCCTCATGGTGTGGCTCTTCCCGGACGTGCCGCGCGGACCATCCGGCGATGGGCTCGATGCTGCTGAATATGGCCGCCAGCATCCTCGGCCTCGGCAATGCCGCCACGCCGCTCGGCCTGCGCGCCATGAAACACCTCGAGGCGCTCAACCCGCGCCCCGGCACGGCCACCAACGCCATGTGCACCTACCTGGCCATCAACACCAGCTCCATCCAGCTCATTCCCGCCACCGCCATCGCCATCCTGGCGGCCAATAAATCCAGCAATCCGACGGCCATCGTGGGCACGTCCATCATGGCCACTACTTGCGCCGCGATCGCCGCCGTCGCCGCCGCCAAACTCCTCCAGCGCCTGCCCATCTACCGCCTGCCGCCGGCGACCGCTCCGCCGCCGGCAGTGACCGCCGACCTGCCCAAACCAGCCGCGGTGAATGCCGCGAACGAGAAGGCGCCCATCAAGGAAGCAGCGGAACTCGCCCCGTTGCAGTGGTGGGGGCTGCTTATCATGGGCGCGTTTGGCCTCTTCTTCTGCTACCTGTTCTTGCGCCTGGCCTTCCCGGCCCTGATCGGGACTCGCGCTGCCGGCCGCCGCCGCCAGCCAAACCACCTTTATCCGCATCGTGGACGCGGTGTCCAAGCTCTCGATCCCGTTCATGCTCTCGGCCTTCCCGCTGTATGCCGCGCTTGCGGCACGTGAAGGTCTATGAGGAATTCGTGGACGGCGCCAGGGAGGGTTTCGACGTGGCCCTGCGCATCATTCCCTACCTGGTCGCGATCCTGGTGGCGATGGGCATGTTCCGCGCGGCGGGATGCATTGACCTGATCAGCCACGCGCTCGCGCCGGTGATGGAGGCTGTCGGCTTCCCGCCCCCGCTCCTGCCGATGGTGCTCATGCGCCCGTTGAGCGGCAGCGGCACGCTGGGCCTCTTCGCCGAACTGGTCAAACAATACGGTCCCGACAGCCTCATCAGCCGCACGGGCGGCACCATCTTCGGCAGCACCGAGACGACCTTCTATGTGCTGGCGGTGTATTTCGGCTCCGTGGGTGTGAAAAGGACCCGCTACGCGCTGCCGGCCGGCATCGTGGCCGACACCGTCGGTGTCATCGCCTCAGTGATCCTCTGCAAACTGGTGTTTGGGTAGCGCGCTGGCAGAGACGCCCCGCGAAGTTTCGCCGGCCCTGTAGCGCGGATTTCCAATCCGCTGTTTCGCAGGTTTCTAACCTGCTGGCGCGACGGAATATCCCCAAGCCCTGTGGATTGGAAATCAGCGATACGGCAGATTGAAAATCTGCGCTACGGGGCCACTTCCTGGGGGCCTTTGCCCCCATTGACGAGGAACAGCACAGCCATGCGCACGGCCAGGCCGTTGGTCACCTGCTGCAAGACCAGCGAGCGGCCGCAGTCCGCAATCTCGCTGTCAATTTCCACGCCGCGGTTGATGGGGCCGGGATGCATGATCAAGGCATCGGGTTTGGTGCGGGCCAGCCGGGCCTTGTTCAGGCCGAACAGGCTCGAATACTCGTTCAGGCTGGGGAACATGGACTTGCGCTGGCGCTCATGCTGTATACGCAGCAGGTTGATGATGTCGGCGTCGCGGATGGCCTCCTCGACGTCGTGCGTCACGCGGACCCCCATCTGCTCGAAGACGCGTGGCACCAGGGTGGAGGGCCCGCAGAGGGTCACCTTGGCGCCCAGCTTGGTCAGCGCCCAGACATCCGACCGCGCCACCCGGCTGTAGAGAATGTCCCCAAGAATGGTCACGTTCAGACCTTCGATGCGGCCTTTCTTCTCGAGGATGGTGAACGTGTCCAGCAGCGCCTGGGTGGGATGCTCGTGCGCGCCGTCGCCGGCATTGATGACGCTGGCGTTGAGGACACGGGCCAGGAAATGGGGCGCGCCGGACGCGCTGTGGCGGATGACGATGAAATCAATGTTGAGCGCCTCGAGGTTGCGCGCAGTGTCTTTGAGCGTTTCGCCCTTCTTGAGGGAGGAGGCCTCCGTGTTGAAATTGATGATGTCGGCCGAGAGCCGCTGCTCGGACAGCTCGAAGCTGGTGCGAGTGCGCGTGGAGGGCTCGACAAAGAGGTTGACGACGGTCTTGCCGCGCAGGGCGGGGACCTTCTTGATGGCCCGCTCGCCGACGGCTTTGAAGGCGCGCGCGGTATCCAGCACGGTGATGATTTCCTCGACGGTGAGCGATTCGATGTCCAGCAGGTGTTTGCGATTCCAGCTCATGGGAAGGAGGGGATCATTTCTCGATGACGACCTCGTCCGCGCCGCCCATTTCCTTCAGCCGCACGCGGACGCGTTCGGTGTGGGCGGTGGGGACATTCTTGCCGACGAAATCCGCTTTAATGGGCAAATCGCGGTGCCCGCGGTCAATGAGCACGGCCAATTGGATGCGCCGCGGCCGGCCGAAATCATTCAGCGCATCCATGGCCGCCCGGATGGTGCGACCGCTGAACAGCACGTCATCCACCAGCACCACCGTTTTCCCGGTCACATCGAACGGAATGACTGTGGGCTGGACATGGGGCGCAGCCCGGCGGTCCAGATCATCCCGGTGCATGCTGACGTCCAGGCTGCCGGTCGGGACAGCCTGTCCCCAGATCCCCGTCAACAGTGCTCCCAGACGCTGTCCCAGCGGCACTCCACCGCGCTGGATGCCGACCACGACCACCTCACTGCCGGTTTCGTTGCGTTCCGCAATTTCATGGGCGATGCGCGTGAGTGCGCGTTGGATTGCAGCCGCATTCAGGATAAGGGCGGATTCAGGCATGGGAGGGGGAATTAGAAGTCCGAAGTCTGAAGTCCGAATCAAGGAGATTCGGCCGTCCGCCTCTGTCTCGGACTTCGACCTTCGGACTTCGGACTTTAGGTTTGATCATAGTTCCTTCGCAGCCTCGCCGGGCTGCCTTAAAGGAGCGGCAGCCTGCCTAGTGGCCTGCCGTCTGCCGGCTTTTCCGCCATTTGGAGCGGTGCTTGATGATCCAGTCTGTCAGCGCTCGCTCAAAGCCAATATCGCGGCCGGCCTTCTCGGATTCAATCCACTTGTGCTTCAGGATCTCCTCGCGTTCAGCCTGAAACTCGCGGTAGAGCGAAGAGTTCTTCAGCAAATCGTTTGCCGAGAGCGGCTCTTTCGTTTGGTCAGACATAATCGCGAGTGTGCAAATCACTTCGAGCACCAGAATCTAGCAGAGCACCCGCCGATGACAACTCTCATTTTGCAACTCCGGGGAGTTCCATTCCTCTGCGCTTGGCACCGACGCTCTCATAAACTGGCCTTTCTTTCCGCCCCAATATAGCACACCAACCGCTGCCTGTCAGCCCAGTCAAGCCAGTTGCTGGCGCAGGGCCTGAGCGATCTTGATAAACGCCTGCCCCGCTGGCTGGCTGGCGGCCGACACCGCCACCGGCACACCCCGGTCGCCCCCCTCGCGGATTTCCGTGAACAGCGGCACTTCGCCGAGAAAGGGGACATTCTGCCGTGCCGCCTCCGCCCGCCCCCCGCCGTGGCCGAAGATTTCCACCCGTTCGCCGCCCGGGGTGGTGAAATAGCTCATGTTCTCGACGATGCCTAGTATTGGCACGTTGACCTTCTGGAACATGGCAATGCCTTTGCGCACCACGCCCAGCGACGCTTCCTGCGGGGTGGTCACGATTACGCCGCCATCCAGCGGCACGGTCTGGCAAAGCGAAAGCTGCGCGTCGCCCGTACCGGGCGGCAAGTCCACCAGCAGCAAGTCCAGCTCGCCCCATTCCACCGCGCTGAAGAACTGCTGGATGGTCTTCATGATCATCGGCCCGCGCCAGATCACCGGCTGGTCGCCCTCGACCAGGAACCCCATGCTCATCAGCTTCACGCCGTAGTTTTTCGGCGGCACCATCTTCTCCTCCGCGCTGATCGTCGGCCGCTCATGCACACCCATCATCAGTGGAATGCTCGGGCCGTAAATGTCGCAATCCAGCAAACCAACCTTGGCCCCGAGCTGCTGCAACCCGCACGCGAGATTCACCGACACCGTGGACTTACCAACCCCGCCCTTGCCGCTGGCAACGGCGACGATGCGCCGAATCCCGGGGACCTTGTGCTGCTGGGCCCAGGGATCTTGCGCTGCCGCCGCGTGCGGCGAGGCTGGCTGGTTCACTTCCACGTGCGCCCGGGTGACGCCCGGCAATGCCTGCAACACGCGTTCGCTCTCCGACTTGATCTGGTTGCTGATTTCGGGGTGGCTCGTCGTGAGCTGCAGCGCAACGCGGACCGCGCCGTCTTTAGCGGCGACCTGTTTCACCAGGCCAAAGGATACGATGTCGCGGCTGTAACCTGGGTATTTGACCGCTCGCAATGCGTTCTTGATGTCGTCTTCTGTCAGCATGTTCAGGTTGTTGCGTTGAACGGCGCAATGTAGGACGAGCCGGAACGAAGTCAAAAGCATTCCCCGGCGTTCCCGGTGTTCCGGGTTCCCGGTTTCTCTGGCGCGCAAACGCTTTTGACATCAGGGCCCTGGCAGCCTAGGGTGCCACACTGTTGATGCAAAAGGCTCTGACAACCCCACCCTCCATTGGCACATACCTCATCCAGCGACTCTACGCCCATGGCGTGCGCCATGTGTTCGGCATCCCGGGTGATTATGTGCTCGGGTTTTACGACCAACTCTCCAAGAGCAAGCTGCGCCTCATCAACACCTGCGACGAGCAGGGCGCCGGCTTCGCCGCCGATGCCTACGCCCGCGTCCGCGGCCTCGGCGCCGTCTGCGTGACCTATTGCGTCGGAGGGCTGAAGGTGGCCAACACCACCGCCGAGGCGTTCGCGGAGAAGTCGCCGGTCGTCATCATCAGCGGCGCGCCGGGGATGAAAGAGCGCGAGAAAAACCCCTTGCTGCATCACAAGGTCCGCGAGTTCGATACGCAGAAGAAAGTCTTCGAGCAGCTTACCATCGCCTCGACGGTTCTGAGCGACGCGCAGACGGCGTTCCAGGAAATTGACCGCGTGCTGCACGCTGCCCTGCGGTTCAAGCGGCCGGTCTATATCGAACTCCCGCGCGATATGGTTTCGGTGCCGGGCATTCCCCACCACAAGACAGCCGAAATCCACGAGCGGAGCAACTCCCGCAGCTTGCGCGAGGCCCTGGCCGAAGCTGAGCGGATGATCAACCAGGCGCGGAAACCAGTCATCCTGGCCGACGTGGAAGTCCACCGGTTCGGCCTGCAGGACCAACTCCTCAAGCTCGCGCACAAGACCAATATCCCCGTCGCCGCGACTGTGCTCGGCAAGTCCGTCATCGGCGAGCATCATCCCTTCTACCTCGGCATTTATGAAGGCGCCATGGGCCGCGACGACGTCCGGCAGTACGTCGAGAGCAGTGATTGCGTCATCCTGCTCGGCGCGTTCATGACCGACATCAACCTCGGCATTTATACGGCCCGCCTCGATCCGGCGCGCTCGATTTATGCCACCAGCGAGAAACTCTCTATCCGCTACCACACCTACGAAGAGGTGCGCTTCAAGGATTTCGTCAATGGCCTGCTCCGTCTGCGCCTTCGGGCGCGTAAGCTCGGCAAGATCCCCCGCCCCGTGCAGGTCACTCCACACTGCGCACTGCGCACTTCGCACTCTCGGAGGCCGATCACCGTCCGGCGCCTGTTCGATCGCCTGAATGCTTTCCTCTCGGAGAGCGCCGTCGTCGTGGCCGACGTGGGCGACGCCTTGTTTGGCGCGGCTGATCTGTTCATCCGCGAACGCACCGAATTCATCAGCCCGGCCTACTACACCTCGATGGGTTTCGCCGTGCCCGCCAGCATTGGCGCCCAACTGGCCAACCCGAAGCTGCGTCCACTGGTCCTGGTCGGCGACGGCGCCTTCCAGATGACCGGCATGGAATTAGCCACGGCAGCTCGCTACCACCTCAACCCGGTGGTTGTGCTGCTTAACAACCGCGGCTACGGCACCGAGCGGCACATGCAGGACGGCCCCTATAACGATGTCTGGCCGTGGCATTACCATCGTCTGCCTGAAATCCTGGGGGCAGGCCGCGGGTTCGTCGTGGAAACCGAGGAAGAACTGGACCACGCGCTCCTCGAAGCGGCGCGGTGGACCAAGAGCTTCTGTCTGCTGGAAGTGCGCCTGACGCCGCTGGACCGCTCCCCGGCCTTAGACCGCCTCGCCGCGCGACTGGCCCGCCGCCTTTAACTGGCCGCAGCCTGTTCGCCCGCCAACTCCCCGCGCCCTCCCTCGGCAGCCAATGCAACCCTTAAGAATCTTGTAACCTGCTTAACTCCCACTGTTTCCGTGCTGGAGCTTCCCCCGATCCTGCCCTACGCTGGGCTGATGCAAGCCCGTTTCGGAATCAAGTTCGCGTCCATCATCGCGCTCGCGGCCGCAGGCTGTTTCCACGCCGCCGCTCAGGCTCCGGGCGTTCCCATTTGCCCCCAGGCCCGCCAGGAACCCCAATACAAGGCCACGATCCTCAACGCGGCGAAGCGACTTTTCACCAGCGGCGACGCGCTCAAGGTCGCCGAGGTCAGGAAGCAGTTGAAACGCACCTCCTGCCAGTTGGCCCTTCCCGAAGCCAGCACGGCGAAACTGCCGGCGCGGGAAATCTGTATCGTCGCCCGCCATAGTCATCTTCGCGTCGGCTGGTCATATCTCTGTGGCAAGTGTGGCAAGTGGCACCTGAACCTCGCCGGGGGCTACGCCTTGACTGCCAACGGCGCAGTGGCCACCTGCTACCACGTCGTCGAACCAACCGGCGAGATGCGCGACGGCGGCCTGGTGGCGCTGGACGAAGAGGGGACCGTTCTCCCTGTCGCGGAAGTGCTGGCCGCCAACCGCGACAGCGATGCCTGCATTGTCCGGGCTGCGGGCGAAATCTTCACGCCCCTGCCGCTCAACACCAACGTCTATCCCGGCGACACGGCCTACTGCTACAGCGACCCTGCCGGACATCGGGATTACTTCAGCGCCGGCATCGTGAATCGGTTTTACCAACTCTCCGGCGCCCGGCCCTCCGCGGCGGGTGCCCCGACGCGGATTAACGTCAGCACCGATTGGGCGCCGGGTTCCAGCGGCTCCGCCGTCCTCGACGACTGCGGCAATGCCATCGGCCACGTCACCAGGGTCTCAACCGTTCGCGATGAGCCCGCCCCAAAGGCTCAGGATTCGCACACTGAGAAGCCCACAGCGATAGTGTTTCATGAGGCCGTCAGCGCGCGGGATGTGCTCCGGCTGATCAAGCAGCGCAATGACTGATCTGCGAATTCGGGCATCGCACGCGCTGGCCTGCCTTTACATTTCTGCCGGAATCCCCGACTCTGGCTACTGAAATACCGATGCCGAATACAACCGACAGCTCTCCGGCCTGTCCGGATTGGACGCCGACCTCATGGCAGACCAAGCCCGCTGCCCAGCAACCGGCTTATCCGGACCCTGTCGCGCTGCACCGCGTGCTGGGTCAGTTGGCCCGGCTGCCGCCGCTGGTCACGAGTTGGGAGATCGAGAACCTTAACCACCAACTGGCTGAAGCGGCGCGTGGCGAGCGGTTTCTGTTGCAAGGCGGCGACTGCTCGGAAAGCTTTGAGGACTGTGAATCCGCCGCCATCGCCAGCAAGCTGAAGATCCTGCTGCAAATGAGCCTGGTGCTCGTGCAGGGCGGCAAGAAGCGCGTGACTCGCATCGGCCGTTTCGCCGGCCAGTACGCCAAACCCCGCTCCGCCGACACCGAAATGCACGAGGGCGTCACGCTGCCCAGCTACCGCGGCGACATGATCAACCGCGCTGGCTTCACCCGTGAAGATCGGGCGCCGAACCCCGAGCTGCTGCTGCGCGCCTACGAGCGTTCCGGCCTCACCATTAACTTCATTCGCTCCCTGATCGAAGGCGGTTTCGCCGACCTGCACCACCCCGAATACTGGGGGCTGGGCTTCGTGGCCAATTCGCCTCACGCCGCCGATTACATGCGCATGGTCGAAAGCATCGGCGAGGCGCTGCGGTTCATGGAAACCCTCACCGGGAGCGTGCTGGCCGACATCAACCGCGTGGATTTCTTCACCAGCCACGAAGGGCTGCACCTCTATTACGAGCAGGCCCAGACCCGGCAGGTGCCGCGCCGCCCGGGGTGGTACAACCTCTCCACCCACTTCCCCTGGATCGGCGACCGGACCCGCGCGCTGGACGGGGCGCACGTCGAGTACTTTCGCGGCATCGCCAATCCCATCGGCTTGAAGATCGGCCCCTCCGTTACGCCCGACGAAGCCGTCGCGCTGGCCGAGGCGCTCAACCCGAAAAATGAGCCTGGCCGCCTCACCTTTATCCACCGCTTCGGGGCCAATCGCGTTGAGCAGTGTCTCCCGCCTTTGGTCGAAGCCATCCGCCGCCGGGGCCGACAGACGCTTTGGTGCTGCGACCCTATGCACGGCAACACCGAGACGACCAAGGGCGGCATCAAGACCCGCCGCTTTGACAAGATCCTCCGGGAACTTGAAACGTCCTGCCGCGTTCTTAAAGCCTGCGGCAGCCACCTCGGTGGCGTGCACTTTGAGTTGACGGGCGACAACGTCACCGAGTGCATCGGCGGCGCCAGCGGCATCACCGAGGCCGATTTGAGCCGCGATTACCGGACCACCCTGGACCCGCGGCTCAACTACGAGCAGGCGATGGAAATGGCCCTCCTGCTCGCCCGGCTCCTGGCGCAGAAGTGAAGAGGTCGAACCTCTTCGCTCATTCCGTAATTCTACGGAATTATTGTCTCTTTACTTTGTGCCCGCAATCTGCTGAACTCGTTACGTGTGAGCGTCCCCGGTAGTGGGAGGCTGAAAGCTTAAGAAAGCAATCGCAAAGAAAAGGAAGAAATATGGTTAGGATGAAGAAAGTCGTGGTAGCAGCAGCGGCAGCGTTGTTCCTGGGATGGTCTGCCTCGGGTGAACAAGTCCCGGCGGGCACGTATAGCAAATCGTTCAGCGGAACGGCTTCATTGTACGACGTCTCGGGCACTTACAGGCAATCCGTCAGCGGCATCACGCTTGATTGCACCTTTAACATGGATGCGAGCGGGAAGTTTACGGGCCAGGGCGCCGCCTCACTCGACGACTTTGCCGGTTACGATGTAACCGGGAAAATAGACGCGACCTTCAGCGGCACGGTAAAATCCGCGAAGGATGTCACGCGGATCAACATGAACGTGAAGATGAAGGGCTACCTGGCCGCCCAAGGCACGGAAGCCAAGTTTTCCGCCAACATCACTGAGAATATGGAAGTGGATCAGGCCAGCGGCCACATGCATGGTACCGTGAGCGGCAGCGCGACGGTCAGCGTGCCGGGGCACGGGACCCAGAGTGGAAGGATCCCGCGCACCGAGGTTGACCTGGACCTGCCGGGGCGTGGGGATGGCTCGTGGAATCTCACCTTGAACCTGGCTCCGGCCGACAAAAAGTACAGCGGCACTGGCACCGCGGCCATCTCTGGCGGACAGACTTACCCCGTTACGGTGACCGGCACCTACGCCTCCAAGTCGGACACTGCGAAACTGACGGTCAAAGGGGAGAAGGCGATGGCCATTACGTTGGTAGTCGGCTTCCAGAATGGCCAACTCCAGGTCCAAAGCCTGAAAGGGAAGGCGCTCGGCCAGAGCCCGCATACGCAGTAAGCATCTGCTCTCGGCCGCTATCCGCTTCGGACTGCTTCCTGGCTGCACTTTGACTGCGGCTGCCGGCCAACTCGTCGTTATCGGGCTGGCGCGTCAGGTCGAGGCGGGATTTGCCTTAAGGTGATATGAAAGCCGGGCCGAACGCTAACCAGGGCCCCGCGGCTCGACAGAATGAGCCTCGGGCTCGCCGAGGCCTGGTCTGGGCGCTTGGCCTGTTAGTGATCCTCGTTGTGGGCGTCATGGTGTACCTTCGACCTCCACCTCATGCCCCCGCTCGCGTTGGGGAAACGGTCCCTCCTACACCCGTCCGCGCCCCGGTAGCCGTCGTAGCTGCCAGCAACGCACCACCGGCTCCGTTGCTGCCGCCGGTGGCTGCGGCTCCGCTGCCGCTGCGGCTGGGTCCGACGAATCCCCCGGCCGCAGAACTCATCGCGAGGCTTCTCAACGGCGACCTGCCGTTGAAAGGCCGACGCGAAGCAGGTCGCACCTTGGCCAGGCTCGGGTCCGATGAGGCCATCGCGGCCCTGAAGATCGCCCTGCGGGACGGCCCGCCTTACTTGAAAGCGGCGATCTGCGAGGGCCTGGGTGAGAGCGCTCATCCGGAGGCCAAAGCCCTTTTGCTGGGAATGCTGAAGGTGGGCGACCCAACCACTGCGCGCGGCGCCATTCGCGGCTTCGCGCTGCGCGGTGATACCGAGGCGGTGGACATCCTGGGCGGCGTGTTGTTCGATGCGCATCAGCCGGATAGCCTGCGCACCGAGTCGGCCCTGAGCTTGGGCGACATACGCCAACCCCAAGCCCTGGCGGCGCTCACCCGCGCCGCGTCTGAAATAACCGACCCGACGATTGCCGAAAGCGTTCTTGATGGCCTGGGCCGGCGGCCGATTGCGGAGACCGCCGAGTTTTTCCGGGGCTACGTGGAAACACCAAGCCGGCCAGCGGACCTCAAGGTAGCGGCGTTGGAAGCGATAGGCAACGCGGAGGGCGACCCCGCGCCGTTCCTGTTGACCTATGGTTCTGACCCAAACCCAGACCTTCGGGCGGCGGCGGCGTGGGCGCTGAACATGGCGGAGACTGCCACGGACATCGGACCGCAACTGCTCGATTGGCTCAAGCAGGAATCCAAGCCAGAGGTTAGGGCTCGGCTGTACCGCGCCCTGGGCAATCAAGACACTTACGATGCCTCGGCTGTGCTTGCTCTGGCTCAAAGAGAATCCGCTCCGGCGGCGCGCCTGGCCGGGTTCGATCTGCTGGCCGAAACCTGCCGCTCCGCTCCTACCCCGGAGGTCCTGGGTTATTTCAATCAAACCGCCCTGCCCGAACTGAAGACCACCGCCCTAACCGGTGAGAGTCCGGAGCACCGGCTTTCCGCGGTGATGGCACTGCAACGGGCGGGCACGACTCTAGCCGAGGGCGCTCTGCAAGACATCGCCCGCAGTGCCACCGATCCAAGAGTCGCCGAAGCCGCCCAAGCCGCCCTCGGACGTCGATCAGCGAAGCCATAGCAGAATCGGCAGGGGGTTCAGGCTCGAGCCGGCTCCTGGCGCAGAAATAGACGGCTCCACTCATTCCTTTGGGGTGCCGGCGGCCATCAAGTCGTCCACCGCAACGGCCAGAGCGACGAGGTAATCGTCGCCTGCCAGGTGGCGTGTGAGCGCCACGAGGATGTAATGCCGGCCCGGGCCGGTAACCACCGCGGCGTCGTGATGCCAGTTCTCCCACGCCCCCCACTTGCGAATGATCTGCACCTTCCGACCGGCCAGCCCCTTGACGAACTTGATGTTGTCGTGGGGGACGTCCGGGGAGGCGAAGATTTCGCGCATGGCGCTCGAGGCGGCGGGGGAGACAAGCCTGCCCTGCTCGAGCCATAGGAAGAACCGAAGCAACTGACGCACCGTTGCCGCGTGGGAGTGGTCGCCGATGGGATCGCCGATGCGCTCGCCGCCGCCGCCGTAGTGCCGGCCCACCCAAATTCCGCCACCGTGGTTGGTGTCGTAAAGGTGGTAAGAGTTGAGCACCTGCTGAATCTGTTTCAAGCCCAGCTCCCGGGAGAACTTCGCCGCCATCTCGTTGCTGGAAGCCTTCACCATCAACCCCAGCTCGTGCCGCGTCTGCGGATCGAGGCGGGTGGCGGCGTCCGGATGCAACTGGAAATATGCCAGCAGGATGCCGACCTTCGCCACGCTCGCCGCGTAGTCAATGCGGTCCGGATGGACCATTGCCAACCGCAGGCGTTTCAGGTCCAACACGCCAACCGCCGCCTGCTCCGCCGTCATCCCGTACTTGCCGCGCAATGCCGCGTCAATCGCTTCGAGTTGCGCTTGCAGGCCCGGATTTGTCGGCGTGTTGTAGTCGAGCACATAGTTCTGGAACGACGCCAGCGCCGGCTCGCCGGCCGCTCCGGAGGCGGTGGAGCAAAACGCGATCGCCATAAGTAACAAGACGCGCATCAGGCTGGCTCCGGCCTTCGGGCGCGGTAGAAGAAGTAGATCGGCGCGCCGATCAACGTCAGCGCCGTGCCGAAGGCGGAATTGATCAGGGCCGGCTTGCCCGCCGCCACGGCGGCCCGATACCCCACGACGTCGCTATACACCGTGAACAACAAGTAGAGCCCGGCGAGGAAGATAAAGATCCACGGCACGAGCGGGTAACCGGGCACCTTGTAAGGCCGCGGCGCGTCCGGTTGCTTCCGGCGCAGCACGAAGACGCCATAGGCCCCGGCGGCGTAAAACACCCAGCTTACGAAGATGAGGGTATCGGTGAGCGTATCGAACGTGCCGCTGAACAGCAGCAGCACGCTCCAGACTCCCTGCGCGACGAGCGAGGGCGCGGGCGTGTGGAAGCGGGGGTGGACGTTGCCAAGCCCCCGCGGGAAGTAGTTCATGCGTGCCATTGAGAAATAGAGCCGGGCGGTGGCCAAGATGGTGGCATTGGCCGTGCCGAAGGTGGAGACCATCACCGCGGCCGCGATCCAGCGTCCTCCGCCGGAGAAGCACCTTTCCGCCACGTCCGCCGCAACCAGTTTGGACTGGGCCATCTGGTCAATCGGCAGCACATAGGCGTAGGTGAGGTTCATCAGGAGATAGACCGCGGTGACGATGAGCATGCCCCAGAGCAGGCCCAGCGGGATATTGCGCTGCGGCTGCTTCACCTCACCCGCGATGTAGGTCAGCTTGTTCCAGCCGTCGTAGGCCCAGAAAGCGCCTTGCAGCGCCGCCACGATGCCGATCACCAGCGCCAGCCCGGTTAGATGAATGGTCGCGCTCGGGGTGGTCAGATTGGCGGCGCTCCCGCCCGTCGGCAGCAGGAACGCCCCCAGCACCAGCAGCAGCATCGCCGCGACTTTTGCCACCGTGAAGACGTTCTGCACGAGGCCGCCCAAACGGACGCCGACGTAATTGACCGCCGTCAGCAGCACGATCAAGCCCGCCGCCACTCCTTTGGTCCCGATCTCCTTCAGCGGCGAAACGTCGCCTACAAACGGCACGTGCAACGACCACGCCGCGACCCCTGCCGAAAACTCCGGCAGCCGGACAAACTGCGTCGCGTACTCCGCAAACACATACGCAATGGCGGCGATCGAGCCACATTGCATGACGGCGAAGGTGGCCCAGCCGTACAGGAACGCGAAGAAGGGGCCATACATCCGCTCGAAATAGACATACTGGCCCCCTGTCTCCGGGATCATGCTGGCGATTTCGGCATTGGTCAGCGCGCCGAACAGCGTCAGCACCCCGGCCAGCACCCATACCCCCAGCAGCAGCTCCGGCGAACCCACCTGCCCGGCCATCACCCCGGGCTTGCGGAAAATCCCCGAGCCGATCACCCCGCCCACCACCAGCATCATCGTCGTGAACAGCCCCAGCGACGGAATCAGCCCAGCGCCAACACAACAGTCTGCTCGTACGCCAGCCGATTCCTTGGCTCCTTGCATTTGAGACTTGGGCCTACTCCCTCACTTCGTTCAGCAACCTCACGGCCGCGGCCACCAGCATCTCGCCGGCGCCCGGTTTCACGCGCGCGTTGGTCACTTCGTAGCTCCCCTCGGCAAACGCCTTCGCCGTCGGCACGTAACTCGGCCGATCATTGCAAATCTCAATCACCAGCGTGTTCCGGAACGGCGAAGCGCGCTTGATCGCCAGCCCCAGCTCCACAAAGATCTCGCACGGCAGGCACACCATCGCCGTGTCCGCGTCCAGCCGAAGCACCTGCACCTCCATCGGCCGCGGCGAGGCGAGGCTGGCGAGATCCAGCACCCGCACCGCGGCCACTTTGGTGAGGAAACCAGTCTCGGGATCGTTGAACTTCTCCATGACGGCGCGCGCCTCGGCCACCTGCTCCGGCGTCACCTCGCACAGCGGCACGTCAAGCGTTGTGCTCCGCACCGCTAGCGCGGGCTTCTTGATCACCGGCAGCCGGGGCGCCGCCGCCAGCACCGCCTCCCCCAGCGTCTTCCCAAGATGTTCGGCCACCGCCGGACCGCTCGTCCGTTCCTTCTGGTTCACGTTGATGTGGTTGATGTCCCCGCATGTGCCCAGGCCGAACGCCGAGATAAACTCCTTCCCGAACCCCTGCCGCAGCGCCTGCTCCAGGTAATACGCGTAGTCCGCCCCGATCACCGTCCCGCCCACCGTATCCAGATGCATCGCAAACACCGTCAGGCCCGCAAACGGCTGCCGCGTCGTCCGGTCGCGCGCCAGCACGATCCCCACGTCCGGATCACTCGACCCAGCCGGTCGCACGATGTCTGGATTCAATTGCCCCGGGTTAAACACCACCTTCCCGTTCTTCATCCAGAACCGGCGATTGAACGCCAGGCCTTCCTGCTTCGTCACGCCCGCCTGCACCGCCGCCGGACGCAGATTCGCCTGCGCCGCCGCGATCACGTTCACCAGCCGCTCGATGAGCTCCGACGGGTAATCTACCTGCTCTTGCAGATCACCGCCGTGTTTCTCCATCGCCACCTTGTGGAAATACTCCCGCAACGGCCCCTCGAACAGCGGCCCGGTGTGAGTATGCGTCGCGCAGATGACGATGTTCGTCACCGGAATGCCGGTCCGTTGGCTGGCGCCCGCTCGCGCATTGGTACTGATGCCAAGGGAAATGCCGATCAGGTCGCAGGCAACCAGCGCCATCTGCTCCCGCCCCTGCCGCAGCACGATCGCCTTGGCCTTGAGCGGATCATGCACCCCGGTCGCCAGCCGCTCACTGAAGTAGCCCGCCAGCCGGTAACCCACCGGCGGCGTGATCTCAATCTCGGCCGCGCCGACGCTGAGCCCCTCGCCGGACGCCGCGCCCCGGTCCGCGTGCCGGCACCCGACCGACAGGCCCAAGGCCAGCGCCATTGCGCACATCGTGCTTCGCGCTGCGTTCTTCATGCTTCGTCGGCCAACGATGAGCAACGCCCTACCCGCCTTCAAGCCAATATTAAAAGAGAAGCCCGGAGCACGACTTAATCTCCGGGCTTTCGTTTGCAGACAGATATGCTGTTGTATGTGTTTTCTGTATCCGCTTACCTCCAAATCATGGGACTGTCTTCACCGCGGGATCACTCCACGGACCCGGCCCGGCTGTGCCGATGGCGCGCACGTGCAGCCAGATTCTCGTCCCGCTGACAAAATTGTTGATGATGGCCCTGGCTTTCGTCGCCGTGCCCTTGTAAGTCCAGGTGTTGGCCCCCATCGGGTCCGGGCTGGTTTCCATCTCATACGCTTTCACCCCGCGAACCGGCTTCCAGGCCGCCTTGAGCGTGCCTTCGGTGGGGCCGGCCTCCAGCACCAGCCGGCTGACCTGTGCCGGGGTTCCCACCGGGCTCGGACGCTTGCCGGCGCGGAAGCCCGTGGTCTCCATCCGGTCCGGATCACCGTTGGTCGCCGCCTGCACCGTGTCGGCCTCGAGCCGCAGCCCGTTGCATAGCGCCTTTATGGCTTCGTCGCGCACGTTCTTCTTATTGCGCAAGACCGCCTTCTCGGTCTCGTAGCCGTCCAGGCTGGTCTCCGCCACCACAATCAGCTCCTGCAGCTTCGGCAGCGGCGGGTTGGGAGCCGGCACGTTCGCATTCTCCATCAAGGCCGTGTGGACCTTTTTCGCGAACTGTATGACCTGGACATCTGTCATTCTAGTCAGGCCGGTGACGATTGACGCCATTTCAGTAATCTTTCCGCTGGCCTTAAATTGTTTCTTAGATTCACCCCGCACAGATTCCTGTGACGGGCCAATGACTGTGGCTCCAGACACAGCAACGCCCGTGCCAAGTCAGCACCGGGCAACCCGCCCTGCGACAAAGCAGGTGCTGCCGCAACTGGGCCCTGTCCAGCGTTCGCCATAGACTGCCCCATCCCCGACAGCATCCTCCTAACTCCAGCAGCCCAATCGCCTGGCCCGGCACGAAGCCAGTTGTTCTCCCTTGTGACGGGCCGGGATTCCACACGCGAGCCAGCCTGAACGACGGCCTCGGCCCTGGGCTTCTCGGAAACATCGGGCTTTGAAGTGATATGCCGGGCAGGCTAAATCAGACATCGTCCGTTAATGTTTGTGGAACGGGGGAACTGACTGATCTCCTCTTTGTCTGCCGCGGGATTTGCGTCAGCAACTATCCCAATAGTTCCGCATATCGCTCGGCCAGTCCGTGGCCCATCCTGAGTGTGTATGCTTTTGGGACAGACACGGGCTTTTCGGCTCAAGACAGGTCACGCCGCAAGTGATTGCCCAATCGTTAGAACTGATTTCTCCTTGAGTGTAACTGATTCCTCAGCGGATTCAGTCAACTTGAGGCCGGATTCGATTGAACAACGTCAAGCCGCGGCTGAGCCCAGGGTGAATTCAACCGCTGCGTTCCCCATGTCGCCTAAAAGTTGCCCAGGTTCGACTGAATGCGGCTCGGTCTCGACTGATTGGTGCCGCAACTCAGTTGGATGCCCTTCGGCTCCACTTGGATCGAAGCTGCCTGCGCCCCCGATTTTTCCACGCGTCCCCGCATCTCTACCCCTGTACCGCCACGTCGTCGGCGCCATCTTGACTTCGGACAGCATGCGCCGACTCACGTCGCCGGCTACTCCCTGTCGGCGAATCGTGCAAAGTGTGCATCATTCAGGGTGGGCGATATCAGCCGGCGTCTCTCTGCCTCGACGAGAGGGGCTCTTGACCCACACCGGGGCAGAATTTGGGGATTCCTGAGCTTTTCTGGCTTTGCTGGATTTAGGATTTTTGTCCTTGCGAGGGAATAAGTGCGGGTGTTAAATCCCGGGCGGGTAATGATGAGGCTTCTTATTGTCAGTCTGCTTGGCGCTCTGGCTGTTTGCGAGGCGTGTGCCCAGTCAGCGGCGGGTATTCTGGCAGGCGGATTCAACTTGAGGGGGGGAGTGATTGGTTTATACAGCGGGACCGAAGCCGAACCCGCAGCCGTTGTACGCCTGGACAGGGTCTATACGGACTACGAGCGCAAAGGGTTTTTCCGCATCGGCATTCTCCCAATCGGTGTGATGGAGGGAGTCACTTTCGAGCTCCAGCATCCCGAGTCTGTCACTAACGGCCTTGCCCAAGTGGATAAGTGGCTGGGGGCTAGAGCCGCACGGCGGCTGGAATTGCGCCGCGTCAGCTTCCTTGTATCGGCGCCCACGACCAATCGTTTGGATACGGGCCGCGTTAGGCCGGCGGCCGACGGCAAGCTGGCATTGCTCGATGGAGTGAATTTCTTGTCCGGGACGAATCAAGTGCGGGCCGCGCGCGGCGTGCTCCAGGTCGCCGGCGAAGAGGTCGGGCAACTTGTGCTGGAAACCACGCCGCCCTGGACCAACAATCTCTTCGGTCGTTTCGAAACTCCTAAACCATCCAATCAGGTTACACTACAATGAAGACAAGAACCATCCTCCTTACCGCACTGCTGTTCACGCTCACTCAAACGATCCGCGCTGCAACCGCAGAGGACTGGATCAGTTGGGGCCGCGATGCCCTCGCAGCAACCAATCTCACCTACGCCAACACCTGTTTTGCCAACGCCGTCGCTGCGTCGTCCGGCCACCAGACGGGCAATGTGTTTTACGCGGCCACGCGCCTGTTGACCTGGCCGATCCGCCCAGCGGGCAGCAACTTCCTGAACCGCCTGGGTGTGCCCAATGCCGGCCGCGACATCTACAACTGGACGGCCCTGCCGCCCACGGATACCAACGGCGTGCCGCTGGCCCCGGCGGGGGTGAACGCCAGCGACTTCACCGCCATGCTGCAAACCAACCTCCTGGCCGAATTGATCGGCGCCGACGCGAACCTGGCGAAGGTGACCGACCCGAACTTCCTTCTCAGCCTGACCAGCAACGAAACCCGGACGGTGGCGGTCAGCCTCGACTATGGGGACATCAAATTGCTGCGGGCGATGTTGCAGGCCGCCGAATACAACTGCTACGAAGCCTATTCCTGGAATCTGGACGCGCCGCTGGCCCCCCTCTATTCGCTTTACAGCAATAATCAATTCTCGGTCGAACGCCTGTTGGCGGACCACCCCGACCTGTTGAAGTTCGCGACCACCAACGAGCTGGCCGCGGCTAGAGCCGCGGTGCTGGATGGCGTTAATCGCTACTTCGAGGCGTCGGAGTTCATCCGGAACCGTCCCACCAACATTGTGCGCTTGTTCAACTACGACCTGGACCAGGCCACCGACGAGGCCAAGTTCCGGCAGACGCTGGCTGATCTGACCAATTCCCTGACCCACCCCGTAACTCTGACGGTTGATTCGAACTACACGGTCTTCCTGGGCTCGCAGTTCAGCGGCACGCATCCGCTCCGCCCATTCCTGCCGGTGATTCGCGGCAACGGCTTCGGGTTGGGCACACTGCCCGACCTCTCTTTTGGCGGACTCATCTACAGCACCATACCGGGGATTGTGGAAGACAGCGTGGAGGAATTTCTTGCCGGGGGCCTCTTTCCCATACCGACCATTGCGTCGGGTGCCGGCAAGGTTGGGCCCCAATTCCAATTCCTCATCAACACCCTCAAGCACCGCGGCTACGCCGTCGAGGTTTCAACCAATTTGTACGATTGGAGCACCAGCTACGCCTTCTTCAGCTTCGCCAGTGGGTATGCCTTTGCGGACACCAATGCCTACACCTCGGCGCGCCGTTTCTACCGGATTGTGGATCGCACCAAGGATATGCCGCCGCCGCCGAACGACAACTTCACCAACCGGATTCCGCTGACCGGCCTACCCGTCACGACCGTTGGTTACAATGCCAGCGCCAGCATGGAGCCCGGCGAACCGGGTTCTCCGTGGAACAGCGTCTGGTATAGTTGGACGGCGCCGGTGTCTGGCATCGTGGCCATTGGGGCGGACAGCAGCATGGGATGGCACACCGTGCGGGTTTACACGGGCAATGCTCTCAATACCCTGACCTTCCTGACGCCAACCAACACCCCCTATCCCTGGCAAACCTTCTGGGGGCCGAACTACAGCGGGGCCACTGGCTACGCCGTCGCCGGCACCACTTACCAGATCCAGGTGTACGGTGATCCGGGCGGATTCAGACTGGTGATCACCGCCCCACCAACCTTGACGGTGAGCAGCCCGCCCATAACGACCCTGTCGAATGGTCCATTCGCAGCATTCCCTGCGCCGACCGACATCACCATCAGCGCTTGGGCTAGCGACGGGGATGGCAGCATCGCTAATCTGGCCTTCTATCCCGATGGGCAATTGCTCGGAACTACCACGAATGCGTCCCTAAGCATGACCTGGAGCAATGTGGGGGTGGGACGCCATTGGCTGAGTGTGGAGGCGACGGACAATTGGGGCATGACGACCAGGTCCAACCTGACTGTCTATGTTCGCCCGCCCAATGACAACTTCGCCAACCGTATTTCCATCGCCGGCTCGTCGGCCACAGTTACCGGCACCAACAGCGGCGCCAGCAAAGAGCCGGGTGAGCCTAACCACGCCGGGTATCCGGGGTCGCGTCAGTCTGGTGGTCCTGGACCTCACCTTTCAACGGCTATGTTACCATTTCTGCGGAGACGGCTGGCGTGGGCTATTATCCCGCACCCTTCCCTCTGCTGGCGGTTTATACCGGCACTTCCGTTTCCACTCTGACAGCCGTTATGAGCGACGCCCCGCTCTGGTTCTATGGAATCCCGGCCCAGGTCTGCTTCTGGGCCACTGCCGGAGTTACCTACCAGATCGCTGTGGATGACCCGAATGGCGCCGGTGGAAATGTCACGCTGCGGCTACTTCCCGCACAGACCCCGTCTGTCAGCATGACTTCGCCGGCGAGCGGTGCTGTGTTCTCGGCGCCCACCAATGTTTCTCTCACCGCCGACGCGTATGACAACAACGGGACAATAGCCCGGGTTGACTTCTATCAAACCTCATACCCCTCGCCCGCCCTCATTGGCAGTGACACCGGTGCTCCGTACACCGCGGCACTCAACAGTCCGTCTGGCGGCTATTACACTCTGCTCGCCAAGGCAACGGATAACATGGGCGTCTCAACTTGGTCCGCGCCGGTTTGGATCGACATTCAGCCGCCGCCACCACCGCCGTTCTCGGTCAGGATCACGTCTCCGGCTCCGGGCACGGTGTTCACTGCCCCGGCCAACATCCCCATCGTTGCCAGCGCCACTGCTTCCAACGGCTACATCACACAGGTGCGCTTCGGCCTCGCGTCCACATCCACTCTGATCGGCACAGATGCGAACAGTCCTTACAGCATGGTCTGGCACAACGTCGGCCGGGCTATTATACCCTCGTTGCGGAGGCCGAGGACAATTCGCGCCACTCGGTCTTCTCTGTCCCGGTGGACATCGTCGTCAACTACCCGGAAACCGCCCTCACACTGGGCGTCCCGGCCACTAACCTTTCGGCCAGGCTGGGAGCGAGACTTTCTACCGGGTAACTGTTCCGCCCGGCGCGACCTCCCTGCAAATCAGCACTTCGGGAGGCAGTGGTGACTGCGACCTTTACGTCGCGTATGGCTACCAGCCCAACCTTTTCGACTACGATTATCGCCCCTATCTGTACGGGAACAACGAGACAGTGACGATAACCAACCCGGCAGCCGGCGACTGGCACATCATGTTGGACGGCTACCAATCCTATTCCGGCGTGACCCTGCTGGCTCAATAGACAGAAAGGGCCGGCGCCAACTTCCGTTTGGGAGGGCGCGCGTCCCCGCAAGCCCTGATTTCGCGGGATCGCCTGAGAAGTTTGGGCTCGCGAGGACGCTCGCCCTCCCAAACGCTCAGCGACCTGCTTTGGGCATCGGGGGCATCGGGTTGGCCGCCGCTCTCGTAGCCGCGTCCTTCACCTTCGGGTCGGTGGCTTGCTGGGCCACTTCCTGCAAAGCCGAGATCGCCGACGGGGTGCTTGCGCGCACGAGTGCAATCACCGCGGCCATCCGCTCGTGGCCGCTTTCGCCCGTCAGGGCCGCGTTCTTGAGTGCAGGGGCGGCGGTCTGATCAAAAAACGTCTGCACTTCCGGAGTCGGATTGTTCCTGAGCGCCGAGGCCAGCAGGTCCATGCCGGCCACGCGCGCTGTGGGGTCAGCCTCCCGCTGGACGAGGGCCAGGGCTGTGCCGGTGTCGAAGCTCTCCTGGTTCGCCAGGGCCTGGTAGAGACGCCGCCGCACTTCAGGATCCTGCTCGCCTTGCAGCGAAGCCATCAACTGCGGGCCAACGTTGCCGGTGGCGTCGGTCGCGCTCAATGCCCAGGCTGCTGAGCCCCGAACCTCGGCATCTGAGTCGGAAATATAGCCTGCCAGAAAAGCCGACGGGTCGCCCTTGGCCTGCCACAGCGACTCGATGGCCGCCACCCGCAGATCCGAAGATACCGCCGACCCCATATACTTCTGGTAAAACGCCTGCGTCTCGCTGAAGTCACGTCCGCCGATGGCATCGAGCACCTGCGTTACGATGTCTTCGTCGCCGATCGTCACCGCCGCCCGGGCCAGGGCTTCCATGGCACCAGGTTGGTTGATTTCGCCCAAACCCGTCGCCGCCGCGGACCGAAGCTCCGACGCCCGCAGCGGATCATTCAGCATTTGGTTCAGCGCGGCGACGGCCTCGGGCGAGCCGAGCTGTGCGAGACCGCGAATGGCCGCCTGGACCACGGCCTGACTCGGATCGTTCAGCAACCCGAGCAGCATGGTGGCGCATTCCGGGCTGGTGCACTGCCCCAGACCTTCCGCGATGGCGGCGCGAAGTTCATCGGTGCCGCCTTTCATTGCGTCCTTCAAAGCCGCCACCGCCTCGGGGGTGCCGAGTTTCGCCAACGCCTGGATAGCGGCCTTGCGCTCGCTCAGCGGCAGCGAAGCGTCGTTCAGCTTCTTGATCAGGTCCGAGACGGACACCGGCGCATCGGCGGCGGCGTGCGCGACCGCGCCCGTGGCCGGGGCCACCCCAACCGCCGCTAGGCCCTGCTCCGAGGCAGCCTTGTTGCCGTCTTGCGCACTCGTTGCCGGGCTTGCGCGAGAGGCGTCTCCAGTATGACCAGCGTCCGCCTCCGTGCCCGGCGCCGGCTCCGGACCTGGGGGTGGGGACTTGGGCTTGAGCAAGAGCACCGCCGCGAGCACGAGCAGCGCCGCCACTACAAGGATTCCGATCAGCACCACCGGCCGCGCACCGTGTCCGGCGCCGGCCCCCGATTTGTCTGGTTGTGTGTTCAACGTAAATTCCTGGTTGATCCCTGAGCCGGGAAAGACTTCGAGCCTCCCGCCAGAGAAAGCACAAGTTACGACGGCCCGGAGTGTCGCGGCAAGCGCTTTTGGATATCAGGGGCTGGGCGGACGCGCCGGCACGTTATTGCCCTCCATCTTCGGAAGCTCCTGCCCAAAGATTCTCCCCCCCGAGGTAATCGTCACCTGCTGGATGGCATTCTGCACGATCCTGGGCACAAAATTGGTGGTGCCCGGTATGGGGTCGTACGCGACAATCACCGGCCCCAGCGTGCCTTTGGCGTGAAACCTTGACCCGCGCGCAAAAGCCACCCCCTGAAAATCGGCGTTCCAAGTAGCCGCGTCATTATTGACTGACCCTATCCCTTGGAACAGTTCCCCGACGCTGCCGACGTTGGCATTCAGCCAGAGCTTCGAGCCGGGCACCGGCTGGATCACCTGCGCGTCAATGTTCGTCAGGAAATCCACTACCAACCCGCCGGGGAATGCGCGTTCAATCAAATGATCGCCCCCGACCACCGCCCAGAACGTGCCGGCACTCACGAGCGCCGACTCTTCGTCATGAATGTGCACCTGATTGCCGTTGTTGATCGGGCTGTTCTTGCCGGGCTTGACGTTGCCCTTGATCTTGCCGGTGAGGATGGAAATGCCCAGGTTGGTCTTGGTGACCGGGCCGTTGGTAAACGTCTGCGTGATGCCATTGGTATCGGTGACCGTGTAGTTGGTGCTGTTGACCGAAACCTTCCAGCCGGGCGCAACGCTCACCAGCCTGTTGGTGCTCGTGAAGGTCAGCGACAGGGTCGCATTTGGGTAGGTGGTCAGCCCGTCAGAGCTATAGCCGTTGCCTTTGAGGGTCATCTTGACCAGCCCGTTTCCGGACTTTGCCTTGCCGATCTTCACCGGCACCTGGGCATCAGGATCCTCCGGAATATCAATCGGGAAGTCCACAAACACGATCTTCACCCCCCCTGCCTTGACCTGCCCGCCTTTGCCGACCTTGCCGGTGACCCGGATCGAGAAGGCGCTGTAGTTGTTTGTGAGCTTGCCGGCAGGGCCGAAATACCACCGGGCGTACAACAGGCCGTCAATGTGGCCATTGCCGTCCGTAAGCAAGCTTCCAGACAATACCTGCAAGTCGTTGGTGGTCAACTCCGGCAACCCCCCGGCGTAGGCCACCATCGGCGCGTTGGTGCCCACAAACACCGCATGGAGCGGGTAATCCATGGCCCTGGGGTTGTCGTAATACGGCCCCGCGCCTTGCGCGCCGGCGCCCATCGCCCCCCCCGCGAGGATCAACAGGCTCAGTGTGGTGACTCTTGCGCTTCTCATAATTCTAGCCTTTTTGCTCTGGGTCTTCCGGCAACGGCTGCCGTCGCCGGCTGCGATGCGCCCGCCCTGCTTTATGCAGACTTCGCGGCTTGCGCCGCCAAGGCCGAGCCTTGAAGACCCCGGCAATGGCAGCGCAACTTAGAGCAACCCGGCAGCCGGCAGCAAGCCTTTTGGCAGGCCCTTCGTCAGGCCAATAATGGGTAATCCAGGCGTTTGCTTTTTAACGCTATGGCCTCCGGCTGAGGCTGACCCTTCCGCTTTGGTCGCTGCCCAGGAAGTAACCGGACGCCAAGCCCCGCTTCTGCAGGACGACGCCCTGGAACGAAATAGGCTTGTTGCCTGCGGGAGTCGCAATCTTGCCTTTGAACAGCCCTGAGGGCTGGGTGAAGCTCAGGTTGAATTCTTTGCCTTGCGGGTCTGCAACGCGGTCGTTGACGTCGAGAGTGAAGGGTTGGGTGATGTTCTGCGCCAGGTTGCCGCCGCTGAACACCGCCTGCGCCGCCGAAAATCCCAATACATTGGTTCCTTTGGCAGGCTCCACATAACGGCATCCTGTGATCGCTACGTTCATTGCAAATCCAGCGCGGTAGTATAGGGTTTTGGTTGTGGCGGGTTTGATCCAGACTCCCTGACCCGCCAAGTCCGCCGCGGCTGTGCTACTGAAGGTGATCCAGCTCTGCATTAGCCCCTGCCCTTTATCGATCGGCAGGTACAGCGGCCATTCCCCACTCCTGGACACGATCGCCGCTTGCGTGACCTTCGTCCCGTCGGCCAGGGAGCCGGCGAAACGAATCTTGCCGGCTTTATCCACAGTCACCGTGCCGAAGCTGTCGCCGCCAGGCAACGTCGCTGCCCCATTGGTGCCAGGGACAATCAGGGTGTATTTCCCGAGCATCGAGGGAACGTTCGTCTTGCCATCGAACACCCCGCGGTCGCCCTCGAGCAGGGCGGTCCAGGTGCCGCCATTCAAAATGCCGGTGATGCGGTCATCGGGAGAAGCCAGGTTCAAGTGCAGTCGCAGCGTCAAACCCGTGCTGCCGCCCGCCTTGACCGTCGCCGTCGAGTTCCCGGAGCCGTCGAACTGGCCGCTGAGTGAGGAACGCGTGCCCCCCAGCAAGAGACTGCCGCTGTAGGCGCCCTTTTCCGTCAGCGTGAGCGTGAAGAAACCGGCACTGCGCTGCTGAACTCCGTTCGTCTCCGCCACCATACCATTGTAAGTGCCTTTGAAGGGCATGAAGGGGTTGGGCACAAAATTCGCCTGCAAATTCATGCCCTCCTGAGGCACGAACGCAAGTTTGGGCGTGTTGTTTGAAATAGTCCCGCTCCATCCCGAGAAAATATAGCCCTGCTTCGGCTTCGCGGTCAGGGTATAGGTCTTTCCCGCTTTCAGTGGGGCGCCATCGAGGTTGGGAGAAACCGTACCCTCGCCGTCCACCTCCACGCTAATTGTGATCTCTGGGCCGCCGCCACCTCCGGCCGACGGCTGCAGACTCAGAGTCGAGGAGACGTCCGCCACCAACTTCTCTCCGATCATGTCTCCGCCCCCGCTGATTGACGCAAGGCTGCTGCCATGGCCCTCGTAGTCATGCCACCGCCAAAACACCGGCACCTCCCCGTCTATCAGTGGCACTTTGACCATAAAGGCCCCCGCGAAAACGAGACCGTAGGCCTTTCGCCCGTAGGCAGGTCCGAAGACAAAGCCGCCGGAGATCGAGTAACTTCCTCTGTCCTCGTATATCGACCGATCCATCAGGTCGGAGGTGCCGCCCGACAAGTGCATGCCGGTGGCATTCTTGAGCAGGTAATGACCGTTCGCGACCACGATCGTGCCTGTCTTTTGGCCGCTGAAGTGTTTGACCCCGCTATAGTTGTTGGGACCAAAACCCTTATATGTGAGTGTTACCGACCAATTCTCTGTCACCTTGAAGGTGCCATTCACCACCGCCTTCGCAGGCATGGTGAGCGTTAGGATCGCCAGCGATAGCCAGGCGGCCCGATTGAGGCAACCAATGGAGGTTCCATTGCCAGTAGTTGTATTCATATAATTTCAACCTTTCGTTTCGCAAACGCAGCCGCAAACGCCCCCCGCTTGGCCCGCAGGTCCCGGAAAGGCGCTCTCGGTTTTGGCTTCGTTTTCATGCTGTCAGTGTATACAGAGGAAAATGGCGGCCGAAGTTGCAGAAAAAGTTTGCCCTGACATGGAGGATCCTGGGCCAGGCAGCCCCTCCCGGACGGTCAATTGGCTCGGCGGCTGCCCTGGAGGGGGGCAGGGGGTCGAGTGCAGAAAGAATAACTGATAGCAGTCTGCTTTGGGAAGCCCCCACGCGCCCCGCTTTACCCGGGTCAAAAGATTGGCTTTCTCTGCCAACCATGGCGCGATTATGTCAAACGCTGACCATGCTGTCAATACAGAATTCTTACTGTTTAGGGCGGATCGCAGCGCTGCTCTCTTTGACCTTCCATATTCTGAGCCTCAGCACCCTCGACAACACCCCGGTATAGGAGCGCAACTAGGGCGACCCCGTACGGGCAGCAGGCCTTTTGCGACCTTCGTCGTTAGCCGATTGACAACCGCAGCACCCGCAGCTCTCTTGCCAGATGTTCCGCGCGGCTTAGGATGTCGCAGCCTGTCGAAGCCCATCGTCACCGTCCCCGCCAGCCTATATCGGCAAAGCACTGTTGCTTCCGCGTCTATAGCTTCGGGCTGAGCCTGACTCTGCCGCTCTGTTCCGTACCCAGGAAGTAACCGGATGCCAAGCCCTGCTTCTGCAGGACGACCCCCTGGAACGATCGCTTGCGCCCGCGGAACGCCATCTTGCCTTTGCAGGCCCAGGGACGGGTGAGCCCAGGCTGAGTCTTGCCTTGCGGGTCTGTAACGTGGTCGTTGCGTCAGGTGAGGTTGGGTGATGTCCTGCGCTAATTGCCACCGCTGCACCGCCTGCGCTGCCGATCCCATACATTGGTGCCCTGCCGGCTCCACATAACGCATCCCGTGAGCTGGATGTTCAGTGCGATCCAGCCGGTAGTATGGAGATTTGTCGTGCTGGCTATCCGACCCCCTCGCCCGCCACCGCCGCCGCGCGCTACTTAGGTGACCCACCGCAGCCCCTGCCCTTTATCGGCGGCAATACAGCGGCCATGCCCCATCCTTCGTACGTCGCCGCTTGCGTGACCTTCGTCCCGTCGGCCAGGGAGCCCGCGACGACCTTGCCGGCTTTATCCACTGTCACCGTGCCGAGCTGTCACCGCCAGGCAGTCGTCGTCGTGTTCGTGCCAGGGACAACCAGGGTGTATTTCCCGAGCATCGAGGTCGCTGTCTTGCCATCGCACAGCGCGACGATGTCTACGCGCGGTCCGCCCCGCCGTCTAGACGCCGGTGATGCGGTCATCAGGTTAGTGAGGTTCACCTGCAGTCCTAGCGTCTCGCGCTGTCCCCATTTGCGGTCGCCGACGAGTTCCCGGAGGTCGACTCCGCTCAGGTGCGCGCCCCCCAGCCAGACTGCCGCTATACGCGCCCTTTCCCGTCACGTCAGCGTCAGACCGCCACGCGCTGCCTGACCCCATCTTCCTCCGTCACCACCTTTAGGTGCCTTTGGGCACGGGGTTGGCACATTGCCTGCACGCATGCCTTCCTGAGGCACGACGACAGCTTGGCGTGTTGTTCTGAGTCCCGCCCCCCGGATATGCCCCGCTTCGGCTTCGCGTCATGGTATAGGTCTTTCCGGCTTTCAGCGCACCATCGGGTTGGGAGAAACTTAACCCCCGCCGTCCACCTCCACGCTATTGTGATCTCTGGCCGTTGCCACCTCCGGCCGATGGCTGCCTCGTCGGGCCTCCCTCCCGCCCTCCGTCGCTTTCTTCTCCTTCCGCGCCCTGCCCTCGCTCTCCAATCGCCAGCTCCCAGCTCCCCGCTCCGCCTTTCCCCCCCGGCGGGGTTCCGTTCGCTCCCCGGTCACTTTGCGTCTTCCCTGCTGTCGTTTTTCCCCGCCCTTCGTGCTCTCTCCTCCCCGCTGCTGTTTTCCCTCTCCCCCTCCTTCTTCCCCCGGCGTTTCCCGCTCCCTCCCCTCCTGTCTCTCCCCGCTCTTCCCTCCTTCCCTCCCCCTTCCCCCCCCCCTCCCTTCCTCCGCGTTTCTTCCCTCCTCTCCCCCCCCCCTCCCCCCCTTCTCCTCCCCGACTGGTGGCGACGAAGGCGACAAAGTCACCCCCCCCCCCTCCCTCCCTCCCCCCCCTTTAAATGTCAGTCGAGGTTTTTTTGCACCTGCAGCCCCAAAATAATGACCGGACACTCGTGGCGCTAAAGCAGAATACAATTCTGCGCTACCTCGTTGCCTCGGCCTGCCGCCCTAGCGCAGGCGAGCCGCAACCAAATCGGAACCCAGCCTAACGCAGAGCCGCAGAGAAACCCAGCGCGGTGGAGCCGCAACCGATGTTAACCACGGATTACAGGTATGGAGAATCCGTGTCATCCGCGAAATCCGTGGTGAACATCGGTTGCGGCTCGGCTGCGCTACGCCGGAGGCCGGAGTCAGGGCACGCTCGGAAACGGCGCGTCCTGGTTGACGCCGCTGGTCAGCGGCACCTTCTGCCCCACCGCCTTGCCCGAGAAGCTCATCTGCTTGATGGCGTTGAGCAGGTGGTTGGTGACGTAACCCGTGGGGAAGTTGGCGTTGGTCGTCTGAGTGTATCCGGCGATGACCGTGCCGAGCGTGCCGTTGACATCCAGGACCGACCCACGGGTGGTGTTGACTCCCTTGAGCTTCATCTTGTAAGTGCCCGCGTTGTTATCAGCCGTCCCGGTTCCCGAGTATGGGTCCAGCGTGCTGCCCACCCCGCCGGCTAGGTAGAGCTTCGTCCCGGGCGTGGGTTGGACCACCTGGGCGGTAATGCTCGACAGCACATTCACGATCAGGCTGCCGCCGACGTCTTGCTGCACGACATTCGTGCCATTCACCAGCGTCCAAATCCAGCTCGCCGTAAACAACGCGGCCACCTCATTAATCTTCACCGGCTTGCCCCCATTAACACCGCTCTTCTTGCCGGGTTTGATCGTGCCCGTGAGCGTGCCCCCGACCATTGAGTATGGAATATTGTTTAGGAAGTTCGTCGGGCCATCCGAAAACACGGCGCTGCTGCCGTTCGTGTAAGTCACCGTGTAGGTTGCGCTGGTGACCACCAGCACTTGGTACGGATAGACGGTCGTCGGCCCGTTAGTGCTGGTGAATTTCAAGGTCAGGCTCGCGTTGGGATGGTCGCTTTGGGCCTCCCTATCGTAGCCATTCCCTTTTAGGCTCATTTTCACCACCGGGATCGTGCCCTTGGTCTGAATGGACCCGGCGACATCAATAACGAAAGTGGCGTAGTTGTTGGTGTGGTTGCCCCCGCCGCCAAAGTAAACGCGGGCGTACTGCACCCCATCAATCTTGCCGGCCCCGTCCGTGCCGATGTTCCCCTGGAGCAGCGGCTCGAGGTCGGTTAGCGCTGGCGTGGGCAATCCAGCCGCCGACACCACGGCGGGCGGGTTGTTAGGGAAGCGCGCGTTCAACGTGTAATCCATGGCGTTGATATCGTAATACGTCGCGCTTTGCGCCGCCGCTGCGCCCACCGCCAGGATCGGCGGTGCCAACAGGCTCAGGGTCAATCTCTTCATAAAGGCCGGCAACCTCGAAGGCCTATTAATCAATGAGGTGCACTGTAATGGAGGAAGCCACGCCTTGAATCGCCTGCCCATTCCATTTGCTGCTATCCAACATCTCGGCAGTAACTGGCGCCAGGAACGGAATCGCGTTGGAGCCGACATTCTCGGTGCGAAGCCCCATTGTGCCTGAGAGCGAAACGAAAACGCCCTTATTCGAGCCAACGCCTTTCACCGTGGCCCGGTAGGTGGTCTTGTCCTTGGTTGAGCCGCTCCCCTGAAGGCTGGTGCCGAGGAGTTGCATGTTACCCTTGCTGCTCTGCACCACTGTAGCACTGATCCCGGCATAGCTGAAGCCGGGAGCAGACTCAGGCGGGTCAGGCACGTAGGCAACGCGGCCAGGGGGAACCTTGAAGCCCTTGGCGCCCATAACCGTGCTGCCGCTAAAGCTGCCGCTGAGCGTCCCAACCAGCCGCTGCACGGCGAGGTTGACCGGGCTGGGCCCGACCTGTCCCGTGAACTTCAAATTGCCCTTGAAGGGCGTCGCCAAACCAGTCCCGTTCACGGTGTAACCTTCGCCCTTGATGGTCATCGTTACGGTCGCAGGGCTTCCAATCTTCCCGGCCAGTTTGCCTGACACGGTGCCGTAAAAGGTGCTGGATGGCGTGCCGCTGGCGCTGTACCTAACCGTAAATCGCCCCACTCCGGAAATCTTGCCGGAGCTATCCGTATCCACGCTCCCACCCCCATACTCGAGCCGGGGAAAGATGGCGTCGGGAGGATTCTCAGGCCCCTCGTTTACAGACCAGATTCTTGCGTTCACATTGGTGTAATTAAGGGTCAAGGTGTACGCGTGATACGTGGTGGTCGCTGCCGAAGCAGCCAGCATTCCTCCCACCAACACCGACCAGACCGTTAGACTGACTTTTGTATTCTTCATATCTTCACTCATTCATTTCTGGTTTCGTGTTAACATTCGCGGCCCCTGGTCTCCCCGCCAACTGCCGCCCGCAACGGGCGCTGCACACAGCGCCGTTACAGGACCGAAGCTCTACAACGCCTCGCATCGGAAGCGCAGTATGAAGCGAGCCAGCCTCTGGTGGCGAGCCTTTTTGGGAATTAGGAATCCGAAGCTCGATGTCCCGGGTCAGGCGGATCGCCGGGGAGCAAGTAGCGCAGTTTTTCAATCTGCAGATTCCAATTCTGCGCTACACCGGGAGTCAGGGACCCAGCGCATCCGGGTTCACGCCTTTTTGGCTCACTTTCTGCCCGCCCGCCTTGCCGGACAGGTTCAACGTCCTGATAGCCCCGGCCACTGTATTTGGGATAAAACCATTGGGGTAATTGATCGGGTCATAAACACCCGCCTCATTGGTCGAAGTGTAGCCCGCAATCAGGTTGCCCGTATAACCGGTTAAAGTCAGCTTCGCGCCCCGCATCCCGGCAACGCTGGTGATCGTGGCCTTGTAGGTTTCATCCTTGTCGTTCACGGACCCTTTGCCGCTGAACACGCCCGCAACGATTGAGAGCTTGGCATTCTTCTCCCGGGCTGAATCACCTGCCCCTGGAGCTGAATGGCGTCTATCTGGAGACCGGAGCCGTGCCAGACCTCCACGAAGTTCGTGCCCTCGACCGCCCAAACGTAGCCGTAATCATAGACGTAATCGTAGCCGTTATCGTGCACGACAACCGCATCGCTTAACCACGCGGGCTCTTTGTCCAGCTTATAGGTAAAGTCCTTGCCCACTTTGACCGTGCCGCTGAAGGTGCCCCCGAGGTCAGAGTAATCGTTCGTCAGGGTCTCGCTCCCGATCGTAAGTTCCTGGTGAAAATGAGCCGGTGGCCGGGTGCTGGTGAACTTCAAGTTAAGGCTGGCGTTGGAGCCGTAGTTGCCCCCGGGATCCACCGAGTAGCCGGTTCCCTTCAGGGTCATCTTCACCACGGGATCCGTCCCCTTGGTGCTGATGGCCCCGGTCACATCCACCGCAAAGGTGGCGTAATAGTTGGTGTGGTTGCCCGGACCACCAAAATAAAGGCTCATGTACTCGACCCCGGAAATCTTGCCGGCCATATCACTGGCCAGGGCTCCGGCCCCTAATTCGGACTCCAGGTCCGTCGTCGCCAGGGTCGGCACGTCATAAACGCTGACCACGCTGGGCGGAGTGGTCCACTGCGCATCCAACGGGTAGTCCTTGGCCAGCGTGTCGAAATAAGGGGACGCAGCCGCAGCGGCCATTATGGCTCCCGCCATGACCAAGGGTAACAATATGATGATCTTGAGGTTTCTCATTCTGGTTACTTAGACGCTTCCCATGCTTCGGTTCTTCGATCCTCGCTCTTGGGTTAATGATCGCACTTGCGGCATAGCCGCGCCCCGGCCAAAAAGCAGAAGCCCCCGGGAGTTTGTCCCGGGGGCTTGCTGAAAGCGTGTTTGTTTACACGCTCGGCAAAACAATGTGTCTTAGTACATGCCAGCAAACTTATACCCGGTTGCCTGCACTGCCTGGCCCTGGATCTTGCCCTTGATGTCTGCAGTGTTGATGGTGGTGATGTTGGTGTAAGGAGACTGGGTCACTGCCACAAACTGGCCCTTCAGTTGAAGCGACGAACTACCCCCCGCGACGGGCTTCAAATTGAGCGTGTACGCGCCGTTCTTGACAGTGGCTGTGCCGGTAGCGGGCACATCGAAACCCAGCAAGATCGCGGCGAACTTGGTGCCATACGCGATTACCCGCATGCCTATCGTATCCTCGGCATTGCGGTCAACAACCAGGGCGGCAGCTTGGTCCACTTTCTCCGACTTGGCACCCTTGGTAGGAGGAGTAATAGTGCCCTTCAGACTGCCGCTGCCGCCAATGATGGTCCAGTTCGTTGAGACGACTGAACCGTTGGTGACAACAACCGGCACCGCGGCGGTGTCTTTGACATTGAAGTTCAAATTGAACTTGCCGGGGAACCCACTGCTAGACTGACCGGGCTTTATGACGATCGTGTTTGTACCGTCACCTGGGGCGATATAGCCCTCACCCTTAAGGGTCATCTGGACGGAGGGCTTGGCCATCGTTGTGGCTTTGATACTGCCCTTCACCGTCGTGTACCAACTGCTTTTCGCCGTCACGTTCGTTCCCGAGGCGTCATAATACGACTTCATGATATTCGCGACGCCCGAGATCTTGCCACCGGCGTCCGTGGTTACGATGGCAGGCGCAAAGTCCACATTCGTGAACAGTATGCCAGTGGGAAGGGTATTAATCACCGACGACCAGATGAGCGGCGCGGGGGCATTCGTGAGGATCACGTCTGTCGTGCTCAGAATGGTTGCGCTGCTAGCTGCGGAGGCAAAAACAGCGCCTCCGACCAATACTGACAAGGCCAATATACTGACTTTTATCTTTTTCATATACTTTCTAGTTTAACTCTCGGTTTCCTGTTTACAGTTCTATTGTTGCTGGTTTGCATCCAACATTGCTGGTTTCCACCCAACATTTGCCCATAATTCTATGGCGTGCCCGGGTTTATGCAAGCCCCTTTTTGATTTTTTTTGCGTTGCGCTTGCCGGGGCGGTTTTCCGCCGTTAGCCGCCCGGCGGGGGAGGGCCAATGAACGCACAAAACCCTTGATTATATTGGCCGAAACGCTTGTCCCCCGGGCCGTCAAGTGAATTAGCCTCCCGCCGCCGCCGCAATCCGGCGCCCGATGGAGCAGAAAATAAATTTCGTTCTGCCCCGGATTTCCGAGGTTTTTGGGGCCTCGGGCCGTCGGAGGTGCTTTTCCGGCCAAATGGCCCCCCGGAGCAGACACCCCGAGCAAGAACGCCATCCCAAGCCCCCCAAAGCTCTTCACAAGCTCTTCAAAGGCTCGCCCCAAGCCATAAACGGCACAGAGCAGGGCACGTGATTGGGAGGTGATATCCCCGGATGCGCCGAGCAGGCGCCGCTCGCTACGGCTCCGCCCTTGACGCCAGACAGAAAAATGAAGAGAAATCCTATTTTCCTGTCCTCCATTTTTCTG
The DNA here is from genome assembly GCA_963822005.1 of uncultured Verrucomicrobiae bacterium. Taxonomy (GTDB): domain Bacteria; phylum Verrucomicrobiota; class Verrucomicrobiia; order Limisphaerales; family UBA8199; genus PALSA-1440. The sequence goes on along the minus strand of CAWGGD010000054.1, from coordinate 162,033 downwards.
TCTGCTTTTCGTGCTCCGTTGCGGCTTTGCCGCGATGTGTCCCTCGGCCTCTGCAGTTTGATTGGGCTTTCCGCGACTGCCCCGTTCAGCGCGGCTTGATCTGGAGGTGGCGGAAGGCGACCGGGTCATTATGCCCGGCGAAACCGAAATGACCCTGGGTGCGGTCCTTGCCGGCATGAGCCCGCTGGCCCATGAACTCCTGCACGCTGGCCAGGTCGCAGTCCAGGATAATGGTTCCATTCAGCTCCACTTTGAGCTTCGAGCCTTGGACGGTGACCTCCTGGAAGTTCCACTCGCCGACCGGGTGCTGATAGCCGCGGGCGGCGGCGACCATGCCGTAGGCCGAGCCGTGCGCCTGGCGCGGGTCAATCTTCTGGCCGGTGGCCTGCTCGTAGTTGTCGTTGAGCACCTGGAGCTCGCACATCGCGCTGTAAGCCGCGTCGCCCTGGCCGGGGTAGCGGATCGCCCTTCCGTTCCGGCTGCGCGGGAAGTTACTGGGTTTCTGGCTTAGGCCATCGTCCCGACGCAATCAATTCGGCTCGCAGATCCAACCGCTGCTCACAGTTCATTTGGCATTACCTGGCGCAGGCGCGGAGGCATTACGCAGTGGGATGCTCAGCCAAATAGCGGCGGGCTTTCGCTTGCAACAGGGCCACCAAGTCACCGACCTCGACGAAGAGCTGATATTCGGCCCGTTCCTCGGGCGTAAGCGCGCCGGCGTCGCACTTGACAGCGAGTTGCTCGATGCGGCGACGCGCCATTTCGTCGCCCTGCAACGATACGATCTCCTTTGCGGCAGCAGGCGTCAGACATCGGCCCAGGGGCGCAATAACCCGACCCAGCAACTCCGTGGCAGTGCTTTTCGTTCGCATAAAGACACTATATCCCATCCCTGAAACGCTAGCGAACCCTTTTCTGCCCGCGGCCAAAGCGCTGAACCGGCCTATCTCCGGCTCACAGCGGCTTGATCTGGAGGTGGCGGAAGGCGACCGGGTCGTTATGCCCGGCGAAACCGAAATGACCCTGGGTGCGGTCCTTGCCGGCATGAGCCCGCTGGCCCATGAACTCCTGCACGCTGGCCAGGTCGCAGTCCAGGATAATGGTTCCATTCAGCTCCACTTTGAGCTTCGAGCCTTGGACGGTGACCTCCTGGAAGTTCCACTCGCCGACCGGGTGCTGATAGCCGCGGGCGGCGGCGACCATGCCGTAAGCCGACCCATGCGCCTGGCGTGGGTCAATCTTCTGACCGGTGGCCTGCTCGTAGTTGTCGTCGAGCACCTGGAGCTCGCACATCGCGCTGTAAGCCGCGTCGCCCTGGCCGGGGTAGCGGATGGCCAGGCCGTTGTTGCCCCCGGGCGGCAGCTTGAACTCCAGCCGGGCGACGAAATCCGCGTATTCCTCAGTCGTGTGAATCGTGCCGCCTTCGTGCGGACGGCACTGGATGGCTCCATCCACGATCCTGTAATTGTTTGTCGGCCCGGCCCAGCCGGTGAAATCCCGGCCATTGAAGATGGACTTGAACCCCTCGCCTCCGCGGCTGGCCAGAATCCTGTTAGCCTCTTCCGACCCGATCTCGCGGAGGAAGATGTTGCGCCAGCGGATTTCACCGCCATGAGTCTGGAGTTCAATCGGGCCTTTGGGCGGCACGGGGGTCTTGCGGTCGTAGAAGTTCTCGAGCGGCGCGTGGTCCACGACGAGCTTGCCGTTGAGCCAGACGCTCACGCGCGCGCCCACCATCAGGATGCGGAAGGCGTTCCACTCGCCGAAGGGCTTGTCCGCCAGCACCAGCGGGTCTTTGCCGGGCGCGCCGGGGCTGTTGTTCCAGAGGCCGCCGGAACCTTTGTCGGCGCCGATCGCGAACTTCGCCTGCTCGGTGGAATCCCAGATTTGGACCTGCGGGCAGCCGCGCAGGTAAATGCCCGAGTCGGCCTTGGGAACAGTCCTGTAATCGAGGAGCAGCTCGAAGTCGCCGTAGTCCTTTCTCGGTGGTGGCGTAGGCGCCGTGGCCGTCGTTGACCAGTTCGCCGTCCTCCGCGCGCCAGTGGGCCCGCATGGATTCCGTCCACTTCGCGATCTGCGCGGCGCGCTCCTCAGCGGGCAGCGCCAGCAGCTTGCGGTGGTCGAAGGTCTCGCCGCCGCGCCAACCAGTGAGGTCCTGGCCGTTGAACAGGGCGGTGAACCCCGGCGGCGGCTTCACCGTCGCCGCAGCGGCGGCAGCCGGTTGTGCTGCCGCGGCAAATTGGGAACACGCAAGCCACAGCACCAAGGTAGGGCACCAGGAATTCCAACGGGCACTCTCAATCAATTTCATCCGGTTCTTTTGAGGCTTTTGCAGGATGCAATAAAGCTTTTTCTGGGGGCTACGCCGATCCCGTCAACTCCTTCAGATCAGCGCGGACAGTCTGGTAGGTGGTCGAGTAGGCCAGCACTTTCGGGTCGGGCTCGACGCCCCAGCGGCGGCAGGCCTCGCGGTAAAGGTCCGGCCACCAGTTGCGGTGCTGGGTCAGCCCCTGCTGGCGCCAGTTTTCCCAGTTCATCAGCACGCGCGACCAGCACCTATCACCGTACCGGACCCCCTCCTGCGGATTGGCGAAGTCCTTCAGATACCAGTCGCGGCCGATGCGGGCGTGGAGGACTTCGTCGGCCCAGTCGTAATCCTGGAACAAGGCGGCCAGCGGGTTGTGCGAGGCGAGGCCGACTTCCCATTCGAAGCGTTTGCCGTGTTTGGGCATGAGGCCCTGCTCGATGAAGTAGAGGACGGCGTGGCGTTCGAGGGGCTTGAGCTGGGTGTTGAGCGCGAGCGACCAGGTATGATTCACCATGACCTTGCTGGGCCAATCAATGCCCAGGTCGGCAAAGCCGACTTCGCCCATCATGGCGTGGCGGGCTTCGTCCCAAAGCTGGCGGGTCAGGTCCCGATAGTATTCCCAGGGTTTGCCAGTCGTCTCGGTAATGATGCTGGCCATCATCTCCGGCACGTCCACCTCGCGCAGCCGCTTGTAGAACATCATCAGGGTCTTGGGCTCGGGCGGAAACTGTTCGTCGTAGAGGAACACCTCCGCGTTCACGCCCATGTTGTAGGGGTCGGGAAAGCGTTCATCCCGCTTCGGGATGCCGTCGTATTGATAGGGCTTGGCGGAATGGTGCCGCTGGATGGCGATGGGCCGAGGTGGGGCAGCGCCGTCGAGGGCTCCCGCAGCGGCGAGGCAATCGTCCAGCAGTGATAGCCAATCCCCTGCGAGCCGGCGGCAGTTCTCATCCACGAGCGCGGCGATGGTTTCGCCGCCGAATTTCTTCACGTCGTCCAGTTCCAGCAGGGCGAACCGACAGAGGCGGACGGTGGGATGATCGGCCAGTGGGTTGGTGTCCTGCAAATGCCGTTCGAGAGCGGCGTGCAATGCCGGGACGGCCTTCTCGTAAAGGCCGAGGACAAGTTGCTCAGTCGTCGGCGCGCCGAGGATTTCGTCGAAGAAGACCTCGAGGTTCGGATCGGGCACCGCTTCGAGCCCGAGCGGCGGCTCGCGCATCTCGGCGACCCGCTTGCGCAGCGCAGCGGCGTGTTCGGCGCAGAGATGGGCGTGGAGGCTGAAGCCCATCTTAAGTTCGTAGATGGGTTCAGCGGTGAGGCGCGCGGTAAAGATCTGGTGCAGGCGCTTGAATGTGTAATGGTAACGTTTGAGCCGGCGGACGCATTCCTCCACCGACAGACCGGGTCGGGCGGCTTGGTCCATGGAACAGATGCCGGCCAAGGGAGGCAGACGGCGATAGGATTGGTACGTGCTCATAAGCAGGCTGTTGCTCGGGGCTATCTTAGCACCGTGCAGCCGGGCCGTCCAAATGACAGCTTGAAATCGAGGGATTAGATTCTAAGCTTCGGCCGCGATCGTGACGACCGGGGCGGCGCGAGGCTGTCCGGTCGGAAGCGATTTGCGGAAGAGCAGTGGGCCAAACTGATGCAAACGAATCGGCGGACGTGGCAATCTTTTGATGAAATGCGCAAGGCCGCGGAGCAAGGGGATGCGGCGGCGCAGTGTTATTTCGGCATCTGCCATCAGACCGGCCAGGGCGTGCCGCAGGATTACCAGGAGGCGGTGAGGTGGTTTCGCCGGGCGGCGGACCAGAACGATGAGGCGGCGCAGTGTTACCTCGGGTTCTGCTACCAGGCGGGGCTGGGTGTGCCGCAGGAGTACGGCCAGGCGGCGAAGTGGTTTCGCGAAGCCGCCGAGCAGGGCGACCCGGCGGCGCAGTTTAACCTGGGCGTGCTTTACGAGACCGGCCAGGGCGTGCCGCAGAATTACGCCGAAGCGGTGAAGTGGTATCATGCCGCCGCCGAGCAGGGCGAACCGCAGGCGCAATTCAACCTGGGGGTGTTTTATGAAACGGGCCAGGTGGTGCCGCAGAATCACGTCGAGGCGGTGAAGTGGTATCGCCTGGCGGCGGAGCAGGAATGCGCCCCGGCCCAATGCAACCTCGGTCTTTGCTACGAGACCGGACGCGGGGTGCCGAAGGACGTGCGGGAGGCGGTCAAATGGTTCTGCCGTGCCGCGCGGGCGGGGGACAAGACCGCGCAGCATAACCTGGGACTGTATTACGCATCGCTGGAGGCGGCGGAAGCGGCCACCGCGCAGGACGCAACGCCGTCAGAGGCCGGGAGCGACGCGACGAATTAGAGTCGCAGCATTTCTTCCTGGCTAAGCAGGCGGAGGCCCTGCCCTTCAAGGATGGTGCGGGCCTGGGCGAGTTCGTGGACTTCGATGATCAGGATCGCCCGGTTGCCGGCGACGAAGCCGGACGAGTTGTCGAGGTTGATGTTATTGCGCCCCAGCAGGTCGGCCACCGCCTGGAGCGACCCGGGCTTGTCGGGCACTTCCACGGCCAGCACTTCCACCGGGGAGACCATCACGCCCTTCTCTTTGAGGGCGCTGATGGCGATGTCGCGCTGGTCCACCAGGAAGCGCATCACGCCGAAGCTGCCGCTGTTGGCAATGGTGAACCAGCGGAGGTTGACACCGGCGTCGGCGAGCAGCCGGGTGATACGGGCCGTCTGGCCGGGCTTGTTTTCGACGAATACGGCGACGAGATAAACAGCGCTCATGGAGGGAGAAGCGGGGTGGTGGATTAATGGATCAATGGATTAATGGAGTGATGGGGAGTTAGAGGGAGCGTTTGTCAATGACGCGTTTGGCTTTGCCTTCGGCGACCGGCAACGAGCCGGCGGGGAGGAGGTCCACTTTGGGTCTGACCCAGATTTCGGCCCGGAGTTTCTCGACCAGTTGATGCTGGAGGGCGGCCACGTGCTCGACCTGCCCGTCAAACCCGGCAGCGGCCAGCTCGACCTTGACGGTCAGATCGTCCAGCCCCTCGACGATGATGACGTAGTTGCGGCCAACCTGCGGGAAGGACATCAGGACGCGCTCGATCTGCTGCGGGAAGATATTCACGCCGCGGATGATGAGCATGTCGTCGGAGCGGCCGGTGATGCGGACAAGCCGGCGATGGGTGCGGCCGCACGGGCAGGGTTCGGGAATGACGGAGGTGATGTCCCGGGTGCGGTAGCGGAGAATGGGCATGGCCTCGCGCGTGAGGGTGGTAAGGACCAGTTCGCCGGTCTGGCCTTCGGGCAACGGCTCGCCAGTAGCAGGGTTGATGATTTCGAGGATGAAGTTGTCTTCCCAGAGATGGAGGCCGGCTTTGTATTCGCATTCAAAGGCGACGCCGGGGCCGTTCATTTCGGTGAGGCCGTAGGAGTTATAGACGTCGCAGCCGAGGGCCTGCTCGATGCGGTGGCGGGTTTCTTCGGTGTGGGGTTCGGCGCCGACGAACGCCTTGCGGAGCGCAAGATCCTTGCGCGGATCAATGCCGCGCTGCTCGAGGAAGGTGGCGAAGTAAAGGGCGTAGCTGGGGAGGATATGAACGGCGGTGGTGCGGAAATCCTGCATGAGCAGCAACTGCCGCTCGGAAGCGCCCGGGCCGGCGGGAATGACCAGGCAGCCGATTTTCTCCGCGCCGTAGTGCATCACGAGTCCGCCGGTGAAGAGGCCGTAGCTCATCATGTTCTGGAGGACATCCTGCTTCGTGATGCCGGTCATCACGAGCGAGCGGGCGATGAGCTCGGCGGCGTTATCAATATCCTGGCGCGAGAAGAAGATGGCCTTGGGCTTGCCGGTGGTGCCGCTGGAGGTGTGGAGGCGCACCGATTCGTCGCGCTCCACGGCCAGCAGGCCGGCGGGATAGGTCGCGCGCAGGTCGGCGCCGGTCGTGAAGGGCAGCCGCCGGACGTCGTCGAGCGTCTTGATGGCCGCGGGCGTCAGGCCCAGTTCGGAGAACCGCTGCTGGTAAAACGGCACGCGCTGGGCCACGCGCTCGAGGGTGTCCTGCAGGCGCTTGAGCTGCAGTTGCTCGAGGGTTGGACGCGCCAGCGTTTCAGATGCCTGGTCCCAGAACATGATGGTGAAAGGCTTTTATACCCGGCGCTGCGGGGTTGTCCATCAAAATCCAAGGCTGAATTTGTTTTCCAAACGCCAACGCAGAAGGTATTAAGCTGCCGCGCATTTTATCGAATGAACGAGTCAAACAGACTTCTGTTGAGCGGCGACGAAGCGATCGCGCTGGCGGCACGGCACGCCGGCGTCGCGCTCGGCGCCGGCTACCCCGGGACGCCGTCCACCGAGATCCTGGAGTATTTCTCCGAAGTCGGCGGGCACGCCCAGTGGTCGCCGAACGAGAAGGTGGCGCTGGAGGTAGTGATCGGGGCGGCCTTTGCGGGGGCGCGGGCGCTGTGCACGATGAAACACGTGGGGCTGAACGTGGCCTCCGACCCGCTGTTCACCGCCGCCTACACCGGCGTGAGCGGCGCGCTGATTGTTGTCACGGCTGACGACCCGGGCATGGCCTCGAGCCAGAACGAGCAGGACAACCGGCGTTACGCGGTGGCGGCTGGGCTGCCGATGCTCGAGCCGTCCGACTCGCAGGAGGCGTATGATTTCATGTTCGCCGCCATCGAGCTGTCCGAGCGCTGGAAGATTCCAGTCCTGTTCCGGGTCACGACCCGCGTCTGCCACAGCTACACAGTCGTTCAGCCGCGTCCGACCAACGCAGCGCCCCGGCCGGCGAACTTCGAGCGGGACATCCGCGGCCGGGTGATGATCCCGGCCTACGCCCGGCCGGCACACCGGCGGCTGCGCCAGAAGCTAGCCGAGATGCAGGAGTGGAACGAGGCCAGTCCGCTGAACCGGCTCGTGGAGGGCAGCCCATCGCTTGGCATCATCACCTCGGGCATTTCCTTCATGCACGTGCGTGAAGCGGCTCCGGAAGCTCGCGTGCTCAAGTTGGGGTTCACCTACCCGCTGCCGATGAAGAAGATCGCGGAGTTCGTCCGGAGCGTCGGGCGCTGCGTGGTCATCGAAGAAGGCGATCCTTACCTCGTGGAAGCCATCCGGGCCGCGGGCATTTCGGTGGAAGGCAAGGCCGACATGTACCGGTTCGGTGAGCTGGACGTGCCGCGCGTGCGGCGCATTCTCAATAACGACCTCAGCCCCGAGCCGGTCAAACCGCCCGGCAAACCACCCCAACTCTGCGACGCCTGCAATTACCGCGTCGTCTTTGAGTCGCTGCACAAGCGGAACTGCATTGTGGCGGGCGACATCGGGTGCTACACGCTGGGGGTCTTGCAGCCCTTTGAGGCCATGGATACGTGTGTCTGCATGGGCGCCAGTCTCGGGGTCGGGCTGGGCCTGCGCCATGTTCTCCCGCCCGACCAAGCCCGCCGCGTGGTGAGCGTCATCGGCGACAGCACGTTTGTGCATAGCGGCATCAGCGGCCTGGTCGAGATGGTCTATAATCCGCCGCCGAACGGCCATGTCCTGATCATTCTCGACAATTCGACCACGGCAATGACCGGACACCAGGAGCATCCCGGCACGGGCCGCACCCTCGACCACGAGCCGACCGGCAAGCTCGTGCTCGAAGACCTGGCCCGGTCGCTGGGCATCCGGCGGGTGCATGTCATCGAGCCGCGGTTTGGCACGGGGGAATTCGACCGCCTCCTGGCGGAATGCCTGGAGAGCAACGAACTGGCGGTCATCATCGCCCGGCGGCCCTGCATCCTGATCGCCAAACAGCTCAAGCAATACGAAGAGCAACGCTGCGAATGCGAAGCCGCGAAGGCCCCTAACCCGGTCCCCGTCTGATCCCTCATTACGTTTCACGTTTCACGCATCACGCATCACGCATCACGTTTCACGTTTCACGTTTCACACCTCCATGACCAAAGTCACCAATATCATCGTCGCCGGCCTCGGCGGCCAGGGTGTGCTCAAAGGCACCGACATTCTGGCCGACGTCGCGCTGCGCGCCGGTCACGACGTGAAGAAGAGCGAGATCAAGGGCATGAGCCAGCGCGGCGGCTCGGTCACCGGCGACGTGCGGTTCGGCGACCGGGTCTTCAGCCCGATGGTGCCCGCCGGCGAAGCGGATTTCCTGCTGGTGCTCGAGCCGACACAAGTCGAGCCGCACCGGTATATGCTGCGCCCGGGCGGCGTCTTGATCACGCCCGATGCCGTGTCGGCCGACCACTTGCCGAACAAGAAGACGCTGAACGTGGCCCTGCTGGGCGCGCTGAGCGCGCACCTGCCGATGGCGGAAGAGCAATGGCTGGCAGCCTTGCGCGCCGGGTTTGCGGAGAACTTCTTTGAAGGGAACCGGAAGGCGTTCCTGATCGGACGCAAAGGGCAAGAAGAGGAAGGCAGAAGGTAGAATGCAGAAACGTTGGATCACTAGCAAACAGCCTGACCGATGATGACCGGTAAAGCCCAAGCGGTCGTAGCGCAGATTTCCAATCTGCCGTATCGCCGAATTGCATTCGGCAAGCCTACGGCCTGAATTGATATGAGCAAAGAGATGCAAACAGGTGCGGCGCAACAAGGCGATGCGTCGGGCAACATTCAAGGCTTCTTCAAGAACGACAAGTTCGCCGAGCGGGCGAACATCGAGCTGGTCTCAGTGTCACCGGGGCAGGCGCGGGCGAAGATGACCTTGCACCCACACCATTTGAACGGCTACGGGACGGTTCAGGGCGGAGCCATCTTCACGCTGGCCGATTTTGCGTTCGCCGCCGCGTCCAATTCACACGGCACCGTCGCCGTCGCCATCAACGTGAGCATTACCTTCATGAAAGCCGGCACCACCGGCACGCTGTGGGCCGAGGCCAGGGAACTCTCCCGGAACTTCAAGCTGGGCTCTTACACGGTGGAGGTGAAGGACGACGCAGGCGAACTGGTCGCACTGTTCCAGGGCCTCGTCTATCGGAAATCAGAGAAGATACCTGTCAGCGCTCCAGCCGCTTGAACAGGTCCACACTCGAAACCAAATTGATGCCCTTTTTCCGCAAGGCGGCGATGGCGCGGTCCGGGTCATCCAACCGGAAGGCCAGCACGCCCTTGCCCTCCTGCCGGAGCGTGAAGCCGTACATGTATTCGAGGTTGACGCGGGCCTTTTCGAGTGTGACCAGGATCTTCGCCAGCCCGCCCGGTTTATCAGCCACTTCCACGGCGACCAGGTCGGAGACCTTCACCACAAGGCCGTCCCGCTCCAGAATTCGCTTGGCCTTTTGCCAGTCGCGGACAACGAAGCGCAGGATGCCGAACTGCTGCGTGTCGGCGATGGAGAGCGTCAGGATGTTGAACTTCGCTTTGGCGAGCAGCTTGACGGGCCGGCTGAGCGCGCCGGGCTTGTTTTCCAGGAACAATGAGAGCTGTTTGACTTTCATAGATACTTGTCCTCCAAGGGTTACATTTTCCGTTGGTCAATGACGCGTTTGGCCTTGCCTTCGCTGCGCTGAATGGTGCGCGGTTGGACCAGCCGCACGCCGGCCCGCACGCCGACGGTGGTTTCGATGGACCGGGTGAGCTTGCTCTGCAACTGCTCGAGCGCGCCGACCGTGTCGGCGAAAACTTCCGGCGTGACTTCAACCTGCACTTCCATGACGTCGAGGTCCTTCTCGCGGGTCAGCACGATCTGGTAGTGCGGCAGCGTGCCTTCCACTTTCAAGAGGGCGGTTTCGATCTGGGAGGGATAGACGTTGATGCCGCGGATGATGAACATGTCGTCGGCGCGGCGGCCGATGCGCTTGATCCTCCGCAGCGTGCGGCCGCAGTCGCAGGTTTCGGCGGCCAGGGTGGTGATGTCGCGCGTGCGGTAGCGGATCATCGGCATGGCCTTCTTCCCGAGCGTGGTCAGGACCAGCTCGCCTTCCTCTCCCTCCGGGCAGGGTTTGCCCGTCTTGAGGTTGATGATCTCGGGATAGAAATAATCCTCGAAAATGTGCGCGCCGGCCTGGCAGGCGCATTCCATGGCCACACCGGGGCCGATGATCTCGGACAGACCGTAGATGTCGTAGGCCTTGATGCCGCTCTCCGCTTCGATCCTCCGCCGCATGGACTCGGTCCACGGTTCGGCGCCGAAAATGCCCGCCCGCAGCGGCAGGTCCTTGATGTTTATCCCGACCTCCGGCGCCTGGTCAATCAGGTGGAGGAAGTAACTCGGCGTGCAGCAGATGGCCGTCACCCCAAAATCCTTCATCACCATCAACTGGCGCGGTGTGTTGCCGCCCGAGATCGGGATGACGGTCGCGCCCAGCGCCTCGGCGCCGTAGTGCGCGCCCAGCCCGCCGGTGAACAGGCCGTAGCCATAGGCGTTCTGGATGATGTCGCCCTCGTGCACCCCGCACGCCGCGAAGCTGCGCAGCATGACGTTGGTCCAGACCTGCACATCCTCCTGCGTGTAGGCGACGACGATCGGCTTGCCGGTCGTGCCGCTGGAGGCGTGCAGGCGGACAATCTCCTTCATGGGGCTGGCGAACAGGCCGAAGGGATAAGTGTCGCGCAAGTCGGTCTTCTCCGTGAAAGGCAGTTTGGTGATATCGTCCAGAGTCCGAATGTCCTCCGGCGTCAGATCCCGCTCTTCCATCCGTTTGTGGAAGAGGGCGACGCGGTCATAGGCGCGCTGGACGATGGCCTGGAGCCGCTGCAACTGCAGATCCCGTAATTGCGGCAGCGGCAGAAAATCCGGCGCGCTGAGCGGGTGGAAACTCTTGTTTGTACTTTTCGCGTGTTTGCTCATAGACATTGGGCCTCTTGCAACCAGCCGCTTTTATCAGATTCCCCGCTTCAGACGCAACCTAATCCCAACCCGTTACATTTGGCTCGGCCCCCCAACGGCAGCGGCCCGGGCCAGCAACTCGGTGAACCAGGCCGGGGGACGGATCGGCTTGCCGTGCCGGTCGGTGAAGGCGTGAACCGTGTAGCCGCGCACCACCGGTTTGCCACTGCCGCCGTGATGAATCTGCACCGCGAACCGCAGCTTCGCCCGCCCGGAGATCTCCACCGTGGAGGCAATCTCCAGCAAGTCATCGTAGCGCGCGCCCCCCTGGAATTCCAGATGCGCCTCCACCAGCGGCAGGAAGACGCCCTGCTCCTCGAGCGCGGCGTAGGACATCCCCAGCCGGCGGCGCATCAGCTCACTCCTCCCGCACTCAAACCATTCCAGCGCCCGCGAGTTGTAGAACGTCCCCATCTGGTCCGTCTCGCTGTAGCGGACGCGCAACTGCAACACATCGGATAACCCGGTCATGCCGACAAGATTGCCAAATGTTACGGCCACTTCAATAAAATCGAGGCTAAGGCCAAGGCTTATCCTATTTTGTTTGTCCCCCCGCAAAGAATGCTAACTAATGGGAGGCAAAAAGATGCGACATTTCTTATCATTAGGGCTAGACAGCCCGGTGCGGGGGCCTAGAATTGCAGGCGCTTAAGCTGAAGGCACAAAGAAATGGCCGAGAGAGGGCCTTCGGCAGTGTGAACGATAACCTTAAACTGTAGCGACCGACTGGTGTTCGCTTTCAGAGGAGCGGCGCCTGTCTTAACTGGAACAAGTCATGAGAACTAAAGTGCAGGCACTAACCATCATCACGCTGGGCGCGACCCTGGTGATCGCCTCAGCTCAAACCGCCCAACCTACCGCGGCAGCATCCGCTCCGCCGCCGCCCGCCCTCAGTCCCACGGAACAAATGATCAAGGACATCAAGAATCCGACTTCGTGGATGACCTGGGGCGCCGACATGCGGCTGCGCAATGAGTACTTCAACAATGCGCAGACGCTGACTTCAGACCCCACGGTAAACCCTAGATTCTACGATCTGCACTCGCAGGATTACTTCCGCTTCCGCGGCCGGATTTGGACCACGTTCACACCGGTGCAGGACCTCAATTTGAATGTGCGGCTGGCCGCCGAACCGCGGGAGTGGATGGAGTCGTCGTCCTCCGGCACCTTCTTAAGGCAGTCGGGCCTGGAGTGGCGGTATGGGATTTTTGACAACCTCAATGTGAATTGGACGAACATTGCGGGGTTGCCTGCCCGGATCAAGGTGGGCCGGCAGGACGTGCGTTTCAGCGCGGATCCCTTCCCCGGCGACGGCTGGCTGATCGCTGATGGGACACCGAATGACGGATCTTGGACCTTCTTCATGGACTCAGTCCGGGCGACCATCAACCTCGAGGAACAAAAAACCAAGATTGATATGATGGGCATTTTCCAATATGCGGAGCCCGACGAGTGGCTGCCCACCATCGGGTCCTCCACCACGGCGGGAAGCCCCAACCGCTACACGCTGACCGATCAAAACGAGAAAGGCGCAATCTTATGGGTGGCCAACAAGAGTGTTAAGCCGGCCAACCTGGACGGATATTTCATTTATAAGCACGACACGCGCAATAGTTTCCCCCCCGGCGCCACCTCGGCAGCCAATGGCACCGGTACGTATGCTAATGGAGACAATGCGGACATTTTCACCGTGGGCGGCCGAGTTTCAGGGCTGGTGAAGGAGCATTGGCAGTACTCCGCGGAAGGCGCATACCAGTTCGGCCGGAAGCAGGACCCGAAGCTGCTAAATTCCGATGCCGGAGCGGCAGCCGCCCTCGATTATCATGACCTTCACGCGTTTGGAGTCAACAGCAGGCTCGGCTACTTGTTCAAGGACAGTATGGCGAACGAGGTTTATCTCGCCTATGAGTTCTTGTCCGGCGACAACCCGGGTACCGGGAACGACGAGATGTTTGACGTTCTGTGGGGCCGCTGGCCGCGTTGGAGCGAACTTTACGCCCCATATAGTTACATCCCTGAAAGTCGCACCGCTCAGATGGCCAATATTTGGCGTTTGGGACCCGGCTGGAGCTTCATTCCCATTCAGCGCATGAATTTCTCTGTGAATTACAATGTGATGTTCGCCCAGCAGGACGTCCCCACCCGGGCGAACGTTCCCACGGCGTTCACGGGGACCGATGGGAACCCCGGGGGGGGGAATTTCCGCGGCCACTACCTCCAGGCCATCCTGAAATACCAGTTCAGCCGGCACATGAGCGGGCATCTCTGGAGCGAGTTTGTGTTTCCGGGCAATTACTACGTCAGCGATCAGACGATGACCTTCCTGCGCGCGGAGCTCTGGTTTACCTTCTAACGCGGCCTTAACCGAACGGGCTCAACTCCTCTCAATGGCGGCCAGGCGGCTTGTCCGAACGAGCCGCGAGGGGGGCGCTCTTCGTGGAGCGGCAGGGAGCCGGACCGTTTTGACCGCTTATCTCCGGCTGCTGCCAGGTCGCTGAGCGCTGTTTCATGCTGTTCCTACGGAGCTTGACCCAGACGGTTCAACATCGTGAATACAGACATGGCGCTCCTGACGGAGCTTTTCAGTTCATCCGGGGAGTTTGTGCCTGACCAGAGTAGCCGCCAGACACAGGAGAGGAATTGGGGGCGACAAAAGGCGCTCGCGTTTGAATGGTCGCCAAGCCTGGACCCTCTCCAGGAAGGGACCCAGCGCGAGGGGGCGCAGAAGATTGCGGTCCCCGGGGGAAGGGGTAGGGGGGAACGCGTAGCAATAGAGGAGCAATAGAGGAGCAATAGAGGAACAATAGAAAACGAGACTTAAGCGCCTACGGCCAGGGTGGCCAGCCATACGCTGTCCAACGGTTCCTGGAGACACAAGGGGGGTGTCCTGTGGGCACCTGGCTTGGCCCACGCTGGGCAAGTCGGCACGTTCCAGTTGAAGGGGTGAAGGCCGATGCTTGTTAATGTCTACGGCCCGGAGGACGGCGGGCGTTATCTATTCTCGGCCTGATTTCTGCCCGGAGAAGCTCGACCCGGCGCCTGAATCCCGGTACAAAGTGCGGAACTGATGAAGAAGTTTGGGCTGGCAAAGACAACGTTCCTGATTCCGGCGGCGCTCGGGCTTCTAGCATTGGTGGCGTTCGTGGTCTGGTTCGGGCGCGGGACAAACAAACCGCTGGCGCTGCGCGTGCCGGGAACGGACCAGGCGCCGGGCAGCGAATCCGGCGGCACGCCGAACCCAGTTTTGGCCGGTAAGCTCGTCCGATCTGAGGGCCAGCCGGCGAATCTCCCGGGCGCCTGGCCGCAGTTTCGCGGGCCAAACCGCGACGGCATCAGCACCGAAACCGTAAGCCTCGCGCGCGCCTGGCAACCCTCGGAGCCGCGCGAGCTGTGGGCGATTGACGTGGGCGAAGGCTACGCCGGCGCCGCGGTCCTCAACGGGCGCGTCTATCTCATGGACTACGACCGCGACAAGAAGCAGGACGCCCTCCGCTGCCTCTCGCTGGCCGACGGACACGAGATCTGGCGTTATGCGTATTCGGTCTCGGTGAAGCGCAACCACGGCATGTCGCGCACTGTGCCCGCAGTCACCGACAAGCTTGTTGTGGCGATGGGCCCCAAGTGCCACGTGGTGTGTCTGGACTCGGTTACGGGCGAACTGCGCTGGGGGCTGGACCTGGTCCGCCAGTACGGCACGACCGTCCCCCCCTGGTATGCCGGGCAGTGTCCGCTGATTGACAATGGCGCGGTCATTCTTGCGCCCGGCGGCCAAACGGCGCTGCTGCTCGCGTGCGACGCGCAGACCGGTGCCGTCCTCTGGCAGACCCCCAATCCGCGCGGCTGGAAGATGACCCATTCGTCGGTCATGCCGATGGAGTTTGGCGGCCAGCGCATGTACGTGTATTGCGCCAACAAAGGCGTCGTGGGCGTCTCGGCCAGGGACGGCTCGATCCTCTGGGACACCACGGCCTGGAAGAATCAGCATCGCCACTGTGCCCTCGCCGCTGGTGTTGAGTGACGGGCGGATTCTCCTCAGCGGCGGCTACAACGCCGGCAGCCTGATGCTGCAACTTCACAAGGAAGGCGAGCGCTTTGTGCCCCGGACCGTCTTCAAGCTCGAGCCGGAAGTATTCGGCGCCACGCAGCATACGCCGATTCTGCTGGACAACCATCTCTACGGCGTGCGCGCCGACGGCAAGTTCGTGTGCCTGAGCCTGGAGGGGAAACCGGTTTGGACCAGCGGCTCCGGCCAGCAATTCGGCCTTGGCCCTTTCCTCATGGCCGACGGGCTCATCTTCGCCGTGAACGATGCCGGCCTCTTGCGCCTCATCGAGGCGACGCCGGCAAAATACACCCTGCTGGCCCAGGCGCAGGTGTTGAAGGGCCGCGAGTCCTGGGCGCCACTGGCGCTGGCCGGGGGCAGGTTGATCGTGCGCGACCTGACGCGGATGTCATGCCTGGAGGTGGCGCGGCGGTGAAGCCGGCCAGGGGAACCGCGGACTACTTCCAATAGAAGCTGAGCACCTGCACATCGCGGGGGCTGTTGCGTCCGAGGATGGCGTAGAAGGTGCGTTTGTAGCCGCCCACTTCCGCGTCCACTTGGACCTGGAAGGTTCGGCTGCGCACGTCGCAGAATTGGCCGATCTGCGCCACGAGTTGCAGGGGCAGGTTGGGGATCCGGCTCACCTGGCCAACCGCACGATAAGGCCCCATCAGACCGCTGCCGTCGTCTTCCCCCGACCGGCCGTTGACGATCTCTTGGGCGATCTCTGCATCAACCCCCGGGATCAGTTGGACGACCTCCGCCGGAGCGGTGTTGAGGTTAATCTTGCCGCTGGAAAGCGGCGTGAAAAGGTTGGTCATTCCGATGATGATCATCGGCGCGGCGTTGGCAGCCTGGCCGAACGGGCCGCGTTGCTGGCTGAGGTAATTCGGCTGGTAATTGGTCGCCGCGCCACCGTAGTAGATTTCCGGAGTTATGCCCTTGATCAGCAGGAGTTCGGAGATGTCGTCAATAGGCCCATTCTTGGCAGTATAGGGAGGTTTAAGGGTCTTGTAGTCGCTGGTTTCCGCGCCCTCGATGTGGGTCGTGTCGTCGGGATCAATCCAGTCCAGGATAGAGTTGACGATGGGGGTAGCCTCGCCCGGGGCCACTCCCATCAGCGTGAGGGCCTGGGGCAGAACCTGTTGCAGCAAGGGTTCCGGGGAGTTGATGTTGAACTTGCGTTCGAGGTCGGTGATCGTCCAGGTCACCGTGCCGTGCCCAAGCGTTATGGGGTTCTGGACTTCGGCGATGGGGTTGTTGGTGGGGCCGAGCCAGCCCGAGCCGGTAGCCCAGGGCTGGTCGGCGAATCGTAGGGTTGCATCGGGTTGGCCAGCGAATTGGCCAGGACCCAGCGGCAGTACTCGACCCCGGACCGCCCCAGCCATTCCAGCTCCGCCTCGCTGTTCGCGTTGCGGGCCAGCTTGGTCTCGACTTTCATGGAATAAGCAAAACCCGCCGCCAGGATCGTAAGGACCATGATCGAGATCATCACGATCATCAAGGCGATGCCGCGTTCGGAATGGTTGAAAGGGTTACAGGTCAGAGAACGGCCGGGAGCGGGGCAGGACGCGTGGGGCGCGGTGCGTGGGGCGGGGTCAACGCAGCCGCGTGATGGGATGAGGCAGGAGCTACTCTCATGGCCGTTCGGGTTGCAGGTTGCCTGGCCCGCCCGGCATACCTGGCGCTCCCGGCATACCCGGCGCTCCCGGCATGCCCGGTGTCCCAGGCACCCCGGGTGTCCCAGGGGCGCCCGGCGTTCCCGGGCCGCCCTGGCCGCGGGACACCTGCCAGACCGGTTGCACAGTCATCGCCGGCAGGCTGATGATGCGGGTGATCTCTTCCGTAACCCGTCGGGAATGCGGATTGTCCGCCAGTTTCAAGGTGACCATCACCAGCTTGGGCAATTGGTTGGTCTTGGGGCCAGCCCACTCGTCCACCCAATCCGGCGGATTCTTGTTCGTGTCCCAGAACTGCATCTCGAGGCCCATCACGTTCTTCGCCAGCACAATGGGATACTTCTTCTCGTCTTCATCCAGGTCCATGATCAAGGGATTCTGCCGCAGGACCAGTTGACGTGGAGCCATCCGGCCCCCCCTCGACGGAGAAGGTGACGCGGCGCACGTCCAGATCGCCGAACTTACCGCTGCGCGGAAAGGATTTGGACAAGCGGGCAACGAAGCTCAACACCGGGGTATCGCCGTTTTCGGCATCAAAATAGTAATACGGCAGGTTGGCCGAGAAGGATTGCGCGGATCCCAGCGAATCTTCCAGCACACGAATGGTAATCCGCGCCCGCTGCGCCGAGGCTGCGGCGTCGAGCCCCACCTTGGATCCGCGCAGAATCGCCGTCCAGCTCGAATAGATCGCGGCCAGGACCATGGACAGGATGCCGATCGCGACCATGATCTCGACCAGCGTAAAAGCGGAGCGGAGGCTCGCAGCCTTTGACCCAGCAGCGGGGGCTGAAGGTGGCCGCGGAAGTGACGCAAGCCCCCTCGCCCCGTCCCTCTCCCCCTCGGAGGGGGAGAGGGTGCGCTCCAGGGCGGGTGAGGGGGAAACGGAAGGCTCACCCAGTCTCCACCGCAGAGGGTATCTGAAGCTCGTGCGCCGCGCATTCATCATGGGAATCATCGAGGGCCGATGCGGGTGGAGGAGTCCGGCGAATAGACCAGGATACTCATGCTATCCACCGGTTGTTGGACGCCGCGGCGGCGGACGACAATGTCCACTTGCCAAAGGCCGTTGGTGGCTGAGATCGCTGGCTCGTAGGTCTCCGTCTCCCAGGAGTAATCCTGGTAGAGATTGCCGAAGTCGCCGGACTCAATGCCCTCGGTGAGCCGATTGGTCTTGGTAACCTGCGCCGCCACCATGCCGGCATCGAGCTCGGTCCGGCGCAAGCTGCGCGCGTTGCGCAGCACCGCGGAAACCATCGCCAGAATGGCGAAGACGGCCATGAAGAAGATGCCGCAGGCGATCATGACCTCCAGGAGGCTAAAAGCGGTTTGCGAGCAGCGGGAACGCCGGGGAGCAAGGGGCGCGTCGCATCCCGGTTCGTAGCGCAGATTTCCAATCTGCTGTATCGCGGATCTGGAATCCGCAGCCCCCCGGAAGCAGCCCCGGCGCCAGCAGGTTGAAAACCTGCGATACGGCAGATTGGAAATCTGCGCTACCAGCTTGCGGCACCAGTTCATCGCCGGCTCCACTCCCGCAAGGGGTCGGGCACGACACTGGCCAGACCGGTGGTGATCTCCAACTCAATCCCCATCCGCTGCCGCCCGTCGAATAGAATCATCTTCATTTCGTCGGAGACCCCGTTGGGGTAAAAGCGAATCGTCACCTGCTCTGCATCGTTGAATTCTATCCCCGACATGTTCACATCCAGCATCTCGATGATGACCTGGTCGGAAAGCTGCGCGGCCAGACCGGAGCCGGTCGCCGCCGGCGCGCTCAGGGCCACCTCGCCGCCCGGTTCTGGGGATGGCTGGAGCGCGCTGCCAGCACCGCCCAATGCCAGGCGGTTCTGTTTGGGATGGATGACCACCGTGGTCATGGTGCCCTGCATGATCGCTCGGGCACGGGCATGGCTGCAGACTTCCACGATGTCCTTCACCGCCTGCGTCATCGGGGCCTTGCGCCAGACTTTATAGACGATCGGCACGCTCATGGCCATGACGATGCCCATGATGCCGACGACGATCATGATTTCGATGAGGGTGAAGGCGCGGGAAGGAGCCATGAAACGTGAAACGTGAAACGTGCTGCGTGCTGCGTGTTCCGCCGGAGCCACACGCCGCACGCCACACGCAGCACCCGCCCCAGACATTCGACTTTGGACTTTGGACTTCGGACTCATTCACTCACCGCGCGATATTGGCCGTGATGGCGAACATGGCGGAGAGCACGCTCAACAGCAGCAACCCGACGAGCACGGCCATGACGATGATCAGCACCGGCTCGATCATGTTGGTCATCACGCGCAAGGCGATGCTGAGTTCGTTCTCGTAGGTGTCGGCCACGTTCTTCAGCGCCCCCGGCACGTCACCGGTGTCCTCGCCGATCTTCACCAAGTCCACCATGAGCTGGGGGAAAAGCTTGCTGCGCGCCAGTGGCTGGGCAATGGTCTTGCCGTCAGTCACTTCCTCGCGGGTCTTGGCGATGGCTTCCTTGACGATGCTGTTGGGGATGATCTGCTCGGTGATCTTGAGCGCGGTCAGCACGGGCACGCCGTTTTCCAGCAAGGTCGAGAGGGTCCGCGCAAACTGGCCGAAGATATTCAACTTCACCACCTTGCCGAAGACCGGGGCGTTCATGCGCCAATGATCAATCTGCCGGCGGCCCTCCTCGGTCGCCTGGAACCGCTTGAACAGAATCACACCCGCGATGACCACCGCCAGCATCAGCCACCAGTAACCCGCAAAGATATGGCTGATGCTCACCAGAATCTGCGTCATCATCGGCAGTGGCACGTTCATGCCCTCGAAGATGGACATGAACTTGGGCAGCATGTAGGTCATGAAGAAGAACATGATGGCGATGCCGACCACGGCGACGAAGGCCGGATAGACCAGCGCCGAGGTGAACTTGGACTGCACCTGGGCAAACCGCTCGAAATGGTCCGCCATGCGCCGGAGCACTTCCACCAGCGCGCCGCTGGACTCGCCCGCGCGCACCATGTTCACATACAGGTCGGAGAAGATGCGCGGCTGCTTGGCCATGGAATCGGACAGGCTCCTCCCCTCCATCACGTCCTGCTTCAATTCCTTGCTGACGTCAGCCGAAATACCTTTGGACTCCAGGTGGGTCATGCTGTTAAGCGCGACCGTCAGGGGCATCCCGGAACTGAGCAGGTTGGCCAACTGCTGCGTGAAGGTGGCCAGTTCCTGGAGCTTGGGTTTGCGCTTTTGGGACATCGCCACCCGCAAGGTCGGCGGCAGCACCGCCCGCCAGTCGCGCTTCTGCCCGCTCTGCCGCTCCGCCGCGGCTGCGACCGCCCCGCCTTTGGCGGCATCCACCGCGACCGGGAAGAGTCCCAGGCGCTCAATTTGCACCAAGGCCGCCGAACGGTCGGCGACCTCAAGCATGCCCTCAACGACTTCACCGGTCCGGCGGCGGGCTTTGTAAGAAAACTGCGGCATAAACCGAAATTGCTCTTCTCTTTAACAGGGAAGCTAGCCGAAAGTTGCGCCGTTCCAAGCGGCAATTTGACAGACGCTGCTTGTCCGGCGGCGGTAAAAGCGGCGATGGTTTGCGCTCGGGCTAGCAATTGGTCCGCAGCTCCAGCTCATAGAGCTTGGCCAGCGTCTTGAGGTGCCCCGCAAAGTCGCCGCAATAGAGGATCGGGTGCGGCCCGGGATAGATGGTGCAGACGTCTTTGACGTCCGGGATTCTGACGAGCACGCGTGTCGCGCAACCGCCCGTGGGCGGGCAGGTTGGGGAGGAAACGACCTGGCCGCGCCAGGCGTCCAACTGCTTCTTGCCGCTGTGATACTTGCAGAGCGTCACGGTCTCGCCCGCCGGCCATTGCACATCTAGAGCGAGCGTCTTGGGCATCTGATGGAAGAACGGGCGCAGGCTGTAAGGCGCCGCCTTCGCCTGCGGGCCATGCAGCCGGGTCGCGCAGGTGCAATGGGCGCCGAAGTAAAGATTCTGGTCCGTGTCGAACTCGGGGTTGTGCTGGAAGCCGCCGCGCCCGAGGCAGTTGGCGCCGAGCATAAGCGTGAGGGAGGCGTTGAGGTCGTTCTCGCAACCGCAAGGAAGCAGGTTGCCGTTGTTCAGGGCGAAACTCAGGCACGGCTTGCGGTGCTTGAGCATGAGGCACTCGATGGTGATGGCGTCCGCCTCGTGCCGTTCCATGATCTGCTGGACGGCGGCGTGGGACCGGACGGCGTCCTGGAACGCAACCTCGCTCAAGTCGGTGACGTGCCGGGCCTGGGAACGGACGGACTTGGCCAGGCGCTCCATGTCGCGGGATAGCTTGGTCTCGTCAAAGAGGTTGTTGAACTGGTCAGCCGGCACGCCCCGAATGGCCAGACCGAAGAAGGGCTCCGTGGTGTCCTCTTGCTGCTTGAACTGGCTGGCCACGCGGAGCAGGCGGCTCTGGGCCATCCGCGTGCTGGCATGGACGGCGCGCAGGCCGCGCTCGAGCGCATCCCAGTTCTCGATAGAATGGATGTACTGCAAGCGCGGAGCGGTGCGGAAATACTCAGGCGGCGCCTGGTGGTTGGCGCCGACGGGATGGTAGAGGATGATCGGCCCTTTCCAGGCGTCCAGGATGGGCCGGAGCTTGGCGCTGAAGCTGTTCCAGAAGTTGAAGAGGAGGAGCGCGTCGGGCTTGTTGGTTTCAAGGCTGGCAATGAACGCGCGGACGGCAGCGTCGGTATAAAGGGGCTTCTCTTCCAGCGCCAGTGTGAGGTCCAAGCCGCGGGTGAGCCGGCGCAGTTGGGCGAGGAACTTCACCTGCTGCTGTTCCGGGGCAAATTGGTTGCCCGGCCAGGTAAACCACTCGTGCTTGCTCCAGCCGTCTTCATTCTTACCGGCCAGGACGAGGTCCGCCGGCGGATAGAAGAATGCGCCACGGATAAGCCCCGGCTTCTTCTTGCGCGGCGACAGGCTGAAACCGCCAGCCGCAGAACCGAAACTGCTGATCGGCCAAAGGGCCAGACTGGTCAGGGCGGCCGTGGATTTGAGGAAGCTCCTACGATCGCACGGGAGGCTGAATCGGTCGCTGTGCAGAGTCATGCGGCCAGAGTATCCCGAGCAAGCGCGCCGTCAATGGAGGAAAAGACCGGCAACAATGACCAGCCGCCATCCGGATGCTTTAGGTTCTTCGCTGTTTTCGGTGGAAACCCCTGTGCCTTTGAGGGACACCACTGAGGATGAAAGACGCGCTTCTCCCTCACAATCAACAACTTGCTCCCATTTTCGGGTTCTTCGCTGTTTGCGGTGGAATAGGGCCCAGCCGAGGCAGCAGACCAGTGCCGCCAGCGTTTCCTGCCGGGACTGACGCTGTGGGGGCTCAAGGCCCCAAGCGCCTATTCTCCACCCCAGCCTTCTCGTCAACCCAAGTGCCACGATAGTACCCTCCGTGGTACCTCTCCCTAGTACCTCTCATTGCCAATGGGAGGTATAAGGGAGGTACTACGGAGGGTACTACGGAGGTACTATCTGGTGTGGCTGGTGGAGGTCGTCCTGGCTGCTGGGCGGGGTGCTCCGGTTGCCGAGTCAAAGGCTGGGATGGACGCACCCGGCGGAGCGCGTGTTCGGGGTGTTGGAAACCGACAGATGGAGCCCTACGCCGCGTGCCTGCAGCGACTCACCGGGCTGGGTAAATGGTTCAGCACCATCACGACCGCCGCAGCCAGCCTCGCCTGTTCACCCGGAGGCTCCTGAGGGACGAGTTCTTATTGGCCCAGCCCCGTATGACCCCCACTGGCGGCGACGTCAGCGCCGGCCCAGCCGCTCCAGCAGCTTGCTGTGGATACCCCCAAACCCGCCGTTGCTGAAGACCACCACGACTTCCCCCCCCTGCACACCCTGCGCTACGTGGGCCACGATGGCCTCTACGTCGGGGAGGTAGGCGGCGTCTTTCCCCAGCGCTTTCAAGTCCTGCATCAGCCGCGCCGGGTCCAGGCGTTCCTCGGGCGCCAGCAGTTCCAGGCGCGCCACCTGTGCGACCACCACCGCGTCGGCATCGGCAAAGGCGCTCGCCAGCTCGGCCTGGAAGACGTTGCGCCGGGTTGTGTTGGTGCGCGGCTCAAAGATGGCCCAGACTTTTTGCGTCGGGTACTTGATCCGCAGCGCGCGCAAGGTCTCGCGAATCGCGGTGGGGTGATGGCCGAAGTCGTCCACCACGGTCACCCCGCCCGCAATGCCGCGCACTTCCATGCGGCGCTTGATGCCTTTGAAGGTGTCGAAGGCGGCCTGAATCTGGTGGTTCTTGAGGCCGCAATGCTTGGCGCATGCAACGACCGCCAGCGCGTTGCGCACGTTGAGTTCCCCCACCAGGTTCGTGTGGAACTTGAAGCTGGGAATCTCGAACTCCGTCGCCGTCGGCCCGTAGCGGATGTTGAAGGCCTGGACGGAGTTGCCCTCCCCCAGCCCGAAGCGCTTCACCGGGCAATGGGTCACGTTGAGCAGCGGCGCCAGGTTCGCGTCGTCGCCGTTGGCCAGCAATAGGCCGTTGCGCGGGACGAGCCGGATGAAATATTTGAAGGCGGTCTTGATGGGCTCCAGGCTCTCGAAGATGTCGGCGTGGTCGAACTCGAGGTTGTTGATGATCGCCACCTCGGGCAGGTAATGCACGAACTTGCTGCGCTTGTCGAAAAACGCGGTGTCGTATTCGTCCCCTTCGATGATGAACCATTCGCTGTCGGTGAAGCGGGCGCCTTGGCCGAGGTTGTTCGGGATGCCGCCGATGAGGTAGCTCGGGTTCAGGCCGTTGTGCTCGAACACCCACGTCAGCAGCGCCGTGGTGGTCGTCTTGCCGTGCGTGCCGGCGACGACCAGCGAGCGCTTGCCGCGAATGAAGAACTCCTTCAGCAGCTCCGGCAATGAGCAGTAGGTCAGCCGGTGGTCCAGCACATATTCAGCTTCCGGGTTGCCGCGGGAGATGGCGTTGCCGATCACCACCAAGTCGGGTTTGTGCGCCAGGTTCTGCTCCGCGTAGCCAGAAATGACCTCGATCTTGCGCTCCGCCAGGAAGGTGGACATCGGCGGATAAACGTTCTGGTCCGAGCCGGTCACCTTGACTCCCTTCTCCTGCATGGCCGCGGCCGCCGAAGCCATAGCCGTGCCGCAGATGCCAACGAAATGGACCGACTGAATGCGCGCAAACATACCAGCCGGGAGGATAGGGAAGGTGGGAAATGAGGAAAGCCAATTAACCGTGCTTAGTCCTTCAAAGGTGGAGCTTGGCTTAGTAACCTTCGGAATATGAATGGAATACTTCGGGCCCTACTTGCCAGGTCAACGCTGCTGCTGACCACGTTCCTCATCTTCGCGGCGCCGGTGGCTCATGCTCAGCCGGCGATCACCGACGCCTTCGAGCAGAATCGAAAACTGGGTCGTGGCGTGAACATACTCGGCTACGATCCCATCTGGCGCTCGCGCGAACAGGCCCGGTTTCAAGCCAAGCATTTTCGCCTGCTGAAAGAGGCTGGATTCAGCTCGGTGCGCGTCAACCTGCAGCCGTTCCGGCGCATGAATCCGGCGAACGGTTACGCGTTGGGCGAGCCCTGGTTTGAGGTGCTGGACTGGGCTCTGCGCGAAGCGCAGGCGCAGGGTTTGAGGGTGATCCTCGACCTGCATGAATACAACTCGCTGGGCAACGACCCGGCCACCAACAAAGTGAAGTTTCTCGCTTTCTGGCGGCAGCTCTCCGCCCATTGCCAGAACGCGCCCGAGAGCGTGCTGTTCGAGGTGCTCAATGAGCCGTGTCGCAAGCTGACTCCGGAACTGTGGAATGCATACCTGGCCGAAGCGCTGGCTATTATTCGCGAGAAGAACCCCACCCGCACTGTCATCGTCGGCCCGGCTTTCTGGAACTCGATTGATCATCTGGCCGAACTGGAGCTGCCGGCGGCGGATCACCATCTCATTGTGACCATCCACTATTACAAGCCTATGGATTTTACGCATCAGGGCGCCGCATGGGCGGACCGAAAGGACAAGCTGGGAGTCGACTGGTTGGGCACGGAAGAAGATCTGCGCGCGATCAACGATGACTTTGACAAGGCCGCCACTTGGGCCAAACAACACAACCGGCCCCTGTTCCTCGGCGAGTTCGGCGCTTATGACAAAGCCCCGATGGAATCGCGGGGCCGCTACGTGTCGAGCGTGGCGCGGGCTGCCGAACAACGTGGTTGGAGTTGGGCTTATTGGCAATTCGACAGCGACTTCATCCTCTACGACATCGGCCGCGACTCCTGGATCGAGCCGATTCTGCGCGCGCTGATCCCTGCCCCCGGACCAAAGCCCTCTCCCCTGTCCTCGACCACCACCACGACCGACCGTTGAAAGCCCGCATGAGCAGCGCCTCTCGAAGACCACTGTTGCCCCTCACACTCGTTGCCCTCACCGCGTTCCTCGCCGCCAGCCTTGCCCCCGATGCACACGCAGCGAAACCTCCCGCCCTCCCCAACATTGTCATCATCTTCACCGATGACCAGGGCTACGCCGATGTGGGCGTGTTCGGCGCCAAAGGTTTCCAGACGCCGAACCTCGACCGCCTCGCCGCCCAGGGCCGCAAGTTCAGCAACTTCCACGTGGCCCAGCCGGTTTGCTCCGCCTCGCGCGCGGGGCTGCTGACGGGCTGTTACCCGAACCGCATCGGCATCCACGGCGCGCTGGCGCCCCGCTCCCAGGTCGGCATCAGCGGCAAGGAAATGACCCTGGCGGAACTGGTCAAGCAACGCGGCTACGCCACGGCCATCTTCGGCAAGTGGCATCTGGGCAGCGCCCCGCAATTCCTCCCGCGGCAACACGGGTTCGATCAATACTTCGGCCTGCCCTACTCGAACGATATGTGGCCGCTGCACCCGGACCTCGCCAAGCTGCCCCCCAACGACGAAAAGCGGAACCGCTACCCGGACCTCATTATGATCGAGGGCAACCAGGTCGTTATTCCCAAGGTCACCCACGAAGACCAGAACCAGCTCACCACCTGGTATGCCGAACACGCCGTGAAATTCATCGAGCAGAACAAGGATCGCCCGTTCTTCCTTTACCTCGCGCACAACATGCCGCACGTGCCGTTGCATGTTAGCGACAAGTTCCGCGGCAAGACCGAACGCGGCCTTTACGGCGACGTCATCGCGGAGATTGACTGGTCGGTTGGCCAGGTGATGGACGCCCTCAAGCGGACCGGCGTGGAAGACAGGACCTGGGTGATCTTTACCGCGGACAATGGCCCCTGGCTCAGCTACGGCGACCACGCCGGCTCGGCCTATCCTCTGCGCGAGGGCAAAGGCACCTGCTGGGAAGGCGGCGTCCGCGAGCCGTGCATCATGCGCTGGCCGGGGAAAATTCCCGCCGGCACCGAATGCAACCAGATGCTGATGACGATTGACCTGTTTCCGACCATCGCCAAGCTTATCCATGCCGACCCGCCCAAGCACCCCATTGACGGCCTGGATGTCTGGCCGATTATCTCCGGCAAGCGCAACGCGAGGAACCCGCACCAGGCTTATTGGTTCTATTTTGGAGCCAATCAGCTTGAGGCGGTCATGAGCGGTGAGGGCCGATGGAAACTCCAATTGCCCCACACCTACCACACCCTGGGCGGAGGGCCCGGTGGACACGGCGGCACGCCCGTCAAGTACCAGCAGCGCAAGATTGAGCGTGGCGAGCTCTACGACCTGGTTAATGACGTGAGCGAAACCACCGATGTGGCCGCGCAACATCCTGACATCGTCAAGCGGCTCGAAGCCGAAGCCGAGAACGCCCGCCGCGAACTGGGCGATTCCCTGACCAAGGTTACGGGCAAGGGCGTCCGCGAGCCGGGGCGAGTGGCGCAGGAGTAAGAACTGAAATCACGACCGCAGCAGCGCCGACACGTTGATGTTGTGCTCCAGATAGTAAGCTGCGGCGCGCACGTATTTCTCGGCGAGCGCTCTCAACTCAGCCCGTTCGGGCGCCGACAGCTCCCGCACCACTTTGGCCGGCGAACCCAGCACCAGCGAGCCGGGGGCAATCTGCGTGCCCTGGGTGACCAAGGCGCCCGCGCCAATGAGTGACTGCGCGCCAATCACGGCGCCGTCAAGGATGACCGACCCCATCCCGACCAGCACGTCGTCCCCGACGCTGCAGGCGTGAACGATGGCGCCATGGCCAACGGAAACATAGTTGCCCAGGATGCAGGGGAAGTCGTCCGCCAGATGCAGAACCGCGTTATCCTGGATGTTGGTATGGTGGCCGACCACGATACGGTTGATGTCGCCCCGGAGCACCGCATTGCACCAAACGCTCGAGTGATCCCCCAAGGTCACGTCGCCCAGCACCACCGCGCCCTGGGCGACATAGACCGCCTTGCCCAGGCCCGGTTTCCGAAGCAGGAACGTGTCGAGCGGTTGCTTCACCGACAGCCGCCACGATAGTAGCGGGGACCGCAGCCGCTGTAATAGCCAAAGCTGAAACTCACCACCGGCGGCGCGGCGTACACCGGTGGACGATAGACAACCATCGGAGCAGGCGCGGCATAGACGACGGGCGCCGGCGCGGCATAGACCACCCGCGCAGGCGGCGCGTAAACCACCGCCGGTGGCGCGGCGGGCGCATAAGTGTAGCCGTAGCCCGGCGCCGGATAAGCGACCGGGGCCGGGGCGACGTAATACGCAGGGCGAGGGGCCAAGGCCGAACCGACGACCAGTCCAGCCGTCACCCCGGCTAGCACCTGTCCTGCCGTGGACCAACCGCAACTGCTGTGGCAGCCGCCCGCCGCAGCGGTCCGAACACCCGCTCCGGCAATTGCCAGAGTTGTAAGCGCCAGAATCATCTTCTTCATATAGTGCCTTTCAGTTTATGATTTACCGCACACCGGTACGACGGGCCAATTTGAGTTTTATTCAAAGCGGTGTATCAATAGGATTGATAGCGATTTATGACGAAGCATGCCCCGTATCGTCCCACACCGGGTCGTCAGCCGCTCCCGCGATCGTTCAAGGACTTTACCCCGGCCAAGCACTTTAACCCGCGCACGTTCTTCCGCGAGATGGTCTGGAAGGCGCTGCTGACGCGGCGCACCGGTCAGCCGCAGCGCCCGGCTTTTCCCAAGTTGAGCTTTGGCCAAGTGGCCATCACCTGGATCGGCCACGCCTCGTTCCTGCTCCAGTTCACCGACCTGAATGTGCTGATTGATCCCAACTTCGCCAATTGGCTCTTCCTGCTCAAGCGGATCAAACGCTCCGGCCTGCACCTCGAACACCTGCCGCCGATTGATCTCGTGCTGCTGACCCACGCCCATTTCGATCACTTCCACAAACCCACGCTCCGGCGCCTGCCGCATCCGAAAATCGGCATCATGCCCTGGGGCGTCGGCGACCTGGCCCACAATCTCGGGTTCGGCCGCGTGGTCGAACTGGATTGGTGGGAGAGCTTCCTCCAACGCGATTGGAAGGTGACCTTCACTCCCTCCAAGCACTGGGGCGCGCGGGTCCTGCGCGACCATCAGCGCGGTTACGGCGGGTTTGTCCTGGAACACCAGGGTCGGCGCATCTATCACGCGGGCGACAGCGCCTACTTCGAGGGTTTCAAGCAGATCCACAAGGCCTGCCGCCCGGAAATCGCGCTGCTGCCCATCGGCGCTTACCACCCGGCCTCGTTCCGCCACATGCACATGGGCCCCGACGAGGCCATCAAAGCTTTCCGGGATCTGCACGCCCGGTGGCTGGTGCCGATGCACTATGGCTCCTTCCGGCTCTCCTTCGAAGACCTCGACGAGCCGCCCCGCTGGCTGCGCCAGCTCGCCGCCGAACAGGGCATCACCCACAAAGTCCGCATGCTCGAAGAGGGCGTCCCAGTGGTGTTCTGAAGCAATTTGAGACCCCTCGGGTGCTGTCACCCCGTCCGTGCCGCCAAGGCCGAAGACTGGTCGGCACCCTTCACCTCCCATCTCTGGTGCTGGCACGGCACTGCTGGCGCACCGCTCCCTTGTGCACCCCTTGTGCATATGGATATTTAACGATACCGCTGACCCTCCCAATGCGGGGTAATTGCCAGGCCAAATGCCCTGAGAACTCGCCGCTTGGAGGGGCTACCTTGGAGTTTCCTGTCAAGCCACGCCGACCGAGTGTCGGCTCTCCGCTCTGGGGCAATTGGCCAAGGGTGGTGGTGCCAGGTTGTGTGCGGTCGAAGGAATAGTCTGGTGGAGTACTTGACGCCCCAACATTTTGTGTGATACAAATCCAGTGACCACCATTAGCAGTGGCTATCCCGATATGCGATGCCCCAAGTGCGGTTGTCAGGATGATAAGGTAATAGACTCTCGGTCCTCACGCGAGGGGGCGACGATCCGCCGCCGCCGGCAGTGCATTGCCTGCAGCTATCGTTTTACGACGTATGAGGAGGTCGAGCGGGCTGGCTTATTGGTGCTGAAGCGTGATGGCCGCCACGAAGAGTTCTCCAAGGAGAAGCTGATGTCCGGGCTCAAGAAGGCCTGCCAGAAGCGTCCGATCAGCCCCAAGGTCATCGAGGACCTGGTCGAGAAGATCGTCAACGAAGTCACCGACAAGTATGAGCGCGAGGTGCCCGCCGAGGTGATCGGGAAACTGGTCATGGAAGGCCTGCGCGCGACTGACGATGTGGCGTATGTGCGGTTTGCCAGCGTGTACCGGCGCTTCCAGGAGGCGACCGATTTCGTGCACGAGGTAAAGAAGCTGGGGGGCAAATCGTGATCACGCTGGCCGCGGATTGCCTGCTCTTCGAACTCGCCACCGGCGAAAGCATTCCGTACTCGGCGGACATGGTTTCGGTCGAACTGGGGGTCGGCACGACAGACCTGTTCGACGCAGAGTTTGTCCGCCATGCCACCAAGGCGGTCTTCCACTATTTCAAACACGAGCTGGGTCGGCAAACGGTGTCCGTGGGTGAATTCGCGGGGGCGCTGGAGAAGGTGTTGCGCGGTTTTGCGGCCACGGCGCAGCCTGCGGCCCCGCCCGCCGCCGGGGCGCGGGTGCTGGAGTCCGATTTATGCCGGCTGGCGCTCGAGTCCGGCCCGGGTCGCGAGCTGGTGTTCTTCCCGCGCTTGCGGGCCGAACTGCAGCAACACCTCCGGCAAGCCCCGCGCATGCTGCGCTTTCGCGGACTCCGCGGCTGCGTCAAGCAGCTCACCGGCGCGCAACGGTGGAGCCCGCGCTGCCAGATGCTGGAGGGGGAAATCGTCGCCTACCTGCGCCAATGTCTCAGCGCCGAGCCCGCGCCGGTTGAAGTCGCCTTGCTCGTCGAGTGAAGGGCAAAGCCCGGATGAGCCAAACGCTGTTCGAGAAGATCATCGCGCGTGAGCTTCCGGGCACGATCGTCTATGAAGACGACCTCGTGGTGGCGTTTCGGGACATCAAGCCCCAAGCCCCCGTGCATGTCCTGCTCGTGCCCCGAAAGCCCATCCCGCGCATCGCCGAGGCCAAGCCCGAAGACCAGCACGTGCTCGGGCACCTGCTGCTGAAGGCGGCCGAAGTGGCGAACAAATTGGGGCTGACTCAATCCGGCTTCCGCCTGGTGTTCAACAACGGTCCGGACGCGGGCGAAGCCGTGCCGCATCTGCACTGCCATATCCTGGGCGGCCGCCACCTCGGCTGGCCGCCGGGCTGAGCAAGACCCAAGCCGGGGAGCGCGAAACCTGATTTTGACAGGTTTCCCGCAATGTTTGGGCTCGCGAGGACGCTCGCCCTCCCAAACTGGTTGCTTTCCCCAGCCCAGGATGACTATTGCACCAGCCGTATTCGGTAGAAGCGCTGGGTGAGATTAGTCTCTGGGTCGAGGTATTGGAAAGTGGTCCCGGTGGTGGTGAGGTTAGTCAACTCCACCCAGTCCACTACCACCACGTTGGTGGTCGCCTCGACGGCGTAATGGCCCGGCTCGCCGGTCACCTGCAACTGGATCCGGTCGTCCGGCAAGACGCTGATCGAGTCAATTTGGGGCGGGGACGGCAGGGTGACGGTGAGCACGGCATCGGTGCTGGTGACCATCCCGGCGAGGTTGGAAACGACCACCGAATAGCTGCCCGCGTCTTTTGTTTGCGCGTTGTTGCAGACGTAGGCGCTGGCAGTCCCATAAGCGAGGTTGGTGCCGTTGAAGCGCCATTGATAGCTCGGGGCGGGCGTGCCTGTGGCGGTGACGGTGAAGGTGACGTTGCTGCCGGCCGCCGCCGCAACGCTTTGCGGCTGCGTGTCGATTCCCGGTGGCACGTTAACTGTGAGGACTGCATTCGAACTGGTCACCTGGCCGGCCACGTTGAGCACTTCTACCGAGTAATTGCCGGCCGCGGCCGGCTGGGCGTTGGTGATCACGAAGCCGCTGTCGGTGGCGCCGGAGACGGGCAAGCCGCCGAAGTACCACTGGTAGGCCAACGGGGCAGTGCCGGTCGCGAGGACGATAAACGCGGCGTTGCTGCCCTGGTTCACCGCTAGACTCGCTGGTTGCGTGATGATGGTCGGCGGCACGTTGACGGTCAGGACGGCATTGGAGCTGGTCACGCTGCCGGCCACATTGGTGACGAACACGGAATAGCTCCCCGCATCCGCCGGCTGTGCGTTGCTGCGGGTGTAGGCGCTGGCGGTGGCGCCGGCAATGCTGGTGCCGTTCAAACGCCATTGGTAACTCAGCGGCGCGCTGCCGGTCGCGGAAACAGTGAAGGTCGCGCTCTGGCCGACGTTGACGTTTTGCGTCGGTGGCTGCGGCTGGACGGTGATGGTAGGTGGAGTGGCTATGGGAGCAACGTAAACAAACTTGGCCGCGTCGGCACTGACCAGCGCCGTATCCACAGAGTCGTTACCCAGCTCGACATACCCACCCGTCCCGGTAGCAAACGGCAGGTTCGTGCCGACCAGGAACCAACCGCCCAGGTTGGGCGTGGTCGAATACTGGTTCTGCACGCTACTGACGGTGCCGCCGTTGTAGGTGACCCGGTAGGTCGCGGCGGAGTTCCGGTTCGCGCCGATCTGGTAATAGACATACACATCGTAGAGACCGGCGATTCCGATCTCCGGCGTCCAGCGGCAACTGCGAGTGATTGACGACGAGCCTGAGCCGGCCCCATAAAGATAGTTTGCCCCAATCTTGGGCACCAACGCGCTCGATCCGACAGTCCACGACGCGCTGGGGGAAGTGTCCGTCCACCCAGGGTCGGTGTTATCAATAACGATCTCAGGGGCGGTGCTGCCAAAGTTTGCGGTGATCGTCTTGTTGGTGGTCATGGTGACCGAGAGAGGGTTGTTGGCTCCGGCAGCGTCGCCGGACCAGCCCGTGAAGGTGTAGCCGGTGTTGGTGGTGGCGGTGAGGGTCACGACCGCATTGGCCGCGTAGCTGGCCTGATCCGGGCTCTTGCTGACGGTGCCGCCGTTACCCGCGGTGGCGGTGAGTAAGCAATTGACTGTGAGCACGGCGTTGGCGCTGTTGGTCGAGCCGCCGCCGTTGGTAATGACCACTGAGTAGGAACCCGCATCAGCGACCTGGACGTTGCTGCGGGTGTACGCGCTGCCGGTGGCGCCGGCAATCGGCACCGCGTTGAACCGCCATTGATAGCTGAGCGGCGCCGTGCCCGTGGCCGTCACGGTAAACGTCGCGCTCTGCCCGGCAATCACCGTCTGGCTTTGCGGCTGGGCGGCGATTCCCGGCGGAGTAATGTTCGTCACCACCGTCAGGGTGGCATTGGAGCTGGTGACGCTGCCGGCAACGTTGGTGACGACCACGGAATACGGCCCGGCATCGGCCGGCTGCACATTGTTCCGCGTGTAGCTCGAAGCGGTCGCCCCGCTGATATTGGTGGCATACAAGCGCCATTGATAGGACAGCGGCGCCGTGCCGTTGGCGGTGACCGTAAAGGTGACATTGGCGCCCTGGCCGACGCTCTGGCCCTGCGGCTGCGTGGTGATCGAAGGCGCGACGTTCCCGCCCAGGACGAAGTCCTGCTGATACATGTTCCCTGTGACCTGTCCAATCGCGACGTTAACGGCCGCCGACGCATCCGGGTAGCCACTCTTGCTGGCGGTAACAGTGTAGCTGCCCGGCGGCAGATCAATGAACGCATAAAAGCCGGTCCCGTCATTCGTCTGCGCCCGGCTGGCGGGGCCGGTGATGCTCACCACCGCGCCGTCCGCCCAAGCGCCCGTGCCGGCAATGGTGACGGTGCCCATCATGTGGCCCTTCGTGGGCGCCGATTTCCAGGGCATGTCCGGAATGTCGTCCCAGGTCGGAGTGACATCCGCTACCAGCGAAGGGCTGAAGCCAGCCCAGGTGCCGCTCGCGTACGGAACCCGGTAGGAGTAGCCGCTGAATCCATCGGCGTAGTTGCCGGCCGGCGACGCGTCGCGGGTCATCTGCAGCTCCAGGATGGCGTTCGCCAGCGAGTTCAGGTAGGTGCCGGGGCCGATGATCATGTGGCGGTTGAACTTGCGGTCCTTCTCGAAGTTCATCCACTTCGTGTAATCGGCGGGCAGGCTGGCCCAGTTGTAGTAGGTCATCGGTACCGCCATGTCCACGATGCCCTCCTGCATCCAGCTATCCCAGTCGGAATAGACATCATAGTAGGGACGCGTGGCCTGAAACCCAGCCCGGGTCGAGGTGGTGGGTGAAGGATTCCAGGTGACGAACGAACCGGATTGCCTGACCCACGGCTTGGTCTTCTGGATGCGCGCATACATCTGTCGCACGAATGCCGTGACCTGGTCCCGCCGCCACTGCTTGAACTGCTCATCCGCGGCCGCCGGCTGGCCAGTCAGGCCGTAGCGGGCGTTGTAACGCGCCACGCTCGTGGGGTTGTAGCCCTCCGTGTTCGCTTCGAACCGAATGTAATCATAGTGGATTCCGTCTATGTGCCCATCGGTGCCGTCCGGCCCGGCAGTCGTCTGGAAATTCACGAGGTCCATGTGTGCGTTGACCAGATACTCGAGGCATTTAGGATGGCCGGGGTCCAAGGCACCGCTGGCATTCTCGGCGCCGTTGGTGCTGCTGATTCGCGTAGGCCAATAGTTGTCAAACTCCGTGAGGCTGCCCGTGGGCGTATCGCGGTGCTGAGTGTAGACCGTCCCGTTGTCCGTCTTAAAGGCCACCGACCAGCAGTGGACCTCAACGCGCTTCTTGCCGCCGGTGGTGTCGTGGGCGGCCTTGATCATGGCCTGCAGGGCGTTGAAATTGGAGGGGGTCAGGCCCGACATGTACGGTTCGCCCACGCCGGAGGGATAGCAGACGTCGAAACGGCGGCGCGTCTGGACGATGACCATGTTGCAGTTGGCGTCGCGGATGGTCCCTTTGCTGCTGGCATTGCCCGGCTCGCCGAGTAAGGTGTCCACCTGGCTTTGGTTCAGGAAGCCGGCGCCCCAGGCATCCACCCAGAACGCCCG
Source organism: uncultured Verrucomicrobiae bacterium (assembly GCA_963822005.1). GTDB lineage: Bacteria > Verrucomicrobiota > Verrucomicrobiia > Limisphaerales > UBA8199 > PALSA-1440. The sequence goes on along the minus strand of CAWGGD010000054.1, from coordinate 127,782 downwards.
CCATTCCGCCGCCCTGGCTGTGCCAGCGGAGCAGCCCAGAAGGAAGGCCGCGAGCATAGCTGCGCTACTGAGAAGGAGGGGTGAGATTAAGGTCCTACGGGCTTTGTTGTTCTGATTGTGTCTCATAACTTTGCTGTCCGGCAGTTGTGTTTGTTACTGGCGATAGTTGTGCCACTGTGCTGATTTCTCAGACTTGAGAACCGTTGCCGTTGTTCGCGCCTGTTACCGCAAAAGTTGAACACGGTAAAATCGGCTGGCCTGGTTCGTTTCGGGGTCTATGTATTGGAAGACGGCGCCGGTCACCGTCAAGCTGCTCAACTGGGTCCAGCCCGAAAGCGCGGGGGCGCACTCGATCGCAAAACTTCCGGGGCCCCCGCTGATCTGGAGTTCGATCCTGCCGTCCGGCAGGCTGGCAATCGAATCAATGTGCGGCGCGCTGGCGGCCGCGATGGTCAGCACGGCATTGCTGCTGGTCACGGTCCCGGCGACGTTGGAAACCACCACGGAGTAGTTACCCGCGTGTTGAGTCTGAGCATTGTAGCAGGTGTACGCGCTGGCGGTCGCGTAAGCGAGGTTCGTCCCATTGAAACGCCACTGATAGGCCGGTGCGGGCGTGCCCGTAGCCGTGACGGTAAAGGTAACATTGTTGCCGACGGCGACAGTGACCCCTTCCGGGTGCGTGATGATAGCCGGGGGCACATTCACCGTGAGGACCGCGTTGGAACTGGTCACGCTGCCGGCCACGTTCGAGACGACCGCGGAATAACTTCCCGCGTCGGCGAGTTGCGCGTTGAGCCGCGTAAAAGTGCTGGCCGTCGCGCCAGGAATGTCCGTCCCGTTAAACGCCCATTGGTAATCGGGCGGCGGTGTCCCCGTGGCCGCGACCGTGAACGTGACATTGCTGCCGGCAATGACCGTCACGCCCTGGGGTTGGGTGCTAATGCCCGGCGGCACATTGAAGCTGAGGATCGCGTTGGAACTGGTCACGCTGCCCACGGAATTTGAAACCACCACCGCGTAAGTGCCGGCGTCGCCGGGTTGCGCATTGAAGCGCGTGTAACTGCTGGCGGTTGCGCCGGCGATGTTCGTGCTGTTGAACCTCCATTGATAACTGAGCGGCAGCGTCCCGGCAGCCGCGACTGTAAATGTGGCATTGCTCCCCTGATTGATACTCAGGCTTTGCGGCTGTGTGCTAATGGCCGGCGGGGCGATGACCGCGAGCAGCGCGGTCGCGCTGGTGGCGGTGCCCTGGACATTGCTCGCCACCAGCGAGTAACTGCCGGCATTGGCGATCTGCACGTTGGCGAGCGTCAACACCGTGCCGCTGCCGCCGGGCATGTTGGTCCCGTTGCACTGCCACTGGTAACTCACGGTCGGCGCCGCCGCCGCCATCGCGGCGAGCTTGACGGTCCCGCCCGCCGCAACGGTCCGGGCAATCGGGTGTACCGTAAAGTATGGGCTCCCGTCACCCTCCAGGGCCACGTTATGATAGCCGCCGCCAGCAATTCCTATCGCGTTTGCCAGGCTGCCAGGAGTATTGGTCTGGTTGGAGGAGTTGTCACCCCAGGCGAGCGCCGTTCCGTCGGACTTCAACACCAGGCTGTGAGAGAAGCCGCCCGCCACCGCCACGGCGTTCGTCAAGCCGCCGGGAACATCGGTCTGCCCGGCGTTGTTATAGCCCCAGGCCACCACTGAGCCGTCGTTTCTTAACGCCAGGCTGTGGTAGGCGCCGGCGGCGATCGCCACCACGTTGCTCAAACCGCCTGGAACTATCGCTTGCCCAACGTACGGAGTGGAGCCCGTGTTATTCGTTCCTGCACCCCACGCCAGCACCGTTCCGTCGGCCTTCAACGCCAGGTTGTGAAAGCGACCCGCGGCAACGGCCACCACGCCGGTCAAACCACCCGGAATGTTGGTCTGCCCATAGTTGTTAAGGCCCCAGGCTAACACCGTTCCGTCAGCCTTCAGCGCCACACTATGGTAACCGCCCGCCGCCGTCGCACTGACACCAGTTAACCCCGAAGGCACTATGGACTGGCCATACTGCGGACTGACTCCCGTGTTGATCGTGCCGGCCCCCCACGCCAGCACCGTCTCATCGGCCCTGAGCGCCAAACTATGATAGTATCCCGCGGAAACCTGTATCGCGTTGTTCAAACCGCCTGGAACTATCGCTTGCCCGAGGTGCGGAATGGAGCCGGTGTTGGTTGTGCCTGCCCCCCAGGCAGCCACCGTCCCGTCAGCCCTGAGCGCCAGGCTGTGGTAGTATCCCGCGGCAATCCCCGCCACGCTGCTCAACCCCGGCGGTATGTCCACTTGGGTGTAAACGTTCTGACCCCACCCCACCAGCGGCCAGAGCGCCAGCACCGCATTCGAGCTGGTCGCGCTGCCATGCGTGTTGCTCACCACCACCGAGTAGTTCCGCATGTCGCCAGGCTGTGCGTTGGACACCACCAGGCTGGCGGTGTCTGCCCCGCCGTACTTGGCGCTGTTCGTCACGCTCATTCCCTCTTGTTTCCAATGGTAGGTCAGCGTCCCCAAGCCAATCGCTCCCGCGGTGAAGGTCGCGGCGGAACCCGCCGTCACCGTCTGGTTGGCGGGCTGTGCTACAATCATGGGTGGGAAGGGCCCGATCAGGGTTGCGTTCGAGCTTACGGCCACACCGTTGGCGTTGCTCACCAGCACCGAGTAGTTCGCCATGTCTTCCCATTGCACGTTGCCCACGGTCAGGCTGGCGGTCTGCGCCCCGCTGATGTTTCCGCTGTTAGCCAGCGGCACACTCTGCTTCATCCACTGGTAACTTAACACCGGGGTGCCCACGGCCGTGACATTGAAGACTGCCGTCCCGCCCGCCGCGACGCTCTGGTTCTGCGGCTGCGTGGCCACACACGGATCCAGGAAGTTCAGAAATGCCGTGTCGCTGATGTTTGTGCCATAGGGGCTGGACACGACAACGTCATACAGTCCGGCATTGGCCGTCTGGACGTTGTTGACGGTGTAACTGCTCCCCGTTGCCCCGGCGACGTTCGTGCCGCTGAACCGCCATTGATATTGCAACATGCCGCTGCCCACAGCCGTGACGCTGAAAGTGGCGTTCATCCCCGAACCCACTCCGGTGTCGTCCGGCTGGACCATAATCGTAGGCGGGATCATCACCGTCAGCACCGCGTTGGCGCTGTTGGTCGAGCCGACCCCATTCGTGATCGTCACCGAATAACTGCCGGCGTCGGCGGCTCGGATGTTGTTCCGGGTGTAGCTGCTCAAGGTCGCCGCCGCGATGTTGGTGCCGTTAAAACGCCACTGGTAGAACAGCAGCGGCGTGCCCGAAGCGACGACCGTGAACGTCACGTTATTGCCCTGGTTGTTCGTCTGGCTCTGCGGCTGCGTGGCGATCGCCGGCCGCAGGGGGGCGGCGGCACATACACAAACTTGTAGCCGTCGCTGTACATCCGGGTACTGCTGCCCAACGTGCCGCCCGACTTCGTGAAGGTGATTGTCGGCACCGTTACCCCCGGGCTCAGTGTCATCCGGCCGACGTAGCCCCAAGAGTTCGCGTAGGACGACTGGAACACGGGCGTGGTCGTCGGCAACCCAGAGCAGCTCACCTGACCAACGCTCGCCACCAAATCCGCCGAGCAACTGGTGGCGCAGTGCGTCACATAAACATCGTATGTGCCCCCGGCAATGGCCAGTGTCGGCCGCAGAGTGACCGAGGGCGTGCTGCCACCGCCACCCGTCGCGTAGCGCACGGCCTGCACACCGTTCAGGCCGGGAGCTGAACTCTTGCAAGTCGAAGGGCTCCCGACAAATTGCGAGTCGGTGTACGGCGGGTTGGAGTTGAACGTCGGCCCGGGCAGGTAGCTCTCCACAATCACATCGTTCACCGTGACGGCTTCCGTCGTAAACACGTAATCGCCAGAGATCCCGGTCTGGTTGTTGCTGTTCTTCGACTTGACCCGGAAGTGGTAGGTCATGCTGGCGCTCAGGCCATTGATCGTGACGGTGTGATAGTAAATCGGCGTGCTGATGGTAACCGAGCTGCCGTAACTCGCATCCAGCCCGTACTCCACCACGCTGTCGGAGCTCTGGTCGGTCGTCCAGGTAATGGTCGCCGAACTCGCATTGACATTCCCGTCGGAGACGTTGGCAATGACAGGCGCATTGCTGAAAACGGTGATGTTGTTTGTGCGGACGGCGTCCCAGACGTCCGGCGGGTGGTCTTCACACACCCAATAATTGACGCCTTTGTACCCGCCCGCGGTGGCTGGGTTGGGGTCGGTCTTGACCGCATTCACGAACTCAGTGATCTGCGCCGCCGTGACGGTGCCGCTGCCGTTGTAGGCCTGCCCGGCTGGAACAATGGGTTTGATCGAGTTGACCCACTTACCGGAGAGCCCATTCTGCCAGTTCCGCCACGCGCTGCTCATCTTGGTCACGACAGCGGAGGGTGTTTCTCCAAACTCGATCCAATAATCCTGCGGGAACGCCGCATCACAATAGTACCCGAACTCTTTGTAGGGAAACGAGCTGTGATAGTTGATATAAGCGAAGGGCGAATGAGCCAGGAACTTATTGGGATAGTTCGACCGCACGACCGAGCACTGGGCTATCGCCAGTGCCGGCCCTTGTGTCCCGATCCGGCTGGATTCCCACTCAGCCTCCGCGTCCCAAACGAAGCCGTCCGCCCCCTGCTGAAAGACGTAATCCGCAATGGCCACCTCGCCCGCTGTATTCGTCGCATAGGAGCGGTTGTAGCCGAAGATCCAGAGTCCCGCCGCGTGCGCCTGGTCCACCAGGCTGCTGCGTGAACTGCGGGTTGAAGCCCGGCACTCCGAACAGGCTGGCCCCGGTGCCCGCCTTCACGATGATATACCGCACGCCCTGGTTCTTGAGGTACATCATCAGGCTCGGCACGTCCGTCACCGACGGCACGTTGCCGTTGCATTGCGCGATCGCATGGTGCATCTGGTAGATCCACTCCCCCTTACCCAGGTTCGCCGGATCAATTCCGCCATCCCGGATTACGGCTTGGGCGGAAGTAATGAGTTGGCAGGCAACCAGGAGAACCCCGAGGCGGGGAAAGACGCGAGCGGCACGACACGACAGGCACATGTTACATCATAATGTCCCGGCAAATGTCCCCTGGGTCAAGCCCCGTACCGCCCCTTTTGTAGGGTTTTCCCTCACATATTGATGTGGGGAGGGCGATCGTCCGCGCGAGCCCAAATTCATGGGGGACATCCGAAGAAATCAGGGCTCGCGGGGACGCTCGCCCTGATTATGCTTTCGCCAATGCGTCTCGGGCCCCTCACATTGCCGTCCAACCTCTTCCTCTCGCCGCTGGCCGGCTACACCAACCTCCCGTTCCGCCTCACCGTCCGCGAACTGGGCGGCCTCGGCCTCGCCACCACCGACCTCGTCAACGCCCGCTCCCTCCTCGAGAAGAAGGCCAAGGCCCTCAAGCTCATCGAAACCTCCCCCGCCGACCGACCGCTGGCCGTCCAGCTGTTCGGCTCCGTGCCCGAAGAAATGCGCGACGCGGCGATCTACCTCGAATCGCTCGGCGTCGCCGCCGTGGACATCAACATGGGTTGCCCCGTCCGCAAGGTCTGCCGCGTCGGCGGCGGCTCCGCCATGATGACCGAACTCGCCCAGACCGCCCGCCTCGTCAAAGGCATGGTCGAGGCAGTGAAGATCCCCGTTACGGCCAAGATGCGCCTCGGCTGGGACGACGACAACATCACCGCCCCGGACCTGGCGCGCGCGCTCGAAGACGCCGGCGTCGCCGCCGTCTTCGTCCATGGCCGCACCCGCGCGCAGGGATTCTCCGGCACGGTCAGCCTGCCCGGCATCCGCGCCGTCGTGCAGGCCCTCAAAACCGTCCCCGTCATCGGCAACGGCGATGTCACCACTCCCCAGGCCGCGAAAGTGATGCTCGACCAGACCGGCTGCGCCGGCGTCAGCATCGGCCGCGGCGCCTTCTACAACCCCTGGATCTTCCAGCACACGCTCCACTACCTGGAGACCGGCGAACTCCTGCCCGAACCCACCTTCGACGAGCGCGTGCGCGTCATGTGCCGCCACCTGGACCTGATGATCGAGGTCTTCGGCGAAGCCCACGGCTGCCGCATGTTCCGCAAAGTCGCGCCCTGGTATGCCAGGCGGTTCGGCCCCGCCAACGAGTTCAACAAACGCGTCGTGCGCCTCTCCAGCCGCGCCGAATTCGACCGATTCTCGACTACTACCGCCGCTGGCGGCAGCAATTCCTGGATGACGCGCGGCGAATTGAAACCCCGCTTCCGCCCCGCGCCCTGGTCGCCTCGTTCATGGCGGGACCGCACACCGCGCCACCCGGCCATATCCCCGTCCCCAAAGGCCCGGTGGAAATGTGGTGAACACCCTTTCCTACCGCACGGCCTTGGCGGCGAACCGGTACATGTCCCCCCGATAGACCGCGTTCTCCATCTCCACAATCATGTCCTTGCCACAGAAAGAGGCGCCTTCGACCCGGAATGCCGGGATCGGCCGGTCCACCTGGAACACCGGCAGCCATTCGCCTTCCAGCACAATCGCGCTCAGCATCTGGTTGATCTCGGTCAACTGGATGCCGTAATGCTTCTCGAACACCTCGTAGAGCGACTGCTCCAGGTTCCGCCGCTGGATATCGGGGCAGAGCGTCAGCGAAATGTAACGCGTCTCCTTCATCATCGGGATGCCGTCCGCCAGCCGCAGCCGCTCGATCTCGCAAAATGGCCCCTTCAGCGTGAATACCCGCCCGTTGATCGTTTGCGAGTGGTCGCCCTCCCGCAGGTGAAACCCGATCAGCCGGGTGGCCGGCTTCCGCCCCGCCTCGATCATGTTGCGCGTGAAGCCGAAAATGCGGTTGATGGCGCGCAACACCGGGAAATCGCGCACAAACGTGCCCTTGCCCTTGACGCGCGTCACCCACCCTTCCTTCTCCAGCTCGTGCAACACCTTCCGCGCGGTCGTGTTGCTCACTTTATGCCGCTGAATGATGTCGTTCTCCGACGGCACCGGCGCGCCGGGCGGCAGCTCGCCCCGCTGGATGGACCCAACGATCTTGCGGCGGATTTGGAAGTATTTCGGCGGACTGTATGTGTCAGTGCCCACAGTGTTGAATGAGCCTTTCGGCCGGGATTAACGGGTTTGCCCTCGGCCTTGTCAAGCCGTGCGCTGCTTCTTTTCTCCACGGTTGCCAAACCCGGCCCCGTCGGGTTAGCTGAGAACTATGAGCGTTGAAACAGTCCTGATCACCGGCGCGTCGTCCGGCATTGGTCTGGAGCTGGCCAGGTGCTTTGCCGCTGACGGCTGCCGGCTCGTGCTGGTCGCCCGCAAGGGCAATGCGCTCGAAGCTCTGGCGACCGAGTTGCGCAAGGCGCACAAGATCCAGGCGCAGGTGATCACCACTGACCTGGCGCATCCGGAAGCGCCGGTGCGGCTGCTGGCCCACCTGCAAAGCGCCGGGCTGAAGGTGGACGTGCTGGTCAACAACGCCGGCTTCGGCGCGCAAGGGAAGTTCGCGGAGCTGCCGCTCGGGCGGCAGCTTGAGATGCTGCAGGTGAACATTACCAGCCTCACCCACCTGACGGGGCTGCTGCTCCCCGGCATGATTGAGCGCCGCGGCGGCGGAATCCTCAACGTCGCCTCGACCGCCGCCTTTCAGCCCGGCCCCGGCATGGCGGTGTATTACGCGACCAAGGCCTACGTGCTGTCCTTCAGTGAAGCGCTGGCCGAGGAGTTGGCTGGCACGGGCGTGACCGTCACCGCCGTGTGCCCCGGCCCCACGGCGACGAACTTCGGCACCGCCGCCAACATGCGGACGCTGGGAACGGTGAAGCAGGTTTCCATGTCGGCGGCGGCGGTTGCCCGGTTGGGCCATCGTGACTTCCGCCGCGGCAAGGTGGTGGCTATCAGCGGCTTTCGCAATCAGCTCCCCGCGTTTCTGGTCCGCCTCTTTCCGCGCGCCGCGGTCCGCAAGATCACTAAACGCCTGAACAATGTCAGCTATGCTTGACCCAGATATGAAACGGTGCAGCACGCGATGGTTGACGCTCCTGGTGATCGGAATACTGGCGGCGGCTGAATCCATCCCGGTCGCATCGGCACAAAGTGCACCCGCGGCCGAGGACGCCAAGCTGGCGGCGGAGGAGCAGAAAGCGTGCAGCAAGAACCTGAAGACGATTTACGACGCCATCCAGGCCTTCCAGGATGAGCACCGGGACCTGCCCAACTGGCTTTCGGACCTGGTGCCGCAATACCTGGACGATGCGAACGTGCTGATCTGCCCGGTGTGCCGGCGCACCGGACGAACCGAAACGCCGCCGCTGGCGGATCCCAAGCTGCCGAGTTCCTACCTGTTCGAGTTCTGCCCGGTGCCTTTGGGCACCCTGGCAACCAATGCGCCGAACCGGACCCGCCGGGAATGGAAGCGCCGGCAGATGGGGCTGGTAGGTTCCCAGGTGCCGGTAGTCCGGTGCCGCCATCACCGGCCGGTGTTGAACCTGGCGTTTGACGGCAAGATTTATGAAAGCCCGGCATCCTGGGAGACGCTGTTCACCAACCGGGTGAACGCAGTTGAATTAACTGCCGCCCGGCTGTTTGCCAGTGAGCGCCCGCCGGCCGTCAAAGCCCGGAAGAAGCCGGCGGCGTCCGTGGGGGGTGCCGCCCCGGATGCCAAGGCGGTGAAGTAGTCCTGGCCCGACGGTTGGTGGCCCCCAACCGCCCGCGTGTCTGGTGCTTGCCATGCTGGCGCTCCGGAATCTAATATGGGCTCATGCAGGCCCACTCGCGACGGGGCAGGAAGTGGCAGCGGTTCAACCGCAAGTACGGGGTACTGGTCTTTGTGGGCTTGGTTGTTGTCGTAGTCGTGGCCATCGTCGGTGTGGTCATTTACATGCTCACGAGCATGAACTGGCGCCCGCGCTATTAGCGCGAGCCTGAGGGTCGTTCTCCCATGCGATGTATTGTAACTGCGGGCCCGACGTATGAACCGCTGGATCAGGTCCGGCGGCTGACGAATTTCTCGACGGGCCGGCTCGGCACAGAACTGGCCGGCTTCCTGACGGCGCGCGGTCATGAGACGATGCTCCTGATTGGCCAGCAGGCTTCATATCGGGCGGAGCGTCAGGCGGGGAAAGTCGAGACGTTCACCACTACGGCCAGCCTGCACGACCGGTTGCAGGCGCTGGCCCGCCAGCCGGTTGACGCGGTCTTTCACGCGGCAGCAGTGAGCGACTTTGCGTTCGGCAAGATCTGGCGCCGCGCCCCGCAGGGCGAACTCACCGAAATCCAAGCCGGCAAGATCCCAACGCGGGAGGGGACGCTGCTGGCGGAATTGCTGCCCACTCCCAAAATCATTGCCGAACTGCGCCCGTGGTTTCCTGGGGCGCGGCTCGTGGGGTGGAAATATGAAGTGGAGGGCGACCGCGCCACCGTGGTCCAACGGGCGGAACGGCAGATCGCCGAATGCTGCACGGATGCGTGCGTCGCGAATGGAACAGCCTATGGCACCGGTTTCGGCCTCGTGCGGGCCGGCGGCGAAGTGATGCATTTGCCAGATGCGGCAGCGTTGTTTGCGAGGTTGGAAGAGTTTATCCGCGAACGGCAAGGCGCTCCGAGTGCTGGGGGATGACCGCCGCGGCGCCCAACCAACCGACCCCGCCCCTGGCCCAGCCGGTAACCGTCCTGCCCGGCGTTGGGCCAGAACGCGCGCGGCAGTTGGCCCGGCTGGAGATTCGCACCATCGAGGACCTGCTGCTGCATCGGCCGCGGCGCTACGAGGATCGCCGGCAGCTCCGGCCCATCGCCCAGTTGCAGCCCGGCGAGCCAGTGACGACGCGCGGCGCGGTCGTCGCGCTCGGCGTGAAGTGGTACCGGAAGCACACGAAGTCTATCTTCGAGCTGATCCTCGATGACGGCACGGCGCGGCTGCATTGCCGGTGGTGGAACCTGCCGTTTATGGAGAAGTATTTTGCGGTGGGCGACGAGGTGATCGTGTTCGGCAAGCCGGTAGGGCTCAAGCCGCGGACGATGGACCATCCAGAGACGGAAGTGGTGGAGCCCGGGGAGGAGGACAATATTCATTTCAACCGGCTGACCCCGGTTTACCCGCTGACGGAAGGGCTGCCGCAGCGCTGGCTGCGGTCGCTCGTCTGGCGAACCCTCGCCCGGTTCGAGGGACAGATTTCCGAGCCCTGGCCGGAACTGGGTTTGGCCGGCGCGCCGCTGAACCTGCCCTCGCGCGCCCAAGCCGTTCGAATGCTGCACTTTCCGGAAAAGGCCACTGACACTGATTTGGCGCGGCGGCGGCTGGCGCTGGACGAGTTTATTGAACTGCAACAGCAGATTCAGCATCGCCGGCGGAATTTCGAGACCAAGGCCCGGGCGCTACCCTGCCGCGGGGACAATCATCTCATCAAACCCTTTCTGGCCCGGCTCGGCTTCAAGCTCACCGAAGCGCAAACCAAAGTCCTGCGCGAATTGCGCCAGGACCTGTCCGGCTCGCACCCCATGCGGCGGCTGCTGCAGGGCGACGTCGGCTCCGGCAAGACAGTGGTAGCGGCGTGCTGCGCGTTGATGGCGCTGGAAAGCGGCTACCAGGTCGCGCTGATGGCCCCGACCGAGGTGCTCGCCGAACAGCACTTCGGGAACTTCACGAAGTGGCTGGAGCCTCTGGGCGTTTTGGTGGCATTGAGGACGGGCAGCCGGAAGACGGGGGAAGTCCGAAGTCCGAAGTCCGAAGTCCGAAGTCCGAGGCAGATCCAGTATCCCGCAACGGGCGACGCTCACGATCGGCACCCATGCGTTGATCGAAGCGGGGTTCGCGCCGGAGAACCTCGGCCTGGTAATCATTGACGAACAACATAAGTTTGGTGTGGCCCAGCGCGAACAACTTGTGCGCAAGGGCCACTATCCGCATTTGCTGGTGATGACCGCGACGCCGATCCCGCGCACGCTTGGCTTGACGGTCTACGGCGAGTTGGATGTATCCGTCATAGACGCGCTGCCGCCCGGCCGCGGGCGCATCCAGACCTTTGTGCGCCCGGCGGATAAGCTGCCGCAAGTGTGGGCCTTCATCCGCCAGAGACTGGCGGAAGGACGGCAGACCTACGTAGTCTATCCGCGGGTTGAGGAAACCGGCCCCAACGGGGTCAAGGCGGTCACCAAGGAGTTCGAGAACCTGCAGCGGACGCTGGCGCCGTTCCGCGTCGGACTGCTGCATGGTCGGCTGCGGTCCAAAGAGAAGGAGGACGTCATGGACGCCTTTCGCGCCCGCGACGTCCAGGTGCTTTTGGCGACCTCGCTGATCGAGGTGGGCGTGGATGTGTCCAACGCAACGATCATGCTGGTCGAGAACGCTGAGCTGTTCGGCCTGGCCCAGCTTCATCAACTGCGCGGGCGCATCGGCCGGGGCGCGCATGACTCTTACTGTATCCTGGTGGCCGCCGCCCAAAACAAGGAGGCGCGCACGCGTCTGCGGGTGCTGGAAGAAACGACCGATGGCTTCCAGATCGCGGAGGCGGACCTCAAGCTGCGGGGCCCCGGCGAACTGCTCGGCCAGCAGCAAAGCGGGATGCCGCGGTTCCGCTTTGGCGACTTGGCCGCAGATCTGGAGCTAATTCAGCAGGCCCGGCGATTGGCTGCCCAGTTGAAAGGGTAAGCCACAACGATCCAGTAGTCGTTACTGGCGGGGCTGGAAGGGCCTGACGTCCTCGCAGGTGTTCGACCCCGCTGCCGGTCTCAGTAGGCTAAGCGTGCCCGATAGAATCGGGAGTAACTGTTCGAGGAGGTTGAGTCGGTGAAATCAGCCTGACCGAGGGCGTTGCTAAGTGTGCCCAGCGGCCCCCATTCCACGAGGTTGGTGCTGACTTCTATCAGGTAGTTGTAGCCGGCATCGCCGCTGAGTGTGAAGGCAAAGACGCCCTCGGTTGTCATTCGGGCGGCGAAGAGCACCGGGTAATGGAGCACGGTCAGGGTCGCCACCGCACTGGTCGCGGCACCGAGAGCATTGGTCACCATCACACTGTAGCCGCCAGCCTGCTCCGGCTGCACGTTGGTCAGGCTGAGCGTCGCGGCCACAGCGCCGTCGAGATTGGTGCCGTTGAACTGCCACTGATAACTGAGCGGCGGCGCGCCGCTGGCCGCCACGCTGAAGTCCACCGAGGCCCCGACCGGCACGGTCTGGTTAGTGGGGTCGCGGGTGATCGCCGGCGGTAACACCAGCACGGTCAGGGTCGCCACCGCACTGGTCGCGGAACCGACAGCATTGGTCACCACCACACTGTAGCTCCCAGCCTGCTCGGGCTGCGCGTTGGTCAGGCTGAGCGTCGCGGCGACTGCTTCATCGAGGTTGGTGCCGTTGAACTGCCACTGATAACTCAAGGGTGCCGTGCCGCTGGCCACCACGCTGAAGCCCGCCGCGGCCCCGACCGGCACAGCCTGGTTGGTGGGATCGAGGCTGATGACTGGCGGCAACACCAGCACGGTCAGGGTTGCCACTGTGCTGGTTACGGAGCCCGCGACGTTGGTCACCACGACGCTATAGCTCCCAGCCTGCTCGAGTTGGACGTTAGTGAGACTGAGCGTCGCGGCGACAGCGCCGTCCAGATTGGTGTCGTTGAACAGCCACTGGTAACTCAAGGGCGCCGTGCCGCTGGCCACCACGCTGAAGTTCGCTGCGGCGCCGACCGGCACTTCCTGGTCGGTGGGCTGGACCATGATCTGCGACCCCACGGGTTGGATGGGAGCGGCAAAGGCCTCCAACTCGGTGGCAAAAGCGACCCAGGAGTCTGACGTGGAAATGCGGTGATGCACGCGACCGACACAGCGGACCCCGCGCACAGTGGCCAAGCCACCGGTGAAGGTGAAGGCGACGTTGGCGGATTGAGGCGAGTTGTAAACGTAGGGAGGGGAAAGAACCCACGCGGAACCAGCGTTAGTCCAGGTTACACCATCGGGTGAGAACTGCAGTCCGAAACTGCTGGTGAAAACCCCATCGTGATACGAGGTGTAGGAGCCGTTGTAGTAGATAACGCGGTTGATGGCTTGCGGGTTGAGCCAAATGACCCCGCCGGCTTCATAAGCGCCAAAGATATCCCATTCTCCGCCGGGGAACAAAGGAACATCCGTGTCTAAATCGCCGTCGTTCATGTCTGGGGCAGCGGCTTGGGGCGAGGTGCCGGTGGAGGCGGCAAGGCTGTACCAAGTGCAGCCGAAGCCGGCGGGAGCAAGGTTGAAGTTGGTGGCGACTGAGACACTGACCGTGCCGGTGACATTGTTGTTGCTGGCAGTAATGACAAATGGCCCGTCAACGCTGCCCCCCGCGGTGAACAGGCCGTTGGCGTCAATGACCCCGCCGCCGCTGACCGACCAGGTGAACTGCGGCGGCGGCTCGATGACCGTCCCGAACTCATCGGCAGCGGTGGCCGTGAGCTGCTGGGTGCCGTAAGGAACCACCATGAAGTCGGAGGGAACGATGCCAATCTGGGCGATGGGGCCAACGACGGTCACCTCAACGCCTGGAGACACGCCGAAGTTGCCGACCGAGTTGGTGGCGCTGGCGGTCAGCGTATAAATGCCCGGCGGGACATTGCTCCACGTGAGACTGTAGGGCTCGTCAATGGCCTCGCCGAGGTTGGTGGTGTCACAGAAGAACTCAACCTGGCTGATGACACCCGTGGTCGTGGTGGCGCTGGCCAAGATGGGAATGGTGGCTGGTGCCGCATAGAAGGCCCCGTCGGGCGGGTTGGTGATGAGGACGGAAACGGCGAGCCTGGCGGGATCGAAGCCAACCAAAGTAAACACGCTATTGGCCGGCACGGTTGCGGAAAAAGAGCCGTCGGTCACTGGGAAGGTGGCGCTGTGGCAGAGATTGCTATCAGGGTCGGTGTAGTAGAGCTCGAGGCTGGCCACCGGCGGCAGATTGGCCAAGGTGGCAGACAGCGTAAGCGGGCTGTTATCAGGGTTGAACCCGGTGATGGTGAGCTGGCCGCTGTCGGGATGGTAGAACGCCAGAACGAGGAGCGGCGGAGCCCAAACGCTGGCGTCAATCTGTTGCGCCCCAGGCCGGACGAACTTCGTGATCTGCGACAGCGTGTAGAAGATCTTGCGTGGGGTGTAGGTCTTGGGCGAGGTGTTGTTCGCCGCGAATAGACCCCAGTAGCTCCACTGGCCTGGGGAGTAGTAGTTGTATTGGCTGTCATAGCCTTCCCAGACCAGCGCGGCGGAAGCGCCCGAGGCCAGGTGATAAAGGAGGTAACTGACGGCTCCGCTGGCGTAATCCCACGAATCCGTGCCGTGCTGGCCGGCCTCGCAAGTGTCGCACCAAACGTTGAATTCGGTCATCCAGAAGGTGCGGTCGGGGTAGGACGATCCTTGGAGGAAGCTGGAAATGCCAGCCGAGCCGCCACCTTGGTCCTCATAGCTGTGGAGGCCAAAATGCGCCAATTTGGCCATGATGGTGGGGTCGTCCATCATCGTGGATAGCCAATCGGTGCTGGTGTAAGCAAGATCAGGTCCGACGAACCGCAAGTCGCTCAGGCCATTGGCGTCGAGAAGCTCAGACAGCGTGTGCAGACCGGTGACATATTGGTCCGCGGTCATAGTGATTCCCTGGGGAGGATTGTCGTCTTCCTCGTTGCCTGGCCCAACCAGGCTAAACTGCAAATGCCGCGTGTTGCGCGCGTAAACGAGCAACGAGGCGACCATTTCTGCCCACTCAGCTTCATAGCCGGGCGTGAGCGTGCCGTCGCCCATCCACTGCGGGCCGCCCCCTTGGAAGTTGAACATCATGCCGTCGGTGATTCCCTTGTGGTTCAGATACGCTGCCATATCCCACATCTTCTGGAAATCGGGCGTGCTGTACACCTGGTTGTAGTAGCTCCAGTTCATGAAGCCGGGGTCGCTGTTATCATTGGCGGCCTCCCAGTCGGCTTTGTCGAAGATCACCCGGAACAGCGTCATGCCCGCCCGGTCAATCAAGGCGTCCAGCACAGGCTTGAGTTCGTTGTTGTTCCAGCTCCGGTGATTGACGTTCGCCCCAAAACCTTCGATGGACTGGTAAGTTATGGAGCCGTCAATCGTTGCCGAAACTGTGCCAGCCAGCCCGGTCGCCCCCAGCAGCAACGCCGGAACAATCGAGGCCATGCACCAAAATACTCTGCTTTGCCTGCTCATTACACCGCACGCGCTACTCTTGCCGTTGGACCATACAGGAAAACGGTGGGAAAGCCAGTCTTTTCGACGCCGTTTCGGCGACCGGGACAGATGCGAATTAATGCCCTCGCGCCAATCTTTGGCCCCGGGCAGGCACTCAGAGCTGTGGGCTTGAGGCCAAAACCCCCTGATTTACTGAGGAAAAATAGTGAAAATAGTTGTTGTCAACCAAGCGGCTTTGACCTATTTATTGCGCAAATTGCACCGGTTTTGGTGCGAGGGTAAACCGGTTTTACCCTGTAAATGCATAGTTGTTGCACGGTTATACAGCAAACATAACAAGCAAAAACATCGGAGGAACGAATGAAGTTTAATAAATGGACAGTAGCTCTGGCCGCCCTTGGGGTGGTCAGCCTCGCATCCGCTGCCAAAGCCGAGGAAAAGGCCAGCCCGGTCATGACCGCGCTCGCCTCCACGACTATCAGCGGGTACGTGGATACGTCGGCGGAATGGAACTTTGGCACCGGCAACGCCAACCTGCCACCATACAAGTTCAACTCGCCGAGCAAGGCCGACGGCTTCAACCTGGACGTCATCCAACTCAGGATTGACAAGCCGTTGGATGAACAGGAATGGGCGGCTGGGTATCGTGCGGACCTGTGGTTCGGCCCGGATGCCAATACGCTGGGCACGACCTCAACGGGCGTGGACACCAGCGATTTTGCCATCCGGCAGGCCTATGTGGCGTTACGCGTACCAGTAGGAACGGGCCTCGACTTCAAGATGGGCGTCTTTGACACCATTGTCGGATACGAATCCGTCGAGGCGGGCAACAACCCTAACTTCACGCGGTCATACGGCCATTCGATTGAGCCGCAAACGCACACGGGCTTGTTAGCCAGCTACCGGTTCTGTGACTGTTTCAGCGCCTCGCTGGGTGTCGCCGACACGGTCGGACCGAGCATCAACCAGCGCGCCAATCCGCCCAAGGCAGAGTCGTATAAGACCTACATGGGCTCGATTGCGTTGACGGCCCCGGACACTTGGGGGGCCCTGGCAACATCAACCCTCTATGCCGGCATTGTCGGTGGCTATAACGGCAATGTGAATGACGCCGTGGTTGACGCAAATGGCGACCCCACCACCTATGGAAATCAGATCAGCTACTATGCGGGTTTGACGCTGGCCACGCCGGTGACCGGTCTCCGTTTTGGGGCAGCGTTTGACTACCTGACCATGGCTTCCTATGCGGGCGAGACTTATGCGTTCGGCGGCTATGCCTCCTACCAGGCGACCGAGAAGCTAAGCTTCCACGCCCGTGTGGAGTACCTCAAGGACACCATCCCGGTGCTTTTTGGCGACTACTTGGCCGACCCGGAGGACCCCACCAGTGGGGAGCCTGGCACCAACCCGGAAAAGATTCTTTCCATGACTGCCACGGTGCAGTATGACCTGTGGAAGAACGTGATCAGCCGAGTGGAACTGCGTTGGGACCACTCCTTGTCTGGCATCAACGCCTTTGGTGGGACCGTGGCCGGACAGCCGAGTCTTATAAACGCCTGGATGTTGGGCGCCAACGTCATCTACAAGTTCTAACCTGACTTAGAACCAACCTTGAGACCCCTTCCGAGAGAATCGGAAGGGGTTTTTTGTGACTTGAGATTCATGAAGCAAGACGCATGGACTCTTGCGCTGGTGAGCGCTGGCTTGGTCAGTCTGCCGGCAGTTGTCGGGGCCGAGGAGCAACCCAGCCCGATCTTGACCGCGCTCGCCTCGACGACGATCAGCGGCTACGTTGACACGTCCGCCCAGTGGAACATCGGCACCGGTAATGCGAACGCGCCACCGTACGCTTTTGGCGGGCCGAGCAAAGCCGATGGATTCAACCTGAACGCCGTGAAGCTGACGGTGGAAAAGCCCTTTGATACCGGCCAGGCGTGGGGCGCCGGATACAAGGCAGAGTTGCTTTTCGGGCCGGATGCCGACACGCTGGCAACCCAATCCTCCGGCCCCGGCACCGCAGCCGATCTGGCCATCAAACAGGCCTACGTTGCGTTGCACACGCCGGTCGGCAACGGCCTGGATTTTCAGCTCGGGGTTTGGGACACGATCATCGGCTACGAGGTGACGGACGCCGTCAATAATCCGAACTTCACCCGGTCGTACGGTTACACGATCGAGCCGTCCACGCATACGGGCATCCGCGCCGCCTATCAGTTTTCCGAGACCTTCGCGGCTGTGGCTGGAATCGCCAACACCTTTGGCCCACAAATCAACCAGCGCGCCAATCCGCCCCAAGCCGAATCTTACAAGACTTACATGGGGTCAATTGTGCTGACGGCGTCTGAGGACATGGGCTTTCTAGCCGGGTCAACGCTCTGTGGCTGCGTCATCAACGGGTTCAACTCGGGCGCCAACGCGGGTGCGGGCGCGGACCAGACCAGTTGGTATGTGGGCGGCACGCTGAACACCCCTGTGAAAGGGCTGAAGGTGGGCGCTGCTTACGACTATGCGGGGGTAAGCAGCCAGCCCTTGAGCGGCGCCAGTTACGCCAATGCCGTCGCCCTTTACGCCTCGTACCGGGCCACGGGAAAGCTGAGCTTCTATGGGCGCGGCGAGTATGCATCGAGTGATGCCCGGACTTCGTCCGACACGCCGCTGTTGGGCTCCAGCAAGGTATTCGCCGTGACCGGCACCATTCAGTACCGACCTGTGGGCAAATGTTATGAGCCGGATCGAGTTCCGCTGGGACCACTCGGCGGACGGCCTCAACGCCTACGGCGGGACACCGGTGGCCGGCAGCACGACTCCGGTGCCACCCACGAGGAAGAACAGCTACATCCTGCTGGCGAACATCACCTACAAGTTCTGACTGGCCGGGCAGAGCCGTCCACGCAGCCGCGCGTGCCGGACAGAAGCCCGGGAACCGGGGCGGCTTGGACGCCGGAAACGCAAGCTGCCCGGTCCGCCCCCGCTCAAGCTCAGACCACAACTCATTTTTCTTTATCGGCCGCCTTCTTTGTGGTATAAGTTGGATTTGCTATGGCCGCGATTGCGACAGAGACGGGTTTTATTGTGTGGGGAATTGACCAGACCGCCTACGGCCCAGTGGAGCTGCCCGCGCTGGTTGCCTGGGTGAAGGACGAGCGCGTGACCGCCGACACGTGGATCTACGCCGCGAAGAACAGCTCCTGGCAGAAGGCCAGCGAGCTGCCCGAGTTGCAGATGTTTTTCCGGTCCAAGAGTGCCGGAGCGGCTGATGTGGCGGCGCTGACGACACCCCGGGGCCTCGATCCCCGCGCGCTGCGAAGAATCAAGATTCTGGGAGGCATGACCGATGAGCAGCTTGAACGGTTCGCCCAGTTCGTGGAAGTCGAGAAGGTGCCGCAATGGTCGGTGGTTGTGAAACAAGGTGACCCGGGTGACAGCATGTATTTCATCCTGGAAGGGGAGCTGCGCGCGCGCCTCAACGTCATGGGCCAGGAAACCACCCTGGCCACCCTGGGGGCCGGGGACTTCTTCGGCGATATTTCCCTGTTCGACCACGGCCCCCGCTCCGCCGATGTGGTGGCCAACGGCGACTGCCTGGTGGTGAAGATCTCCACCGAGGGTTTCGACAAGCTGGCCAAGGAAGCGCCTGAGATCGCGACTCCCTTTCTGCGCGCGGTTGGCCGAACCTTGTCGGCGCGCATCCGCACCGACAACAAGAGATACGGCGACTCGGTCAAGTTCAGCCGCGCAGCATAGCTAAAGCCGGCCTTTGAGTGGTGCTGGACCCGGTCAGTTAGTCTCCCAGCAGCTTCTTCAAAGTGTCCCGGGCTTTGGCTTCTCGAGACTGGTCTTCTGCCGGGGGGACAAATTCACGCCGAATGAACTCGAAATACTCGCAGTAATTGGCGAGGTGCTTTTCCCCCACGAGATCGGCACGACGGTCGCGGCACTGCTCGGCCACCCGGGGATCGTAGCTGACGCAATTGAGGCACACCTTCAGGTCCGTGTTGCACTGGTGGCAGCATTCCGACCGGCCGGGCGAGCCTGACAGCTTGTATTCCGTTCCGCACTTCCAACAATGACGCGTCATTGTCATACGCCCCATGTTACTGGCGGACGCCAAGCTTTCCAGCGCAGATTTCACATCGGTGGGCGGGGAAAATTGCTTTGTCTTGGACTGCGGCCGGGGTGCATCCTGTGACTGTTGCATGACAAACGACACCGGCGGCAAACCCGAGGCTGAAAACCAGCGGCGTTACCGGTGGCCGTGGCTTGTGCTCGCCGCAGTTCTGCTGGCGATTGCCCTGGCGGTGCTGTGGTTGAGCAAAGAAATCGAGCGGGCCCGGCGCATCCGTGATTTGAATGCGCCCGCGCCGCGAACAGACCGCGGCGCTACTTCTTGGGTGGCGGCTGCGCCGGCGGCGGCTTGGCGGCTTTGATCGGCCAGTGCTCCGATTCGGTCCGGGCGGTTTTCAGATACGCTTCGATCTTGGCCACAACTTCGGGGTTCTGCCCGGCGACGCTCTGCTTCTCGCCCAAGTCGGTGCTCAGGTTGTAAAGTTCGAGCGGCGCGCCAGCTTGAGGGCGGACGGCTTTCCAATCGCCCATGCGCACGGCCTCTTGAAAGCCGCGCTCGTGAAATTCCCAGTAAAGGAACTCGTGCCGGTTGGTTCGCGGCTGGCCCAGCAGCGCCGGCAGCATCGAAAGACCGTCCAGCTTGTCTGGAGTTTTCGCGCCCGCGAGCTCGGCGGCAGTGGGCAGGAAATCCCAGAAGGCCCAGGGCTGGTGGTTCACCGTGCCGGGTTTGATCTTCCCGGGCCAGCGCACAATCAAGGGCACGCGAATGCCGCCTTCGTACAGGTCGCGCTTGATACCGCGCAACGAGCCGGAACTCTGGAAGAACTTAGGGTCCACGCCGCCCTCCTTGTGCGGACCGTTGTCGCTGGAGAAGAAGATGATGGTGTTGTCGTCCATCTTCAGTTCTTTGAGCTTGTCCAGGAGCTGGCCGAGGTAGCCATCCAGGCGGGTGATCATGGCGGCTTTGTTTTTCTGGACCGCCGGCCACGGTTGATCCGAGTAGGGGGCGTCGCTGGGGACTTCCATGCCGTTGCCGGTGCGCCGGCCCTCTTCGTTGTTGGCGTGGGGAATAGTGTAGGTCAGGCACAGGAAGAAAGGTCGGTACTTATTGAGCGGCTCGGGCTTGTTGAACCCCACAAAGTTCAACGCGGCTGAAGTGAATAGATCATTCACGTACACGCCTTTGTTGCCGCGCTGGTTCTCGCGGAACTCCACCCGGCCATCGTAGCCGGGCTTGGCGTCGGTGGGCGGGTCGTAGCGCCAGAGGTAATCGGTGTAGTAATCGTGCGCGTGGGTCTGGTCAAGATAGCCGAGGAATTGATCGAACCCCTGCTGCTGCGGCACGCCGGTGGTATTGGGGTTGCCCAGTCCCCATTTGCCGATGAGCCCGGTGCGATACCCGATCGGCTTGAGGACCTCGGCCACGGTGAGATCCTGGGGCCGGAGCGCCAACGCGGCGTTGCCGCGAATGAAGGCGTGCCCAGTGTGCAAGCCAGTCATCAGCGCGCAGCGGGACGGCGCGCAGACTGTGCTGCCGGCGTAGAAGCTGGTGAAGCGCATGCCTTCGGCGGCCAGCTTGTCGAGATTGGGCGTCTTGATCTTCGTCTGGCCGTAGCACCCCAAATCCCCGTAGCCGAGGTCATCGGCGAGGATGAAGATGATGCTGGGTTTGCGCTCGACCGGGCGCAGTGAGTAGCCGGGCTGCGCGCGCGCAGAGAGCAGGGCGGTGGTTGCCCCAAGGGCGGCAAGAATTACTTTCTCGGCTTTGCGCCAGCGCGGCCGAAGCTTGCTTGTCATGCCGCGGAATCTGGAGAAAGCGCCGCGCGCCGTCCAACCCAATTCACCCGGCGGCCCGTCACTTCGCGTCCGGCTGCGGTTTCGGCTGCGCCTTTTCCCACTCCGCGCGCGGGACTTTCTTCACCTCATGTTTGAAGACGAATACCCCTTTCTTGTTGCCGACCACAACATCCGGGTATTTGGGGTTGCTGACGCAGCCGGCGGTAACCTGGGTGCCGACGCCGGAGTCATCGTCAATCAGATAAGGGATGAACTCGGCCTGGCCTTTGGCCGGGCGCGCCAGCTTGAGCCAATAGAGCACCGCGGCGGCATTGGATTCGGGATCAGGGCCGTCCTTGCCGTGCGCCCAAAACCGTTTGCCGGTGACAATGTCCTTCAGGCCGTCGCCGTCCATATCCACCAGCGCGAAGGCATGGGGCTGCGAGAACTGAACACCGTAGCGGTTCTTCGCGGCGTCTTTGTTCAGGATGACATGCTCGCGGAACGTGATGTTGCCGTTCTCGCGCGCCTGCTCATACCAGGAGATCCCGTAGCCGTGGGCGTTGATGCACGTCAGCACGTCGTTCAGGCCGTCGCCATTGAAGTCATAGACGATCAACTGCGCCGCGGCGGGGGCGAAAGGGAACGGATGCTTGGCCCAGACTGGATCGCCGGCCACCGAGGCGGGCTGTTCCCACCAGCCATCCTTCTCGATGATATCGGTGCGGCCGTCGCCGTTGATATCGCCGCTGCCAATGCCGTGGCTGAACCGTTGGTAGTCGCCTTTTGGCGAGACGGCATGGAACTTCCAGGGCGCAGCCGGGTTCTGCCAATCGGCCTCGGCATAGCCGATATAGCCGCCCGAGCAGCACAGGATTTCGGGCTTGCCGTCGCCGGTGATGTCCACGAAGTCCGGCGACTCGTTGTCCAGGACGTCGAAGATGACGTGGCGCTGCCAATGGCCTGGGCGGCCTTTCGGGTTTTCGTACCAGGGCACTTCCTTGCCCGGAAAGCCGTAAACCAGGACATCCATCCAGCCATCGCCGTTGAAGTCGTGGGTGAAGGTAAGGAAGCAGTCGGAATAGGCATTCTTGACGCCGAGCGCCCCCTCGAAGCCTGGCACAGTCTGTTCGGCGCCGTCGGCCTTCTTGCGTTTGAAGCTGGCGTTGGCGGGATAGATTTCCTGGCGCTTCGTGAAATCGGGCCCCGCGTACCAGTAAGCGCCAGAGACGACGTCCAGCTTGCCGTCGTGGTTGAAATCGCCGATGGCCGCACCCTCGGCCCAGAACTGGTCGGTGGCCTGGACTTTCTTGAACGTGTGGACGAGTTCGGTGGATCCGGCAAACACGGATGCGGCGAAGAAGAGAATTGCGGCCAGGAGGATTCTAATCATGGGACCATGCTTGGCACTTCTGGTGTCGGGGGTCAAGCCGGATGACGGAGGCCTGGAGGGAACAGGTTCGGAAAAGAGCAGTCCCCCGTCAGGGAGGCTGGTGTCGGTTGTGGTACGCGGAATCACACAACAGCATACGCCTTCCCCGGCGGGGGACATTTCGCATGGCTTCCCGGCACCGCGACAATTGGTCGGGGGGCCGTGCCAGTTTGTCTTCCCCGGAGGGAAGACAAATTCTTCGGAACCGCCAAGCGGGGTGGGCCGATTCAACCCACGGTCCCACTCTGGCGATCTGTGGTCTGATGCGGCGGTTCGGGGCCGAGATGGAAGCCCCGTTCGTCTTGATAGCCCAGGGGCGCACGAGCCGCGGCGTAGATTTCGAGGGTCAATCCGCCGGCAAGCAGCGCCAAAACAACAAGCGCCAAATCCATCATGGCCATCATGAGTCCAAGAGGGAGCAAAGCCGGTGCCATCATGATGAGGAACCCCGGTCCGCGCACGTTTCCGCTGCGTCAGCCCTCAGCCTGGGGGCAGACCTCGCCCACAAGTATGGGCGGGCGGGTCCCCGAGGAGACGCCGCAGCAGCCCGGGAGTGTCCATTTTCCACGAAACTTGTTCCAGGCCGGGACAGCCTGCCCCCGGGGCAGTGGCCGTTACGATGGGCGGGTTTTCGCCCAGACAACGCCGCGGAGATTGGGAGCGCGGGCGCGGGTGGGGACAGGGTCAGGCGACGCCGAAGAACTTCCGAATCTCGCCCAGGACCTCGACGAAGCGGTCAATTTCCGCGGTCGTGTTGTAGAGGTAGAAGCTGGCGCGGGCGGTGGATTCGACGCCGAGCTTGCGCATCAGCGGCTGGTTGCAGTGGTGTCCGCCGCGCAAGGCGACGCCGAACTGGTCGGCGACGGTCACCACGTCATGGGCGTGGATGTCCTTTAACAGGAAGCTAACCAGGCCGGCGCGCCCGATATGCGGGCCGAACAGGCGGATGCCCTGCTTGAGGCGGGAGAGCTGGGCATAGGCGTAAGCGCCGAGTTCCTGGTCGTGCTGCGCGATGTTAAGCCGTCCGATCCCCTCGAGGTAATCCATCGCGGCGTGCAATCCAATGGCGCCGGAGATGTCGGGCGTGCCGGCCTCGAACTTGTGCGGCGCGTGCTTCCAGGTGCTTTGGTGGAAATCAACGCTTAGAATCATTTCGCCGCCACCCTGGTAGGGAGGCATGTCTGCAAGCACTTCCTGGCGCCCATAAAGGACCCCGATGCCCGTCGGCCCGCACATCTTGTGGCCGGAGAAAGCGAGGAAGTCGCAGCCGATTTCCTGGACGTCGAGGGGCCGGTGGCCGGCGCTTTGGGCGGCGTCCACGAGGCGTGGTGACGCCGAGCCGGCGGGCGCGGGCGCACAATTCGGCCACTGGATTGATCGTGCCGAGCGAGTTGGAAATGTGGGTCATCGCGAACAGCTTGACTCTGGGGGTGAGGAACTCGTCGAGGCGGTCGAGGTCCAGCAGGCCAATGTCGCCGGTGACGGGCAGGTAAACGAGCCGGGCGCCGGTGCGCTCGGCCAGCAGTTGCCACGGAACAATGTTGCTGTGGTGCTCCATCTCGGTGAGGAGGATGACGTCGCCGGCTTTGAGGTGCTTCGAGCCCCAGGCTTGCGCCACAAGATTGATGCCGTCGGTGGTGCCGCGGGTGAAAATAATTTCATCAGCGCTGCGGGCGTTGATGAATTTGGCGGCGCGGACGCGGGCGGCCTCGAAGGCGGCGGTGGCGCGATTGCTCAGCTCGTGAATGCCGCGATGGACGTTGGCATTGTCATGCTCGTAGTAATGGCGCAGGGCCTCGAGGACGGAGCGCGGTTTTTGCGTGGTGGCGGCGTTGTCGAAATAGATCAAAGGCTGGCCGTGGACCTGCTGGTCGAGGATCGGAAAGGCGGCGCGCTGCGCGTGCACCATCACCCAATCGGTTGCGGCCACGCGGGACCGGATGGTTCAGTATTCATACTCGTCTCAGAGCAACCCCAACTGCAGCTTGGCCTGTTCGGTCAGCATGGCTTGGTTCCAGGGCGGGTCCCAGACCAACTCCACGGCGACATCGTCCACGCCTTCGAGGCTGAGCAACTTGTTCTGGACGTCCTGGGCGATCATGGGGCCCATGCCGCAGCCGGGAGCGGTCAGGGTCATCTTGACGTCCACGCGAAAGCTGCCGGCGGGCAGAGGCGTGATGTGGCAATCGTAAATGAGGCCCAGGTCAACGATGTTGACGGGGATCTCGGGGTCGTAACAGGAGCGCAACTGATTCCAGATTTCCTTCTCGAGCTGCTCCTGCGAGACCGGGGCGCCGGTGCTGACGGGTTTGGCCGCGACCTCGAAGCCGAGCGCGTCGGCATCCTTGCCTTCGATGCGGAACATGTTGCCGTTGACGATCACGGTGTAGCTGCCGCCCAGCGTCTGGGTGATTTGGGCCTGCTCCCCCTTCTTGAGCGTGACCCGTTCGCCGACCGGGATGATGGCGGCCTCGACATCGCGAGCCAGGGTGATTGGATTATCGCTGCTCATACAATAAGTGGAGTGAAATATAGCCGATGGGGAGGCGCTTGTCGCATCGGTTGCCGCTTGCGATCAGGGCTGAGCCCGCAGGGCACCGACTCTGGGGCCGTCAGGTCTGGTCATTTTCGGTGCTGACGGGCTGGCCTTCGCCTTTGAGGGCGGCCATCACAGCGTGCCAGGAGAGGATGGCGCACTTGACGCGGGCGGGGAATTTGTGGACGCCGGCAAAGACCGCCAGCTTGCCGACGTTCCCGACCATCCGGCCGGTCGTCACCATCTCGTGGACCTGATCGAACATTTTTTGCACCTCGGCCCGGGTCTTGCCTTTGACCCCTTCGGTCAGCAGCGAGGCGGAGGCTTTGGAGATGCAGCAGCCGGAGCCGAGGAAGCTGATGTCCTTGACGACCTCGCCGTCCATGGCCAGGAAGAGCTGCAACTGGTCGCCACAGAGGGGGTTGTGGCCCTGGGCCGAGCAGGTCGCGCCGCTCAGCTCGCGGAAGTTGCGGGGCTGCTTGCAGTGATCCAGGATGACCTGCTGGTAGAGATCGCTCAGTTCGTCAAACACGGCGGCAATCAACCACGAAAGACACAAAAGACACGAACCGCAGACTGTTCCGGCGTTGCCGATCGAGCCCTTCGCCTTTCGTGTGCTTCGCGTATTTCGTGGTCCCTTTCATTTCTTCTCCCCCACACGCGGGTTCTCTTCCAGGCGCTCCCAAACCAGCTTGTCGAGTTCATCCCGCGCCGGGGCGTGCCGGATGCGCTCGATGATTTCGCCCGCGAAGGCATGAATGAGCATGCGTCGGGCGGTCTCGGCGCCGATACCGCGGGCGCGCAGATAGAAAATGGATTCCTCGTTCAATTGGCCGATGGTAGCGCCGTGCGTGCACTTCACGTCGTCGGCGTAGATCTCCAACTGCGGTTTGGTGTCCACGGTCGCGTCGTCGGAGAGCAGGAGGTTCTTGTTGGTCTGCTTGGCGTCGGTCTTCTGGGCGGCGGGCCGAACGAGGATGCGGCCGTGGAAGACGCCCTTGGATCGGCCATCGAGAATGCCGTTGTAGTATTCGTGGCTGTTGCAGTGCGGCTGGGCGTGTTCGACGACCATGTGATGGTCGGCCAACTGGTCGCCGTGCGTCAGGTACAGGCCGTTGAGGATGCACTCGACCCCTTCGCCGGCGAGGGTGGTGCGAATGCTGTTGCGCGACAGTCGCGCCCCTGTGGCAATCGAGTGCGAGATCAAGTTGCAGCTTCGCCCCAAATGCGCGTGGATGGCCGCAAGGTGAAAGGCGCTGCGGCTTTCGTCCTGGAATTTGGCATGCTCGACGGACGCGCCTTCGCCCAGCACCAGTTCGGTGACGGCGTTGGTCAGCGCGGGCGCGGGGGCCAGGCTGACGTAGCTTTCCAGCACGGTCACCTGGCTGGCGGCTTCGGCGATGATGAGGTTGCGCGGATGGCTGGTGGCGCCGGGTTCCTCGGCGGTCGATATGAACAGCAGATGAACAGGGACCTCCAGGCGTCGGCCCGGCGCCAGATGCACGAAGCCGCCGTCCTGGAAGAAGGCCGCGTTGAGGGCGACAAACGGGTTGGCGTCGCTCTGAACGTAGCGAGCCAGATGCGCCTGGATCAGTTCCGAATCGCCGGCGAGCGCCGCGGCCAGGCTGCCGACCACAACACCCTGCGGCAGGCGCCCGGGTGAAGAGAGGTCTGGCGCGTAATGACCGTTGACGAAGACCAGGCGGCTGGCGGCCAGGCGGCCGAAAGTAAACGCGGCAATCGCTTCCCGGGTAAGGCCGTCGGGGGAGGCTTGGAAGGCGGGTTTGAAGGGCAGCTTGGCGATGGGGGCTACGTTGGTGAAGCGCCAGTCTTCCTGCTGGAGCGTTGGGAAGCCCAGCTCGGCAAAACGGGCGATGCCCGCCTTGCGGAGCGGAAAGATCCACCCCGGCTGCTTCGCCTGGGCTTCAAACCGCTCGAATGTCTCCAGATATTGTTCCGTCTCTTTCATCGCCGGGCCTGCTGTCACTCGGAGCATAGTTCGTGTTGCTCCAAAAGTCTCTCAATTTGAGGCAGCTACTTTCACATGTGAAGCGGCTCGGCGCAAGGTGTGCATCCACGCGAGCGAGCCCGGACCCCTGGGGGCTGGATCGAACCTGGGTGATGTGACGCAGGTCTTTGGTGGCAGGAGGCGCAGTGCATGGCTGGATAGAATGGCTCTTGATGCGGTGGAGTTGGATCAACCTGGAGTGGATGGCTGGCGTTAACGTTATTGGATGGGGTGGGGGCCGTAACGGATAGGGTTGTCTATGAAGCGATGCATCTCGGGTTTGAGAGGAGGACTTGTGACTGGGGGGCCGACTCGATCGGCGGTTTGCTGGGTGGGGAGGAGTGATTGCGTGGGGGTGCCCCTGAGCGGCAACCGGAGGCATTGCTGCCTGCTGTTGAGGTCATGGACTGGTCGGATCGGCCGCTACTTCTTCTTCGGCGCGGTGTCGGTTTCGTAGATGACGGCCTGATAGGAAACGATTTCCTTGTATTTGTCCTTGGGGAGATGAATCAGGCAGGACCCCATTTGGGTTTCCTCTCCGGGCTTTAATCCCTTATCGCCGAAAGAACCCTGGCCACTGGCACCAACCAACTTCTTATCCTTGTCATAAAACGCCACGTAATACTGGAAGAACATGGGCTTGGCCCCGGTGTTCTTGACGGTAATCCCGGCAAAGACCGTCTCCTTCCCAAAGAATTCACCGGCCCGCCAATTCGCGGTTGCTTTCACCACATCACCAAACTCTTTCTTGAAGGCGTCTTTTGCAAACATGGACTCGGAGTAGTTGAGCTTGATGTCGCCTTCTATGGACGCGGCTTGGGCCGAAAGCGCCAGCAGCACGGAAGCCATCACGCAAGGAATCAGTTTCATGGGCGGACGAAATCAAACCGGCGACATGGTGTAAAGGACTAATGAACCCGAGCGGGCAAAGGGCCCCCCTCTTCCTTTTCCACTCCCCAGCGGATGGGGGATGGGGGGGGCAGGGGGCAAAGCGCGAGCCACCAGTTCGGGCAATTCTCTCCCCTTTGGAAGTGCAGGGGCCGCACGCCGGGTCCTGCCGAGTTCTGTTGCGAAACGGTATTAGTTCTTCAGGGATGCGTCCCGGCTTTCCGTGGCGGATCTGCGATCGCGCGGCCGACGCGATTGCGGCTTTGTGGGGCCGGGAGGAGCGGTTTCGTGGCTTTGCGCCCCCACAGCAACGGGAAGCATTACTGCTTCGCGCCAAGGAATGGGCAAGAACGACGCGCCGGTGAACGCTTCAGGAAAAGCAGGGCGGCGGCGCCGAGGAACAGGCTGGCGACAGACGGTTCGGGCACGCTGTCCGCGTAGTCGGTGAACCTCAGAACGATCGGCTCGATCGAGGTGCCCTGGATCTGAATGGGGGCCCCGTTCGGGACGATGTTTGCGTATGGACTGATCTCGTCCGACAGGACATCGAAGAGCGCAATTCCGGGAGAGACAGACAGAACCTGCACGTTATTGTAAGCCGTAAAGCCGCTCACCGGTTCGGGCTCAATATAGGCGAGACTCAACCCCGCACCTATCGGAGCGCCGATGCGCGCGTCCTGCACCATCACCTGCCAGTGGTCGGTGCCGAGGGGGCTGATAGTCACCGACCCGCCCCCGCCGTTGACAAGGCCCGTCAAGCCTCCTTGTTCGTCCAAGGAAAAGGTGAACGCCCGGGCGTGAAACGTGGACAAGTGGACGACGGCGCCGGCCAATGCCAACCCGTAATGAATAAGAGAAGATGTTTTCATAGTGCCATAACTGTAACACAGATCACCCGTCCTTCAACTTGCTCCGCGGCCCGCGTTGCCGGCGGAGGCGGTTTTGGGTGGTCGGGGGGCGGCGGAGGGGTTAGCGTCGGAGGCAGCGAAGAGAATCGTGTGTTGGCGCGCGTGCGAAATCAACTCTGTGTCCTCGGGTGGCTGCTGGCGGCAAATGTCGGCGGCGGGGGGGAGTTTCCGGCGGGTGGTTTAAGATGGGAGAAGCTGCCGGCGCTGCCCAATCGTCTTGGGCTGGGGGGACCATACGCGGGGGTGAGCCAAGGGAAGCTGCTGGTGGGAGGAGGCGCGAATTTTCCGGAGGGGATGCCGTGGGCCGGGGGCAAGAAGAGGTGGTATGACACCATTTATGCGCTGTCTGAGCCGCAGGGGGAGTGGAAGGAGGTTGGGAAACTGATGCGGCCAATGGGTTATGGGGTGTCGGTGACCGCGCGGGAGGGGGTGGTGTGCGCCGGAGGCAGTGATCTGCAGCGGCATTATCGGGACGTGTTTCTTCTGCGGTTCGGCGGCAGCGGACTGGAGACCAGAATCTTGCCGGCGCTGCCGCGGCCAATGGCCAACGGTTGCGGCGCCATCATGGGAGAGGTCGTTTATGTCGCGGGCGGGATTGAAGAGCCGGGGGCGACCAATGCGCTGCGGACGTTTTGGGCTTTGGATTTGGGGGTGAAAGCGCCGGCGTGGCGCGAGCTGGAGCCGTGGCCCGGCGCGGGTCGGATGCTGGCGGTGGCGGCGGTAGCAGACGGGGCGTTTTATCTTATCAGCGGCACAAGCCTGTCGGGCGACGCCGCGGGCAAGCCGGTGCGGCGGTACTTGACGGATGTGTATCGCTATCGGCCCGATTCGGGCTGGAAACGGGTGGCGGACATTCCGCGGGCGGCGGTGGCGGCCCCGTCCCCGGCGCCGGTTCTGACGGCAACGCAGCTCCTGGTTCTGTCTGGCGACGACGGAACGAAGGTGGATTTTCAACCACCGGACCAACACCCGGGCTTTCCGAGAGATGTGCTGGCTTACGACACAAAGGCGGACACATGGAGCGCGGTGGGCGAGGTGCCGGCGACGCAGGTGACGGTCACGACGGCGCTCTGGCGCGGCAGGCACGTGATCCCCAACGGCGAGATTCGGCCCGGGGTGCGCACGCCGGAGGTGTGGAGTTTCAATCTCAGGTGACAGTCGGCATCGTTCTGGTATGCTGACGCAAGCGAGGTGCGAGATGATATTGGGTGTCTGGAACTTCTGCGGCTGCCGGTTGTCCGCGTCGGCATCGGGCGTCCGTGGTGTGGGCTATGCTTTCTGTGATGTTGGGGTGGCTGGCGCCTCTTCCTACGCTTGCGGACGGTTGTTTCGTGTTCCGGTGGAACAAGAGCATTGACATCAACGAGCCGACGCAGAAGGCGATCATCGTCCACGATGCCGGACAGGAGGACTTGCTGCTCCAGGTCAAATATGAGGGGCCGCTGGAGGAATTCGGCTGGCTGATTCCGGTGCCCAGCCTGCCCACCGTTGAGAAGGGCTCCATGCGCCCGTTCTACGAGTTGAGCCGACTCACCCAGCAGTGGGGAATGTCTGAGGGCGGCGCGACGCATGGCGGCCTCACAAAAGGCGCTCGAGATGAGCCGGTGAAGGTAATCGAGGTCAAGACCGTCGGCGCCTACAAAGTCTCCATCCTCTCCGCCCAGGATGCCGGCAGCCTGGAACGCTGGCTGAAGCGCCACGATTACTCGATCCCCGGTGGGAAGACGCAAGTCATTGACGAATATATCCGCAGGGGCTGGCACTTCGTCGCCGCCAAGATAGACCTGAGAAGGCCGGTCGGCCTGCAGAAGGTTTCGGGCGCAGCCCCGAAGAACACAAGCCTGCCGGCCAAGACGCGCAAGGCGCTTCGAAAGCAGCTTGCCAGCGGCGAACTGCACCCTCTGCTGATCAGCTTTGACACGCCCAAGTGCATCTACCCGCTGAGAATCTCGGCGGTGGCCGGAAAACCTTCCGAGGTTTCGCTCTATGTGCTGTCGGCTGAAGCATTGCTCGACAAGTTCATCTTCCACAAAGACCTTGCGAAGCTGCAAGAGCAAGAGGCGGAAGGGGCCGGGACAGCCAAGAAACAAGCGGCTCGGAGCCGAGCGGCCTGGCAAGAGGTGAGACGCCTACGCTTTGCGACGATGATGTACTCGGTGGCATCTTCGGGCGACAGAACGCGAGGTCGCGCTCGAGATTTGTCAACCGAAGAGCTTGAGGCCCTCGGAAAGGAGCCGCTGCCGGGCAGGCTGGACACCCGTCTTCATGACGTGCCCTACGGGCTGGTCCAGCGCCTGCAAGTGCCTCCGCAGTTGATCCCTGCGTCAGTGCAAGAACTGCCGCGGCTTAAAGGGAGAACTTGGTTCCTGACGAAACAGGTCTGCACCTTTCGGTCCGGGGAAATGCACGACCTGGAGTTTCAACCGGCGATTTCAGTGCTTGCGGCGACCTTGCCGGAGCGGCCAGGCAACATCGCCGCCAGCGTCCTGGCCTCCTGGGGCCCAGCCGGCGTCCCTGTGTTACTGGCAGCCTGTCGGAGCACCAACGCTTTGCAGCGCATCAACGCCTCGTCCGCGCTGAGCCTGGTGCGGGATCCAGGGGTGGCTGAAATGTTGCCCACGCTCTTCAAAGATGATGTGCCCGAAGTGCGATTCAACGCCCTCTTGGCGGCTGAAGTGAATGGGGATACGCGGTTGGTAGAGCCTTTGAGGACGCTTTTCCGGGATCCGTATCAGCAAGTCGGCCAGCGGGCGGCACAGGGGCTTTGTCTCAGCGAATCGTCAGCCCGCGCCCCGCTCTATCTGGCCCTGCTGCGGGACCCCAATCCGGACGTTCAACTATGTGCCCTGCGGGTGCTCGCGGAAATCAGTCTCTCGCCAATTCCTCGAGCCGACCTGCTCCGACTGCTCGGGAGCCCACGTCTCGAAGTGGTATCCTCCGCGCTTGACATTCTCCAGCAAGACCAAACGTTGGAGTTCCTGGCCCGACGTCGGAATATGGATCCTCCTTACCCTGCGCGGCGAGCCACCAACCTGTTGTCCTCGGCCGAAGCCGGGGCACTCTCGACGAATCAACTCCCCATCGCACGCCTGGCCGGCCTGGAATTCCTGCGCCAAAATGCCGATGCCAAGGCGGTCGAATTGACCCTTCCCCTGCTCCGGGACACCAACCTGCTTGTGCGCAACCGCGCCTTTGAACTGCTGCGGACGGTGTCGGGTCAAGACATCCCGCAGAACGACCCGGCCAAGTGGGAACAATGGTGGGCGGCAAACAAAGACACTTTCGTCGCCCGCAAGCCGGCCCAGTAGCAAGGAAGGCGTCCGCGCGGCCATGCTCAGTCATCTCGCCGGGATGATGATGACGGCGCGCCGGTAATTGCCGCTCGACACGCTGGTACCCGCTCGGCAGCATGAGGCCACAATGAATGCGGGCGAAGGCCAGTTCTTCTCAATCCGCAGCGTCAAGACGCCGCGCAGCCTCTGAAACGCAATCCCCATGGACTCATGAATTTCCCAGACCAGCCTGCTTGCAAGGAAACCCTGCGCTTTACCCGCCTACCGCTCCTCACCACTCTGATCGCTCTCGGCTTCTGGACCGGCTGCAGACACGCGCCGCCCCGCCCCGACGTTGCCGCGACGCCCCGCACGGTCGTTGCCCCGGAGCGCCCCCAATGCGGAGTTCCGATTAACCCGGCGGGACTGTACCAGTACCTTTACACGGAAAGCACCAACCTCCTCGCCCAGGGCAAACTTAATACCAACCTGACCCAAAACCTGAACCGGCGAAGCTGCCGGCTAACGGTGCAACCGCCCCCCAATCGATCCCTCAGCCCGAGCGAGTTGATGGGGGAGGTCGAGAACGGGGTGGCAGTAGTCGCGCAACTGTACAAGTGCTCGAGATGCCACCGGATTCACCTGGCCCATGGCGCCGGGTTCTTCCTGACCGACTCTGGCGCCCTGGGGACCTGCCGGCACCTAATAACCAAGTGCCCCGGCGAGCGGTTCATCAGCCTCGTGGCCATGACCCGAGACGGCCGCGTTTGCCCGGTCCGGGAGGTGCTGGCCTCGGATGGCACCAATGACGTCGCCATCCTCCAAGTGGAAGGCCAGGGCTTCAAAACCGTGCCGGTGGCCCCGGGAGCGCCGGCGGGAACACCCGTCTGCGTGTTGAGCCACCCGGATTTTTGGTACTACTTCCTCAGCACGGGCATCGTGTGCGGCGACTATAAGGTGGCGGTTGACCTGGGCACGACCACCAACATGAGCATCAGCGCCGATTTCGCCCAAGGCTCCAGCGGCGCCCCGGTGTTCAACTCCGCCGGCGCGGTTGTCGGCGTGGCGTGTTGGACGCGCAGCACCTATGCCGAAAAGAACGGCGCCGCCGAACGTAACTTGCAGATGGTCGAAAAATTCTGTGCCCCCTCTTCCGCCCTGCTGAAGCTGATCCGCTCGGAATGAACCCCGGCGCACTGCCTTTCCGCGACGCGAAGGATGTCGGCGCGGCCGACTTCTACTTCGCCATCAACGCAACCTTCCGATTCATCGAGAAGCAGTTTGGCCGGGAAGGGCTGCGCCGCTACTGGCAGGAACTGGGAGCGGGCTACTACGCGCCGGTCACAGCGGCATGGAAGCGGGGCGGGTTGGCGGCGGTTGCGGATTACTGGAGGGCGTTCTTTGCGGCCGAGCCTGGGGCGGAGGTTGAGGTGGAGGCGACGGGCAAGAGGGTGACGCTGGAGGTGCGGGTTTGTCCGGCGATCAAGCACCTGCGGGCGCATCAGCGTGAGATCGTTCCGTGCTTCTGCCAGCATTGCTACTACGTGTCGGAAGCGGCGGCGGCGCCGGCGGGGCTGACGGTCCGGGTCGAGGGCGGGAATGGCGCGTGCCGGCAGACGTTTCTGGCGCGGCGGGCTGAGGCGCCGCCGCAGGACTTCGCTCAAATCAAGGAGGCGGCATGATCGGCGTTTACGACTTCTGCGGGCACTACGACTGGACGTTCGAGTGGCTGCGCGCGCAGGGCGGGGAAGGGCTGGTGCGGCAGTATTGGGATGCGGCGATTCATCGGGACTCGCAGCGGCATGCGTCCGAGCTGATTAAGAAGCAAGGTTTTGCGGGGATGGCGGAGTACTGGGGCCACACGTTGAAAGACGAAGGGGCCGGGTACCAGACCACGGCGGGCGAGGGGGTGTTCCGCATTGATATGCATGAGTGCCCCTCGAAGGGATTCCTGCTGCGCAACAGCCTGGCGGCCTACCACGATTATTGCGACCACTGCATGGGCTGGATCGGCCCGATGCTCAAGGAAGCCGGCTTCGCCGCTGACCACGAACACAACCATGGCGGCCAGTGCTGGTGGGAAATCCGGCAGGCGAGCGACCACGCCCCAGCGAGCGAGCCGGGGAAGCTGGCGGGTTCCGACGATGTCCGGCTGCGGGCTGAATGGAAGCGGGCGGAGGGAAAGCTGGATGGGTACCGGCACAGCAACCGAGCGGAGGACAAGGTGCCCCGGGGTTGACTGCTGGCGGGTGCGCACAGCGCAGCCATTCAAGCGAGCGCCTGATCGAGGTCGCGGCGCACGTTATCGAGACTGCTGTCGATGACGCTGCACGGCTGGTGCTTCAGTGCGTCAAGGTCCTTGAGGCCCGCACCGGTTAGCATCAACACGACCGATTCGCCCGCCGCGAGCCTGCCCGCCGCGCGCAGCTTCCTGACGGCGCAGAGTGTGGTGGCCGTGGCCGGCTCGACGAACCAGCCCGCCCGGGCCAACACCCGCTGGGCTTCCAGTATCTCCGCCTCGGCGGCGTCCTCCGCCAGCCAGCCGTGCTCGTTGGCCTTGGCGATGATCTCGTCGCCGCCCATCGGGTTGCCGGTGGTGATGGCCTCGGCGACGGTATGAAAGTTGGTGAAGGGAATGACGTGCTTCAGCCCCTGTTTGATGGCGCTGACGATCGGGCTGTTGTTGGCAGCCTGGACCACAATCATCCGCGGCAACCGGCGGATCAGGCCCGCCGCCAGCAGTTCCCGGAAGCCTTTGAATAGCCCGCGAATGTGGCCGCAGGCCGAAGTCGGCACGGCAATGTAGTCCGGCAGTTCGCCGGGCATCTGCTCGTAAAGCTCGAAAGCAGTCAGCTTGTAGCCCTCGGCGCGGATGGGGCCGTTGCCGGACACGATGCGCAGGTTGAACTCCTGCGCCAGGCCCAGCGCCGTCTTCTTCATCTGTGCGTAATCGGGGGCCCGCACGCGCAGGACCGTCGCGCCGTGCAGGGTCATGGCCATGAGCTTCTCGCGGGGCGCGAACTCCGGCACAAAGACGAGCGCCTTGATGCCCGCCCGCGCCCCGTAGGCCGCGATCGAATGGCCCATATTCCCCGTCGAAATCGTCGCCGTCGTCCGCTCCTCCATCTCCCGTGCCATGAAAATGCAGGCCAGCGACCCGCGGTCCTTGAAGCTCCAGGTCGGGTTTTGGGTCTCGTTCTTCAGCCACAGGCGGTCAACGTCTGCAAACGTCTTCAGTCGCGCACACCCTTCCACCAACGGCGTATTGCCCTCGCCCAGCGAAACGGCTGCGTCCATCGCCCGGAATGGCAGAAATTCGGCGAAGCGCTCCCAGAGATGGCGGCCGGGCCGGGGCCGCGCGCGCGCGATGTCAGCGAGGGAGACCTCCAGCGCCTCGCCGTTGTCGGCAAATTCCTCCAACCGCTCGAAAGGATAATCGAGGCCCGTGACGGTGGATACCAGTTTGCGCATCACCGCCTCCAAATGTGCCGTTGCCGGAGCGGGTTGACAATCGAACAAACCCGCCGCTATGGCAGGGTCAGCCGGACGCGGTAGAACCGGGTTGGAACTGTAGCGCCGCCGGAGTTGGTGACGGTCACAACCCCGCCAGTCCCGGTGATACCGGTCATTGCGACATCCCAAGGGCCGCTCGTTAGAATCTGACAGCAGTCAATGGCGTAATGAGCAGCGTCCTGGGTCGTGAAGCTGAGCAGCACGTCGGCTTCCTGTAGTTGCACTGCCGTAACGGTCGGCCGCTGGCTCATGGGTGGCAGGGGATCCAACAGAAAGCCATGGTTGGTGCCGCCATAAATCCCGAAGCCCACAATTTGGCCGGCATCATTGATGTCCGACGCCTGCACAAGGGTCCAACCGGTCCCGCTAGCATCGAGCAGCGTGTTCAGGTCCACCATCGAGCCGCCGGCATAGATGAAGGCCCGATTGAGATTGTCATCGCCCGGGTCAATGCCGGCAACCCCGACAATGACGTTGCTGTTGTTGATCGCGTGGGCACAACTGTAGTTGCCTCCCAGCGTTCCCAGATCGCTCATCACACCCCCGGCATACAGGAACGCATGCTCCAAACCCGCCCGCAGTGTCTGAGTAGCCCACCGCCTGATCGGCGTCATTGAGCGCCAGCGCGCTGGCATATTGGCCGCCCGGCAAGGTCCCGAGGGTCACCGCGGTCGCGCCATTGTAAAGAAAGGCAGACATGCTGTTCAGGTTCCATTGGGAATCACGCGCCTCTCCGGCGACGTGCCCCGCGTCATTGATGCTGTAGCCGTAGGAATTGGGCAGTCTATTCTCCAGCAGCGCGCCGATGTCGTTCATCGTTCCGCCACTATAGCGGAAGGCGCGATAGTCATTCCGGCTGGTCTCGGCATAGCCGGCGACTTGTCCGCTGTTGTTAATAGCGAACGCCTTGCTCGAGGGGCCGCCGAGCGTGCCCAAGTCTTTCATCTGGGGATTCGCCGGAACCCCATCCGTGCCCCCTGGCGTCCACAGAAATGCCCGCGTCAGACCTGCCGCGCTGGTGGAGTTGCCGACGACCCGGACCGAATCGTTGACACCATAACCGAAACTATCAGCGCCTCCCAAAGTGCCTAGATTCGTCCAAACGCCACCATAAAGCATGGCCGCATAAGCCCCGTTCGCCACACTGTTGCACACCACTTTGCCGCTGCTGTTGATGCCGCCGACCGTCGCCTCGGTTCTCCCCGGCAGATCGGTCAATATGCCGAGATCGCTCACCGCATAAAGGTTGGCCCGCGCCGCATGGGCCATCGCCAGCATAGCCGCCACCGCGAGCAACACTTTTGCCCCTCGCAAGTGCTTGAGCTTCTCTGGGTCTGGCTTATTCACGGAATCAACCACTCGCATTAGAAATCATCTCCGTTCAGAATGCAAGACGTTTGACACAAGGGCTTTTGCCTAATCCCTTGCCAGTCCGGCTGGGCTGGTGTATGGATGACTGCGACGGTAGTCATTGCAACAAAGGCGAAACAGATCATGAGCAAACGACTCGTAGTAAAGATGGCCGTGGCGATCACCGCCCTCAGCGCGGTGACCCTGCTCTCGGGATGCGGCGAGGACGATGGGTTCGTAATTGGCGCTGCCTGGGCGCCGGTTGGCTTTGTGCCGGCCTTTGGGACCGCCCCGACGTATGCGGTGGGCTCAACCAGCGGCGGCGGCCAAGCCGCTACGGGAGGATCAGGCGGGGGGGCGACAGCCGCGGCAGCCGGTGCCAGAGGTGGTGGCGGTGGCGGGGTATCCACCGGGGGTGCGGTGCAGTAGTCAGCGGTCGCGGGCGGTTCGCCCGCCTCTCAGCAGATTTGCATGGCCCCGCCCGTGCCTTTGGCGCGGGTGATCGCCGCGAGCGTCGAGTGAAGCGTGAAGACGCCGCTGACACCCTTCAGCGGGTTCGACCGCTCGATCTTCATTGCCACGCCCTTGCCCCGCGCCGTCAGCTCAATGACCGACACCTCTAGCCCCGGATCAGCCACCAGCACCGAGCGCGTCCGGTCAAACCCGATCCCTGCCAGCGCGACGGTCGCATGGGAATTCACGTTGCGCGGGAATAGCGGGCAGATCCCGCGCGTCGGGCCATTGTAAAGGACGGTCGGCTTGGTGATCTCCGTGGGGTTGAACTGTGGCGCCGCGCTGAAATCGAGGTTCTTCGGGCTTTTCTTCATCACCATCGTAACCTCCTCCCACAGCTCGCGGCCCTCGAAGACGTTCTCCAATCCCACGACCGCCCCGTGCGGGATGAACAGGCAGTTGCCGCTCCTCTGCGCCGTTTCGAGCAACTGCTGCTGCAACTCCTCATCCGCAAAAGCCGTCATCGAGAGCGGCATATAGTCGGTTTCCCGGAGGAACATCTCGCCGCACTGGCGCGTGACCGATGGGTGCGCCATCTCGACCACGAGATCCGGGCGGCGCGAGCCGAAGGCTGCGATGTCCGGCAGCACGACCTCCGCCGGCACACCCGCCAGCCGCTCGGCGGCCAGCTCATGCACAAACGCCACCTCCAGTCCCAGCTCGAGCCGAGACGTTATCTGCTCGAAAACGTAGCGCCCGACGTAACCCAGGCCGATTAGTCCAATCCGTGCTTTGTCTGTTGCCATTGCCAGTGTCTTTCCTCTGTGGGACTTGTTACCCAACAGCACCGAAGCTAATTGGGCGCGCGGGCATGTCAACCCCTCCACCGAACCAATTGCAAGAGTCGGCCAAAATAGAGACTTCGTCGCAGCCTTTGTCGCCACCTTTGTCGGTTTGGCCATTGCTCGACAAAGTTTGCGATGAAGGCCGCGACAAAGGTTCCCAACCGAGCCTTTTGCACGTAGCTCCACCGCAGTCTGCCTTCCCTGTCGAACCGTATTGCTTTGAGCCGGGGGATGCTTTATCACCCCGGAACACATATCCACTATGGCCTCAAATCAAGAGCGAACGGGCGGGCTGCTGGATCGTAGAACTTTCCTTAAGACGACTTCCCTTGCGTTGGGAAGTTGCGGGCTGGGGAGGCATGGCCTGATCGAAGGCTGGGCCAGGGCAGTCCCGGGCGGGAAGGAGGCGGGCTTGACCGCGGCGGATCTCCCGCGAGGCAGCGCCCCGAAGCCTGTCCCGTTCCCGCATTTCCCCGATCGCCTGCACGCCTTTGTCTGGCGCAACTGGCAACTGGTGCCCGCCCGCCGGATGGGCGAGGTCGTCGGGGCCGGCGCCAGTGACATCGTCCGCCTGGGCCGGAGCATGGGGCTGGCGGGGCCGCCGAACATTACCCTGGAGCAGCAGCGCCGTGCCGCGCTCACCATTATCAAGCGCAACTGGCATCTGCTGCCCTACGACCAACTGCTGCAGCTCCTCGGCTGGACGGCGGAGGAGATGGCTTTCTCGCTGCGCGAGGACGACTTCCTGTTCATCAAGCTGGGCAGTTTGAAGCCTCAGTGCGAACCCCTGCGCTATCGTCCGCCTGATGAACGCGCCCAGGCACGAGCCCGCGAGATCGCCGGCGTTCTCCGCGCGGAGTTCCCCCAAAGGGTCGGCGAGCCCGAGCAGCCCTTGTTCGATTTCGTCAGGCAGCTCTCCCGCCCCCCCAAAGGCGCCAGTCACCCGGCGGCAGGCGCCAGCGTCTTCTCCCCGCGATATTGCTACTCTTACTTTGCCCTCTACGGCGATCCGCTGCTCGATCCCAGCCTGGATCCTTATCCCGATGGGTACCTGGCGCGCCTGGCAGCGTCGGGCGTGGACGGGGTGTGGCTGCAGGCGGTCCTGACGCGGCTGGCGCCGTTTCCGTGGGACGCGCGGCAGAGCCAGCATTTCGAGACGCGGCTCAAGAATCTGCGCCTGCTGGTCGAGCGGGCGCGGCGGCATGGCGTGGGTGTCTATCTCTACCTCAACGAGCCACGCGCCTGCCCGGCGAGCTTCTTCGCCACGCGGCCAACACTGAAGGGCGTGACGGAAGGCGACTTCGCGGCCTTATGCACGAGCGTGCCGGAGGTGCGCGATTACCTGGCGTCGGCGGTGGAATCCATTTGCCGCGCGGTGCCCGGGCTGGCCGGTTTCTTCACCATCACCGGCTCGGAGAACCTGACCAACTGTTGGTCGCACGGCCAGGGCAAGGCGTGCCCGCGTTGCGGCCAGCGCCCCCCGGCCGACGTGATCTCCGAAGTCAACGCCACGTTCTACCAAGGCATCCGCCGGGCCGGCACCGGGCAGAAGCTGATCGCCTGGGACTGGGGCTGGCAGGATGACTGGGCGGAGAGCATCATCGCGCAACTGCCGCGCGAGGTGAACTTCATGAGCGTCAGTGAGTGGGGCATGCCGATCAAGCGCGGCGGCGTCGAGACCACCATTGGCGAATACTCCATCTCGACTGTTGGCCCCGGCGAGCGAGCGTGCCGTCGCTGGGAACAGGCCCGTGCCCGTGGCCTGCGCACCCTCGCCAAGGTTCAGTGCGGCTGCACGTGGGAGCTTTCAGCCGTCCCCTACATCCCCGCGGTGGCCAATGTCGCCCAGCACGCCGCCAACCTGCGCGGGCGGGGCGTCCACGGCCTCATGCTGGGCTGGACCCTGGGCGGCTACCCGTCGCCCAACCTGGAAGTCGTCGCCGAGATCGGGTCTGCCCCCAGCACCGCCGGGGCCGCAGACCCACAGAGTGCGATGTCGCGAGTGGCCGAGCGCCGTTTCGGCAAGGCGCTGGGGCCGCAAGCGATGCGCGCCTGGCAGGCCTACAGCGAAGCGTTCAGCCAATTCCCTTTCCACGGCAGCGTGGTCTATGTCGCGCCGATGCAGGTCGGCCCCGCCAACCCGCTCTGGGGCGAACCGACCGGCTATGGCGCCACGATGGTCGGGTTCCCCTACGATGATCTCGAGGGATGGCGCGCCGTCTATCCGGCGGAGGTTTTCATCGGGCAGTTTGAGAAAGTCGCCACTGGCTTTGAACGCGCGCACGCGGACCTGGCCGCCGCGTACGAGATCGAGCGCCGCCAGTTGACTGCCCAGCAAAGGACCGCGGCGCTGCAAGAGTTGAGCGTGGGGGAAGCCGCCGGCATTCATTTCCGCAGCACGGCCAACCAGGCCCGCTTCGTCGCTGCGCGCCGCCGCCTGAAGGATGCAAAGTCCCCGAGCCGACGCACAGTCAGCCTGCGCGGAACTGGAACGGCTGCTGCGGGCGGAGTTGGTGCTGGCCCGGCGCCTGCACGCCATTCAAAGCGCCGACTCGCGGATCGGCTTCGAGGCCTCCAACCAGTATTACTACGTGCCGGTGGACCTGGCGGAGAAGGTCATCAATTGCCACGACCTGCTGACCCGTTGGCTGCCGGCCATGCGTAGCCGCTGACGCCAGACCCTCTGTCAACACCCGACCCAGGGAGGGCGAGCGTCCCCGCGAGCCCTGATCTGTTTCCCATTCGCCCGAATATTTGGGCTCGCGGGGACGCTCGCCCTCCCAAACAATGAGCGCTTGTTGACGCCGCCGTCGTTTCGCTGGCGATTATCCGGCGCCTGATTGAGCGCATGCGCGACTCCTTAACCAATTTCGACTGGGCCATCATCCTCGCCTATCTGGTGGGGGTCGTCGGCCTGGGCGTCGCCGCGGGTTTCCTGCGCCGGCGCGGGGGCGAGGGGAGCCATTACTTCCTGGCGGGCAACACGCTCACCTGGCCGATCATCGGGCTGGCCATGTTCGCGGCCAATATCTCCACCGTCCACCTCGTGAGCCTGGCGGAGGCGGCCTACAAATACGGCCTGGTGTTCGGCAACTTCGAGTGGATGGCGGGCTTCACGCTGATCCTGCTCTCGCTGTTCTTTGCGCCGCTCTACCTGCGCTCGCGCGTGCCGACGCTGCCCGACTACCTCGAGCGCCGCTTCAACCGCCGCTGCCGGGATTACCTGGCCTTCGTCTCGCTCTTCTCGGCGATTGTGATCCACATCGGCGTTGCGCTCTACACCGCCGCGTGGGTGCTGTGCGGGATTCTGAACCTGGACCCGCACGCCACGATTCTCGGCCTGGACGCGCTGATGTTCTTCATCATCGCGCTCGGCGTGTTGACGGGCATTTACACCATGCTCGGCGGCCTGCTCGCCGTGGTCTGGACCGAGAGCATCCAGACGGTGCTGCTGCTGGTCGGGGCGGTCTGCATCACGGTGGTCGGCTACGTGAAGATCGGCGGTTGGTCGGCGCTGGCGCAGACGCTCGGCACCCATCCCCACCCGATGGCCGGGGCGGAAGGCTTTCCGGCGACGACGGCCAACTTCCTCAACATGGCCCGCGGCGCCGAGCGATCCCAGCGGGCTGCCCTGGTATTCGATCCTGCTCGGCTACCCGGTGCTGGGCATCTGGTACTGGTGCTGCGACCAGACCATCGTCCAGCGCGTGCTGGCGGCGCGCGACGAAAAGCAGGCCCGGCTGGGGCCGCTGTTCTGCGCCTTCCTCAAGATCCTGCCGGTGTTCTTCTTCGTGCTGCC
This sequence comes from uncultured Verrucomicrobiae bacterium, assembly GCA_963822005.1. Taxonomy (GTDB): domain Bacteria; phylum Verrucomicrobiota; class Verrucomicrobiia; order Limisphaerales; family UBA8199; genus PALSA-1440. The sequence goes on along the minus strand of CAWGGD010000054.1, from coordinate 85,760 downwards.
CGGCGTCATCTGCGTCGCGCTGGTCCAGCAGGGCATGTTCAATGGCGCCGCCCCGGCGAAGGCCGCCGACACTTACACCTTCATGCTGGTGCAGCTGCTGCCGGTGGGTTTGAAAGGACTGGTCGCCGCCGCCATGCTGGCCGCCGCCATGCAGACCTGCTCCGCGGCGCTGAACTCGGCGGCGACGCTCTTTGCCTACGACATCGTCCGGCGCTGGCGGCCCGCCACCAACGACCACCAACTGGTGGTCATCGGCAAAGTCACCACGGTCGTCGCCACGGTCGTCGCCATCGTCATGTCGCCCCTGTTCGGCCACTACGACACCATCTTTGCCGGCATCAACAAGCTCATCTCCTACGTCGCCCCGCCCATCACGGCGGTGTTCCTGTTCGGCGTGTTCTGGAAGAAGGCCTCGGGCCGCGCGGCGTTCATTACGCTGCTGGCGGGGGCGGCGATGGGCGCGGCCATCTTCCCGCTGGACTTCTGGAAGCCGGACATTGCGGCCTGGCTGGCGCGGAACAGCCCGGCGCTGGCGGGCGCTTACGACGGCTTCTGCCGCCACGTGATCAACGATTTCATGCTAACCGCGTTCTACCTGCTGGTGATCTGCTGCGCCATCATGTGGACGCGCGTCCAAGCTCCTGCCCGAACCGCTCAAGCCCGAGGCGCAAGCGCTGGTCTGGGAAGACTGGCGCGAACCCCTGCGCGGCGAGGCGCATGGCCACGGCCTGGGCAACTATCGCGTGCTGGCCGGCTGCGTGCTTGCGGCCTTTGTCGTGCTCTACTTAATCTTCCGGTGATGCGGCGGCCCGACTTTGAACCCAATATGAAACACCTCGCCTGTCTGCTCCTGGCCGGCCTGCTGGCCGGCTGCGCCACCGCGCCCAAGGCGCCGCAACGCTATGCCTGGGTCACCGGCCTCAAGCCGGAGAAGGCGGCGCTATTACCGGGAGCTCCACGCCCACCCGTGGCCGGGCGTGATGCAGCAGCTCAAGGCCTGCCACATCCAGAACTACTCCATCTTCGAGCGGGAGATAGACGGCAAGCTCTACCTGTTCTCCTATCTCGAATACACCGGCAACGACTTCGACGCGGACATGAAGAAGATGGCCGCCGACCCGGAGACGCAGCGCTGGTGGAAAGAAACCGATCCCTGCCAACAGCCGCTGCCGGATGCCGCCGCCCGCGGCAAGATCTGGTCCGACACCCAGTGAAGTATTCTACCTGAAATGAACCTACGAATGAGACTCCTGCTGCTAGCTGCCGCACCGTCGCTCGGCCTGTCCCTCCACGCCGCCGAGGCGAAATCCACCGAGGCGGCGGCCGGGGCACCCCCCGCCGCCGAACGGCTCGAATGGTGGCGCGACGCGCGCTTTGGCCTGTTCATCCACTGGGGGCCGGTGAGCCTGAAGGGCACCGAGATCGGCTGGTCGCGCGGCGGCGAGCGGCGCGGATACAAGAGCCGCGGCACGCAGATCCCCGTCGAGGTCTATGACAACCTCTACAAGCAATTCAACCCGACCCGGTTCAACGCGGACCAGTGGGTGGCCATCGCCAAGGCCGCCGGCATGAAATACCTGGTCTTCACCAGCCGGCACCACGACGGCTTCAGCATGTTCGACACCCAGGCCGACGACTACAAGATTACCTCGCCCGACAGCCCGTTCCGGCGCGACGTGGTCAAGGAACTGGCCGATGCCTGCCACCGCGCCGGGCTGCGCTTCGGCGTCTATTACTCGCAGCCGAACTGGCACCACCCGGACGCCTTTACCGACCGCCATACGAACTACCTGGCTTACCTGAAGACCCAGGTCCGCGAGCTGCTGACCAACTACGGCACGCTGGACATCTTCTGGTTCGACGGCCTGGGCAAGACCGACCAGGAGTACGACGCCGAGGCGATGAACACCATGATCCGCAAGCTGCAGCCGCGCATCCTCATCAACAACCGCGACGGCCTGGCGGAGGATTTCGACACGCCCGAGCAGCGCATCGGGAAGTTCCAGAACGACCGCCCCTGGGAAAGCTGCATCACCATCTGCAAACAGTGGGCCTGGAAGCCGAACGACAAGATGAAATCCCTCGCGGAATGCCTCGAGACGCTGGTCTACTGCGCGGGCGGCGACGGCAACCTGCTCTTCAACGTCGGCCCCATGCCCGATGGCCGGATCGAGCCGCGCCAGGTCAAGCGGCTCGAGGAGATGGGCCAGTGGCTCAAGCAATATGGCGAAACCATCTACGGCACGCGCGGCGGGCCCTGGAAGCCCGGCAAGTCCCTCGCCAGCACGCGCAAAGGCAACACCATCTACGTGCACCTGCTCGGCTGGAGCGGCACCACCGTCACCCTGCCGAACATTCCAAGGAAGATCGTCGCCAGCTCGCTGCTGACCGGCGGCACAGCGGTCGTGAATCAGGCCGGTCGCGGACATCTCGATCCGGGTTGATCTTCCGGCGGCGCGCGCGCCGGCCCGGGGCGCCAGCTTGCTCCTGCCGCCCGGGCCCAGGCAGCCCACCGCGCCGCAAATTGACTCGATCCTGAAACTCGACCTCGACGGCTCGGCCATGGACCTGAAGCCGCTGGGCTGATCCACAGCTGCGTGAGAACCCCCGCCCGCAGGCTGCCGGGAAAGCCGCGGGGCGGTCGCAACGACCGCCCCGCAACCTCTATCTACAATTAGGCTCTTGCCGCCCTCAATTACCGCCGCTTGCCGATGTCGGACCGCGCCGCCGCCGCGACAATCGCATCCTGCTGCGCCCGAGTCAGCAGCCCCTGGGCCGCGAATTCCGCAGCCACGTGCGCCACCGCCGAAACATACTCGCCATGGTTCCGCCAGGGCCAGGTCGCCGGCACAAGCTGCGAGATGCTGCAACCCGCGGCATTCACCACCTCGCCCGCCGGCGTGTCCGGACACTGGTCGCCCGTGTCCGGCACACCATCCCCATCTGCGTCAGCGCTGGCAGGGGCGACCGTTGCAAGTTCGAACGTCGTCAGGTTGGCTCCGAATGCGTAGGTCCTTACCAGGGCACCCGTTAGTCCGTTGCGGGCTTCGATGGTGTTGTTGACGACCAGCAGAATCTCCTTCGCCCCATCCCCGTCCACATCAGCGATGCGAGCATGTCTTAGCAGCGACGCGTCATACGGGTAAGCCGCCTGCCACAGCCTCGTCCCGTCGCTGCCCTTGAGCGCCTGGTACTTGGGAAAGCGACCATAGCTCTGGCTCCCTCCTGTCCAGATGAACACCTCCTTGACACCGTCGCCGTCCACATCGTCAAGGGCAATCACGTGGGCACTCCAGTGAGCCGTAGCGTCATCGAAGGTCCAGAGCGTCGCGCCGTCCGATAACCTGGCGGCATCCAGCCGGATTTGCCCGTTACCGTAAGTTCCGCCGATTAACAAGGCTTCGACCCCGTCACCTCGCAGATTCCCGGCGTAGCTTCCCGCCGCTTCATAACCCCCGCCAAAGCTTTTCCGCCACAGGCTATTCCCATCCCGGTCCACCACATACAGGGTTCGTCCATACCAACCACCCCAAATCCGCGGCCGGCCGTCTAACATACTGGTGCCCACCTCGCCCAGGAGCCAGGTGTTCACGGACGGGTTCGACCACTTGTACGCGCGTTCTTTCAGGTCGAAACAGTGGAGGTAGTGGGTGAACCCATCTGGCGCCGTCTCCACCGCCATCTTCCAATGCAGGTCCACGGGATCGAAGTAAACCATCGGGTACCAGCTAAGAGGTCCAAACGATGGATTGGGGACGGCAAACTCAAATCGTCCGTCTCTGGCCCTAAATACCTTGTTCGAGACCAGACCCGTGGTGCTGTCATAGCAGGGAATCACAAGCTTGCGCTCGCCATCCCCCGCAAAGTCTCCCGCCCAAACCCTGGGCCCGCCGGCAGTCTCAAAGTCGGACTGCCCGAAGTAAGTGGTCTGGTCGGTCTGCCACTTCTCCGAGAGTGCGGGCAGACTGAAACAATAGCTTGGCCGGTTCTTGGCATCCAGATGCGTGGCGACGACGTCCACCGCACCATCATTGTCCACGTCCAGGACGTCCAGCCGTGCAATGGCGGTGCTGTTCAAGTTGCTGGACTGCAATGTCGCACCGCTGTTCAGATCCTGGACCGTGATCCCGCCGGAAGAATCTCCAGCGACCACGAGCCGCTGCGCTATGTTCGTGGCTAAGTCTGCGGAGACCACAGTGCCTCCGGCGACCAGAATGGCGGCGACACCTGCCAATAATCGCTTCAGCGCCTCACTCTTCATTGCCAGCAGCCCGCTGCCGGCTGCTCCGATGCTTTTGTTCTTCTTCATACTCTGACTTTCTGTTTGCTTGTTGTTGTGCCGTTGTGGACGCGCTCGTTGCGGCGTCCGTTTATACGAGCCGGCATCAGCTCCGGAATTCCCGCGCCTGGCCGGCACGGAGTAACCTGTGCACAGCTTTCTCGCGGCCTTTCCCACAGGAGCCGATTCTTGACAGCTCATCTTCTATACGGCGGGCGATCGGAAATCTTGCGCGCTCCTGGCTCGAATGCGCGGAGGGGCCTCGGGCCTGGACCCCGCAGCTCTGAAGCCGGTTCTTCGCTGCTTTCGGTGGAATACCTTGTGGCCCGGACGCCCGCCACCCGGAGGGACCCTCAATAGGCTGCGGTTTGTATCGCTGATTAACCGCGTAAGCAGTATCCCACGGCTCTCCAGGCCTTAACGGCAGCCCCACCCCTGGCTCGGCAACCAGCGCCCCGCTCCGCGCCCAGGACGACCTCTACCAGACACTCCAGATAGTACCTCCGTAGTACCTCCCTGGTACCTCCGTAGTACGTCCGTAGTACATCCCTATGTCAAAGAGTAGGGGACTAGGGAGGTGCTCGGGAGGTACTACGGATATACTATCGTTGTAGTGTGGGCAATTTGACAGGGAAGTTCGGGTGGAGAATCGGCGCTTGGGGCCTTGAGCCCCCACAGCGTCCATCCCGGCAGGAAAGGCTGGTGGCACGGATCGGCTGCCTGAGCTGGGCCCTATTACCCCGAAAATGGGAGCAAGTTGTTGATTATGATGGAGAAGCGCGTTTTTCATCCTCAGTGGTGTCCCTCAAAGGCACAGGGGTTTCCACCGAAACAGCGACTCTACAACCAGGTCTTTCGCACTTCCCGAGGCGAATACGTGGCGGGGCCTTAGCGCCTCGTTGAAAAACCAGTCCCGGAAGGGCGAGCGTCCGCGCGAGCCCTGGTTTTTGCTCGTTTCCGAAGATATTTGGGCTCGCGGGACGCTCGCCCTCCCCAACGACCAATTCTCAAGCAGGCTCTCAGGCCCGGACTGAAAGAAGCTGTAAACCTCACGCGCAGACTGCCGATGGCGCAAGGATGGAAGGCAGCCCGGAACCAGCACCGGCAGGGAGCTTGCCGATCTTTCGCTGCGCCAGCGGGAATGATACCCCGGCGCCTACCTGATCCCGGAATCCGACAGCTCCAGCAGAAGGGCTTCTGGTCCGAGGACCAAGAGCCCCTGCCGACCTCCGGCCAGGTGCGCCAACAGCACTTTGCAGAGGAGATTAACCTTCGAGTGGTCCGCCACGGTGTAGCTGGCCAGGAGCTGGAACGTCGAACTCAACACGAAGACCCGGTTATCATCGTAGAAACGAATGAGTGACTCCGCCTGTGGTTGGCCGGGATTCAGCCCCGAGACGAAGCGAACGATCGAGGAGCGGAAGACCAGTTCCTGCTGCCCGTCGGAGTTCAAATCGGCCACGGCGTCCAAGCGAAAATTAACCCAGTCATTCGTGCTGTGGTATTGGGGGTGCACCAACTGGATTTTGCGCGTGCATTGGAGTTGCGAATCAAGCACGTGGAGCCAGCCGGCCCGATCCGTGGCCAGGACTTGGAGCTTCCTGTCACCACCCACATCCGCCACGCCCAAACTCAGGAGGCAAGCGTCCGCATCGTTAACGAGCGAGGGCGTGGCCGGCGAGGTCGTATTTGATCACCTTGCCGACCTCTTCGACCCCCTGCGTGGACTGGTAGTAATTGGAGACCCGTGCCAGGATTTCATTGGTGCCCGTGCCGTTCAGGTCGGCAATCAAAGGTTCGCACGACGTAAAGTTGCTACCCGTGGTGCTCCGCCACAACAAATCACCCGTGCCGGAAACGGCGTAGAGGTAGCTGTGGGAGTCATCCGTCCCATCATCCAGTTGATTCCCGTTGCACGGCGACGCGGTTCCAAAGAGGATATCGGTCACGCCGTCGTGGTTCAGGTCGGCGAACAGCGTCTTGCCGACGTGCGGTGCCACATAACACGGCGCCACAAAAGGTGCCCGGGTCTCCCAATCAAAGCAAAGAATCCCCCGCGGCTGCTTGGCGTAGCATGCCCCAAGCCTTGGCGACGACCTGCTTCTTTCCGTCATGATGCAAATCAAGCACGCCCGCTGCCTGCAAACTGCTGTCTCCCACGGGTCCGCTCGGCCGCTTCCAAACGGACCCCGTCGCTTGAAACTTCTTGAGCTCCCACAGGTTTTGGTTGTAAACGGCGAGATTGAGGTTCGTGAGGTTCTCTCGCCAGCCCACAAACAGCTCGTCCGGGCGGCCGCTGTCCACATTGGCGACGAGGCTGAGGTTCAGGCCATCGGGATTCGGTCCCCAAACCTTCTCAGGTCTCCTCAACAGCGCTCCCTGCATATCCATCACCAACACCTGGTCCTTGGTTGCCACGAAAATGTCCGATTCCCCGTCGCCGTTGAAATCTCCCACGAGCGCTTCTTCCCAACTCAAAATCTCGGGACGGCTGAGCTTCCGGAGCAGGACCAGGTGGGTCTTTGATATGTCCAGTGGATATGCGTCCGCCAAGAGCAGTCGGTTCAAGCGGGCCACTTGGCCCCGCGGGCTTGTTGGTAAGCAGTTGGAGCGTTTCTGGCGCAAGTTGTATTCCAGCGAACCGCCGGGCCTCGAAGATAGGTCCTCCCTGCACTACCTGATTGAAATCGTCGGCGAGCATTTGCGGGAACCCATGCTTGCCGCGTTCGTTTCGGCGACAAGCAAATCCAGGGTCTAGGGTCGGATTCGGCTTCGCAGGTAGTCAGATACCGCTTTGGGCTCCGCACCCTGCAATATCTTGGCACCAAAACCAACCGGGTCGAGGAAGTCGTTGGTCGAGAACTGAGGGAAACCGACATTCGACGACGGGGAGGAACCCTCCCGCTTGCCATACCAGACAGCGAAGGCCGAGGCGAGCAAGAGGGCCCCCAGCAGACTTGCGCCCGCGCCCACCAGTCGAGCGCGGTGCCGGAGGGCGAATTTTGAGAGCCGGTAGGGAACCGACGGCGCTCGCGCGGAGACCGGCTCGTGGCGCAGGTAGCGCTGCAGGTCCGCCGCGAGGCCGGTGGCGTTCTCGTAACGCCGTCCGCGCTCTTTCTCCAGACACTTCATAACGATCCAGTCCAGGTCGCCCTTCACCAGGCTGAGGAGTTTGGGCGGCTCGCAACGCCGGTGTGCGGCTACCGCACTGAGGTCTTTCGCCGCCAAAGTGCTCAGCCGGGTGGAGGGCCGTGGCGGCTCCTTCTCCCGGATCGCCCGGCACGCCTCATCCTGGGCCGTCCTCTTCAATTCCTCCTTGTCAATCGGCGTCTTGCTCGTCAGCAGTTCATAGAGCACCACCCCCAGTGAATAAATGTCGCTGCGCGTATCTATTTCCGAGCCGGTGGTTCCCGCCTGTTCCGGACTCATGTAGGCGAGCGTTCCGACGACTTGCCCGTGGGCCGTAAACAGGGTCTTGTCGGTCAGCCTTTGGCCGGCGATCGCTTTGGCCACCCCAAAGTCAATGACCTTCGGCACCGGCTTCCCATCATGGTCCGCCACCAGGAGGTTCGAGGGCTTGATGTCGCGATGAATGATCCCCTTACTGTGAGCGTGGTGAATGGCGTTGCACACCTGGATGCACAACTCCAAACGCTCGGCCGGCGAACACTTAACCCGGTCGCAGTAGTCAGTAATGGGCTCACCCCGCACCAGCTCCATCACGAAGAAAGGTCTTCCGGTGTCGGTGGTGCCCGCATCGTACACCTGGGCGATGTTGGGATGGTCCATCAGCGCCAGCGCCTGCCGCTCGGCCTCGAACCGGGCGATCGCCTGCTCGGTGTCCACCCCCAGTTTGATGACCTTTAGGGCCACGCGGCGTCGAACCGGCTCCTCCTGCTGCGCCATATACACCAATCCCATACCCCCTTTGCCGATCACCTGCGAGTAGCTTGTAGCGGCCGATGCGGCTGCCCGGTTCTGCCTGGCTGGAGCGGTACTGACTCGGGATAGCCGTTCCTGCCTCTGCGGAAATGGGGTTCGAGGTCTCGTCAGGCTGGGTGTCTTGTTCCAGCGCCTGGAGCCGGGCTTCGACGCGCCGGCGGAGTTCCTGGTCCTCTCCACATGCCTTGTCCAGGAAAGCGGCACGCTCCTCGGGGCTGGCGATCTGCCGCGCCCGTTTGACGATGGTCTCTTCCCGGTTGTCTTCCACGCTCATGCGACCCGCTGATCCCGTTTACCAAAACGGCCGTGGCAACAACAGCCAAAAGTGGAAGGGGTCTTCGGCATCCAACCCGGCAGGGTTGATAGAGGGTAGCCGGTCGGTCGTTCCGGGGTGGCGGGGGGAACGACCACCGGTTCGCCGACGATGATCCATTTGCATCCCAGCGGGATGCCAGAACAAGGCTTTCAGAATGGGCAAGGAAATGCGAGCTGGTAAGCGTGCCGCGCGATGAGTCTTCCGATGCATGAGTGCGGCCTGGCGCCCATCCCGGGTGCCTTTCATGGGGGCGGAGATGCTTGGTGTCGTCCCTCCTATGGTCGGGCCGATAGATTACTTTACTCCGCCACTTGACAAGGCCAAAGAGCATAGGGCGGCCGCGCAAGGGCCGCCCTATGTTCCAGGCGCAAGTGAGTTGCTCTTCCGTGGTTCTACCGCCGTTTGCCGATGTCGGATCGGGCCGCCGCAGAGATGATCGCACCGTGCTGCGCCTCGGTGATCAGCCCCTGCGCCAGGAATTCCCTCGCCACGAGACTCACCGCCGAAACATACTCCCCATGGTTCCGCCATGGCCAGGACGCTGGCACAAGCTGCGAGATGCTGCATCCCACGGCATTCACAATCTCGCCCGCGGGCGTGCCCGGACACTGGTCGCTCGCATCGGGCACGCCGTCCCCATCTGTGTCCACGTCACCACTCGCCAACTCCTGAATTTCCGCTTCAGACAGCGCCCGGTTGTAGATCCGGAAATCGTCCATCAGGCCAACGAAACCCATGTCCCCGTTCCACGCGTGTTTGCCCAAGCGTACAGGCGGAAGGGTCAGAGGGCTCCCGTTATCCCAATCCGAGGCGACCAGGACGCCATCAACGTAGAGTCGAAAGGCGTTGCCGTAGTCGCGGACCATGGCGATGTGTTGCCACGTTTGGGGCGTCAGTTGTCCTCCGGTTAAAGCCAGCCAGTTTGTGGGCCAAGTTCCATCGTCCGTCCTGGGAGCGAACCAGAATTGTCCATAAGGCTCCAGCATCAGCGCCAAGCCGAAAAGCGGACCACTCTCTGATTTTCGGTCCAGCCACCAGAGCCAATACCAGGCGCCTGGGTTGGAGCTGACGTATTGACCATCGTAAGTGGAGACGAGCCAAAACGCGTACGTGATCGAACTCGTGGGGCTTATCGGCGGGCCACTGGGCATGTCGATCACAGCGGATCCGTCGAAATAGCAGGCCCCAGTAGGATTGCCAAACCGGTCACTCGCGGGGGTGACGCCGCTCAAGACGCCATCATTTCCGGTGCCCAGAACGTTCGTGCCGTTGCCGTCTAGCGGATAGTGGGCCACCAGGCCATCGTTCACATCCGCAAACGCCGCAGCTCCTCCCAATAAGAGAGTGCTTGTGAATACTGTGGCTAGCTGTTTCCACACTTCACTCTTAGTGGCCAGCCGCCCGATTGTTGCTGTTCCGATCATTCTGTTCTTTTTCATAAGCTTACTTTCAATTTGGTTGTTGTTCTGTTGTTATAGTGTTCCTCTCCTATACGGCGCTCGGTGCTCATTCTTGCGCAAGATTGCTGGAGCCCATTTTTCCGCCAATAAACAGGAGAGCCAGAACACCAAGAACCAGCTTGCCTCCAAGGGATTCCCACAAAGGCAGACTCGGATTGGCTGGCAGACTGACGCCCACGGAACGTGCCAGCGCGTCAAGTTGGGGTTTGCTCAGATCCAAGTAATGGTCTGAATCGCCGACATATCCGCACCACGTCCCGCCGTAGTTCCAAACCGGGATGAAGAAGATGCGGACGTGTTTGTATCTGTAGCCGACATCCAGGTGCTTACCAGTGCGAGTTTTAAACTCCTCCGTGTCTGGAAAAGCAGCGACCTTGATGATCTTTTCTCCTCCGCAGGAGAACAGCACCGGAACCTTGGCTGCGTGGACCCGACTGGCCCCCGCCAGCAAAGTTGCAGCCGCGATGGTGGCAACAAGAATTGTGTTTCGAGTATTCATAATGGTATCCTTACGATCATTGTTTTCACAGTTTCTATTCGAGCGCCCTGCTCGCTATTCCCAACTACGGTTCGGCAACTGAAGATCTTGCGCCGGGGCCGCCATTTTTCATTGTTTTTGGCTTGGCGCTGGCGCGGGTGGCATATTGAATGGCCCTGCTTGGCTGTGTCGCTAGTCTCTAGTTCGAGACAAGCTCGCCCGCGGGTCCGCATGCTTGGGACGAGCGGGGTCTGGCTGCCATGCTGCGCCACGAGGCTGCGGCGCCGCTGGAGTTTGACCTTAACAGCGTCGAGGAGCTGAGGTAAGAAGCCGAGACAACCCCCGCACCCGCGCAGCAAGGCAACACATCAAATCTTTCTAGGGCCTGCTGTTTTACCTGGAACCGCCGGTCGGGTTGCTGAGGTTGTCGCAGGAGTTTCTCAAAGGGAGGTTAGAGGAAGAACTCGCTGGAATGCACCGTAGCCTATCGGCCTTGCCTGTTGAGCATCCTTGCGGCCGCAGCAGGCGCCAGTCTGTGCTGAGTGTTTGAGATCGCCGGCAGGAATGGCTCGCACCCGTCAAAAATAATAGCAAGGATCTGAACTAGAAAGACCGGCCAACTGTTGCTGTTTTCTGTTTTCCCTGCCGTTCAGCCAAGGCAAAAGGGAGCAGAGGCCCGTATGAGCGAAGAACTGCAGATGACCGACCACTCACCTAGCACTGGTGGTGGACAGTTCCAGCAGAAGGGCTTCCTTCCCAAGGACCAGAAGCCCCTGCCGGCCCCCATCCAAGTGCGCCACTAGCACCTTGAGGCCGGGATCAACAAGTGAGTGTTCCGCCACCATGTAGTTGGCCAGCGGCTGAAATGTCGAACTCAACACCAAGACCTGATTATCATCGAAGAGGCGAACCGACGAATGCGCCTGCCGTTGGCCAGGATTCGGCCCTGAGTCGAAATGAACCTGAGATGCGTGGAAGACCAACTCTTGTCGCCCGTCGGAGTTCAAATCGGTCACCGCGTCCAAATATAGTCCAACCCCGTCATTCGTTCCGCGGAATTTAGGGGGTACCACCTCTATTATGTGCGTGCGCCTAAGCCGCGAATCAAGAACGTGGAGCGAGCCAGACCAGTCAGTCGCCAGGACTTGGAGCTTTCCATCGCCCGCTAGATCTGCCACGGCGAGACTCGGCATCTGCCCACTCACGTCGTAACCAGCGAGGACGTTGCCGGCGAGGTCGTATTTAACCACCCATGCCTGTTTCCTCAACTCCTTACTGATGTCGCGGCCGGCGAGGTCCTGTTTGACCTCTGGGGATCCAGGATTGAATTCAGGGGCAACATGGGCCCGCACCAGGATTTCGTTTGTGCCGGTGCCCTTGAGGTCAGCAATTAGAGGTTCACAGGACGTATAACTGCCACCCGTGAGGCTCCGCCACAGGAACTCACCCTTGCCAGAAATGGCGTAGAGATAGCTGTGGAGGTCATCAGTCCCATCATCCAGTCGATTCCCGTTGCACGATGACGCGCTTCCGCAGACGACGTCTCTCAAACCGTCCTGGTTCAGGTCGGCGAGCAGCGCCTTCTTAACAAAGGGTGCGGTAAGATATCGCCATAAAGGTCGCCCAGTCTCCCAATCGAAGCAAAGGAGTCCCCGGGGCTTTCGTGCGTAGCTTGTCCCGATCGCGGCGATCATCTGTTTATGGCCATCGTGTTTCAAATCAGCCACGTTCAGGGCTGCCAAATTGCTGTCTCCCAAAAGTCCGCTTGAAGTCTTCAGGACAGAGCCGGGCTCTTGGAACCTTTTGAGCTCGTGCAAGTTCTGGTCGTAAACGGCGACAACGAGATTTGTAAGGTTCTCTTGCCAACTGAGAAAGAATTCGTCCTTGCGGTCGCCAGTCAAATCGGCGACCAGGTCCACACTCAGGCGATCGACGTTCTGGCCCAACAGCTTCCGGAATTCCTTCAGGACCCTCCCCTGCATATTCATCACAAATGCCTGATTCGTGGTCGCGACGAAGATGTCTGATTCCCCGTCACCGTTGAAATCTCCCAAGAGCGCTCCTGCCCAAGTCAAAACTGCCGGGTGCGTCAACCTCCGGACCAAGACTAGGGAATCCTTCGAGGGAACACTTGGTGGAACAGCCGAAGCCGCCTGCGTGCTCAATTGCGCAACAAGCGGGACCTGAGTTCTCACCCAGTGGCGGTACCAGATGGCGAAGGCTAAGGCGAGTAGCAGGGCCACGAGAAGACTTGCCCCGATCCCGGCCAGTCGAGCGCGGTGGCGGCGGGTAAACCTGGAGAGCCGGTAGGGAACCGAGGGAGCTCGCGCGGAGACCGGCTCGTGGCGCAAGTAGCGCTCCAGATCCGCCCCCAGGCTGCTGGCGGTCGCGTAACGGCGCGAACGCTCCTTCTCCAACGTCTTCATCACGACCCAGTCCAAGTCCCCACGCACCAGTCTGAGGAGTCTGGGCGGCTCGCAATGCCGATGTTTGGCCACGTCGCTCAGGTCCTTGTCCGCCAACGTGCCCAACCGCGTCGAGGGCCGCGGCGGTTCCTTCTCCCGGATCACCCGCCGCATCTCGTCCAAACCCGCCTTCACTAGTTCCTTGTTGTCAAACGGCGTCTCGCCCGTCAGCAACTCGTAGAGCAACACCCCCAGCGAATAAATGTCGCTCCGCGTGTCTATGTCCAACGCGCTCATCTCCGCCTGCTCCGGACTCATGTAGGCCGGGGTGCCGATGAATTGCTCGAAGGCGGTGAATAGCGTCTTGTCGGTCAGCGTCTGGCCGGCGGTGGCCTTGGCGATGCCGAAATCAATTACCTTGGGCACCGGCTTGCCGTCGTGCAGCGTCACCAGGATGTTCGAGGGCTTGATATCGCGATGGATGATGCCCTTCTGGTGGGCGTGTTGAATGGCGTTGCAGACCTGCATGAACAGCTCCAGACGCTCAGCGGGTGAGAAGTTGGCTTGGTCGCAGTAGTCGGTAATTCGGATGCCTTTGACCAACTCCATCACGAAGAACGGTCTCCCGGTATCGGTGGTGCCGGCATCGAGCACCTTGGCGATGTTGGGATGGTCCATCAGCGCCAGGGCCTGCCGCTCGGCCTCGAAGCGGGCGATGACCTGCTTGGTGTCCATCCCCAGCTTGATGACCTTCAAAGCGACCCGGCGCCGGATCGGTTCATCCTGCTGGGCCATGTACACCGTCCCATACCCGCCCTCGCCGATCACTTGCAGGAGCTTGTAACGACCAATGTGCGTGCCCGCCTCTTCTTCAGGATCGGTACCGACCCGGACAGTGATAGTCTTTCCTGTGTCTCGTGAAATTGGCTTCGACGTCTCGCCAGGCTGGGCGCCTTGTTCCAGCGCCTGGAGCCGGGCCTCGACGCGCCGGCGGAGTTCCTGGTCCGCTCCACAGGCCTTGTCCAGGTAAGCGGCGCGCTCCTCGGGGCTGGCAATCTGCCGCGCCCGTTTAACGATGGTCTCTTCCCGGTTGTCTTCCACGTTCATGCGACCCGCTGATCTCGTTTACCAAGACGGCCGTGGCAACAACAGCCAAAAGTGGAAGGGGTCTTCGGCATCCAACCCTGGCGGTTACCCTTCCCGAAAGCAGTCTTCTGGCATCCCTGCGGGATGCAACTGGATCGTTGCCGGCGTACCGGTGGTCGTCCCCCCTGCAACCCCGGAACGACACACCGGCTACTTTCTGCCAAACCCTGCCGGGTTGGGCCGCGTTCCTCATGCCGCAGTAGCAGACGACGTAAGGACGCGCCCTATCCCTGCTTTCTGCTTTCTGCTTTCTGCTTTTGAACTGAGCCTCCTTACGTCGGCTGCTACGCTTTACAGGTGCTCAGAGGCCCGCGAGAGCAGGCGCTTGGTCTTCGCATCCACCCACTTCTGATCCAGCGCCCATTTCATGGCCTTGCGCAAATCGCCCGACGTGAGGTTGGAGACCTGCGTGGCGCGGCGGCCCGCAGCGAGGATGCTCAGCAGGTAAAACAGATACGCCACCTGCCATTCCGGCGAATCCTTCTTGCAGGCCTTGATTCGGCCTTTGAAGAAGTCTTTCGACAGCCGGAGCAGCTCCAGTGGCGGCTCGGGATGGAACAGCAAATCCTTGAACGACTTGATGCGCTCCTTGGCCGCACTGGCAAGAGTCTCCGTCCGTGCGTCGGCCCTGGCGGCCTGCAGCTTGAGGCTGGTCAGGTCGAAGTTCAGCGGCGCCGCCATCTGGTGGCGCAACATGGCCGCCAGGTCCTGGTCGTTCCATACGTCCGGGGTTGTCTCGTCCAGATTCATGATCTTCGCAAGCTGCGCGGGGCTGCTCTTGAAAACCGCCTGTGAGGAATCAGGTTCCACCATAAACGGTCCTAGGAAACATACGCTTTCACGGGGTCAATCTTGCGCGGCTCGGGCCTTCTTTCCCTTGGCCAGCCGCGAGAGGAATTGCTTGAGTTCCTGGATCTCGGCCTTCACGGCGCTGCCGCCGTTCTCGTACTGAGCCACCACGGCATCCAAGTGCCGGGTGAAGATCCGTTTGGCGGTGGCCAGCATGTTCTGGGCGTCGGCGGGGGAAATAATGCCCAATCGGGCCACCAGTTTCTTCATAGCCAACGGGCTCGGCGTCTTCGAGCGCCGGTTGCAGCAGCCGGAGTCGGAACACCTCCCAGATCTGGGCGCGCCGGGGCTGGTCCTTCGCCGGGGCTTTGCAGTCTGCTTCCATTCGCTCCAGCACCGCCGCCAGAATCGCGCGGGCCCAGTCCAGGTCGAAAGCCTCGGCGCGCCGTTCCTCCGCCGGCGGATCGAAGCTTAGTTCGTCCAGCGGGACGGGCGACTTCGCGTTGGTACGGAGCCAGCCGATCACGTAGTTCCTGAGGCTGGTCTTCAAGAAATCCCGGAAGCGCCCGCGTTTGCGGTCGGCCTTGCCCAGCCATCCCTCGCGGAGGATTTTGTCCTCGGCGAAATCCTGCAAGAGCAGGTTCGCTTGATTCTCCAGGCCAGGAAAGGCCGAGAGCAGATAGACCTTCAGAGGCACCTGATACCTCAGGATCAAGTGGTTAAGAGGCTCGGCGTCCTTGCCGACCGCGTCTGCAGCGCGGCCCAGCCCGGACCAATCGGTCACCGGCCAGAGCGTGCTCGGGGCCGAATCTTCAGACGGTCTTTCCATTGTTCGCTGACACCCGTTGCGTCGGGGCACGGGGGCTTGATTCGCCTCAGAACAAGCGCGCGCACCGACTGGCGCATTTAAGCGTGACTGGCAGCGGTCGCCAAGCGGAAAAGGGTGTTCGACCGCGCAAGAAATGCCCCCGGGGAAGCGTATGAGTTAATGAAGACCGGAAACAACAATCACACACGAAGGCAAGAACGCATGAAAACGACCATCATATTGTTACGGAGCAGCGCAATGCTTGCGCTGCTACATGCCCTCGAGGTCATGGCCGCAGCCGAGGTGCAGACTTATAAAGTGCCGTGTCGCTATTCGGCCGAATTGGCGGCAGACCGCCGGGTCATCGCTGAGCAAGAGGCTGTGATCGAGCGCCTGGAAGCCGAGCTGCGACGCCTGGCGCAGGAGCGCCAAGCGGACGCCGAAACGTTCAGGAGTGCCGTCGAGAACTGCAAGCTGGAGTACCAGCGGGAAGTAAGCCCTTACTGCCCCAAGCTGGCCCAGGTGACGGAATTGGTCCGGCAGCGCAAGGTGGAACTTGAAGCCGAACTGGCCCGCATACCGCTCAATGCCAGTGATCCCCCACCGCTTTACAACGCGAAGGTCTTCCGGCGCAACGAGGCCCGGGGGCGCTTCCTGAAAGATGTCAGCGAAGCAGAACGGGCCATCCGGACCCTGCGCGAGGAGATGGCACTGAAGACCGCGACCAACCGCAGCAAGCTCCAAGCCGCCGAACGGGCCTATCGGGAGACGTCTGCGGCGAAAGAGCGCGAGTATGCCGCACGGAGAATGGCCTGCGAGTCACAGGTGCTCGGGCTCAACCAGTTCATTGCTGTCTACAATGCGAAGCTGGAGCGCTACGGCACACCGGTGCCCGAGCCGGTGGTGAACGGCGGATACATTTACTAGCCGGCGTCCCCATCAGGCCTTGAAGTAGCAGCCCGAACTGCGCGGGGACAGGGCGGTTGGAGAGCGCACCGACCTCAGGCCCAGTGGTGGCCGCCCTCGCTTAACGCAACGAGCAGCGCGGCCTGCCGCAACCTTGGGAGCGTGCCGGACAGCTCGAAACCAACCGGCGGGGACGCCGGGTGGAACACGCGAGAGCGCGTGTGGTCCCCTTTCGACTGAACGTTCCCTCTACCGCTGCTCAGGCGGCTTGCCCTGGGGGAGGGTTCGCTCGTGAACCTGTGAGGACATGTCAATGATATGGGAGGGCACCCAGTCGTCCGAGGGCACATTGGTCTCGAAGTAGAACTCGTAGGGCCCGATCCTGACCGTGTCCATATCCTTCAGTCTCGCGTGTTCGGTCCGCTGGCCGTTGACGAAGATGCCGTTGGTGCTCTGGAGATCCTCAATCACCCAGCCCTCTTTCGTCTGGAGGATGACGCCATGGTGTTTGGAAACCTTCTCATGCGGCAACTGGATCATGTTGTCGTTTTCCCGGCCGATGGTGACCCGCGGTCCTTGAACCGGGAACGCCAGATCAATCTTGGCCCCGCGATAACTCACCAAGCGTGTCTTCATGCCGCAATAATGCAACTGCCCGATGCAGTGAGGCAAGGTTTACCCTCGCTGTTTCACGGTCGACTGCCTTCGGCTTGCCCCGGCTGCCAGGCCTTGGCACACTGACGGCAGATGCGAGAGCGGCTTCGTGCGTGGACAGAAAACCTGGAGACCTTTCTCCTGGCAGTCATCGTCGAGGAGCGGCGCGGGACGCGCGAGACGCTCGTGCGGGGGCTGCTCTACGGCTGCTCGAAGGTGTTCCAGGCCGCCATCAAGACCCGCCGGTTCCTCTACAACCGCCGCATTCTGCGCGACTCGACCCTCGGCGTGCAGGTCATCGCGGTCGGCAACCTCACCGTCGGCGGCACCGGGAAAACGCCGGTGGTGGAAAAGTTCGCGCGCGAACTGCGCGACCAGGGCCGCAACGTGGCCATCCTCTCCCGCGGCTACCGTTCCAAGCCGCCGCCCTTCCACGAATGGCTGCTCAACAAGCTTTTGCTGCGCGATGACACTACGCCGCCTCGCGTGGTGTCGGACGGCAAATCCCTGCTGCTCGATTCGGAAATGGCAGGGGACGAGCCCTACATGCTGGCGTCCAATCTCAAGGATGTGGTGGTGCTGGTGGACAAGGACCGCGTGAAGAGCGGCCGTTACGCGATCGAGAAGTTCGGCTGTGACACTCTCCTGCTCGACGACGGCTTCCAGGTACCTGGAAGCTCCGCGGCCGGCGGCAGGACATTGTCCTGATTGACCGCCAGCAGCCCTTCGGCACCGAACGGCTGCTCCCGCGCGGCACCCTGCGCGAGCCGCCGTCCCACCTGGCCCGCGCCAGCACCATCTTCATCACCAAGAGCGACGGCAACACCGCCGAGCTGCGCCGGCGCATCGCCCAGTTCAACCCGGCCGCGGGCATCATCGAATGCGTGCATCACCCGCTATACCTCGAGGACGTGTTTACCGGCGAACGCCTCAAGCTGGAGTCGCTGAAGGGGCGCAAGGTCGCGTCGCTGAGCGGCATCGCGCAGCCGGAAAGCTTCGAGCAGAGCCTGGTCCAGCTCGGCGCGGAGCTGGTCTATGCGAAGCGGTTCGCGGACCATCACCGCTTTACGCAGCAGGAGGTCCTCAACGTCATCAACCGCAGCAAGAAGCGCCAGGCCCAAACCATCATCACCACGCAGAAAGACGCGGTGCGCTTCCCGAAAATTGACCGGCGCGACCTGCCGGTCTATTTCATGCGCGTCGAGATCAAGATTCTCCGCGGCGCAGATGACTTCCAGGATTGCGTGCGGAAGATCTGCTTTCGCTAGTGATGGAAACCCCGCTCTATTATTTGGCGCGCGCGGTGGTGTCCCTGCTCCAGGCGCTGCCGTTGATCTGGGTGGCGCGGCTGGGGCGGCTGGGCGGCGGCCTGGTCTACTGGGTGGACGCGCGGCACCGGCGGGTGGCGCTGCGCAACCTGGCCCTGTGCTTCGGCCGGGAGCAAACACCCACCCAGATCCGCGTTCTCGCGCGGGAGAATTTCCGGCGCATCGGGGAGAATTTCGCCTGCGGGATCAAGACCGCGGCCATGACCTACGAGGAGTTGCGCCCGCGGGTGGAGTTCGTTGGCAACCCTCAGGTCTGTTCGCCGCCCCCCGATCGGAAGCCGCAGAGCGTCGTCGCCGCCATCGGCCATTTCGGCAACTTCGAGTTGTATGCCCGCTTCGGCCAATTTGCCCCGGCTTACCAATGCGCTACGACCTACCGCGCTTTGCGCCAGCCGTCGCTCAACCGGCTGCTGCAATCGCTGCGTGAACGTTCGGGCTGCCTCTTCTTCGAGCGCCGGTTTGATGCCCCGGCGCTGAAGGCCCTGATGAACCAGCCGGCCATCATGCTGGGGCTCCTGTGCGATCAATCGGCAGGTGCCGTCCGCGTGCCCTTCCTGGGGCACGACTGTTCCACAACCACCGCGCCGGCGATTTTCGCGCTCCGCTATCGTTGCGCGCTGATCCCCGCTGTTTGCCATCGTGTCGGCCTCGCCCGCTGGCGCATCGAGCTGGGCGCAGCGATCCCGACGCACGAGAACGGCGAGGCTCGCTCCGCCGCCGCCATCATGGGCGACGTGAACCGGGCCTTCGAGGCGGCTGTTCGCCGCGACCCCGCCAACTGGTTCTGGGTGCATAGACGCTGGAAACCGGCTCCGCCAGGAAACGGCCGGGCGGCCGCCCCGCGTGCCAGCGAGAATCAGAACTCGGAAGCCGGGCCATGACGACACCTGCCGCCACCGCCACTCTCCGACCGCGCCGTGTGCTGGTGCGCGGCGTTAATTGGCTGGGCGACGCCGTCATGACCACGCCCGCGCTGCAACGCCTGCGCGAAGCATTGCCCGACGCGAGCATCACTCTGCTTACTCACGAGAAACTGGCAGACTTGTGGCAACACCATCCGAGCCTCGATGCGACGATCCCGTTCCGTCCCGCCGAGAGCCCGTGGTCGGTGGCCCACCGTTTGCGGGCGGAATCTTTCGAAGCCGCGTTGGTCCTGCCCAGTTCAGCTCGCTCGGCGCTGGAAGTTTGCCTGGCGCGGATCCCGCAGCGCATCGGCTACGCCCGGCCATGCCGGAATTGGCTGCTGACTCAAACAGTCGCGCCACACCCCGGTCAGATCCGGATGGCCAAGCGCTCCGCCAGTGAGGTGCACCGCCTGATCTGCCTTAGCGCGGGCAGCCCGCCATTCACCAACCGAGCTGCACCAGGCGGCATGGCCCACCAAATCCACGATTACCTGCACCTGACAGCCGCTTTGGGCGCGAATCCCGAACCGCTCCCGCCCAGACTGGAAATCACCGCCGCGGAAATGCGGCAGGCGCAGGATGCCTTGTTGTCAGACCTGCGCCACCAGGCGCAAGGTTCCGCCCCCGGCCAACCCCTAATCCTGCTGGGGCTGAATCCCGGGGCAGAATACGGACCCGCCAAACGCTGGCCCGCCGAGCACTTCGCCGCGGTGGCGCGGGAAGTCGCGCGGAAGATGGAGAATTGCCTCTGGCTGGCGTTTGGGGGAGCGGGCGACCGGGAACTCTGCAACGACGTTGCGCGGCTGGCGGGCGGTCGCGTTCTCAACTTGGCCGGGAAAACCTCGCTCCGCCAACTCATGGCGCTGCTCAAGCTCTGCCGCGTCGTCGTCACCAACGACAGTGGGCCGATGCACGTCGCCGCCGCGCTAGGCACGCCGGTCGTTGTCCCGTTTGGCAGCACATCGCCCGAGTTGACCGGGCCGGGATTGCCGGGCGACGCCCGCCACGAGTTGCTCAAGTCCGCCGCGCCGTGCTCGCCCTGTTTCCGCCGGGTTTGCCCGATTGACTACCGCTGCCTGACCGATATCGCCCCCGCGCGGGTTGTCGCAGCCGTCTTGCAGATTATCTCGCGCGGGTAATTGCTGTCGGGGATGCCGTCCGCCTACGCGTGCACGTGTGGGTCCCAATCCAGCCCGTCCACCTTCTGCACCTCGTCGGTCCCTTCGCGCAGGAGCCGGAGTTGCGCGAACCGGCAATAGCGCTGAATGTCCCGCGTGTGGTCGCCGTAAAAGATCACGCGATGCAGCCCGGAAGACCAGTTCTCCAGGAACTTGTCTATGTTCTCCACCTTCACCGTCAGCTTGGTGCGGCAGCCACGGTCCACGAAGGGGCTGTCCACCGCGTCGCCGGTCGAGAAGAGCATCTTGTCGGTGCCGAGCAGGCGCGCCATGGAGACCTTCTGCTTGATCGGCAGCTTCACCATCAGGGACGCCCCGCGGCCATCCTCGAGGTGGCTGCGGATGTGATAGGGCGACGCCGCTGTGTCGGGCCCCAACATCTGCGTCGCCGCCACGCAATGCGCGTGGATGATGGTGCTGTTCGACACATCGAATACGGGGTCCGTCACGAAGCCCGGCTTGCCCACCAGGCAGGTGAAGATCAGATGGGTCATCGTGGACTTCAAATCCGCCTCGCAGATACCGCCCAGGCCCATGTTGTTGAGCCGCACGAAGCCGAGGCACGGATACCCCATGCCGCGGTCCATCAACCCCATGCCCAGGCAGTTCATCGTGACTGCTGCCGCGCCATGCTGGGCCAAGAGGTCTCGCATCGCGATGTACATCACCGACGACTTGAGAATCTCCTCTTTCGTCGGCTCCACGATCTTCTTCGCCTCCTTGACCCAGCGCCGCATGTCGGCCATGGCTTCGCCGCGGTCGGCGGCGGCATAGGCCTTCTGCAGGTCCGGCAGCAAGAGGGAGATGATCTCGGTGCCGAACTTCTCCTTGAGCGCCTTGCAATAAGCCGCGTCCGCGGGCCCGTTGCTTACGTTCAACACGCGCGCCTCTTTGAGCCGATGAATCGCCCGGAAGGGCCGGATGGCCACCAGCACGTCTTCGTGGCGGCTGCTGGGGAAGACCTCAATAAGTTTCCCCTGCCGTTGCCAGCCAGCAATGGTGTGCCACTCGTGCCCGGTATAAGGCAGGGCGAACAACACCACCGGAATGCCCAACTCGGACAGGCTCTGCAACTGGTGCCCGATGCCCATGGTCAGTTGAATCACCAGGATGCCGTCCGCGCCTTTGAACTTCTCCTTGGCCGTAGCCAACTGCTGGTCGTTGGCGATGAGCCCCCCTTCCACAAACTCGACGTCCGCCAGGCCCGCCTCCAGCTTGGCGAGGTTCGCCTCGAAGCGCTTCATTTCGCCGGGCACATCCACCTTGGCCATCGGCCAGCCCGGATGCTCGCGCCCAAGATAGAGCTTGCCGATGCACACCTTCGACTTCGGCCCCAGGGCCGGCGGCGAGGTAACGGCCAACAGGCGCTCGGCCAACCCGGCCAGTGCGCCTGCGGACACGATTCCGGCAGCGGTTGATTTGAGGAAGCATCTGCGTGATAGGTCTGTGCCTGTATTCATTGTTCTTCTCCAATTACGGCTTGTTCATGTGGCGCGTTAAAACAGCTTGCCGACGGCGAGGCCGAGGACGCTTAACGGGCCCTGATCCTCCAAGCCCTCGGTCGCCTGGTCCAGCTTCTGCAGGGTCAGTTTGGCGTTCTTGTAGAATTCCTCCTCGTTGACCAGCTTGCCGACGGTGCCCTGGCCGCGGTTAATCTTCTCTAGAATTTCCTTCAGGTTCCTCATGGACTCGGTGGTCTCGCGGTGAAGGGTGTCATCCTTCAACAGTTTCCCGACCGTGCCCTGGCCGGAGTTGACCTGCTCGACAATGGTGCGAGCATCGGCGACCGTGGTCCTTATTTCCTCGGCGGTGATCTGGAGGTTGCTGATAGTGGAGAGGGCGGAGTTGTAGAGCGCTTCATCTCGCACGAGTTTCCCCAGCGTGCCCTTGCCTTGCGCAATCTGGGAGGAAACTTCCAAAGTCATGGTTTGCATGTTGGAAATCGAAGCGGTGAGCGGGTCTTTGTTAGCCGAGATGAATTCCCGGAGGGGGCCGACCAGAGTGTCAATTCTGAAGCCGGTGAAGCTCTCGGTGATCTTCTCGACGCCGGAGGCGACATTGTCAAGTTTTTGCATAATGGCGCTGAGGTCCGCCTGCTCCGCGGTGGAGATAAACTGGTTGTCCTTGAGGGGCTCGCCGCGGGGGGTGCCGAAATCCACCGAGACGAAGTTCTGGCCGAGGAGACCGGTGAACTTGATGGTCGCCAGGCTGTCGGTCTTGACCCCCGCCACGGGGCGCACTTTCATTACGACCATCACCTTATTGTTGGTGAGCTGGATGTCCTGCACGCGCCCGATTTCGACGCCGGCCATCTTGACGCGGTCGCCGACCTTGAGGTCCTGAACACTGCTGAACAGGGCGATGACGTGTTTGCCGGGGCGGAAGTCCTCAATGCCCCCTAACATCTCCAGGATGATGGCCCCGGCCAGCACGGCGAGGGCAACGAACAGTCCGAGGCGGGTTTCCAGGGTGTTTTTCATACTTTGTTCTTTTTCTTTCTAAAGCGGGATTAAGGCCGTTTGAAGTCGGCGTGCAGGAATTGCTGAACCAGCGGATCGGGGTGGCGTTTCACTTCCTCGGGCGAGCCGATGGTTAGAATCTGGCCCTGGTGGATCACCGCGATGCGATCGGCGACGCCAAAGGCGAGGTCCCGATCGTGCGAGACAACCAGCGAGGTGACGTGAATACGGTCCTTTAAGTGCACAATCTCCTGGGCGATGACGACGGCTGACAGCGGGTCCAGTTCGCTGGTGGGTTCGTCATAGAGAATGAGTTGCGGCTCGATGACGAGCGCGCGGGCGATGGCCACGCGCTTTTTCATGCCGCCGGAAAGCTCGTTGGGCATTTTATCCTCAGTGCCTTTGAGCCCGACGACCTCCAGCTTCTCGGCGACAATGCGGGCGATTGCTTTGGGCGGCTCGAGCCGATGTTCGGCCAGGTAGAGCCCGACGTTCTCGCCCACGGTCAGCGAACTGAACAAGGCGCCGGATTGAAAGACCATCGCCATGCGGTACTGGCTCATGACTTCAGGCGACTGGATCGGCTGGCCGTTGATGAGGATTTCGCCGGTGTCCGGCTCCTCCAGCCCGATGAGGTGCTTGAGCAGGACGGTCTTGCCGCTGCCACTGGGGCCCATGATGACGAAGATTTCGCCCGGCTGAACCTCGAAATCCAGCCCCCGGAGCACCTCCTGCCCGTTGAAGGCCTTGCGCAGCGCCGACACCCGCACACTCACGCCGCGTTGATGGGAGAAGGAAGCGCTCATTACTTCAGCAGGACGCGGGTCAGGATATAGTCGAAAATGACGATCAAGACGATGGAATTGACGACCGCCTTGGTGACGGAGCGGCCGATGCCGCGCGGCCCGCCACGCGTGATCAGCCCCTGGTGGCAGGAGACTACGCCGATGATATGGGCAAAGACGAAACTCTTGAACACGCCGTTGGTTGCGTCCTTGAGTTCGACCACGTCGCGGAGGGAGGAGAAGAAGGCAGCAAAGGATATGGCGATCCGGTCGTTGGCCACGCAGACAAACGCGCCGCCGAGCCAGCCGACGAGGATGGCGAAGGTGACCAGAAGCGGCAGGGCGAGGGCGATCGCCGCGAGGCGGGGCAGCACCAGGTAGTGGATCGGGTTGATGTTCATGGTGCGCAGCGCATCAATTTCCTGATAGACGCGCATAGACCCAATCTCCGCGGCCATTGCCGAGCCAATGCGGCCAGCGATCAGGATGGACATCATCACCGGCGCGAGTTCCTTGGCGATGGCAAAGCCGACGACGCCGCCCACCGCGCTGGCGAGGCCCTGCTCGACCAGCAGCGGGCCGGTCTGGAGAGCGATGACGCCGCCGATGAAGAACGAAAGGATGCAGACCATCAGCAGGCTGGCATTGCCGATTTCGAAGAACTGGTCGAGCACCTTCTGGCGCTGCCGCCAGGTCAGCGGCAACACCACCAGCGTGCGCCAGAACAGCACCACCATCTCTCCGATGTTTTGAAACATACTGAAACGCTAATACAACCAAGTCGTCTCCCAAGGCAAACAAGCCCCCGGTGCGGCCTTGGCTATGGGGCCGTTGCCGGCGCGGCATTGGGCGCGCCGTGCGCCCCGGGCTTGGTTCCACCCAGGGGAATATAAAACAACCGCATATTCTTGCCTTTGGAACTGGATTGATACTGGAAAAGGCCGAACAGGAGCGAGCACTTTTTGGCGTCGGGCGTCGTTTCGCGCCGATAGAGGTTCCAGAGGAGCGATTGGCTCGCCGCGCCGGTCCGCGGGTTCTTCTGGGCCCGCCAGAGCGCCCAAAGGGGGGAGTAATCGCGCTCGATACTCTTGCTGGTGGGCACAAAGGGTTCCAGCACACTGAGGACCTGCAGCCGGGTGTTGCCGTTGAGATCGCGGCGGTAGGTGAAGAACGGCAGGAAGGAGACTCGCCGCCGCACCGCCCCGGTTTCGGTGCTTTTCTCCGCCAGGTCGGTGTAGAGGAAGAAGCAAATGCGCGTGCGGCGGCTGTCGAGCGGGGCCGAGTGAATCTCGTTGTATTTGTAGATGGGCCAGAGATAGAACCCGCTTGCCACAGTGGGGTTATGGGCCCGGCTGTAGAAGGGCCAGACGCGGGTCGTGGTCTTGCCTTCGCCACGCGCGAACACGATCAGCGGCCACGGCGCATCCCATTCGCGGTATTTCTTTCCCCGGTCGTCCACATAGTTGAAGAGAGGCCAAAGGACGGTGGTCGAATCGCGCTGGGGTGAGCGCAGGAAGCTGTAAGCGGGAATGGACGCTTGCTGCCACTGGGGGTTGGCGGTGCCGATCCCGTTCCGGTCGTTGAAGAACAGCGGCCAGAGCGTGAAGAAATGATCGTGCCCGCCTACGGTGCTGACGTCGCCAAACCGGTTGGTCTGGGTGGTGACATCCTTGTGCTCATTGCCGATCAGCGGCCAGAACTGCCAACCGCGCAATCCATCGCCGTGGCGGAGGCTGAAGATGGGCACCAGATAGTTGTCTGTCACCACGTCCTTTTTCCGCGTCTGGCTGTAGAGCGGCCACATGACGATGAAGATGTCATCCCGAAAGAGCCGATTCTTGATGTGGCCGTAGAAGGGAAAGACCGCCGTGTAATTCTCGTTCGGGTCCGAAGAGCGCTGCTGGAAGTACAGGGGGAAAAGGGTAAAGCGGTCCCGTGCGCTTTCCTGCTGGGTGGGGCCGCCGGAGAAGCTCAGGACTTGAAAGAGTTGCCACCGGTACTGCTCTCCGAAACGATCATAGGTCATCAACGGATACAGGAAGTCAATCTCGCGGGATTCGGTTTCCGGGTCGCGCGTGAAGGAAAGCACCGGGGGCACGGCCCAGATGCGCTGCGTCTCCTTTTGCTCCGAATAGATAGAAAGGCCCCACTGCCTCGGTCCGGTGCCCCGGTGCCAGCGTCAAATTGAACTCATCGAACAGGAAGCCGGCGTCCGGGGCGTCAGAGCCGAATACACTCGGGGAGATGCTCAGCGCGAAGATTAGGCTGGAGAGCGACAGGCAATGCATGAACCGTGCCGGTGGGAGCGCGAGCCCGAGCGATCGCGGTTTCTGGCGTGTGGGCATTAAACTCCGAGTCAGACTCATGGCCGGCGGACTTGGGCGCGGATTAGGGAGAAGCGGTTCCGGTGGCCGTGGGTTGTGGGCGGTAACGTTATCGGAGGGGCGTTATTGCCGGAAAAGAGTTGTGAAATATCGGCATTGACATTAAGCGGCATTTTGATAGACTGTTTGCATACTTGAGGTTTTTACCTCGGTTCCTCCCGACCCAGTGTCGATCGTGCATTGTCGGCACTGGGTTGTTCTGTCGGCGCAGGCGGGCGCATCAGGAGGTTCAAAAGCGCCGGCAAGGATGTTAAGCCGGCCACCATACAGGTGGCTATACCTACGGTCATCACGCACCCCAAACTGTATATTCCCTGGTGCTGCGCGAGCATCAGGCTGCCGAACCCGGCCATCGTGGTCAAGCCGGAAACCAGCACCGCTTTGCCCGTGCTGCGGGCCAGAATGCTGGGCGTTTGCTCTTCGGCAAACCGGTTCAGAACGTGAATGCCGTTGGTCACGCCGATGCCGACGACCAACGGGAGGGTCATGATGTTGGCCGGGTTGAGCGGTACCTTCAGCCAACCCATCAAACCTCCCAGCCAGAGCGCCCCGACCGCGACCGGGACGAGTGAGAGCACGACGCAGAGCAGGCTGCGGAAGTGAAAGAGCACCAGGAGCACAATCGCCCCCAGCGAATACAACGCGGCCTGCTCGTAACTCCGCTTCAGCAAGGCCGTGTAATGGTAAAGCTGAACCGGGGTCCCGGTCACGTTGGGATAGATCTTGCCCACCTGGTCAACAAAGACCTCTTGAACCTCGCGTTTCCAGATGTCACCCTTGGGATACACCATCAGCAGGTGCTTTCCAGTGACGCCGACAAACCGGTCACGCAAGGCGGGCGGCAAGTCCGCCACTCCCAGCGGGGCTCGGTTGTCCTGGTTGCGCAGGGATTCGAAGGTCTCGCGGAGGTCGTCGAAAAGGCTTCGTTGGTACTCGGCTAGCTTGAGGGCGCTGGCGGCCACCCGGTTGGTGTCGCCCCGCAGCATTTCTTTGCGCAGCGCCTGCAGGGCCTCGCGCAGGGAGTTTAATTGCGGGACGAGGTCGGGGGCGTCCTTCTGCACGGCATCCAGCGCCGCGCCGAGGTAGCCCCGCAGCGAGTAAAGCGTAGCGCTGAATTCCTGGAGATTGACCGGCTGGAGATCGGGCTGATTGAAGCGCAGGGAGGAAAGCTCGCGTTTGATGTTGCCGACCATGTCCAGCTTGCGGGTCTGGTCTTCACTCAAGAAGCGGGTAATGGAATCAACGCTCGCCACCGCGGAGAGGTTGG
This sequence comes from uncultured Verrucomicrobiae bacterium, assembly GCA_963822005.1. Lineage (GTDB taxonomy): Bacteria > Verrucomicrobiota > Verrucomicrobiia > Limisphaerales > UBA8199 > PALSA-1440. The sequence goes on along the minus strand of CAWGGD010000054.1, from coordinate 58,271 downwards.
TGAGCTGATGTTCGAGCGCGAGGGCCTGCGGCAGGTTGGTGGCAATAACGGCGCCAAAGAGGACCGATTTGGGGGTCGAGGCAATGAGGTCCCGTTCATACTCCACCGAGGGCAGGCCCTTGCTCTGCATGTTCAGCAGGTTGTAATCAAAATAGACCTTGTGGACTTGCGTCGCCGCCACGGTGCATAGCACCACCGTAATGATAGTGGTCGCGACCGGGCGCTGCAGCCAGAGGTTCTCGATGCGCGCCCGTTTGTCGGCGGGGTCGCCCTGGGCGTGGTCAATGACGTTCTGGCGACCGCGCAGCAGCAGCACCGGGAGGAGGGTCATCATCGGCACCAGGCAGATGAGCAAGCCGCCGCCGCAGATGACGCCCATTTCCTGGATGCCCTTGAAGTTGGTGAACCCCATGGCCAGGAAGCCGCCAGCCGTAGTGAAGCCGCCGGTGAAGATGCCTTGTCCGGTAAAGACCATCGCCTTGGTCAAGGCGGCTTCCTCGCTCTTGCCATGTCGCAGCTCCTCTTCGTAACGGGAGATCAGATGGACGCCGTAGTCAATGGCCAAGCCGATCAGCATCGGCAGGAAAGTGATCGTCAGGACGTTCAGATGGCCGACCGTCAGCGTCGCAAAACCCAGCGTGTAGCCGAGGCCAATAATCAAACAAAACGTCGCTTTCACCGGCCGGCCGGTCTCCTGATAGCCGTAGATGAAGATGAGCGCGCAGAGGATGAGTGATACAATCGTGGCCACGGTGGTGTCCTTCTGCGACTGGGCCATCTCGTCCACCTCCAGCACCGGCTCGCCCGTAAGGCCGACATTGAGGCCCGGAACTTCCTCCTGCGTTTCGGCCACCAACTGCCGCAGGCGCGCCACGGCGGCGCCGTTAAGCTGCTGGCTCGGCGCCTGGGCGGTCACCAGGTATAGGCGTCCCCGGGCGAAGCTGATGTAAATCTTCCGCTGCGCTTCTTCGCCCGGCTCGAACAAGGCAGTGACTCCTGGTGACGGAGGCGTGCCCAGGCGATGCAGGCTGTCGGTGGCCTGGGTGATGATGCGTTCGAGCGCCGGCAGCGCTTTGATCATGGATTGGTTCTCGGCGTTGGCCTCCGGCCTGGCGGTGCGGAACTGCGCGCAGACCATGTTGAAGAGCGACACGAGGTTGGTCGTGCGGGCGAACTGGGCGACGAAGGGGTGGAAATCCTTCAGCGTCCGGCTCAGGTCGGCCAGATTCTCATCGGGAACGAACAAGAGCGCCTTGGGGCCCAGCATTTTGAGCTCCCCTTTGAAGAACACGTGATAGAATAGATTCGTTTCGGCCTCGAGCTTGGCTCCCAGCCGTTCAACGAACTGGCGGTTTTTCTCGGCGTGCTCGCTTTCGACCACCACGACCAGGTCGTCCTGCGTGGGAAATTCCTTCTTAAAGCGCAGCAAGTTCTGGTGGTACTTCTTGTTGGCGCCGACCAAATCGCCGCGGTTGGTATTGAACTGCAGGCACTTGACGGTGTAGGCGAGGCAAAGGACGAACAGCGCCAACTGGGGATAGAGAAATAACCACCGATGGCGAAAGACCACGACCGCCAGCCAGGACAGGAATCGCGCTACCAGATTGTCATCCCTAAGCTGCTTAATCTTCATGGAGGCGATCGGCCAGCGGAAACACCTGTGCTCGGGCAGGGTTCAGGCTCCAGCCCTAGCTGGGTCGTCAGAATATTCGGCATTGGAGTAGACCTCCTTGACGTCGTCGTGGTCTTCCAGCGCATCAATCAGCTTGTTGACGGCAGCCACGGCCTGTGGATCCGGCAGCGGCACGGTGACGGTCGGGAGCTCCGTCACCACCGCCGCGTCGGGTTTGATGCCCTTGGCCTCGATCTGTTTATGGACGGCCTCGAACTGTGCCGGGGCGGTGATGATCTCGTATCCCTGGGGCTCGGCCTTGAAATCCTCGGCGCCGGCCTCCAGGGCGACCTCCATTAACTGGTCCTCGTTGGCGGCGTCGCGGGGGATAATGATCTGGCCTTTGCGGTGGAAGAGCCGGGTGACCGCGCCCTGGGTGGCGATGGAGCCGCCGGTCTTGGTGACGAGGCTGCGGATTTCCGAGGCGGTGCGGTTGCGGTTGTCGGTGCTCACCTCGACCAGGATGGCCACGCCGTGCGGCCCGTAGATTTCGTAGGTCAGGTCCTCGAAGTTGGCGGCCTCGCCGCCGCCGGTGCCTCGCTTGATGGCCCGATCAATGTTATCGCTCGGCATGTTGGCCGCACGGCATTTGAGCAGCACCATGCGCAGGCGCGGGTTCATACCCGGGTCGCCGCCGCCCAGCTTGGCGGCGATGGTGATTTCCTTGCTCAGCTTCGAGAAGATCTTGCCGCGCTTGGCGTCCAGCGCGCCCTTGAAGTGCTTGACTTTAGCCCATTTGCTATGTCCGGCCATTGCTAGATGTTGGTTGATGGTTGATGGTTGATAGTGCTGGGCCGAGCGTGCTTGTGTTCCCGGACCAACAACTATCAGCTCAAATTACTGTCCACTACCCCGCTCGTTCCACATACACCGCCGTGCCGTAACACAGAACCTCGGTGATGCCGGCGCCGATCTCCGTGGCGTCATACCGGACGCCGACGACGGCGTTGGCGCCCAACTCGCCGGCATGGGTAATCATCTGGTTGAAGGCATCCTCGCGCGCCCGCTCGCACAACGAGGTGTAGAGCGAGATGTTCCCGCCAAAGAGGCTTTGGATATGGGCGCCGAAATTGCCCACGATCGAGCGGGAGCGCACCACAATGCCACGCACCACGCCAAAGGATTTGACCACCCGGTAGCCGGGCAACTCAAACGTCGTTGTCGTCAGCGGATGCGTTTGACTCATACCGGCGGGAATTGAACAACACTTTGCGCCGCGGCAGAAGCTAATTTTTCCCAAAAGCGCGTGGGGCGGACGATGCAGGCATCCATGCGGGCCTCGCCCGGCTGCGCATTTCGCTGGACAAGCCCGGTGGGGTCTGCTTTCATTTTGGTGTACAGCGAAGAGAACTCCAGCAAGCGCGGGGGTGGCCCTGCCTACGGGCGTGGGCCCGCCCGGTTGCGTATGAGCTTCGTAATGCCAGACATTCAACGCGGGATGGAAAAGGCGCGGGGGCAGCACTTGTCCTTTGATGCGGGCCTGACAGGAGCGGGGATTCCACATCATCAGGCCGGCGGGTTGAGACTGTGCTTGCTGTTAACGCTGACTCTGTCGGCTTCGGCGCAGGTGACCGCGCCGCGGCTGGAAATCCTGCGGCCGGAGAGCACCAATGGCTGGGTGCGGCTGAACAGCACGTTTCACAGCAATGTCGTGCTGACGCTCCATGCCTCAACGAACCTCAGCGCCTGGACGAACATCGGCACCCTCCACAACGCGCTGTTCGCCTATCCCGACGCGGCCAGCCCGGGCTGGAGCCGGCGGTTTTACCGGGTGGCAGCGGCGGCCCGCAACGCGACGAATGACTGGAAGAACCAGATTCTCTATCCCACCGACCCGTTCCAATCCACGAACAGCCGCCCAGAGGTGACGTGGGTAAAGTTTGCGATCCTGCTGGATGAGCCGACGCGGGTCTATTACCAGGACAGCCGGAAATACCTGTTCCACTACGACTTCGCCACGCAGCGCCTGCCACCCTTCCTGGGCATGAGCTACGCGGAGTTCGATGCCGTGTCGCTCCACCGCACCAACCAGCAGGTCGTGCTGGGCACGGTGCTTTACCCGCCGGTCGACCACGTACGCCGAGTATGGCGTGCAGTTCATCGGCCTGGACGCCTACACGCCCGAGGAAATCGGCCGCTGGTTCGAGCTGGTCAAAGCCACCATCTACCCGTCCAACAGCGCCGAGGCGTACTACATGCCGACCTTCGAGCAAGAGCGAGGTGGCCCGGACCAACGCCGAGGCGTTTGCGGCCCTGGGCATTCCGGTCACCTCGCTGGACCGTTGGGTCACGGTCAACACCTGCTACTCCGCCGGCTGGGCGCTGGGCCGGCTGAAGTTCTTCACCGCCGCGGACGTGGTCGCCGCCTACAGCGACGGCCGGCTCCAGCCCGGGGACATCCTGCTCACCGACGGTGTGCCGGCCGACACCCCGCTGGTGGCGGGCATCATCACCCTCAGCCCGTCCACTCCCAACTCGCACACGGCGATTCTGTCCCAGTCGTTCGGGATTCCCTTCGTCTATCTGCCCGACGCCGACGAGCAGACCCGCGTGCTGGGCCTGGTCGGCCACAAAGTGATTCTGCGCGCGACCGTCACCTCGGGTGTCGCGCAGATCAAGGTGCTCGATGTTGAGGGCCAGCTCGACCCGGCGTTGGAAGCCCAGATGCTGGCGCTCAAGGTGCCCCCGCCCATCAACTTCCTGCCCAAGCAGTCCTACGGCGCGATCTGGACGAACACAGACATCCTGGTGCCGACCGACATCAAGTATTTCGGCGGCAAGGCCGCCAATTACGGCCTGCTGCGGCGCTGGATTCCCACCAACTGCCCCATCGCCATCGCCTTCTCCTTCGACCTGTGGGACGCGTTCCTGGACCAGACCCTGCCGGGCGGGCGCGACGCTGCGGGCGACCATCGCCGCGCGCCTGGCGCCTTATACGAACTACCCGCCGGACATCGTCTCGCTCAAGACCAACCTTGCCGCCATCCGCGACCTTTTCACCAAGACGGCCAGTTTCACGGGCCCGCAGCAACAGGCGATCACCAACGTGCTGGTCCCCTTGTTCAACCCGCGCCGCAACATCCGGTTCCGCAGCTCGACCAACGTCGAGGACTCGGAGCAGTTCACCGGGGCTGGCCTCTACGACAGCTACAGCGGCTGCCTGATGGATGACATGGACGGCGACACCTCGGGCCCCTGCCAGTGCGACCCCGCCGAGCCGCAAGGAACGGGGCGTCTTCCGCGCCATCCAGAAGGTCTATGCCAGCTTCTACAACGACGATGCGTTCCTCGAACGCCTGATGCACCACGTGGACGAGACCACAGGTCGCCATGGGCGTGCTGGTGCACCACTCGTTCCCGGACGAGGAGGAACTCGCCAACGGCGTGGCCACCCCCACTTTCACCTTCATCGCCTGCCAGCACCAACGTCACCGGCGACATCGTGACGCAACTTGGCGCGGTGTCGGTGACCAACCCCGACGGCAGCTCGGTGCCGGAAATCGTCACCGGCAAGCGCGTACAACTCCACACCTGACACCCTGACTCTGAAGCAGTATTCCTCGCTCGTTCCGCTGGGCGACTATGTGATGGATTGGCAGGCCGATTATCGCGGCTTCCTGGACCTCTTCACCGCGGTCGGCTATGGCTTCCGCCAGTTCTATCCCGCCAAGAACGGCTTCTGCCTCGACTTCGAGTATAAGAAGGACCTCAACCTCGGCCTGGTGGTCAAACAGGTGCGCGAAGTGCCACAGCCCGGCACGACCAATTCGGTGACGGCTTTCCTGATAGATGAACCGATGACTTACTCGGTGGTACAGGCCGAAGGAGGCAGCGTGTTCGCCAGCCACCGCCTCAAGTCGCTCTGGAACCTCCACACGACCAACCTGTGGATGACCGCAACCAACCTCGTCAACGGGATCTACACCCAGGGCAGCTATGCGTATCCTGACAACGGCACGATCCAGACTCTTAGCGGCCCGCTCAGCGGCTGGCCCAACGCCTCCAATTCGCCCTCGGGTAGCACGAATTACTGGACGACGGGCGCCGCCGCCAATCGCCGATCCTGGCGGCTGGAGACCACCCTCAAGACCACCGTCACCGGCGCGCAGCCGCCGATCTTCACCCAGGCTGACTTCGCCAAGAAAGTCGCCGTCACCTACGCGACGGCCATGCCCACCATCAACAGCTCCGGCGTCACGGGCAAAGTCACCAACGAAACCGTCGCCCTGGAGCTGCAGCCGGCGCTCGCGCCGGGCGCCCTGCTCCAGCAGCGGACCCTCCACACCAATGCCCTCACCGCCCAGACCTCGTTCTACTGGCCCAAGCGGCCCGATGGCGTCATGATTTACACCGCTCCGCTGCTCCAGTTCGTCGAGACCCGCATCACCGGCCTCACCCCCGACCCCATTGTCCTGACCAACTGCTATTCCCAGACCTACGGCCCCGGCCACCACAACTTCACTGAGGAATATATCTTCGAGCCGCGGCTGGACCCGGGCGTGCCGCCTGCCACCATCGCCCAACTCAACGCCGCCAACATCCAATTGATCTACGTCTTCTGGCAGGGCGGCACCAACGCCGTCTTTTACGCCCTCGGCCTCAACGGACAATTCCGTCCCTTGTAGAGCGCGGCAGCTTAACTTCCAGTCGGAATGAACCGAAAGCCCAATGAAGTCGAGGCATTCTCGATTTCGTCGGGCTACACGCTAGGATTTTGGCGGGGCGGCGAAGAGCGGTGCCAAGCCCAGTTTTTGTAATTGTTGGTTCATGTTCTTGGGGATTTGAGTCATCAGCGCGTGCTGAACGCGCTTGCCCATCCGCAAGGAGCCCAGCCGGATGGTTTGCAGGTGGCGCAAGATGCGTGGAACCTCTTCGGTCTCACCCTTGGCGCGCCATTCCCCGCCCAAACGTGCGCTCAACCAATAAGCCAAAAAGCACAAGCGCACGTGGTTGACCACCCGATCGGGCCGGCGGTGATGCACGGGGCGTACTTCCAAGTAGCTCTTGAGTTCGCAGAACGCTTCTTCCACGTCCAGCAATCCTTTGTAATGAGCCAGGACCTGCGCCGTCGCGCAGCGCTCGAGGGGTTCATTGGTGTGCAGCAAATACCACCCGTCCTGCTGGGTTTCCTGGGTGATGAGTTCTTCCTTGCGTTCCCACCGCAACTGGCCCCCCGCCTCGACCTGGTAGGTGAAATACTTGTGGGCCTTGAGCCGTTGCAGACTGCGGCCCACCTGACTGGCAAGCTTCTGCGGGTCGACTTTCTTGCGCTGGACCGCCGCTAGGCGCTTCAACTCCGCTTCGGCCTTGGCGATCCGGCTTTGGCGGCGATCCTGATCCCGTTGTTGACGCCACGGGCCACCGGCGATCACATAACGCTTGCCCTGGTGGCTAATCTCCAGGAGCCGCGGTCGGTCGCCCAACTCCAACTGTTTTTCCAGCGCCAACTCGGAGACCAACGTTTGCAGCGTGGCCGCCGAGAGCCGCGTCACATAGCCCAGTTTGGCTGCGGTCATAGCCTCCAGGTTGATCCGGCTGCTCATGCCGCCATCAAAGACGAAGGTCGCTTCGGTGATCCCAAAGCGGCGCCGCAGGGTATGCAAGAGCCCCTGGAGCGTCAGCGTGTCGTTACGGTTGCCCCGCAAGATCGAAACGTGCAGGGGCAGGCCCTCGGTGTCGGTCGCTACCGCCAGGATGATTTGGGGCCGATCAGCGCGGTGATCCCGGCTGTGGCCGTATTGGGCCAAGTGCTCCGGCCCCTGGCCTTCGAAATAAACGCTGGTCAGATCGTAGAGCACCAAACGGACCGCCTGGGGGAAGGCGCGCTGGTAGAGTTGCTTTTCCAGACCCACCCAGTGGCCGGTGAGCTGATCCATCGCGGTGTAAATATCGTCCTCGTTAAAGGACTCCTTGGCCTCCAACCCACAGGCTTGGGCCAGCCAGGTACCCTGCGCTTTCTGCGCCAGGGAGAGCTTGGCACAGGGAAAGAGCAGGCGGCTATAAATGGTGGCTTGGAGCAATCCGCGTTGGCGGGCCGAGCGGATGTGCGCAAAGAGTTCTCCCAGCCGGAAGCGTGACCAGCCGTCATTAAGGACGGCCAGACCGCCGTAGTCCAGGGCCGCCTCGAGTTGGACTTGGCCGGCGGGAAGGAAGATCTGCCCCTTGAGGGAAGCGGCGATGAGGTCGCGGGTGGTGGGCGGCAGGTCGGTGATGTTGCAGACCGTTCGAGACCGTGGCCCGCTGGGGAGGCGAAAGGACTCGCGCACCAGATAGGAGACGTAGGTCTTGCCGTTCTGGCGAGAGGATTTGGTGGCTTGTACGAACACGGGCTACATAGTAAGTCAGACATGCTTGTTCGGCAAGGTATATTTTAGCAATAACCAACATATTACTTGCTACATATTAGGGCAAAACCCCTGCATATGTGCTGTTTTGTCTCGTTTCTCTAGGAAGTTAGGCTAGCCGTCCAGGAAGACCTCGGCCAAGGAGGAAGTTGTTTTCGCCCAGGTACGCAACGGGTCCTCATTGCACGACGGTTGGCGGACCTCGTGGGGATTATCTCCCGCCTCCCATTGGCCCAATCAATTCACGAGCAGCACCGAGAAGCCGGCCTTGCGAAAGTGGTCGTCGGTCGTGAGCGCCTGCGAGATTCTGCGCTCCTTCATTACGCAAAAGCTCAGGCAGTCCACAAACGAATAGCCTTGTTCCGCCTGGCGGCGGATGAGTTGCTTCGCGGAGCCCAGCAAGCCCTCGTCGGGATTGAGCACCAACAGAGCGGTGCTCTGCTCCAGGTAGTCCAGAAAGCGCGCGACCAAGTGCGGGCGTTTCCGCGCCACCAACAACGTGCAGGTCTCGCCGACGATCCACTCGGTAGTCACCGGCCGCGCACGACCTCGTTGCGACCCGAGCCAGCGCCTCGCCTTCAGGTGCGCCGGGTCGCGCGCATCCATCAAGGCAAAGAAGCCGCTCGTATCCAGCAAGACTTCACTGGCCATAAATCGCCGCGTCCATTTCGGCGTTGGTCAGCGGACCGAGTGGCTCGGCTAATTCGTGAAGGCGGAACACCGGGTCGTCTGGGGATATTTCTGCGTTAGGCTTAAGGGGCACAATCCTGGCCAGGGGCTTGCTGCGGTAAGTCAAGGTGAGCGAGCGTCCGGCTTTTACGGCCTGAAGGACTCGGCCAAACTGAAAGCGCATCTCGTGAGTGGAGATGTTTCCCCGGCTCGAAGGCTTCTTGGTTATCTTCATAATGTCTATTATTATGTTTATGCCCGGCAGAGTCAAGCCATTGGGCCGCAGCCCCATCGCCGCGGCGGCGACAACATCGGATGAGATGGCTGGAGCAGGATTTGATCAGTCCGGGCCGCTCTTTTTGGAATCCTTCGAGAAGTCGGGGGAGGCGGTGGGGTCGTTGGCGACGGAGGTGCGCCATTGCGCGTGCAGCTTGCCGAGCTTGTCGGCAATCTCCGGGAACTGCGCCCGCACATTCTTCTTTTCGCCCGGATCAGCGGCTACGTCGGCGAGATAGCGGGCGTCGGCGCCGGTCGCGCGGTTCTTGCGGGAGAACTCCATGTTGATGAAGCCGTTCTCGACGTATTTCCATTTGCCGGAGCGGACGGCATACTGGCCGGCCCACTCGAAGAAGATGGCGTCGTGAATAGATGCCTCGGGGTTCTTGAACAACGGGAACCAGCTCCGTCCGTCAATGGTGCGGTCCTTGGGCAGCTCGGCGCCCATCGCCTGGGCGGCGGTGGCGAAGATGTCCATGCCAACGACGGGCTGATCGCAAGTCACACCAGCGGGGATCTTGGCCGGCCAACTGACGATGCCGGGCAGCCGAATGCCGCCCTCGAAAAGGCTGGTCTTGTATTCGCGGTAGGGCGCGTTGCTGGAGCCGCCCTCGCCCCGCTTGGAAGGGCTGGCGGCGCCGTTGTCGCTGGCGAAGAAGACCAGGCTGTTGTCGAGCAGCCCGCGCTCGCGCAGGCGGTTCCGGATCTGGCCCACCGAGTCATCTATTCCGGCACACAGCGCGACGGCAATCCGCCTCGGCATCGGCAGGTGCTCGTACATCTTGATGTATCTCGCCTGTGCGACCATCGGGTAATGGGGGGTGTTGTAGGCGACGTAGATCAAGAACGGCTGCTCGCGATGAGCCTCAATGAACCGGAGCGTCTCGCGGGTGATGAGGTCGGTCATGTGCACACCGTCCTCAAAGACCTCGAGGCGGTTGCGGTAGAGGTCGTGATACCACGGCTCGCTGGCGTAATACATGTGGGAAAAGCAATCCATGCAACTGGCATGGTGGCCCAGGAACACGTCGAAGCCTTGCGAATTGGGCTGGCATTCGGGGATGGACCCCAGGTGCCACTTGCCGAAAACGGCCGTCGCGTAGCCCCGGGTCTTAGCCAGCTCGGCGATGGTGATCTCGCGGGCCGGCAGGCCGGGCTCGTCCATGGCCGAGGCGATGTTCTTGCTGGTGGACATTCCCGCCCGCAGTGGATAGCGGCCGGTGAGCAGGCCCGCCCGGGACGGCGAGCAAATCGGCGCGGGGCATAGTAGCTTGTAAAGCGGATGCCGGACGCGGCCAGCGAGTCAATGTTGGGTGTCTTGATGTCCCTGGCCCCGTAGCAGCCAGTGTCGCCGTTGCCCATGTCGTCGGCGAGCAGGATGATGACGTTGGGCGGGTTGGCCGCGAGGACGAGCGACGCGGCCAGCCCCCACAGAATCACAAACGCGTACAACAATCTCATAGAGCTCCTCCCGTGATGTGCATCCGATGCATTCTGGGACCCATTATGCAGCCCGGCGGGCAGGTTTCAACCACAAGGATGATGGACCGGCTATGAGAGTTCTACTCGCAGTCCAGGCGGACGATTCCGCCAGCAGGAACATTCGTATGCCATAACTTGTCGGCCCCCAGCGATACTCGCGCCTCGGCCGCCTCTTTGCCCGGGTTCAGGAAGAGAAAACTGTTCGAGGCGATCTGGGTGCCGTAAACCCCGTCCTGCTTCAGGTCGTAGCCCGCAAGCCCCAGTTCCTTAAGGGCGACTTGCAGCCGGGTGGCGACCTCTTCCTGGTTCTCCACGCGGCAGATGGAGCCGTTACCGAGGTTGCGGCCTTTCGGGGTTTTCCCGAAAAGCGTCTTCTCGGGCTCGCCGGTTGCTTCGACGCTTTGGAAACCGGGGACTCCTGCTACGATCACACGGCCCCCCGTCTCGATCCACTGGGCTATCAGGCCGGCGTCGCTCCGCTCCATGACCTCGCCGTGCAGGATGATCAGCACCTTATAGTGCTTGAGCGCCGCCGTGCGCAGCATGGTCTCGTCAACGAAATCGAAGTCGTAGTAGTCGCGGAACGCCAAAGCCTTGTCGAGGAACCGGAACCAGTTCAGAGTCAGCGAGACGTTGTTGGGGTACCACACAGCCACCGGGACGATAGGATGTGTCCGGTACAAGTGTTTCAAGTTCGCGCGTTGGATGTCCAAGCGGGGCTTGGCTGAAACCACGTTGCTGTTGTACTCGAAAAGCTGGTCGGCGCCGGACGCGGTCGCATTGTAGATGCGCGCGACGATGCCGCTCTCATCCACGCCTCCCGCAGGCTCGAACCCGTAGTACGCCCCGTAGTGTTTCCCCGAGGATGCCACCCAGCGAGTCAGGGCGCAGTTAAGCGCGTATTGTGAGGCTTCGTTGGTAATCCGGACCCCGGCCTTGTGCCTGGCCGCGACCCGACACTGCTCGGCGAAGTTGGAGCCCTGAGGCGGGCTCGCGTCGCCACCGGTGCAAAGGTAGATCGGTGTCTTCGGAAAGTGCTTGCGCGCAATCTCCAGCCACCAGTCGGACCAGCGGGTCATGGAAGCACGGTACCAGTCGATGAAGTCCAGCCATCGGCGGCGGGCTCCCGGGTCACCGGCGGCGACGGTCTTCTGGAAGTCGGCGAGGGCGGCACCACGGCCAGGAAACTCAGCCTCGGGCAACGATGCATAGGAGGTCCCCCAAGCCTTGTTCAGAGCCTTAACGGACGAGTATCGCTCGCGCAGGAAGCGGCGGAAGTCGGCCAGAGCGTAGCGGTCATCGCACCAGTAGCCGGCATGCTGGTGATAATCGCCGGTCCACCCGCCACCGCTGACGGAGTAAATAGCCTCGCCGAAGTCACCCTGGATGCCGAGCAGGACCGACTCGATGACGCCGGAGTCGCGGTAGCGCTTCGCGAACTCGCCGACGAACCGGTCTATCCACTTGGGCAGGTTCGGGTTCCAGAGAGACTGGATTTTGCTGTCGGTACCGTGCTCGAGGCAGCGGCATGGGAAATTGTCTTTGCTCGCGCGGAACCAGTTGGGCGTGGCATAAGCCGGGCCGACAATCAGAAAGGGCACCCACTTCAGACCGTTGTCCTGCAGCACGCGCACCTGCTTGTCCCACCGCGACCAGTCCCACTTGCCTTCGGCCTCGCGCTCGCAGGTCTCCCAGGTGACGTAGCACTCGACGCTGGTAACGCCGAGACTTCGGAACAGCGCCGCTGAGGTCTTATCCGCATCCGTGCCGAACGTGTAAGACATATGCTCCGACGAATCGGAGGCCCCCGTGCTAGTGCGGGCTTTCTGACTTGGCGCCGGCACGGGCTTCCCTGCGGCCGCCGAAGCTGCTCGTCGAATGGCCGCGTCGTAGGCGGGTGGCAACTTGATGGGCCCGCCGCTGTCCGACCACCAGCGGGGGGTCTCCGAGTAAATCCACACATATTCGTCGGCGTAGTTGAGGGCGGTTCGCACGATCTCTTCGAATTTGTCCGGCGGCCAGGGGTTGCGCTCCGGATGCTCGACGTTCCAGCCCTGCTCCTTCCACTGATAGTCCATCCACAGCCCGAACGAAGCCGAGAAGACCTTCTGGTACTTCTCGCGGTCGGCCACCATGGCCAGGACATCCTTTTGGATCATCCGGCGGGCTGTCCGGAATTTCTTCTCCTCGAAGTAGCTGTAGGCGGACTCACATCCGTCGATGAGTTGTGATCCACCCTGAGCCGCCTCGATCATACCGTCGAGGAACGGCGAGAGCAGGCCGTAGGCTGCATTCGCTCAGCGGTCGCTTTCCCCGCATCGGTCTCCTGCCAGGGCTTGCTGCCGTAACCAAAGGTCATCAGCACCTTCAGCCCGGGGAACCCTTCCTGGAAGGCCTGCATGACCTCGCGGCCCCGCTGGCGGGCCTGGGCCGCGTACTGCTCCCAGGTTCTGGTCGAGGCGCCAGGCTGCTTGCGGTAGTCGAAGAGCTGGGCGTTGTACTGTTCGGTGTCGAACAGGATGCCGACGCCGCCCTCGCGGGCCACTTGAGCTGCCAGGCGGGCGTTGTTGATCACTGCGGAGTAGTCGTCAAACCAATCCAGGTCGCCGGGCGTGACGTTGAACCGCAGGAAGTTGTGCCGGAGACGCTTGAACCGGGTCGCCTTCAGATCGTTGATCGCGTGCTGGACCTGCTCGGTCGTGAACGCCTGTTTGCCCCAGCAGGACCAGAGGAAGTCGGCGTCTTTGCCGTCGGGTTGCAGGTAGCGGATGTGGTACACGCAACCGTCGAACGGCGTCGCGTCCATTTGGGCGGCGTGCTTGCGCATGAAGGCCGTGTCGGGCTCGTCCCAGCCGAACTCGATCAGCTTCTTCCCTCTGACGGACTCCTCCGCCGGCTGGGAGGCTGGCTCGGCAGCGGTGACAGCACCCAAGGCCACCGCAATGAAACCACACATCATCAAGTTACGCATTATGACTACTATAGAGACGCAGAATGAAACCGAGAATGGCAAAGTTATGCAAAACTCACAGACCAAAGGAGCTGGTCTGGGGTTCGCCGCATCGGTCAAATCCATAATGCGGACAGTTGGTACAACCGGCAAAACGACTGTTGTTGTGGTATAGTCATCCATGCCCACGACTTTGGAGCAAAGGCAAGTGCTGTGCTCTGGCAAGGCGCAGTTCACGACCACGCACTGGAGCGTCGTGCTGGCTGCAGGCCAGTGCGGGACCGCGCAATCCGCCCAGGCGCTCGAGCTGCTGTGCCGCACCTATTGGTTTCCGCTGTATGCCTTTGTGTGCCGGCGGGGTTACAAGGAGCATGAGGCCCAGGATTTGACCCAGGAGTTTTTCGCGCGCCTTCTGGAGAAGGATTATCTCCGCGCGGTTGATCGCGGGAAAGGCAAGTTTCGCTCTTTCCTGCTCGCGGCGATGGAGCATTTCCTCGCCAAGGAATGGCGGCGCACCAACGCCCAAAAACGGGGTGGCGGGGTAAGCTTCCTTCCGCTGGACGACCAATCAACCGGACTGGGGTCCGTGCAGGTGGCAGCGCCCGGCCTCTCACCCGAAGAGTTCTTTGACCAGCAATGGGCCATCGCCGTCCTGGAGCAGGCGGTTGGTAAATTACAGCGGGAGTTTAGAGCGGCAGGGAAGGAGGCAGTTTTCGAGGAGTTAAAGATCTATTTAACCGGGGAAAGGCGGGCCGCGTCCTACGCCGAGCTGGCGGTGAAATTGAAAACGACGGAGGCAGCCTTAAAGATGGCGGTCAGCCGGATGCGCCAACGCTACGGCGAATTGCTACGCGCCGAAATAGCCAGCACGGTCTCGAGCCCGGAGGAGGTTGAGGAGGAGTTGCGCGCCTTGTTTGCCGCGCTGAGCCGGTAGTGATGTGGTTCACGGCTGCCGCGCTTCTGCCTGCGCGCCCTCTGCCAAACCAAAGAGGGGCTGTTACGCTCCAGTGATTTCCGGTCTGAAAAGGATGCGAGAGCACGAAGGCTTGCCGCCATGACAGAAAAGCGAATATGTGAAGAATGCGGGGCCGAACTTCCGGACAACGCGCCGGAAGGGCTGTGCCCGCGATGTCTGGCCGCGATGGGCCTGCGCTTGGCCGCCCAGGGCGATACTCCCGCTCTCATTGGGGGCCCGTCACTCCCCAAGTTGCGGTATTTCGGAGATTACGAACTGCTGGAGGAAATCGCCCGCGGGGGCATGGGGGTGGTCTATAAAGCGCGGCAGATGTCGCTCAATCGCATCGTTGCGGTGAAAATGTTGCTGTTCGGGCAGACGATCAACGGAGAGTTCGTGAAGCGGTTTCACGCCGAGGCTCAGGCGGTCGCCGGCATGCATCATCCCAACATCGTCGCCATTCACGAAATCGGCGTCCACGAAGGCCAGCATTATTTCTCGATGGATTATGTCGAGGGTCAGACACTAGCGGAGAGGGCGCGGGACAATCCCGTGCCGCCCGGGCTGGCGGCTGATTACCTTGTGAGCATCGCCCGGGCCGTCCACTACGCACACCAGCAGGGCGTGCTGCACCGCGACCTCAAGCCGTCCAATGTCCTGGTTGACGCATTGGATCAACCCCGCGTGACGGACTTTGGTCTGGCCAAGCGGCTGCGGGACGATTCGGACCTCACGCATCAGGGCCAAGTAATGGGCACGCCGAATTACATGGCGCCCGAACAAGCAGCGGGCAACCGGGCGGAGCTGGGACCGGCCTCGGACGTCTATTCGTTAGGGGCCATCCTGTACTACCTGCTTACCGGAAGACCGCCTTTTCTGGCCGAGAGTCTCGAGGTCGCCTTGGGGCTGTTGCTGCACGCCGAACCCGTGGCGCCGCGCCTGCTCGCCCTGGCCATTCCGCGCGACCTGGAAACCATTTGCCTCAAGTGCCTGGAGAAAGCCCCGCACCAGCGCTACCCTTCGGCGCAAGCACTGGCCGACGATCTGGGCCGGTGGCTCCGCCGTGAGCCGATCCTGGCGCGACCGAGCACACCGGTGGACCGGGTGGTGAAGTGGGCACTGCGCAAGCCAGCCATCGCGGCTTTGAGCGGTCTGTTGCTGCTGGGCGCGAGCCTGGGCATTCCGGCGTTACTCTGGGAATGGCGGCAGGCGACTCAACATTCCCTTGCCGAGCGAAGAGCCCGAGACCGCGCCGATGAAGCGTTGGCCGAGGTGCAAATCCAGATGGCGGAACGCTTGTTCGTGGACAACGACACCTCGGCAGCGATGGCCTACCTGGCGCTCGTCCTGCGGCAAAATCCGACGAATGCCGCGGTGGCCGGGCGTGTCTTCTCCAACCTGACACACCAGGTTCTCATCCTCCCGCTGGTTCAGCCGCTGCACCATCACGGGGCAGTTTACTTTGCCCAGTTCAGTCCGGACGGGCGGCGGGTCGTGACGGCTTCCGGCGATGGCACGGCGCAAGTCTGGGACGCCGACACGGGCCAGCCCGTCGCCCCGCCCCTCCGGCACAAGGGGCCGGTCTGGTTTGCCCAGTTCAGCCCCGATAGCCTGCGCGTCGTGACCGCATCGGAGGACAAGACAGCACAGATCTGGGACACGAACACCGGTCTGCCTATAACCCCCCCGCTCAAACATCCCTGGAGTGTCGGCTTTGCCTATTACAGTCCCGATGGGAAGCGCATTGTAACCGATACCTGGGAGCCGGATTGGACTTTGCGCCTCTGGGACGCCCAAAGCGGCCTGCTACTGTCACAACCCATCACCAATGTTCATCGCCTGCGCTGTTACCCATTCAGTCGCGACTGCCAAAGGCTGGTGACCTCTTACGGTGAGCATAGCGCGCAAATCTGGGATGTGATGACGGGTGCACCGCTGGTTTCACTCAAACATGACGACTTCGTCTGGACAGCAGAATTCAGTCTGGACGGGCAGCGGGTGGTGACTGCCTGCGGCGACGGGACGGCGAGAATCTGGGATGCGCAGACGGGCGAGCAAACGGCTCCGCCACTGTACCACGGCGAATCCCTGTGGACGGCGCATTTCAGCCCCAATGGTCAGCGGGTGGTCACCGTCTGCAACGACATGACAATTCAGGTTTGGGACGCGAAAACGGGTCGAGCGCTGACAGCTCCGCGCGACCAAACCACGGAGGAGGACGCGGCGGAATACGAGGCTTACCAAGTCCACGTTGGCCCGGTTCACCAGGAGACCCCCAGATATGCTCAATTCAGCCCGGACGGCAACTTGCTGCTCATGGCGTTTGGCCGTAATCCGCAACTGTTGAGCGCAGAATCAGGCAGCGCCCTGACCGCGCCATTCCAACATGACCTCCTGCGCTCTGCACAATTCGCTCCCGACAGTCAGCGGGTGGTTACCGCGTCGCTAAAGGGAACGGTGCTCGTTTGGGGTATAAAGGCCGGGGAGCGCTGGCTCGAGTCGAGGTTGACGAACACACCCGCCCGAGGCTTGGCTAACGGCATAGAGGTAGGATCAGAGCCGGTCCCGGCATGGGTACCTACCCTGCTGGAAAGTATCGCGCAACAACACCTTGTTTCTCAGGACACGACACGACCGGTGGACGAGGGCGAATTCTGGTCCATCAGGAAGCGGCTCCTGGAAAGCCGCGCATCGGACCCCTGGACTACGTGGAGCAAATGGCTCCTTGGTGCTCCTGCCGCCCGTTAGGCGGCACAATCCTGGCCCCGACATGATAGCAAAGAAAAGGGCACCCGGTTGCGCCGACTTCAATGCAGGCGATAAGAGCAGTGGTTTCCGAGCGCTCGCCTTCGGACGCGCTTGGTCCCGGTGGACCAAATGGTTCTTCGCTAACCCGACGGCGAGGACAGCACCTCCCTTCTCCGACGTGTCCATCCCGTAGCGCCTGCGGCCTGTGCTGCCTTCTCCGTTACCTTTTGTGCCGTTCCGGTCTGTACATGAATGGAAGGCGCCCAGTTGGACGGCGCCTCCGCAGAAAGAGAATTGCAGGCGAAAGACCTGCGCGAATGAGGAAGAAGTATGTGCAAGTTACAGATCGAGAGCAGACATCGTTTAGGCCGCCGCCTGAGCATCGTCACCGCCGCGGCGCTGTTGGGTGCCACCGCTGCCGGAGCTGAGGAGACGAAGCCGGCCAGCCCCGCCAAGGAGTTGTTCGTTAAGAACTGTGCCGTCTGCCACAGCGCAGACGGCACGGCTCAGACGGCCGCCGCCAAGAAATTGGGCGTCAAAGACCTCAGCCAGAGCAAATTGACCGACTCCCAAATCATACAGCAGATTTCCGAGGGCCGGCAGGAAAACCAGAGCGCCACGAAAATGCCGGCCTTCAAGGAGAGGCTTACCCGCCCGGAGATCGAATCGCTCGTCCCGGTGCTCAAGGAGTTTCGGAAAGAACCCAGTCAAATAAACCTCAGGCCCTGAGCCTGATTAAAAGAAAGGTACAACATGAAACAGTCACACATCAAATGGGCTGGCCGATGCTTCGCGCCAGCGGTCAAATCCATCCACTCAGCCGTGGTGCTGCTCCTCTGCGTGGCGGCAATCCCGTTGGGCGCGCAGGCTGGCCACGGCCGCGCGCGCCCGGCCTGCCAGCCGTCTGCGCGAGCATCGAGGTCCCCGCGGGTAACAAGGTCTGCTTCCACGTTTATGCGGTCGGGGTCCAGATCTACCGTTGGGACGGCAGCGCCTGGGCGTTTGTCGCGCCCGCCGCGATTCTTTACGCCAATGCCGACCACGACGGGGAAGTGGGGACGCACTACACCGGGCCGACCTGGGAAAGCAACAGCGGCAGCAAGGTCGTAGGCCGGAGAATCGACGGCTGCACCCCGGATGCGACCGCCATTCCGTGGTTGCTCTTGCAGACCATCACGGCCGAAGGGCCCGGCATTCTCCATCGCGTGACCTACATTCAACGCGTGAATACCGTCGGTGGGTTGGCTCCCACCGCAGCGGGAGCGTTTGTGGGCGAGGAACAGCACGTTCCCTACACGGCTGAATACTTCTTCTACCGTGCGGCCAACGAGTAACCCAGCCTTGGAGGTGAATGCCGGGCACGGCCGGCGAGCGGGAAAACCATGAGAACACGATCCTGGCTGCGAGCCGCGGTTGCTGTGGGCGGCTCGCTAGCCAGTTTCACCCAAGCTCCCGACCAGGACTGGATGCAAACCACCACGCCAACAAATCCTTGGCGCTCGGTCGCTTCTCAGGCGAACGGCAACAAACTGGTCGCAGCGGCGAGCGGGTAATCCAATGGTCGAATGTATTTATCCGCCAATTCGGGAGCCACGCGGACAGACTTTGGCTCGGCGACGCTGACTTGAATACCGCTTCCGCAGCCACGCGAGAAGACTATTGGGGCAGCGGCATGTTCATCACGCCGAACGCCCAGAGATTCTCCCCCAGCTTGCCGACCGCACGTCCTGAGCGCAGGTTCTTGCGGAGATCGCTGGCATGCTCGGCGATCTTTCTCGCCTGGGCCGCCGCATCGGTCATGTCGGCGTATCTCCTGCCCACCAGCAGATCATCGGTTGCGGACGCCACGTCGCGAGCCCGGGCCAGGTAGGCTTCCTGCACCCTGATGTCTGCTTTCAGCGTCAGCGTGGCATTGGGCCGCACTCATCAGCTTGCCGTCAGCGCCCGGGAACACGCAGCCCCAACTGCTGTCGGCCATGCACCACCGGCCGTCGGCGTAGAACTCGGCAATGACGTGGCCATCGTTGTCGGAGTAAAACAGGAAGATCAGCCGGGCTGGAATACCGGCTACCTGGCACAAGCGAACGAAGACCCGGGCTTGCTCGTTGCACCACCCGAGGCCTGACTTCAGCAGTTCCTCCTCACTCATGGCCCGGTCCGGCCGGACGTCCGCGCTGTAAGGCGGGATCGACGGATGGGCGATCAGCTCGGGAATGGCCCGGGTCAGCAGGGCCAGGGCCTTCTCGCGATCTGTGGTCAGGCCGGCCGTGTATTGGGCGACGACCTTCTCGCATAACGGGAATGGTCCCTTGCGGTATTGAAGAGTCGTGGGCGTATAAGCTTCGTAGAGATACCGTGCCGTCTCCGCGCCATAACCGACGAAGTGGTTGGCCTGCCACATGTCAACGCCAGCGGTGCAATTACCGAGAGCATTCTTCTGCTGGGGAAACGGTGCCGGCAGGCCGTACTTGCCCAGATAGGGCTGGACCCAAACGGGGACAGTCTCCTTGGCCCACGTCGGGCATTCAACCACCGGTGCGGTCGGGCAGATGTTTTGCACGGCGGCGGCAGTTGCTGCGGTGAGGGCCGCCGTGCCGACGGTGTCAGCGTGCCCGGTGTATCCCGGCCCGCCGGCGGCCACATAGCCATGACTTGCGCCGGATTCTTCGGGACTTACCCAGAACGAGTACAGCTTGCCGTGGTGGAGATGGAACCGGAACCGCACGGGCTGGCCGGAAATCGCGGACAGATCGCGGGCTTCCTTCCACCGCACGGGCTGAATCGTGGCGTCCTTCGTGGCGGCGATGCACTGCTCCTTGCCAAACGCCGGGAGCACCTTGCCGTCCCGGTCGAGGACCTCAACGTGCAGTTCGCCGCCGGTGATATCGGCGTTCACGAACAGGTGCCTGCCTTTGAACGTCAACGGCCGAGTGGTCAGAGTCCCTGGCTCGCTGCCGGTCTCCATCGAGGCGAAGCCGTCTCGCCGCAGCACAGCCAGGCCGGTGGAGCAGGGATTGCTTGCCGCCTTCTTCCCCCGCCCGGAAACATAGAAATACAGTTGATCTCCGACCACGAGACACGCGCCTCCGGCAGACTGCACATTTCCCCAGTTCCAGGCACCGTCCGTCTCGCTCACACCGGCAAAAGCTCTCCGTTCGGGGCGATGCCAGTGGAAACCATCCCGGCTAAAGCCCAGCAGGACTTCAGTCCGCTTGTTGAGCCCTTTGCTTTTTTCGTATTGGCCTTGAGTGATGGAGAACAGCCCGAGCAGGAGACTCTCGTAGCCCACCGCGTCAAGGTTGTAAAGCTGGGGCGGCACATCCCTCAGTTCGGCGTTGGGATTGTACGGGTCCAGTTGGTCCGAACACGTCCAGCGCACGTACTGGTCCACGGCGCGGGGATAACTCCCATTGAGGTCCTGGCTCTCGGCGTAATACCGGCACCGGTAAATCGGCCACGTGATGTAGGCCCGCAGACTAAACACCCACCGATTACGGAAGGGGTTGTAGAAGAACGTTGACCGGTCGCATTCCTCATTCCGGGTGGCGACTGGCTCGCCCCAATGAATCCCGTCAGCCGAATAATACAACGCCGATTTCCACGGATTCGTCTTGGAATCGGGGCGCCCTTGGGGGGGCAGATAAGCCAGCAGCTTGTAGCGCTTCGCCGGATCGCGTTCGTTCTGATCCAGCCACACGGTGGTCGAATCCCGCTCCCGGTCCAGGACGATGTTGCTTCCGGGAACGACATCGAGGGAGGGCTTTTCCCAGTAGATGCCGTCCTTGCTGACCGCATAACACGTCGCGCTGCAGGCGCCGGCCATGTACCACATCTTGAACAGCTTGTCTGCCGGGTCGTACCAAACCCCGTCGCTGAACACCATGGCGATCGGCCTGGGAGGGCTGCCGGTCTTGTTGACTGACTCCCAGGCTTTGTCCGGTCTCAGCACCGGGCAGGCTGGGTGGTAACGCGCGGTGTGATAGAGGCGATGAAGCGTGGTCCTCTCGATGAGAAAGTCATCTACAAACAACTGCCGGCCCACGTTGATGGGCACAACGTCTGGGCGATGCTCGAGGTAAGGCACCGGCATCGGCTCGCGCGTCAGCCGGTCGCTCTTCGGCGGCCACCCGTCCGGCAGGACGATGCCGTTGTAGAGCGTTTCACCGGCGGCAGCGGACAGCGGCAAAAGGACGGCTGCAAACAAGACTCCCATTAGGGTCAAACGCGGAGCGACACGCGCCATGGGACTTTCAGTTTGGGCGGGTGAAGAGGTCGCTCTTGAACGCATAGGAAGTTGCCCTTCACGCTCTGCGGAAGTGGAGATTTGCTTCTTGCCTGTGCTCATGCACGCGAGACTATTACCGAGCGTGCCACTGTCAAACACCCATTACATAAGAGTAATCTGGTGGTGTTGGTTTCTGGTCGGCGGGCTGTGCACCTCCACGTCGGCGATCACCATCGCCAAAGACGGGGCCAGCGTGGCCACGATTGTGGTCGCGGACGGCTCATCCGCGGCGGTTCGTCATGCCGCCAGGGAACTCCAGTCTTTCCTAAAGGGAGTTACTGGCGCCGAGCTGACGCTGGCGGGTGAAGGGAAGCAGGGCTCTCCGCGGATCCTGGTCGGCCCGCAAGCGGCCAAAATGGCAGACGCCAGTTTTTCGACCGAAGCGCTCGGCGCGGAAGGACTCGTCATTCGAACCGTCGGCCAGGATCTCATTCTGAGCGGCGGCGAACCGCGCGGCACACTCTATGCCGTCTATACTTTCCTCGAGGATTGCGTCGGCTGCCGCTGGTGGGCGGCCGACGCCAGCACGATACCCCGGCGGCGGGATTTGAGTCTCAACAACCTCGACGTGCGTTATGTGCCGCCATTCGATTACCGCGAGCCCTACTGGGACGCGGCGCTCAATCGCGACTGGGCCGTTCGCAACAAGGTCTTCGGCATGTTCATTCCCCTGGATGCGGAGACCGGGGGGAGACCCGCCATTGCTGCTGCCTCGCACAGCTTCTTCCGCCAAATCCCGGCGAGCCGCTATTTTCAGAGCCATCCTGAATGGTTTAGTGAGGTGAACGGCAAGCGCATCCCGGAAGGCGGCCAACTGTGCCTCTCCAATGAAGACCTCCGACGCGAGATGACGCGGGTCATCCTGGAAGGCCTGCGAACCGCGGCCAATCCAACGCACGTTTCGATCGCCCAGAACGATGGTGGCAGCCCTTGCCAGTGTGCCAACTGTCGGGCGATGGACGCGGAGGAGGGCAGCCCGGCGGGTGGCATCCTTCGCCTTGTCAACGCGGTGGCCAAGGAACTCGAAAAGGAGTTTCCCAGGGTGTTGATCAGCACCTTCGCCTACACTTACTCGCAACCGGCGCCGAAGCTCACCCGGCCGCGGGACAACGTGGTGGTTTGGCTATGCACGATGAATTGCTCGTACAACCTCCCGCTGGCGGAGCACCACAAGAACGAGGATTTCGTGCGGGACTTGCGGGCATGGGGCAAGATCGCGCGACATTTATACATTTGGGACTACACGACCAACTTCAGACACTACCTATTCATCCATCCCAACCTGCGCGTGCTCGGGCCGAACCTGCGCCTGTTCCTGGAGAACCAGGTGGATGGCGTCTTTGAACAGGGCGCGACCGGCACGCCGGGGGCGGAGTTCGCCGAACTGCGGTCCTGGGTGCTGGCGAAGTTGCTCTGGAACCCACGCCTGGACGAGCGCAAGCTGATTGACCAGTTTCTGACCGGCTACTATGGACTCGCCGGCCCACCCATCGGGGCGTACATCAACCTCATCCACGACGAGATGCAGGCTGGCCGGCAGTCGCTCGGCTGCTACGAGGAGCCGGACCGGCGATTCATGAAGTTCGAAACCCTGGCCCAGGGCTGGCGTCACCTGCAGGCGGCGGAGCGGGCGGTCGCCGATTCTCCCGTCCTGCTTCAGCGCGTGCGGCTCGCCCAGATGCCGGTGATGTATGCGTTCATGATCCGCTGGGCGGATTTGAAGAAGCAGGCCGCGAAGCAACAAGCCGACTGGCCGATGCCGGACGACCCGCACAAAGTGCTGGCGGACTTCAAGACGCGGGCCAAGTCAATTGGCGTCAAGCGGGTGTCTGAGCTGGAGACTTTCGACAAGCTCGAGGCGAAGCTGAAACTCCCGTATTAGCTTGACGCCCGGCATGCCGCTTCCGCCATCGCCGCCAGGTTGGCGGGAGGGGTCAGCGGCGAAATGGCGCAGCCGGTGGCGAGGATGAACCGGTTGGAGCCGGCAAACGCTTCGAGGCAGGCGCGGCAGGCGGCCTTGACCGAGCCGGGTGTGCCACGGAGGAGAGGATCAACGGGGTTGACGTTGCCGATGGCGGTGACGCGCTCGCCGCAGACCTGCCGGACGCGGCGGAGGTCCATCACGTGATCAATCTCGATGCCGGTCGCGCCGGTTTCGATCATCCGGCTGATGCAGGTGCTTGTGTCCCCGCAAATGTGCAGGGTAATCGGCGTGTCGAAGCGGGCGCGGACCGCCTCGAAGACCTTCTTCTCGTACGGGAAAGCGAACTCGGCGTAGATCTGCGGGCCGACCAGGCTGCCGCTGGCGACCGAGTCGCCGGTGTTGAGCACGTGGGCGCCGGCTTCGGCCATGGCGAGGGCGTAACGGCTGACCGTCGTGGCGCAGTAGTCGAGCAGGCGATGGGCGAAACTCCCGGTTCTCGAGGAGGTCAATCATGAAGCGGTTGATCTCGCGGAGCTGGCAGGCGAGGTCGAACGGCGACTGGTCGAAGTTGCCGATGATCAGCAGCTCGTCGCCGGCCAGCTCAACCGCGTGCCGGACGGCCTCGACCATGAGCGGCCAGCGCCCGGAGCGCTTGGGATCCGGCAGCTCCAGGGTCTCTATTTGCTCCACCGACTCGATCCAGGTTCCGTGCCCGCAGGCGGGCGCGTCCGGCGGATGCTCCATGTGCGGGAAGCCGACCGCCTCGGCGTTCACCCAGGTATCGGCGGCGATGTAAACGCCGTCGTAGCCGAACCGGCGGGCGCACTCGATCTGGCAGCGGGCGAGGGTGCGGGCGTCGTGGGCGTGCTCGCGGATGGGGACGCCACAGAACGTGGCGGCCGCCTGGCCGACGATCGGGATTACCGGGACGCGATCCTGGGGTTCGCCGCGAAAGGCCGCCAGTGCTCGCTGTTTGCCGGTCATGGAAGGCTCGGGAGATTCACGGCCTGGCGTCGTATCAGGCTGGCGAGGCTTGTCAACCGCCAAAACCCGTAGCGCGGACCCGGCCCCTACTGAGCCCGGACCCGATAGAAGCGCTGCTGGCCAGACGGACTCAGGTCGAACAGGCTGGCGACGGCCCCGCTGCCGCGGAATCGAGGCAATGGCGGTCCAGCCACCGGACAACGCGAGATTCGTCTTGAACTCGAGGTAATAGATAACATTGGTATCGGGAACCGTCAGGAAGCTGAACATGAATTCGGCAGGATAGGGCGCTGACATGGTCACCTTCGGCCGGATCAATGCCGCCGGATTCAGCGAGGCGACGGTCATGACAAACGCGCGGGTGTTCGCCGGGCTATTGGTGTCCCAGCCACTGCCGGCGATCACCAGGTTACCAGCCCCGTTCGTGCCGACGCTATAGGCACGAGCCAGGCGACTGAAAATCCCGAGCGCCCCGTTGGCCTGAGCCAGGTCCGTCAGGTCCATCACTGTCCAATTGGTCGCGCTCGCGTCGTGCGTATCCCAAACCACCGCCTTTTCAATGCCGCGATAGCTCATGCCTACTGCGTACTTACCGTCCAGCGTGCAGCCATAAGGCAAAGACGCGCTGCCGGCGGTGCCCACAGTCTCTGGGAAATTAGGCAGCTCTTTGATGCTCTGCAGCACGCCCGGACTGGCGCTGGTCAACAGGGCCTTGTAGCCCCAGCTACCCGGCCGGCCGCCACTCACGGGCGACTGCCCGAAAACGACCGTGCCGTTCGTGCTGATTGCAGAGGCTTCACCCGCGGTTGTGCCGTCCAAGCCGTTGAAGGACCAGGTCGTGGGCGTACCCGTGCCGGTCCAATCCAGCACATAATGTGTCTTGGGGCTGGTGTTCCGAAAACCCACAGCCCGGCCGGTGGCGGACGTGCTGTGCGATTGGGCCGTCGTGCCGCTGGCTGCCGTTTTGTCCCAAACCGGCGTCGCCGGCCAGGCGCCCGACAACTTGCCTACGTACACCTGATTAGCGCTCGAGCCGACATCATACCACGTGGAGTAGAACACATCCGATGAAGTCCCGGCCAGGCCGTTCGCCACCACGGCGGCTGGTGCTGTACCGACGTTCACGTCGCGTCGCTTGGCGCCAAACCCCGTTCCATTGGTTGTCATATAGTCCATGTTCCAGCCGGCGGACAGGCCGGACAGAATGACCTCCCGTTGGCCGTTCTCCATGCGATAGCCCACCCCGGTCACCAGAGCGGCTTGGGCTCCGCCGGCATTCACATTGAACACGTTCGTCGTGCCGACCTGATGGAGGAAACCGCGCGCGCCGTTTGTCCCGCCGCCCGAAATGCCGACTGCCCACTGACCGTCGGGAGCGATGGCACGAGCGTCATTGGTCGTATCCCCGGGCAAAGGTGGTAAGGCAGCAAAGGTGCCCAACGCCAGGCCATTGGCTACCAACGTAATGACGGCGGGGCTGCTGGTCACACTCCCATAGGCATTCGTGACGACACAGCGGTAGCTGGCCAGGTCGCTGCTATCCACCCCGCTGACCGTTAGCACCGCCGTCGTGCTCCCGGCGTAGTGTCCGCCGTCAGATAAGTAGGCCTGGTTCTTCTGCCACCGGTAGGCCAGCGGGCTGCTCCCAGCCGCGACGACCGCAAAGGCCGCCGTCCCGCCTGCCGGGACGAATTGGGTTCCAGGCTGTTGCGTGATGCTGGGCGGAAAATTCACACAGAGCTCGGGCGCGATGCTGCAGACCCCCGGCTGCACCTGCTGCGTGTAGCGCTGTTGCAGGGTCGCCCGCAACTGTGGATCCCGGGTCAGCACGATCATGCGCGTCACGTTCAGCGTGCCCAGGCTCACCGCCAACTGGTTACCGTTGGTCTGCAGGTTTACGTTACTCAAACCGCTGGCGGTGATCTCGAACCCGGCGGGGAACCTCATCCAGAACGGCAGTGTCGCCGTCACGCTCGCGTTGGCTACGGGAGTGTAGTGACAGCCGGTCGCGTCGTTGCTGTAGTTGTCGTTCACCACCAGCAGAATCATCGTGTCGGCGCCCACGGCCAGCGCCCGTGCCCAGACATTGGCGCTCGGGGTGATTGGCAAGCCCACCGGATGACTCGTGACCAGGAGCGGTTGGGCGGTCTTGATTTCCGCGCCGAGCAGGCCGATCTCCTTCCATAGCGCCAGCGCGTCGGGAGTGCCCAGGCCCAGCCCGGTGAAAGTGGGATCGAGCAGATACCACCAGTAGGACATCCCCTTTGCGCCCGCCGCCAGCGAGTAATACACCTCAATCCGTTTTGTGGCGGGAGGCGCGAAGGGCCAAACATTGGTTGAGCCCGTGTCATGCAGCGAGCAGGAATACAGAATCATATGCATCGGGTTGGGCTCGCAGGCCAACGCCGCCGTACGCGCGCTGGCATAGATGTAGGTGGCCTTCTGGTAAAGCGGAATCCTGTAGTTGTCGTACCAGTACGCATTCGCCAGCAAGGGCTGGTAATAGGCGTCATTCATGAACACATCGGCAACCTGCCCCCAGTTCCAGTAGTTGTAGGGCTTGAGATTGCCGTCCACGTTGATCGTGGTCGGGGCAAGCGGGTAGCTTGCCCGGAGGCCTTCGCCATCCTGAAGCATCTTCATGGCCATGACGCCGGGATTATGGCCGCCCGGCAGACCGCCAATGGTATAATCCGTATAATCTGGCTCATCGTAGATGAACCACATCCGCGGCGTGGTGCAGTAGAACTGGCCCGAGCCGTGGATGACGAAACCGTAGCCGTGGCTCTCGGCGTAACTCCGGCCTGAGCTCGTGCCAAGGAAGGTCCCGAGGCCGTCGGCCCAGTTCATGACCAGGGCATTGACCCCGTGCGCGGTGGCTTCGTCAATCCAGGCCGCCCCGGCGGCCGCATCGGCGGGAATGGGCTTGGAGCCCCACGTGCCGTAAAGATAGGGATTCACCCACGTGCGCACGCCGGCCGTCGCCGTCTTGCCGTCGGCGTAAACCCCTTGATAAACGTGGAACGACATCGCCGAAAGCGGCGCGGCCAATTGGATGACGGACGCGCCGAAGTTGACGGCCGGGTCCCCCACGGTCGTCGTGCTGGCCGTCACATTCGTGCCGTCCATCCAGACCGTGGCTGGGGCCGCGCCCCCGGTGCGCCGCCAGTGGAGATACACCTTCGTCTGGTCCGCCGAGAACCCTACACTGGCCAATTGCGGCGCGCTGGCATCCACCGTGATGTTGGTGTTTACCGTGTTGCCAACCCCTACCACTCCCACCGCAACCGTCGGGGTCGTTGGCAGATACCGGAGCCGCACCACCGCCTGCGCGAGGCCGCCCGGGGCAATGGTGGTCGCCGGGTCGCCCTTGTACCAGACCGGCTCGCCGGCATTCAGAATGTCCTGCGGGGGAGTGCCCCAATAATAATAGATGCTGGCGGCGTCATTCTGCGAT
This sequence comes from uncultured Verrucomicrobiae bacterium, assembly GCA_963822005.1. Taxonomy (GTDB): domain Bacteria; phylum Verrucomicrobiota; class Verrucomicrobiia; order Limisphaerales; family UBA8199; genus PALSA-1440. Next base: position 30,525 of record CAWGGD010000054.1, on the reverse strand, counting down.
GAGTTCAGCGGAAGGACGGTCTTAAGGCTATACCCGGCGAGCGTCACGTCGTTGATGGTCTCGGCTGTCGGGCCGGTGTTCTTCACGAATACCTTCACGTTCGCACCCGGGACAGTGGCGCTGCACGGGCCGGGATACTGCCGGTCATGCCAAATGCAATTGTCCTCCGGAAACACCTGGTCCGGCTGATACTGGACGCCAAGGACCTTAACCTCGCCTTTGGTTGTCGCGCAAAAGATGTTGGCGATCAGCAACGCCAATAGGGGCCATGTCAGACCTCGATCCCGGGAGGGCGAGCGTCTCCGCGAGCCCAAATTGCCACGGGTGTCTGCCGAAGAATCAGGGCTCGCGGGGACGCTCGCCCTCCCCGGCAGGATTGATCGCCACAACCTCAAAAGGAGATGCGCAGGACAACTCCGGTGTTTGGTCATAGGCAGCGACTGATGTTACTGGGCCCGGATGCGATAGAAACGTTGCGCGTCGGACGGACTTGTATCCGGCAGCGTGGCGACGGCCCCCGTGCCTGGCGTGGAGGTAAGCGTGTTCCAGCTTATCGCCCCGGTCAAGTTGGTTGTGTATTCGAGGTAATACGTCACGCTGGCGCTCGCCACCGTCGGGAAACTGAACATGAACCCGGCGGGATACGAACCCGAGATCGTCACCGTCGGCCGAGGTATGACCGGAGCGTTTGACAGGGCAACGGTCATCACGAACGCGCGCGTTCTTGCGGGGCTGTTCGTGTCCAAGCCCACCCCCGCAATCACCAGGCTCCCTGCCCCGTTCGTGCCGACGCTGTAAGCCCGGGTTAGGCGGCTGAAAATGTTCAGGTTCCCGTTCGTGGTCGCCATATCGGTGAGGTCGGTGACGGTCCAGTTGGTTGCGTTCGTATCGTGAGTATCCCACAGCACCGCCTTCTCGAGGCCGCGGTAATTCATCCCCACGGCGTATTTGCCGTCGGCGGTGCAGCCGTAAGGAACGGCGAGGTTGGCCGCGCCCGCGGCGTCGGGGAAATTGGGCAACTGGCCGATGCTCAGTTGCGTCGCCGTGCCCGGAAAATTAGTGTTGAACACGGCCTTGTAGCCGTAGTTGGTTGCCGCGGTGCCACCGGCTTTCGGTGACAGGCCGAAAATGATGGTCCCGTCGGCGCTGACCGCATACGCCTGCCCGGCTGTAGTGCCGTCCAGGCCGTTAGGGCTCCAGGCTGTCGCGCCGGCACCTTGCCAGTCGGCAACGTAGTTGATGTAGACGCCTGAATCCTGCCGCCAACCCACGCCTCGGCCGTTGCTGGAAATGCCGTTCAACTGAGCAAAACTGTTTGGCTTGGGCACAGATTTTGTGCCCCAGGTGACCGACGCCGGCCATGAGTTCGAGAACCGGCCGACATTCAACACCCAGTTGTCGCCTGCCCCAGCGCCTTTGTCCGTCCAGATGGAGTAGAATACATCCGACGCAGTCCCGGCCAACCCATTGGCATCAGGAATCGTGGGGTTCTTCCCGCTGGGGCCCGGGAGCTTGACACCCCAGGTGGCCCCGCCGTCGGCTGTCTTCCAGGCGGTGAACAAGCCGCCGGACATTCCGGACACGATGACCTCCCGCTGGCCGCTATTGGTGCGGTAGCCCACGCCCGGTGGCAATGGCGGACTGGGCGCCGTCCGAACTGACCACGTTGGCGAGGGCCCCGCTGTAAAGGTCGTACAGGAATCCGCGCGAGCCGGAAAGGCCCGCCACATAGCGGCCGTCGGGGGTAATGGCGCGCGCGTCATTAGCCGTATCGCCGGAGAGCGTGGGTATGTTGGTGAGGGCGGCCAAGGCGTTGGTGACGAGCGTCAGCGTCGCGGGACTGCTGGTCACGCTGCCGACGGCGTTGGTGACGACGCAGCGATAGCTGGCGGCGTCGTTGCCGTCCGCATTGCTGACTGTCAGCGTATTGGTGGTGCAGCCGGAGTAGTGGCCGCCGTTGCTCAGATTGACCGTGTTCTTCTGCCACTGGTAGCTCAACGGGTTGGAGCCGGAAGCGAGGACGGTGAAGCTGGCGGACCCGCCTGGTCCTGCGAACTGGTTCGCAGGGTGTTGGGTGATGGTCGGGGGACTGTTGGTAGTCGCCAGCAAGCTTTCGGCGACCCACCCGGTGTTCGCGCCGAAGGTGCACTTCCACCAGTAGTTGCTCTTGGCATAGACGCCGTTGACCGCATGGCTGACCACGGCGCCCTGCGTCCCGTTGGCGATCGTGGTAAATGCGTAATAGTCCGTCCCTGGTCCCAGGCGCAGATTGGCGTTGGCCTGTCGTGGTAACAGTCTGGCCGGCGCTGAACACCGTCGAGGTGAGCTTGGGCAGGAGGTTGACCATCATCAGGCCGTTGACCACCGCACGTTCGCTGCCGTCGGAGGGCCTATTCTTGATTGCGCCGTTGACCACCATGACCGACGAGCCGCCGCCGTCCATGTTCACCGCGTCGGTGGCCACGAGATTCGTGAGGCAAAAGGCGCCCATCTCGTCGCTGGTCATGCCCACGCTCGTGGGTGGGTTTCGCCCATCGCAGACCACGAAGAAGATGTAAGTGGAGTTGTAGGCGAGAAATGTCCGCGGAGCGCGGATGATCATCCCGGAGTTGCTGGTGGGTATGACCGAGCCGTTCACGAGAAAGTTAAAGTTCCCCTGGGCCAAGCCGTAGGCGTTGATGATGTTTCGACTGTCCAGCGTCGAGCACAGGTTGCCGGTGGGGCCGTTGTAAAGGGTGATGCTTTGACTGATCTGCACCGGCTGGCCCACTTGCGCGTAGGTCTGCAAGTAAGTCGCCGCCGAGCCGGCGCCGGAAAGGACGATGTGGTCGAAGGGGATGAGCGTGGAGCCCTGGTTGATGCGAACCTGCTCGATCGTGCCCGAGACCGTGCTGGGCGGGCGTCTTCAAGGGGCGTGGACAGCCCGACGAGCACCTCGACGCCGCTGTTGTCGGTGAGGGTGTTGTTGTTGTATTGGGGGGTATAGATGATGAGGTTGTTGGCGCGTGGAATGTTGATGCCGTCAAAGGTTTGCGCCACCCCGCCGATGGTCACCGTCTGGCCGGAGGCTTGATAATGCGGGCAGACGCCAATGAAGTAGCTTCGGTCGAACTTCCAGACCAGCCCCATCTGTCCGCCCCAATCATCAAACCGCTTGGCATACCACCCGTCGTAGATGTCACCGCCGGCGATGACGCCCGCCGGGGCGTTAGCGTCCTCAAAACTACCGTTGACGGCGACAATCACGTCATTGCGCTGTCCCCAGGCCTGGCCCCAGTAATTGATGGCATCCTCACAGCGGGCCGCCATGGCGCTGGGCCGCTCGCGGGCGCCAGCGACGCGGTTCGAGGCAATCATGCTGTTGATGATGCAGTTGGGGTTGGCCACCGCCATCCGGGTCATGAACAGGTTGTTCTTCGTCCCGTCGCCCATCGTGATGGTGAGCGCCTGGTAATCTATGCCGGTGCCGACGTTGGTCCACTGCGCCAATGCGGTGGAAGTGAGCAGGCATACCATTTGCAGGGCTAGATACAATTCGGTGAGAGGCTTTCATAGAGGAAGTTACCATAAGAGTGGATTGATGCGAAGACAGGTTAGGGCGTGGTGGCACGGTAGAATCGTTGCATGACATTGCTCGCCGTCGTGTCGGTGAACTGCAGCGTGCCGTTGGTGTTCACCAGGTTGGTCAGCGCCACCCAGTTCGTCAAATCGCTCGACCGGTGAATCGTCACACTGCTCCCGGCTTCGCCACCCAGCACCAACTGTACCTGGTCCGGCGGGAGCATTATAACCGACTCGAAATACGGGGGTAACGGCGGCGCCAGATACGTCACCGTCGCCTCACCGGAGATCACGCTGCCGCAGCCGCCGGTGACCACGCAACGGTAGTTCGCCGCGTCGTTCGTGCTAGCGTTGCTGATGGTCAGGGTCACCGTCGTGCAGCCGGAGTAGTGGCCGCCGTTGTTGAGGTTGGTCTGGTTCTTCTGCCATTGGTAGGCGAGGGTGCCATCGCCGGTCGCGGCGATGCTAAGATTGGTCATCCCGCCGAACGCAACGGTCGCATCTGATGGCTGCTGAGCGATGGCCGTGGCCGCCTTGAACGTCACCGTTGCGCTGCCAGTGCGGTCGCCAGCCTGCGCTGTGCAGTTGACATCAGTCAGGCTGGTCACCGTGTAGGTTGTCAGCGCGGACGGGCTGACCGTGCGCATGGCCGGGCTGGCGGCCACCCCGGTCTGGTTGACCCCGTCCGACCAGTTCACGTTCCACGGCCCGGTGCCGGTCAGGGCAGCAGAAATGATCGTCGAACCGCCATTGCAGATGGTCGCAGTGCCGCTGACGACTGAAGTCGGGCGCGGAATGACGGTGACGTCCGCAGTGCCGGTCATGCCGGCCCAAACGCTCGGGACACTCGCATTGGTGGCGGCCACCGTGTAGGTCCCCGCAGTAGTCTGCAGGCCAAAGTTGAGCGCGGCACCTGTGCCCGTCAGCGTCGCCACGGTAGTGGTCCCGTTTCGGTTCAGGGAATAGTTCACGTTGGTTTGAGAGCTGCTCAAGCCCACCCAGACCCCCGCGCCGGCACAACCGGCCCCGCCTCCAGTCACATCGAAGGCCGTGGGCGGCGCCGGCGGCCCGGCCACACAAGTCACTGTCACCATGTCGAAACACTCGGCTTTGAAGTTCCCACTGCCCGTGGTCTGGCCATCCAGCCAGAGGGTCATGTTGGTTCCAGTGGCGATCACCGTGCCGCTGAAGTTGGTCCAGGTGTTGCCGGTGTAGGTTTGGGGCGGATTCAGATTGATGGCCGTGGCCCAACTGGTGGAAGCCGTGGGACTCACTTTGACGGTGCAGATGGAGTACAGGCCGGAGTTGCCGCGCATCCAACCGGCGACCTGGTAGGTGGCGCCGATGGTGCACCCGGTCACGTCCTGCCGCACCCCGCCGCCACCACTCGTCGCATTCGTATTGGCGATCTGCTGATACTGTGTGCCCCCTCCTGTCGGCGGCGAAGCCGTCTGAATGCTCCAGACCGTGTTGGCAGGAATGGTGCCGCGCTGGTAGCCGGTCCAATTGGTGCCAATGCCGCCCGTGCTAGTGCCCTCAAAACTCCCGTTGAGCAGGATAGGAGTGGTGCAGCCTCCCACCAATATCAACGCCGCCGCGCTGCTGGTCACGCTGCCGTACGCATTGGTCACAATACAGCGGTAGCTGGCCACGTCGTTGGTGTCCGCCCCGTTAATCTCCAGCGTTTCGGTGGTGCACCCGGTGTAATGCCCGCCGTCGGAGAGGGTGACCTGGTTCTGCTGCCACCGGTAGCTGAGCGGCGAGCTGCCGCTGGCCAGGATGGTGAAGGTGGTTGACCCACCCGGCCCAACCGTGCGGTCCGGCGGTTGTTGGGTGATGGCCGGGGGCACGGAACCGCCGGGGCAGCTTAACACGGCGTCGTCAAAGTATCCATTCCGCTTCAGATTATCGGTCGCTTGCACACGGTAAAAGACCGTAAGGTGGTCCGCGGCCGCAGTTCCGGTCCAGGTGCGTTGAACCCAAGCCTGGCCGTTATAACCTGCGCTCCAAACGATGCTCCCGCTCGTCGGGTCTGTCCCGCCGGTCGGATCCACACCCAGGTAACAGTAGGAACTGGTGTCGTAGGCGTACATCCAGACGCTGTTGGTATAAGAGGCTCCCGACTGGACCGCGACCTGCTGATACACGCCGGCATAGCTGGTCCCACCGCCGGTGTTCCACAGGCGGATGCGCTGGGAGTTGACGCCCCCGTGGATGACGCTCGTTTCATCGTAGCCGGTAATGGTGTCGGGGACCGATGACCACTGAGTCCAGTCGTTGCCGATGTTGCTGCCGCCGTAGAGGGTGAAGCCATCCTCGAAGCCAGCGTTCAGAATCGGACTGCATGGCTGGTTCGTGGTCACTGTCAGGGCCGCGATACTCGAGGTGACGCTCCCATAGGCATTGGTCACCACGCAGCGATAGCTCGCCGCGTCGCTGTTGTCCGCGCTGGCGATCGTCAGCGTCGCCGTCGTGCTGCCGGAGTAGTGGCCCCCGTCGGCTAAATTCGCGTTGTTCTTCTGCCACCGGTAATACAACGGAAGGGTGCCCCCGGCTACCACAGTGAACCCGGCCGACCCGCCCGGCACCACACTCCGGCTGGACGGCTGGACTGTGATAGTCGGCGGAATAGTCTGGGGAGTGCAGTACTCCGGCGCAAACTGGCAGATGCCCGGCCACACTTGTTGCACATACCGCGTCTGGATGTTCGCCCGCAACTGCGGGTCGGTCGTGACCACGATCATCCGCGTCAAGTTCAAAGCCCCCAGATTCAACTGCATCTGGGTGCCACTGATCGTCGCGTTGACGTCGTTCAGGCCGGCCGGCGTAATCTCAAATGCGGTCGAGGATGCGAGCCACGACGGCAGCGTTGCACTCACCGTGGCATTGGCGATTGGCGTGTAATGGCAACCCGTCACGTCGTTGTAGTGATTGTCGTTCACCACCAGAAAGATCATCGTGTCGGTGCCCACAGCAAGTGTCCGAAACCAAACCCCAGCCGTCGCGCTGGTGGTCGCCAGTGCGACCGGATGACTCGTGACCAGCATCGGCTGAGCCGTCTTGATCTCGTTGCCGAGCAGACCCATTTCCTTCCAGAGCGCCAGCGCATCCGCATTGCCGTAGGCAAGACCGTCGGGCAGTTTATACCACCAATAGGCCATCCCCTTCGCGCCGCCTGCCAGCGCATAGTACGCCTCCGTCCGTTTCGTGCCGGGGGCCGGGAACGGCCAGGTAACGCTCGACGAACTCTGCTTGCACGAATACAGGATCACGTGCAGCGGATTTGGCTCACAGGCAAGGCCGGCCGTCCGCGCGGTGGCATAGACCTGCGTCGCCTTCGCATAAAGCGGTATCTGAGCGGGGGTGTTCAAGTAGGCATCCGCCAACTCCGGTTGATAATACGGATCCGTCATGAAGACATCCGGCACCTGACCCCAGTTCCAATAGTTGTAAGGCTTCAGGTTGCCATCAATGTTCACCGTGACCGGCGCATCCGTTTTGGCCGCCCGCAGCACCTCGCCCCGCGCCAGGGCTGACATGGCCAGCACACCCGGATTGTGGCCCGCGCCGGCGGGCAACCCGGTGACGTTTCCTTCGGCGCCGTCCGGCTCATCGCGGATGAACCACATTCGCAAGATCTGGCTGGCGCTGCTGGGATCGTCTTTGACCACACCGTAACCGTGGTCGTCCATCCACTGGCGGCCCGAAGGGGTTGACATGAGATCGGCCAGCCCGTCCGACGCCACGTTCATGACGACGACATTGACGCCATGCGCCGTGGCTTCGTTGACCCAGGCTTGCCCGGCAGCCTCGCCGGGGTTAGTGGGCTTCGCCGCCCAGGTGCCGTAAAGGAAAGGGTTGACCCACGTCCGCAACGCGCCGGTCGCCGTCTTCCCGTCAGCAAAAACCCCCTGGTAGACATGAAACGACATGTTGGCGAGCGGCGTGGCGAATTGCAGAACCGTCGCTCCGAAATTCAACGTCGAGTCGCCCACCGTCGTCGCATTGGCGGTCACGTCGTTGCCATCCATAAGGATCGCGGTCGGGGCCGCCCCACCGCTGCGCCGCCAGTGGAGATACACTTTCGTCCGGTCCGACGAGAAGCCCACGCTGGCCAACGCCGGCGCGGCGGCATCCACCGCAATATTAGTGGTCACCGTGCCGCCGGAAGTCACCACCCCCATGCTGATGGGCTGTGTGACCGGGAGGACCCGCAAACGCAGGACCGCCTGGCCCACACCGCCAGCCGGAATCGTCGCGGGATCGGCCTTGTACCACACCGGTTCACCGGCGTTGACATCCGTCTGGAGATCCCCCGACGGGAGGTTAGCGAAGTAGATGCTGGCCGGGTAATTATCCCCCTGCGTCACCTGCCGGATGTCATGACTCATGCTCCTTCCGGCCAGGGTCACGTCACTGACCGTCACTGACGATGCCCCTGTGTTCTTCAGGAATACTTTGACCACCTGGCCGGTGTTGAGGTTAATGCTGCACGGCCCCGGGTACTGCCGGTCGTGCCAGAGGCAGTAATCTTCCGGAAAGTACTTGTCCTGCTGGTATTGGACGCCAAGGATTGATACTGCGGCGTTCGCGCCGGGACACGCCAGTCCGATCAACAGTGCCACCAGCAACACACGAGCGAGAGAACGAGGGTGCGGGATCATTTGTTTCATGCGATTGCTTCTGCCGATGAATTTACCAAAAGACTCAGTGTGTGAAGGGAAGTTCTAAGGGGAGCTGGCGCGGTAGAATCGCTGCACGACGTTGCTCGCGGTCGTGTCGGTGAACTGCACTGTGCCGTTGGTGTTCACCAGGTTAGTCAGCACCACCCAGTTCGCCAAATCGCTCGAACGGCGGATCGTCACACTGCCTCCGGCTTCGCCACTCACCACCAACTCCACCTGGTTCGGCGCTACCACCGCCACCAAGTCCAACCGTGGCGGCGACGGCGGCGCCAGATACGTCACCGTCGCATCGCTGGAGAGCACGCTGCCGCAGCCACCGGTCACCAGGCAACGATAGTTCGCCGCATCGTTTGTGCTGGCGCTGCTGATGCTCAGGGTCGGCGTCGCGCAGCCGGAGTAGTGGCCGCCGTTGTTGATGTTGGTCTGGTTCTTTTGCCACTGGTAAACCAGGGTGCCGTCGCCGGTCGCGGCAATGCTAAGATTGGTTGTCCCCCCAGCCGCGACCGTTGTGCTGACTGGCTGTTGCGTGATCGTCGTGGCCGCCTTGAGAATCAACCCGGCTTCGTTCGAGTTGGTGGTGCCGGTCGCGTTGCTCACCCGGCACCGGTAGTTCGCGGCGTCGCTGTTGTCCAGGTTGGTGATGGTCAGCGTCGGGGTCGTGCAGCCGGCGTAGTGGCCCCCGTTGGCCTGGTCCACCCCGCTTTTCTGCCACTGGTAAGTATTGCCCGCGCCGGTGGCCGCCACACTGAAGGTCGCCGTGCCGCCCCCACAGGCGGTCGCGGGGCTGGGCTGCTGGGTGAGGGTCGGCGGTGGCGGCGGCGCCACGCACGTCACCGTCACCGCGTCAAAACACTCGGCTTTGAAGTTCCCGGTGCCCGTGGTCTGCCCGTCCAGCCACAGCGTCATGCTTGGCCCGGTCGCCACCACCGTCCCGCTGAACGACACCCAGTCGTTCGTGCTGCACGTCTGCGGCGGATTCAAATCCATCGCGGTGCTCCAGTCCGTCGAGGCGCTCGGACTCACCTTGACCCGGCACGTCGCACTAGCCGAGTTCCCCCGCATCCAGCCCGAGACCTGATAGGTGGCCCCAATTGCGCACCCGGTCACGTCCTGCCGCACGCCGGCGCCGCCACTCGTCGCGTTCGTGTTGGCGATCTGCTGATACTGCGTGCCTCCGCCCGGCGGCGGATTGGCGGTTTGGATGCTCCAGACCGTGTTGGCAGGAATGGTGCGCGCGCTGGTAGCCGGTCCAATTGGTGCCTATGCCGCCCGTGCTGGTGCCTTCAAAACTGCCGTTGAGCAGCACCGGGGTGCTGCACCCCGCCGCCAGTGTCAACGCCGCCGGGCTGCTGGTCGCGCTGCCGTAGGCGTTGGTCACCACGCAGCGGTAGCTGGCCACGTCGTTGCTGTCCACCCCGCTCACCGTCAGCGCCGCCGTCGTGCAGCCTGAGTAATGCCCGCCGTTGCTGAGTTTGACCGGTGTTCTTCTGCCACTGGTAACCCAGTGGGTTGCTGCCGGTAGGCCACGACCGAGAAGTTCGCCGTCCCGCCCGCCGTCACACTCTGGTTCGACGGCTGTTGGGTAATGGACGGCGCGCTGGTGGGAACCACCAGCAGGCTCTCCGCGATCCAGCCGATCGTCCCGCTGAAATTGCACTTCCACCAGTAATACCCTTTTGCATACACGCCGTTGAGCGCGTGGCTCACCACCGTTCCCTGCGCGCCCGCGCTCGCCGAGGAATAGATGCCGTAATTCAGCGCCCGGCCCCAGCCGGATGTTGGCGGCGCCGCTGACCGTCACCGTCTGCCCGGCGCTAAACACCGTCGAGACGATCTTGGGCTTGACGTTCACCATCATCACGCCGTTGCAGACCGCCCGCTCGCTGCCATCCGATGGCACGTTCTTCACCGCCCCATTGACGACCATCGTGGAGGAGCCGCCGCCGTCGAGGTTCACGCCGTCCGTCGCGCCCAGCGTCGTCTTGGCCCAGTTCCCCAGGGTCTCGCAGGACATACCCACGCTCGCGCCGGGTTGCCGGCCGTCACAGACCACGAAGAACACGTAGCTCGAATTCCAGCAGATGGCCGTTCGCGGGTTGAGATTCACGTAGCCTATGTAGCCGGGGTGCGCCACCGCGTCCGGCACCCGCACCACCCCGTTCTCCAGAAAATGGTAGTTCGAGTTGATGGCCGCGAAGACGTTCGCCCAGTTCACCCCCGTTGCCGTCTGGCAGGCGTAGTTCCCCTGCACGTCGGGTTCATTGGACTCGATCAATTCCTGGAAAATCCGCACCTCCGCCCCCACCGACGAGTTGTTCTTCAGTGTCGTCCCCTCGCCGCCGGCTGCCGACAGCACCAAATGATCGAAGGGTATCCACGTTGAACCCGTGCTCTGCCTGACCTCCCGGATGATCCCGCTTGAATAGCCGCTCCCGGACGTCGTCAGGTTGGGCCGCGCTCATCTCGACCAGCACTTCGGTGCGCGTCCCGCTCGGCGTCTGGTTGTCATACTGCGGGGTGAAGATCACCAGGTCGCTGCTGCCCGGGTCACGGTTGATGCCGTCAATCGCCTGGGAAGCGCCGTTGGCCACGAACTTCACATAGACCTTCGCCGCGGTGTAATCCACGCATTCGCCGTGGAACGCCGTGCGATCCGTCTTCCAGGCGAATCCGCTGAACGCGCCCTAAGTCAGGGAACCAATGCGCATGCCAGCCGGACTGAATCTGGCCGCCGTCAATGACGCCCGTGGTCATATTGAAGAAGCCGCCGTTGATGGCCACCACCACCTTGTTCCTCGCCCCCCAGCTCCCGCCCCACCAGGTGATCGCGTCGTCCTGCCGCGCCGCCTGGTTCCGCACGATCTCCTCGCGCGCCGGCCATCATGTCATAGGCGATGCTCGTATCAATCGTCGTGTTTGTATTGCTGCGGGTCATCCGCGTCACGAACAGGTTGTTCGGGCCGGCTGCCGAGAACGCCTGGTAGTCAATCCCGTCCCCGACGCTGGTCCATTGCGCCGGCGCGGTCCAGCCGGTCAGCAGAGCAAGCAGGGAAACGATTACTCTAATCCAATTCTGGGTGTTCAATCATGCCTCCGTTATTGCAGCCGCCTTCTCCCGCGATGCATCGCCTGGGGGAGATCATGCGGGAAACAACGACTCGGTTCGGGTCGTCTAAAACTGCTTCGATCATGTAGCTGGCTAGACTGCAAGCCTTTGCGCTGATTCTCTCATACCGGTTTCTGACCGGGATTACCAGCGAAATATGCGCCAATTCTCTCAACAAACTTCCTCACTTCTTGAGGAGGCCCTTCAGTAGCCTGAGCGGGGGCAGGCACCGGCTGGAGCTGAAGTGGCCGGAGACCGAACCCTCGCAGTCCGTGTTGTTCGATGCCTTGGCTTTGCGGCGGCCCTTGCCATCGCCCTGTTTGGCCTTGGAGCCAGCCCGGCGAACTGCATAATGGCGCCGAACATGATTTTTCTTCTCGCGTTCGTCGCCACCCTGGGCGGTCTGGCCGCCGCCGCCAGCGCTGCTCCGGACCAGAGCAACACCCCCTTGCCGCAATACCACATCTACGCCGGCAATACTCACTCGCATACCACCAACACTTGGTCCCACGGCGAACATTATGGCGCCCCTGCACCGACAACCGGTGCGGTTAAGCAAGAGCGCGCCAAGTCCAAAGTCCTTAAGCCGGACTGGCAGGAACATCAAGGCCCGCCCGCCGCGCATTATGCCCTGGCCAAGTCCATAGGCTACGACTTCTACGTCACCGCCGACCACTCACAGGAGGCCTGCTTCCAACCACTCAGCCGCACCAATGCCGCCTGGCGGGCCGCCCAGCGCGATGCCGCCGCAGCCACCGACCGCAACTTCGTTGCCATCGCAGGCTATGAACATTCCGAGAATGATCGCACGAACGGAACCTGCCACATCAACGTCATCAACAGTAGTGAATATCTCAGCGCCGTGGCGCCGGGCGTTGACCTGCCTTTCTTCTACCACTGGCTCACGACCGTTCCGCCCAACGGCGATGGCCCCGTTGTCGCCAGTTTCAATCACCCCAGCCCACACGGTTATGGCGACTGGGCCTACTGCGACCCTCAAGTGACGGACGTCATCAGCCTGCTGGAGGTGATCAACTCGAACAACAAGCTCCACTACGAGGCCTTTGTGAACGCGCTGGACAAGGGCTGGAAAGTCTCGCCGGTTTGCGGCCTCGACAACCACGGTTTCTGGGGCATCACCCACCACACCTCCCGCACCTTCGTGTTGGCCACCGCCCGAACGAAGGCGGCCATCCTCGACGCCATGAAGCACCGCCGCACCTACGCCTCGCTCGAAGGCAACCTCCAATGCCGCTATACGGTCAACGGCGCCAGCCTGGGCTCCACCCTCGATCGCCCTCAGGCCTTCCAGTTTGATATTGCGATCAGTGACCCGGACGAGGACCAGCCTGCGGACAAGATCACCCGCATTGACATCGTGAAGGACGGCGGCGCCGTCGTGGAGGAATACAGACCTGCTCCTGCCCATTCGGTTGCCTGGCGCCCGGCCATCCACGATTCCACCAACCGGTTCTTCTTTGTGCGGGTCTGGAACGCTGGCGGCGGCGATGCCCCGGGCGCCAAACCCGCCAATCCCGTCGCCTGGTTGGCGCCGGTCTGGACTGGCCGATAAGCCCTCGGCGCCCTCACCCTGGGCCGCCCTCGTCAGGGCGCCGGCACAGTCGGCGCGCCACGACCCTCCGCCACCTGAGGGCCCGCGTCGGCGGAGATGACCCGCAGACCGACGTTGTAAACCCGCTGCCAGGGGACGTAGCCCAACCGGAAGCCGGACGTGCTGCGCGCCGGCAGATCGCGCCACGACCCGCCACGCACGACCTTGCGGTCCTGGCCGGGCGCGTAATCGCTGCGCGTCCACTCGGCGGCGTTGCCGTGCATGTCGTGCAACCCCCAGGCGTTCGCCGCGTAACGACCCGGCGCGACTGTCACCAACCCGCCGTCGTTGAAGCGGCGGTCCTTCGGAATCCAGTCGTCGAACGGCGTCGGGTTCTTGAGCGGCACGTCCACGGTGAATGGGTCGCTGGCAAACTCGCTGAGCTTGGCGTCGGCCAAATTCGCGTGCTTGGAGAAATCCGCGTCGTGCCCGCCGAAGTTGAATGGCGTGTCGCTGCCGGCGCGGCAGGCCCACTCCCATTGCGCCTCGGTCGGCAGCGTGAAGCGCTCGCCGGTCTTCGCCGAGAGCCACTGGCAGAAAGCCATCGCCTGCTCCCATGATACGCGCACCACGGGCTGCTCCGGCCGGTTCGCCGGGTAGCCGCGCACGCCGAACTGGTAAGCGTTTTTGTCCTCCAACCCGCTGTCGTGCGCCGGATCGAAGGCGGCAAAAGTGCGGTTGTCCGTCTCGAACGCAGCCATCCAGAATGGCTTCTTGATGCGCACGCGTGACGGCGGGCCCGCGCCTGCTTCGCCGGCTGCCCCTCCCATCACGAACTCGCCGGCGGGAATCCGCACGAGTTGGATGGATAGACCGCCGCCGAGATCAACCACCCGCCGCGTTTGCGCGCCAGCGGCTGCCTGCCGGCGTGCCGCCTCCGCCGCCTCGAACGGCCAGCCCTCCGGCAAGTCCGCAGTCCGAAGTGCGAAGTCTGAAGTGCGGGCCGACTGGTTTTCGGCTTTCGGTCTTCGGGTTTCCTTCGGACTTCGGACTTCGGACTTCGGACTTACCGCTTCCGGATCATCGTCCACATTCGCATAAAGCTTAAGCAGGTCCCGCCGGCGCTCGCGCTGTTTGCCGGGATTGTCAATCTGCTCGCCCCAGGTGCCGTGATAGGGGCAGTTGAGGTCAATCCACGTGATGAGCCGATCCCACGACTCGGCCTCAAGGTGCACGCCGTAGTGGCCCTGTCTGAGCAGTTGCACAAGGTCGGTCGTGTCCGCGTGGAATTCCATCGGTGTCAGGACGTGGTAATCGCCCTCGATCCCGTTGCGGCGCACCCAGCGCTGCAGCTCGTTGTAGCCCACCGAGAACCTGCCGGCGTGCGCGCCGCCGTTGCCGGGTGTCACGCTGCTCCAGTTGGTGAGCGGCAGATCGCCGCGCAGGTCGCAAAGCAGCTTGCCGTTCGCGGCGGCCCAGTCGGGGTTGTGACAGTTCACGCAATGGCGATCAATCACCGGCTGCACTTCGCGCGCGTAGCTGAAGCCCCGCACGCGGCCCGTGCCACGGCTGGATCTGCGAAGGCGGCCGGCTTAGCGCGAGCGCCCGCTGGGGCAGCGGCGCGGTGTTCTGGCGTTCGTGGCAGCCGGCGCACTGCACCACCTCGCCCGGCATGGCGGTCGTCCACGAGCGCATAAGCTGGATCGCCTTGCCCTCGGCATCCAGCGGCTGCATCGAGATGGGGGTGTTGGCCGGCACAAGAAAGTGCGCCGAGCCATCCGCCTCGACCGGCACGGTCCCGAGCACCCGCCGGATGTCCCACGGCCCTTCCGCGCCCACGACGCCGAGCAGGCCGCCCATGCCCTGATACGCAAAGTGATACGTGAACAGCCGGAGCGCCTTGACCGTGCCGCGCGGCACGCCGCGCAAACCGTCGCCCGCATAAATATCCTGGATGACCACCAGCGCATCCTTGCGCTTGAGGTCCACCTTGTCGGGGATCACGGGCGGCTTCGGCGTCGCGCGCAGCGGGATCGGCTCGAACAGCGCCGCGTCGGCGAGTTGCGCGAGCGGCACGAGGTTGTCAAACACGTCCACGAGGTAAATGCCCCAGGGCGCGTCGGGCGTCGGCTTGCAGGAGACGAGGAAGAACTTGTCGTGAGCGGAAACGGGTGGAGGAACTTGGGCCAGCTATCGAGCGTAAGACCGTCGCGGATGATCGCCTCCACCTTCTGGCCGTGGCCGGGAATGCGCTGCACCGCGGGACTTGCCTCCTGCCGGCCGCGGGCGGGATCGAACAACACCAACTCGCCCATGCGCGGGTTGTCGTGGTGCCCGCCGATCACCGCAACCACCATGCTCGGGTGATCGGGGATGGGCCGGGCGTAGAAGAACGAGTTCGGCCAATAGGAGTTGCTGCCGAGAAACTCCATCTGCTCCGTGCCGTCCGGGTTCATGTGAAAGAGCAGGCGGGTGTTCGAGTGCGGCGTGTCGGCGTATTCCCAGCGCGTGTAGAGAACGCGCCCGTTGTTGAGCACGGTCGGGCACCAGTCGTGCTCCTGGTCAAAGCAAAGCTGGCGGATGTTGCGGCCGTCGGCGTCCATCAGGTAGAGATTCGCGACGTGCGACGATGCCATAGACGCACGGCACGCCGACGAAGCAGGCCGTCGAAGTGAAGATGATCCGGCCGTCCGGCAGGTAACAGGCGTCGTAGCTGTCCACGTCCGGTTGCTCGCCGGTCAACGGACGCGCCATCGCCGCCGACACAGGTCGGCCCCGCTTTCCAGCAAGAATCGAATGAGCGGACTCGCGTCCGCCGCGGCGCAGCGCAGGGGGAAGACGCAGCTCAAACACCTGCCAGCGCTCATTTGTGCCCACCGACGAAAACAACAGCTTGTCCGCCGCCCAGTTCAGGTCCAGGTCGCCCACGAACACATCCCGCTCCGGCCGGAAGAAAGTGCTCAGCCCGTTCGTCTCGCCGCCGAGTGACAGCACGCAGAGCGAATCACTGTAGCCGTGCTTCGGCAGCGAGGAGTTGCTTTCCCAATTGCGCGGCAGGCCGAGGTCCGGTCCGGTGTTGCTCCTTTTCACCAGCAGCAACCGCCCGAAGTCCAGCAGCGGATTGGCGCGGACCAGCGCCGCGTCCCGCAGCGCGATCAGTCCGGCCTTGGCCTGCCCCGCGGTTTCGGGACGCTGGAGTTGCCGCTCCCAATCGTCCAACTGACGCAAGAACGCCTCGCCCCGCGAATACCGCGAACCAAAGCGGCCCAGCAACTCGCGGATGGCGAGGCGCAGGGCGACAACCTTCACTTCCGGCACATGCGGTTGAAACAGGGGCGGGGGTGGCGGATCACTGAGCTTGCGCGCGTGCGGACGGTTCAACACGAAGCCGTCTGGAATTTCGGCTGAAGCGAACTTGAGACTCACGACGTGCGGGAACGCGCCGGCGCGCTGGAGGCGAATCGTGTGTTTGCCCGCGGGGATGTAGAGGTTCGCTCCCTCCACCCACTGCGCGCCGCTGGTATTCCAGGAACCGGTTGCCGAGCAGCAAACCGAGGCCGCCATCTTCCCGTCGAGTAACAGCGCGACCGGCCGTTCCTCCGCGGCCGTGTAGCGCACGCTGAGGCGATACGAATCTGACGCCGGGAAATCAATGTCGTATTCCACCAGCACCGGCGAGCGCCCGCCAAAGGCGATCATCGGTCCGGCGTCGGCGTACTCCTGGGTGAAAGTCTTCACGTTGCCACGGTCGAACGACCACGCGGGGATTTCGAAAGAGCCGGCGAGGACCGAGTGGGTGACGCTGAACAGGCAGGAGATTGCCGCGGCGGAAATCCGAAGTCCGAAGTCCGAAGTCCGAAAGAAACCCGAAATCCGAAACCCGAAACTGAACTGCAGAGGACGTAGCGCACGTTTCCAAGCCTGCTTTCTCGGCGGGTGTTCGCCAGGCCTCAAATTTCGCGGGTCCGGCATAACCCCTTAATGCCAAACTTCGCCGCGCGTCACGTCGCCTTTCACGTCCAGCGCCTGCACGCTGGAGACCGTTCGCATCTTCTCGTGATTGGCGGAAGTCCAAACGACGCGTTTGTCGGGCGTGATCTCGATGACATGCGGGGCCTTGCCAAACTGGCCGTGGCCCAGCCAGTTCGCGATGACGCGTGTTGCCGTTGGGCAGCCGCTGGAAGCCCGCGATGAACTTCAGGCTGATGCCGGGCAATTCGTCGCCCTGCACCTGCCAGACGGTTTTGCCTGACGTGTCCACCTCGAACACGCGCGCGCCGCCGGGCAGGTCGCCGCAGGAGATGAGGGTGTTGCCGTTCGGCAGCCGCGCCGCGCTGTGCGGTCCGCCGGCCGCCGGGATGCTGCGAACCACCTTGCCGCCTGCGTCGTACTCGCGCACGACCTGCTCGCCGTAATGCGTCACCAGGTAATGACCGTCCGCCAGCCGGCGCGCGTTGCGCATGTAGAGATGCCCGCCGTCCTTGCCCTCGGGCAGCAGGCGCACTTCCTTCGCGATGCGGCCGGACGGCTCGACCTCGAGCAACCGCCCGCTGTTGCACTCGCCGATGAACGTGTTGCCGTTCGCGAGCCGCTGGCAGGCGTAGATCTCGCTCTTCGACTGGTAATCGAACACCACCTGCTTGTCGCGCGTGACTTCCTTCACGCCGTGGCCGGTGTTGAACAGCAGGTTGCCGTTGGGCAGCACCCACAGGTCGTTGCAGCTTGTCGTCTGGTATTCCCACTCGATCTTCCCGTCCGGCGCGACGATGAACACCTTGCCTTGCGTGTAGTCGGTGCAGGCGAAGGCATGGCCATTCGTCTGCGCAGCGTCCGCCAGGCTGCTGAACAGTCCAATCGCCAGGGCCGTGAATGCTGCGCAAGCATTGTAGCGCGGCAAAGCCGCAACCACAGTAGCGCAATTGAATTCTGCCGTACGCGGATTTGGACTCGCTGCGCGTCGGGTTGACAACGCCTGGCGAATGCAATTCGGCGATACAGCAGATTGAAATCTGCGCTACCGAATCGTCGCGGCTCACGCCGATTTGGCAGATACTCGTAAATGGGGATCCCACGCTGCGTCGAGAGCCCGGCATTGGCGCAAGTTCATCGCGGGTTCAGCCCCGCTGTCTGGGTTGCCGTTCGATGAGCAGGCCCGCGCAGGCGCGGCGCAGCTCGATCAACTCGCGCTCCTGCTCCTCGCTGAAGTGGCCCAGCCGCTGGGCGTAAGTGTCCAGCCACGTCAGCAACCGCTCGCGCGCCGTCGGCGTCGAGCTGGACGTCGTAATGCCCTTCCGGCGCGTCGAGCAGCGCCACAGCGCGCTGCGTTGCGCGATGCCATCGCCCGGAACTGAGAAGCCGCGCCGGTAGGCGGCCCAAACCTGGTCCTGCAGGCTCGGCTTGCCGAACGCGACCAGCGTGTCGTAGGCCTTCGCCGGCGTGAGATCGAACTTCGCGGCGACGGCGTTGGTAGCTTGCGGGCTATGGCAACTGACGCATTGGCGATCCAGCACCGGCTGCACCAGCCGGTCAAACCGCAGCGGCCAGGAGCCTTCCGGCCCCGCGCGTCAGCCGCGACGGTTCGCGCAGGCCGGCGAGCGCCGGCTTTGCCGGGGGCGCCTGCTGGCGCGGTTCGTGGCAGCCGATGCAGCTCAGCGTCTGGCCGGGCTGGACATGCGTCGCGCTCCGCATGGTCTGCACGGCCACGCCGCGCTCGTCGAGCGCCTGGAAAAACACGATCACCCCGGCCGGCACGCGGAAGTAGGCCGAGCCGTCCGCCTCGACCGGCACCGTGCCCAGCACGCACTTGCCCGGATCATCGCGCGTGACGCCCAGGTTGGGGAAGTTCATCGTCGGATGCGTCTTCGCCGGAACGGCCACGATGCGCAGCGACTTGATTTCGCCGCGTGGCACGCCGGTCAGGCCGCGATACACGTCGGCCACGAGAAAGCGGCCCTCCGGCGCTGGTGTCGGCGACAAGCTGGCTGGCGATCACGGGCGGGCGCTCGCGCGGCCGAACGGGAATCGGATCGCCACAGGCAATCTGCGCGTCGGCCCAGAGCAGCTCGCGCCGGCGCGTGGCGGCGTCGTAGAGGTAAAGCGCCATGCCGTCGCTCGGGCGTTGCACCGCGTGCCAGCGAGTCCCACCCGCCCGGGCCGGGCACGCGCGCGCCCTCGGCGCCCCAGGCCACGAGGTAGAACCGTTCGCTCAAGCGGCCACGGATTGGCGTAGGACGTGATGGGCCAGCCTTCGATCTCCGGGAACGGCACTTCCGGCGTCAGGCGTGTGATGGGGTCGCCGCCTTCGAGCCCGGCGCTCGGATCGAGCAACACCAGGCTGCCCATCGTCTGGGCATGATGCGCGCTGCCGGTGAAGACGATTTTGTGCGAGCCGGGGATGGGTTTCGCCTCGAACGCGCAATGCGGCGCTTTGGTGTAGTTCTTGAAGACCATCCGCGCGTTCGTGCCGTCGGGATTGATCGCCCACAGCCCCATGTAGGGCATGTTGTCGCGGTCAATGTAATCCCAGCGCGAGTAGATAATGCGCCCGTCGCGCGCGATCTCGGGCGTCCACTCGAACATCTCGAAGGGCGAGATGGCGCACAGGTCCGAGCCGTCGGCGTTCATGGTGTGGAGCGTGTAAACCGCCACCGGCCGTTCCGGGCCGCCGCCGCAACGCACGTAGCAATCCGGCATGTCCGCGCGCGCCACCGTCCGGGCGGCGCTCTCGCGGCCGACCTGCAGCGATTGCCCGCGCCGCGTGGACAGGAACACGATGCGCCCGTCCGGCAGGTAGCGGCCGTCGAAATCGTCGTACTTGCCGCGCGTGAGCTGGCGCAGCGCCCGAGCCGTCGAGGTTCATCTCGAACAGGTGATAGAAGGCGTCTTCCGGCACGTTCGCCTTGTCGAGCTTGTTGGTTTCGCCGGCGAGGCTGCGGGTAGTACCGGCACCAGGCGAACAGGACTCTGCTGGCCGTCGTAGGAAAGAGTCGGGCGCAGGAAGCTGCCCGGCTCCTTGAACGCGCTCGTAATGCACTGCTCGGCCGGCGCATCCGTCGTGAACCCGCGCAGCAGGTATATCCCGCCGCCCGGCTTGGACCACCAGCCGTAGTACTGGTCGGACATGTGATTGAAGCTGCCGGGAACGCGCTTGGTGAAGAGCAGCGTGTCGAACTCGCGGAGCAGCGGGTTGCGCAACGCAAGCTGACGCTCGAGCCGGCGGGCTGCGAGAAAAAGCGACTTGGCGGACTGGCCGGCGGGAAAATTAGCGAGCTGCTGCTTCAGCGAGGCGATCCGTGCGAGAGCGTCACGTTTCCCCTCACCCTGGCCCTCTCCCTCCGGGAGAGGGGATGGCCTTTTTCCGCTCTGATCTGCTCGCAAGTCGTTCGAGCTATCTCTGGCTCTTGATTTCTCCAAAACCGGCGAACGATTCTCCCTCTCCCTTGGGGAGAGGGCCGGGGTGAGGGGAGGCTGGTCGCCGAGCTCACCGGCCAGTCGCTCGCACACCGCCAGCGTCTGCCTGGTGCGCGCCGCCCAGTCCACCTCCGCGGGGCGCGTGTTATGGGCCACGGACCATTGTGAGACGCTCGCCTGGTCCGCCGGGCGATGCAGCGCCAAGTTCTTCTTCGGATTGGCGTTGCCAAAGACTTCGACCTCGTCGAGATGGAAGTAGCTTGTCCCCGGCAAGGCCAGCCGCACGTAGCGTGCCCGCTCGCCCTTCAGTGTGACGGTCAGCGGCTTCTTGTCCGCGAATCCGTGAAACACCGTCCCATCGTGCTGGTAGACCTGCCGGAACTCCTTGCCGTCGTCGGACAGCAATACCTTGATCCGCGCCGCGCGCTCGGCCGCCTCGCGACGATTCCAGATCACCACGCGCCCGATCGCCTGCTGCTGGCCCAGGTCCACCTGCCACCACGGATCCTGGCTGTAGTCGGTGTGAAAACCCCATTCGCCGTTCTTGATGCCGTCGCAGCCGCCGGCCGCATCCGCCTTCGTGGTGACCGCCTCGGACACCGAGCCCAGCAACGCCACCTCCTCGGCTAAAACCCAGTCCGCCTCGATGCGTTGCTGCCACAACGCCGGGTCAAACGCTCCTTGCGCAGCGAAGCCTAGACCGGACAAGCAGAGAATAGCCAATAGTCGGTGCATGGCAGTCGGCCCTTTCACGCCTTCACTGGTTCCCCGAGCGCGAGCACATCCTTGCGGATGCGTTCGAGGTCGGCTGGCTCGAGGTTCAGTTCGCCCGCCTTCGCGTTCTCGGTGACTTGCGCGATGTTGCGTCCGCCGGCCAGGACGTGAGTCACGCCGTGCTGGGCGGCGGTCCAGGCGATGACCAGTTGCGAGAGGGTGCAGGCGTATTTGTCCGTGAGGTCCTTCCACGACGCGAGCAGGTCCAGCACGCGCTTGCGGTTCACCGGGATCAGCCAGTCGTTCCAATAGGTGTTGCTGCGGAACTCGCTCGGGCTGGAACACGCGGTCCATGCCGATCTTGCCCGTCAGCAGGCCCTGTTCCAGCGACATGTAGGTGAGCGTGGCGATGTTGTGCTGCGCGCAATGCGGCAGGATGTCCTTCTCCGCCTCGCGATGCAGCATCGAGTAGCGGAACTGGTCGCTGACGATCCCGCCGCAGCGGATGTTCTCCTTCAACTCGTCGAGCGAAACGTTGCACACGCCGATGGCGCGGATCTTGCCCTGTTGCTTGAGCTTGAGCAGCACGGCCATCGTGTCGGCGATGGGCGTGTGGTCCGGGGGCATGGACGGCCAATGCGTCTGGTAGAGGTCAATGCAATCCACCTCGAGCCGGCGCAGGCTGTTCTCGATCTCGATCTGGATGGTGTCGGGCCGGAGGCTGCGGTTCATCTTCTTGCCGTCGAAGTCGGCGAAGAAGCTGCCGCGCGCGTCCTCCCACCACAGGCCGCACTTGGTGGCGAGGATGGCCTGGTCGCGCCGGCCCTTGAGCGCCCGGCCCACGACGCGCTCGCTGCGTCCCCAGCCGTAGGCGGGCGCGGTGTCAATCAGGTTCATCCCCAGGTCCAGCGCCGCCTGGATGGTGCGCACCGACTCCGCGTCGTCGGTGTCCTGTCCCCAGATTTGTCCGCCGCCGAGCACCCACGCGCCGAGACCGACGATGGAGGCCGACAGGCCCGAATTGCCAAGAGGTTTTTGTTTCATAGCGATAATAGATACTCGACCAGGTCGTTAAGCTGGTCCGCCGTCAGGTGCGACGTCTTGCCGTGCTGGTCGTTCGGGTTGGCGGTGGTCAGCACGTCGCGCAGCGTCGCCGCCGAACCATCATGCAGATACGGCGCCGTGCGCCAAAGCTCGACCAGCGTGGGCGTGTCGAACGTGTCGGCCGGCTTGTCGAATCGGCCCACCGTGCCGACGTCGTAGCTCTTCAGGTCCGTGAAGAGCGGCCCGGGATGGCACTGCGCGCAGGCGGTTTCCTTGCTGCGGAAGACTTGCTCCCCGCGCCGGGCCGCCGCCGAAAGCTTGCCCTTGTCCAAGTGCGGGCTGGGCACCGGCTTGAGTGATTTGATGTAGGCGTCCAGGGCGTCGGCGACCTCCGGCGGTTGGACGGTGAACAGGATGTGCCGAATGCCGGCGCGCACCGCCGCCTCGGCGCTTTCGCGCACGCCGGTGCTCATGGCGGGCGGCGTCTTGAACGCCAGCAGCAGGCTCTTGTTGTTCTTGGGATTGCCGATGCCGTCGTTGAGCAAATCCCAGTTCAGGCCGTCCACCCGCGCCTCCCCGGGATGGCAGCTTGCGCAGCTTTGCCAGCCCTGGAAGCAGATCCGCGCGTCGTTGAAGTAGAGTTCGCCCTGGCGCGCCGCGGTCAGCCGCGGCTTGGGGCCGAGCGCGAATGGACTCCGCCTTCGGATGCGTGCCGTCCAGTTCCATCACGGTCAGCGTGTCCGAGAAATAATTCGCCACGTACGCCCGCCGGCCCACCACCACGACCGCGCGCGGGCCAAGATCGCCTTCCGGCAACCGCCGCCGCTCGCGCACGCCGACCAGGAACGACAGATCGTTCGGCACGTCCGACGGCGCGCGCGTGCCGGAGCTGCTGTAGGGCAAAGCCGCGCTGATCGGCGCCGCGGGCTCGGGCGATAGCTTGGCCAGCTTGGCCAGCAGCGCCGGGAAATCCGTCACGCTGACCTCATGCGTCCCGGCGAGCGCCACCACCAGCGTCCGGCCGTCCGCGCTCCACGCCGCCCCCCACGGGTTCGCCGCGCCGCGGTCAATCGTGTCCAGCAGAAAGGTGTTGAGCACCTGCATCCGCTTCAGGTCAATGATCGTCTTGGCATTCGTGTTCATCCAGCCGCGTTCGAGCTGCGTCGTCGGCAGGTGAAACCGCGCCAGGATGTGCGTGACGACGGCGTATTGGCCGTCCGGCGAGACGCGGATGTCCTGGAGCGAGCCGCTGCCGTTGGGCAGCCACAAGTCGTCCACCACCTGGCCCTGCGCAATGTCAATCACGCTCACCACCGCCCCCACGTGGTCCACATCCGCACGGCCGCGGGGCAGATGATTCGCCACCAGCAAGTGCTTCCCATCCGGCGTGACCGCCGCGGCGACCGGCTCGCGGCGCACCGGAATCCGGCGAACCGTCTTCTCCGTGGCCAGGTCCACCACGCTAATGTCGTCATTGAACCGGTTGCAGACGAACAGAGTCTTGCCGTCGGGCGACACCACCGGCGACATCGCCGTATGGCCGGCAGGGAACTTCGAGATCACCCGCCCCTTCGCCACGTCCACCACGCAGACCTGGCTCTCCGGCCCGGCGCACGTGACCAGCAGTGTCCAGCCGCCGGCGCCCAGCGCCAGCCCGCTGGGCGAGGCCGGCATCGCGATGGACTGCGTGACCCGGCGCGCCCCCACGTCGAACACTAGCACCCGATCGCCCGTCGCGCAGGCGATGTAAAGCGCGCTGCCATCCGGCGCGGCCACCATGGCCGCCGGCGAAAGCCATTTCCCCCACGCCGTGGACGCGGTGAGGGCGAACAAAACAAGTAAGGCAAGGAGTGCCGCCGCCGCGGTTCCGCATCGTGACTTGGCAATAGCGTTCATGATGCCTCCAGACTGTCTGGCTGCGCGCCGAATTCAAGCCCGCAAATGTCCCTGGTCGTGTATCATTCACGACCGTAATTAGGAGCAGAAAACGGGGTCATGGCGCAGCCGGATGGGTTTGGTCCTGGGCCGGAGGACCTGATTCAGGTGGATTCTAGGCTTCGGTCGGTGACCCCCTCCTGAAGGATTAACGAGCGCCCAGCCCCCGCCGGCAACCGCGCGGGCTTCACGCTCAGCGGGCTATTTGTCCGCTGGTTTGCCCACTTCTTCGGCACGACACGCAGCGGTGGCAGGGCTTGAACGAGTAAGGGGGCCAAACTGTGGGTTGACCGCTCTCGCCACGTAACGCCAGCCATTCGTCCCCTTCGTCCCATCCCTCCCATCCCCCGGAACCAGCCTCAGCACCCGCACCTGCTCTACCATCTCGGCGACGAACGGGTCTCCCTCTCCGCTCTGGGGAGAGGGCCGGGGTGAGGTGTTCCCCGTTCGACGTTCGATGTTCGATGTTCGCGGTTTCCCTCAGCGTAATGAGGACTGGCAAGTTGCGGCCGTTCACCCGGCCCACGCGCCAATTCAGGATGTCCTCGACGCCGTACGCCGTCGCGTAGGCCCGCTGCTCGAAATCCCCCTCCCAGTCCACCAGCGTCCCCGACCGACCCACCGAAATCACTTCCCGCACAACGTTCTTCGCGTAGCCGAACAACGACGTGCCCAGCATGTCGGCATCGTTGCTGAACCGGGCCATCGCCTTCCCAATTCCCGACGCGGTCCTCCTCAGTTCCGTCCTCGTCTCCCGTGGTGGCAGCCCTTCGTCTGGCGTTGGCTCGTTCTCTCCGGTTGGTTGCGCTAGCCCTTCACATCCTTGAATCGCTCGCTTCGACGCCGCTTCCTAGCCGTCGGCGCCTGACCCGACCAGCGGCCCCGGGCCAGCCCCGGTATCATTTCCAGAACCGCCCCGTATTGTTGCTTTACACCTCCAGTGCCACACTTTCAGCGCAATATGTCCCTATTTTTCGGGCGTCATAGTCGGTTTGACAGGGCGGTCCGCGCGACCGAGCCACTCCTTCCTCTCGGCAGCGTTCCCCCTCGCCCGCGACGGCGCAAAAGGATCACATGGTCAACATACTCCGCATGAAACCTCCGGCACCTGCCATCCCCGCACCCGCTCCGGCCAAGAACATCAACCTCCGGTCGCACCCCGGCGCTGCTGACGGACGCCTCCGTCCCCGTGACAGCCAACTCATCAGGGTTCTCTTGGCCGACGACCATCCGGTCGTGCGCCGGGGCATTGTTTCCTGTCTGGAACGCCACGCACACCTGGAAGTAGTGGGCGAAGCCGCCGACGGCCAGGAAGCCCTGCGTCTAGCCAGGCAGCTCGTGCCGGACGTGCTTCTGACCGACATCGACATGCCCCACCTCACCGGCCTGGCGGTCACCCAAACCCTGCAGAAGGAACTGCCGCAAATCAAAGTGCTGCTGCTCTCCATGCACACTAACACCGCGCTTGTGCTGCGCTGCGCCCAGTTGGGCGCCAGGGGCTTTATTCTCAAGCAGGCGTCGCCTGAGGAATTTGTGCAGGCCATCGAAACAGTCAAAGCTGGCCAGCCCTTCTTCAGCCCCGAGGTTGCTCGCGTTGCCCTCAACCAAATGGTTCGCGGCAACAAGCAGGGTCCCGACACGTCCGATCTCACGAACCGCGAGCGCGAAGTCCTGACCTGGATCGCCGAGGGTCTCTGCAACAAGGAAATCGGCTGTCGCCTCAACATCGGCACCCGCACCGTCGAAACCCACCGCGAGCGCCTCATGCGCAAGCTCAACATCCACAACATTGCGGGTCTGACCCGGTTTGCGGTCGCCAAGGGCCTGATCACCATCCCCGGGTTGGCCATCGCTTTCCCGTAAGCGCCATGACCCGGGTAGCTGGACGTGCTCCCGTCCTCCATCATTTGAGCATCAATCGAGCAGAGCTTTGAAACAAAAGCAGGCTGTGAATCAGCCCGCCACAACAAGCACGAAATCACTTTAACGTTTATGCAAGCCCGGCAAGTTCCACAGGCAGGTTTTACCCTCACAGAAATCATGGGGTGCGTTGCAGGAAAGTCACGAGAAGGCCGTCAGGCGGCTTTGAGCAGCGCTTGGTTCCATAAGTGATTCCAACCGCCAGTTGAAAGCAGAGCGCAGCGCAGGCTTAGCACGGCGGTCGCGCCCGCCTCGGTCCAGAACATGCCGGATTGTTTGAGTCGTTGGCCAATGACACGCTTGCAGCCCGCCTCCACGACGCCCGAGCCAATGAACCAGCCCTGCTTTCGGTAACGCAGGTAATCCATTCGCGTCCGGTTGCGCTCCAAGTAATCCAGTTCCCGTTGCACTTCCTCGGCCGGTGTGGTGGTCACCGTGCGAACGTCGGTAAAGATGTCGTCCAGTTGGCTGTCATACAGCAGGCTTTGCCAGCGCACGGCCCAGTTTTGCGCCGTGCCGGGATCTGCATAGAGCGCTTTGGCCAAGGTGACGATATGTTCGCTGGCATGGTAGTAATCCAAAATCTGCACTGCCTGCGGAAAGCAAGTCCGGGCGATCTCCCACACCCAAGCCGCGCCATCGCCCAAGTAGATGACTTGGCTAGCCTGCGCCATGTCGCGCTGGCGGGCCGCCAGGAGCGCCTGCCCGCCGAACTGGTCTGAGGAAACAAAGCTGGCCAGATACGTCGTGCTCTCCGGATCGCGCAAGGGATGACCTTGGGCATCGGTGGTCGTCTGGGTGAAGAACGCCGCCAACTTAGACCTTATCCATAAATAGGGGTTCATGCTAAAGTCAGCACATACGCCAGCAAATCAGGGCTGCGGCGCATTGCAGCAATGCCAGAAAGTTGGCGGCGGTTTTTTCATAACGCACCAAGAGCTTGCGGAAGCGGTTGAACCACGAGTGGGTGCGTTCGACCACCCAGCGGCGGGCGCGCTGACCCTGTCGGCAGGCGCGAGCTTCCTCCCCGCGCTGCCGTACATGCGGTGTGTAACCCCGTGCTCGCATGGCTTGCGCGGCAGGACGGCCTGCATAGCCCTTGTCCGCACACAAGTTTTGCCGCCGGCGGCGGCTGGCTCTGGGACGCACGACCACAATGCTATCCAGAGTGATCGCCAGCAGTTTGACATCATGCCGGTTGGCCCCGCTGACGATAAGGGACAGCGGGACGCCAGCACCGTCCACCAACAGGCTGCGCTTGCTGCCTTTTTTTCCCCCGATCGGTGGGGTTGTTACCCACCGCTTCCTGCGCCAGTGGCGCTTTGCCTTGAGTTCCATCAATACTTTGCCACTCCCAAGCAATCCCTTCCATTTCATCGTATTCGGCCAGCCCAGCCCGCCACAGGGCCAAGAAAAACCCCTCCCCGCGCCAGCGTTGAAAGTGTTTGTGGACGGCGCTGGCGCTGCCGAACGACTTGGGCAAGGCCTTCCACTGGCAGCCGGTGCGCAGCACATAAACAATGCCGGCAAAGATCTGCCGGTCTTCCATCGGTTTGCGCCCACCACCGGGGCGCCGCTGGTAACGCTTGCGCGCCCGGCGGAGCGGCGCTTTGGGCACCAAAGGCTGGACGTGTTCCCAGAGGTCATCGGAAACCTCCCACGATTGAGTTTTGGCCATGTAGCCAGCATAAATACTGTTTCAAACCATGCAACACTATTTACGGATAAGCTCTTAACCTCGCGGGTCTTGGCTTGACCGTCAGGCCCCCGTCCGCTGCGGCCCTCCAGTTCCGGGCGAACCATGGGTACGCCCGTCCCGTCGATACTGACATAAAACTGCAGCCCGGGTTTGGGGGCTGGCCCGGGTAACGTGACCAAGCAGGCCTGCGCCGGTGGCCCTAATAGTTGCACCACCCGCTGGATCTGCGAGGGATCAACGGTCAAGCCCGCTAGTGCCTGTAGCTGCTGGCTGCTCTCCACATACGGCAATTGGGCGGCCGTGCGGCCCAGCATCCGGGCGGCACCCGGCGTGCAACGGCCGATGATTCCCAAAGCCCGGTCCAAGGGGAAGCCACCCTCCGGTCCTGCGGGATGATAATAGTCCCGCCGCAAGGTAAGCGGACCAAAGACGCTGAGCACTTCACAGGCGCGCTCATGATAACAGCGCTGGCCCGGTTGAGGCGCCACCACCGGCACCGGCACTTGGGCCAACAGGCCCTCCAATAGCCGGCGGCCATCCTCCAGCAGGGCGGCACGCAACGTCGCTTCGATCCATTCAGTGGGCAGTGCTTCGCCCTGCTCCAACCGCTGTTGGAAGAGCTTCAGGAACGCTTCGGCTTCGTGGTAGCGTTCGGTTTGGACTTCGTAGAGTTTTTTTTAGCACCGGCCGCCTGCTCCGCCCGGGTCAGGGCCACGGTCAGTTCCACGAATTCCTCCGCCAACCTCTGGAAGCGATGGTGCTCCGCCAAGGCCTCCTGCACGGCTGGCACTTCGTCAGCGGGGACATAGCGCGTGTGATTCTTGCCCTGGTGCCAGCATTGCAGCTTGTAGAAGGGAGCGCTGCCCGGTCCCAGCGATTGGGCGCAAAGTTTGCCACGTTCCATGTGGGTGATGGTATTGATTTCCTTGAGAATCTCCTGCCGACGGTGGAGTGGTGTCATGGATCTATATCTATACCACTAGATACACCATGTCAAAAAGAACCTGTAAACCAGCCCATTTGTATTTTCTCGCAACGCACCCGAAATCATGATCGTGGTGGCAATCATCGGACTGTTGGCCGTAATGGCCATCCCGGCGTTCGCCCGGTCGCGTGCCCGTTCTGCCCAAACCCTGTGCATCAGCAACCTCCGACACATTGACGAAGCCAAAGCTCAGTGGGCCCTGGACACCCGCAGGGGCTTGGGTGTTCGGCCTCACGACGACGACCTGTTTGGCCCGACGTTGTATCTTCGGACCAAGCCCCAATGCCCGGCGGGCGGGGAATACGACCTAGGCAAGATCAAAGAGCCTCCCACCTGCACCGTCGCCGGCCACGAGCTGCCCGAAACGGATTCAACTGCAGGAGCTATACGACCCTGACGCGGCCTTCGGCCTGACACCAACTCCAGCTCGCTGACACTCGGAGGAAAGTCAGTTCGCGCTCCACTCCCTCCACGCTCACAACCCACGCCAACCACAACCACGACTTCTCGAACGCCAACTCCCGCGTCCCGGCCTTTAGCGCAGTTCCAACGTCCCACCCGCTCCGGCGCTTGCGGCCCTTCGGGTGCTTCGGGGCCGGCAGGCCGCGCCCCCATAGGCGTTAAAATAAGGATTAGCGAAAAAGCCACTTTGGAACCGATTTGAGTTTCCGTTTTCTTGGCGCATTTTGCAGACGCTGCATCTGTTTTTCACTGCTAATCAAGCGCCACACCCCTTGGCCCAGAATCCCGACTCGCATTCCCCAAAGACTCATACGGAAGCGCGACCAGGCACTATGGCTGCAGCCAGACCGGTTCGAGTTCATATCCCCAGGGGGAAAGTGGCCCTGCGGGCGTCACTAATTTCTGGGCCAGCGCGGCGGCCAGAAGTCGCGCCAGCATCCAACTTTTTGCCGTCGGCCCTTTACGCGAAGGCAACGCATCGAGATGCAACAAGGACTTAAGCCGCTTGAACAGCAACTCGATCTGCCACCGCACGCGGTACAGTTCGAGTATTTGCAGGGCGGAGGCTCGGGCGCGGTCCAGTGTGGTGAGAACCCAAATGACTTCGCCGGTTCGGGTGCGTCCAGCCACCGCTCGTGCCGGGATCCAGGCGATGGCCTTTTTAAGCGGCCAAGTCTTATGGCTCTTAGAACGCTGGGATGGGGGTATTGGAATAATAATATCGTATTCTACAGCCCCCAATTTTGGCACCCGCCGCGCGCGCCCAACCAACTTGATGACCCGCCGGTCTGTCCCGCAAACACGCAGGGTATGGGGATTAAGCCGCGCCACCACATACCCGCCCGCTTGCTCGACCGCGTGGATCCCCCGCGCGGTCGAGTACGCTCGATCCCCAAGCAAGACCTCTCTCGCTTCCACAGGATGCTGGCCGTAACCCTCGCCGCCGCGCTCGTCCGTCAACTCGACGGATCGAAAAGTTCCCTGATCCGGATCAATCCGAACATGGGCCCGCCATTGCGTGCCTTCAGCTCCGGGACCGTTGATCACCGTCGCGTCTACAGCGCGCAGACGCAATCCCTTGGGTGCGGTTTTGATTTGATCCTGTAGCGTCTGCGCCAGCAACTCTGCCAACCACCCCTCCGCCTCCCGCAGTCGATAAAACAAACCCGGGCCGGTAATCTCCGCAACCCCCAAGGTCGCGGCCCAAGCCGCCACATCTTTCAAGGACAGGTCCGAAACGGCATACGCCAGCGCCAGACGAATCAGGGAAGCGGCATTGGGCACATTGCGGCAGCGCACCAACGCACTGCTCGCCTTGGCCGAAACCTCCAGGTTGGCAGGAAGTAAGGTGAGCAGGTAGGGCCACTGTTCCTCGACGGGCAGCAGAGCGGGCGTCTTCATGCCCGGAGGAAGTACAAGAACTCACTAGTTTTGGCAATTCCTTATTTTAAC
>CAWGGD010000053.1:0-28269 GCA_963822005.1 uncultured Verrucomicrobiae bacterium | reverse complement strand
TATCTCTCCACTGGATGGGCTAACCCCAATCCGGTCTTCTTCACGCTATGACCTTGGGCAAGCGGCGGCAAGAGTAAAGGGTGTCCGGAAGCCAGCTCGGATCTTCGGGTCTTGGCTTGAAAAGAAGGGGGTAAGCGGCGAACTTGGGCCGATGTTTCGACTGCACTTAGTCAGCCGGGCGCTGGATGCGGTGGAAGCGCGCATGGGTCGTGGGAGTGAACCCACCCGACGGGTTGCTGCCCCGAGGCCGGCCTCGGCCCGACGAAGTCGCCTGCGACAAGCGACAGTGCTCGGCCTGCTGCTGGTCCTGCTGCCGCTGCTGGGCCGGGCGGAGACCGGTGCGTTCCGCTTCGCGTGGCTGAGCGACACGCACGTGGGGTCGAGCACAGCCGAGCAGGACTTGCGGGCGGCGGTCCAGGACATCAACTCGGTGACGGGGTTGAGCTTTGTGGTGGTCTCCGGCGACGTGACCGAATACGGCTCGCGGGAGCAACTGCGGCTGGCGAAGGAGCTGCTCGACGGGCTGAAGATCCCCTGTCACGTCATTCCCGGCAATCATGACACGAAGTGGTCGGAGTCCGGGGCGACGGATTTCGGGCGGCTTTGGGGGGCAGACCGGTTTGTGTTCGAGCACGGGGGCTACCGTTTTATCGGGATTCATCAGGGGCCGCTGATGAAGATGGGCGACGGGCACTGGGCGCCGCAAGACGTGCGGTGGCTGGCGGAGACGTTGAAGAAGCTGCCGGATCGGGAGCAGCCGATCATCTTCGTCACGCATTACCCGATTGATGACGGCATCGCCAACTGGTTCGTCGTGTTGGACCTGCTGAAGCAATACAACACGCAGGTGGTCCTGTGCGGGCACGGCCACGCCAACCAGAAGTATCTCTTCGAGGGCGTCCCGGGTGTAATGGGCCGCTCGAATCTTCGCGCCAACGCGGCGGCGGGCGGCTACAACCTGGTCGAGGTCAAGGACGGAACCATGACCTTCGCTGAACGCGGCCCCAGCGGGCCCACACAGCCGCCGTGGCACTCGGTGCGGCTGCAGAAACACGATTACGGCAGCGACACCAACCGATACCCGCGCCCCGATTTCTCGGTGAACGGACGCTATCCGAACGTCCGGAAACTCTGGACACACGACACCGGCTACACGATTGCCAGCGCACCCGCGGTCTGGAAGGACCTGGCGATTGTCGGCGACGCCTCGGGAACGGTCTATGCGCTGGCGCTCGACTCGGGCAAGGTGCGATGGAAGTTCAAGACCCAAGGGGCGGTCTATTCCACGCCGGATGCGAGCGGGGACCTGGTGGTGTTGGCCTCTACGGACGGGAATGTCTATGCGCTGAAAGCGGCGACCGGGAAGGAAGTCTGGCGCCATCCGACGAGCCGGTCCATCGTGGCGTCGCCACGCATTGCCGAGGGCCTGGTGTACATTGGTTCGAGCGAGGGCATCTTCCGCGCGCTCGAACTGGCCTCCGGCAAACCGGTGTGGCGATTTGACGGCCTGGCGGGATTTGTGGAAACCAAACCGCTGGTCTGTGACGGCAAAGTGATTTTCGGGGCCTGGGACGAGCATCTCTACGCGCTCGACGCCAGGACCGGCAAGCTGGCCTGGAAATGGAACGGGGACAAGCGCGGCACGCTGTTCTCACCCGCGGCCTGCTGGCCCGTCGCGGCCGGCGGGAAGATCTTCATCGTCGCCCCGGACCGGAAGCTGACGGCGATTGATGCCCGGACCGGCCGGCAACTGTGGCGGACGGGCACTTACTCCGTGCGCGAGTCTATCGGCCTGGCGGAAGATCAGACGCGGTTCTACGTCCGCGCCATGAATGACTTCTTCTATGCCTTCGCCACGTCCGCTTCTCACCCGGACAAAGTCTGGGAACTCAACGCCGGGTTCGGCTACGACATCAACTCGGCGATGCTGGTCGAGAAGGACGGTATCGTGTTCTACGGCACGAAGAACGACTTGCTGATCGCGCTCGACGCGAAGAGTGGTGCGATCAAATGGGAGCACAAACTTGGCACCGGGGTGATGAACACGGTCGTGCCGCTCAGCTCGGCGCGGGTGCTCACGACGGATTTTGACGGCCGGGTGGCGCTGGTCGAGGCCGGGCGCTGAGAACGGGCCCTGGCTGGAACCACTCCATGTGCCTTAAATGTACGCTTGCCGGGAAAGCCGTGCGGGTTGCATGTTTCGGCCATGCGGCGAATCCAGGTCAGCCTGGTGCGAGAATTAACCAGCAGGTCCGCGGCTGGTGTTTGATGCGCACGCAGTTGCATCGCGCAGCGTCGAGGAGCAAAGTCCGATCACACGGGCGCGGGAGCGAGGCCTTCACCCTGATCGAGTTGCTGGTGGTCATCGCCATCATCGCCATCCTGGCGGCGATGCTGCTGCCCGCCCCGGACAGAGGGGGCCAAACACCTTGCCGCCGACGTCAGCCGAACCTACTTTGCCTGAATGTCTAAGGCGATCTGCCGAGCCACGCACCTTGTCAGGAGGACCGCCATCCTCCTTGCGCTGCTGACCCAGCTTGCCTCGGCGGCGGGGCTGCCGTCCGTGCCCGCGGCGCCTCAACCGGTGACCAACAGCTATCACGGGGTGGCGGTGGTGGACGATTACCAGTGGCTCGAGGAGGCCGGCGCGCCGGGGGTGCGCGAGTGGACGCGGCTGCAGAATGAGCGGACGCGGGCCTACTTCGCGCGGCTGCCGTACCGCGACGGGATTGCGCAGCAACTGGCGCAACTGCGCGGGGAGGAGTCGGCGCGGTATTACGGTTTGCAGGAACGCAAAGGCCGGATCTTTGCCCTGCGGTTCAAGCCGCCGGCGCAACAGCCGGTGCTGGTCCGGCTGTCGTCACTCGAGGCGCCAGCGCTGTGGCGGGCGGTGTTCGATCCGAACGCGTATAACACGAACGGCACGACGGCTATTGATTGGTATGTGCCGTCGCCCGATGGCCGGGTGGTGGCCGTCACGCTGTCGGAAGGCGGCAGCGAGCAAGGGACGCTGCACTTTTTCGAGGTGGACACCGGCAGGAAGCTCGGGGACGAGATTCCGCGCGTGCAGTATCCGACGGGCGGCGGCAGCGCGGCGTGGACCGGGGACGGCGCGGGCATCTTTTACACGCGCTATCCGCATCAGGGCGAGCGGCCGGAGGCGGACCTCAACTTCTACCAGCAGGTGTGGTATCACCAGTTGGGCAGGCCGGTCGCGGACGACCGCTACGCCATCGGCAAAGATTTCCCGCGCATCGCCGAGATTGACCTGGAAGCTAGCGACGACGGGCAATGGGTTCTGGCCTCCGTGGCCAACGGCGACGGCGGCGACTTTGCCTTCTACCTGCGCGACGCGGCGGGCCAATGGCGGCAGTTGACGCGCTTCGAGGACGGGGTGAAGCGGATGACGTTTGGCCGCGACTCCGCGCTCTACCTGCTCTCGCGCAAAGACGCGCCCCGGGGAAAAGTGCTGCGGCTGCCGTTGAACAGCCTCGACCTGGCGAAAGCCGCGGTCGCGGCGCCCGAGGGCCGGGGCGTGGCGCAAGAGTTCGCACCGTGCGATCACGGGTTGTATGTCGCCAGCCTCCGCGGCGGCCCGTCCAAACTGCTCTATTACCGGCGCGGCAGCACGCGGCCGCGGGAAATCCCGACCCTCCCGGTATCGGCGGTGTCGGGGCTGAGTTCGTGGCAGGGGGACGACCTGGTCTTTGGCAACGTCAGTTACCTGGAGCCATTTGCCTGGTTCAGCTATGACCCGAAGGCCCGACACGCTCGTCGGACGGCGCTTTACATGACGGCGCCGGTGGATTTCGCGGACATCGAGGTCGTGCGCGAGTTCGCGAGGTCCAAGGATGGAACAAAGGTGCCGCTCAACATCTTGCGCAAGAAAGGCCTCAAGCGCGACGGCCAAAACCCGACGTTGCTGTATGGCTACGGCGGTTACGGGATCAGCCTCACGCCCGGTTTCGACTCGACGCGCCGGATCTGGTTTGATGCCGGAGGCGTGTATGTGGTGGCGAACCTCCGGGGTGGCGGCGAATACGGCGAGGCCTGGCACAAGGCGGGCAACCTGACCCACAAGCAGCAGGTGTTCGATGATTTCATCGCGGCGGCGGAGCACCTCATCCAACGCCGTTATACGAATCCGGCCAGGCTGGCCGTCGAGGGCGCGAGCAACGGCGGGCTGCTGATGGGCGCATTCCTGACGCAGCGGCCGGACCTGGCGCGGGCGGTCGTCGCCCGGGTGGGCATCCACGATATGCTGCGCGTGGAGTTGGACCCGAACGGCCAGTTCAATGTCACGGAATTCGGCACGGTGAAGGACCCGGAGCAGTTCAAGGCGCTGTTTGCCTATTCCCCGTTCCATCGCGTGCGCGATGGCGTGCGGTATCCCGCGGTGCTGCTCTCGACCGGGGAGAACGACGGGCGCGTCAACCCGGCCCAGTCCCGGAAGATGGCCGCCCGTTTGCAAGCCGCCACGGCCTCGGACCTGCCGATTCTGTTCCGCAGCACCGCCAGCGCCGGCCACGGCATCGGCAGCGCGCTGAAGGACCGGATCGCCGAGCAGGCCGATATTCTGGCGTTCCTGTTCGACCAACTCGGCGTGGACGCCTCAAAGTGGGCATTCCAGTAAGACCGCTCGCCCTCCCGAGAACCGTTACCATTTCTCGCGGCGGA
The DNA here is from genome assembly GCA_963822005.1 of uncultured Verrucomicrobiae bacterium. Classification (GTDB taxonomy): domain Bacteria; phylum Verrucomicrobiota; class Verrucomicrobiia; order Limisphaerales; family UBA8199; genus PALSA-1440. Next base: position 23,592 of record CAWGGD010000053.1, on the reverse strand, counting down.
CGTAGTCGGCGTTGAAGCGGGTGCGCGGGGGAGCTGTTCGCCCGGCTGGCCGAGCGAGATGGCCGCGACGGGGACGAAGGAAGCCGGGAGGGACAACAGTTCCTTGACCCGCTTAATCAGCGGCTCGCCGGGATGAATGCCCACCCAGCAGGCGCCCAGGCCCTGGGCGTGCGCCGCGAGCAACAGGTTCTCGATCGCCGCCGAGCAGTCCTGCAGCAGGTAGCTGATCTGCCGCTCGAAGGCCGCGTCCAGGTCGCCGCACACGACGATGGCCATCGCGGCGGACGAGAGCATGGCCGCGCCCGGGTGGAGCGTCGCCAGTTGCGACGAGCGTTTGCCGGTCGCGGACGAGGACGAAGCGCCAGGGATCTTTGGTCATGGCGGAAGGCGCGGCCATCGCCGCCTCCAGAAGTCTGGTCACCGCGGCCTCGCTTACCTCGCCGGGCGAATAAACGCGGATGCTGCGGCGGCCGAAGATGAAGTCCATTTGTGTGCTAGTGGTCGTGCTCATGTTTGCATGTTTGAATCAGGGGCACCGTGTTTAGCTGGTCGGCCCGGGATTATCAACCTGTAGTTTTGTCGGGTTGACGCCCGGCGGGCGGGGTGGCAGAGTTGAACGACCGTTTAAAACGAACGTTTACTTAAATGGCCTAAGCCATGCTGAACCGGACCCGCAGACGCGCATCCTGGACGCCGCCGAGAATGCCATCGCGGAGCTGGGCTTCGCCGGCGCGTCGCTGCGGGACATTGTGCTCGCGGCCCGGGTGAACCTGGCGACGGTGTATTACTACTTCGGCTCGAAGCGCGGGCTGATGGAGGCGGTGCTGAAGCGGCGGTTCGGCCCGCTGCGGGAGGAGCACCTGGCGCTGCTGCGGCAGCTCGAGGCGGCGGCCAAGGGCCGGCCGCTGCCGGTGGAGAAGATTCTCGAGGCGATGCTGCTGCCGCCGCTGCGCCTGGCCGCCAAGGCCCCCGCCAAGCGCCAGGCGGTCACCCGGCTGATCGGCCGCATCGTGGCCGAGCCCAACCCGGAGATCCAGGAGGTTCTGCGGACCCAGCGGGCGGAGGTGCGGGCCGCTTTCCTCAAGGCCTTGCAGCGCAGCCTGCCCGGAGCGCGCCTGCCCGACCTGCTCTGGCGCGTGGAATTCGTCTGGGGCGCGCTGGCGTTCACGCTGTGCAATCCGCGCAAGATCGAGGTCGAAACCCGCGGGGCCTGCAACCCCGCGCAGACGGACGAGGTGCTGGCCGAGATGATCCACTTCTTCTCAGCCGGGCTTCCGCGCCCTGGCGCGGGGCAAAGCGAGAGGCTGAGCGTTGCCAACTGGCTTATGAGCACCTCGTTTTCCAGACCGGGCCCAGCCGCCCCGAACCGCGGAGAATCCGCCCGCCGGCCGCTCCACCTGGTGGATTTCTTCTGCCGCGCGCCGCAGGCCGGGAGCGTGTCCCTGATTGGCGACTTCAACAACTGGGACCCGACGGCCCATCCCATGACCCGGATGCCGGACGGCGGCTGGTACATTCGGCTCGAGCTGCCGCACGGCCATCACCAGTACCTGTTCCTCGTGGACGGCAAGCCCACGCTCGATCCGAATGCGATGGGAAAGGTAAACAACGAACGCAATGAGACCGTTTCCCTGATCGCAATCAGTTGATTTCCCAATGCCCCACTCAATGCTTATGAATCCAACAACTCAGATGTCTGCTTCCGATCCTCGGTGCCGCTGTTGCTGCACCGCCTGCTCGCCGCCCAAACCCGCCGCTCTCCCGACCCCCAAGGTCACCGTCCAACAGCCGCAGTCTGCCACGGTCACCAACTGGGACGAATACCCCGGCCACCTGGAGGCGGTCGAGATGGTGGAAATCCGGCCGCGCGTCGCCGGCTACATTGAGTCCATCCACTTCCAGGACGGGGCGGAGGTGAAGGCCGGCGATCTGCTGTTCGTGATTGATCCGCGCCCCTACCAGGCCGAGCTGGAGCAGGCGCAGGCCCGGCGCCAGCAGGCCGAGACCCGGCTGGAACTGGCGCGCAACGACCTCAAGCGCGCCGAGAGTCTGCAGGGCACCAAGGCGATTTCCGACGAGGAATACGACAGCCGCAGCAATGCCGTGCGCGAAAGCGAAGCCGCGCTGGCCGCCGCCAAGGCCGGCGAAGCCACCGCCCGCCTCAACCTGGATTACACCCAGCTCAAGGCGCCGGTCAGCGGCAAGATCGGGCGGCGGCTGCTGACGGTCGGCAACTTCGTCCAGCTTCAAGGCAACGGCGGGTCGGCCACGGTGCTGGCCACCCTGGTCTCACTGGACCCCATTTATGCCTACTTCGACGTGGAGGAAGCGGCGTATCCAGAAGTACCGGAGCAGCGCCAGGCTGGCGGAGGCCAACGGCGGGGCGCTCCCGTGCGAGCTGGCACTGGTTAACGAGCAGGGCTTCGCCCACCGGGGCCACCTCGACTTCTTCGACAACCAGGTCAACCCGCAGACCGGCACCATCCGGCTGCGCGCCGTCTTCGAGAATGGGGACCGCGCCCTGGTGCCGGGCATGTTTGCCAACCTGCGCGTCCTGGCCGGGCCGCCGCAGCAGGCGCTGCTGATCCCCGACGTGGCCGTGCAGTCGGACCAGGGCTACAAATTCGTCTATGTCGCCAACGGCGAGAACAAGGTGGAGACGCGGTCCATCGAGATCGGCCGGGCCCATGGCCCGCTGCGCGAGGTGCTCAAAGGGCTGACGCCGGAAGACCGGGTGATCGTCAACGGCCTGATGATGCTGCGGCCGGGCGTAAAGGTGGCAGTCCAAAGTCCGGAGTCCAAAGTCCAAAGCGAGCCGCCGGCCGCCCGCCCGGATAAGCCGCAAGCCAAGGCCCAGCCGTGAAATTCTCCCACTTCTTCATCCGCCGGCCGATCTTTGCGTCGGTCCTTTCGCTCGTTGATCGTGCTGCTGGGCGCGATTGCGGTGTTCACGCTGCCCATCGCCCAGTATCCCGAGATCACGCCCCCGACCATCTTTGTCTTCGCCAACTATCCCGGCGCCAGCGCCGACACCGTCGCCAACACGGTGGCCACCCCGCTGGAGGAGCAGATCAACGGCGTGGAGAACATGCTCTACATGTCGGCGCAATGCAGCAGCGACGGCCAGATGCGGCTGGCGGTGACGTTCAAGGTGGGCACGGATCCGAACACGGCCCAGGTGCTGGTGCAGAACCGCGTGGATGGCGCGTTGCCGCGGTTGCCGGCGGAGGTGCGCGCGCTGGGGGTGACCACGCGCAAGCGCTCGCCCGAGCATCGCGATGCTGGTGAGCCTCGTCTCGCCGTCGGGCAAGTACGACCCGGTTTACTCTGAGCAACTATGCTTACCTGCACGTGCGGGACGTGCTGGCCCGGCTGCCGGGCGTGGGCGACTCGATCATCTTTGGCGCGCGCGACTACTGCATGCGCATCTGGATCGATCCGAACAAGGCCTCCGCGCGCAGCCTGACGGCGAGCGATATCGTGGCGGCCATCCGCCGGCAGAACGTGGAAGTGGCGGCGGGGCTGTTCGGCCAGTCGCCCCAGCCGCCCGACAACCTGTTCCAACTGGCGGTGACCACCCAGGGGCCGGCTGCTGACCCAGGAAGAGTTCGGGGACATCGTGCTCAAGGCGGATGCCGACGGTCAGATCACCCGGCTGCGGGACGTCGCCCGCATCGAGCTGGCGGCCAACGATTACAGCATCGACAGCCGGCTCAACGGCAAGCCGGCGGCGGCGATCGCGCTGTTTCAGCAGCCCGGATCCAACGCCATCGAGACCGCCAACGCCATCGAGGCGGCGATGAAGGAGCTCAAGAAGGACTTCCCCGACGGGCTGGATTACCGCATCGCTTACGACACCTCGGCCTTCATCCGCGAGTCCATCCGGGCCGTGATCGAGACCCTGATAATCGCCGTCCTGCTCGTGGTATTCGTCGTGGTGCTATTCCTCCAGAACTGGCGGGCTTCGCTGATCCCCCTGTTGTCCGTGCCGGTGTCGCTGATCGGCACCTTTGCGGCCATGAAGGCCTTTGGGTTCTCGATCAACAACCTGTCGCTCTTCGGCCTGGTGCTGGCGATCGGGATTGTGGTGGATGACGCGATCGTGGTGGTCGAGAACGTGGAGCGGCACATTGCGGAGGGGCTTTCGCCGGCGGACGCGACGCACAAGGCGATGGACGAGGTGAGCGGGGCGGTGATCGCCATTGCGCTGGTGCTGAGCGCGGTGTTCATTCCCACCGCCTTCATCAGCGGCATCACCGGCAAGTTCTACCAGCAGTTCGCGCTGACCATCGCCGTGTCCACGCTGATCTCGGCGTTCAACTCGCTGACGCTCAGCCCCGCCCTGTGCGCGTTGCTGCTCCAGCCCCATCACGCGCCCAAGGACTTCCTCGGCCGGGTGATCCATACCTCAGTGGATTGGCTGTTCCGGGCCTTCAACCGCGTGTTCGAAGGCGGGCGGACGAACTACGTTCGGGTGCTGGGCCGGGTGCTGCGGCATTGCGGCGTCATGCTCGTTGTCTACGCGGGGCTGCTGGGCCTGACCTGGTTTGGCTTCCACAAGGTGCCGACCGGGTTCATTCCGTCCCAGGACAAGGGCAATATCTTCTGCTACCTGCAACTGCCCGACGGCGCGTCCCTCCAGCGCACGGAGGCGGTCAGCCAGCGGGTGGTGCAGTTGCTGACCAACACCCCGGGCATCGCCGCCGTGTCGGAATTCGCCGGGCTGTCGCTTGTCGCCCTGGGCAACAGCGCCAACGCGTCGAGCATGTTCATCCGCTTGCGTCCCTTCGAAGAGCGGGTGAAGCAGGGCCTGACGGCGGAGGTCATCATGGCCAACCTGAGGAAGCGCATCGCCGAGGCCAACATCCAGGAGGCTTACGTGGTGGTCGCCGGCACGCCGCCGGTGGATGGCCTGGGAACGCTGGGCGGCTTCAAGCTGCAGGTCGAGGACCGCGCCAATGCTCGGCTATCGCGGCGCTGCAAGCGGCGACCTCTCAGTTGATGGGCGCCGCCATGGCCCAGACCAACAAAATCTCGCAGGTGCTCTCCACCTTCCGCGCCAGCGTGCCGCAGGTCTTTCTGGACGTGGACCGCGCCAAGGCCGAATCCATGCGCGTGCCGCTCAACAGCGTTTGGGACACGCTGTCAATCTATCTCGGCTCCCTGTACGTCAACGATTTCACGCTTTATGGCCGGCCCTACCAGGTGACCGCGCAGGCCGACGCGCCGTTTCGCGCCAAACCGGGCGACGTGAGGAACCTCAAGACGCGCAATGCCAAAGGGGAAATGGTGCCCCTGGGCACGCTGGTGCAGGTCAAGGACGTCAACGCGCCCGTGCTGGCGGGCCATTTCAACATGTTTCCCACCGCCGAGATCCTCGGCACCACCGCGCCGGGCGTCAGCTCCGGCGATGCCATCCGGCTCATGACGGACCTGGCCGAAAAGGTTCTGCCGCGGGGCATCAGGATCGAGTGGACCGAGCTGAGCCTGCTGCAAATCCTGGCCGGCAATACCGCCGTCTATATCTTTCCGCTCTGCGTGCTGATGATGTTCCTGGTGTTGGCCGCCCAATACGAGAGCTGGTCGCTGCCGCTGGCGATCATTCTCATCGTGCCGATGTGCCTGCTCTTTGCGATCCTGGGCGTGTGGCTGCGCGGCCTGGACAACAACCTCTTCACCCAGATCGGGCTGGTCGTGCTGATGGGCTTGGCCTGCAAGAACGCCATCCTCATTGTCGAATTCGCCAAGCAGTTGCAGGATGCCGGACGGAACCGGACCGAGGCCGCCATCGAAGCCTCGCGCCTGCGGCTGCGCCCGATTCTGATGACCTCCTTTGCGTTTACGTTCGGCGTCATCCCGCTCATGCTCTCCCGCAGCGCCGGCGCGGAGATGCGGGTGTCCATCGGCACGGCCGTCTTCTTTGGCATGTTGGGCGTCACCTTCTTCGGCGTGGTGCTGACGCCGGTGTTCTATGTGGTCATCCGCCGGGTGCTGGAGCGCAAGAAAGCCCGTGGCGGAAGGCTCCCTGCCGAAAGCCGCCGCGTCGGGCGCCACGCTGCTGCTGTTGCTGGGAGGCTTGACCTCGTTGGTCCTCTTGAACGGCTGTGCGGTCGGGCCGAACTTCCATCCGCCCAAGACCGAGGTCAGCGCCGCCTTTGCCAACGGCAGCCAGACGAACATGAGCCCGGCGTCCACCGCTGTCACCTGGTGGCGAGGGTTCAATGACGTGATTCTCAACCACCTTGTGGATCAGGCGGTGGCCACCAACCAGGACCTGCGCATTGCGACCGCACACGTGCTCGAAGCGCGCGCCTTGCGTATGGGCGCCGTCGCCGACCTCTTTCCGATCGCGAACGCCAACGCCGGCTGGACCAAGTCACTGTCCAGCCAGGATTCCACTCCCGTGCCCTTGAGCCGCTCCGAACGCGAGAACAGCCTCTACGACGCCGGCTTCGACGCCATCTGGGAACTGGACCTCTTCGGCCGGGTGCGCCGATCCATCGAGGCCGACACGGCGATTGTCGCCGCCACGGTCGCGACCCGCCAGGATGTGCTGGTAACACTTGTCTCCGAGGTCGCCCGCAACTACCTCGAACTCCGCGGCGCGCAAAACCAGTTGGCGGTGGCTCGGGGCAACGTCGCGAACGAACGCGAAACCCTGGACATCGCCCTGGCGAAACTCAAGGCGGGACGCGCCACCGAACTCGACACCGCCCGCGCGCGCGCCCAGCTCGACGCGACGCTGGCCCTGATCCCGCCGGTGGAAGCCGCCATCAAGCGCGCCATTTATCGTCTCGGCGTGCTCACCGGCCAGCAGCCAACCGCACTGGAAGCGGAGCTGACGCCGCCGGCCCCGATTCCGAACCTGCCGCTGCTGGTCAACATCGGCAACCCGGCGGAGCTGCTGCGGCGGCGGCCGGACATCCGTTCCGCCGAAAGCTCGCTGGCGGCGGCCACCGCCCGGATCGGCGTCGAGACCTCCTCCCTGTTCCCGCGTGTCACCTTCATCGGCAGCCTCGGCGTCCAGGCCAGCCAAATCTCCAGCCTGGTCCAGGGCGGGTCCGACACCTACTCCTTCGGCCCGAGAATCTCCTGGGCCGCGCTGGACCTCGGCCATATCCGGGCGCGCATCAAGGCCGCCGACGCGCGGACCGTGGCCCAACTCGCCAGCTACGAAAAGACCGTCCTGACAGCCCTCGAAGAGACCGAGAATGCGCTGGTGGATTTCGGGCAGGAACAGGTCCGCCGCGATTATCTCCGCGCGTCCGACCGTTCGGCCACCGAGGCGGCGGCGCTCGCGCGACGGCGGTATGAGGGCGGCATTGATGATTTTCTCCCCGTGCTCGACGCCCAGCGCGCCCAACTGGTCATCCAGGCTCAGCTCGCCCAGAGCGAAACCCGCACCGCCACCAGCCTCGTCGCCATCTACAAAGCGCTGGGCGGCGGCTGGGAAATCGAGCAAACCAAGACTGAGACTGCGGCCAAACGCTAAAGCGCAAGATTAGGCATTGGCGGCGGCGGCAGTGCGCGGTAGGGCGCATCTCAACTTCTTGCAGGATCAATTACGGTGTGGGGGAAGAGCAGGTGCTGGCGATTATTGCGCCCGAACGTCTCCAGAGCAGGGCTTCATCACCTTGAGCCAAGGTATTCCTCCGGCACTCCGCGTCGTGTACAAGGGGTGCTCACCGGATGTACACCGGATGCACAAGGGGTTTTCCCTTGTGCATCCGGTGAGCATCCCTTGTACACCCCTTGTACACGGCGTTTGGGTGTCTCGGGCCATGCCCTTGTAGGGGTGGGGATGCCTGGAATTGACGTCTATCGAAGCTTTCGCCCGGTTGTTTGCTGTGAGGGATGGAACGTGAGGCTAGCAAACCGGACCGGGGTAATGTGTCTTAAAAATGGACAACCTGACGCAGTGATGGGTGTGGGGCTGCTGGCAGCGGAGGGATCTCTGGCTCGGCGCTGCGGCAAGAAAGAGATGCGCCCTGCGCGGTATGGCGCGATCGAAATAGGCCCTTCGTTTGCTGCTCGCAGAAAACGGCAACCCAAAGCACATCATGTGCCAAACCGCCGTGGCAGATCGGACAATGGGGTCCGCTTCTTGCATTTTCTTGTTGACAAATTCGAGCATTCTCTTTAGAACGGCACAAAGCTGCTTATCGTGTCACAAAGCACAAACAATGTCAGAGTAACAGATCCAAACCTTTAGGAGTAAGAAATGAAAGCTAAGTTAACTGGTCTTCTTGTTGGTGTTGTCGTGTTGGCGTCGGCCTCGACGGCGTCGGCCGTTGCGTATGCCTCGGAGGTGAGCAAAGCCGGCGACGACGTGTCGTTTCTTTTGAACCAGAACGCTTTTAGCGTGCAGGCCATTCTTGATGGCGGGGCCCAAACGTTGAATCTGAGCACCACGGCTGGGACAATCAGCTTCAACATGGCCGGCTACTCCACCTACCAGATCAAGGTGAGCAGCTATGGGGGGTCGGGCTGGAGCCAGTATATAGCCGACGGGTTTGACAGGAACTTCTATACCCCGACTGGGGTGTCCATTGACAAGAATCCAGCGAGCGCGAACTTCGGCAAGGTGTTCGTGTCCAATGCCACGACCGCCACGACCGGGGCCGGCCGCAATACCCCCGAAGGCATCTATGCGCTGCGGGCGAACGGTGCGGCTGCTGGTTTCGGAACTGGCGGCGTCACCTGGGGCGGCACGTCCGGCCCGTACAAGAGCACCATCGGCCCGGACGGCCACCTTTACGTCGCCGACTTCTCGAATGATCTCGCTTACGAGATGAGCCCCGATTTGCAGTCAGCGACGCAGTTGATTACCGCCGCCAATAAGACAACAGGGCAGTATGTCAACAGCATCTACGTGACCGGCACGCAGGCGGGCGGCAACCGAAGCATCTACCTGGTTAATGGCCACTACTTGGATGCCCGTGTCGGCCTCATCAAGTATGACCTCGGGGCGAGTGCCGCGGTGGGTGCGACTGACACCGGCACGCAATTCATCGGCACCGCTGCTCCTTGGTCGAGTTTCTATCCCTACGACGTGGCCCGCGACAGCAAGGGCGACTGGTACTTGAATACCTACCGCTCCACAGCGGGTCAGGCCTCGCCGATCGTCAAGTTCAATGGGGCGGGCACTCCACCGCTTGAGGACGACATCTTATGGTCGGCGTCCAGCGCCTATGCCGGCAGTCCGGCCGGCATAGACATCAATGAAAATGCCGGGACTGTGGCGTATGTGAGCTACGACAACGGCGTGGTTCGCATCTTTGACATGGCGACCGGGGCCTTCCTGGAGAGTTTTACCCCGGGGTCGGGCAGTCGGGGGCGTGAACTGGCCTTTGACCCCGCCGGCAACCTGGTCGTGGTGAACAGCTCGTCCGAGTACGCCCGGTACTGGTCGCCGGGTGGCTGGGCGACAACGGTCTATGGCTCGGACGGGACGTTCGCATTGATTCCGGAGCCGACGACGTTAAGCCTGTTGGCTCTCGGTGGCCTGGCGCTCCTGCTGCGTCGGCGTCGATAGGATTCCGCACGTAAATGGCCCACAACTTGGCGGGGCGCGCACAAAGCGCGCCCCTTCTTATTTCATCCGGCTACTTCCCACGCCGAACGCCGGGTTGAGGGCCCCAGCCATGACATCAAGGCAAACGCGGCGAAGCTTCCTGCCGACTTGCTCAACAGGGGGCGAGGGGTGTCAGGTATCACGCCCATGAGCGCAACCAAGTACACCATCGGCCTTGGTTACCACCCAAGCTGAGCATAGGCTGGCCATCAGGCCGGAGCCCGCACCGTTGCGGGGCCGGCTGCAGATGTCAGTGGTCATTGCTCTGCCCCAGGTCATGTGGGCCTCGCGCTGGCTAGTAGCTGGAGCCGGCTCACGCGCAAGGAGAAGGAAAGGGAGGAGAGAGTTTTGAGTTGTGAGTGTTTAGTTCTCAGTTAAGGAGACGGGGACGCGAGGGAGGCGGGGCGAGGGTACGCCGCCGATTGCCAATTGCCGATGACAGGCGGCAGATGGCAGATGGGGTCACGGCTCGTCTCGGGGCGGGGCGGGGTCGTCAGAACGGGCAAGGCGGACGAAGAGGTCGCGCACAAAACGGGGGACGTTGCGGTGGGGATTGAACTTGCAGGCGAAGAGGAGGGTGCGGCGTTTGGGACCGGGGTAGCGGGGGCCTTCGATAACGGTGACTTCGTACAGGGTGCGACCACGGGCGGAGAAGCCCGGGCGGTTGGGGCTGGCGAGCGTGACTTCGATGCGGGTGGGGCCGTAGTAGTAGTGAGGCCAGAGACGGCCCTGGTTGGCGATGGTGATGGTAATCACAGGCGGGAACGTAAGGGCCGCCGCTTCTCCCGCCAAGAGCGAAGAGGCGAGGGGGTTTTGAGTTGCAGGTAAGTCAGCGATAGACCAGGCGGTAGAAGACGCTGCCACCGGTCGGGTCGAGGGTGAAGGTCAATTGGTTGGTGGCGGTGGAGTCGGGGACATCGAGCCAGTTGGTGCCCAGGCCGACGGAAAGGGAGTTGGTTTGAGCCTGGAGACGCCAGCCGATGTGGTCGGCGGGCCAGGAAAGAGTGAGGCATACCGAGGACGGCGCGCATGGAGTGCCGCGCCCTGCGGAGATCGTGACGGGGGCGGTGCTGACGAGCCGGAGTGTTCCGTCCGTAGCGAGGGTGTTGGTATTCCAAGCCAAGTCCTGGCCGGGGCTGGCAGGGGTGAGTGATGCGAACGCGCCACTGTAGCTGTTCGCGCTAAAGAGCTTGAAGGCCTTCGAAGCGGTAAGGGTTCCCGCCACGTTGGACAACGTGAGCGTGCCTCCGTAAATCACGCTGGTGAGGCCGCGAACGAGGTCGTTGGTGCCGGCGGCGGCGTTCAGTTCCATGACGGTGACGCCGGCAAGGCTCAGAGCATTGCTGATCGTCAGGGCGCCGATGGAAGTGCCGGGAGCCAGGCAGCCGGGGGATTGGATGGCAACAGGTCCAAGAATGAGGCCGTTGCCGCCAAGGGTGCCGTTGGTGACCGTGACGGCGCTGGCGCCAATGACGCCGTTGACGAGGAGGGTGCCAGCGCTGACGGTTGTTGTGCCGGTGTAACTGTTCGTCCCCGTCAGCACCAGCCGCCCCGCCCCTTGCTTCTCCATCGTCCCGGGTCCACTGATCGCGCCGGCGCAGGTAAGGTCCTCGACGCGGTTAAACACCAGCGATCCGCTGTTGTTGACGACGCTGCTGGCGATGGAGCCCGGCTCACCGGGATTGCCCTGGCCGATCATCAGAATGCCCGAGCTGATGGTGGTCGGGCCGGCATAGGTGTTGTCGGAGACGAGCCTGACCTTGGCGTTGTTAACGTTGGCGACGGTGATCCCGCCCCCGCCGGAGATGATGTCGAAGAAGGATTTGTTGGAGCCGCGGTTGAATTTGAGGGTGGCGCCGGTGCTGATGACGACGGAGGAGGGATTGGCGAGGGTGCCGGGGAGCAGGCCGTTGGAGCCGGCGCGGCCGAGCACGAGGGTGCCGTCGCGAATCTCGGTGCCGCCGGCCCAGGTGGCGCTGGTGTTGTCGAGGACGAGAGTGCCGTAGCCCCACTTGGTCAGTTTGCCGGAGCCGGAGACGGTGCCGAGGAAGGTTTGGATCCAGGCGCCGGTATCGAGGCTGCCGCCGCCGGGGCCGAGGATGAGGTTGCGCTGGAAGGTATAGCCGCCGGACTCGGACCGGATTTGGCCGTTGTCGAGCTTGATGGCGAGCACCGCGCCGCCGGCGCCGGTTTCGCTGCCGAGTTCCCCGCCGGTAGGTGTGACTTGGCCGGAGGTCTGGACGATGGCGCTGTCCTGGACGGTGAGGTTGACCGTACCGGCAGGCAACGCGCTCCCGAAGGGATTGATGCTGGCTTTCTTGTCAGTGCCGAGGATGAGAATGCCGCCGTTCCCGCTGGAATCGGTGACGCACAGTGATCCAGCGCCGCCCTGAAGGGAGCCGTACCAGTAGAACACATGTCCGTAGGTGTCCAGGATGGCGTCGCCGCGGTTGGTGGAGGCGTTGTCGTTGATCTTGGTGCGGCGGTTGATGTCGAGCCCGAAGGAGGCGCCAGCCCGAATGGTGGATTGATTGAAATGGATGTCGGTGAAGGAGTTGCGAGCAGAGTCGGGGAGCGCTGCGCCCAGGCAGGTGTCGGCGCTGATGACGAGCGTGCCGCCACCTTCGATGCGCCAGCCGCCGCCATTGGTGTCGGCAGTGTTGATGTTGTTGGTGTTGGCTAAAATGAGGGTGCCAGCTCCGAGCTTCCACATGGTGTTGGAGCCGGCGATGGTTGAGTTGATGGTTGCGGTGACGTTGGAGTCCACGGTGAAGTTGGACGGTGCGCCGATCATGGTCAGCGTGCCGGAGCTGACCGAGTAACCGGTTGTCTTGAAGGTAAGGCTGTTGGCCGAAACGGTCGCAGCGGTGACCGTGCCTGCCGCTCCCCAGAACACCGCATCGCTCCCGTCGGTCCAGGCTTGAAGCGTCCCAAGGCTGGTGTCCCACCAGTTAGCGTTCGCGCTGCTCCAGATGCCTGAGCCGCCCAGGTTCGCGCCACTGGACGCATTGTTGCCAGCAGTTGAGCCGTCGGTGTCCCAGTACAGCGTCCCCGCACGCGCCGGGCCGTCGAATTCCGACACTGCCAGCAGGGCGGAGGTCACCGCCGCCGCGGCGCGCACCGCATTCCTGCACGAGCCCCACGTCCGGTTTGCGATTCGCCTGCTCAACATACCGTTCCGGCCCGGGGTTGGGCATAACCGACAGGAACTGATAGGAAACTACTGCTTGCGCCCCGGCGATTCATTAACGCTGCGCCTGTGAGGGAGCATTGCTTCCCGCTCTCGCTCATTCTGGCCGGGATGATGCCAGACGGGGACAAGGGGGTCAATCAGCAAGCATAGCCGCATCGCAGTGTGAGTCGGAACTCGTGACACCTGATTCTGACGCCGCGTTGCCGGAGCCGGTGCGAACACCGGCTGGCTTGGCCAAGGCTGGAAGAGCCGGAAAGGCCCTCAATCCTTTTGGGGACGGCCGGATGCCCGATACAAGATGACGTTGGCGACCACGCTGCGCTGCAGAAAGGTATGGCGGGTCAGCTCGGGCCGGACGCCGTCGTCCGGCCTGTCGCGATAAGAGGGAAACGCTGCCGCATTGGTGTAGCCGGGGATGGACTCAATGACCCTGAGCGTGTCCAGCACCCATTCCGGCTTGCCAAACAGCTGGCGGTAATGCTCCGCCCCCAGGTTGGTTCGCAACACCTCATCGAACGCCGGCGCCCGGGGCTCGCGGCCGGGGCGCACCAGATAGGAATCACCGAGGTAGAAGATCATGGTGTCCTGCACCCAGTAAGGAAGCGCGACCATCACCGTGTCCGGTTTCGCGGTACCAGCCGCTTCCGTGCGCAACCGGGCGATGACGGCGTCCAGGGCACTTGTTTGCGGCCGGAGAATCTCGGAATAGACCGGCAGGAACCATGAAACCGGGACATGCCGCGAAGCGAAGCCCGCCCAATAGGAAACGGTCACCAAGTTGCACCCCACCATGACGACTGCGGCCAAACAGAACAAGCTCCGACGGCGGATGACCCGATCAAGCGCGCAGAAGGCGGCAACCAGCGCGAAAACCAGCAGGTGCGGCTGGTAGCGCAGGATCGCATACCGCGACCCTGTTTCCGCGCCAAACACAGCCGCCGTAGCCACGGACTGAACCAGGAGACTTACCCCTACAAATGACACCAAAGGTTCCCGCATGATCTCTGCCCACGCGCGGCGGCCCTTCCGGCAGAGCAGAACCACCATCGCCGACCAGAACAGCAGCGGCACGCAGCCCACCACGTCGAAATCCACCAGCGCAAACTGGAGACTCCGTGCAAACTGCTCGCACCACGAAGGGAAGTTGGCGGTCAGTATCCAACCCATGCGTTCGACCGATGGACCGACCCATCTGGCCCAGGCGAGCCAGGACACGACGCCCGCGGCAGCCGCCACCAAATACACCGGCAGCGCCTCTCGGCGGAAGAGCGCGCAGAACAAAACCACTGACACCGCGCAACAAGCCGCGGCGAAGGAATGCGCCTGGAACAGCAAGAGCATCACCAACGCAGCCACGCCCCAGCGGACTTTAGGGTTCTTGAAACTGGCGCAGAGATGCCAGACCAGCAAGGCGTAGGCCAGGGTCAGGATCGGGTAATACCTCGCGTTCCTTTGGAAAAGGACGGTTTGCGGGGCAACCAGCACCAGGACGGTGACGAGGTTGGGGCATTTGACACGCGGTTTGAGAACGGCGTAAAGGGGGAAGAAGGCTAGCAGGCCGACGAGAGCAAACAGGATGCGCAAGCCGGCGGTGTGGTTGCCGAAGAGCCTCAGCGACGAGGCGCCCAGATAGAACTGGCTCCAAGGCATTACCGTGCGCACAAGGCTGTGATTGGTCTCGGCGCCATTCTCAAACAGACTGACGTTCCGGCCGTCAAAGACGGTCGGATAGCCGCAGCGCAAGATGTTGCGGGAAAGAATGCCGGTTTCGGCCTCATCAGGCCAAAGGAGCGGCCGGTCCAGCCGGTAAAAGTAAGCCAGCGCCACGGCCGCCAAGGCGAGCAGCAGCCGTAGCCGGGACGCGTGGTTCCGGACGCCCCCTGCCCGGTGTTCGCGGGTGGGTGGAGGCTCTCTCTCGGGGGAGGTGGAGTTGGCCTTCTGGGTGATCAACACGACTAGGGCAGTATCATCTGCTGGCAATGCTCATTCTCAATCGGCGCCGCCGCCATGATGTCCTCCTCCCGGCGGAGGGCAAGCCCTCAGGAGCGGGCCGGCGAACAAGACCCGGGATCCCCACGACCTATGCCGTGCTGCACGCCGGCACGGCTCGCGGGACGAGGCACCGGGTCCGGCGCGGCACCGCCGTGCCGGGCAGAAGGGCGCCGGGCACGGGGCAAGCAGGCGTTAAGGCTTCTAATGATGTTTATTCATAAACTTGACTCCCGGCGGGAACAGGTGTATGAGTCAGACGTATCGGGCGGTGAGGCGCCAGCCAATGCATTTGCACCCCAGCGGGAGGTTGGCTCTCGCCGCCAAAACACAGTAAACAAAACAAAACCGCCGCCCCGTGGATATATTCTCGAGGCGGCACAAACTAGAAACACATAGACAAACCAATGAAAAGACACATCAAAGTAATGCTCACGGTCGGTTTCACGGCAGCGATTGCAGCGACCACCGCCTTCAGCCAACCCTTAATCTCGGTGGACGAATGGGGGAACGGAACCATCGGCGGGAGCCCGCTGACGTGGCAGACCAATGTGGTGGAGCTCTTCTCGGGGATGGCCACGCTCTCCTATAACTTGCCCTTCGCGGGAAATCGTGGGGACGTGTCCATCGCCGATAACTATGGAGTGGTTTCGGACCTCATTCGCTTCGACGGCAACGGCCACCTTTTCTTCTTCTCGGATGTTGGCATCAACGACCCGCCGATCTCGCTGGCCGACGTGGGAATACCGGGCTTCAACGCTGCGGCCCCGGTGCTCTTCTTTAATGAGGTCACCCTCCCGTCGGGCGCCGAGGGTTTGTTTGGCTACACGCCTGCCGTCGGCGGCAACGATCCCGGCGGCGCTACGGCACCCGTGATCTACGACTTCATCAGTGACGTGCCTGAACCCGGCGCGCTGCCGCTGCTGGCGTGCGGTCTGGGCATCCTCGGCTTCGTCCAACGCCGGCGGAAACTGTCGCGCGGTTAGTCGGCTGCTAAAGCCGACCCCATAGGAAACGGACCACAGGTTCCAGGTTCAGCGGACCGCATTTCTGGCGTTCCGCTGAACTTTGTTTTTGGGCGGAGCGGCGCTGCGAGGGTCGAGGCGGCCTTGGTTCTCCCATGAATTCGTTTGCCGCGCGGCGCTCCGTGATTTTCTCGACAGGGGGGCGGGGGGGGGGTATGTAAAGGGCCCATGAGCGCAACCAAGTACACCATCGGCCTGGATTACGGCACCAACTCCGTCCGCACCCTGATCGTCAACGTCGCCAACGGGCGCGAGGTGGCGTCGGCGGTGTGGAATTACGCACACGGGACGCAGGGGGTGATCCTGTCGCGCGACCCGAACCTGGCGCGGCAGCACCCGGCGGACTATGTGACCGGGGCGGAGATCACGATCAAGAAGGCGCTGGCGCTGGCGAAGCGGGCGGTGCGCGGGTTTGCGCCGGAGCAGATCATCGGGATCGGGGTGGACACCACGGGCAGCACGCCGATGCCGGTGGATCGCAATGGCCGGCCGCTGGCGTTCGACCGCCGGTTCGCGAAGAATCCCGCGGCGATGGCGTGGCTGTGGAAGGACCACACGGGCATCGCCGAGGCGGGAGAGATCACCGAACTGGCGCGCCGAATTCGGCCGCAGTATCTGGCCAAGTGCGGCGGGCACGTATTCCAGCGAATGGTTCTTCAGCAAGATCCTGCATTGCCGGCGCACGAGCCCCGAGGTGTTCGACGCCGCCTACCTGTGGGTGGAATGCGCGGATTGGGTGCCGGCGATGCTGACCGGCACCGAAGCGCCGGAGCAACTCGACGATCGGGGTGTGCGCAGCGGGCCACAAGGGAATGTTCAACGACGCGTGGGGCGGCTACCCGGATGCGGAGTTCCTGTCGCAGCTTGATCCGAAGCTGGGGGAACTACGGTCGCGCCTGCCGGCGAAGGCGCGCACGATTGACCAGACGGTGGGCGGGCTGACGGCGGAATGGGCGAGGCGCACGGGGTTGCCGGCGGGTCTGCCGGTGGCGGTGGGGGCAATGGACGCGCATCTGGGCGGCGTCGGGTCGGGGATCGCGCCGGGCACGCTGGTGAAGATCATCGGGACGAGCACGTGCGACATGATGGTGGTGCCGCTGGGGGAGAAGCTGGCGGACATTCCCGGCCTGTGCGGCATCGTCCCAGGCAGCATTCTGCCGGGCTATTACGGCCTGGAAGCGGGCCAGTCGGCCGTGGGCGACATCTTCAACTGGTTCGTAAACTACCTTCAGCCGCTGGGCAAGAAGGCGGGGTCGCACGAGGCGCTGAGCGCGGCGGCGGCGAAGCTGGCGCCGGGCGAGTCGGGTTTGCTGGCGCTGGATTGGAACAACGGCAATCGCACGGTGCTGGTGGACCAGCGGCTGACCGGTCTGCTGCTGGGCCAGACGCTCTACACCACGCCGGCGGAGATTTACCGCGCGCTGATCGAGGCGACCGCGTTCGGCGCGCTGACGATCATCAGCCGCTTCGAGGAATACGGGCTGAAGGTCGAGCAGATCGTCAACTGCGGCGGCATTGCGGAGAAGAACCCGCTGGTGATGCAGATTTACGCGGACGTGACGGGGCGGCCAATCAAGATTTCGCGCGCGGCGCAAACCTGCGCGTTGGGGGCGGCCATCGCCGGGGCGGTGGTGGCGGGTAAGGCAGCGGGCGGCTACGCCAATTACGCCGACGCACAGAAGGCGATGACGGGCTTGAAATCCCGGGTGTTCCAGCCAAACCCGGCCGCGCACGCCGTGTATAAAGAGCTTTATTCGCTCTACCGGAAGCTGCACGATGCGTTCGGGACGCGGCAAGGGAGCGGCAGCCTGTATGACGTGATGAAGCAGTTGATCGAGATACGCAACCGGGCGAGGAAGTGAAGGGGATTACTGGTCAACTTCGGGCATTGCCCCGGAGTTGAATATGAGCGCATCGTTGTCTGAGTCCCGATTCGTGTATTTCGTGGTTCAAATCATGACAAGCAAACCAGAAAACGCGTTATGACAAGTAGCTATCAATGGCTCAAGATTGTGTGCGTGGGTTTGGGCGCGGCGGCGCTGGTCGGCTGCATGGAGGTATCAAAGGCCTCCTTGCAGAAGGGGCAGATCAGCCGGGGGCCCTTCGGCCAAACGAAGGACGGCATTGCGGTGGACCTCTACACGCTGCGCAATAACAAGGGGGCCGAGGTCGGCATCTGCAATTACGGCGGCCTGGTCATCTTCCTGAAGGTGCCCGACCGCAATGGCCAGTCCGGAGATGTCGTGCTCGGTTATGAGAGACTCACCAATTACCTCAAGGACAGCCCTTACTTCGGGGCGCTGATCGGCCGTTACGGCAACCGGATTGCCAAGGGCAAGTTCACACTCGACGGCAGGGAATACACGCTGGCCGTCAACAACGGCCCCAACGCGCTGCACGGCGGGCGCAAAGGCTTCGACAAGGTGGTCTGGGAACCACGTTTCCTGGCCAGCCTGGAGGGGCCGGCGCTCGAGCTGCGGTATGAGAGCAAAGACGGCGAGGAAGGCTACCCGGGCAACCTGTCCGTCATCGCGGTCTATACGCTGACCGAAGATAACGCGCTGAAGATCGAGTACACCGCAACCACCGACAAGGCCACGGTGGTGAACCTCACCCACCATTCCTATTTCAACCTCGCGGGCAAGGGCGACATCCTGAATCACCAGGTGATGCTGGCGGCGGACAAGTTCACGCCGGTGGACAGCACGCTGATCCCGACGGGCGAGCTGCGGCCGGTGGAGGGCACACCGTTCGATTTCCGCACGCCGACGGCCATCGGCGCGCGCATCGGGCAGGACGACGAGCAACTTAAGTTCGGCAAAGGCTACGACCACAACTGGGTCATCAACAAGCCGGTGGGGCAGCTTGGCCTGATGGCGCGCGTGTCCGAGCCGACGAGCGGCCGCGTGATGGAGGTCTGGTCCACCGAGCCGGGCCTGCAATTCTACTCGTGGCAACTTCCTCGACGGCACGCTCACGGGCAAAGGGGGCTGGGTGTATCAGTTCCGCGACGGCTTCTGCATGGAGCCGCAGCATTACCCCGATTCGCCCAACCAGCCGGAATTCCCGTCGGTGGTGCTCAAGCCCGGCGAGGTTTACCGGACCACCATCATTTACAAGTTCTCGGTGCAGAAGTAGGGCAAGCTCCAAAGGACGCTTTATGAGCACGATTGATCTGAGGCGGTTCGAGGTCTGGTTCGTCGCTGGCAGCCAGCAGCTTTATGGACCTGCGGTGCTGAAACAGGTCACCGCCAACGCGGCACAGATCGGGGGCGCGTTGGATGCGGCGCCCGCGATCCCGGTGAACGTGCTGGTCAAGCCGGTGGTGAAGACGCCGGCGGAAGCGACCGCGCTGTGCCAGGCGGCCAACGAGAGCCCCGACTGCATCGGCCTGATTACGTGGTGCCACACCTTCTCCCCGTCGAAGATGTGGATCAATGGGCTCAAGTCGCTGCGCAAGCCCCTGCTGCACCTGCACACCCAGCACCACCGGGACATCCCGTGGCCGTCCCTGGACATGGACTTCATGAACCTCAACCAGGCGGCCCACGGCGACCGCGAGCACGGCTTCATCATGAGCCGCCTGCGGCTGGAGCGGAAGGTGGTGGCCGGCTACTGGCAGGATCCGGCGGTGCAGTGGCGCATCGGCGCCTGGTGCCGCGCGGCGGCCGCCTGGCACGATTGGCAGGGGGCGAAGTTCTGCCGGTTTGGCGACAACATGCGCGAGGTCGCTGTCACTGAGGGCGACAAGGTCGCCGCCCAGGTGCAGTTCGGCTACTCGGTCAACGGCTACGGGGTAGGCGATCTGGTCAAATCGGTCAACGCGGTGACGGACCGGGAGGTTGACCGCCTCATCGCCGAATACGAGCGCTCCTACCTGGTGGCGCCCAAGCTCCGCAAGGCCGGCCCCCAGCGGCAAGGCGTGCGGGAGGCGGCGCGCATTGAGTTGGGTTTGCGTGGCTTCCTGAGCGCCGGTGACTTTAAGGGATTCACGGATACGTTTGAAGACCTGCATGGGCTGGCGCAGTTGCCCGGGGTCGCGGTGCAACGCCTCATGGCTGATGGCTACGGCTTTGGCCCGGAAGGCGACTGGAAGACCTGCGCGCTGGTGCGCGCCATGAAGGTCATGGCGGCGGGCCTCAAAGGCGGCACGTCCTTCATGGAGGACTACACCTATCACCTGGACCCGAAGCGCAGCCTGGTGCTGGGCGCGCACATGCTGGAAATCTGCCCGAGCATCGCCAAAGGCCGGCCCTCGCTCGAAGTGCATCCGCTCGGCATCGGCGGCAAGGCGGACCCGGTGCGGCTGGTCTTCGACACGCCGGCCGGCCCGGCCATCAACGCGTCCATCATTGACTTGGGCAACCGCTTCCGATTGCTGGTCAACGAAGTCGAGGTGGTGCCTCCGGAGAAGCCGCTGCCCCGGCTCCCGGTCGCCCGCGCAGTCTGGATGCCTAAACCGGACCTGCCGACTTCCGCTGCCGCCTGGATCTACGCCGGCGGCGCGCATCACACCGGCTTCAGCCAGGCGGTCACGACGGAGATGATCGAGGACTTCGCCTGCATGGCGGGCCTCGAACTAGTGGTCATTGACGCCGACACCCGGCTCCGCCAGTTCAAACAGGAGCTGAGGTGGAACGAGGTCTATTACGGTTTGCACCGGGGCTTCACGGGTTAGCGCATGCTGGAGCAACTGAAAAAGGCTGTCTGCCAGGCGAACCTGGACCTGGTCAAAGCGGGTCTGGTTGTTGAAACGTGGGGCAACGCCAGCGGGATAGACCGCCGGCGCGGACTGGTGGTCATCAAGCCGTCAGGCGTGCCCTATGACGGTATGATGCCCAGG
Organism: uncultured Verrucomicrobiae bacterium; assembly: GCA_963822005.1. Lineage (GTDB taxonomy): Bacteria > Verrucomicrobiota > Verrucomicrobiia > Limisphaerales > UBA8199 > PALSA-1440. The sequence continues at coordinate 2,968 of CAWGGD010000053.1, read as the reverse complement.
CACATGGTCGTGGTCTCACTCCAAAGCGGCAAAGTCGTCGAGGGCGGGCTCAAGCCCAGCTCGGACACCGCGACCCACCTGGTACTCTACCGCGCATTTCCCCGCGTCGGTGGCATCGTTCACAGCCACAGTCTCTACGCCACCGCCTGGGCCCAGGCGAAGAAAGACCTGCCATCCTACGGCACGACGCAGGCTGATTTCGGCTATGGCACCGTGCCCTGCACGCGTTTGCTCATGGCCGCGGAAATCCGATCCGATTACGAGGCCAACACGGGCCGGGTGATCGTCGAACGGTTTCGCAAGCTCGACCCCCTTCAGCATCCCGCCGTGCTGGTAGCCAGTCACGGCCCCTTTGTCTGGGGCAAAAGCGTGGCCGACGCTGTCCACAACGCCGTGGTGCTGGAGTTCATCGCCCGGCTGGCGAGTGAAACGCTTCGTATCAACCCGAAACTTAAACCCCTGCAACCCGCGCTGCTCGACAAACACTTCCTCCGCAAACACGGCCCCAAAGCCACCTATGGCCAATCTTGACCCGCTGGCGTCCGTTTTCTCTCAACCACCCGAACCTCCGCCAGGTTTTGGAGTGCGCCAGTGCTCTGGCGCTTTTCTCTGGTCGTGCGCTGTGCACAAAGCGCCAGAGCACTGGCGCACTCCAAGACGCTGGCGCGAAATCGCCAGCCCCTGTCCCTCGCCCCTCGCCCCTCAAAGTTAACCCACTGGCCCTTCTCTCGTATGAATCCCACCCCAATCTCCGCCTCTCCCGGCCCCACGTTAACCAGCCTGGACTGGCTGGCGATCGCGTTCTACTTCGGCATCCTGCTGTGCGTCGCCTGGTGGGTCGTCCGCCGCGCCAAGGACACCGCCGCCGACTACTTCCTCGCCGGCCGCAACCTTGGCTGGTGGGTCATCGGCGCGTCCATCTTCGCCTCCAACATCGGCTCCGAGCACATCGTCGGCCTGGCCGGCTCGGGCGCAAAGGACGGGGTGGCGATGGCCCATTACGAGCTGCATGCCTGGTGCCTGCTGGTGCTGGCCTGGGTCTTCGTGCCGTTTTACGCCCGCTCGCTGGTGTTCACCATGCCGGAGTTTCTCGAACGGCGCTTCTCCACCGGCTCGCGCTACGTCCTGTCCATCGTGTCGCTCATCACCTTCATCGTGTCGAAGATCGCGGTGGGCATTTTTGCCGGCGGCGTCGTCTTCTCGACGCTGCTCCCCGAAATCCACCTAAACCTCGGCGGTGTTGAGATCAATAGCTTCTGGATCGGCTCGGTCGCCGTGATCGCGCTCACCGGCCTCTACACCGCCCTGGGAGGCATGCGCGCCGTGGCCTACAACGACGCCGTCCAGGTCGTCGTCCTCATCTGCGGCTCAGCCCTCCTGACCATCTATGGCCTGGTCAAGCTCGGCGGCTGGACCGAGCTGCGCCAGCTTTGCGGCTCGGATATGTTCAACCTCTGGAAGCCGCTGACGCCCCCCGGCGTCGCGGCCACTTGGGCGCCGGTGATGGAGCGGAACGAGGCCGGCCAGCTCGTCAGGCAGGCCTGGTATTTCAACCAGCATTACCCCTGGCTGGGCATGGCCATCTGCGCCCCGGTCATCGGCCTGTGGTATTGGTGCACCGACCAATACATCGTCCAACGCGCCCTCGGCGCTCCGAACGAGGCCGTCGCGCGCCGCGGTTGCATCTTCGCTTCCTTCCTCAAGCTCTTCCCCGTCTATCTCTTCATTATCCCCGGCTTGATCTGCTTTGCGCTGGTCAAGAGCGGCAAAGTGCCGGAACTCGCCGCCAACTTTGACGCCCAGAAAGCCTTCCCCTTGATGGTTAAACACCTGTTGCCCCCGGGCCTGCGCGGCATCGTCGTCGCCGGGTTGCTCTCGGCGCTGATGGGGTCGCTGGCCGGCGTGTTCAACGCCTGCTCCACCCTCTTCACCGTGGACCTGTATGAGAAATGGAAGCCCAAGGCCACCCAGCACGAAATCGTCCGCACCGGCCGCATTGCGACGACGGTCATGGTGATCATCGCAATGCTGTGGATACCGGTCGTCCAGGGCGCGCACAGTCTGTATGACTACCTACAGCAGGTGCAAGGCTACTTGGCGCCGCCGATCTTTGTCGTCTTCTTCTTCGGCGTCTTCTGGAAGCGCCTCAACGCCAAAGGCTGCCTTTACGCGATGGTCGCGGGGTTTATCCTCGGCGTCTTCCGCATGTTGGTGGACACGCCGGTGACCATGAAGCTGAAAGGCTTCGAGCATGGCTATAACCAAGGGACCTTCCTGTGGGTCATCAACAACATCAACTTCCAATACTTCAGCATCATCATCACGCTCTTCTCGGCGGTGGTGATGGTAGCGGTCAGCTACCTGACCCCGGCCCCCCAATACGCGCAAATCAAGAGCCTCACCTTCGGCACCGCCACCGACGAAGACCGAACCAGCACGCGCGCCAGTTGGGGTTGGCAGGAATTGTCGGCCTCCGCCTTTATCCTGCTCTGCATTTTGGGCGCCTATCTTTATTTCCGGGGATAGGGCGGACGGTCAGAGGCTTGAACTTGGGGTGCAGGTGGGCGGGCGGCCGAGGAGAGAGGTGGCCTTAGGCCGGTGGGGAGGCAGGGAGGGGGTGCCGGGGTGAACGGGTCGGCGGAACGCCCCGCGTTTCCCGCAGAGGATTGCGTTTGAGAGGATACTGAATGAAGGTCCTGCCCCGAGAGTGAGATACCTCCTGGCTAATAAGATGAGCGCTGAAAATGAGAGCTGAACTCGTTGACAAGACCGTTCGATGCAGCCAACCTTGATGTCACACCGAATATGAACGACAAGCGAGAGTACCGTACCCGAGTCCCCGAATCCACCTGCCACCGGCGGGCACTACGCCGGCCTGACCGCGCCAGGTTTGTGCTTGCCTTGTCGGCAGCCGCCGCGGCATTGGCTGTGTGCGGCTGCAAGAAGGCCGCGCCGACGCAACTGCCTC
>CAWGGD010000052.1:0-58433 GCA_963822005.1 uncultured Verrucomicrobiae bacterium | reverse complement strand
ACCTGTTTATTGGCATCATCATGAACAGCATGGCCGAGATGCACGCCGAGATTGAGCAGACCGACCGCACCAGGCATCTCACGGAAGCCGGTCGGACCACTCTCCAGGACGACCTGGCCCTGTTCGAGCGCCAAATAGACGAACTAAAGCGGCAAGCCGCGCGGCTGCGCCAGCGAGCCGGATCCACATGAAAAGATTTGTCATCGCGATCACAGGAGGCACTGTGGTGTTGCTCGGCATCGCCATGATTGCGTTGCCTGGCCCGGCGGTCGTGGTAATTCCAGCGGGACTGGCAATTTTGGCCACCGAGTTCCTTTGGGCGCGGCGGGCGCTGCACCGATGCAAAGGCATGGCCACGAAAGCCCAGCGGAACCTCTGCTGGCTGCGATTCCACCGGAACAAATCCGACCTCGCCTGAATGCGGTTCTTGAAACCGACCTGACACAATGGGTGTGGCTTAAGGAGCGCCAGACTTGTGGGTGGTCTCCTGGTAAAGCAGCGCCGCTTGCGTGCGGGTATGCACTTCCAGTTTCCGATAAACCTGCGTGAGGTAGTTGCGGACGGTCTTGGCCTCCAGCTTCAGGGCGTGGGCGATTTCCTTGTCTGTCTTGCCCGAGGCCACCTCGGCAAGGACGCGCTGCTCCTGTTCCGAGAGCCGGTCCAGTATCGAGCCGGGCGCCGCAGCAGCCTCGCGCGTGCGGGCCACCGTGGCCCGGGCAATGGCCGGATCAATAACCATGCCACCGCGACAAACGGTGAAGATGGCGTCCACAATTTTCTGCGCGTCATTTTCCTTCAGGAGGTAGCCGTCGGCACCGGCGTCCAGGGCGGCGGTGACGGTCGAATCCACCGCGTAGGAGGAAAGAAAGAGAACGCGCACTGCGGGTCGCTCGGCCTTGAGACGCCGGCAGATTTCATGGCCGCTCACGTCAGGCAGCCGGTAGTCGAGCAGGACCACGTCCGGGTGGAGCCGGCGGGTTTGTTCGAGGGCCTGGGCGCCCGTGGAAGCTTCGCCCACCACCTGGATGGACGGCTCGGTATCCTCGATCTGGCGAAGGCCCGTCCGGACGACCGGATGATCATCCACGATCAGCAGACGCACTTTGGCAGGTTTAGACACTTGCGGCATGATGTTCAGGTTCCAGAGGGATTTCCAGAAGTATCCGGGTTCCACGACCCGGCTGGGTTTCGATGTGCAGCGCGCCACCCAACTGGGCTGCGCGGGCCTGCATATTGGCCAGGCCCTGGCCGGCCGCGTGGCTTTGGGCCAGGTCAAAGCCGGAGCCATCGTCGAGCACGCTGAGCCGCAGGCGCTGGTCGCGGCATTCGAATTCGACATGGATATGGCGTGGGTGTCCGTGGCGGAGACTATTACTGATGGCCTCCTGGGCGATCTGGCGCAAGTGGGCCTCCTGGCTATGCGAGACGGAGGCCGGTTTGGGCAAATGAAACAGCAAGTGGATCGGGACGGAGGAGGCGCTTTGGAACCTTTGCACCACTTGCCGCAACGCGAGGGCGGGATCAGATGACGCCGCGCTGACCGTTTCTTCGGCCGGCTGTTGGACGATGAAGGTGCGCAGTTCCGCGATGAGCGCGTCAACCGTTGTCCGGCACTGCTCGAAGACCTTGCCGGCTGCCTGCGGCTGGCGGGTGCGCAACCGATCATAATGTCCCAGGGTCAACTGCAAACCATAAAGCGACTGGATAGAGCCGTCGTGAATGTCCCGGCTGATGCGCTCGCGCTCGTTTTGGACGCGCTGCAGGTCCTCGCAGGCGGAGCGCAACTCGGCCGCGGTGGACTCCTGCCGGAGGCGGGCGTGGATCTGGATGAAAAGCAGCGCCGCCACCAGCGCGGAGAGGGTGGCGCCGAGCGCGATGGCGGTCCAGGGCCGGTAGCGGGAGGATTCTCTTTCGAACAGGGGCGTGGTGTAGAAGCTGACGGTCCATTCCTGCGCTTGAAACTGCATCCCGGCCGTAGTCCGCAGATACGCTTTGAAGCCGGGCAACAGAGTGGCTGGATCCGGACCGCGGGCGTTCAACCAGGTTTTGTGAGAGAGGGGCGGGCTGCTGAACAGGTCAAATTCGATCTCGCGCGGAGCGGTTCCAAACAGGTTTTCGAGCAGCAGATTCGGTTCGATGGAGCCGAACACGACACCCCGGACATGGGTTTCGCGCCAGGCGGACAGCTCCGGGCCGGCGCCCGCAGCCTGGTTGGTCAAGGACTCACCCGGCCCAGGCTCGAAGAGGGGAAGGATAATCGTAAATCCCCGGGCGGGGTTGCCGGCGATTTCGCTCGAAAGCTCGCGGCGGTAACAATAGCAAGGGGACCCGGACCGGGCGGCAAGGGCCGCGGCTTCCTCGATTGCCTTGTCGGTGAAGAAACGAGGGTTAATGCCATCGTAGGCCGAGGGCGGCCGCACCCAGGCATGCTGGAGGTAAAGCGCGTTCGACTCCGCCAGGGAAAGGTTGAGCGCAACGGACTCGGGATCGTGCGCCTGCCGTGCGCGGTGGCGGGCGCCGGTTTCGGCCACGCCGAGCTCGAGCAGGCCGGGATAACTCTTCTCCGGCCCCAGGAGGCGGATGTGAAAATTCCATTCCGCGCGGGTGAGACTGGGGCGCGAGGCGGCCACGTCGGCCAGGCTGGTCAACGCGAGCTCATATTTTTCGAGGCGCTCGCGCAAGGCCTCGGTCGTCTGTTGCACCAGGCGGTCAAAGCGGATCTGGTCCAGCTTGTGCGCCTGCTGAAACAGGCTCCAGCCGACGACGGCGGTGACGCCGAAGCCCAGGAAGAGCAGGCACCACGCCAGCAGGTAGTTGCGGGAGAGCCGGTGGTAAAGCCGCACTTTGTTCATGGCGCCGACATCTTGGCCTGAAGGTATCAGGCTAAGCAAAAAAGGACATAGAGTCAAATGTCCCTGGAAAGCCGGGACATAATACAGGGTGCAATTTCCCGGGACCGGGGTTAAAACTGACCTGTTACATGGTTAGTGACGTACCGAACAAGTTTGCCGCAGCCGCGGGCCCGGGATCATTGGGCCGGTGGCTGGCGTTTTGCCTGGCGCTGACCGCGCTGGGCGGCTTCTCGCGCGCCGCCGTGGTGAGCGTGCGGGATTCCGGCGCGGGCTGCGATTACTTGTCCGGCGAACCCATTACCCTGCCGGCGGCCAGCCTGAGCCCGAACCTTTTCCGCAACGGCGCGCAGGTGATCCGCAACCGCCTGCACACCGCGTGCCCGGTGGTGTTTGACCCGGGCGGGCGATTGGAGCACATGAAGGGCGAGCCCATTCCGCCGGCCGCCAGCCCCGGCGCAAACCTGCCTGCCAACGGCACTCGGTCGGATCGACCAGAGGCTTCGGGCGGGGCCGGGGCCGACGGCCTTGAAGGCGCCCCGGCTACCAACGGGTTTCCCGCCTACCTCGAGCACCAGCAGTATGTCTGGTTCCTCCAGGATGTGCGGCACTACACCAATTACTCCTGCACCGTCACGGTGGATTGCCCCTCCACCTTCTATTTGCTCGTGGACAACCGCGTGAATGATTATCTGCCGGAATCTTCCTACGATGACCCGAGCTTCGGGCCACCCGACACCCAATGGGTTTTGGACGGCGGCTGGAAGCGCGTCAACACCGGGCTCACCCCCGTGGTGACCCCGACCACCGCCGGGGACTATGTGGCGATTGACGAGGGCAACAACGGCACGATCAACCAGGTCTATGCCGTTTACGCCAGGACGCTGAGCAAACCCGGTTCCGTCACCCTGGGCACCGAGTTTGACGGCAACATCTACTGTCTCGTGGTTTCCACCAACCCCGCCTCTCTGGCGAAACCCGTCAGGCAGGCCGCCTCCAAACAAGCCTCCGCGCAGTAGCGGGGTGAGGACCTCCCGCCGCAGACCAAGCCCACTTCCAGCGCTGCTGCTGACACTTGGCCTGCTCTGCAAGTGCCTGCCAGGCAACAACTTGTCACGCGCATTAAGCTTCTTCGCTGTTTTCGGGGTAATAGGGCCCAGCTCAGGCAGCAGAACAGTTCCGCCAGCCGTTCCTGCTGGGATTGACGCTGTGGGGGCTCAAGGACCCAAGCGCCGATTCTCCACCCGAACCTTCTCATCAGCAGCCCACAGTGCCCCGATGGTACCTCCGTAGTACCTCCGTAGTACCTCAGTAGTACCTAAGCAGTACCTCCGTCAGTCATACGGAGGTATAACGGATGTACTATGGACGTACTACGGAGGTACTACGGAGGTATGCTGGATGCGCTGTGGGGAGAGGAGGCTGTCGTTACCCGGGAAAACGGGCTCGCCTGGGCGCATTTCGCATTCGCCAATGCGCCCGATTCTGCCTTCAGCCTTCCCGCGAGCCGACCACTCAATCCGCTCGCCAGCAATAAACTTCCCGGATGAGCCGGAAAGTGAAGCTCTCCCCGGTAGGGGCAAATGTCCCGAGCCGTTAGGGACAAAAGAGTCACCCCTAAGGACGTTCAGCGACTAGGCAGAAGGCGGCGCAAGTGATTAAATGCGAGTGACGTTGAGCCCATGCCAACTAGCCGTCATGGACCCGGCGTTAAGAAAAAACGTAACGCAAACATGGCGAAACTGAATAGACCAGACCTCGTCTGAAACACAAACACCTATGAAAAGACTCAAACAATCCTTGCTCGTGCTCGGCGTCATGCTGATGTCGGGCGTCACCTTATTGGCCGCCACGTGGGACGGCAGCCAAAACAATTCCCTATGGACCGATGCCGCGAACTGGGACACCGATCCCAGTATTCCTCCCAGTGGGGACAACATTTCGTTCCCGAGTGTTGGCTGGCAAACGGTTGATTTGAACGGGGGCAGCTACGGCATTGGAACGCTCACCTTCAATTCACCCAATGCCTACTCACTCGGCAACGGCGCAAGCCCCGGATTGACCCTGGGTGGCGACTTTTCCCAGAATAACTCGGGTGCTGTCACTCTTAACGTGGGCATTGATCTGGGCGGTGCCACACGCGTGTTCAATGGAACCGGCTCCGGCGTCGTGACGTTTAACAGTCCGGTAACCGGCGACGGTTACCGTGCGACGTTGAACGGGGGCAACTATGTCATCGCCAACAACGCCAATACGATTGACCGATGGGAAATCATAAACGGCGCGAAGGCGACGATTGTTGGGTCAGGATCCATACCGCTCTACAATAACCCCAGTTATTTTGGCGGCAACGGGGGCGCGAGCTTCGGCGGGTACTATATCAAACTGGATGGCGGCACGCTCGACTTCCAGGCGACCGAAACGGGTGACACGCCCAGTTGGGGGACTGCCCCCAAGGATACCGCCACCATGGGTGCCGATTGGTGGGATCGTGCCATCATCTTCGGCCCCAACGGCGGAACGCTCCTGTGGACAAACGCTGCCCCAGGAGGAGGAATCGGCACGGGTAGCTCAACCCGGAACGGCCCGTCCATCTACTATTCCCAGGGCGGCAAGGGAACCATTGTGGTCGGCCAGCCGTTGCCCTGGACGGGCGATCCTTGGGACGGCACCGTCGCCAGCACAAACCGCTTTAGAAGTCCTTTTGAAGTTGAATATGGGTTCTCACTCGGGATCTACCAAAACAGCTCTTTGCACAATGCCAGCGCTAACGTGTATTTAAAGTGGCGTCAGGGTTCGGGGGATATCGAGGTCGTCCTGACAAACGGCGCCAGTGCCTACCTCGATTGGAACGTAATGACCAACGGCAATCTGATCATCAGCGGACAGCCGGGCGGTGACTCGTCCGTGATTGAGACCAACGCGACCGGCTGGACCCGGAACGTCGGCCGGCTCGCCATTCGCGGACCGCATCGGACTGGTGCGCAATACAGCATTTCGAGTGCGGCAGACGCGCCCGCCTGGGCGGCGGTAGGCGTCATTGACCGGTCCTTCTACATGGACCAACCCTACGGAATGGTGTTCAATAACGCCGTGCAGGTTTGGAATCGCGATGGCATGGAGCGACTGGCCTGCGACATGAGTTTCGAAAACGGCAGCTCCGTTGATTTTTGCGGCGGCAGAAGAAACACGGGTCTGGACTTGGGGCACTGCGGCAACGCCGCCATAAGCCAGGCTGGCCCAACCAACACGATGACGATCAAGAGCGGCGCCAAGTGCAATCTGAACCTGCAATTGCGCTCCAACATAGGGGATGGCCGCACCTCCCCGTGGGGCGAAAGCGCCGGCCTTCGCGTCTGGTCCTTCATTGATATCAAGGACGGCGGCGAGTTGAAGATCTACCGCTCCCAGACCAATGCTATGGGCAGGAGCGCCTCGGGCGGAGGCGGTGTCGCGAGCAAGTGCATCGAGCTATTCCGACCGGTCACCGGTAATGGCAGTTCGGCGGCCGATGCACGGTTCGTTTTGGACCTGCCCTGGTCACCCAAATCCAACGGGAACAAAAGCGGCGGCGGCACCGCAGGCGATAACGGCGTGAACTTCGAGGCTAATCCGGCCTCGATGGGCGGCAGTTATCCCGGCGCGCTCGCCATCGTAAACGGCAGCGGCGACTACGGCCTGCGGGTCGAGGGTAAGGCTGCGTACCTCACTAACTTCCTCTACACGGTTCGGTCGGGCTCGGGGGTTGACGCCCTCACCGGCCTCACGGGCAGTGGCGGTACCTTCACGGTTGCCGTCACCGACGGCGGGACCATTGACATCGCGCACGGTCCGAGCAGCAGCGTCAGTGTCGCCCTCGGCATCGCCAGTGGCAGCAATCCGCACTATGTGCTGGGAGCGGATGGGAGCATGAACAACTTCAACGGTCTCGTGCACAAGGGCGGGACGGCGGTTGTGCTGGATGGTACGATCGTGACCATGAAGACGCTGAAGCTGGCAGCAGCCGAAGCGACGATCAAACTCGGCGAGTTCCCTGGCAGCGGTGCGAAGTTGAACTTTGACAATAGCAGCGGGGTCGCCTGGAGTGCGGGCACGTTGATCATTTCCAATTGGAACGGCAGCCTCTTGGGCGGCGGACTGGACCAGATCAAGGTCGGCACTTCTGCCGGCGGCCTGACGCCAGCCCAACTGGCGCAGATCAAGTGGAGTGGGCCCTATGGAGATGGTTACGTTTACGGCGCGGTACAATTAGCCTCGGGCGAAATCGTGCCGCCGGGAATCCTGCCGAGCAGCATCGTGCCGCCGAATCCCGGGACTTCGACGCCGTTGTCGGCCACCGTTCAGGGTGCGGCTGGCGTCAACTACCGGGTGCTGGCCAGCGACGACGTCGAGCCGCCGTCCTGGACGCAAATCGCGACTGGAACCGGGACGTTCTCGTTTAACGACCCGGCGTCGCTTACCAAGCCGCAGCGGTTCTACAAGGTCGTGACGCCGTAATTTAGATGCGGGGGTTGAGGCCTGGCCGCCCGAGGGAGCAATGGGCGGGCGGCCAGGCTCTTTTGGCAAAGTGGACAAAGCAGAGTAAGTGCGTAGAATATGAAAGAATTCAGTAATGAGCCTGCGGGCAATCGGCTGCGCGATGCAGCCTTCACGCTGATTGAACTGCTAGTGGTGATTGCCATCATCGCCATCCTGGCTGCCCTGTTGTTGCCCGCACTGAGCCGGGCCAAATTCAAAGCCAATGGTGTCTACTGCATGAACAACACCAAGCAGTTGCAGTTGGCATGGATCCTCTACGCGGGTGACAACGAGGAGCGCCTGCCAGTCAACAAATCCATCAGCACCACGGACTCGAACAGTTGGGTGGCCAACGTGATGAACTTGAGCCAGGACCAGACCACCAACACCGAGTATCTCAAGGTGGGTCTGCTGGGTCAATACACGGCGAAGAATATCAAGGTTTACAAGTGTCCGGAGGATCGCACCGACCACTCGCGCAGCTATTCGATGAACCAGCATATGGGAGACTATAGCCCCAGCGGCAATTGGCAGACTTTTAAGAAGACTGCCGACGTTCGCAACGCCAGCGGCTACTGGGTGTTTGTGGATGAGAATCCGGGTTGCATCAACGACGGGTACTTTTGCGGCGATGGCGCGGGATCCGTAGCCACTGCGAAATGGCAAGACCTGCCCGCTTCGTTTCACGGCATGGCGTGCGGCTTCGGTTTCGCTGACGGCCATTCGGAGATCAAGAAATGGAAGTGCGCCAGCACCTACGCGCCCGTTGAAAAAGCAGGCACGGAGTGGCCCACCGGGGGTCAAATCGCAGATATCGTTTGGGTTCAAGATCGTACCACATACCGCTTCGGAGGAGCAGCGCCGCCACCACCACCAACGCCCTGACCGAGACTCCGGTGCCTCAAGCGTCTGCATCGAGGCTGCCGGCGGGCTTGTCGGGGAAACGGTGGGGCCCAGGAGCTTCCCAGGGGTAAGCGGGTTGTCAAGAAGCAGACGGGCCCACTGCCGCGAGCTCGGCTGCTGCTGATAGAAGATAGCAGGAAGATAATGATAGATTAGCTCAAGATAATCGTTGACTGGTTTATGAGGAGAAAAGTCCTGGCTAATAACTCGCGGAGGCGCCCGCGCGCCTTCACACTCATTGAGTTGCTGGTGGTGATCGCCATCATCGCCATCCTGGCCGCCCTGCTGCTGCCGGCCCTGGCCAACGCCAAGGAAAAAGCCCTGCGCACGCAATGTGTCAACAACCAGAAGCAGTTGTTGATGGCGCACATGCTGTACGTGGGCGACAACAACGACTATCTGGCGCTGCCCAATTACAGCAACGGCGGACAGAACACCCAGCCTGGCTGGCTGTATAAGCCCAAGGAAGTTTACGTCGGGCAGAACTACATCGGTCCCGAGCGGGGGCTATACTGGCCATATCTGGGGACCGGGAAGGAGACGGGATACCAGGGCAGCAAGTCGGCGAAAACGCCGCCGTCGGACGCCTGGAAGCTGTATCGTTGCCCGATGGACAGGCCTGATGCGCCGGGGTTTTTTGATCGTGATACCCAGTTCCACTCCTACATTATGAATGGCGCGGTGGTCTGCTATGAGAATGGCAAAGAAGTCCCAAACAAGCACACGTTGTATAAGATGGACGACATCCTGCTGTGGGAGGCCAACGATTCTCCCGTCTTGAACTTTAACGACGGATCGAGCCCGCCCCAAGAAGGCCTGGCGGAGCGGCGGCACAGCAAAGGCGCCACCGTGGGCCTCTTTGGCGGCAGCGTTCAATATATTGCCTACGCAAAGTGGTATTCATATGTGTATCAGGAACCAGCAAGGAACCCGGCATGGTGCGATCCGCACACGTTCAACGGCCGTCCGCACGGCACAGGCAGCGCGCCGCCACCTCCGCCGCCTTGACCGCAGACCCTGGCGAGAGCACAGCCATGAAAGCCGGGTTGATGCGCATGGTGGCGGTCAGCGTCGTGGCCTGCTTTCTGGCAGCCGGGTTGCCGGGCTGCGGCGGGGGCAAGACCTCGGCCAAGTCGGACGCCGCGAAATTGGAGCGGGCGTTTGGCTTGAAAGCCGCCGCCGCACCCTCCCAGGAGTCAACGCCGGCGGGCGTGGCCTCCCGCGCGGTGGAGGCCCTGCGCGCGCAGGACTGGTCCAGGGCGGTATCCCTCCTCAACTGGATGCGGCTGTATGCGAGTCTGACGGTGGACCAGGCGCGTGCCGTGCAACACGCGTATGCCAATGCCCATCTCCGGCTGACCGAACTGGCCGCCAACGGCAACGCCGAGGCCAAGGCGGCCCTGGACCGCGCCAAGCAGGAGGCGGACCGGCGTTGACGGGAACCACCGATATCCTATGAAGCAACCCGTGAAACCACACCTGCCTGGCCTCCCAGCGTATGCGGGAGGCAGGGCGTTCACGCTAATTGAGCTGCTGGTAGTCATCGCCATCATCGCCATTTTGGCCGCCCTGCTGCTGCCGGCGCTGGCCAGGGCCAAGGGCAAGGCGCAGCGCGCGTCCTGCCTCAGCAACATGCGGCAGGTGGGCCTGGCCCTGCACATGTATGACGGCGATGCCGGCAAACTGCCTCGCCCGGGCGCCAACGAGACCTTCGATTTCAACAACCAGTTCGCGGAGGACAACCCACTCAAAAACATTCGGCCGTACGTGGGAGCCAAAGATGTGAATGCCTCCACTCGCGTCTATATTTGTCCGGCGGCGCGGCCCAACCCCAAGCCGGCTTATCAACCCACGGACATCAGTTCGACCGCGATGATCATCAGCCAACTGGTTCTTGATCGAGGGATGAGCAAGATGCGAACCCCCGTCCGGACGGTCATTGTCCAGGAGAACTTCTGCCTGATGAACCCCATCTGGTATGAGCCAGAAGGCTCGGGGGATGAGTACACCCAATGGCACACGTGGACGGCCTCCGACGCCAGCGAGTGGAGCGGGACGCCCCGGGAGCATTACAACAACCTGCATGAGCAAGGCGGCAATCTCATCTGGTGTGACGGCCACGCAGAGTACCGGAAGAACATCAAGACCTCGAGCCTGGATTTTGGCCTGGTGGATGGAAGTGGCCTGGACTCGCCCTACCAGCCGACGGAGGCGCATTCCCGCGCCAGGTATTATTACGATCGAGCGGGGACAGTCGGTCCTCCTCCTCCTCCTCCTCCTTAAACTCACACCATTTGTTTTGACACATGAAGATGCCCCGAACTCTCTCACTGGCGGTTCTGGCAGTGATGGTGCTGTGCGCGCCCGGTTGCCGGCGGCAAGCCGCCCCCGACGCCACCCAACCGCTGCAGCAGTCGTTTCAGGCAGCCGAACCCGAGGTGCAGCAGGTGATTGCCAAGGTCAACACGCAGCTCAGAGCCGGCCAGTATGCGGAAGCCACCCGGACGCTGGCGCCGGTGGTGTCGGGTCGGCCGCTGTCGGAACCGCAGAAACAGGCCGTCGGCGTGGCCCTGCAGCAAATCAACAAGTCCATCGCGGCTAACCCCAAACTGGACACCAAGGAGATGTATGAGTTGCGGGCCAAAATGTTCCGCGCGGTCCACGACCGGAACAAACGCTTTTAGCCGGATCGCCTTCGCCGTGTCTATTCAAAAAGGAACAGGAGGAAACAGAGGAAACGGACGTTCTCAGCGGTCCTCATTCATCGCCAACGCGCGCTGGGGCGACACCATTCAGTGAGCTCGCCGACAGCCTGGGCAATGGGATTCGACTTTGTATTCCTGCCTCTGTTGCCTCTATTATCTCCTGTTCAGCGGCTTGGATACGGCTGAGCCGCACGCGTGGGAAGCACGGGGTCAAGGCAGAGACAAACAAATCGGCTATGAAGCAGTCTATGAAAGAAATGAATAGGTTTTCGGGCGATGTTCCGCGCCGCGAGTTTCTCGCTACCACCGCTCTGGCGGCGGCGGGCGTCTGGCTGGGCGCTTCGGCCCTGGCGCAATCCAGTTCCGCTCCCGCTACCGGCGCGACGCGAAAGAGGCGTTACGCTTTGGTGGGGGTGGGTGGGCGATCGAGCATGTACCGCGAGGCGGTGTTGAAGACCTACGCGCAGAATTGCGAGATGGTCGGCTTCTGCGACCTCAATCTTGGGCGGCTCAAACTGGCCCAGGCCAAGGCGCGCGAAATGGCGAGCGTGGAAGTGCCGATCTACGAGGCGAAGGATTTTGACCGCATGGTGAAGGAAACCAAGCCGGACGTGGTGATCGTCACGACCAAAGACGCCACGCACAGCCAGTACATCATCCGCGCCATGGAACTGGGCTGCGACGTGATGACGGAGAAGCCGATGACGACGGACGAGAAGAAGTGCCAGGCCATCCTCGACACCCAGCACAAGACCGGCCGCAAAATCAGAGTGACGTTCAACTACCGCTATTCGCCGCCGCGCACGCAGGTGAAGGACCTGCTGATGAGCGGTGTCATCGGCGACATTCTCTCCGTGGACTTCCACTGGATGCTCGACACGCATCACGGGGCGGACTATTTCCGACGCTGGCACAGCAACAAGGTCAATTCCGGCGGCCTGATGGTCCACAAGGCCACGCACCACTTCGACCTGGTGAACTGGTGGCTGTCGGCGGTGCCGGTGTCGGTGATGGCGATGGGCAAGCGCGAGTTCTACACGCCGGCCATGGCCAAACGCCTGGGCCTGCAAAGCTATCACGAACGCTGCCGGACCTGCCCGGAGAAGGCCAAATGTGCCTTTTATCTCGACCTCGCCGCGAAGCAGGAACTCAAAGAACTTTACCTCGACAACGAGCAATACGACGGCTATTTCCGCGACCGCTGCGTGTTCCGCCCGGACATTGACATCGAAGACACGATGAACGTCCAGGTTCGCTACAACAACGGCGTGACACTGGCCTACTCGCTGAACGCCTTCAACGCTTGGGAGGGCTACGTGATTGCGTTCAACGGCACCAAAGGCCGGCTCGAGCACAAGGAGGAGGAAGTGGTGTATATCAACGGCGACGGTTCCGTGCCGGGCGCGATCAAGAAGGAAGGCACTTACATTCGCATTTATCCGTTGCGTGCGCCGGCCTACGAAGTGCCCGTCTGGAGCGGCGAAGGGGGCCACGGCGGCGGCGACAAGGTCTTGCTGGACGACCTGTTCCTGCCGGAGAGGCCAGCGGACAAGTATCTACGCGCGGCCGACCAGCGCGGCGGGGCGTACTCCATCCTGACCGGCATTGCGGCCAATCATTCTTTCATGAGCGGCAAGGCGGTTCAAATTGCGGACCTCGTGCCGGGAATCGCCCTGCCGGACTATCCCGTCATGCCGTCGCACACCGCCCCGGTGCCCATGCCGCCGCGAGGCTGACGGCGAAGCTCGCACTTCAGCAGGCATACGTATTACCAGCCGTGGGTACAACGCAGGGCGTTTTGCCGCGGCACGACCTTATGGAAAACATGAAAAAACTACTCGACCCGAAGACCGGACTGGCGCCGGGTGGCGACGCCTGCGCCACCGTAACTATGGTTTCGGGGCTCAACGCCGCTGTGGGCAGTCAGGCCCCCGCCAGGTTTAAGGACAAGGCGTCTCTGCTCGGGCGTTCCGGCGTGAATGCGCCGAGACGGTTTTGCCTGATGGCCGGCTTGCTGGCACTGCTGACCATTTCTGCTTCCGGCCAAAGCTGGTTTTTCGATTGGGACGGGACGACGGACATTACGTGCGTGCCGACCAGTGAGGGCAATAACGCCTTCTTCCAGGGGGGCGCGGCCAGCAGCAGCTTCTACTGGGAGGTCGTGGACAACGGCAGCGGCGGCAAGGCCTTCCGCGAGGTTGTCACGGGCAACACCGGCTTCCGTTGGTACGGTTACGGCTCACGGCCCGAATACTACCGTGGTCCCTGCGACACTTTCGCCATGGAGAATTTTCGCGCGGACCACAACGGTTTCACCATCACTTTCCGCATTAAGGCCGAAAACTGCACCTCGACGAGCAACGTGCGGTTCTTCAACTGCGAATTCGAAACCACGGTGCCGGATCCACTCTGGCCCAGCTCATACGATCCCTTTTACACCTTTCGCGTGGAGTTCAGCCTCCGCAAGGACAACAGCAGCAGCGACATCTGGCTGACCGACTTCCGCATTCCTCAGGATCTGGCCAAGCTTAAGATCGGTTCAACCGCGGATTGGCACACCATCTGGGCAACCTGCGAGCTGCCACCTTACCCCTATACCACCTCGAACTGTGTATATCGGCTTTGGATTGACGGCACTGAAGTAGCATGGAACGACCGCGACAAAGGCGGGTGGTCCGATTGTGAGGTTGGATGGACGCCCACTTCCAGCGCGAACGCGACGTTCTCGCTCGACTACCTCTGCTACACCTATGGCACATACCTGCCGGGCGCCATTGCCATTCCTGCCGAACGGGCCGTCGCCTCGACAAACACCATTTCAGGCATCAAGAGCTATGCCGATGGCACCCCTGTCGTCCTCACCAACAAAATCGTGACCGGCATATTTACCGATCCCAGGCTGAACATGAAATACTACTATGTTTCCGAAACCAACGGCTCGGACGGCATCAAGGTTCGCCACCAGACCGGCAAAAGCCCCCAGGCTGGCGGGTCCAACGTCAACCTGGCTTTGGGCGACATCGTATCCCTCAAAGGCGGCCTGAGCTCGGCCGAATGTGAAAAGCAGATTTCAGCCTACGAGATTACTCGCACTTCCACCGGAGCTTCTCTTTCCGCCCCTGCCACCGTGACCACCGCGGACCTGGTGAAGTCGTACAACAGCGCGCTTTTCACCAGCACAGCTGCGCAACTCCTGGGGGTGCCGGTGACCGGAGTCGTGAGCAGCGTCACCGGCACCAACAAGATCACAGACACAGGAAAGAGCTGGACGGTCAACCAATGGAAGAACGCGACGGTGTTTTTGCCGGGAACGGCTACGCGCACGAACCTTTACTACTACATCATCTCGAACAGCGTGAATACGCTGACGGTCTCACACCGCACCATCCGGCCGGACTTCAACGTCGGGCCGGATATCGTGGCGGACGGCGTGCGGGCCGGGGACAGCTACGAGTTCGTCGGCGGCAAGCCCGCCGGTCCGCCGCTTGACGGCCATCGCGTTCGCACCACCGGCACTGTGGCGGCGGTGAACGTTACGAGCGGGTACTTCGACCTCAACGACGGCAATGCGTTGGGCGAGGTCCTCACGCTCCAGGACATCTGGGATCAGATCAATTATGGCGGCGCGTGGACGCCTCCGTCGGGGCTGCGCGTCAAATGGAGCGGCGCGATGCCGTCCTTCGGCGCGCGGTTGTCGGTCAAAGGCTGCGCGGGCGCGGAGCGATTCAGATACCAGGTTTCCACGACGATCAACGGCTCGCCGCGCGACGAGGTAAAGGTGGATAAGGTCTATCCTATGGTGGCCGCTGACAGCTATGTGCCGTTGGTTGAACCCCTCTTCACCGCTGTCGGCCTGACGGCCACCGGTTTTGCTGCGCAAATCTCATTGACTCCCGGCGAGCCGTACCGCGTTCGCGCGTCCAGCGATTTGCAGAGCTGGGTGGACCTGACGAACTTTGTCGCCACAACTCCAAACTACCTGTTCGTGGATCCGGCGGCCACTGGCCAGCCGCGTCGCTTTTACCGAGCGGTATCGCCTTAGCCTTTGCGCTTTTGTATGACCCAACGCTCCGGTAACTCACGCATGGAATCCATGACGGGAAACGCACCCACGCAAACGCGCGAACGCCTCGGAGTCATTGGCCTCGGCTTGATGGGCACCGCGCTCACGGAGCGGCTGCTCGAACACGGCTACCGCGTGGCGGTGTGGAATCGCACGCGGACGAAGGCTGATCCGCTGCTCGCCCGGGGCGCGGAGTGGAGCGACAACCCGCTGGCCGCGTGCCGAGCGCGTGATCATCAGCCTCTACACGACCGACGTCGTGGCGCAGGTGCTCGAGGAGATGCGGGCTGGGTTGCGCCCTGGACAAATCCTCCTGGACACCACCACGGGCGAACCCGAGCAGACCGCGGCGCTGGGTGAGCGTTTGGCCGCGCGAGGCGTTCGCTATCTCGACGCGCCGATCTCCGGCTCGAGCGAGCAGACCCGCCGCGGCGAAGCCACCGTCATCGTGGGCGGCGACCGCGCGAAACCTTCGAGGCCTGCGCCGATTTGTGGCGCGTGATGGGGCAGAAAGTATTTCACGTCGGCCCGTGCGGCAGCGCGGCGAAGATGAAGTTGATCACCAACCTGGTGCTGGGCCTGAACCGCGCGGCCCTGGCGGAAGGACTGGCATTTGCCGAGGCGCTCGGAGTTTCGCCCGCCGCGGCGCTCGAAGTCATGACCGGAAGCAACGCCTACTCGCGGGCGATGGACGTGAAGGGCCGCAAGATGGTCGAGCGCGATTTCACCGTGCAGGCGCGATTGTCGCAGCACCTGAAAGATGTCCGGCTGATGTTGCAGGCGGCCGGCGAGGCGGGAATGCCCTTGCCGCTGGCCGATACGCATCGCCGCCTGATGGAGCAGGCGGAGGCGGCCGGTCTGGGTGACCTGGACAACTGCGCCATCATCGAAGTCCTGCGCAAACCCACAACGCCGGGGTCATGACGGTTCAAGCCCTCTCTCCGCGCGCCCGTGTCGCCGTGCTGTTCGCCGCCATCGGCGGACTGCTCTTCGACGGATTGGAGCTGGGCCTGATGCCGGTGGCGTCGCTGTCCGTATCGCAGAGCCTGCTGGGTGCGGCTTACACGCCCACGCTGGGCGGCGACTGGTTCGCGCGGTTCACGGCGGCGCTGATGCTGGGCGCGGCGGTGGGCGGCATCTTTCTGGGCAGCCTGGGCGATCGCATCGGCCGCACGCGGGCGCTGGGCGTCAGCATTCTTTTCTACTCGGTGTTTGCCGGGATGGGCGCGTTCGTGCGGACGCAGGAACAGATGCTGGTGCTCCGGTTCATCGTCGGCCTGGGCGTGGGCGGCGTGTGGCCGAATGCCGTGGCGCTGGCGGCGGAATGCTGGCCGGACAAATCGCGGCCCATCGTGGCGGGCCTGATGGGCGCGGCGCTCAACGGCGGCATCCTGATGCTCTCGCAAATTGCCCGAACCTGGCACATCACGCCCGAGTCATGGCGCTGGATTTTCTGGCTGGCCGCCGCCCCCGCCGTGCTCGGTCTGCTCGTGCTCTTCGCGTTGCCGGAATCGCCGTTGTGGCTGGCCAGCCGTCGCCCGCGGCCCTTCACCCGGCCTGGGGCCACCCTCTCCCTATCCGAGGGGGAGAGGGATGGGGCGAGGGGTATGAGTCCGCTGCGCGAACTCCTCCGCCCACCGCTGCTCCGACTCACACTCATCGGCATCCTGCTGGGCTCGATCCCCATGGTCGGCGCGTGGGCGGCGAGCAAGTGGATGATCCCATGGGCGGACAAAGTCGGCGGCGCGACGGAGGCGGGCTACAAGGCGGTCACGCAAGGCTGGTGGGCTTTGGGTGCGGTGCTCGGCAGTTTCTTCGGCGCGCAAATCGCCGCGTGGCTGGGTCGCCGCCGCGCTTATGGCATCATCAGTGCCGGCGCGACGGCGCTGACGCTCGTGCTGTTTCTCGGCACTGCGCCGCTGCAGGCGTCCTTCCTGCCGATTGTGTTCGCGCAAGGCTTCGTGGCGACGCTGTTCTTCGGCTGGCTGCCGCTGTATTTGCCCGAATTGTTTCCCACTCGCGTGCGCGCCGCGGGCAGTGGCATCGCCTACAACGTCGGCCGTTTCGCCACGGCGGTGGGCGTGTTTTTCGCGGGCGTCTTGTTTGCGGCTGTCGGCGGTTCGTATTCACGCGTTGGCTCACTTTGCGGACTCATCTATGGCTTGGGGCTCATCGTCATCTGGTGGGCGCCGGACACTTCTACTAAGAAACTCGACCAACTATGAAGACCACCCGCCGCCAGGGACCAAAACCTCATTCTGCGCGACAACGCGCGCCAACTCTTCCGCTTATGACACCAGTATCGTCCAATGGAATCGGTCACACCAATGAGCAGACAACAAACTGAACGAAGCAATATATGAGAACAATAAACCACACTTCTTTATTTACCCGCCGATCGTTCCTAAAAACCTCCACGCTGGCGGCCGCCGGCACACTCCTGCCCGGCGCCCGAATCCTGGGCGCCAACGAAGATCTTCGGATCGCCATTGTCGGCTTGGGTAACAAAGGCACGGACCACGCCCGTCACTTTGCGGAAATTCCGGGCGTTCGCATTGCCGCCTTGTGTGATGTGGACCCGAAGCGGCTCGCCGAGAAGGTCGAAAAGCTCAAGGAAAAGGGCATCTCCGCGTTCACCACTACTGACTCCCGAAAGGTGATTGATCGGCCGGATGTTGATGCAGTGGTGATCGCCACGCCGAACCACTGGCATGCCCTGCTGGCGGTGTGGGCCATCCGCGCCGGCAAAGACGTCTATGTCGAAAAGCCTGTCTCACACAATATCTGGGAAGGCTCGCGGATCGTGGAAGAGGCCAAAGCCAGAGGCCGCATCGTGCAGGCCGGAACACAATATCGTTCCTGCCCGGGGCTGGGAGCAGCCGCGGCGTGGTTGCAGGCAGGCAACATCGGAAAACCTTTGTGGGGGCATGTGGTTTGGTACGAACACCGCCCGCCGATTGGAAAATGTCGCGCCGTTCAAGCCGGACTGGCTCGACTATGATCAGTATTGCGGCCCCGCCTCACTTGACCCCCTGACGCGCCCGAAATTGCATTATGACTGGCATTGGGTTTGGTCCACGGGTGACGGCGACCTGGGCAACAGCGGCATTCATGCCTTCGATGCCTGCCGCATGTTCATTCCGGGGGCGGTCTTTCCGCGGCGCATTCTCAGCCTCGGCGGCCGGTTCACCTTTGACGACGCCGGGCAAACGCCGAATACGCAATTCACGCTGCTGGAATATCCCTCCCTGCCAATTCTGATGGAGAACCGTAATCTTTCCATGGATAAGGCGGATGTGGTAATGGGGGACTTCCGCCACATCCGTGAGGGCTTTGTTCTTCAGTACGAGGGGGGCTATTTCGCCGGATTGCGGGCCGGCGGCGCTGTCCTGGACAATAACGGCAAGGAAATCAAACGTTTTCCCGGCGATGGTGGTGGCGGGCATGCCGCAAACTTCATCAAGGCTGTTCGCAGCCGGCGGACGGACGATTTGAACGCGCCCATCATTGAGGGGCACACCTCTTCTGCCGTGTGCCACTTGGGCAATATCTCCTATCGCCTGGGCCACCCGAGTGACCTTCAGACCTGCCGGCGCGCTCTCGGGACTCAGCCTCCTGTCGCCGAAGGATTTGGCCGCCTGGCCAGCAGCCTTGAGGGCATCGGCCTCGATCTGGACAAATCCCGATTCACCTTGGGCCCCGCGCTCGAGATTGAGACGGGCACAGGCCTGATCACCTCTGTCAACCAGAGCAATGGCGCGCAACTTGAGGCGGCGCGCAAGCTGGCACGCGGCACATATCGCGCGCCCTACGTAATGCCGGAGAAACTCTGAAAACACTCCTGCCAATGATTACTCGCGAAAAGTTGGCCGCACGCTGGCTGCTTCATCTGGCGTGCGCTTTCTCCCTCAATGCCTCGGCTGCCGATTTGGCGGTGCGGCAAGCCCCCGATCGCCTCGTGATTACGGACCGGGCTCAGCCCGTGGCAGAATTTGTTTTCAAGGATGAGCGCATTCTTCGACCCTATTTTGCCAATGTCCACGCGCCCGGCGGAGTCAAAGTCACACGCAATCACCCGCCCGTCGCGGGCGTGGATGCCACTGATCACGACACGATGCACCCGGGCATCTGGCTGGCGTTTGGCGACATCAGCGGACAGGACTTCTGGAGAAACAAGGGGCGCATCGAGCACATCCAATTCATCGAACCGCCGATGGTGAAGCAAGGCCGGCTCACCTTTGCCACGGAATGCCGGCTGCGCACCGCCGAAGGCAAAACGGTTTGCTCGCTCACCAATCGGTTCACGCTCACTCAACTGACGAATGCCTGGCTGCTGGTATGGGACGCCACCTTCCGCTCGGAAGACGGCGACTTCACCTTCGGCGATCAGGAGGAGATGGGCTTTGGCGCGCGCGTCGCCACCGCCATCGCCGAGAAGAGCGGCGGCGTCATCACCAGCAGCACCGGCGAGAAAATGGCGAAGATCACCTGGGGCAGGGCCTATGACTGGTGTGATTACTCCGGCGTCATCGGAGGCCGCCGCGTGGGCATCACGCTCATGGCGGACCCGGCAAACTTCCGCCCGAGTTGGTGGCACAACCGCGATTACGGTGTTTTTGTTGCCAATCCCTTCGGTCGCGAAGCGATGAACCAGGGTGCGAAAAGCGTCGTGACCGTGAAACGCGGCGAGAGTTTTCCCCTGCGGTTCGGCGCCGCGATTCACTCGCTTGCTGCCGCGGAAGACCGGCCGGCCTTCTATGATAAATTTCTCGCCGAGACCGCGGGCCATTCCAAACCATGAACTCCTTGAGGGCTTGGCGCGGGTTGGCGGTCACGGACAGGTTGTTGCCCCACATCGCCGGCTTCCAATCGCTCTTGGGGAAGTAGTATTCGTTCGTGACGCGTCCCTGCGCATCAGCGGCCACCAGGTTGGGGAAGACATCCAGCCGGATCGCGGTGTAGCCAGCGTTCCACCAAGCCGTCGAGCACGGAGTCCCAGTCCTCGAATTCGCCACAGGGATGGTGGCGCAACAGCCAACTGAAGTCCCACATCGCGATAGCAACCGGATCGAGGCGGCGACTGACCGAGCAAGCGGTTCTTTCCGTTGTGGCGTTGTTCCCGATGGCCGGCCTTGGTCAAATAGACTTTATTTTCGCTGGCGGCGGGCATCACCCGGCACAACGGCGGCGTTGGTCCCGGCGGGGTCACGCCAGGAACGTGGTTTCGGCCTGGGCCCGGGAGGCGCCCCCAGCAACTGCGCCTTGAGCCAATCGAGCCCCTCCAGGTTGTCCAGCAGGCGGGCTTCGGCATCTTCACTGGTGTGATTCAGGATGCCAACCGGACCGCGCCACCCGCTGTCCACCAGCGTCCGCAACACACGGAGATCCAGGTCTCCCTGGCCAAGCGGGAGGATTTTCTTGCCCGCACGCTCACCGTCAGCGGTCATGCCGTTGAGGTTAAAAGCCATCAGGTACGGTTGCATTTTATGCAACAGGGCCGGCAACCGCGCCAGGTGCTCGTGCCCATGGTGCAGGTTGTAAACGACCCCCACGTTGGTCACCCCGCCCGCCCGGAGCGCCTCGATAATGGCGATCTGGTTTTCCGGCTCGCCGAACCAGGCGCCGTGGTTATAGAGCGCCACGGAACAGCCAGCCCGGCCGGCCGCTTCGGCAATGGCCCGAATCCGGCCCGCCTCTGACTGCACCCGTGCCTGCTGTTCAGCGGCGTCCTTCACGGGATCGCCGCCACCAGTAACCCAGAGCTGTGCTTTCAGGTCGTGCCGTTTGAGTGTGTCCAGGATCAGCCTGGCCTCGTCGTTAAGCGCGCCCGGAAACCACCAAGCCAGCAGCTCGATCCGATGCTTCTTCAGCGCCGCCATTTCCGCGTCAAACGTCGGGACGTGCTCCGCGCGATAATCATAGGCGAGGCGGCGAAGGCCGAGCTTGTCCAGCATCGCGGCACGCGCCTCTGGACCCGCGTTTCTTGGCGTCGAACGGCACGATGCACCAGGCGACGAGGTTGGTGCGGGACAAGAGCGCTTCAACGGCGTCGCGATCGGGCGCGGCCGCCGCGCCACGGGCCGCAGGCGCCCAGGCCATTAGCGCACAAAGCAGTAAAAAGGAGATCGAGGCGCCCCGTGCATTGGGAGGATTCATAATACGGCGGATAGGCTAACCAGGGTTGGTGCGGGGAAGCAACAGAAGTTGAAACGGCAAGGTCCATTTTTCCGTTTGACTCATGAGGCCGGAAGGCGTTAACTGGGTCACATAAGGATGAACGTTGTCAGGCGAGTTGGGCGTGGCCGCGCCGTACTGGCGGCGGCGCTGCTCAGTTGTTGCGCGCAAGTCATCCCGGGCCAGGCTCAATCCCGGCAGAGCGCCTTGCTCGGGAAACCCGCTCCGAGCTTCCAGCTCCAGGGCGTCTATAACGAGACGTATTCGCTCGACCAGTTCAAAGGCCACATCCTGGTGATGCAGTTCGGCAGTTCCTGGTGAGGCGGCTGCCAACAGTGGGCCAAGGCGGTCCACAACCTGATCCGGGACTTCTCACCCTCGGGCGTCTATTACCTCGAGGTGCCCTGCGGCGAAAACCAGCATGCCGCGCTGGATTACCTGTGCCACTATCGCAGCGCGCGCATGATGGGAATGGACGTGGACTACTCCGTCAGCCGGGCCTTTGACGCGGGGGGCTGGCCAACGTTCGTGGTCATTGATCCCGCAGGAATCATCCGGTTCCACGGCTTCGACCCGGACCGGGAGCTGCGCGAAGTTCGCCGTTGCCTCGGCGAGCTGGTGAAGGCGAAGCCCGCGGACCCGAAACCGGCCCTGAGCGGGGGCATCTTGTTTCCAGCAGACGTCCTGGCCGCGCGCCAGGCGCGCCGCGACCGTTCCCCGCGGCTGAGCCTTGATGCCTCGGGTAACCCGCTGGTCGTGTATTACTCCAACCGCACCGGCACCAACGCCGTCCATCTGCGCCGTTACGACCAGCAAGGCCGGCAGGTCAGCGACGAGCGGCTAAGCCCGGCGGGGGTCGAAAGCTATGCCCCGGATTTTGTGACGGATTTCACCGGCGCTTTGTGGGTGACCTGGTGCGCCCGCTCGGGCCGGTCCTACGACATCTTCGTCCAGTGCCTTCGCGAAGGGAAGGAACCCGTCACCGAACAGCTCACGCACAGCGACGACGATGCCATGGCCCCAAAGATTGCTGCCGGCCCCGGCGGCGCGCTCGTGGTCACCTATTACAAATGGGCGAAGCTCCGGGATGTCTCGCGAGACCGGAACATCTTCGCCCGGCGTTACGATCCAGGCCGGCACGCCTGGGATACCGAGCAGGAAATCAGTCCGCACCAGCCAGAAGTCGAAGACCACACCGACCCGGACGCCGTCATTAGTCGCGAAGGGACCAACTGGGTCGTCTGGAGCTTCGACTACCACCCATCCCTCTACAAGAAGCCGCTCGAAGCTGGGCAGCCCACCATCTTCGCCGCGCGGGTGGCCAGCGACGCCGTCTCCCCGCCCATGCTCGTCGGCGCGACCAGGCCATACCGCAATGCGATAGATCTGTTCCCCTCGGCTGCGCTCGACAGCCAAGGCACCCTCTGGTGTGCCTGGGACTGCTCCGAACCGCGCCGGTGCATCCGGTTGGCTCGTTTGGACTCGGCGGACAACACGTTCAAGGCCGCGGCGTCGTTCGGCGCGCAGGGTGAGACTTGCTCGACGCCTGAGCTGTCGCCTGCTGGCGGCGAGCGACTTTTGCTCGCTTGGTCCCAGCGCCACCGCGGCGAACCCTGGCGAGGGAAAGTCATCCTCTTGCAGCAAGGCCGCTCCGTTGCCGAGACGATGCTTACTGAAACCGGCGACGTTCTGTTCCCCCAGGCCCAGGCATATCCCAAGGGACGCCATTGGGTCGTGTATGAGAAGGCCAAATCCAGCGGCTCGGAAATCGTCCTCCGCGACCTCACCCGAGAACTCGAAGCGGCGGTCAGGTGAGCTGTGACGCTCAGCTCCGCAGTGCCAGCGTGGCGAGACTTTACTCTGCCGCCTTCCCCAAAGTATAAAGCAGCCCATGAGAATCTTACGTCTGGCCTGCCTCGCCCTCTCAGCGTCCACCTTGACCGTGCCGGCCGTTGTGCCCGTTCCGAAAGACATCGTGGCTGAACGCATCCCCGGCGCGAAGCCGCGCAACGTCGTCTTCATCCTGGCCGACGACCATCGTTACGACGCGATGAGCTTTCTCGGCCACCAGTTCGCCCGGACGCCCGTGATGGATTCCATCGCCGCCAATGGCGTGTATCTGAAGAACGCGCTCGTCACGACGGCGCTTTGCTCCCCCAGCCGCGCCTCGATCCTCACCGGGCTCTATACCTTTCGCCATCGCGTCATTGACAACAACCGCCCCATTCCGCCCGGCACGGTCTATTTCCCGCAGTATCTGCAAAAGGCCGGCTATGCGACCGCGTTCCTCGGCAAATGGCACATGGGCGGCGAATCCGACGCCCCCCAGCCCGGCTTTGACCACTGGGTCAGCTTCAGGGGCCAGGGCGTGTATGTGGCGCCCAAGGGCGGCTACCTGCTCAACGTGGATGGCAAACACGTCCCGCTCAAGGGCTACATGACTGACGAGTTGACCGATTACGCCGTCGCCTGGCTCAAGCAGCAGAAGCCAGCCGAGAAACCTTTCTTCCTCTACCTCTCGCACAAGGCCGTCCACTCCAATTTCACCCCTGCCGCCCGCCACGAAGGTCTGTTAGCCAACCAACCCTTCAAACGCCCCGCCACCGAAGCCGACACCCCGACCAACTATTGGAGTAAACCCCGCTGGGTGCACGACCAGCGCAACTCCTGGCACGGCGTGGATTTCCCCTATCACAGCAAGCTGGACATCGAGCGCTACTACAAACGCTACTGCGAAACCTTGTGCGCCGTGGACGACAGCATCGGCCGCGTCCTCCGGCAGTTGAAGGACATGGGCATTGAAAAGGAGACGCTGGTCATTTACATGGGCGACAACGGCTTCATGTTCGGCGAGCACGGCCTGATTGATAAGCGCGTCGCCTACGAAGCCTCCATTCGGGTGCCGATGCTCATGTACTGCCCGGACCTTTTCCGCGGCAGCAACGTCGTCGAAGACGTCGTCGCCAACATTGACGTCGCCCCGACCATCCTCGAGGCCATGGGTCTGCGCAAACCCCCACACATGGACGGCCTCAGCTTCCTCCAGCTTGCCCAGGGCAGGCAGGTCCCCTGGCGCGATTACTTCCTCTACGTCTATTATTGGGAGAAGAACTTCCCCCAATCGCCCACCGTCTTCGCGCTCCGCGGCGACCGCTACAAATACATCACCTACTACGGACTCTGGGATGCCGATGAACTCTACGACCTGAAGGCCGATCCCGACGAGATGAAGAACCTCCTCTACGATCCGCATTACCAGACCGTCGCCGGGCAAATGGAAGACAAGCTCTACGCGATGATGGGCGAACTGGGCGGCATGGAAATCCCGCTCAATCAACCCAGTGGCGGCAACGCCAACAAACGCCTGCGCAGCCGCGGCGGCCAGCACGCCGCCGACTTCCCTGATCCGTTCATCGTCGACCAACCCCTCAACCAGGACGCCAACTAGCCTTCTTCTTCTGCAGCCGCTTTTCAGCGACTTCGGCCAGCTTTGACCCGCTCACCTTCTGCTGCCCTAGAACCGTCCCGACATCAAAGGGCGATTTGGGAGCTCCGACCGTTATGGTTTCGTGAAGCAGTTCATTGAACAGGCATCTGGCGGGGTGTGGTGTCGGAACCACTGCTGCCAGAGGTCTGAAGCCTTCCGGACACGGCACTAAACCTGGCAGCCTCAACCCAGGAAAAGCAGATTGAGTTGTCAGGTACTGAGGACACTTGCCCGGACACTTCCCCGTGCTCAGGGAACTTTGCATTCGATGGCGGCGGCGGACAGCGCCGGCAGGACAATTTTGTTTTCCGCCGCGGACAGCGGAATAGTTTTCACGCGGTCGGGCGCGTTCCAATGATTCATCACATCCGGCTGCCGGGCGTCCAGCGTATCGCACAGCGCCTCGGCGCTCACCAGGTGGACCGTGCCATCCCAGCCCTCAAAGCCAAACGAACAGGCCACCGGCTCGCTTCGGGAATTGACGGCGAAAATGACCGCCGTCTTCTTGTCTTCCGAACCGCCGACGAACACGTCCAGGCCCTCGGTCGCTGACTCCACCTGCCAGGGCACGGGCTGGGCATGGCGGGCGTAAAGCCGCATCGCGTAAAAGCTCGGGCGCTTGAGCAAGCCCGACGGCGTGGTCTCGATGATGCCGCTGCCGAGACTGTTGGCCATGTTCGAGCGACAGGCCAGCTCGACTTTGTCCGAATGGCGCATCAGCAGATGGAGATAGCGCGCGTTGAGCAGCGCCGTCTCGAGCGTCTGAAACTTGGCACGCAGCACTCCCCAACTGCCCCCGCTGACATTCCATTCCGTGACGGCGATCTTAAGGTGCCCGCAGCCCGGCGTGGTGCGGATCATGTCCGCCAGATGCTTGAAGTCACGATCGCAAGCCGCGAAGTCCGGCGTGTAATGATGCGGGCCGAGGTAGGCGATGTCCCGGCCCGCCCGGTCCAGCAATTTCTGCGAGGGAAACGAGGCGAGCAATAGAATGGCGGGGTCGGCCTGCTTCATTCTTTGAGCAAACGCCGCAAAATGCCCGAGGTAATCTTCGTTGTCGCCGCTGATTTCATTTCCGATCTGCCAATACTTCACGCGATAAGGCGCGGCATGCCCGTTGGCCGCCCGTTTGGCCCCCCAGACGGTGCTGGCGTCGCCGTTGCAATACTCGACGAGATCACCGGCGCTCTGCGGCCCGTCGGAAAAGCTCAGGCACACCAGCGGCTGGGCCTCGACCAACTCGCAGAACTGGCAAAATTCGTCTATGCCCACGTCATTGGAGTCAATTCGCCCCCAGACTTTGTTCGGAAAGGGCGCGCGCGCATCGCGGTCGCCGATTCCGTTCTTCCAGCGATATTCGCCGGGGTCGCACACACTGCCGCCCCACCGGATGACGGCCGGGCGCGCTTCTTGGATGGCCGCGATCACATCGGGCCGCCAGCCGTTCCGATGGTCGGCGGGCCGCAACGAGAGCTTGTCCACCCACAGGCAGCCTTGGCCTTCGGCGCGCAGCTCAAAAACGACGCGGTCGCTTTGGCCGGCCGACACCAGCGGGCTGGAATACTTGCGCCAGTCCTGCGAAAGCCGCGGCAGTTTTGCCGAGGCCAGTGTCATCCAACTGCCGCTCGGGAGCTGAACCTTCAGTCTCACCGTGACGGCCAGTGCCGAGTTGTCCGCGCGAAAATAACCAGCAAAGGCGTAGCCCGTCGCCGTCTTCACCGCGAGGCCGGATTGGGTCAGGCGGGCGGGCTGGCGGCCGGTCGCGGTAAGCCGGACGCTATGCGCGCCGTTGAAAGGACGGGCGGTGTCGTAAGTCCAGGTTTCATTCTTGTCCCATTCGCGGTCGCACACATTTGGCGCGCCATCGCCATAAGCCCAGTTGGCCCGTTGGGTGACCCCTTCGAATGAACGGTCGTTCAACAATTCCGCCCACATGGACGGCACCAGATCGTCGAGCAGCTCCATGAAATTGCCGAAGAGCATCGGGCTGACGCGCCCGGCGTGAAGCGGTCGGGAGGAAACGGCCACCGTCGCTTTCAGCGCCTCCGCCGAACTGTGAATGACCGCGGCGGCCAACACGCCGGCCACGAGGAGAGCTCTTGCCGCGGCTTTCATTGCCCGCGCAGCGTGCAAGATGTCGGGCGGAGCGTCAAAAGCAAATCTGTCAGTTTGCGGGAGGATCACCTGGAGGGCTGATTAGGCGCCTTATTCTGCTGCAGCCGCTTCTCGGAGGCCTCGGCCAACTTCGCCCCACTCACCTTCTGCTGCCCCAGGACCGTCCCGAGATCAAACGCCGATCCGGGAGCTCCGACCGTTGTGGTTTCGTTAACCAGTTTATTGAACACGCGTGCGCCCCGTGGGAAAACGATGTCGAACACTCCTCCAGGTGCCTTCGGGAGCACCTTCACATTCGCGACCACAATCTTCTCGTATGCGAACATGTCGTCCAGAGGCTTGATATCCCATGAATCGCGCCGGGCAAGATATTCGTCTGTTTCCTTCTGAGACCACTTGTCGGAGCCCTCCGCCATCTTGGGGTTCACAGCATAGACCTCAATCCTGCCTTCCACGGGAAACCATCGGCCAGCCACTTTCTCCCAGCGATCCACGGACGCGATTGCAGTTTCGATGCCCGTTTTCGGGTATGCGAGTGCGCTCTTAATCGGCAAGTAGTCACGATCTGGCGATACCCAGGCACGCACCAGCGTCTTCTGTCCGTTGACATCCGTAGTGCCTTCGATCCGGAATGTCTTCTGGCCGCCAACCATCTCTACGCTCATCTTTGTATCCTCGGCGCTGGCCAGGAGCTGGTTCAGCCGCATGGGACGTTCATTCTCATACCACCCGCCCAGCAACGCCCTGGGACCGCGACGAAGATTGAACGAGTCGCCATACCCCAAAATGCATCCGCTGCGTTGCTCGGGACAGTACGAGAACATGCGCTTCCCATCATACGCGAATACCTCGCTATAGTTGGGTATGTGCGTCCAGCCACCCTTCACGAACTCTTTCCCATCCGGCGTGAATCCGCCTTCCCACCTTGCAAGCAGCGTATCTTCCTTCCTGGAGTTCACCTTGTAAACCGCGTGCCGGGATTGAACATAGGGCATTGACATCAGCGCCTTGTCCATGCGTTCCAGGACGTTGCTCAACGACTGGGCGTTCAGCTCGCGACTTCCCGCCACCGCGAGCACTGCGGTCAACCAGTAAAGGCGCTTCTGTAACATTTGCATAATTCAGGCCAGGGCAATTTGAATTCAGTCACCGGCCATGCGATTACTTCGACAGCACCCGACGCCATTCCTCACGCTGAATGCGGATGCCACCGACAGCCAACCCAACCCGAGCGCCGAGTGCGGGGGTTGGCGGAGTTGGGATGAGGAAAGGGTCGGTGATCTTACCGGGTCTCTGCCCGGTTGAGAAACAGCGGCTTCAGGTGGCGGTCGTAGAGGTTGGCGGTGACGTTTCTGGAGATGCAGTCGGCGTGCGCCCGGAGCGCCTCCAGGTAACGGTCGCCCATCTTTGCGGCAACCTTGTAACCGACATGCAGCAATTGTCGCAGGTGCGGATTGAAGGCCTGGTGCTTCGGGTCATGCCGCAGCGCCGCGACGAATTGCTCCGCGCTCCACCCGCTGACGGTGGCGACGGTAGGGAGTTGCGTCCGGTCAATGTCTATGACCGAGGCATAGGGGGCGCAGAGTTCGTTTGCGTGTTCGAGGGCGCCCGCGTAAATCTCCTGTGCCAAGGCCAGCCCGGAGCCCCCCGCCTCCGCCAGCCCGATCAACTCCTCCAGCCACGTCGTGCCTGCCGTCTTGACGTGGATGCCCGCCCCGGATCGTGCCAGCCCGCGCCGCACCGGGCCGTAAAGCGAGAACTTGTCGCTGCCCGAATGCAGGCTCAGCTTGAGGTTGGCGGGCAGCCCGTATTGCTTCACCGCAAAGGCGATCACCGCCAGGTCCTCGTTGAACTCCCGCTCGAATTGCGCGACGTCGCCCACATAATCAACCCCCTTGTTGAATCGGCCCGTGAACTTCGGCGCGATGGTCTGCAAAGGAATCCCCGCATCGGCGATGGCGGCGAGAATGATCAGCAGCTCTGGGGGTGTCTGCGGGCTGTCGGTTTCGTCCATCGAAACCTCGGTGATGAACTGGCCCTCGCCCTTGGCCGCTGCGATGTGCCGGTAAATCTTCCCCGCCTCCTCGACAGCCGGCAGATACTTGCCCGCGATCCGCTCCACCTCCGTCTGCGTGGTCTGCAAGGGCTGCTCGACACCGGGAACCACAATCCGCCCCACCAGCTCGCCGTGCCGTGCCGCAAACTTCCCCGCAGACCCGGCTTCGGTCGCCTTCCCAATCCAGTCGGCCACGTCAATGGTGTAGAAGTCCGAATACGGCAAAAAGCGGTCCACGGTCTCCAGCCGGATGTGGTCGGCATCCACGTGATACGGCTTCTGCCAGCCCAGGGCCTTGACGGCAGCGTCCGCCGCCGTGCGTGTGGCGGCTGGCTCCGAGCCGATCGTCAGGTGTTCGCGGTTGGACTTGTTCCAGACCGGAATCACTTGGGCGCCCTGCCCCGCCGCCATCATGCAGGCCCGAAGTTGAGCCTCGGCCTGCTGCGCAAAGCGGTCGCCGACTCCGAATGAATACTTCTCAAGTGTCAGAGGCTTAGCCATAAGTCAGTCCTTCGCTGGTCGGGCCCAGCTTATCATGCCTCGCCTTCAAGGCAAACGCAGAATCCGCGTCTGTCGCAACGGATCACTTCCCAGACCAGAGCCAAGCGGGCAGACTCGCGCCACGCAGCCGGTTGGTGATGGCCTGGATTTCCTCCGCGGTAAACTTCGCCCCCTTGGTCAGCTCCATTCCTTGCCGGGATTCAGGATCAAGCTCCGGCAAGATCCGGTTGGACTCAAACGGATCGTTGGTCAAGGCCGCCCGGATCCTTTGCTCCAGCGCCGCGTAGTCGGGCGCGGCCTTCGCGCAACCTTTGGGCTGGTCCACAATCGCAGTCAGCACTTGTTCCACCTCTTCGGTCTCACGAATCACCCGCGGCGGCTTCTTGATGCCTGGTCCGCCGACCAGCGCCGCGTGTTTGAGTTTCATATCCCGTTTGGCCTGGCGCACCTGGGCCCGGAGGTTCCAGGCCTTCTGCCATGCGGCCAGATCGGCATAGCTCCCTGCGTTCGAGAGGTTGATTACGGTTTCCTTGCTGGTGGAAAGCGGTTTGTCCAGTCTAACCGTGATCGTGCGTTCGCGCCCGTCCCACCACCAGCCGTCGCCCTCCTTGCCCGGCTCGATCGCCGGCAGCTTCCGGCCATTCAGCACGACGCTATCCGGCTTGCACAGGCCATAAACCCTCATCCGGTAGCGCCGCTTGGCCAACTGCCCCTCAAACTTACCCTGCGCCGGCCCGATACGCAGCAGGTAGTTCCCGCTGGCCTCCGGGCTGAACCGCAGCACCGTCCGCGCAGATGCGCCGGTGCGGTAATCCAGCGAGGTGCCATCGTCCTCGTACAGTTCAAACTCCGCCGCGCGCGGTCCGGGATAGACCTCCAACGCCAACGGGTCCACCGGCTTCTGGTCGCTGCAATCCATCGCCGGCGCCAGCGGCAGAATCGAGCCCGCCCGCACAAACACCGGCATCCGGCCGAGCGGACACTCATGCACAATCGTCTGTCCGCCGGCGTAGAAGTCGCCGGTGAAGAAGTCATGCCAATCCTGGCCGGCGGGCAGAAAGACCTCTCTCCGTGACGGCTTGCCCTGGCCCGGCGCCGTGATCGGCGCAACCAGCAAGTCCCTTCCAAACATATATTGCTGCTGGAAGCTGTAGGCCGCCTCCTGTTCGGGATACTCCAGATACATCCCGCGGACCAACGGCAGACCGGTGTCGTGCGCCACCCGCGAGCAGGTGTAAATGTAGGGAATCAGCGCGTAGCGCAGCCCGACGAACTTGCGGTAGTTCTCTATGCCCTCGGACCCGTATTCCCAGGGCAGACGCAGCCCCCAGAAGCCGTGGAACCAGATCAGCGGGCTGAACGAGCTGAACTGCACCCAGCGCTGGTAAAGCTCCGCCGGCAAATCCACCACGAACACACCGGCGCACAGGTTGTTCATGTACGGCGTCAGTTGGTTGCCGCCGCGCACCGTCGCCGGGATCAGCACCGGCAGCGATTCCCACACCCCGTGCAGATCGCCGGTGAAGAAGATCCCGTAACGATGCGACCCCCAGCAGCTCCCCAGCCGACAGAAAGCCGTCGTGCGTCGCCCGGTGATCCGCTCGCTCCCTTCATATTCGATGAGCCGCGTCCAAAGATGCGGGTCCAGACCCTCCATATTCGCCCCCGCGGCCCCGTCCTGCCACCAAAACGCCAGGCCGCGCTCCAAGTCCGGCTTGTGCAGCAACTCCATGAACAGGCTCGCATACTTCGGGTTGGCGATGTCGTGCGGGATTTCCTTCGCGTCGGCGGGCAGGCCCAGCGCCTGCCGTATCTGCTCGAAGTGGCTGTCGCTGTCGCGCGTCAGCGGATTGTAATGCTCATTCACCGTCACCTTGATGCCGTGCTGCTTCATCCAGCGGAAAAAATCCGCCGGGTCCGGTATCTGTTCCAGGTCCCAATCGTAGCCGGTCCAGACCATCTTCGTGCTGGAGTCCGAGTCAATCACCACCATGTCGAGCGGAAGCCCCTCATCGCGGAACTGCTTCACAATCATCTTCCACTGCTCGCCCGAATACCCGGCGCGCGAGCCAAACCACGCGCCAAAGACATACCGCGGCAACATCGGCACCCTCCCCACCAGCCGCGACAACTGGCCCAGGGCGGACTTGTAGTCGCTGCCGTAGGCGAGGAAATACCAGTCCTGGCCATCCTTTGCCGGGCGAGGCTTGACCCAGCCGGTGGCCTGATCGAAGAGCGCGGTCTTGCTGTCATCCAGCAGGTAACAGCCCTTGCGGCTCAGCGGCCCCGGCTCGGTGACGGCTTTGGTGCTGCGATTGTCGAGGCTGGCCGGCACCCCGCCCAGGTTCTGGTCGTCGGGGTCTCCGGGCTTCCAATGGTGTTCGCCCCGGCCATCCCGCCACACAATCGCGAGGTTGGTGGCCGTGAACGGCCCTGACCCGGTCCGGTAGCGGAGGCTGAGGATTCCCGTGTTGATCGTCAGCCAGCCGCCCTCCTCGTTCTGATCGAACGCCGTTGGCGGCCAGTCCTCCCGGCCGGTCACGGCCACGCTCGCCGCGTCGGTGAATTCGCCCGCGTTGGAATACTCCAGCCGCACCAGCGCCGGCGTGAGCACTTGGAAACGCGCCTTGCCGCTGATGACAGTCGAGACCAGGCCGGGCTGCGCGCTACTCGCGCCCGCTGTGGCTGAGTGGCTTTTCCCCCGCGCGGCCCCGCCAGACCAAACCACCGCCGCCGCAAGCGCAAGAACGCGTAAGCTTCACTTGCCTGCGACTCCAGACTCAGTCCAGGAACCCCGTCAACGGGCTGGTCGGACTGGCCGTTGCCTGCTCCGCCGGCAGCCCGGCCTCGAAAGCGGCGCGCCCCGCCTCGACCGCCAGCCGGAACGCGATCGCCATCCGGCTCGGATCATTGGCCACCGCAATCGCCGTGTTGACCAGCACCGCATCCGCCCCCATCTCCATCGCCTCGCTCGCGTGGCTCGGCGCCCCCAAGCCCGCATCCACCACCACCGGCACCGTCGCCTGCTCGATGATGATCCGAATCTGATCCCGCGTCTGAAGGCCGCGGTTCGACCCGATCGGCGAGCCCAGCGGCATCACCGTCGCTGTCCCAATATCCTGCAATCGCTTCGCCAGCACCGGGTCGGCGTTGATGTATGGCAGCACCGTGAAACCTTCCTTCACCAGCGCTTCCGCCGCCTTCAGCGTTTCCAGCGGATCCGGCAGCAAGTAGCGCGGGTCCGGATGAATCTCCAGCTTCACCCATTTCGGCAGCCCGGCGGCGACCGCCAGGCGCGCCAGCCGAACCGCTTCCTCCGCGTTCATCGCCCCGCTCGTGTTCGGCAGCACCAGGAACCGCTCCGCGGCGAGGTATTCCAGGATGTTCGCGAACGGGTCCTTCTTCCCGCTCAAGTCCGCCCGCCGCAACGCCACCGTCACCATCTCCGCCCCGCTCGCCTCCGCGGCCTCCCGCATCACCTCGGGCGATGAATTTGCCCGTGCCCAGGATCAGGCGCGAGCGAAAGCTGCGCCCAGCAATGACCAACGGCTGATTCGATAGCGCCATGCCGCCCAATGTAGTCATGGCGCCCGATCCTGTCGAGCCAACCGCCCTCCCTCGGACCGCCTCCTGCCTCGCTGCCATTGCCGCCCCGTTGGCGTGCCTCTGCCTTGCAGTTCCATTGTATCGCCCATATAACTCCACTGTAATTCCCCTTTATCTCCCCTGTACCTCAGCCCCCCGCCACAATCTTCACGATCTCCAGCCGGTCGCCTGCCCGCACCTGCCGCTGGGCAAACTCCGACGGCGCCACCGCCTCGCCGTTGTGCTCGACCACCACGCTGCGCGACTGGAGATTCTGCGCCGATCAGAAACTCCTCGATGGAGCAGGGCAGCCGCCTCTCCACCCGCTGCCCGTTGGCGATGACAAAAGCCAGGGGCCATCATGGTCGGCGTTTGTGCGAGGTGGGGATGTTTCGATCATCTCATTCCCGACGCCGTCAGCGCCGCATCCCAATCCTTCCACACCGGCTCGTAGCCAAGCTGGCGAATCAAGTCAGCCACCTCGCCCGGCGAGCGCTCGTCGGCGATCTGGAACTGGCTGGTGGCGGCGCTGGCCCGGGCTCCGGCCGCCGCCCGCTCGCTCGCACCCAGCTCAACTATGCGCCCGCGTTCAGTGTGATGGAGCTTCTCTTTGCCCGCGCCCGTGTAGCCGCCGGGCTCCGTGTGGCTGCCGGCGCTCACCAGCGTGATGCCCAGCGGGATCAATCCGTTACGCAGCTTGGGCGACTCCCGCGTCGAGAGGACCAGGCCGACATCAGGGAACATCAGGCGAAAGGCGCAGGCCAACTGCACCAGATCGCGGTCGCTCAGATGGGTGAGCGGCTGGAACTCGCCCGCGCACGGCCGCAGCCGCGGCAGCGAAATCGTCAGTTGCGCCTTCCAGCAGTTGGCGCAGTAAATAGGCCGCGTGGGCCGCGACGCTGATCGCCTCCAGCCGCCAGTCACCCAGGCCGTAGAGCGCGCCGAGGCCGAGCCGCCGGAAGCCCGCCGCATAAGCCCGCTCCGGCGTTTCCATCCGCCACGCGAAATCCCGTTTCGGACCCGCCGTGTGGAGCGCCGCGTAAACCTCGCGGTCGTAGGTTTCCTGGTACACCACCAGCCCGTCCGCCCCCGCCTGCACGAGGGGCCGGTAGGCCGCGGTTTCCAGCGGCCCAACCTCCAGCGAGAGGCTCGGCACTTCCGCGTGCAGCAGCCCCACGCACTCGGCCAGGTAAGCCGCCGACTTGATGGCGCACGAAATGGGTTGCGCAAGTTGATGGCAATTCCCATACTGGAATCGTAATCGCATGGTGAAGACCGGAGTGCGCACCCTTTACAACATCCTGTTTACGATTTGCTTCATCCTGTCGTCGCCCTACTACTTTGTGCGGATGCGACGGCGGGGCAATTGGCAGAAGGGCTTTGCCGAGCGCTTCGGCAAATACGACACGAAGCTCAAGCAAGCGATTACCAATCGTCACGTCCTCTGGATGCACGCGGTCAGCGTCGGCGAGGTCAATGTCTGCACCCAGCTCATCCGCGCGCTGGAGCCACGGCTGCCCAACCTCAAGATCGTTGTGTCCACCACCACAACCACGGGCATGGGCGAATTGCAGCAGAAGCTGCCAAGCCACATCAGCAAGATCTACTACCCGATTGATTTCCGGTTCTATGTGACGCGGGCGCTGACCTCAATCCGGCCGGAAGCCATCGTACTGGTGGAAGCGGAGATCTGGCCGAATTTTCTCTGGCGCGCGCGCGACCTGCGGATGCCCGTGTTCCTGGTGAACGCGCGTTTGTCCGACCGCTCCTTTCGCGGCTACAAGCGCTTCGGGTTCCTGTTCCGACCCCTGTTCGCTGGGTTGGCGGGCGTGGGAGCCCAAAACGAGACCGACGCCGCCAGGCTCCGCGAGCTGGGCTGCCGGCCGGAAGCGATTCGCCTGGTGGGCAGCCTGAAATTCGACGCGGCCAAACTCGACGAGCGTCGCCTGCTGGATGTGCCGGCGCTGCTGTGCCAGGTGGGAGTGAAACCGGGAGCGCGGCTGATCATCGGCGGCAGCACACATGCGGGCGAGGAAGCCATTCTGGCCGAGCAATATCTCCGGTTGCGCGAGCGATTTCCGGATTCATTCCTCGTGCTGGTCCCTCGCCACTTCGAGCGCAGCCGGGAGGTCGGACGCGAACTGGAGAGCCGTGGTCTGAAGGTCGCCTACCGCAGCGAGCTCAGAGCCCGCAAGGGATCGGCGCCGGCGAAGGTTGATTGCCTGATCGTCAATACCACCGGCGAGCTCAAATACTTCTACGAGCACGCGGCAGTTATCTTCGTCGGCAAGAGTCTGACGGCTGAAGGCGGCCAGAACCCGATCGAGCCGGGGGCCCTGGGTAAGCCGATGGTCTTTGGCCCCAACATGCAGAACTTCGCGGAGGTGGTTCGCGGTTTCCTCGCGCAGGGCGGCGCGGTGCAGGTCCGGGACGCCGCGGAACTGGAAACCGCGCTGGGCGAGCTGCTGGCGGATGGGGCGCGCCGCGAGCAACTGGGCCGCAACGCGTTGAAGGTGGTGCAGGAAAACCTGGGGGCCATCGAGCGTACGGCCGACATGATCGTCGAGCGCCTGGCAACCACCGAGCTCTACGTCGCGCCCCGGAAACCGAACGGCGCCTGACCCGCCCGCCCTGCGCCGCTAACCGAGAATCCGGCGTCCCTCGTCGAGGAAGATGCCCTTGAAGTTCATCTCGAGCGCCTGCGGATTGGAGGCTTTGCTCAGGGCTTCCTGCTCGCTCACTTTCCCCTGTTTCACGAGGTTAAACAGCGCCTGATTAAAGTTGATCATGCCATCGTCGATGCCGGTCTCAATTGCCGCCGCCAGCTTGTCGAGGCGGTTTTCCTCGATCAACTTCTTGACCGTTGGGGTGTTGATCATGATCTCGAGGGCGGGCGTCATGGACCCGGCCAGGGTGGTCACCATGCGCTGGCAAACGACGGCTTGCATGGTGCCCGCGAGCTGGCGGCGGATCTGCTCGCGCTCGTCGGCCTTGAAAAAGTCCAGGATGCGGCTGATGGATTGGGAGGCGTTGGTGGTGTGGAGGGTGGATAGGACCAGGTGGCCCGTGTCGGCGGCGCTCATGGCGGAGGTGAAACTGATCGAATCGCGCATTTCGCCGATCATGATGATATCGGGGTCCTGGCGGAGGATGTGCTTGAGGGCGTGATGGAAAGACAGGGTGTCAAGGCCGACCTCGCGCTGCTCGACGACGCACTGATTGTCTTCGAACACGTATTCGATGGGGTCTTCGAGGGTGATGATGTGCTTCTTGAAGTTGGCGTTGATGTGCTCAATCATCGCGGCGAGCGTGGTGGACTTGCCGCAACCGGTCGAACCGGCAAGCAGGACGATGCCGCGGGGCGATTCGGCGATCTTCTTAATCTGCTCCAGCAGACCCAGTTCCTCGAAGCTGGGGACGTGGGTTTTGACGTAGCGCATGGCGAGGCACCACTGGCCGCGCTGCTGGAACAGGTTGGTGCGGAAGCGGCCGATGCCGGGCACATAATAGGAAAAGTCCGCTTCGCGCTCCTGCTCGACGCGCTTGCGCAAATGGGCGGGCGTAATCTGCTGGACGATGTTGTTCATCCACTCATCCGTGGGGAACGGGCATTCGATGGCAATCAACTGGCGGTTGATGCGGAAGATGACCGGCGTGGCGATCTTCAAGTGAACATCCGAGGCTCCGCCGTCCACACCCGTCTTT
This sequence comes from uncultured Verrucomicrobiae bacterium, assembly GCA_963822005.1. Lineage (GTDB taxonomy): Bacteria > Verrucomicrobiota > Verrucomicrobiia > Limisphaerales > UBA8199 > PALSA-1440. The sequence goes on along the minus strand of CAWGGD010000052.1, from coordinate 21,772 downwards.
AGAATCCGATGAAATATTTCCATGGGGCGAAGGGTAACGGTTCATGACCCTAAACCAAAGGCGAAAAGAACGCTACCCTCGCTTCGCTCGGCAGCATTTCTACGCCCCGGCCGGCTCAGGGCGGCGAATTAACGGGGCGCAAAGCATTGAGGGGGTGGCGGCAAGAAGCCAAATTCAGCAGCCAGACAGACTCGGTGGCGGACACCTGGGTCCAACCGCTCGCAACAGGACCAGTCGGCTCGCCTGAGCCCACTCCCCGCTGCGTTGAGGGGGAGAACTAGCCCACCAGCCCGTACGCCATCGTGGCAAGGCGCGCTTGGGCCTGTTTCGAGAGGCCGGTAAATACCATCGAGACGTGATAGCCGGTATGCTTGCTGCCGGTGCAGGCAATGACGACCCCGGTGCAATGGAGCCGCCCGCTATCGCCTGGCGAGTGCAGCGTCAGCGTCATCTCGGCCCACTCGGAGAAAGGCGAGGCACTGCGAAACTCGATGCCGTTCTTGTGGAAGACTACGGAGTCGGGGGAAAGGGACAGGCGGGTTTGCCGCGCTTCGACGGTAAGTTGTTGCAGCGAACCGATGCTTTGGACTTTTCTCGCGCTCATACAGCATTATCAGCATACCACACCCGGGCGAATCGTCAAATCAGTCCCCCTGGAAAAGAGAGGGCCGGTCCTACCACTCGATGACCGCCGCGCCCCACGTCAGGCCGGCACCGAACACAACCATCAGAATCAAGTCGCCCCGCTGAATTCGACCGGACGTGACCGCCTCATCGAGGGCGATCGCCACGGACGCCGCGGAGGTGTTCCCGTACTTGTGCAGATTCACAAATATTTGCTCGGGTCTGGCGCCCAGGCGCTTGCCGACGGCATCAACGATGCGGCGGTTGGCCTGGTGGGGAATGATGCATTTGATGCGCGTGATGTCAATTTCACATCGGCGCAAGGCTTCTTGCGCGGCAGTTTCCATGGCCTGAACGGCGTTCTTGAAGGTTTCTTTGCCCTCCATCCGCAGATGGTGCATGCCCGCCGCCACCGATTCGGCGCTCGCCGGGCACCGGCTGCCCCCCCCCGCCATGAATAGCAGGTCAGCCTTGCGGCCATCGGCGCCCATCACCGCCGTCAGCAGGCCATGCGCCTGCGGACGGTGCTGCAGGACCGCGGCGCCCGCGCCGTCGCCGAACAGCACGCAAGTATTCCGGTCTTTCCAATCAATAATGGAAGAGAGCTTCTCCGCGCCGATGACCAGGACCGTGTCGTAGGTGCGGGACATGATGAACTGCTGGGCGACTTCGAGCCCGTAAATAAAGCCTGAGCAAGCAGCTTCCAGGTCAAAGCCGGCGGCGCGGTGGGCGCCGATTTTTCGCTGCACTAGGCAGGCCGTCGAAGGAAAAGGCATGTCCGGAGTGATCGTGGCGACCACGATGAGCTCGATCTGGTCGGCGGTGACGCCGGCGCGATGCATCGCCCGGAGGGCAGCCTGTGCGCCCAAGTCCGAGGTGAATTCGTTCTTGGCGGCAATCCGGCGTTCTTTGATGCCGGTGCGGGTGGTGATCCACTCGTCGGAAGTATCCACCATTCTCTCCAGCTCGGCGTTGCTGAGGATTCTGGCGGGCACATAGGAGCCCACGCCGCTGATCGAGCAGCTTCGGCCCTGGAAGTTGTATTGGGCCCGCGGGTTCCTGAATCTGGGACTGTGGGATGGACTCATACTGGCAACGGTGCCGCTGGATTCAAGGTTACGGGTTCGGGAACGGGACGGATAGAGTGGGTGCCGGCCGGGAACCGAACCCCAGCCTGTGCTGGTGTCTGGCGCCCGGCTTCTGATCCCTGAAGTGGCATAGCACGCAGGCCTTACGACAGCACCGTGGTGGCCGCCGTCTCTTCGACCGACAATCGCTTGCTGGCTTGCGCAATCTCGTGCGCAATGGCCTGGTTCACTTGATGCTGAATATTGTCGGTGGTGACGCGGATGGCGTTGGCGATGGCTCGCTCCCGGGCGGAGCCATGGGCTTTCATCACCGTGCCATTGAAACCGAGCAGGGGCGCCCCACCGAAGCCTTCGGGATCCATGCGGCGTTTGATGGTGCGGAAGGCGTTCTGGGCGAGCAAAGCGCCAAGCTGGCGGCGGGGATTCGCGGTCAGCTCGCGCTTGAGCATCGAGAACATGGCGAGGGCCAGACTCTCGCATGTTTTCAAGACGATGTTGCCGACAAACCCGTCGCAAACCACTACGTCCACCTGGTTCCGAAACAGGTCATGCCCTTCAACGTTGCCGACGAAGTTCAGATCGAGCTGCTTGCAGAAGTTGAAAGCTTCCAAGGTCAGCTCGTTGCCCTTGGTGTCCTCCGTGCCGATGCTGAGGATGCCGACGCGCGGGTGCTTGTAGCCAAGGATCTCCCGCGAGTAAATGCTGCCCATGACCGCATACTGCGCCAGGTGCAGCGGCTTGCACTCGATGTTGGCGCCGGAATCGAGCAGCACGAACTCGTTGTCCGGCGCCGGTATCACGGTTGCAATCGCGCCCCGATCCACGCCAGGAATCCGGCCCAGCTTGAACGTGGCGGCGGCGAAGATGCCGCCGGTGTTGCCGAGGGAGATCACGGCATCCGCTTTCCCCTCGTGAGCCAGCTCGACTGCACGGGCGATCGAACAATCCTTCTTCTTGCGGAGCGCGGTCGCCGGTTTGTCGGCCATCGTCAAGACCTCGCTGGCATGGACGACGCGCACACGGTGGTTGCGGAAGCCTCGCTGGGGCAAGGCGGCGTGGATCTCGCTGCGATTACCGACGAGGTAAAGCGCGGTGATCTTCGGATCGGCCTGGAGCGCCCGCATGGCGCCCTCGATCACGACCCCGCAACCGTGGTCGCCCCCCATGACATCCACTGCGATTCGCATAAAGGGACCGGGAGCGGCGAAACGCGCTCCGCGTTTGGAAACGCTCAGGTTCCGGCCGTCACCGTGATGACCTGGCGCCCCTTGTAGTAGCCGCAGGCGGGACAAACCCGGTGGGGCACGTAGGGAGCTGCGCACTGAGGACAGGCGCTGAGTTGCGGCAGGGTTAGCGCGCTGTTATATGCGCGCCGCATGCGTTGACGACTTCGCGATGGTTTTCGCTTGGGAACACCCATAATATCTAAAACTTCAGTTTGTTTAGCTCGGCCCACGCCGGCGAACCCACGTCAGGCTTGCCGGTGTCTCTCGTTTTGCCAATGGACGCCCTTGGCAACCCGCGACATTCGGGTTTGCACAACGGATGTCGCGGAAACTCGAGCAGAATATCTTCCCGCACAAAGGGCGTCAAGTCCACGCAGTCGTTAACCACGGCCACGTGATCCTCCCCTTGAAACGGCAGATGGCAGGCCCAGTCGGCGAGTTCGAGGTGATGCTGGAAGGGCTTTAGGCAGCGGACGCACTGACATTCCAGCACCAGGTGCAATTGGCCCCGCACCAGCAGGCTGTCTTCCAGCTTCTGGACCTCCAGATCATACTTGAGCGGGTGGCAGACCCGGATCACCTCGTCGCGCGGGTCAATATCCAGCTCCTCGACGGGCAGGCTGCCTTCCAGACGGATGTTGCGCGCCTCCAGATGGCGCAGATTCACAACCAACGGCATAATCTTCCGGCTATACCGGCTTCGGGGTGAACTTGCCGATCAGGGCTGTCCTCACGTGCGCCGGCACAAACCCGCTGACGTCACCGCCCAGTTGCGCCATCTCCTTGACAATCCGGGAGCTGAGAAAGGTGTAGGTGTCCTTCGGCATCATAAAGATGGTTTCGATTCGTTCGTTCAACCTACGATTCATCAGCGCCAACTGGAATTCAAATTCAAAGTCGGACACCGCGCGCAAACCGCGTACGACCGCCTGGGCGGAACGCTTCTCGACGTAAGCTACCAGCAGACCCTCGAAGGAGTCGGCCTCAACGTTGGGCAGATGCCGGATGGCGCGCGCGACCATCTGGACCCGCTCCTCCAGGGTGAAGAGCGGGTGCTTGCTTTCACTCTTGGCCACCGCCACAATCACGCGGTCGAAGAGCTTGGTCGCCCGGTGGAGGACATCCAGATGCCCATTCGTGATGGGGTCGAAACTCCCCGGATAAATGGCCGTGCGCATGTCGCTTACCTTACCACACGTGCCGCCGCTGACGAGCAGGAAAAACGGCGCCCCCTGATATCATGCCCAGCCGGTTACCCCCCCGAACGTTGAATGAACCCGGTCACCGAGGTCATGTCGGTGGCCGAGCCGGTGGCGAATTCCTCCTCGAGCGGCAGGGCGCCGGGCGGGCGCCAGGGCACTTCAAAAGCCTTCACGGCAGAACGGAACCCTTTGAGGTCGCGCGGGGGCAACTCGACACAGATTGCCGCCAGGGCCGAGTCGTGGCGAAGCAGGTGCTCATAGGTGGTCTCGCCGATGAAAATGCGGCCCCGGCCCGACGCGTTTTCCAGGCGGCTGGCAAGATTCACTTCGCGGCCAAAGACGGTGTAATTCTGCATCTCGGCGGCGGAACCCATCAAGCCGACAGTCGCCAAGCCCGTGTTGATGCCGCTGCCCAGGAACAGAATTGGTAGCATGGGTTTGGGAGGCCGGCCGGCGGCAACGAGGGCCAGATTCTCAAGTTCCCGCTTCTTGTTTTCGGCTGAGCGTTGCTGGTTCAACTGGTAAACCGACCGTTGGGCCTCGATTGCCGCGCGCACGCAGGCCAACGCGTGTTTGGGATTAGGTGTCGGCGCGCCCCAAAAAGCCATCACGCAGTCGCCGATGAACTTGTCGAGCGTGCCGTCGGCCTTGATCACGGTGTCAGCTACCAATCCCAGATAGCAGTTCACCGTATCGAGGGTCTCTCGCGCCTGTTCGTCGAAACAAGCCTCGGACGCCTGCCCGGTCAGATTGCGGCTCCGCACAAATTCGGCCACGCGTTCCTGGCTGGTATCGGTCAGTTCGGTGAACCCGCGTACGTCGGCAAAGAACACGGTGATCTCCCGCCGTGCACCGCCGAGGGAGAGGGTTTCGGCCGCCAGCAGCTCATTCACGATCTTCGGCGAGACAATCTTCGAGAAGATAGACCTCACCCGGCGGCGCTCGGCTTGCTCGAACACCACCCGCCAGGTGACTAGACAGACGTGCGTCATCAGCAACGCGCCGCCCGCGGGCAAGACGAGCGGGAGCCAATATCGGGTTTGAACGTAAAGGACGAACCCGAACACAACGTAAACCACGACCGACAGGGCAACCAATGCCGAAGCAACCAGGACGCGCAACTTCCAGGTCAAGAGCGCGGCGACAATGCCCAACAGCGCGATCAGGGCCAGCTCGACCGCCAGTGGCGCCCGGCGGATGAATCGTCCGGTAAGAATTGAGTTGGCCAGATTCCAGTATTGGCTCGCCAGCAAGGTGTCCGGTTTCAAGGGCGTGGCTCCACGGTCGGCCAGGTCGCTGCCCGTGGCGCTTGAGCCGACCACGACCAGTTTGCCGTTCCAACGATTCTGGAGGTCATTCGTTTGTCCTTGCAGGCGCAGGTAGTCCTGCCGCAGGAGATCTTCCATGGCTTCCTGCGTCAGTTGCGGGTCGTTGGGCGACATGCACCAGTCAATGTAAAAGTAACCGTCAGCATCAACCGGAATGATCCGTTCCACGCCGCCAGGACCGCGCAGAGTGATTCGCCCCCGATCGAGGGCAACCTCGGCTTGAGCCAGATCAAGGTTCAGTCCCCGAGCGGCCAGCACAAGGCCCATGTGCCACAACCGCTCCTCTGTGAACGGCTTCGCCTTCCGCGCTACGCCGGGCGGCAACTTCTCGCCGCCAAAGGCGGTCAAATCGAAATTCCCCTCCTCGTCGAGCGGCACCTTGATATCTTCGGCACCCTGGCGCGGCAGCACCACCAGGCCGGGTTCCGCACGCGCCTGGCGCAGGTCCACCCCGAATTCCGGGTCGGCCTCGACCTGGCGAAAGGCAAAATGCCACTTGCGGCAGACCCGAAATGCCTGCGCCCGCCGCAACTTGCCGTCGAAGGCGTCCTTTTGTGTCGTGATGTCGCCCAGGGCCCACGCGTTGGTGAGAAACAACGGCGGCGGCGTCAGGTCCGCGGGCACCGCGAGGATGACATTGTTCGCGCGGTGCACTTGGAGCGCGAAGAAATCATCCGACTCCATCAGGGTGCCGTCGGCCATGCGCACCGGCGGATGATCCGGGCGCAGCTCACCGAGGATGATATCAAGGGCGACCGCGCGCGCGCCCTGGGCTGCGAGTTCCTCGATAAGCCGGCCGTAAACCGACCGGGGCCATTTAAGGCCATACTGGTAGCCGAGGGGACGGTTGGTTTGGACAAAGGCAATGCTGGAATCACCGATGAACACAAAACCGAGGTTGGTAGCGACCGTGGGCGCGTGCTTGAGCGCCTGGCGGGCGCGCATGTCGTAGGTCACCCGCTCCAAGCCCTCGAACAGGTCAAAGCGGCGCCATTGTGCGAGACCCACCAGGAGGATGACGCAGCCAGCGATCAGAACCGGTGCGCACTTGATGGGCTTAAGCTTCACCGGAATGAAGTAAACAAAAAAACCAGAGCAGCACAAGGCTACTCTGGTTCCTTGAAAGCGAAGCGGGCCAGCGATCAGCCGGCCACATTCGGCTCTAATGCGGTGAAATATACTGCAAGGTCATGTCGGCCGAAACCGGGATTACCCCCGCGCTCAAGCCGGCTCGAACCTGCCCGATATACCGCTTCATATCGCCCTCGTCAGTAACTGGAAGTGGCGAAAGCACACCGCTGCGAGCGTCGAACTGCTGGGCGGAATTTACGGGTTGCGTCGTGATTGTGCCGTCGGGGCCGACATAGGCCAGCACGACGGAGCCAGACAACACTTTGATGAGGCCCTCGGCGCTAATATCGTAGACCGTGCCACGGATACCGGCCACGCCGTTCGGGATTTTCACCTCGTACTTTGACGCAGCGGACATTTTCTTAACCACTCCGAAGATATGGCCGGCCTTCAAATCCAGTTGCGTTTCCGTCACCACATCCGCCCCGGTTTTCGTCTCGGTGAGTTTGTCAATGCCCAGCAATGTATTCTCCCACATCCGGACAATGTTCTGCTCGGTTGAAGGGAGGTAGGAGAAGCCCAAGCCCTCGGCTGCCGCCGACGCTTGGGCCACCGGCGCAGAGTTGTCGCCCAGAGCGAGGTCCACGCGGGAGCCGGCGGCGGTTTGAATCAGAGCGCCGGGCTGGATGATGTCGCCGACTTTCAGCAACTGCCCGTTGTTAGGGCCCGAGGCATATCGCGCGCCGCCTTTGAGCCGGACCACTTTCGCGCCCGGACTTGCCGGCTGGGCCGTGAGAGTGGAAACCATCGCGAGCGCTACCCCGCATGCAACCAAACCGTTTAGTAAGCTTCGAGTTTCTTTCATATTTGCTCCTGGTCAGTGGACTGCATTAATTTCTCACGCCAATTTTAGGTTTCCGCCGGCGTTTGTCAACGGCTATTACAAACTTTTTTCGCCCCGCCGGTGGAGACCAAAACGGCACTGATTGCCTGGCTGCAGACGCAGGAATCGGGCCAATTTCACGTCAATGGGGCGGAGAAGAGAGTTTGGCGCTGATTTCATTGGTGGCGGCCTCAAGCAACCGGCTGTTTACGATCTGGAGGTAACTGCGGGCGACGGCATTGTCTTTTCCCTGCAGGCGCAGAGAGCGTTCGAACCACGACCGGGCGGCGGCGTAGTTGCGGAGCTGGACGTAATGCAGCCCGAGGTTGGCGGCCATGAAATAGCCATTCGGATCGCATTGGGCCGCGCGCTGGAAGTAGCTCGGCGACTCCCCGAACCGCCCAAGCCAGTCCAGGCACCAGCCATAGCGCAAATAGCTGTACCCGTTCCACGGATTCAGCTTCATGCTGAGCTGGAACCACTCCATCGCCTGCTGCGTCAGCTCCCGATAATTATCGCCTCCCTCCGAGCCTTGGATGCGCAGGGCTTCACCTATGGCATAGGCGGTTTCGGGATTCCTTGGCTCGGCTGCGAACGCCTGCTGCCAGCAAGCGGCCTGCGCCGGCGAGAAGGCCGGCGCCCGCGCCGCGCGCTTTAACCAGACGTATTCCCGCGCCCCCTGCCAGCCTTGCTGCCCAAGGAAGACCGCGCCGGCCAGAACCACCAGGCTGACACCGATTCTACCTCCGATGCTCGCCGCCACCCAATACCGATCGGTGGCGAAACGCAGGCAACTGCTTAACAGCGCCATCAGAGCAGTTGCTAGAACTGCGTTGGCCGGGATGTGCAGGTTGAAGTCCACCGCCGAGTGAACCAGAATTGCGGTCAACCCGACCGACGCGCCAAGCACCAGGGCGAACTTGCTACTGTTGCGTTCTTTACCGAGATCGGTCGAGGCGCCTTGCACGGCGCGCCAGGTCTTGAGCACTCCCAGGCCCAGCAGGATCCAGGCAGAGGCCACCAACGCGGTGCCCGCGATGCCCCATTCGGCTAGGCCATTCAGATAGTCATTGTGCGCCCAACCGGGGCGCAACTGGACTTCCCCCGGCCGGAACTGGCGGAAGCGGTAGTCGTAATGGGCGGGGCCCACGCCCCACCAGGGGTTTTCCTGCCAGACCTGGATGGCTGACCGCCAGAGGATAAACCGGGTGTCCTCCTCGATGGGCCCCGCGGGCTCAAACAGCGACTTGAAGCGTACCTGGACAGGAAAACTCACGGGCAGGAAATAGGCACCCGCGACCAGGACAGCCGCCAGCAACATGAGCGACGGCAGGCGGTACTTCCGGCGAAAGAGCAGCGCGGCGAAGAACAGTAGCATCGCTAACACGGTGGAGATATAAGTCCCTCGTGAAACAGTAGCCGCGATACCGGCCAGCATGACGAGGGAGGCATAGCCCAGGAGGATTTTGGTGAGTGGCTTCAACCGGCTGGTCAAGGTGTAAGCCAGCCCGAGGGGAAGGAGCATTTCCAGAAAACCGCCCAGGTGGTTCCGTAACAAATACGTGCCGGACGCCCCGAAATCAGCCCCGCGCACTTGAAAGAACCAGACGCGGTTGGAGTGGGTGAGGAATTGATAGACCGCGTAGAATGAAATCGCCATGGCCAGGAACACTAACGTGCAACTGATGATCTGGGCGGATTCCTGCCGGTAAAGATTGTTGAGGATGGCGAGAAACAGAAAGGCATAAACCAGGATCCGGATGAGTTCCTGCCGGGCAACGTATTCAATGTCCGCGTTGAAATACCGAACCACGGCGTACACACAGAAGGCGACCACGGCCCAGCAGACCGGTGGCCAGAGCAGTTGCGGCCGCGGGCTGAGCCAGAAGCGCGCCCCCCACAGCAGCAACACGCCGAACGTCAGTCCCTGAATAATCAGAAACGGCAGCGGCCGCGTCGCGCCCAGCGCCAGCGGACCAAAAACCAGGATGGCCAGCACCAGGCCGAGGATGCCCCGCTCGCACCAGCGATCCAGAGTCTCGCGGTTCATCAGCCCCGGGGCAGGAACTCCCGCGGGTCGGTGATCTTACCCGTTAGAGCACTCGCCGCCACCGTTGCCGGCGACGCGAGGAAGACTTGGGAATCCTTGTGGCCCATGCGACCGGGGAAATTGCGGTTGGTGGCACTGATGCACTTCAACGGCGCGTTCATCCGGCCGAACGTGTCCACCGGGCCGCCAAGACACGCGGCGCAACCGGCGTTCTCGGTCATCTGCACACCCGCGTCGGCGAGAATCTGCCACACGGTCTGGCCGTCCCACCGCGCGTTCTGCAAATCGTGCACGATTTCCGGCGTCGCCGGCACGCCAAAGGTGTCAATCACGACACGTTTGCCGCGCAGCACGGCGGCGAACTCCAGGAAGTCGCTCGTCTTGCCCCCGGTGCAGGAGCCGATGTAGGCCCGGTCGAGCTGGATGCTGCCAAGCTCCTTGGCGAGCTTGCGCTGGCCGGGATTGGGGTGGCAGGCTACCGTCGGTTCGAGCCGGGAAAGGTCGAGCACGAGTTCGTAGGCGAACTGCTCGTCCTTGTCCCGCGTCGCCGGCTCGTAAGCCGCCTTGGTGCCGTTGAGTTTGCAGCGGTGATCCACGTAGGCCTGGGTCTGCGCGTCGAACTCGAAGATCCCGTTCTTGCCGCCGGCTTCGATGGCCATGTTGGCGATGGTCATGCGATCGTCCATGCTCAGCCACGCCACCCCCGGACCGTCAAATTGCATCGCGCGATAAGTGGCGCCGTCGAAGCCGATCTCGCCGATGCAATGCAGGATGATGTCCTTGGCCATGACGCCTGGCTGCAATTTGCCCTCCAGCCGGAAATGCATCGTCTCGGGCACCTTGAGCAGCAGCTTGCCCGTGCCGAGCACAAACCCGGCGTCGGTGTTGCCGATGCCGGTGGCAAACTCGTTGAACGCTCCCGCCATGCAAGTATGAGAGTCGGTCCCGAACAGGACCTCGCCCGGGCGGGTGTGGCCCTTCTGCGGCAGCGCCGTGTGGCAGACGCCCGCGTACAGCGACCCGTGCTGGCGCTTGAGCATCCCCTGGCCGGGATCGAACACCCAGTGACCCTTCGGGTTGTCAATCACATCGTAGAAATAGCGAATCCCCTGCTCCTGGACGAACTCGCGCAGGAAATCCACGTTCCGGTTCGACTTCGAGTCGGCCGTGAAAATGTAATGGTCGGGAATGATCACCACCTTGTTGCGGTCCCAGACCTTCGCGGTCGGGCCAAACTCGCGTTTGAACACGCCAATGGTGCCCGGTCCGCATACGTCGTGCGTCATCAGGATGTCGGCCTTGACCCAAACATTATCTCCCGCCGCCACCCGGGCTTTGCTGGCTGCCCGGGCAAGTATCTTTTCCGTCAAAGTCATAAGAGCACAGTAAGCTAGCCGAGCCGGACTGGGACATCAATATGGAAACCAGATCCGCGCGGTCCGGCGGTATCAGCAACGCTTTGCGCATCGGGACGGTGGCCCGCAACGACTCCAGGCCTTGATCTTCGCCTGAGCCCCGTGTTCTTGGCACGTACCAAGCTGAAAACATGCGTGCTATCGTTCCATAGCCGCACTGTTTTTTCCCTTGTCCCGCCGCTTGGGTCCTGTAACATTCGCGCTAGGGCTGGATTCCGCACGTTGGATATTTAGCGCATTCAAGTGACGGCAGCCAATAGCATGGCAGATGCCAGCTAATTGGGTTTGGCGCCGGAGCAGCTTCACGTTACTAACCTGCCCTGCCTCAATGGGGAGGAGTGTTCACTTGTCATTCCGAACGCCTCAACCCAAGGGCCACCCACATCCAGGGCTGTCCAGGTCAACCAGGCGGGGGGCTTCATCGCGGGCTTTTTCACCGTGAAGTCCCCGGCCAACCGCGTGAGAGGCGCGACCGACTCCGGCTATGTCGGCCACAGGCAGGGCGCGGTTTTCGGACGTGCGGTTGCGGGCAAACGGGACTATTCTTCCCGGTGTATATGTTGCACCTGAAACGCCGACGGGCCCGCTGGCGGGAATGGCGGCTGGCACAGCTCCGGTTCTTCCGCCCCGGCTTCCTGTTGATTGCCACCTTGGCGGCCGGCTGCGCCCGCCCGCCCAGGAACGGAGATCGCAGCGGAGGATTTGAAGCCATGCCGGCCCCGCGGCCGCCGCTGTTCCTGAACGGCCCGATGGCTTTGCTGCTGACCAACGCCGAGGGGTTCCGCGCCCAGGTCGTGTTGGTGAGCGACGCGTCTTCCCACGCCGCGCCCTTGGCCGCGGGCGAGCTCCTGGGCCGGGGTGGCAAACTGCTCTTCGCCCCCGCGGTCAGCAAGGCCGCCAGGAAGAAGGCACCCGCGGAGGACTCGGCGTTTATCTGGGACGTGGTTGAGAATCGCGGCTGGGTGCTGAACGATCCTTTGCAGGGCTACGCGCCCATCAGCTCCCGTCAGTCTTACACGAACCTTGTCGCCGGCGCCATCCTGGACAAGGTTGCGCCGGAGCGAATCGCCGGCCATCCATGCCGGCAAACGGAAGTGACCGTCACGGCCAGCGATGGCACCGCCGTGGCCTTTCGGGTCTGGCGGGCGGAGGATTTGAGCGGTTTGCCGCTGCGCATCAGCGGCGCGGCGAACGGCGCGCCGATCACGCTCGCCTTCTCCACCATTCGCCGGGAGCCGGTGCCGGATGAGTTGTTCCAGCCGCCCAATGGTTTCACCAGGTATGAAAGCCCCGAGGCCATGATGACCGAGCTGGCGCTGCGGAAAGTGAACCTGGGCCAGAAGCCGGTCTATCAGCCGGAGGGAAGCGAACCCGGCACGGGGTGGGATGCCTCCGCGCCCAAACGCACCAACTAGCCCGGGCGGTTAGCGGGAGTTTGACCTCAGCTCATCAGCGCCATCTGCTTGGGGGTCAGGAGCCACTGCAGAGCGGCGCAGCGACCATGCCGGGGCGACCCGGTCGTGAGCTTGCACAAGCCGCCCTTCTTCATGACGACGGCGAAGGTTTCCTTGCCGGACACCAGCAGCGAGATGAGCCCGCTCAAGTAAGGCTCGTGGCCAACCAGCAGAACGCTCTCGGGGGAGGGCTCGAGACGGTTCAGCAGTTCGACCAGCCGCTTGAAGCTGCCGCCGGGCGTCAGGGTGTCAGACAGTTCCAGTTTCTTGCGCGCCCCGAGGGCCTCGGCGACGATCTCTGCAGTCTCGCGCGCGCGCAGGTAGGGGCTCGAGAGAATGCGGTCGAAGGATAACTCCAGCGCCTCCATGGCGTCGGCAATTTGCCGCAGCTTGCGTTGGCCTTCGGGCGTGAGCGGCCGGTCGGCGTCGTTCTCATAACCGGGCGTGCCCGGTTCCACGGCGATGCCGTGGCGCAGGATATAGAGGTCCATAGTCATTTCTTTAGTCTTGGTGCCGCGAACGGCGACGGGGCGAGCCGCACGCGCGGATACCTGGGTTTGCCGTCGAGCGGTTTGCGCGGCGCATCGTCTTCCGCCCCGGTCAAAGCCATGAACTGGAACTGGCTGCGGCTGGAGTTGGCGTCTGCGGCCGCCGTCGCGCGCCGATACGAACTGTCCGGCTGCAAGAACCGCGCCCGGGCTTGGTCCGCCAGCGAGAGGGCGAGCACTTCGCTGATCAGCCGCTCGCGCAACACGCCGTCCTCAATCGGGATGGCCAGCTCGATCCGCCGGAAGAAGTTCCGCGGCATCCAGTCGGCGCTGGCGATGAAGACCTGCGGCTGGCAGCCATTCTCGAAGTAATAGACGCGGCTGTGTTCGAGGAAGCGGTCCACGATGCTGCGCACCGTGATGTTTTCGCTCACGCCCGCGAGGCCCGGCCGCAGGCAGCAGATGCCGCGCACGATCAGGTCAATCTGCACCCCCGCCGCCGACGCGCGGTAGAGGGCCTCGATGAGCTGCCGGTCGGCGAGCGAGTTGATCTTCAGGATGATGCGCGCGGGCAGGCCCCGGCGGGCGTTCTGCGTCTCGCGCTCGACCAGGCCGAGCAGGCGGTCGTGCAGGTCGAACGGCGCCGCCACCAGCTTGCGCAGGCCCTGGAACTGGCAAATGCCGGTCAGCAGATTGAAGAAGTTGGTCACGTCTTCGCCGAATTCGGGCCGGCTGGTGAACAGCCCCAGGTCCGTGTAGAGTCTGGCGGTCGTGGGGTTGTAATTGCCGGTCGCCAGGTGGACGTAGCGGCGGATCGCCAGGCCCTCGCGCCGCACGACCAGGCAGGCCTTGGCGTGAATCTTGTAGCCGACCAGGCCATAGACCACGTGCACGCCGGCCTCCTCGAGCTGGCGCGCCCAGAGGATGTTGTTGGCTTCGTCAAAGCGGGCGCGCAGTTCCACCACCGCCGTGACCTGCTTGCCGTTGCGCACGGCGCTCTCCAGCGCGCCGATGATGCGCGGGTCGCCGCCGGTGCGGTAGAGCGTCTGCTTGATCGCCAGCACGTCCGGGTCCGCCGCCGCCTGTTGCAGGAAATCCACCACGCTGTCGAAGCTCTCGTACGGATGATGCAGCAGGATGTCCCGCTCGCGGATGGCGGCGAACAGGTCGGGGCGCTGGCGCAGGGCGGCGGCCACCGGCGCGACGAACGGCGGGTCGCGCAGCTCCGGCGAATGGTCCCCTTCGGTCAGCGCCATGAGCCGCGTGGGATTCAAGGGCCCGTCAATCAGGTAAAGGTCGTCCTCGGTCAGGCGCAACGTCTTGAGCAGCGGCTCGCGGATGACCGGCGGACACTGGCTGTCAATCTCCAGCCGCACGGCGTCCCCTTTGCGGCGGTTGTGCAGCTCGTTCTCGACCGCCTTGAGCAGGTTCGCCGCTTCCTCCTCGTCAATGTAGAGCTCGCTGTTGCGCGTGACCCGGAACGGCCAATACCCCAGCAGCGTCGTGCCGGGAAACAGGTCCGCCAGGTAATGCCCGATCAGCCGGTCCAGATAGACGTAATCCTGGCGCCCGTCCGCGCGCGGCAGCTTGACAATGCGCGGCAGGATGCGCGGAATCTGCACCACCGCCATGTGCTTGAGCACCTCCTGGTGCCGCGCCATCTCCAGCCGCACGATCAGGTTGAGCGACTTGTTGAGCAACTGCGGGAACGGATGCGCCGGATCAATCGCCAGCGGCGTCAGCACCGGGCGGACTTGCGTGTGGTAATAATCCTTCACCCACGCCCGGTCGGCTTCGTCCAGCTCCCCAAGCTCCAGCAGCCGGATGCCGTTGGCCGCCAGCGCCGGCGCCAGCTCCTCGCGCCAGCAGGCGTATTGCTGCTCCACCATCCGGCGCACGCGCTCGACGATGGCGCGGAAGGTCTCGGTCGCCGTCAACCCGTCCATCGTGCGCTCGACCACCTCGCTCTCGATCTGCTGCTTGATGCCGGCCACGCGCACCTCGAAGAACTCGTCCAGGTTCGAGCTGACGATGCAGAAGAACTTCACCCGCTCCAGCAGCGGGTTCCGGGGATCGAGCGCCTCTTCGAGCACCCGATGATTGAACTCCAGCCAGCTCAGTTCCCGATTGATGAAATGAGCCGGCCCGAAAGTCAGCGATTCTGCTTTGGATTCCACGACCGGCAGCAAGGTAGCCGCCGGGAAGGCATTTGCAAAGCGGCAAAGGGCTGGCATCAACCAGGCCGGCACCTTGGCGCCCCGCTTCCGCCTTCCGCCCCTGCCCCTCACCCCGCCGGCCCCGGCACTGCCCGCCTCCCCTCAGCTTGCCGCCAGCATTCGACAGCGCCCGCACAGCGTGTTGTTCACTATGGTTCCGCTTAGCCAGTTCGACCTTCCGCCGGAAGTGCCGACCTTCCAGCGGAACCCAGTGGAGGAACTGTTGATTAGCAACCGCGGCGGCGTCATCACGCTCAAGCTCCGCGTCCCCGCCCTGCCGGCTGAGCACACGATCGTCCAGGGGGCCGCCCCGTGCAGCGCCGGCATCTCCTGCGTCCAGCATTTCCCCGGCCTGGGTTTGCTGCCCGCCCCGACCGACGGCTGGAGTGACATCACCGCTCTCTATGTGGCCGGGCATGGCGCGCCGCCGGCCGGCCAGGCAGTCTGGATCCGCACCCAGCAGCATATCAACGGCTGGAACGACCTCCCCAAACACACCAGCGCCATCGTCCCGGCACCGTAGGCCAGGCGTCTCGCCTGGCCCCAATTCTCCGCCGACGGCCGGAACACGCCTCCGCTCCCGCCTGCCCGCAGGTATCTCTCGTCTCCATAAGCATTTAGCACTTCTTCCATCAACCAGAGTCTTCCACCCGACGCCCGGATTGCATCCATAGTACCTCCGTAGTACCCCGTAGTACCTCCGTAGTACCCAGGTAGTACGTACGTAACCTATACGGAGGTATAACGGAGGTACTACGGAGGTATGCTGGATGGACTGTGGGGCAAGGGCAGGCTGTTGTTACCAGGGAGAACGGGCTGGGCTGGGCGCATTCGCGAGTCGAGGACGCCTCGGCGGGGCGTCCTTGCCAAGCTTACCGGGGACCCGTCGGATGCGCCCGATTCTCACCCGCCTCGTTGGTAATGCTACCTCTTCTCTGCTGAGCGTTGGTCAACAGTTCGTTGGGGTGGGTGGGCGGAAACCGCCTGAGCGCAGGCGAGCAGAACAAGAAGCCGTGAAGCGAGCGACATCTTTGCCTGCTGCTTCAATTGAGACTGATGATGCAATCAAACACACACGCCGCGAGACGTTGCATCAAATTCCTGCGTTGCCGGCCAACGCGAGCGCGGAAAGGGTCCCTGATCTCCCGGGTTTGGGCGACCCCTCTAAAGAGGGATGACGGTTTTTTCGCGGTAGAGTAGGTTAGGCTAAACGCCCAATTGGCACAAAACGAAATGAAGCAATATTGAGCCGCCAGTTCCTCCCGGATTGACGGGCTCCAGCCCAACAAATGAAAAGCATAACCCACCCCCCACAAGAACAGATCAAACGCGGCCTGAGAGCGGCCAGACAAGACAACGTTGGAACAGCAACTTTCAGCATCCTGGCGTTGCTTGGCGCGGTCCTGCTCATCACGAGCCCGGCGCGCGCCGCAAATATTCTGTATAACGGAAATTTCAACCTGCCAGCCAGCGGGGCGGTACCGACGGGCTGGACGGCAACGAATTGGAACAATTCTGGTGGCAGCAGCTGGGCCAACCATCAAAACAACACCGGCGTAACTTATGATGGCTCTTACTACATAGTGGTGGGTAATAATTGGTACGAGGGCTATGGTCGTTTTTCCCAGACTCTCTCGGCCGCTCCGGGAATTGGGTACACGCTTACCGTTTTAAGCGGTGCAGATGCGTGGTGGCTTCCTAAGGGCACAATGTCAATGATCTTCCTCGATAGTTCGACCAATACCCTGAGCACAGCTACGAGGAACACCGTTGATCCGGCGGTGTATGGACCGAACTATGACATTGCACATCCCTGGGCGAGCTATTCGCTGACCACGAATGCCCCTGCCGGGACAACCCAGCTCAGAGTTGAATTCGCGTCAAACAACGGCCCCGGTGTCGGCGGAAGCATTTGGTTCGAAAACGCCGATCTGGAGCCCTCAGTGGCGTACCCGGCCATCGCCAACGTGTCTCCCGACGGGACGATTTTGATGCAGGTCACCAACAAGCTCAGTTTCGCAGCCACCTCGGGCGCTGCGATTACGGGTATCCAGGTCATCCTAAACGGTGTGGATATTTCCTCGAACCTCGTCGTGACCGGCTCTTCGACCAGCAAGTCCGTTACGTACAGCGGCTTGAAAACCAACCAGGCTTATGTGGGCACAATCACCGTGATAGACGCCAACAGCCTAAGCGCGTCGGCCCCGCTTCGCTTCGACACTTTCAATCCGGTGTTCCTGTGGGAAGCCGAGGACTTCGATTACACCAACGGTCTTTACCTCAACAACCCGACACTCTCCTCGACCCCCGCGCCCGGCAGCTATTTCGGAGTGGTCGGGAACGCAAGACGTTGACGAGAACGACACCAGCCACGACGGGCCGGAGCTGTACCGGACCAACGACTTCATGGCGACCGGTTTGGCCGGGGACACGCCGCGGCAGAACTTCATCACCGCGCAGGTGACCGATCCGAATATCAAAGATTATTGCATCGGCTATTTTGCCAGCGGTGAATGGGTCAATTACACGCGCAGTTTCCCGGCAGGCAAATACAACATTTACGCCCGGCTGGCCAGCGGCGGCGGCGACTCCACCATTTCCCTGAGCAGAGTGACCAGCGGGCAGGGCACCCCGACGCAGACAACCACGGAGTTGGGGACTTTCAAATACACGGGCGCGGGGTGGGAGAACTACCAATACGTGCCGCTGACCGACACCTACAACAACCCGGTGGCCGTGGATTTGAGCGGCCTCACCACGCTTCGGGCGACCGCCGGCGTCGGGAATATGAACTTCTTCCTGATTGTTCCTGCGCGACTGGACCTTCCAGTGATTGCCAATGCCTATCCGAACAGGCTCCTGCAGGTCACGAACAAGTTCTCGTTCAGCGTCACCTCGCCTAGCGCCACCATCCCCGCCAGCGGCATTCACCTGACCTTGAATGGGGTGGACGTGAGCTCAAGCCTGGTGGTCGGCGGGAGCCCGACCAGCCGGTCCGTCTCCTATACGGGGCTGAAGACGAACGTGACCTATACGGCGGTGATCAATGTTACCGATGCGAACGGAAGCGCCGCGACTTCCACGGTTCGTTTTGACACGTTCAACGCCTCGTTTGTGTGGGAAGCCGAGGATTGGGACTATGCCGGGGGCCAATACGTCAGCCCCTGGAGCCCATGCGCCTATGCCGGTTTGAATGGCTTCGAGGGCACTGATTTCCATGACGCGAACAACCAGGGAAACCATCCGTATCGCTCGGACACGATGTCCGCCGATGCGGCCAATGATGTTTCCAGGACCGCTTTCGTAGGCACCAACGACTACGCGGTGGGATATTTCGCCGTGGCCGAATGGGTCAATCACACCCGGAACTATCCGGCCGGCACGTACAATGTTTACGGACGGTTCGCGGCGGGTGAGGGCACCTCCTACATGAGTCTCTCACAAGTGACCGGCGGCGCTGCGGCGTCCCTGGGCACCTTCACCATCGACAACACGGGCGGTTGGAATACTTATGGTTATGTGCCTTTACGGGACAGCCTGGGGAACTTACTGGAGCTGTCTATTCCTTCTTCGAGTCCCTTAACGTTGCGGTTGACGCACACGGGTGGTGCCGACGCAAACGTGAACTTCCTGATGCTGGCGGCTCCGCGAAACGACCTGCCGCGCATCAGCAATGTGTATCCCGACGGCACCCTGGAGCTCCAGGCGACCAATGTCTTCAAGTTCACCGCCAGCAACCCGACTGTGCCGATCTACAGCACGAACATCAGCCTGACGTTGAACGGGGTGGATGTCAGCTCGCAACTGACGATCAGCGGTTCGGTGAACAGTTGGAATGTCTCGCTGCCGCTGGCGCTCAACGTGGGGCGATACGCGGCTGCCATCACGGTGCGGGACGCCAACACGAATGTGGCCACGACCACCATTTATTTTGACACCTTCAATCCCACGAACTTCACGTGGGAGGCGGAGGATTATGACTACAGCCTGGATTTGGTGACCGGCGGCTTGTTTATTGACAACCCGGTGCCGACTTCCACGTACGCAGCCAACAGCTACTTCGGCCTGGAATCCATCAAGGGGCTTGACTACGACTACGAGACGGCAGACCCGGCTACGCCCTACTACAACTACATGCGCAGCAGCCTGGGCATTGACGTCTGCGGCGATTACCCGCCGCTGGCGAAATATGTCACGGCAAGGCTGACAGATCCGAATGTGAAGGATTTCAACCTGGCGTATTGGACGAGCAACTCCTGGGCGAATTATACGCACACTTATCCGGCGGGCACGTATAACGTCTATGCCCGAATGGCGTCCGGAGTGGGTGGCAGTGTCCAACTGGACAAGATTACGGGCGGAGTAACCAACCACCTGGGCCAATTCAACCTCTACAACTGGGGCTGGGGGATTTACAACTGGTGGCCGCTGGTGGATGCGAATGGTCAACTGGTCACCGTGACGCTCGGCGGCGTGAGCACCCTGCGGGCGACGACCGACGGCAGCGCCAACGCCAACCGGTTCGTGCTGGTGACGCCGCTCGCGCCGGTAACACCTCCCAGGATCGCCGCGGCGTTGGTCGGCGGCAGCGTCGTGCTCTCGTTCCCGACGCAAAGCGGGCACGTTTACCAGGTGTGGGGCAAGGCCAATCTGACCGATGCCAGTTGGTCGCTATTGGCAATTCTGCCCGGAAATGGTTCGGTGCAGTCCTGGAGCGAGGCCGCCACGCAGGCGCACCGCTTCTACCGCCTGGAAATACAGTAGCCGAGTTTGGCGAATGGCTCCGGCGGCCGCGCGCTGCCGGAGCTGCAGAAACAGGGTCCGATGATCACGACAATACTGAGCGGATGTGGACAGTGCCGCCGGAGCGCCGGCTTCCAGTCGGCTTTGCCGGGCCGCACGCCCACAGCCCCCGTTCCTGCCCGCGGAGACTTTAAGCCGACTGCAAGTCGGCGCTCCGGCGTGGCGCGCAACGGCACGGTCGGCTTCACCTTGATCGAGCTGCTGGTGGTGATCGCGATCATCGCGATTCTGGCCGCCCTGTTGTTGCCCGCCCTGAGCAAAGCCAAAGCCAAAGCGCAGGGGATCAGTTGCTTGAACAATCTAAAGCAGCTTCAACTGGCCTCGCTGCTGTATTCAACCGATAACGAGGATAAGCTGGTGCGCGTGGGGGGATTGCCGGACCTGGTGCAGTTACCAAACGACCCGCAGGCTCAGCCGGGCGGGGTTAAGACGCAGTGGGCCCTGGGGTCTGTGGCCCAGGCCCCCTCGTGGACGAACACCGTGCTGATTCAAATGGGGCTGCTGTATCCCTACGTCAACACCCTTGGGGTGTACAAGTGTCCCGCCGATCGGAAATCCGAAGCCGGGGCGCTGGGCGGCGGGGGCACCCTCACCGCTCGCAGCATGGCTGCGAACTGCTGGATGAATCCGATCACGGTCTGGAACAATGCGAAGGTGCGCGTCTATCGCAAACAGGCGGACATCAACGCTCCCTCGCCCTCCATGGCGTGGGTGTTCATTGATGAGAACCCCTGGACCATCAATGACGGGCATTTCGTCTGCGATCCGACGCAAAACAACTGGGTAGATGTGCCCGCAACCTATCACAACGGCGCCGGCGGCTTGTCGTACGCCGACGGGCATTGCGAGGTCAAGAAGTGGCGGGACAGAAACGTGTTGAATGCGCGCAGCACCAATATCCCAGCAGACCCGGGCAGTAATGATCTGCTGTGGCTGCAGCAGCGGAGCACCGTTAAGCAATAAGGGCGCTCCGTTTGACCCAGCAGAGCCATCCAAGCCCCCCGCTCGCTTGCTTCTGCCTCTTCGGCTGGCTCACGCTTGGGGCGGCGGCCTCGGGCGGGGTGGTTGGTTTCGATGCCTTTTCGTACCCGGAGGGGGCCGTTAATGGCCGCAACGGCGGTGCCGGGTGGAGTCGCGCGGGCGGGCTGACGTCCTGGAGCGGCGGGGGGAGCCTGCCGTCCGTCTCCGGCAACGCTCTTTACACGGGCAACAACAGTGGCGCGGTTCGCATCTATGGCGGCGACGAAACCGCCTCCGCATTCCAATCCACCGGCATTGCCTTCATCAAGGTCACGATGAACCTCGGCAGCTCGGTGCCCGCCTACGCCGGCATCAGCTCGCTCGACTACGGCACGGAGCGGGTCTATTTCGGACGTCTCACCAACAACACCTTCGGCATCAGCGAGCCAGGCTACGGCCAGGCTCTGACGGCTGTGCCGCCCGCCCCGAACACACGCTACACCCTGATCGCAGTGCTGGATTTCACGAACCAAAAGCTGTCGCTGTTCGTCAACCCGACCCATTCGGACTACTACAACGCCAGCGACGGGTCGAGCAGCGCGGACCTGACGAAGGCTTTTCAAACCTGGTGGAACTGGTCCACGCGGGTTCGCCTGCAGTCCGCCGGCAGCGCGGCCAATGTCGGCTGGGACAATCTCACCGTGGCCACCTCACCGACCGACGTGGGGCTCGGGTCAGCGGGCTTCGTTCATTCCGGCGGCGTGGCCCTCCTGGATAAGAACAGCGAGGAGATCGTGTTGCGGGGTGTGAGCCTTGGCAGTTGGCTATGGCCGGAACTCTGGATGATGGGCGGGCCGAATCTGGGCGCTTATGCGGGCGCGGACGATTACGAGAAGCTGAACGCTGCCATCCAGGATGTGCTGGGCGGCGATGCGAACCTGACGGCCCAGGCGCTGGGCGCCCT
>CAWGGD010000051.1:0-31556 GCA_963822005.1 uncultured Verrucomicrobiae bacterium | reverse complement strand
CCTCGCCCTGGTGGGCGAGGCCATTGGCCAATTGGCCGCGTGGGCAGCAATGGCGGCCGTGGAGTTCGGCCAGCGGCCCGTGGCCGGTCTGGCCGGAAGCATCGAACTGCTCGGGGAACCCCGTCCAGGCCAGGTGCTCGAGCTGGCTGCCGACCTCGAGCAGGTGGACGCCGAGAGTGTCGAATACCGTGGAACGGCACATGCGGACGGCACGCTGGTGATCCGCCTCACAGATTGTGTCGGCCCGATGGTGCCCCTGGCCGAGTTTGATGATCCGCAGAAGCTACGGAGGCGGTTTGAAGAGCTGTGCCGCAACGGTGCGGTCGAAGGGGGCTTCTCCGGCCTGCCCCAACTGACGCTCGAGCGGACCGGCGGCGATGATGAACGCTGCGTGTCAGCGAGCTTCCGGGTGCCGTGCGAGGCGCCGTTCTTCGCCGATCACTTTCCCCACCTCCCCGTGTTTCCGGGCAGCCTGCTCATGCATCTGAGCCTGCAGCTTGGCGCGGTGCTGGCGAGCGAGATTCCACCACCCGCAAAGGGCCGTTGGGTGCCGGGAATCATCCACGATATGAAACTGCGCTCCTTCATTCCGCCCGGCACAACCCTACGGCTCGAAGCGAAGCTCAAGCAACACTCGCCCGATCGGGCGAGCCTGGCTCTCGAAACACGGGCAGCCGACGGAGTCATCGCGACTGCCGGCCTGGAGCTCACGGTGGGAGGTGACCTATGAATCCGCGCCGAAGGGTTGCCATCACCGGGATCGGCATGGTGACACCCCTCGGCGGCAACGCGCCGACCACTTGGGCCAGCTTGCTCGCCGGCCGCAGCGGCATTGGGCCCATCCGGCAGTTCGATGCCAGCGGATTCCCGGTACGCATCGGTGCCGAAGTCAAAGAGGTCCCTTCCGAAGCGACGCTCTGTGACCCCAGGCTGCTCAAGTTCGCCTCGCGCTCTCATCGGTTTGCGCTGGCCGCCGCCGGGGAGGCGCTGGCCGACGCGGGCATTCGCCCGCTGGCGGGCAACAGCCATCGTTGGGGGCTGGCTGTTGGAGCCGGTATGCTCGGCGTCACCTTCAGCGAATTCCAGGCCGTCCACGCCTTCTGCGTGCCTGACGGGGAATTCAACCCGGACGGCCTGCTCAACCCCGGCTATCCAGCCGACCCGGTGGCATTTTGTCGGAGCCAGACCAACGCGGGTTTGGGACTGCTGGCCCGCCAGTTTGGCATTACGGGTTACGCCACCTCGGTGCACACCGCCTGCGCTTCCGGGGGGCAGGCGCTGGGCACCGCGCTCAAGGTAATCCGCCGCGGCGACGCCGACTTCATGCTGGCGGGCGGCTACGACTCGATGCTCCACCCCATCGGCCTGTCGGCGTTTTGCCTGTTGGGCGCATTATCCACCGACAACGACACCCCGGAACGCGCCAGCCGCCCATTCGATGCTACCCGCAACGGCTTTGTGCTGGGCGAAGGCGCCGGCTTCCTGGTACTCGAGGAATGGCAGGCCGCCCGGGCACGGGGCGCGCGCATCTACGCCGAACTAGCGGGGGATGGCAACTCCTTGAGCAGCTATCGGATTACGGACTCACACCCGTCCGGCGACGGCCCGATCCAGGCGATGCAGCAGGCGCTCGCCGACGCCCAGGCTTCCGTCGAATCCGCGGACTATGTAAATGCGCATGGCACCTCCACCTTGATGAACGACCGGAGTGAGTGTGCAGCCCTGCGGGCCGTCATGGGCGGCCACATTGGCAAGGTGGCTGTCAGTTCCACCAAGAGTTGCATGGGCCACCTGATCTCTGCGGCCGGCGCCGTCGAAGCGGGCATCTGCGTCCTCGCCATCCGCGACGGCATCGCCCCAGTGAATGCCAACCTGGTTCAAACTGATCCCGACTGCGACCTGAATATCGTTCGCGGGCAGTCCCGCCCGATGCGCATTCGCGTCGCGATGTCTAATTCCCTTGGGTTCGGCGGGTCAAACAGTTGCCTCGTGTTCCGGCAACCCGACGGCAGCGAGGAATCATAGCTCAGTCACCCGGCCCAGACTTCATGGAACCATCACCGCGCATCGCGATCACCGGCCTCGGAGCCGTTTGCGGCGCCGGGCGCACCGTCGAGGCCATTTGGAATGCCATTCAAGGCGGCAATTCCGCCGTCGCTCCGATCACCCAATGGAACGTCAGCCGTTGGCCGGTCCAGCGGGCCGCCGAGATTGCCGGCGTGAGCAGCACCACGTTCGTGCCCGATCGCAAGTATCACAAATTCCTATCCCGGACCGACCTGTTCGGCCTCTACGCCACGGATATTGCCCTCCAGCAGTCCGGCCTCCTCGTCCATCGTCACCGCTTGGACCCGGCCTCCGCCGCACGCTTTAACGACCGGAGCGGGGTCTTTGTCGGATCAGGCGGGTGCGTTTACCAGAACAGCTACGATTTCTTTCCGGCGCTGACCGCGGCCAGAGGCAACCTGCGGGTTTTTGGACGGGAAATCGAGTCATGCGTCAATCCGATGTGGCTGTTGACGCGGCTTCCCAACAATGTCCTTTGTTATACCGGCATTCGCCACTCCTTCAAGGGGACCAACGCGTGCATCACCAACCAATGTGTGGGTGGGGCTCTCGCCATTGCCGAAGCGGCGGCAGCGATTCGATCGGGCGAGGCCGACCGGGCCGTGGCCACCGGCCACGATGCTCCGATCGAGCCCGAGAGCCTCTGGTATTACCACCAGGCCGGCTTGCTGTCCCAGGATGTGTTGCGCCCGTTCGACTGCGGCCGCACCGGCACGATCTTCGGCGAGGGCGCTGCCAGCTTGGTGCTTGAGAAGGAGCCAGATGCGCGGGGGCGGCAAGCTCGCGTTCACGGCGAGCTCCTCGGCTCAGGTTGCAGCACGGAAGCCACCGGCATCGTCGCGGTGCGCCCGGACGGCGACGGCTTGAGCCGCGCGATCAAGCTGGCTCTGGCCGACGCAAACCTGCGACCGGACCGGGTGGGTTTGGTGGTGGCGCATGGCAATGGCACGCCGGCTTCGGACGCGTCCGAGGCGATGGCCATCCGCCGGGTATTTGGTAAGAACCTGCCGCCAGTTACTGCGTTCAAGTGGGCTGTCGGCCACACAATCGCCGCGTCGGGCGCTCTCGATGTCGTCCTGGCCCTCACCGCTCTCAAACAGGGCGTTGTCCCAGGCATAGCGACGCTGGAATGTCTCGACCCGCAGCTCGCGCCCTTGCCGGTTTCGCGCGAGCCCCAAAGCCCGCGGAGCGACATCGCGCTGGTGCTAAACCGAGGCTTCGGGGGCATGAACGTCGCGCTCATGGTGCGCGCTCTTGGCGGCGGCACAAAAACATGACCCGGGACCTAAGCCAGTTGTCCGGCCCGGGCCTCGATACCGTCGAGATCGCCCGCGTCGAGAGAGTGCTACGGGAACGGACGCCCGAGGACCTGCGGCGTTTGTTTACCGAGGCCGAGCTTCAATATGCCGGGGAGGGACCGCAGCGCGCCGCCCGGCTCGCCGCCCGGTTCGCGGCCAAGGAAGCCTGTTGCAAACTGTTTCCGCGGGAAACGGCGCTGGGAATGATCGGACCCGCCGACTTTAGTATCCGGCGCGACGACTACGGGGCACCGTGGGTGGAACTGAGCCGGGAAGCGCGGTTGGTACTCGACCGGCATTGCTTTGCCGGCATCCGCGTGTCGCTCACCCACACGGAGGCCAGCGCCTCGGCAATTGCCTGGGCCGAGGCGCGGAAGATCGAGGTGCCGTGGTTTGGCAAGGCTTTGTATTACCTCCTGCCCTTCCGCCGGAAAGTGGTGCTGGGCAATCTTCGGCGCGTGTTTGGCGAGGCGCTCTGCGAGGCCGACATCCGCCGCCTGGCCCAGGCCTACTGCGCTCACTTCGCCCGCTTCCTGCTCGAGTTCGTGCGCTTGCCCCTAATGTCGTCCGAGCGCCGCAAGGCCTGGGTCCGCGTCGAGAACATTGAGGCGCTCATTCGCGCCGGCGGTCAAGGAAAGGGGCTCTTGCTGCTCACCGGCCATTTTGGAAACTGGGAGGTCGCTACGGTGGCCGGCATGGGGCAGTTCCCGCAATATCGCCGCCTGTTCCATTTCGTGCGCCGCCCCCTCAAGCCCCTCTGGCTGAATGATTTTGTCACCCGCCGATTCCAACGCTCGGGATTCGGCACCCTGGCCAAGCGCGGCTCGCTGGATACCATCCTCGAACTGCTCGCCGCCGGCGCCATCCTCGTGTACGTCCTCGATCAGCATGCCCACGGCAGCGAGGGGGTTGCCGTGGACTTTCTCGGGCACCCGGCAAACACCTTCAAGAGCCTCGCGGTCCTCGCACTGAACACCGGTGCGCCGGTTATTCCGGCGTGCTGCTGGCGCGAGCCCAACGGAACTCACGTGTTGCGTTTCGAGGAACCGTTGCCGCTGATTGAGTGCGACGACACCAGCGAAGCGATTCGGCGGAATACCCAATCCTACAACACAGCGCTCGAACACATGCTCCTTCGCCATCCGGAGCAGTGGATCTGGATGCACCGGCGCTGGAAATCCGCTAACCCACCCCGCCTGCCTTGACTGCTCACATCCACGCCGCGATCATCAGGCAGGCAGTGGATGCGCCCGGCGAGGCATGGGGGGCGCTAGAAACCAGATTGACCTGCGCCAGGGCAGCCTGCTACCCGTAGTCCGGCAGCATCAACCCGCTCCGAACATGACGCACCACACAACCCCGGAAGCCAGCGACAGCGAGCTGGTTGCTCGTGCCAAGGCGGGGGAGTTGGATGCCTTCGAGGCCCTGACCAATCGCTATGAGCAGCGCGTCTATTCCCGGGCGCTCCGGATGCTCCGCCACGAGCAGGACGCCGAGGATGTCACGCAGCAGACTTTCCTGAGCGCGCTGGAGGGCCTGGACGGCTTTCGCGGCGACGCCAACTTCGCCACGTGGCTCCTGCGCATTGCGACCTACGCAGCCCTCAAGGTCATCCGCAAACAGAAGGGCCTGGACACCGTTTCCCTTGAGGAAATGACCGAGGAGACGGACAGTTACGACTCCATCCCTCACCCGGAGTACATTGCTGATTGGCGCCAGTCCCCGGAGCAGTTGGTGCAGAAGAACGAAACCCAGCGCCTCCTGGATGATGCGCTGGCCAAACTGGATGAGAAGCACCGGTTGGTCTTCCTCGTGCGGGACGTCGAGGGGTTGTCGGTGAAAGAGACGGCCGCGG
Source organism: uncultured Verrucomicrobiae bacterium (assembly GCA_963822005.1). Classification (GTDB taxonomy): domain Bacteria; phylum Verrucomicrobiota; class Verrucomicrobiia; order Limisphaerales; family UBA8199; genus PALSA-1440. The sequence continues at coordinate 26,336 of CAWGGD010000051.1, read as the reverse complement.
CGCTGGGGCTCAGCGAAGCGAATACCAAGGTGCGCTTGCTGCGCGCCCGGCTCATGCTCCGCGAGCAGTTGACCCGGACCCTCGGCGACCCTGAGCGGAGAGCGGTGCGAACCCATCACAACCATTAAGCGTGGGAACTGAGCGAGCTGACTCACCCTGCCTGCCCCTACGCAACAATGCAACCATGCCACGATGTAACTTTTTCTTGGCTGGCGGCTCAGTCTAGCCTGAATGGCATGATATGAAATGCGCGGAATTGCTTGCGGCGTTGAACGAATACGTGGAGGGCACCGTGGACCCGGCCATCTGCGAGGAGTTCGAGAAACACATGGCGGGGTGCAACCCTTGTCAGGTAGTCGTGGACAACATCCGCCAGACCATCACCCTTTACCAGGAAGGCAAACCGTACGACTTAACCTCAGACTTCCGCCAGCGGCTCCATTCAGTCCTCAGGCAGCGCTGGAACGCCACGCATCCGCGGAAACGGTGAACTACAGAACCCGTTAAGCCGCAATCTCGGCCGAGGAAACCCAACCGTGCCACTGAAAGTCATCGTCATCGGCGGTGTCGCCGCCGGCCCAAAAACGGCGGCCAAGATCATGCGGCTGAATCCCGAATCCGAAGTCACCCTCCTGGAAAAGGGGAAGTTCATTTCCTATGCCGGCTGCGGGTTGCCCTATTACATTTCCGGAGTGGTCAAGGAACAGAAGGACCTGATGAGCACGCCCATCGGCGTGGTCCGGGACCCGGCCTTCTTCCAAAAAGTGAAGAACTTCAAGGTCCTTACCCAAACCGAAGCGCTGGAAATAGACCGAGCCCGAAAACGCGTACGCGCCCGTCGCGACGGCGAGGCGGAGGACTGGTGGCTCGATTACGACAAGCTGGTCCTCGCCACTGGGGCCAGGCCGGTCGTTCCGTCCATCCCCAAGGTGACCCTGGCGAACATCCACACGCTGCACAGTGTGCCGGATGCGGAGGCGATCAAGGCGCTCCTGGCCCAAGCCAAGGCCCGCGAGGTCACGATGGTCGGCGGGGGCTTGATTGGGGTCGAGACGGTCGAGGCGCTCGTTCAATGCGGCTGCCGGGTGACCGTGGTGGAAATGATGCCCCAGATCCTGCGCATGCTGGATTGGGAAATGGCGCGGCTGGTCGAACGGCACATGGAGTCGCACGGGGTCAAGCTGCTGACCAATACCCAGGTGACTGCGTTTGAGGGCGAAGGACGGGTCAGCGGCGTCCTGACCAGCCAAGGGCGGCTGGCCGCGGACCTGGTGGTCCTTGGCATTGGCGTAAAGCCCAACGTGGAACTTGCTCGCTGCGCCGGGTTGCAGATCGGCTCCACCGGCGCCATCCAGACGGACGCCGGTATGCGCACCTCCGACCCGGACATTTATGCCGCCGGCGACTGTGCCGAAAGCACTGACCTTATCACCGGCAAGCCCTGCTATGTGCCGATGGGTTCGACGGCCAATAAGCAAGGCCGCGTGGCCGCCATCAACATTTGTGGCGGCCAGGACCGGTTCCCAGGTGTCCTCGGCAGCACCGTCTGCCGGATTTTTGATTTCTGCGTCGCGCGCACGGGTTTGACCGAAGCCGCCGCCCGGCAGCATGGCTATGAAACCACTACTGTGCTGGTGCCAGACTTAGACCGGCCGCATTACATGCCCACGGCCAAGCCCCTGATCATCAAGCTGGTAGTGGATTTGCGCACCCGCAAGCTCCTGGGCGCCCAAGCCGTCGGGCCGGGCGCCGGCGACAAGCGCATGGATGTGGTCGCTATGGCGATCACGGCGGGCATGACCGTGGACCAGTTGTCGAAGGTGGACCTCTGTTACGCGCCGCCCTATTCGCCGGCCCTGGACAACCTCATCACGGCTGCCAATGTGGCCCGCAACAAGCTCGATGGCTTGATGGCGGGCATTACGCCTTGGGAAGTCAAACAGCGGCTCGACGCCAAAGAGGATTTCCTTTTCCTCGATGTTCGCAGCCCGGCGGAGCACCAGCAGGAGCGGTTGCCCGGCGCAATCCTCATCCCGCTGGGCGCGCTGCGCTCGCGGCTGGGGGAATTGCCCAAGGACAAGGAGATCATTGCGTTCTGTAAAGCATCCCTCCGTGGTTACGAAGCCGCCAAGATTTTGCAGGGCGCTGGGTTTTCCCGCGTCCGCGTCATGGATGGCGGCGTGGCGGTGTGGCCCTTCGAGAAGCTCCATGCATAAGACTGAACAGCCACCTTCACTTCGTGCTAAGCCGGCTTATATGAACATTCTCACCTGGATTATCATCGCGGGGGCCATCGTGGCCTTCCTGATCGTGAAACGCGTCACCCGGGTAACACCGGCAACGGCGCGCGAATGGCTGAACAAAGGCGCGCTGGTCATTGATGTGCGCAGCCCGGTGGAGTTCCAGGAGCGGCATCTGCCCGGTGTGATCAACATCCCCCTGGACCGGCTCGGCGATGAAATCGCCCGGCACGCTCCAGATAAGGCGAAACCACTCCTGCTCCACTGCCGCAGTGGGAGTCGCAGCAGCATGGGCACAAGCACGCTAAAGAAAATGGGGTATCAACACGTGTTCAACCTCGGTTCGTATGGGCAGGCGGAGGGGATTCTTGGAGCGCACCGTGAGGGCGGGAGCAAGCTTTAGCCGCTGTGACAGATTTCGCGTGAACGACCCCAGCCCAAACCACCAGGAGAGTCGCTCCGATTGGAGACAGGTGCCCCGGTTCCCGATCGTGTGCCACGCCTCCGGCAGGATAACTTCAATCCTACTGCTTCTGGCCGTTGTCGCCGGGTCGGCGGCGGCAGAACAGGCGGCTTGGGGAACTTTCGCAAAGAAACCGGACAACTGGTATCACAGCGACGAGGGCCGGCGCATCACGGCGAACATCCTGTCGTGGCAATCCGCGGCAGGCGGGTGGCCGAAGAACCAGGACAACACGGCGAAGGCTTTTGTCGGCGACCGTGAGAGAATCCAGGGCACATTCGACAATGGGGCAACCACCGACGAGCTGCGCTTTCTAGCGTGGACCTTTCGCGCCACGCAGGACCTGCGCTGCCAAGAGGCATTCCTGAAAGGGTTGGATCATATTCTGAAAGCCCAGTATCCCAGCGGTGGCTGGCCGCAGTTGCATCCGCCGGGCAGGAATTACGAGCGGCACATCACCTTCAACGACGAGGCGATGGTGCGGCTGATGAACTTCACGCGCGAGGTGGCCACTTCGGGCGATTACGATTTCGTGGACGAGGCGCGGCGGCAGGCGGCGCGGGAGAGTTTCGATCGCGGCATCCAGTGCATCCTTAAGTGTCAAATCGTCGTGAACGGCAGACGGACCGTCTGGTGCGCCCAGCATGACGAGCTGGATTACCGCCCGCGTCCGGCGCGCTCGTACGAGCTGGCCTCGCTCAGTGGCGGAGAGAGCGCCGGGGTTCTGCGGTTGTTGATGAGCCTGGACCGCCCCAGCCCGGAAGTGAGCCGCGCGGTCCAAGCAGGCGCGGCATGGTTCGAAGCGGCGAAGCTTGCCGGCATCCGGGTGGAGAGATTCAGGGGCGACCGGCGCGTCGTGGCAGACCCGGGGGCTCCGCCGTTGTGGGCGCGGTTCTATGAAATTGAAACCGGCCGTCCCTTTTTCTGCGGGCGCGACGGCGTGAAGAAGTATGCGCTGGCCGAGATTGAATCCGAGCGCCGCAATCATTATGCCTGGTACGGCGAATGGGGCCGGACCGTGGCCGGGGAATACGCTCAGTGGAGGGAAAGGTGGCTGTCGCCCGTCTCGGCCGCGACGAACAAGACGGTGCGCCTGGCGATCATCGGCGACTCGACGGTGTGCGATTACCCGGCCACGAACGATTGCCGTGGTTGGGGTATGTTTGTCCAGGGTTACTTTCGAGACTCGGTGCGCGTGATCAACCTCGCCCGAAGCGGGCGCAGTACCAAGAGCTTCATCGCGGAAGGAAGCTGGCAGAAGACGCTCGATGCGAAGCCGGACTTCGTCCTGATTCAGTTTGGCCACAACGATTCGCATAACCCGGGCCGGCCGGAATCCACCGACGCGGCCGTGGATTACCGGGATTTTCTGCGGCGCTACATCCGAGAGTCACGGGTGGCCGGGGCCACACCCATTCTGGTCACGCCCATGCACCGGCGCACGTTTACCCACGACGGCAGGCTGAACGACAACTTGAAGCCTTACGCGGACGCGATGAAAGCCCTGGCCGCTGAAACGAAAGCGGCGGTGATTGATCTGCACGCGAAGAGCGGGGAGTTGTTCGAGAAGCTGGGCGAAGCCGGCAGCGCGGAATTCGCAAACCGAGCGGGCGACCGCACGCATTTCAACGAGAAAGGAGCGAAGGCGATGGCCGAACTCGTGATGAAGGAACTCCCAGTGGCCGAACCTGCGCTGAAGCCATTTTTGAAGTGATGCCATGAAGCCGCCTCGCCATCACATTGCGTGAGATCAGGAAACAAGTCTCCCTCAGGCGCTCAGCGTTGAGTACATGGGGGCCGCGCAAAAAGCCAAATTCTTATCGGTAATTCCAGGAGGCTAACGCGTGCGATTGATCGTTACTCTATTTATCGGGCTTGGCGTCATCACTTTTGGCGTCGCGTCGGCCGGCGGAGCGGAGTCGCCAATCAACCCGGTGCTATTCTTCATGCAGCCGGCCGACGCCCTTGACCCGGTCGGGATCCTCGCGTTTGAGGCCAACCCACTCACCTTTCGCGGGCACATCACCCCCGTCGGATCGAATCCGTCCGCCACCCAGCCGGCGGGACATGGGCAGGGGCGGCAGGAGAATGCCGGAGCCGACTTCCGGGCGCTTCTGGCCGTTCCCCTGCCGGACGGCGGGTGCCTCGTATTCGGTAGCGACAGCCAAGAATCCCCAGAGCAAGCGAAGAACTACCTTTGGCGGCTCTACCGCGTCCGAACCCCTGACGGCCATCACTTTACGGAATTAAAGGAGGTCTATCGCAACCCGAAAGGCCCCTGGCTCATCGAGGCGTCGATGGTTCGGCAGGCGACCACCGGTCGGTTATTCTTTTATCCCTGGAGCCGGTCCGATCAGCCGGAGCAAGGACACGCTCTCTGGGGTTTCGTGAGCGATGACGGCGAGAAATGGCGGCCGCTCTCAAACCAGCCGGTGTACGTCGACCACGATGCGTTCGGGATGATGTGGGATGGGCGAGCTAACCGTTTCCTGACCTGTCAAGTGACGTATCAGCCGTGGCAGAAGCCGTATGCCGACAACATGGGTTCGTCAAAACGCCGCGTGCTGAGCATGCGCACCAGCCAGGACGGCTTGCGATGGGTAACAGTCGGCCATGCCGGCAACCGCGCCCTCATCACCCCCGATGACCAGGATTCACCCGACGTCGAGTTCTACCGCATGCAGCCCTTTGCCTACGGTGACCGGTATGTGGCAATGACCGACCTCTATGCCGCGTCTCCGCTGACGCCGGACAAGCATGGCCCGCACTTGATGTGCGAGTGGTGGGTCAGCGCGGACGAGATCAACTGGCAGCGTCCGTGGCGAACGGTTGCCGCCCAGGGTGAGGCGCCCTACCCCATCAAGATGACACCTATGTGGTTCGGGCGGGAGATGCTCTTCTGGCTGACAGGGCAGGTGTGGGGATTGCCCGAATACCGTATCGCGGCAATCGGCTCGCGATCCAACGCCGAGTTCTCCTCCGCGGCCTTCTCGATGCCTGAAAAGACGCTGCTGCTCAACGCCTCCGTGCCCGGCGGCCGCGGCCTCTTCAATCAAGCTTATGTGCAGGTTGAATTGCGCGACCACAGGAACAAGGTGATCCCCGGTTACGAACGAGACAAGTGCCTACTGCAGAGCATCGACGACACCCGCATCCCGCTCCGCTGGGGCGACAAAACGGGCAAGGAACTCACCGGCAAGAAGGTTTTCCTGCGGTTCCACCTGCGCAGCGCCCGCATCTATGCGCTGGTGATCGAACGATGACCATAATCGCCCGCGCAGCGCCTGGCGGAGTCCCGGGCCGTTCAGTGTTTGTGTTGGTCGACGGATTGCTTGTGCGCCTGATGGGCTGAAGGTGGTGGGCGTCCGGTTTCGTGGTGAGCGCTGGTGGGCTCAGCCACCGGTGCCGGTCTGGAAGTGGTTCTCGCGGTGGCTGCGGGGTCAGCGGGAGGACGGTTGTGTTTCTTCCACCAGGCGATACCCGACGCCCGGCTCGGTGAGTATCAGGCGGGGCTTGGAGGGTTCGATCTCCAGCTTGTCGCGGAGATGGGCGATGTAAACGCGCAGGTAGTGCGTCTGCTCCAGGGCGTTTGGCCCCCACACTTCTCGGAGGATGTGGCGATGGGTCAGGACCTTTCCTGCGTGCTGGATGAACAGACGGAGCAGGGAGTATTCCGTGGCGGTCAGGCGGACCTCGCGGTCGTTCAGCTTCACCAAGCGCGCCGTCAGGTCAACTTCGAGGCGGCCGGTGCGAAAGTGGCTGGCCTCCGCGCCCGGTTGGGCGTGGCGCTGGGCGACGCGAAGGCGCGCCAGGAGCTCGGCAGTGCTGAAGGGTTTGGTGACGTAATCGTCCGCCCCATTGTCCAAGGCGGCTACCTTGTCCTCTTCACGGTCGCGGACCGAGAGCACAATCACCGGGACCCGGGTCCACTCCCGCAAACGCTTGAGCACCGTGACGCCGTCCATGTCCGGAAGCCCGAGATCGAGGACGACGACTTCGGGCCGCCATTGGGCGGCCTGGGTGATGCCTTCCTGTCCGGTGGTGGCCTCGACGACGCGGTATCCGTTGGCTTCGAGGTTGACGCGCAAGAGGCGGCGAATTTGGAGCTCGTCGTCAATAATGAGGGCGCAGGGTTTGATGGGGGATGTTTCGCTCATGGGTTTCCTTCCGGAGCGGCGGGTGGCGATTGGCTGAGGGGCAGCCGGAGGGTGAACACCGCTCCGGTAGCGGGCCGGTTGGCCGCCTCGACCCGTCCGCCCTGGGCTTCCATGAATCCTTTTACGATCGACAGCCCCAAACCTGTGCCTCCGGCCGGAGCGGCCGGGGTGCGGTAGAACTTATCGAAGATGCGATCGAGGGTGTCTTGGGGCAGGCCCGGCCCAGTATCGGCAACGGCGATAGCCAGGGCCTTGTCTTTGGGGGCCGCGCTGAGGTGGACGGCGGTGCCGGGGGGCGTGTGGGTAGCGGCGTTTAGCAGGAGGTTGGCAAGCGCTTGTTGAGTGAGCACGAAGTCCATGCGCACGAGCGGCAGGCCGGGGGCGATTTCCACGGTAACCTTGTGCCGGGCCAGGTCTTTCTCGATCTCCTTCAGGGTGACCTGGATCAGGTCGTTGACATCGCACCAGTCGAGCCGCGGCTTGACGTAGCCGGCCTCGAGCCGGGTCATGTTCAGGAGGTTTCCCACGAGGCGGTTGAGCCTTGCGGTGGCTTCCTGGATCTCGGCGACCATGGCTTGCTGGAAATCGGAGAGTCGGTTGCCACCGCCGTCGCTGAGGCTGCTGGCGGCACCGGCGATGGCGGTGATGGGCGTGCGCATTTCGTGGGAGATCGAGTTGAGCAGTGTCTTACTGAGGCGCTCGGACTCCGCCAGCAGCAGGGTCCGCTGCTCGGCGTCGCGCAGCCGCTGCCGGTCGAGGACCAGCGCGATTTGACGGACGAAGTTGTCGAGAAAGTCCCGCTGGGCGGGCGGCGGCGAGGCGGTGTTGTGGAAACGCAGGCTCAGCACGCCGACGGCATGCTCCGCGGCCAGGAGCGGGAGGTGCCAACCCTCGGCCGCCGGCAAGGTGGCCGTGCCCCAACCGGCGGGCTGCCGGTGGTTGAATGCCCACAAGGCGACGCTTTGCTCCTTTTCGCTCATGGTCCAGGTGCTCGCGAAGTAGGGGGTCAGCGAGGTCCCCGACGAGTCTTCGGGCAACGACAGAGCGACTTCGGCGTGAAAGGCCTTGGTCACTTCACGCACCACGATGGCCAAGAGGTCGGCGAAGTCAGAGGCGTTGGCCAGTTCGCGGGTAAGGAGGTAGAGGGCGGTAGCCCGCTCTTCGCGGCGCCGTTCGGCTCTTTGCTGCGCGCGGAGTCGGGCCGCGAGGTGGCCCATGGCAAGCGCCACAACAAAGTAGGTGAAGAAGAGCATCGCGTCGGTGGGGCCGCTGATGCGGAAGGTGAAGAGGGGCGGCACGAAGAGGAAATTCCACAACAAGGCGGTCGCGGTCGCCGCGGCCAGGGTCGGCCAGCGGCCCACAAACATGGCGAGCACGACGACGCTGAGCAGATAGACGAGGGCCACGGACTGGTAGCCGAGTTGTCGCTGCAGTAGGGCGTTCAGGGCAGTCACGGCTGCGACCACTGCGAGCGCCACGAGGTAACCGCGGGCGTCAGACCCATCAAGCCGGGGGAGGGCGAGCCTGGCGATCGGGGCGGCATCAGCGTCGGCCCGGACGGCGTGAATGTCGATGTGCCCACTCTCGCGAATCAGGCGATTTAGCAGGCAGCCACCGCGCAGGAGTTCGAGCGCGTGCCACCCCAGCGGCTTGCCCACGACCAGTTGCGTCACATTCTGCTCGCGTGCAGTGCGGAGAATGCCGCGCACTACGTCATCATCCGTGGTGGTGAGGACCTCGGCACCCAGCTCGCGGGCCAGAGCGAGATGCCGATTCAGACGGGCCTGTTCCTGCTCGGCCAACGGGCGGGGCAATTCCACATAGACGGCCATCCAGGGCGCTTGAAGCTCGCCAGCGAGCCGGCGGGTCCAGCGCACGAGGGCGGCCGAAGTGGGGCTGGGGCTGACGGCGACGAGAAGCCGCTGGCCGGATTTCCAGGGATCGGCGATGCGGTAGGAGTGGCGGTAGGCCAGCACGTCCTGGCCGACATGCTCGGCGGCGAAACGCAGCGCTAGTTCGCGCAGCGCCGCCAGGTTGCCTGCCCGGAAGAAATGGTCCTGCGCGGCCCGAGCGTACTCGGGGAGGTAGACCTTGCCAGCGGCGAGCCGGGCGCGTAGTTCCTCCGGCGGCAGGTCCACGAGCTCGAGTTCGGCGCCGTCGAGTGCCGTATCCGGCAGGGTCTCGCGAATGGTTACCCCTGTGATCTGGCGGACCGCCTCGGCGCGGCTCTCCACGTGCTGAACGTTCAGGGTGGTGAACACGTCAATGCCCGCGTCGAGGAGCTCAAGCACGTCCTGATACCGCTTCGGATGCCGGGAACCAGGCGCGTTGGTGTGGGCGAGCTCATCCACCAGCGCAAGTTGCGGCCGGCGCGCCAGCACGGCGTCGAGGTCCATCTCCGTAAGTGGGACCCCGCGGTACTCCATGCCGCGGCGCGGAATGATCGGCAAGCCCTCCGCCAGGGCGTCGGTTTCTTTGCGTCCGTGGGTTTCGACGTAGGCAAGCGCGACGGCGCGCCCCGCCGCTTGTTCCCGGCTGGCCGCCTCCAGCATGGCGTAGGTTTTGCCGACGCCGGGCGCCATGCCGAAGAAGACCTTCAGCTTGCCGCGCTTCGGTTGGGCTTCCTGCTTTTGCAGGGATGCCAGTAAGGCATCCGGATTCGGGCGGCCTTCATCCATCGCGTCCTATTGTAGCTTTCCCAGGTGCAAGCCGGCAGTAAAATGTTCGCGCGGAAATGGGTCAGAAGGGCGGGCAGTGCCGGTCCGACGAATTGCTGCGCGGGATCTTTCCGACGTCCTTTTGTTGGCCCGTTGCCGGGGCCAAATCGGTTTCCAGTTGCGCGGCGGCGGATTGGGAAGGAACATCATCCAAGCTGGATAGTTCTCGCTCTGCCAGGTGCCGCGGATGCGACGCAAAGCGAGGGCCAGGTAATCGCGGAGTCGCCGGGCGGACGACCGATAGGTAGGCAGCGTGATGGGTTTCATAGATTGTCCAGTGCCAGGTTCAGGGTCAGGATGTTTACACGGGCTTCTCCGAGGATTTTCAGGTCGGGGCCTTCCGTGTGTTGTTTGATGAGCTCGCGCACTCTTTCCTCACTCAGGCCGTGAGCCCTGGCGACGCGGGGGGCCTGGAGCTCCGCGTTGCTCAGACTGATGTGAGGATCAAGGCCGCTGCCGGAGGCGGTAACCGCATCGGCGGGCACGGGTTGGTTTGGCTTTAGGCGGTTCTCCTTCCGATAGGTCTCCACGCGCTCTTTGATGGAGTTGTGCAGCTTTTGCGAGGTCGGCCCAAGATTGCTGCCGCCGGAGTTCGCCGCATCGTAGCCGTTGCCGGCGGCTGAGGGACGGGAGTGGAAATATTTCTGACCGGTGAAGCCCTGACCGAGGAGCTTTGAACCTCGCACTGATCCGCCTTTATCCAGGATCAAGCTGCCGTTGGCCTTGTCGGGAAAGAGGGCCTGCGAGACACCGAACACGACAAGGGGATACAGTCCGCAGCAAACGACTGCCAGAGTCAGGGTGGCCAGCGCGGCGCAACGGATTTGGGAGAAAAGCTCTTTCATAGGTCAAACGAGTCTCAGCGCGGTGATGAGGACATCAATGAGCTTGATGCCGATGAACGGGACGATGACGCCGCCCAGGCCATAGATCAGGAGGTTGCGCTGAAGCATGGCGAGCGGGCCTATTGGCTTGTAAACCACGCCCCGCAGCGCCAGCGGAATCAGCGCGATGATGATCAGGGCGTTGAAGATGACGGCGCTCAGAATTGCGCTGGTCGGGCTGTGCAGGCGCATGATGTTCAGTGGGGCGATCGCTGGGAAGGTGGCCATCAGCATAGCTGGAATAATGGCGAAATACTTCGCCACGTCGTTCGCGATGCTGAAGGTTGTGAGGGCCCCCCGCGTAATGAGCATTTGCTTCCCGATTTCCACAATGTCGAGCAGCTTGGTGGGATTGCTGTCGAGGTCCACCATGTTGCCGGCTTCGCGCGCCGCCTGCGTGCCGGTGTTCATCGCCACACCGACATCGGCCTGCGCCAGCGCGGGGGCGTCGTTCGTGCCGTCGCCGGTCATGGCGACCAGGTGGCCGGCGGCCTGTTCGTCGCGGATGCGTTTGAGCTTCTGCTCCGGTGTGGCGTGGGCCATGAAGTCATCCACTCCAGCCTCCGCGGCGATAGCGGCGGCGGTGAGGGGGTTGTCCCCCGTGATCATCACGGTGCGGATTCCCATCTTCCGAAGGTGGGCAAAGCGTTCCTTGATGCCGCCTTTGACGACGTCTTTCAGATGGACCACCCCGAGCACCTCACGGCCTTCCGCGACGATCAGCGGCGTGCCGCCCGTGCGCGAGATCTCGTCGAGGCCCTGAGTGATTTCTCTAGGGAAAGCGCCGCCGGATTGGTCCACGTAAGCCCGAATCGCGTCGGCTGCGCCCTTGCGAATGGAACGGGCGGGCTGGCCATCGCGCGCGGGGAGGTCCACGCCGCTCATCCGCGTGTGGGCGCTGAAGGGGATGAACTGCGCGTGAGGATCGGCGACTTCGCGCGCGCGGAGGTTGAACTGTTGTTTGGCGAGGATAGTAATGCTGCGGCCTTCGGGTGTCTCGTCGGCGAGCGACGCAAGCTGTGCGGCGTCGGCGAGACGTTCGGCAGTAACACTTGGCGCAGGCAGAAAGGCCGTGGCCATGCGATCGCCGAGCGTGATCGTCCCGGTCTTATCCAGGAGCAGCACGTCCACGTCGCCGGCGGCTTCCACGGCGCGGCCGCTCATCGCCAGGACGTTGCGCTGGAGGACGCGATCCATGCCGGCTATGCCGATGGCGCTGAGCAGGCCGCCGATGGTGGTCGGAATCAAACAAACCAGCAGTGCGATAAGAACCGGAATGGAGAAAGCCGCCGACGAATAGATGCCAAAAGGCTTCAGCGTGACGCAGACTAGGAGAAAAATCAGGGTGAGCGCTGACAGCAAAATCGTCAGGGCGATTTCATTTGGCGTTTTCTGGCGTCGCGCGCCTTCGACCAGCGCGATCATGCGGTCGAGGAAGCCGTGGCCCTTTTCAGTCGTGACGCAGATGACGATGCGGTCGCTCAGAACGCGCGTGCCGCCGGTGACCGCGCTGCGGTCGCCGCCGCTCTCGCGAATGACGGGGGCGGATTCGCCCGTGATGGCCGACTCGTCCACGCTCGCGATGCCTTCGATCACATCGCCGTCTGCGGGAATGACGTCGCCCGCCTCGCACACGACGAGGTCGCCCTTCTGCAGGTCCGGAGCGGGGACCTTTTCCTCCCGGCCATTTCGGAGGCGGCGCGCTATGGTTTCTTTGCGTGCTTTTCGGAGATTGGCCGCCTGCGCCTTGCCACGGCCTTCCGCCACGGCTTCGGCAAAGTTGGCGAACAGGACGGTGAACCACAGCCAGATCGCCAGTTGGGCGACGAAGCCAGGCGGCGCCGGTTCGGTGGTGAAAACAGCCGCGGTGGTCAGCGCCGCGCCCACCATGGTCACAAACATGACCGGATTCTTGATCATCAGGCGGGGGTCGAGCTTTTTGAATGAGTCGCCGATCGCCGGGCCGGCAATGTTCCGATCAAAAAGGGAGGGAGCTTTCTGCTTCATAATGATGCCGAAGGTCAGAAGAGTTTTCCCCGGAGGGTGAGGAAATGCTCAACCACTGGCCCAAGAGTGAGGGCCGGGAGGAAATTCAACGCTCCAATCAGCAGGATTGTGCCCAGCAAGAGGACGAGGAACGTGGCGCCGGCAACCGGGAACGTGCCAGGACCGACGGCGGCGGCTTTCTTCCGCACGAGCGAACCCGCCAGGGCCATGATGGGCACAATCATCAGGAAGCGACCAATCAGCATGGCGAGCCCGAGGGTGGTGTTGTACCAAGGCGTGTTGGCCGACAGCCCGGCGAACGCGCTGCCGTTGTTTCCCGTGGCGGAGCTGTACGCGTAAAGGATTTCGGTGAGACCGTGCGGCCCGGTGTTGTTCAGGCTTGCTAAGCCCCATTTGCTGACGGCCGCCCAGGCGGCGAAGCCGAGGATGGAGCACGAGAGGACGAGCAAAGAGAGCATCGCCATCTTCACGTCGTAAGACTCAATCTTCTTGCCGAGATATTCGGGCGTGCGGCCGACCATCAGGCCCGCGATGAACACCGCGAGCACGACAAAGACGAGCATGCCGTAAAGGCCCGCGCCGACGCCGCCAAAGATGATTTCTCCGAGCTGGATGTTGAACAGCGGGACTAAGCCGCCGAGCGCAGTAAAGGAGTCGTGCATGGAGTTCACCGCTCCGCAGGAAGCGTCGGTCGTGACGGTGGCGAACAGGGCGGAATTGAAGATGCCGAAACGCACTTCCTTGCCTTCCATGTTGCCGTCCGTGAGGGCGAGGCCGAGTTGTTGGTGGATCGGGTTGCCCTTCGCCTCTGACCACCAACAGAGGAGCAGCCCGCTGATGAACAGCGTCGTCATCGCTGTCCACACCGTCCAGCCGTGGCGCTGATGGCCGGTCATGCGGCCGAGGTAATAGGTCAGCCCGCTGCCGATAGAGAAGATGGCGAGCATTTGGAGGAAGTTCGAGAGCGGGGTGGGATTCTCGAAAGGATGCGCGGCGTTGGCGTTCACGTAGCCGCCGCCGTTGGTGCCCAGCATCTTGATGGCGATCTGTGAGGCCATCGGCCCTTGTACGATGGTCTGTTCTTCCACCGTCTGTTCTACCATGACCGGCTTGCCGTCTGCGCCGAGGACCGTTTGGCCTTTGGCATCCTTCTTTTCCACGGCGATCTTGTATGGTTCAAGCAGCCTGGCCTGGACGTAGGGTTTGAAGTTCTGGAGGATGCCTTGCGAGACGAGGAAGATCGCGAAGCCCAGGCTGAGGGGAAGCAGCAGGTAGTAGGTTACACGGACCAAGTCGATCCAGAAGTTGCCGAGCGTCTTGGCCGAGTGCCGCGCGATTGCACGCACCAGAGCAGCGGCGATGGCGATACCGGTGGCGGCGGAGGTGAAGTTGTGGAAGGCCAAGCCGAGCATCTGGGAGAGATAGGACATGGTGGATTCCCCGACGTAGCTTTGCCAATTGGTGTTGGTGGTGAAGCTGACCGCGGTGTTGAAGGCAAGGTCCGGGCTGACTGGACCGAGCCTCTGCGGGTTGAGCGGCAGGAGATGCTGCAGTCGCAACAGAAGGTAGGTCAGAAGACAGCCCACCAGGCTGAAGAGCAGTATGGCGAGCGTGTATTGCTTCCAGTCCTGCTCCTTGGTGGTGTCGAGGCCCATCAAACGGTATGTCACACGCTCCAAGGGACGCAGCATGGGGTCGAGCCATGTTCTGCCGTTTGGGTCGAGCACCCGCAGCAGATAAAGCCCCATCGGCTTGGTGAGCGCCGCGAGCGCGACAACGAACAGGGCGAGTTGCAGCCAATCTGAACTTCGCATAGTTGCTCCTTAGAACTTTTCCGGACGCATCATGGCGACGAACAAGTAGATGAACAGCAGCAGGGCAACGACGGCGACAACGATGGTTTCCATTTCGTCCTCCTAAAGGCTTTCGCAAAAGCGGACGCAAAGTGCGCTTAGGAGAAAGAACGCGAGGGTAATTGCAATGAAGATCAGGTCACTCATAAGGTCCTTTGCGCAAGCAGCACTGCAAGCGGATCGAAGTAGCTGAGCGCCAGACTGAGAGCAAGGTGGCGAGTCCCGGGCATCTCCGTCTTCCCATTGCACTCGGCGGCGGACTTGGTTTCGCGGGATCGCGCTCATTCATGGGAACAACTTGCTGCTCCAGTGGGCGGAGGGGTAATCAAAATGCCCCTTCAGGGCGTTAAAAAGTTATTAAAATCCTCCCCAGGGGATGCCACCACCATGCGGGAAAAGTGGGTTCCTGCTATCGTTGGGGTGGTTTCCATGTTATGCAAGGCGTGCCACGCGGGACATTTGCAACTTCAGAGAGGGTGGCGGGCGGGGGGGCTAACGCTTGACAATGACATGCGACAGCCGAGAACGAGGGACGCAGGAGCGAGCGACCTTAGAGAACCGCTCTTCAAGGTTGTGTGGAGTGCAGGCGGTCATAAAATCCTGCAACCGGAAGCAAGAGTTATGAAACGAAGAACCTTCCTCAAAGATGCCGCCGCTGCCGCCGCCATGCTGGCGTGTTTCCCGGCTGGTTTGGCTGGTGTTGAGCGGGAGAGGGCACGGGGCAAGATCGAGCGCCGGCCGCTCGGAAAAACCGGCCGCAAGCTCTCCATCATTGGTTTCGGCGGGCTGGTGCTGAAGAATTCCACACCGGCCCAGGCGGCCGAGTGGGTGGGCGAGGCTTTCGAAGCCGGCGTCAGCTACTTCGATGTGGCCCCGAGCTACGGCGATTCCGAGAAGCGTCTGGGCCCCGCGCTCGAACCCTATCGCCGGGAGGTGTTTCTGGCCTGCAAGACCACCCAGCGCAAGCGAGCCGAGGCGGCGGCTGAACTGGACCGCTCGTTGTCTCGGCTGCGGACCGATTGCTTTGACCTCTATCAACTGCACGCGGTCACGAAGCTTGAGGACGTGAAAACCATCCTTGGGCCGGGCGGGGCCATGGAGGCATTTGAGGACGCCCGCCAGGCCGGCAAGATCCGGCTCATCGGTTTCTCCGCCCATTCAGTGGAAGCGGCCCTCGCGCTCATGGAGCGCCACGAGTTCGACACTATCCTCTTCCCGGTTAACTACTCGACCTGGCACGCGGGCAATTTTGGCCCGCAAGTGCTCGAGACCTCCCAGAAGAAGAAGATGGGCATCCTCGCGCTGAAAGCCATGGCCAAACGCCCGTGGCCCGAGGGCGCCGACCGGACGGCTTTCCCGAATTGCTGGTACGAGCCGATGACCGAGCTGGAGGAGGCGCTCATGGGGCTGCGGTTTACGCTGTCTCACCCGGTGACGGCAGTGGTTACTCCAGCCAGCCCCGCCTGCCTGAAACTGGCGCTGGAGCTCGCGCCCAGAATCAAGCCGCTCAAGAAGGCCGAGGTGGCCAGTATCAAAGAGAAAGCCCTGAGCGTCGCGCCGCTGTTCCGGTATCCGCGTGAGCCACGGGCGTCAGTGGATTCAGGTCGCTACTTCGCGGTCAGAGGGACCCCATCGGGGTAGGCCAGACCGCGAAGCAACCCGAGGAGAGACGACTGCAGGACACGCCGGCGCCCTTCTTTTCCTGATAGCCGCCGGCTGCGGTTTGGCGGGCGCTATCAGGCTAACGCCAGTCCAATTTGAGCGTCCGCTGTGATTAGGGAAGGCAGTTCATTTTGCATAGTGTTTGGATTCAGAGGGCGGGACCAGTGTATGGTTGGTGTTTGCGGAATCGACAAGAGAAGCGTTGAGAGGCGCTCGCCAGGAGCCTCGCAGAGATCCCCAGGCGGTTCCGTCGTTTCAATGACGCGCCGTGAGCATGCAACTGCTCGACAACTCGCGTGCGGCCAAACATGGCAGCGAACATGATGGGGGTCATCCCGACCCCGTTGTTGGCGTCAATGTCCGCGCCGTGTTCGAGCAGGAGTGGACGAGTTGGCGTTGGATGATTTCCTCGGGCAGCGGGGGTTAACATTCCGGTTCAGCAGCGGCGATACGCCGCCGGCTGGAACCGGTGTGCGCCTGACATGGGCGTGAACTGATGGGGTGAAAGTCCCCTATGTGTGAGCACGGTTGTCGGGCCTCTCATAACGAGGGGCACGATGGCCCAAACATTAGACCGAGGCAACTGCGGAATCGCGAGGTTTCGTGGGAAGGAAGCCAGGGGTCAAAGCTGATGAGCCGACGAACAGAAAGACCATATCAGGTTGACGGAGCGGACAAGCTGGCACCACACAGCGCTGTCCGGTGTTCAGTTCCGGAGATAAATGGTCCGGTTGTGCCGCGAGAGTTCACGTCCTTACTCAGGGAGGCCTGTAACCCGAGCCCGCCGGCAACGGCGGGCGCGGTGGCCAGCAATGGCCATCGTGCGGGAACAGGAGTCAGCCGAAGCCATAGTACCGAGAGCAACGAGCCGGAAACGAAGATACCGGACGGTCTCACAACTCGGGAAGGGCTGAACTTGTTAGCAGAGGTTCGACTGCGGCAGCCTTGCCGGGGACGATGAAGCCGACTGGCCGAGTCCCCGCGCAGCGGCTGTTGCAGCTAGAGCATGGAGCCTCTTCGACCGATCTGTTGGAACGTATCCTCTGCCCGGAAAACCTGCGACAGGCATGGCTCCGGGTGAAGGCCAACGGTGGGGCCGCTGGCACCGATGGGATGACCATCGCCCAGTTCCCCGCCTTTGCCCGGCAATACTGGCCGGAGATACAATCACGCCTCTTAGCAGGCACTTACCACCCGGCGCCGGTGCGGCGGGTGTTCATCCCCAAGCCCAACGGGGACCTGCGTCCCCTGGGCATCCCAACGGTCCTGGACCGTGTTATCCAACAGGCCATCGCGCAGGTACTAACCCCGCTCTTTGACCCGCACTTCAGCACGCACAGCTATGGGTTCCGCCACGGTAAGCGAGCCCATCAGGCGGTGCGCAGCGTGCAAGCGGCGGCGCAGGCGGGCTACGGCTACGCGGTGGACTGTGACCTCAAGTCGTTCTTCGACACCGTGAAGTTCGACCGGTTGATGCGACTGCTGGCCCGACGCGTTAGCGACCCACGGGTGCTCCGGCTGATCGGAGCCTACCTGCGCGCCGGGGTCAAGCTGCCGGAGGGCGGCGTGGAAGCCACGACGCAGGGCGTGCCCCAAGGCGGCCCGCTCTCGCCGTTGCTGGCCAACATCATGTTGGACCCGCTGGACAAGGAACTGGAAGGCCGGGGCCTGCGCTTTGCGCGCTACGCCGACGACTTCCTGATTCTGGTCAAGAGCCTGCGAGCGGCTCAACGGGTCATGCGGAGCATCACTCGGTTTGTGGAAGCCCGGCTCCAGCTGGTGGTCAACCACCAGAAGAGCCGGGCGGCGGCCTTGTCGGCCTGCGCCTTCCTCGGCTTTCAAATACGCCGGGGCAGGATTGTGTGGACTGACAAGGCCCGGACCCGGTTCAAGGAACGGATCCAGGCCATCACCAGTCGCAGCCGTGGCGTCTCGACCTATTGCATGTTGAGCGAACTGCGGCGCTACGTGGTGGGATGGCTGAACTACTTCGGTATCAGCCAGGCCTATCGAGAGATACCGGCAATGGACCAATGGCTGCGGCGGCGGGTGCGCCTGTACTACTGGAAACAGTGGAAGTGCCCCCGCGCCCGGCGGCGGAACCTCATCCGGCTGGGCATCCACCCGGCGGAGGTGTACAAAGCCACGCGCAGTCATCGCGGATATTGGTGGATGGCCGGCACCAGCCTTGTGCAGCGCGCGCTGGACAATCGCTGGCTGGCGGAACGAGGAGTGCCCAGCTTAAGGCAACAGTGGATCGAGATGCATTACGGCAAGCAGAATGAACAGTTCAATCCTGCCGCCGTTAATCTAACCGGAACCGCCTAGTGCGGACCCGCTTGCTCGGTGGTGTGGGAGGCGGGAGGTCAATCCTCCCGCCGACCCGATTGTTGACCGTTGTTTCGCCGCCCGACCTGAAGCGCTCGAAGACGTTTATGCTACGATCAGGCGAGGTCGAAACGGTCGAGGTTCATGACTTTGTTCCACGCCGCGACGAAGTCGTGCAGGAACTTCTCCTGGGAGTCCTCACAGGCGTAGACTTCTGCCAAGGCCCGGAGTTGAGAGTTCGAGCCGAAGACCAGGTCAACGCGGGTGCCGGTCCACTTGGCTTTACCCGTTTTACGATCGCGGCCTTCAAAGACGTCGGCGTCTTTCGAGGCCGCCTTCCACTCCGTGCCCATGTCGAGCAGGTTGACGAGGAAGTCGTTGGTGAGGGCCTGTGGCCGCCTGGTGAAGACGCCGTGCGGGGACCCTCCGAAGTTGGTTTTGAGGACGCGCATGCCGCCCACGAGCACCGTCATTTCGGGCGCGGTCAGGGTTAGCAATTGCGCCTTGTCAACCAGCAGCTCCTCGGGGGATGCGGTATAACGGGTTTTCTGGTAGTTGCGGAAGCCGTCCGCCATCGGTTCGAGCACGGCAAAGGAGGCAGCATCGGTTTGCTCCTGCGAGGCGTCCATGCGTCCCGGCGTGAAGGGAACCGTCACCTTGTGACCAGCGTTCTTCGCCGCCTGCTCGATGCCCGCGCAACCGGCCAGAACGATCAGGTCAGCCAGTGACACCTTCTTCTTGCCGCCGGACTGGGCGCGGTTGAACGTGCTCCGGATGCCCTCCAGGGTCTTGAGCACCTTCGCCAGTTGGGCAGGCTGGTTGACTTGCCAATCCTTCTGCGGAGCCAGACGAATGCGGGCACCGTTGGCGCCGCCGCGCTTGTCGGAGCCACGGAAGGTGGACGCCGACGCCCAGGCGGTGGAAACCAGTTGCGAAACAGACAGACCGGAAGCCAGAATCTTGCCCTTGAGGGCGGCGATGTCCTTCGCATCAATCAGCTTGTGATTGACCGCAGGGATGGGGTCTTGCCAGATGAGTTCTTCCGCCGGAACCTCCGGGCCGAGATACCGCGCGCGCGGGCCCATGTCGCGGTGCGTCAGCTTGAACCAGGCGCGCGCGAACGCGTCCGCAAACTGATCCGGATTTTCCATGAAGCGCCGTGAAATCTTCTCGTAGGCAGGATCGAACCGCAGCGCGAGGTCGGTGGTCAGCATGGATGGCGCATGACGCTTTGAAGGATCATGCGCATCGGGCACAGTATTGGCGCCTGCGCCGCCTTTCGGCTTCCACTGCTGCGCACCGGCTGGGCTCTTCGTGAGTTCCCATTCGTAGCCGAACAGGTTCCAGAAGAAGTTGTTGCTCCACTTCGTGGGCGTGGTGGTCCAGATGACTTCCAGACCGCTGGTAATCGTGTCGCCGCCTTTGCCCGTGCCGAAAGTGCTCTTCCAGCCCAGGCCCTGCTCCTCGAGGCCAGCCGCTTCGGGCTCAGGCCCCACATGAGAGGCAGGGCCAGCGCCGTGGGTCTTGCCGAAGGTGTGGCCGCCGGCGATGAGGGCCACCGTCTCCTCGTCGTTCATTGCCATGCGGGCGAAGGTCTCGCGGATATCCCGCGCGGCAGCGATCGGGTCCGGTTTTCCGTTCGGACCTTCCGGGTTGACGTAGATGAGGCCCATCTGCACGGCAGCGAGCGGATTTTCGAGATCCCGGTCGCCGGAGTAGCGTTTGTCTTCCAGCCACTTGCTTTCGGAGCCCCAGTAGATGTCCTTTTCCGGTTCCCAGGTGTCCTCACGGCCGCCTCCGAATCCGAAGGTCCTAAAACCCATCGATTCCAAGGCGACGTTCCCGGCGAGGATCATCAGGTCAGCCCAGGAAATCTTTCGGCCGTACCTTCTGCTTGATCGGCCAAAGCAGGCGACGGGCCTTGTCCAGGCTCACGTTGTCCGGCCAACTGTTGAGCGGCGCGAAGCGCTGCTGGCCCCTGCCGCCGCCGCCGCGGCCATCGCCGGTGCGGTAGGTGCCGGCGCTGTGCCACGCCATGCGGATGAACAAGGGTCCGTAGTGGCCGAAGTCCGCCGGCCACCAGTCCTGCGACTTGGTCATCAGTTCGCGGAGGTCCTTCTTCACGGCCTTGAGGTCGAGACTCTTGAACTCTTTAGCGTAGTTGAAGCCCTTGCCCATTGGATTGGACTTGCAGGAGTGCTGGTGCAGGAGATCGAGCTTCAACTGGTTCGGCCACCAGTCCTGGTTCGTCGTGCCGCCGCCGGCAGTGTGTTTGTGAGCTCTGCCTGTTACCGGGCACTTGCTATCTTCCTTCATAATGTTCAGTCCTTTCGTAGTGTGAGTTGTTGGACAGCGCTGCTGTGAATAATGGTGTTTCGCTGCCCGTCTAGTTTAGATTGTTTCCGTGGGATTCGGAGACGGGGAGCGCGCTGACGTCGAGCCCCAAAGGCTTGGAGCTTTTGTCGGCAGCGGGCACACCGGCCTCGAAAGTGAATGTGGTAATCCTCGATTTGGAAGCCGCGGCGGCCGACATCGGGCCACGGGAGTTGATTGAGGCGCGCGTCCTCCAGGTCGAGGATGTCGCCGCAGTCCAGGCAGACCAGGTGATGGTGCTGATGGAGCTTGGGGTCGAACCGGGCGGAAGAGCCCGGGTGACAGGTCTTGGACAGGAGCCCGAGGGAGGTGAATGTCCCCAAAATGCGATGGACCGTCATCCGGGAGATTTGGGGAAGTCCGACGCGCACCGCCCGGTAAACCTGCTCCGCCGTGGGATGGTCATGACGGCCGAGGATGGCTTCAAACACGGCCCGGCGCTGGGTGGTGACCGGCAGTCCGCGCTCGCGATGGGCGGCGAAGAAGCGGTCGATCCGTTGCTGTTTTTCCGTCTGACTCATGTTTCGGAGATGGAGATATGCACTAGATGATAGACATATGCAAGTGGGATTTGACAATCGGGCGCCAGAGCTTACCTTTGGTGGCCTCGCTTTTGTATCGCGCAGGTTTGGAACGACAACAGCAACAGCAGAAAAGAGCTTTTATGGCGAAAACAGACGAATCAAAATCGGTTCAGGAATTCTTTTACAGTGCTCCTGAGGCTAACAGTGTTCAGTTGGTTGGCGACTTCACTCATTGGCAGACCAAGCCCATCAACTTGATGAAGCAGACTAACGGGGTCTGGAAGACCTCTATCGCCTTGGCCGCCGGCACCTATCACTATCGGTTTTTGGTGGACGGGACGTGGTGTGATGATCCGGAGTGCACCCTCAGGATTCCGAATATTTTCGGGTCTCACAACATGGTGCGCGAGGTGAGCAACCGCGTAGAGGTTGTGGCACAAGCGAAAGCCAGCGAAAAGAAAGCCGTCCGGCGCCGCACCAGCAAGAGCGCGTAAGCGATAGGCCAATTTGAGGAGAAATGGGACGGGGAGAGCGGCTGGGGCGCTGCCGTGGTTCCCGATCCGAGAGGGTTGAGATCGAGGCGGCGGCAGAAGCAGGCGGCCGACTAAGGAAACCGGAGCCGCTGTGCTCGTGCAGTGGCGTGTTCCTATTGGGTGATATGTCGGTAGTGAAGCAAAGAATTCCGTTCCCCAACTTGCGGCTTTCGCGCGCCTTTTCTCCCTGCTTTCGGAGCCCAGCCGCCTGGTTCTCGTGCAGGCACTGCATGACAGGCCGTTGACCGTCAGCGGGCTGGCTGAAGAAAGCGGCCTCAGAAATGAAACCTGGCGCGCGGTTCGTGCTGATTGAGTTTAAGGAAGGCAAGCTGCCCGAGGGCCCCCCTGAGTCGGCTAAGATTCCAAAGAAGCAGCTACTCGAACTGGTAAGCCAGGCTGGGCTGGCCTTGGAAGCTGAGAAGGCTGACTTGCTTCCCTATCAGGTGTTTCTGGTATTTTGAAAGGGGGCCTGAAAGCTGCCGCTGTTCTTAGGGGGCCGAGCGCCTCCGCTCAGTGCCGCTCTGACCAAGACCAGGACGAGTTTGTGGCGGGTCACAGGGGTTGCCGGTCGCATCTGTTCCGGCGAGATTCTGCGATGGCCCATGCGAGCAAGCCCAGCAGGATGGTAGCCAAGCCCGCCAGACTTTCCTTTGGGCGCCGGGCGATGGCAAACCCTGTTATCGCCAGCGTCACGAGCAGGAACGAGGCAGGCCCCCAAGGCCAGCCGGGCACGCGGAGTTGCGAACCCTCTTGCAGGCGGATGCGGATAAGACCGACCACGGTGGCGGCCGTGCTGAGTCCCAGGGTGAAGCCGATGTAGGTCAGGAGTTGGTCGAAGGTGGAGGACCACAACAAGCTTAGGGCCAGCGCCCCTTGCAGGAGAATGGCATTGACCGGTGGTGCATTCCGGGCGGCCAGGCAGGCAGGCAAATAATGGTCTTGTGCCATGCGCGCATAGACGCGGGGACCGGCCATGATGAGTGAGGAGGCGGAACTTACCAATACCAAGGCCACCAGAGCTGAAACCATGTTGCCCCACGCAGGGCCACCCAAAGCGGTGGCGGCAACTCGCCCCACCTCTAATTTGCCGGCCAGTTCATCAATTGGGGCGGAGAAAACGAACACCGCGTTCAAGGCCACGTAAATAATTGTCACGATGGCTGTTCCCAGAATCAGGGAACGGGGCAGGTTCCGCTCGGGATTGGTAACTTCGCTGCCGAGGTAGATGGCGGCATTCCAGCCTGAATAACTGAATGAAACCCAGACCAGCGACACGCCTATCAGAGTCAGGGGCGCGGATTGCGGTGGCGGAAGATGCGTCGCGCCGAGCCGGCCGGACGCCCAAGTGACGAATCCCAGGATCAGAATCACCTTGAGTAAGACCGCGGCATTTTGCACCCAGGCGCCCCCTCGCACGTTAACGGCGTGGAGCACTGAAAACACAAGGATTAGGACGGTCCCCAGAAACTGGGGGGCCACTCGCGGAAACCAGGGACCTGCATAGGTTCCGAACGCCATAGCGGCAGCCGCCAGGGGAGCAGAAAACCCCACCAACAGCGAAATCCATCCGGCCACATATCCCAAGGAAGGATGGAGTGTGCGGGAGAGGAAAAGGTATTCGCCGCCCGATTCCGGCAGGCGTCGTGCCAAAGCACCATAACTGAGCGCACCCAAAGCAGCGAGAACGCCACCAGCCAGCCACACCGCAAGAACCAACCAAGGCGACTTGAGGTCAGCCAGCAGGAAGCCGCTGGTGGTAAAGACCCCCGTGCCGACCATGTTCGCCACTACCAGGGCGGTGGCGCTAACCAACCCGATGCTGCGTGATCCGGCGGTGGAGGGGCTTGGCTGGGGCATGGCTTGGGGTCACGCGCTGCGCATAAGATCTTTGAGCCCACGGCCGCCCTGCAAGGCCTCGCCGAGGTAAGTCATGCAGCAACTGTGCCGAGACGGGTAACCTCGCACAACATATTTAGGTCGTCACCGATCTTGTCCGTGTGTTGATTCTCTATGGCAGCAGTTCTCATTTTGGGTCCGGCCGGCAGTTTAAGGGGACCGGGGGGCGGGGGGCGGGGTTGACGGGAGGTTTGGATGAGGCCGCCCGCAGTTTGTTTCATTTTGTACGGGACTCACAGCCCCCTTTCGAGTATCCCGGTCCCGGATGTCGACCGAACCCATCATCCAGGGCCGCCGCCTGGGGGCCGAAGAGCTTGTCCAGATCCGGACTCTGCTCGTTGAACATCCGTCGTGGCATCGGACGCGACTCTCCCGCGAACTCTGCGCCCGGTGGGGCTGGCACAACGACACCGGTCGGCCCAAAGACATGGCCTGCCGCTCGCTCTTGCTCAAACTCCAGGCCCGGGGGCTCCTGGAGCTGCCGCCGCGCCAGCGAGCTTCGGTCAATCACCAGCGCAACCACCGCGCCGCCGAAGTGGCCCACGCAGCGGACCCTCTCCACGCGGAGTTGGAGGCGTTGCGCCCCGTGAGCGTAGCGCCGGTGCCCCCCGGCAGCCCGGAGGCTGGGTTGTTCCAGTTCCTGCTTCAGCGCTATCATTACCTGGGCCATCGCAACTGTGTCGGTGAGAATCTCAAATATCTGGTGCGCGAGCGCCACGGTCGTCCGGTGGCCTGTCTATTGTTTGGCTCGGCCGCCTGGCAGTGCCAGCCCCGCGACGCCTTCATCGGCTGGACCCCGGAAGCGCGTCGCCGCCAGCTGCCGCGACTGACCAACAACACCCGTTTCCTCATCCTGCCCTGGGTGCGGGTGCCGCATCTGGCCAGCCATATCTTGAGCCGGGTCACCCGGCGCCTGAGCTCTGACTGGCAGGATAAGTATGGTCATCCGATTCATCTGTTGGAGACCTTCGTCGAGCGGGACCGCTTTGCCGGCACCGCTTACCGGGCCGCCGGTTGGATCGCCGTGGGTGCCACCACCGGCCGGGGCCGCAACGGGCCGGGGCGCGCCCCGCAAGGGCCGGTCAAAGAAGTCTATCTCCAACCGTTGAGCGCGGATTTCCGCCGGAGGCTCGGCGCATGAGCGGCACGCGCTTCAACGATCTGGTCGGCTACCTGCGCGCGGTGTTCGCCGCTCTGCCCGACCGGCGCCGGGGCAAGAACACCTCCTATCCGATGGCCGACTTTGGTCTGAGCGCCTTCGCGGTCTTCTTCACCCAGTCGCCCTCCTTCCTGGCGCATCAAAAGGCGATGCAACAGGCGCGGGGTCATAACAACGCCCAGAGTTTCTTCCACCTCCAGGAGATCCCCAGCGACAATCAGATCCGCCAGATGCTCGACCCGGTCCCGCCCCAAGCCCTCTATCCGGTGTATGATCGGATCTACGACACCCTGCGCGCAGAGGGGATCCTGCAGACTTTCCGCGGCGTCCACGACTCGACGCTCATTGCTCTGGATGGCACCTGGTATCATGCCTCGCAGAAGATCCATTGCCCGGGCTGTTCCCACCTCGAACATAAGAGCGGCGAGATCACTTACTACCACAGTGCGGTGACGCCGGTGCTTGTGGCTCCCGGCCAGCCGGAGGTCATCGCCCTGCGGCCCGAGTTCATCACCCCGCAGGATGGCCACACCAAACAGGATTGCGAACTGGCCGCCGCCAAACGCTGGCTGGAGCACAACGCCGCCCGCTATCACTCCGGCCCCGTCACCCTCCTGGGCGACGATCTCTACGCCCATCAACCCTTCTGCCGG
The DNA here is from genome assembly GCA_963822005.1 of uncultured Verrucomicrobiae bacterium. Lineage (GTDB taxonomy): Bacteria > Verrucomicrobiota > Verrucomicrobiia > Limisphaerales > UBA8199 > PALSA-1440. Next base: position 887 of record CAWGGD010000051.1, on the reverse strand, counting down.
CGCGCGCTCCTCCACGACTGCCACTTCCTCTTCGTCTGCAAGCCCGACTCGCACCAGACCCTCTACGACTGGGTCAACCTCCTGCGGCCCGGCCCCGATCTGGGCACAGTCAAGCTCCGCCTCAAGGCCGGCAGTCAGTGGCACACTTACACTTATCGCTGGGCCAACCAAGTCCCCTTGGCCGAAGGTCAGAACGCCTTGAAAATCAACTGGTGTGAAGTAACCGTGACCGACCCGGAGGGGAAGGTGCTTTACCTCAATGCCTGGATCACCGACTGGCCCATCACCGAGCACAACGTGGCGGCGCTGGCGGCTTCCGGCCGCGCCCGCTGGAAGATCGAGAACGAGAACAACAACACCCTCAAGACCAAGGGCTACCATCTCGAACATAACTTCGGCCACGGCCAAAAACATCTCTCCTCGTTGTTGGCCGCGATGAACATCCTGGCCTTCCTCTTCCACACCGTCCTGGGCTTTACCGACCAACACTACCGCCTGATCCGCGCCACCTTGCCCACGCGCAAAACCTTCTTTCAGGATCTGCGCGCCCTCACCCGCTATCTGCACTTTCCCAGTTGGGAGGGACTGCTGCGCTTCATGATGCGAGGGTTGGAAATCGGCCCGTACGCCAAGCCCACCTGACCGGAGCGGACCTGCCAGGAGACGTGTGCCCAAACGCGGCCCGCCAGACGCGCCAGCCCTCCGCACCGCGCAGACCAGTCGAGAAAACCGCGCTCAACCCTCCAGCCAGCCCCCTCCGGCCGGTTCCAGAACCCACCAGCCGGTTCCCAATCCTTGACCCGTTCACCCGCCGACATCTCGCTGCCACCCGTCACGAGTCGCGCAATACCCCACCTTGGAAGCAAAATGACCAAAGCGAGAACTGC
>CAWGGD010000050.1:0-154121 GCA_963822005.1 uncultured Verrucomicrobiae bacterium | reverse complement strand
CAACACCGCTCCACAGACGTTCTTCCGGTTAATGCAGCCGTGACCTGGTGCGTTCGGCAAGAAAATTGTCCATGTAAATCGGCCAATCCTCCATTGTAATATCGGCGGGTTTTTGATAGAAACAACACGAATGTAGTGACAAACAGTCTCCTATGAAAACCATTCTTTCGATTATTTCCAGCGTAGCGGTCTTGGTGTTGGCGATACTGCCGGCGAACGCCAATTTGTTGAACAACGGCGATTTCAATACAGGCAGCTTGCCAAATTGGTGGACTTATACGCCCGACGGCGTTAATCAAAGCATCACGGTTCTGCCCGCTGATGCGTTTTCCTATGACAACACTCCCTATGCCCATACAATGGATCATGGCGGATCTACAGCCGCCGTCTTGGGTCAGAGTATGGGTTTGTCTGCCGGCTCGCAGTATAACATCAGTCTGGTGTACCGGGCCAATAATTGGGGCGGGGGCGGCGTGGGAACCTGGTATTATGATTCCACTTGGGCCCAGATTGGCTGGGAATGGACATCGCTGTACACCGGTAACGGCACTGATACGGGTTGGGTGCCGTTCACCTCGCCAACCTGGACTGCCCCGGCGAACGCGGCTCATATTGCGTTGCGCCTGGACGCCTGGACTTGGTCGGACACGTATTATGACAACCTTAGCTTCAATGTCATCCCTGAACCGGGCTCGGCGGTCTTGCTGGGAATCGGGGCTTTGGCTTTGTTTATCAATCGCCGCCGCGCGTAAGGTTCTGTTCGTCCTTCGCCCGCACGCGCGCAGGCCGCAGGTTTTGTAAATGGCTCATTCGGACGGAATGAGCCATTTTTGTTTGCGGCGAGGTGAGGATTCCATGTTGAAATTGATAACCTTAGCGGGTTGGCGCTTATGAGGTACACTCCTGCGAACCTACTCTACTCGGTGTTCCTAATCATTGTCGGCTCAAATATCGCCGTGGCGGATGCTCTGAACATCACGGTCGCGATGCCACAGCCTGCACAGGCGACGGGCTTTAACATGGGCGAGTCCCGGCGCCCTGACGGCGCCACGCTCACGCTCGACACTTGCAGTCTCCGCCTTAACGGCAAGCCGTGGACGCCCGTGATGGGCGAGTTCCACTACTCGCGCTGCCCGGCCGACGAGTGGCGCGAGGAACTGCTCAAGATGAAGGCCGGCGGCGTTGACATCGTTGCGACGTACGTTTTCTGGATTCATCACGAGGAGGTCGAGGGGCAATTTGACTGGTCTGAGCGCCGGAGCCTGAGGCATTTTGCGGAACTCTGCGGCGAGGTTGGCCTCAAAGCGGTGGTCCGGTGCGGCCCCTGGTGCCACGGGGAGGTGCGCAACGGCGGCCAGCCCGACTGGCTCTTGAAAAAGGACTGGAAGTTGCGCACCGACGACACGAACTACCTCGCCAAGACACGGATTCTCTACGGGCAAATCGCCGCCCAGCTCAAAGGCCTGCTCTGGAAGGACGGCGGCCCGGTCGTCGGCATCCAGTTTGAGAACGAATACTGGGGACCGGCGCAGCATCTCTTGACGCTCAAGCAAATAGCTCGAGAGGCTGGGCTCGACGTGCCCCTCTACACCCGAACCGGTTGGCCGTTGTTGAGCACACCCATGCCTTTTGGCGAAATCGTCCCGCTCTACGGTGTTTACGCCGAGGGCTTTTGGGACCGGGAGATCACCCCCATGCCTGGCCAGTATTGGTCGGGCTTCCACTTCTCGCTACTTCGCACCGACGCGAATATCGCCAACGAGCTCCTCGGCCGCCGCGACGCAAAGGACGCTCCGGATGTCGCGCAGTATCCCTATCTCACGTGCGAAATCGGAGGCGGCATGATGTGCAGCTATCACCGGCGGATTCTGGTCAACCCGGCGGACGTTGATTCCACCACGCTTGTAAAGCTCGGTTCGGGTAGCACCTCGCCCGGTTACTATATGTATCACGGCGGCGTGAACCCCGAAGGCAAATTGACCACCCTGCAGGAGTCTCAAGCCACGGAGTATTGGAACGACATGCCCGTCAAGAATTATGACTTCCAGACGGCACTCGGCCAATACGGTCAAATTCGCCCCCAGTACCACTCGCTGCGCCGTTTACATTTGTTCCTCCACGAGTGGGGGCCGGTGCTGGCGGGGATGCCGACCACCATGCCGGGCCAACGCCCGAAGGGAAAGGACGACGTTGATACGCTGCGCTGGTGCGTGCGCTCGGATGGCCGCGCCGGGTTCGTCTTCGTAAACAACTACGAGCGGCTGAAACCACTCCCGACCAAGCAAAACGTGCAGTTCGCTATCAAGCTCCCCACGGGCTTGGTCACCTTCCCAAGCGCCCCGGTCGCCGTTGCTTCCGAAAGCCGCTTCTTCTGGCCGTTCAACTTCGACCTAGGCAGCGGCGTGACACTCGCCTGGGCGACTGCGCAGCCCATCTGCGCGGTGAATGAGGGCGACACCCGCACGGTTTTCTTTGCAGAGACCAAAGGCGTGCCGGCGGAGTTCGCTTTCCCCAATGGCACTGTCCTCGAGGCTCGCTCCGGCAAAATGACACGCCACGACGGACACGCGCTCGTCCGTGGTGTCAAGCCCGGCACGTATATCGCGCTGCAAGCCTCGGGTCCAAAAGGTGGAAAAATCCAAATCGTCCTGCTCGACGATGCCGATTCGCTCGCTCTCTGGAAATCTGCCTGGCAGGGACGCGAGCGGGTCTTTCTCAGCCGGGCGGGTCTGATCGTCGATGGAGCGCGTCTCCGGCTCACCTCCACAGATCGGGAACAACTGGCCCTTGGCGTTCTTCCTGCGCCAGCGGTTGTCACCTCGGACGGCAACACGCTCCGCGGTAAGGCCGACGGTATTTTCACCCGCTTCGAGCCACATCCGCCGAAGTCGGTCTCGCTTAAAGCGTCCTTCGAGAAGATCCAGGCCGCTGGTCCGCCGCGTGACATTCCGCTCGGTAAGATCAAACAGCCCGTTGCCGCCGCGCCGGAAGATCGCGACTTCGAGAAAGCCGCTGTCTGGCGCCTCAAGCTGTCGGCTGACCTCGATATGACCTGCGATCCGCTCCTGCGCCTGAATTACGTCGGTGACGTCGCCCGCGTCATGCTTAACGGCAAGTTGGTCACAGATGACTTCTATAATGGGAAAACCTTCGAGATCGGCCTCCGCCGCCACGCTCCCGAAATCCTTAACGGCGACCTCCTGGTGGCCATTCTTCCGTTGCGCGAGGATGCGCCGATCTACCTGGCCAAAGAAGCCTGGCCGGACTTCGGCAGCGCTCAAAGCGAAGCCGTTCTGAAGGGAGCGGGGATTGTTCCCCGTTACCAGGTGCAACTGACGGCTCAATGACTCGTTGCGGCTGCGCATAATGAACCGTTGCATTTGGATCAGAGCGCTTTTCGTCGTTTTCCTCTACGCCCTCGTTAACGGCTCTGCCGCCGCAGAACTCGTCTATCTCGATGACCAGGGCGTGGTTCGCTGGACCGCTGACAAACGAGAAGTTGCGCTGTTCGGCGCCAACTATTGCCTGCCCTCCGGCTCCGACTACCGAGCCGCGGGCTACGTCCACGCGGACCGGAAGAAGCTGGTCGAGAAGGACCTGACTCACTTCGCTCGCATGGGCTGGGATGGCCTGCGCCTGTGTCTTTGGGGCGATTGGGAGAACTGCGACAAACAGGGAAACTTGATCGTGAACGACCACCTGGACGTGATGGACTATGCGATTGCCCAGGCCCGGCAGCGCGGCATCTACATCCTGTTCACGCCCATCACGACCTACTCCGCCTGGTGGCCGGACGGCAAGGCCACGGATGATTACCCGGGCTTTTCGAAGTTCTACGAGCGCGGCGAACTGGGTGTGAACCCCAACGCCATTGCGGCCCAATCCAACTACGTCTGGCAAATCCTGCAGCACGTGAATCCGCACACCGGCGTCGCGCTCAAAGACGAGCCCAACATCCTCTTTGTCGAGATGATCAACGAGCCAATTCATCGTAGCTGGGATCTGCCGGGCGCGACGGCCTACATCAACACGCTGGCCGATGCCGTGCGCCACACGGGCTGTCAGAAGATCCTCTTTCACAACGTCAGCCAGGATTTTGGCATCACTCCCGCCATCAAGGCGTCGAGAGTGCCAGGCGTGAGCTTTGCGTGGTACCCGACCGGCCTGAACCTTAACCGCACGCTCACGGAAAACTACCTGCGCACCGTGGACGATTATCCACCCATGCTGCGGCCCGACCTCCTGAACATGCCGAAACTGGTCTATGAGTTCGATTCCCCCGACATGAACTGCGCGTACATGTATCCGGCGATGGCGCGGACCTTCCGGGGTGTTGGGGCGCAGTTCATTGCGATGTTCTCCTATGACATGCTCGACACGGCCCCGTACAATTTGGGCTGGCAGACGCATTTCCTGAACCTCGTCTATTCCCCCCGCAAAGCCGTGAGCGCCATCATCGCGGCCGAGGCCACGCGCGAGCTGCCGCGCTACTCGCAGTACGGCGAGTATCCGGACAACCGCCGCTTCGGACCTTTCCGCGTCAGCTACGAAGAGGATACCAGCGAACTGGTCACGGACGAGAAGTTCTTCCACGCGAATGACACGCACACCCAGCCACCCAAGCCCGACGCGCTCAAGCATGTGGTCGGTCTGGGCAGTTCGGCGGTGGTCGAGTACGAAGGCTGCGGCATCTACTTTCTCGACAAGCTCACCAACGGAGTCTGGCGCCTGGAGGTCTATCCCGACGCGGTCATTGTGCAGGACCCCTTCGCGCAGCGCTTGAACTACAAGACCGTTTCCTCGCGGCTCGTTGGCCGCGAATGGCCAATGACCGTGCATCTGCCCGATCTCGGCGACGCGTTCACGATCTCGGGCTTGAACGCCGGGAACAACGTCGCCGCCAAAGCGCGGCAGGGGACCTTCAAGGTCAACCCCGGGGTTTATCTGCTCGCGAAGGACAGCACGCCGGACCCCGGCGGGCTGCCCCAAAGCGTCGGTGGTATTGGGCTGCGGGAGTTCGTCTGTCCGCCGCCGCCCGACCTGCCCGCGCAAATCCTGCTTCGCGCGCGGGACATCTACACCACCGACCGGCCTATTATCATTGGGGCCGAAGTGATTGACTCCGCGCCGCCGAAGTCCGTCACGCTCCACCTTCGGGGCGGCGGAAGCGCCGTCTTCAAAAGCCTCGGCATGGCTGCCAAGCGCGGCTATCACTGGGAAGCCACCGTTCCTTCGGGCGCAGTTGGAGCCGACACCATCGAATACTACTGCGTTGCGAAGACGACGGGCGGCGAGGTGCGCTTCCCGGCTGAGACCGAGAAACTGCAGACCGCGCAATTGGTAGCGCCCGCGGCGCCGCTATCGCTGTTCGACGCGGAAACCGACATGCAGCAGCTTGTCTTCACTCGCATTGGTGATGGCGTACGCCACGGCATCTTCCAACGGCGCAAGGCGACCAACAACGAACCCGCAGCGTTGCGATTGTTTTTCCCGCTAAGTTACGACCGCACTCTTGACGATTACACTGCGGCGCTGGCGGTCAAGGATCGGGTGTGGGACCGGCGCACGCAGGTCAGCCGAGCAAAGGGGGTCCAGGTAAAAGCCCGGAGCAATGAGGCGGGACAGGAGATTTATCTCACGCTCGTTGAAGCGGATGGCACCTCCTGGAGCAAGCGACTGACACTCTCGACGAACTGGCAGGAGCAGGTCGTTTCGGTGGGAGATTTCACGCTTGCGCGGGGCGTGAAGCTGCCCTTGGGTTTTCCCGGCCGCTGGAATTACTGGCTGACGCCCGCCAAAGGCCGTGGCGGAGCCGATGACCGCCTGTGGTTAGAGGCGGTTGAGCATTTCCAGATTTCTTTCCGGCCTGGCAGTCGCGTAGCAAGGTCTGCGAGCGACCCCTGGGCCGACATTGCCTCGGCAAAGCTGGTTTTTGAGTAGGGTTGCGCTGTGGAGGCCGGTCTGAGAAACAGTGCCTGCGGCCCCCCCCAGTTCACGCCGCAGGCGTTGTGGCGCTGGCCCGCTCAGCGTTCGGGAGCGTGGGCGGTATGACGATTCCGGCAGAGGTTTCGGGCTGGGGCAGGTTCAGCCAGTCGGCGAAGCGCGCCCGGTAGAAAGGTTGAAAGAAGGAAAGCAGCACGAAGGGGAGGAACAAGAGGCAACATGATGCCTGAGACGATCAGCATGGCGACGGCAAACTCCCCCCATCGCCGGAGCGCTCCGAGGAGGCAGAAGACGGCAAAGGGTGCGGCAATGGCCGTCCAGGCCAGCACAGCCAAACCGCCAGCCAGAAGAGGAAGCGGATTCGTCCAAACCGGCGGCGAACATTCAAGCCGACTCAGGCTGATGGCAAATGTGGCCGTCAGGCTCGCGACGGCCAGCACGCCAACGAGTAGGACCGAAAGTCAAACCAACCTTCATGATCCCAGAGCAGCGTTGGAACGTAAGCCAGCAGGCTGAAACCGGCCAGCAGCGGCAAGGTCTTGAGGAACATCAAAATGCGGTAGTCGGCCCTTCAGGCAAGGCATTAGCAACCACACTGCCGCCAACCCGGTCAGGAAGGCGTTGGCGGCCTCGCGCAAGCTCGGCGTCCCCGCCACAGAACAGGGCGACCAATGCGGCTGCGATCACCACAGCGATGGCAATGGGCAGCCAAATCCACCAGGCTTGGTCGTGCGATTCGGCCGGAACAGGAAGAGCGGCAGGAGCAGCAGAAGCGGAATGCTGATTTTGATGCCGGTCGAGGCCGCGGCAACGATCCGCGGGGGCGGCGGGCGGCGGCGGCTCCCACGTGTGCGTCACCGGGATGCCTTCCCGGGCGCCCAAGCCGCCCAGGTCGGCATAGGCAACGACGGTGACCTGCGTGGTGTTGGTGAAGGGTACTCGCCATGAGTACGAGCAGTTGCCGCCTCAGCCATATTGGAATTTGCCGGTCGCCAGCCGGTTGGTGCCCTGAAAGACGGCGAACTCGGGCGGAGGCTTATCGTCCCGCCGGGGAAACTTATACTCGCGGCCATCGGCTGCCAGCAGTTTGTAGCTGAGTTGCAGGGTATGGTCCTGGGACTTGGTGGCGACCGAGTTGGTCAACGGCCCGCCGGCGACGAGGGTGGCCGGACGCCGCCCGTCCACGCTGAGTTTGCCGGCGCCAAAGCTGCCGACTTCGGCCTCGCCTTTCCTCAGCCAGATTTCAGCCAGTGAATAGTTGCCAACGGGGAGCTTCACCACACCTTGGGGCTTGTCCAGCACAACCGTCAGCGAGGGCTTCGCGGTCAGAATGAGGCGATGGAGGTTGGCCCCGGTGACCTTGAGCTCGCCGAGCCGAGGCGACTGTTCCTCGAGCCTGAGGCGGTATTTGCCGGCATCGCCGGCGGGCTGGTAACGGCAATTCAAGGCATAGGCTTGATTGCCGAAAAAGAGGTTGGTGGTGAAGTCGAAGAAGTCGGGCGAGCTACTTGTGAGGTGGAAGGGCCGCTGCCGCTCGGCCCACGAACGCAGGAGCAGGTAAGTGGGCAGAGCCGCGGGCTGCTCCCGACGGTGACCCTCCACCAGGCCGAACTGCCAGTCGGTCCCGTGCAGGCTGAGTTTTGCCGCCCAGTAATAACAAAGCCCCGCATAGACGCGCGGACTGCTGGACCGGGAGGCATAGAACTCCAGTTGCAGCCGCACCGCGCGATCCCCCGTGGTGGCAGGAAGGACCAGGTGGATGTTGGTGAAGGTTTGGTTGTCGTCCCGCGAAGGGCTGGCAAAGGCGCCTTTGGGATCATCGGTGAGATCGCCGTTGCGGTTCAGATCCAGGTACAGCCGGCCCTGCCCTTTATCCCAAATGAAGGCGGTGGCCTGGTCCGGGCGCGGCTCCGACAGCAGCGAGCCGCGAAAGACATTCTGTCCGGGCAGCGCCGGCTCCTTCAGGAAGGGGTTGGCGCGAAGCTTAGTGCCGACCGAGTACGAGACGAGCACCTCGTCGGTTTCCTGGTATTGAAGGTCCGCAGTGTGGGTGAAGGCGGGCGAGGTGGCAGCCGGCTCCGCCGGTGCTGCCTGCACGGAAGAATGGGTGGGAATCCCAAGCCCCAGCCAGGCCAGGACCACCACAGGGAACAATGCCTCGCGCACCGCAACGAGCCCCATGCGCCCGTGGTATGGCGGTTCCACGCACCGGGGCAGAGAGACTCCACTTATGACCGCTGAAGCAACAGACGGCCAGTTGCCTTCCGTCAGGTTCATGCGCCGAGCCTTGCAGCCAAGTTGATTGCTGTCAAGCCTCTCCGGAGTTGCCCGATCCGCACGTAAGTTTCCAAAGAGGGGAGGGAAACCGCTCCCTGGCGCACTTTTCCTGTTGATAAGACATAGACACTGTGTCTATGTTATTTTCATGTCCGCGCGCATACCGACTCAGCATAAGACGCCCTTTGAAATTGACCCACGACCACTCGACGAGATGGCCAGCCCCCACGCCGGCCTCCTGGCGACCTCCCGCGCCTATCGGTCCTTGAGGATTCCCGATTTGGTCGCCGCCAACCTGAAGCTTAAGAAACGTCAACGCGGTTGCTCCGATGCCCAGTACATTGAAAGCGTGGTCCTGCTCCAAACGGCCGGTGGGGATTGCCCCGAGGACATGTCACTGCTGGCGGGCGACGATTGCCTGGAGCGAGGTTTGGGCTTTGCCTTGCCCAAGACCAGCGCCGTGCGGGGCTTCCTCAATCGTTTCCATGATGAGAAGCTGGAGCTGGCACGGCCTGCGCGAGAAGTGCAGAAGAGCTTCATCATGCCCAGCAGTGAGCCGGTCCAAGGGCTGCAGTCGGTGCTGGCCGGAGGCGTGCGCCGCACCGCTAAGCTTTACGCCGCGCAAGGACAGCCCCTGCGCATCGCCACGGTGGACCAGGACGCGACGATCATCGAGAGCCATAAAGAAAGCGCGCTACCCCACTATGAAGGGGGGCGGGGTTATCAGCCGATGGTGGCGGTGTGGGCCGAAGCGGACCTGGTGGTGGCCGATGAGTTCCGGGACGGCAATGTACCGGCGCAGCAGGAACCCCTGAGCTGCGCCCGGCTGGCCTTTGCCGCGCTGCCGGACCATATCCAGCAACGCTACTTCCGGGGTGACTCCGCCTGCCACGAGAACGACCTGCTGGGCTGGCTCAAGCATCCAGACCGCGCCCAAGAACCGGGCGGGGGCATTGGCTTTGCCGTTAGTGCTCGGATGAGCCCGGAGTTGGCCGAGGCCGTTGCGGAGATCCCCAAGTCGAAGTGGAAGACTTTCGGCCAGGAATCCGACGGCACCTTGCGCCAGTGGGCGGAGGTGGATTTTGTGCCCGGTGAGGCGGGAGAAAAGAAAAACCGTCAACCCTTACGCTATGTTGGGCTGCGCCTGCTCAAACCTCAGGGGGTGCTCTTTAACGATGGCACCGACCGGCGTCATCATGCCGTGGTCACCAACCTGGATTGGGACGGGGCCAAGCTGCTCAACTGGCACCGGGAGAAGGCCGGCACGGTGGAGCATGTGCATGATGAGGTCAAAAACGCTTTAGCCGGCGGACACATGCCCAGCCAGCACTTTGCGGTCAATGCCGCTTGGTTCAAGCTGGCGCTGCTGGCTTACAATATTGCCAGCGCCGTCAAAGGACTGTGTTTCTCACCCCAAGAGCGCACGGCTCGCTTTAAGAAGTACCGCCTTCTGCTGGTACATCTGGCCGGGCGCATGAGCCGCTTCCAATGCAAATTGCGTCTGCGCTTCCGCGCCAGCCAAGAAGCCATTGCCCGCGTGCAGAAAGTCTGGACTGTCTTTGCCTTGCCCACTCAGGCCACCGCGTTCACCTGAGGCCACCGGTAAAGTTGTTCACAATTCCGACGGCCCAAAGTCCTTAAGGACGATTCTGGGCTTTTGTCTTATCGTCCCCCAATGGCGAGCCGATCAAGCCTGGGCTCTCAAGAATACCCACCGCGACTAGCCAAAGCCCCTCCCGCCTTCGCGATAACCGCCGCTAAAGTCGTCCGGCTACCGATCCAATGCCCAGAAAAACTCGGCAGCGTCGCATGCCGAGTTCTTACGTGCGGATTTGGGGAGTTGTGGAAGAGGAAGGGAGGTGTAGTTTACGGGCATGAACCAAATTCTCCTGGCACTCACCGTTCTGGCAACGGCGTCAGCGGTTGCGGCCGCGGACAAGAAGATCGTCTTTCTGGCCGGCGGGGCAAGCCACGGTGGGGGTGACCACGAACATCGCGCGGGCTGTTTGTTGTTCCAGTCGTGCCTGAAGAGAGTGCCGGGCGTTGTTGCCGAAGTTCACAGCAACGGCTGGCCGGCGAATCCAGAGGCGGCGTTTGCCGGGGCGGCGACGGTGGTTATCTATAGCGATGGCGGCGGCGGCCACCCGTTTCTGAGCGACAACCACTTGCAGACGGTCGGGGAGCTGATGAAGAAAGGCGTGGGACTGGCTTGCCTGCATTACGCGGTGGAGCCGACCAAGGAGGCGGGGGAGAAGGAGTTTCTGGATTGGATCGGCGGGTGTTTTGAGCAGCATTGGTCGGTGAACCCGACGTGGCGCCCGGAGTTCCAGCCCCTGCCGGCGCATGCCATCACGCGCGGCGTGAAACCGTTCAGCCTGACCGACGAGTGGTATTTCCACATGCGGTTCCGCGAGGGGATGGATCGCGTGGTGCCGATCTTGGCGGCTGTGGCGCCGGCCAGCACCATGAACCGGCCCGACGGGCCGCACTCAGGCAACCCGGCGGTGCGCGCGGCGGTGAAGCGCGGCGAGCCGCAGATTCTCGCCTGGGCGCGGATACGGCCGGACGGTGGGCGCGGATTCGGATTTACCGGCGGCCACTTCCACCGGAATTGGGGCAACGACGATTGCCGCAAGCTGGTGCTGAACGCAATCCTCTGGACCGCCAAGGTCGAGGTCCCCGCGGGCGGTGTAGAATGCAAGGTTGCGGCCGAGGACCTACTCCAGAACCTGGATAGAAAGTGACTGTGTTATGAACATGCTCCCGATCCGAATCTCCAAGCTCCAACCCAAGCCCGGTTTCGAGGCCAGGCAGGTCTTGGCCCGCGGGCTGGCGCTGTTTCTGGGTGGGTTTGCGCTGCTCAACCTTCTGGGCGGTCTATGCTGCCCCTATTTCGATGTCAACTTGTGGTGGATTGATCTTCGCTCGGTTCCGCCGGCGATCGCCACGCCGTTGCTGCTGGTTGCGGCGGTCTGCCTGGTGGGATTTGCGGTTTGGCCGCCGAGGTCAGGCTGGCGCCGTCTTCTGACCATCGGCTGCGTGGGGGCATTGAGCATGGTGGCTGTGATGAACACCGCGCAGTTTTATGGTCTGCTGGCGCGCGGGGTGGTGGGCGCGGGTATTCCTATTCCGCTGTCTCTCCTTGTCGGTGCTGCGCTGGGCGTGATTCTGGCCGCGGTTTGGCGGAGGCCGTTATCGGCGCGCCGCGGCGGCGGGCTGTGGCAGGTCGTGGCCGTGGCCTTCGCCTGTGGGCTGTGCTTCCCGGTGGCGCAGATGCTTTTCTTCGGCAAGACGGATTATCGCCGGCGGGCCGATGCGGCGGTGGTATTGGGTGCGAGGGTTTATGCCGATGGCCGGCTCTCCGATGCGCTCGCCGACCGGGTGCGGACGGCCTGCGAGCTTTATCGCGATGGGCTGGTGCGGAGGCTGATCTTTTCCGGCGGCCCCGGCGACGGCGCCATTCACGAGACGGAGGCGATGAAGCGAGCGGCCGTCGGGCTCGGCGTGAGAGCGGAGGACATCTGGCTGGACAGGGCGGGGCTAAACACGCGAGCAACGGTGCAGAACACCGAAGCCATTCTTGCGCAGTGGCACGCTTCGCGCGTGCTGGTGGTCAGTCATGCCTACCATTTGCCGCGGATCAAACTGGCCTACCAGCGCGACGGGTGGGAGGTGTTCACGGTGCCGGCCAGGGAAAGTTATTTGCTGCGCCAGATGCCTTACAACATGGCGCGGGAGATTGCCGCACTCTGGGTGTATTACCTCCGGCCACTGGCAGGGGGACGGGGGGTGGGGTGAGGGAACAGGGCGACTGCCATACTACGTTGGCCCTTTCCTGGTAGCGCAGATTTTCAATCTGCTGTACCGCCGATTTGTACTCGGCGTGGCACTGGACGTCGGCAGCCCATTCGAACCTGCCCGCGCTCTGCAGAATGCAATTCTGCGATACAGCAGATTGAAAATCTGCGTTACGCCGTTGCAGCCCATAGGCCACGGTTCTGTTTCCCCGCGAGCCTGCCACGGCATTCCATCTTCAGACACTGTTGAGCACATCAATCAACTGCCGCAGCCGACCGTAGTCCTTGCGGTTGAAGTTGAAGGCGATGCGGGGCAAACCCGCCTGGTCGTCGTCTTCCAGTTCCTCGGGGGTGGCTTTGATACGTTTGATAGGGGCGCTGGTGTTGATGTCGGCGAAGTCCTCATTCATGGCTTCGAGGGCCGAGTCGCTAGGGGCGTGCTTGAGCCGGATGACGAAAAGGTCTTTGACGAAGCGGCTGGAGTGGAAGTTGCGGTAGAAGCGGGTGATGATCTTCACCGCCTGGTCGGTGTCGTCGGTGATCTGGTAGAGGTTGAGATCGTCGGGGGAAATCAACTCATCGCGGAGCAGGTGCTCGCGGACATGGCGGTCCCATGTCTTCCAGAAGGTGCCGCCGGGGCGGTCAATCAGAACCAGCGGCATCAACTGGCTCTTGCCGGTCTGCATCAGGGTCAGGGCCTCGTAACCTTCGTCCAGCGTGCCGAAGCCGCCGGGGAACAGGGCGAGGGCGTCCGAGTGGCGGATGAAGGTGAGCTTGCGGGTGAAGAAATACTTGAAGGTGACGAGCTTCTTGTCTTCGCGAATGACGGGGTTGGCGCCTTGTTCCCAGGGCAGGCGGATGTTGGCGCCGAAACTCATTTCCGGGCCGGCGCCTTCGTGTCCAGCCTGCATGATGCCCGGGCCGGCGCCGGTGATGACCATGAAGCCCGCCGCGGCAATCTTGCGGCCGAACTCGACGCCCTGCTGGTATTCCTGCCGGGTGGGCTGGGTGCGGGCGGAGCCGAACATGGTGACCTTGCGGACGTGCGCATAGGGCGCAAAGAGCTTGAACGCAAAGCGCAACTCCCGCAGCGCCGTCTGGATGACGCGCACGTCGCCGCTGTGCTTCAAGTCCTTCAACAGCTTGAGGGCGTTCTCGATGATGTCGGCGACGTTCTCCTCGTTGTGCCCGCCGCCCTTGTAGTCAATCAGTTCCTGAATCCGCCGCTTCAGCTCCGGGTCCGTCGGCGGCTTGGCTGCCTTTTTCATGGGGGTGAGGATAATGGATCATCCCCCGAAAGCAACTGGCGGCGGGCGGAGGCGTGGCGTGCGCCGGCAGAGGGATGTCGAGTGTGATAGGGCCGGCGGGATCAGAAATGCCGGAGGATTTCCGCGCGCTCGATCTTCGTCAGGTCGACCGGGAGGTTCTTCTCGATCTTGGCCCGCGCCTGCGGTTCGAGTTCCTCGAGCACCTGGTGGTTGATTTCGCGGCTGGCGGCCAGCAGGCAGCGCTCAAGGTCCTTGCTCCGCAATAGTGTATTGAGCCGCCGCGCCAGCCCGCGGACCAGGCGCTTGCGCGCTTCCAGCTCGATGTTGTGCCGCTCACCGTCCGACATGGCGCCGGTCGTGTTGGGCGCGCCCGTGCGGCGCGGGAAGCGGCCGGCTAGATCTGACACCTTGTTCCTCAGCTTCCCGTGGGCTTCGGCGTTGTCGAATTCCTCGACCAGCTCCAGGCGCGGTGGATGATTGGGGTGGTGATTCTCGAGGCGATAGGCTTTGAAACAACCAAGGTCCATGACCACGACCAAAGTATTCTTCATAGTCTTGTTTTGGCGTTGACCCGAACAGGCCAGCCCTGCGGCAGAACCCGTCCCAACCCTTACTCTAGCATACGTTGGCCGACTGCGCCCACAGAAATCCACGCGGGGTTATCGTCATCGGGCAAAGCCGAGCCCGGGCGCCGATCGCGGGTCCGGCGCGAAAGCGGCGCTGTGCCCCTGGCAGGCACAGCGCCGCGCGCTAATCAGTGCTGCGGTGGCCGCAGCAAGCCGTCACTCAGGGAGCAAATCCCATGACACGGTAGAAGCCGGTGGCGTCGCCGATCGTGATGGTCTTGCTGGCGGTGGATTCGCCTGCGATCACATCGCCTTCGGCATCTATCCAGGGCGAGTCCGTAATTGCCAGCTTGCTTTGCACCCGATAGATGGCCCCCGGCACTGCCGACCAGGTCAGCGTAAGGTCGCTGCCGGCCACGATGGGGGTCTCCAGGACCGGGGCCGGTGGCGTGGGGGCTGGCGTGGTTTCGGTCATGGGGACCATGGCCCAGTCGGTGCTGGCAAACTGCGGGTTGGGCAGGCCCTGGTCCGAGACCGGGCTGATCTTCGGGATGGCCACCGCGTGGGTTGCCTCCGGCGGTGGCACTGGAATGTCCACCTGGATATTCTGTTGCGGATTGATCATGCGGTTCGGGATAGAGGGGATCAGGTCCACCCGGATCGGGTTGCGCACGCCGAATTGAGTAAGCTGCCCCAATTCGACGGTGTTGGTGTAGTATTCCATGGTGAGGCCACTGATGTAGACGTTGTTGGTCAGACCGGGCACGATGGGCAGGATGTTGGTCAGTCCGATGCGCGGCATCGGCTGCAAGATGGTCTGCCAGCCGAGACTGACCTGCGGTATCCAGCCCCACCAGTTCAGGCCGAACGGGTTCCACCAACCCCAATTCAGGAACGGCGGGAATGCGCCCGGGCCCTCGAAGCCAATGTGCACCCACTGGCCCGCCCCGACGACGCCATCCGACCAATCCATCACGGTCTGTCCGGTGGCATTCCAATCCCAGGCAAAGCTGTTGAATTGCGGATAAAGGCCGCCGAAGCCGTTGAAATTGCCGCTGATGCCCCAGGGGGCGGGCAGGATCACTCGCACGTTGTTGTAGGAGTAAGGCCAAGGATTCCAGAAATCCTTGTTGCAGGCCCAGCGCTGGGAGGTGGTCAGCATGAAGGACAATTCGCGCTTGCGGCCCTGCTGATCCGTAATGACCTGCCAGGACGACAGGGGCATCGGATAGCCGCCACCGAAGGTCAGCATGGTGCGAGCATACACCGCGAAGTCATTGTAGTGGTCGGGCGTGGTCTTCCAGCCGAACACGCGTCCTGGGGCGGTCTTGGTCACCACCGAGAGCCAATAGACCCTGGGCAGTTGGGGTGAGCCCAACTGGCGGAACGGATTCTGGGGGAAGAAGTCGTATTTCCAGATTTGATGATCCTGACCGAGGATCCTGGGCGGCGCATTCGGATCGAGGAAATATTCCAGCGGCACCTGTTGCTGGAGGCTGGCGCGGTACTGGCCGGGCGAGAATTGCTGCCACCAAAGCGGTTGTGGGCCGGGATGGCTGGGAATGTTATTCGAGCGGGGCACATCGTCCCAGATACCGACCCAGAACGTCGGCCAGTAATCCACCATGTCGTTCAGCCACGAACCCCAAATGTGGATGTCCGTCACCGGCCCGGTGCGGGTGCAGATGAAATCATCCGCCAGCAAGGTGGCGGGACCGTTGTTAGTGAGCCAACTGTCCAGCACGTCCATGCCGCGAACGGTGGGGTCGGGGTTCTGGCGGAACTTGGCAACGTTGGCCGGGGTGGACCAAGGCTGCGGCCAGCCCAGGTTGCCGGTCATGACGACCCGGAACACGGGCAATGTCGGGTTCAGTTGGACGGGAACTCCGCTGGTGCTGGCCACTTCCAGAAACACGTCGAAGAAGCTGCTGGGGCCGATGTAGGAGTGGGTTGGGTTGGGGTTAAACTTGACGGGCTGGCCTTCTGGGATGCGGAAGGACATTTGGGCAAACTGGCGTCCCTGCCCGGGCACCTCCACTTCCCAGAACACGTCGAAGAAGGAGTCCGTATGCCAGACCACAGTGGGCGCGTTGGTGAGCGGCAGCGGCATACCGCCGGCGGTGCTGACTTCGGTCCAGATGTCGAAGAAGCTCGACAGCATCATCGGGGTTTCCAGGAAGACATCAAAGAACGAGTTCACGCCCGGATCGCCCACCCCGCCGCCGGAATCCGAGCCGACCATCCGGGTAAATGCCACTGGCGTGACTGTCCTCACTCTCAAGGAGGTTTGGGCAATCGGCGTAAAAGGCAGCGCTGAAGTCCCGATGTTCGCCTTTACCGCATTGGTTGCCGGGTAAGGCGGTCCCTGGCTCATTTCAAGGAATACGTCGAAGAAGGAGCTGATTTGGTAGGCCCGCGCGGGAACCCCAGGCAACAGCAGCCCGACGAGCGACAGCAGAGCAAGGGAGCCTTTAACTGCGACGGAGGTTTTCATAGTAGCAACAACAGACATCCGGCCACGTTGACCAATATTACCTTTGCGCCCGCCATCCCGGAACGGCCCAGCCCGTGGCCGCCAAGCCGGCCTTTCGGAATGACTGACGTCGCCGGCACAGCACCGGCAAGTTGAAGCCCTTCTAATATTCTTTGGCATAACTGTCAAATAAATAAGCGTAAATTCTGGGGGGCAGCTAACGGCTGGGCTTGCAATCCGGTGCCGTGCTGGGGACGGCCCTTTCCGAGAAGCATCCGCCCAGCAAGCTCAGTCGTGCCGCGTGGATGCACCACCTTCGTCGTTCAGTGTCCATTCAGTGTCCATTCGTTGACAGCGCCTGGCGCGGGTGCTAGCCTTCGACTCCTATAGGACGCAGCATGGATTACAAGAGCACACTAAACCTGCCGCAGACCGATTTCCCGATGAAGGCAGACCTGATCACGCGGGAACCGGCGCGGTTGAAACAGTGGGAAGCCGCCGGGCTTTACGCCGCCATCCAGGCCCAGCGCGCGGGCGCCGAGAAGTATGTCCTGCACGACGGCCCGCCCTTCGCCAATGGCGACGTGCACATCGGCAATGCGCTGAACAAGATTCTCAAGGACATTATCATCAAATACAAGACGCTGCGGGGTTTCCACGCGCCCTACGTGCCGGGGTGGGACTGCCACGGCCTGCCGATCGAGTTCAAGGTCACCCAGGAGATGCGCAAGGCAGGCGACACCGCCTCGGATGCGGCGACCATCCGCACGGCGTGCGAGGCTTACGCGCGCAAATACATTGATCTCCAGCGCGCCCAGTTCAAACGGCTTGGCGTGCTGGGCGACTGGGACAACCCCTACCTGACGCTGGCCAGGGAATACGAGGCGGAGGAGCTGCGGCTGTTCGCCGACATTGTGGAGCAGGGATTTGTCTATCGGGGCAAGAAGCCGGTGTATTGGAGCATCCCGTGCCGGACGGCGCTGGCGGAAGCCGAAGTGGAATACAAGGACCACGTCAGCCAGAGCGTGTACGTGAAGTTTCCCTTGGTCGGCCATCCCGCCACCTCGGTCGTCATCTGGACGACGACGCCGTGGACGCTGCCGGCGAACCTGGCGGTGGCCTACAACTCGACGTTCAGTTACTCGCTGGTGCTGGCCGGGCAGGAGCAATACATCGTTTCCGCCCTGCTGCTGCCGGCGGTGGCCGAGAAGTGCGGCTGGCAGGATTACCAGATCATCCGCAGCCTGGACGGCGGGCACCTGAGCCAGCTCGAGTACCAGCATCCGTTCTGCAACCGGACCGGGAAGTTCTTTGCCGGCGACAGTTTTGTGGACAATGCCACCGGCACCGGGTTTGTGCATTCGGCGCCGGGGCACGGTTTGGAGGATTACCACCTCGGCACCGAACACGGTTTGCCGATCTATTCGCCGGTGGACGACGACGGGAAGTTCGCCCTCACCAGCGATCTGCCCGAGGACCAGCAGATGCCGGGCGAGATGCTGGGTAAGTCCATCCTGGAGAAGCACGGCAAGAGCGAGGCGAACGAGGCCGTGCTGCACGAGTTGCGCGTGCGCAAGGCGCTCCTGCACCAGGAGAATTACCATCACAGCTACCCGCATTGCTGGCGCAGCAAGACGCCCATCATCTTCCGCGCCATGGACCAGTGGTTCATCGAGATTGATCAGTCCGCGGCTGCAGCGCCTGTCCTTCCGCGAGCGGGCGCTCTGATGAGATCAACCGTGTGAACTGGGTCCCAGACTGGGGCAAGAGCCGCATCGAAGCCGCGGTGAAGGGCCGACCAGACTGGTGCATCTCACGCCAGCGCGCCTGGGGCGTGCCGATCCCGGCATTCTACGACGCGCAGGGCAACCCGATCCTCGAGGCGCAGATTGTGCGCAACGCCGCCGCGTTGTTCGAGCAGCATGGATCTAATGTCTGGTTCGAGAAATCCGCCGCTGAATTATGGGCCGCGCTCAAACCAACAAATTGGACAGGGCCCGCGCCGGCCACCAAGTCGAATGACACGCTCGATGTGTGGATTGATTCCGGGTCATCGTCCCGGGCCGTCATCGCGCGGCGCGTGGAAATCCGCGGCGCCGGCAAGCCCTTCCAGTGCGAGATGTATCTTGAGGGCAGCGACCAGCACCGTGGCTGGTTTCAATCCTCGCTGCTCCTCTCGCTGGCCGGCAACGGCGCCGCGCCCTATAAGACCGTGTTGACCCACGGTTTCATGGTGGACGCCGACCGGGAAAAGATTTCCAAGAGCAAGCAGGGTCAAGGCGGCTATGAAAAGCCGCAGACCGCGGAGGTCTATGTCAAGAAGTGGGGCGCGGACGTCGTGCGCCTCTGGGTCGCCTCGCAGGACTTCCGCAACGACATCATCGTCAGCGAAGAGCGCATCAGCAAGGTGTCCGAAACCTACCGCGTCCTGCGCAACGCCCTGCGCTACCAGCTTTCCAATCTCTACGACTTCGACCCGGCGAAGCATGCCGTGCCGGACGACCGGCTGACCGGGTTAGACCGCTGGATCCTGGGGGAGTTCTTGCAGTTAGAGCAGGAGATGCTCGCGGCCTATGACCGGTTCGAGTTCCACGTCGTGTACCAGAAGGTCAGCCAGTTCGTCGCTGTCGAGTTGTCCGCCATCTATCACGATGTGGTCAAAGACCGGCTCTACACCGACCCGGCGAACTCGCCCCGCCGCCGCGCGACCCAGACCGCGCTGTACCGGATGGTCGGCAGCCTTTGCCGGATGCTGGCGCCGATCCTGGCGTTCACCGCTGACGAGGCGTGGGAGTTCCTGCCCGGCAAGACGGTTAACTCGGTCCACCAACTCACCTGGCAGCCGCTCGGCTTCGAGCGGTCCGAATCGGAACAGGCCACCTGGAAGGCCCTGTTCGAGCTGCGCGAGCTGGCGTTGGCGGAATTGGAGAAGGCCCGGCAGGCGAAGCAGATCGGGAAGGCGCTAGAGGCAAGACTGACGTTTGCCGGCACAAGTCCCGCGCTAACGGCGGCGCAAGCGCATCTGGAATCGCTGCGAGAGCTGTTGAACGTCTCCCAACTGGAAATCCAAGCCGGAGGCGCCGGCGCCGCCGCCGCAACAGTCAGCAAAGCCGCGGGCCAGAAGTGCGAGCGCTGCTGGCATTGGGAAACTGACGTGGGCTCGCATCCTGAGCATCCGACGATTTGTGGCCGGTGCGTGAAAGCGGTGCAGGAAAGCGCGCGGGCTTGACCGCTCGGCCAGACCCAGGCGCCGCCACAACCGCGCCGTCCGCAGCGTGGGCGGGAGCATAGCGCGCCAGCCGCGCTTCGCTCGCCGCGATTTCCTGCAAGACCGGGCCCGGCGTTTACGTATAGACAAAGGAACCTGTGAAGACACTCGACCGTTCCAATGAATGGATTCCGACGCGGCAGAGCCTCCTGACCCGGCTCAAGAACTGGGATGACCATGAAGGCTGGCGGGAGTTTTTTGAGACCTACTGGCGGCTCATCTATGGGGTGGCGCGCAAAGCCGACCTGAATGACGCGGAGGCGCAGGATGTGGTTCAGGAGACGGTTATCGCCATTGCCAAGAAGATGAAGAAGGGCGAGTTCAAATACGACCCGGCGCGCGGCAGCTTCAAGGCCTGGCTGTTGACGCTCACGCAATGGCGCATCAGCGACCAGTTTCGCAAGCGCCAGCAGGTGGCCAAACGCCACCCCGACGTGGCCGGGAAGACGGACCTCATCGAGGCGGTACCGGACTCCGCCGCCGAGGAGCGACTCTCGCAGTGCTGGGACGCCGAGTGGCAAAATAACCTGATGCAAGTCGCCCTCGACAAAGTGAGACCCCGGGTGTCTGCCCGGTCGCTGCAAATCTTCCAGCTCCTGATAAAAGATTGGCCGGTTGAGAAGGTCGTGCAGACCCTGGGCGTCGGCCGGGCCCAAGTCTATCTGGCCAAACACCGCGTCTCCGCCATGGTTCAGAAGGAACTGGCTAAGCTCGAAAAACGCTTCGTCTGACCCCCACGCCAGTCCCTCTGGAATCCACCCTGCGCCATGATCAGACTCACTCGCCAGCCCGCTGACACGCGCGGGCGTGGTAATTCTCCAAAGCCGCTCTCCCGACCCACTGGACTCGACTACCCGCCCAAGGTCCGCCGACAGTTACTCCGCCGCCTGCTCTCGAAGCTTGGCAAGCGGCCTCCCGGCAGGCAGACTTGACGCACTCAGGGTGCGTCATGTCAGGTAGCGACCATTCATCCGCCCCGGACGAGCAGGGGGCTTCGACCGGCAGCCCGCCTTCCATCCCGGGCCACCAACTCCTGCGGCCAATCGCGCGCGGCAGCTATGGCGAAATCTGGCTGGCCCGCACCGAACTCGGTGCCTTGCGGGCGGTTAAGATCATCCGCCGCGCCAACTTCTCGGATGCGCGGCCCTATGACCGCGAGTTCGCTGGCATCCAGCGCTACGAACCCATCTCCCGCGAGCACGAGGGCCTGGTAGATGTGCTCCAGGTCGGGCGCGAGGAAGCCCCCGGGTTCTTCTACTACGTCATGGAGCTGGCGGACGATGCCGCCGGCTCCGCCGGAAATACGAAATCCGACCCGCTGCGACAGCGCGACAGCGCGGCGAGAGTCCTAGATTCGAAGGCAGAATGTCCCCCCAAGCCGCTACTCGACAATCGGCAATTGGCAACTGGCAATTGGCAATCCTACGCCCCCCTCACCCTCGCCCAGGTGATCCACCAACGGCAGCGCCTGCCGGCCAGCGAAGTCATCGAGTTGGGCATCGGGCTAGCTCAGGCGTTGGACTTCCTGCACTCCCGGCGGCTGGTCCATCGCGACGTCAAACCGTCCAACATCATCTTTGTGGGTGGCCAGCCGAAACTGGCGGATGTCGGTTTGGTCGCCGACCTGGGCAATCCACAGTCGCTCGTGGGCACCGAAGGTTACATCCCGCCCGAAGGCCCCGGCAGTGCGCAGGCCGACATTTACAGCCTGGGCAAGGTCCTCTACGAAGCCGCCACCGGCAAGGACCGTCAGCAGTTCCCCGACCTCCCCACGCGCCTCGGCGAAGGTCACGACGACCCCGGCCTGCCTGAACTCAACGAAGTTCTCCTGAGGGCCTGTGAAAGCAACCTCCGCGCCCGGTATTCATCGGCTGCCCAAATGGCTGCGGACCTGCAGCGGCTGAAGGCCGGCCAGTCGCTCCGCGCCCGCCGCGCCCGGCGCCGGCGCCGGCGCTTCATCGCCACGGGGCTCGCCGTAGTTGGCGGGCTCGCACTGGTGGGCCTCGGCCTGGGAGCCTTTATTCACTCCTACCGCTTGGGTCCACGCAGCCAACTCGACGATTACTTGGGTGAATTCACCGGGGCGCGCTTCCTCCTGCGGGAAGACTTCGACGGACCGCAACTCAACACCAACCTGTGGACCTGGGGCCACGCGGACCTCGGGGTGTCTGGCGAAGGCCAGCGTTCGTTTCAGGTCAAACAGTCAAGCGGCGAACTTGTGCTGCTTGCCACCGCCGAACAGCATCCAAACTCCGTCGGTGAAAGCGTCTGGGTGGACCGGGACCTCGACCTGCGCCAACTGGGGCCGTGCCGCATCGAGCTTGAACTGGCTGTTGAGGCCACGCGAGGAGCGGTCGTAGTGGCCATCTCGAACACAAATGCCCCACCGCGGGACCAAGATTTGTCCGGGGTGAAGCTGGCTGAATTCGACGCCTATACTCGTAACGAATCCTTGACATGGCCCAGCATCCGGCTGCGAATAGACTTGCTCCCCACCGGCCAAGCTGTCGTTTATCGCGGCAGAGAGCCTCTCGACAAATCCCACCTCCCGAATCTGAACGCCCTGCCAGTCTGGCGGCTGCGGCTGTTTTGTTTCACCGCCACCTCAAAGGATTTCCCGCCCGGCAAGGTGGTTTTGAGGATCAGGCAAGTCCTGATTTCCAACAAGCCGAAGGACAAGATGAAACCAGAACTCGGTGACGTAGTTGACGTTGTTAACTATGGAGCTCTTGAGGTGACCAGCATTGGGTTCCGAGGCGAGATTCTCACCCTGCTCGTTCAGGATTCCGACACTGCGTGCCGACTGGTGCCGGTTGAGCTATCGGCAGGACGGGTTGCGCCGGCTGTGCCCAGCGAGGGAAAGCCGGAATTCTCGGCTGACCGCCTCATCCAGGATTTCGTGCAATGCGACAGCCAACTAGTCGGCGTTAGAGGCTGGCCTGGGGTCCTTCTCGACCTCACTTCCACACCACCAGGCCTGCCGCTCGAACTCAAGCATCCAAGCAACGGTCGCACGATTAATTGCCCGAACGGCGCGACCTTTGACGGCTCGTTGTTGTGGTTCATAGAGTCGGACTACTCCAATAAGCGCTTCGGCTTACCTGCGGTTGATCTCAAGCGCGGAGCGATCACGAAATCCCTAACCAGCAACGATACCCGCATGAAAGGGTTGGCGTGGGGCGGGCGGTTGCTCTGGATTTCCAGCGCGGAGGGTCGGGTCTATGCCATTGACCCGAACGTGGCGGAGCGCCGCGGCACGGTTGAAGCTGGCTTCGTCCGGGATTTCCGCGGCAACTACACCCGTTTGGCATACGGCCAGGGGTGGCTCTGGGGACTCGAACCGGAAAAGCACCGCATCTGCAAGATCAAGATTACGGACTGAAAGCTAATACAGGGAGGATTCGAGAAGGTGTGGCAGCCGACGTTTGGGGCGCGTTGCCAACTCGCCCAACCGGGAGGGCGCGCGTCCTCGCGAGTCCTGATTTCCTCGGAGTTCGAAAGATGTTTGGGCTCGCGGGGACGCTCGCCTTCCCAAACTGGCTCTTTTCACACAACCTCTGACGTCGGCTGCTCTGCTTGCGCTTCGGCCGCGTCGGCCATAGGGCGGCTCGGGATTCTTCATTTCGTGCGCAAGATCGCGAGTCAGCTCCTCGTATTGATCTTGGATACAATTGCGGAACTAGAAACGAGAGCCGCAATTAAACAAAAACCAGCGGGCAGGGGACGCTCCGTTGTTCTCGGAAGCAGTTCCTCGCACGCAATAGATCAAAGGCAGTATGACAACTAAAGTATGGAAACAGATAGTGGCAAGATTAACTGGGATTCTCCGCAATAGAGGCAAAGCGCCTCAACAGCGCAGTCATTCGGCGGTTTTGATGGTCAGCCTCTTCGCCGGCGCGCTCGGTGTCGGCACAGCGTTTGGGGACACGATTAGCATTGGCCCTGACAACTGGGTCTGGTCTGGAGGAAGATATTGGTCGCAGACGGGCTGGAAAATCCGGCCGAATCAGCCCATATCTTTACGGGAGGTCACAAAGGAAGCGGAAAGCTCTGTTGTGGCCATCAGAGTATATGACGCCTCGAAGCATCTGGTGGCGGAGGCCAGCATCTCGGGCGGTATCGCCACATTCAATCCAAGTGTCCCGCTCGGGAGCGGCAATAGCTACTACATAGTAGGTTATGCAACTGAGACAAATAACCATCCCCGGGCCAAGCACCTCACGCTCCCGATCCAATATCCCGCGTTGGAAATCACCGCTGGTATCGACAATGACCCGCACCCCGATGGATTCGGGAAAGAGGACCCGAGCTTTTTGTGGGACATACAATCCCTCGACTACGCTATCCGAGAAGCAGATACGGATGGGGACGGTGTGGCTGACGCGAGCGACCAGTGTCCGAACACGCCGGCGGGCGAGATTGTCAATGCCGCGGGTTGCAGCATCTCGCAGCTTGTGCCTGCGTCGTGGCCGTGGAAAAACCACGGGGAGTATGTTTCGACGGTGGCCCACGTTGCTGGGGATTTCGCGGCGCAAGGGCTGATCACCGGTGCGCAGATGGGTGAGATCGTCTCGGTAGCAGCGCAGTCCAACATCGGCAAGCGGCGATAATCCCCGACGTGACTAGCGAAAGCATGATGCGAATCTGGGGGGCGGTTCTTGGGACCGCCCTCCTGCGGCCGCAAATCACCAGTATCTTGCGTGGGGGAAGACAAGGCGGGGGAAGCTGCTGGATGCAAAAGCACAGTCCCGGGCCTTGCGGCGGGAGCGCGCAAGGCCCCTTTTGTGCTTGCTGGCGGTGAGGCGTGTGATTACAAGGCCTACTAATATGAAACAAGGTATATCTATCGTTTTCGCTGCTCTTGCTTTGGCCGGTGCTGCTCGGGGTGAGGTGGACTTGGGTGTCACCAACCTTGTCTTCCTGCCGAACCCGATCGCCACACTGGTGAATCCTGAACAGTTGCGGTTCACGCTCTTGAACTACGGACCCGATGCGTGCGGCTACACGGATGTGGACTTTATTCTTTCACGCAACGCTGTGCTGGGGGACAAGGACGATCAGCTTCTCTGCTCCAAGGTGTACTACACTCCGCTGAACCCGCTGACGGGGGCAATCTTCGTGACGGACGCGCCCTCCAGGGAAGGAATCACGATTCCGGCGGACGCCGGCGGAGACTATTACGTGTTTATCCGCGTCTCACCCACCGGCGACACGGACCCTGATCCGAGTGATAACGCCACTTCCACAAACCTCACCGTCTCTCCTTTGGCAGCGAGCGCCTACGAGGTCTTCGCCAACAGCGAGATCGTGGTCAGCAACATGACTGTGACGCCTGGCTATGCGTTTCAGTATAACGCAGTTTACGGGAACAATTGGCGGATTCTCACCACCAACGGAGGCTTCACCTCCGCCTTTAGCGTGCCGGCAGCCGGGGAGTATAATCTGAAGGTGCGCCACCTGACCTCGTCAGCCACGAACTGTCCCGGCAACGGCTACTCCCCGGTAACGATTCTGGTCAACGGGGTGCCGATCGTAACCAACTTCGATGTGGGCCTGGCTCACGGAGGATCACACGGCTACGAAACCGACTCTTGGACAATCACCGCCTACGAGGGGGATAATACGCTGGAGTGGATTGCGGGTGATCAGTGCACGCATTACTGGCTGCAACGGATCGAAATCACCCGCGCCTTGAGGTTTACCGCCGTCACCCGGCTTCCAGGGGGAGCGATTCAGTTGATGCTCAGCGGCGAACCCGGCCACACCAATGCGGTCGAAGTCTCGACCAATCTGGTGCACTGGACGCCGCATACCAACTTATTGAACTCGACCGGCAACGTGCAATGGAATGACAGCCCGCCGGCGGGCATCAATCGCCGGTTTTACCGGGCGCTGGCGCTGTAAAGTGTGAATACAGAGGGATCCGCGAGAGGGGCTACACCGGGAGCGCTGGAGGACGCCAAGCGGGTCGCTGACCCGCAGACCTCTCAGCACGCCGGAGGTGCCACCGGATGCGAACTCGGATGTGACAACACCTCGTTGGCGCTGCCGCGGCGGTAGCCTTGGAGGTCGAGGGTGACGTGGGTGTAGCCGATTTGCTTGAGGGCTTCGGCGACTTTGGTGGAGGTGCCGTTCTCCAGGAACTTGCGCATCTCGGCGGGGCCGACTTCGATCCGGGCCAAGTGGCGGATAAGTGCGGAATGCGGAGTGCGGAGTGCGGAGTTAAGGGCGTTGGCCGGCGGCACGCTATTCCGCATTCCGAACTCCGCACTCCGCATTTCATGGTGGCGGACGCGGACATCGTGGAAGCCGAGGTCGCGCAGCACGTTTTCGGCCTGCTCGATCATGCTGAGCTTCTCCGGGGTCACGGGTTCGCCGTAGGGCACGCGGGAGCTGAGGCAGGCCATCTGAGGCTTTTCGGCGGTGGGCAGGCCGAGTTGGGCGGAGAGCGCGCGGATGTCGTCTTTGGTCAGGCCGGCCTCTTTGAGGGGGGCGCGGACCTGGAACTGCGCGGCGGCCTGAGCGCCGGGGCGGTAGTCGCCGATGTCGCTGGCGTTCTCGCCGTAGGCGATGACGGCCAAGCCTTCGGCTTTGGCCAGCGGGGCCAGCTCCGTGAAGAGTTCGTGCTTGCAGAAGTAGCAGCGGTTCTCCGGGTTGGCGAGGTAGCTGGGGTTGTCGAATTCGCGCGTGTGGATGACGCGGACGGGGAAATGGAACTGGCGGGCCAGGGCCAGGGCCTGCTCGAATTCACGGCGGGGCAGGCTGGGCGAGTCGGCAATGGCAGCCAGCGCCTTGTCCTCCAGCACGTCGTGCGCGACACAGGCAAGGAAAGCCGAGTCCACGCCGCCGGAGTAGGCGACGAGGCACGAGCCGTAGGAGCGGAGGAGTCCGCGCAGGCGTTCAAGTTTGTCCGATGCCACGGGCATAAGGTCGCATTTGGGGAGGCGGAAGTCGAGGCGTGAGGGGTGAAACGTGATGCGTGAAACGTGAAACGTGAAACGTGGGGCGTGCGGGGGCTACACTACGAAGCGGGGCAGGTAGATGCAGCCGCAGCCGTGCCGGCGCAGGAGTTCCATGAACTTTGCCAGGCCGCGCTTTTCGTCGGAGCCGAGGTGATAGTGGATGTGCCAGCTCAGGTAGTCTTTGCGGAAGTCGCAGGTGTATTCGGGGCGGGTGCGAATGATGGAATCGAGCGTATCGAGCCCAAAGTCGCGCGCCTCGCGCAGGAGGCGGCGCAGCGTGGCATTCTCGACGCCGCGGCGCAGGGCCCAGACCGCATACACAAACGGCAGGTTCGTTAGCTCGTACCAGGCTGCGCCGAGGTCCCAGATCTGGTGCTCGCGCTGGCCGAGGGCAAAATCCAGCGCCGGGTCGCCGATGAGCAGCGCGTAGTCCGGCAGTGCGGCGAAGTCGTAGCTGGGGAGGGGTTTGAACTCCGGCTTGAGGCCGCGCTCGGCGAGCAACACGCGCAGCAATTGGACGCTGGTAAGCGAGGCGGGATCGCAGTAGATCTCGGTCGCCTCGCTCAGCGGCCTGCGGTGGGCCAGGAGGACGCTCTTGACCTCGCCCAGGGAGGCGATGGCAATGCCGTCCAGGATGTCGTAGCGGTCGTTGAAGAGGACCTCGACCACGCTGACCAGCCCGGCATCCAGTTCGTCGCGCTGGAGCATCTCGGCCAGCCGGGCAGGCGTGGCATAGATGATTTCCTCCTCCAGCCCGCGGGTGAGCGGCACAGTGTTCAAGTAGCCGACGGACCCGACGCGAAACGGGGCGAGCGAGTGATCGAGGCTGCTCTCGCGCTGCAAATCGGCGGCGCGCTGCTCGCGCTCAAGGCGATGGGCCGTCGCTTCGGCCGTTTCGAGCGGTGCCATGCGGAGTTTGGGGGGTGAGTCGGAGGGATCCATGGTGGCAAGTGGAGAATCTCACGCAAAGGCGCGAAGGCGCAAAGATGGGAAGGAAGGCTGTATCTGCGGGCATGCCGGCCACGGTCGTTGCTCGGAAAGCAGCATCAATCCGGCTTCACCTGCTCGGCGCCTTTGCGCCTTTACGTCTTTGCGTGAGAAGGTCATCGGGCTGGCGCGGCTAAGCGGTGGCCAGGTTGTTCTCCAGAACCTTCGAGCGCTGGTCGTTGGGCTCGGCCGGCGCCGGCAGGGGCGCGTCCCACACCTTGATGGGCTCGTAGAAGGTGTTGCGCTGGACGGGAATGCAGCCGGCTTCGCGGATGGCTTTGATCATCGCGGCTTCGGTTTGCAGCTGCGGCGAGGTGGCGCCGGCCATGTGGAAGATGTGCTCCTCGATAATCGTGCCATGCAGATCGTCGGCGCCGTAGCTGAGGGCGACCTGCGCCAGCTTCAGCCCCATCCCCACCCAATAGGCGGTGATGTGGTCGAAGTTGTCGAGGTAAACGCGGCTGACGGCAATGGTGCGCAGGGCGTCGAAACCCGTGGGCGGATGGTGGACCGGGATGTCGTTATTCTCCGGCTGATAGGGCAGCGGGACAAAGCCGACGAACCCGCGCGTCTCGTCCTGCAAGGCGCGCAATTGGCGCAGGTGATCCACGCGGTCGGCGAGCGTTTCGACGTGGCCGTAGAGCATGGTGCAGGTGCTCCGGCCGCCCAGGCCGATGCCAGGTGCGATGGACGTCGAGGTATTCCTCGGCGGATTCCTTGCCCCGGGCGATCGTGGAACGGACTTCCGGGCGGAAGATTTCCGCGCCGCCGCCGGTGAGGGAGTCGAGCCCGGCGTCCTTCAAAGCGCGCAGGGTCTCAGCGACGGACTTCTTCGCCAGCCACGCCAGGTGCAACACTTCGATCGCCGTGAAGCATTTCAACTGCAGCCGCGGGTCGAGCGCGCGCAGCGCCTGGAGCATGTCGGTGTAGTAGCTGAACGGCAGGGAGGGGTGCAGCCCGCCGACGATGTGCAGCTCGGTGATGCCCAGGCGGAGCGCCTCGCGGGCCTTGGCGACGATGTCCTCGACGGTGAGCTGGAAGCCGTCGGCGTCGCGCTGTTTCCGGGCAAAGGAACAGAACTGGCAGCTCAGGATGCAGTAGTTCGAGTAGTTGATGTAGCGGTTGACGATGTAGCTGGCGCGGCGGCCGACTTTGCGCTGGCGGGCGAGGTCGGCGATGGCGCCGACGGCATTAAGGTCTTTGCTTTCGAACAGGCGGAGCGCGTCGGCCTCGGAGACCCGCTGGCCGGCAGCGACCTTGTCATAAAGGTCGCGGAGTTCGCTGTGCTGGACGAAGAACTGCACAAGCTACGATTACCAGAACGGGCGGGTTTGGCAAATTGAGTTTCGGAAGTGGGAGTATTGGACAAGCGCCGGGCAGGAAGACACCTTGCTGGCGATTATGAGACAGCTTTGGGCAAGATGGAAACCGGCCATTCGACTCTGCGGTGTGGCCTTCGTATGCGTCGCCCTGATTGCCTGCCGAGCCACCCCGCCGGCAAACGCGCCAGCGCCAGCAGCCGCGGACCAGCGCCCGTCAACGCCGGATACCTTCTCTTTCGTCGCCGCCGCCGACATGCGGAGCTATGTGGGACCCGCACCGGCCGGGAAACGTTACTTTGACGGCGTCTGCGCGGCCATGCAGGCCGTTGGCGCGGGAGCGTTCATGATCAGCCCGGGGGATTGCGACCCGCCTGGGCCCGTGCGGGCGACCATGGACCGGTATCTGGGCACGAATTACCTGTGGTACCCTGTCATGGGCAATCATGAAATCGGGAACAAGGCCAACCTGGCCTGGTTGCGGGGTTGGGCCCGGGCCGGCATTCCCCACCTGACCCGCCGTGGGCCGCCCGGCGCGGAGGACACCACCTATTCTTTCGACTTCGGGAATTCGCACTTCATCGCGCTCAATGAGTATTATGACGGACGTTCCGACGCCGTTCGCAGGGACAATGTCCCCGATGCCGCCTTCAAGTGGCTGGAGCAGGACTTGGCGGCCACGCGCCAGCCCCTCATCTGGGTCATTGGCCATATCCCGATCCAGTCGCTGCCGGATATGGACGCCGGCCGCAACCGCCACTCAGGCGAGTCGCTGAGCAAGGATCCGGCCCGGCTCGAGCGGTTTCTGCAACTGCTCAAGCGGTACCGCGTGCGGGCCTACATTTGCGGTCACACCCACAACTGTTCGGTCGCCCGGGTCAAAGGCGTGTGGCAAGCCGACTCCGGCCACGCCCGCGGCGCCGGCGACAAAGGCGCGCCGAGCACCTTCCTGAAGTTCCGCATCTCCGGCGAGCGCGCCTGGGTGGACATTTACCGCGGGGACGCCAATGGCGTGACCTATCAATTGCGTAAAACCGTGGAGCTGGACTAACCGGCAGCATGGAAATGCTGCGGTTCCCCCGCGGCATCAATGCCGTAGGAAATGGGGAGCACACGCCTCTGGCGTGTCGTTTGCGGCGCCCCGCCGCAAACCCTCGTCCGCCAAACCCAAACACCGAGCGGTGAAGACTGCGGGGGAAGAGGCGGCCAACGGCGGGACGCCGTTGACAGCACGCGGGACGCGCGCGCTCTCCCCACTCTCCATTACATCGTTACGGCTCAGCGGAGCCGAAAGCCGCCCCGGAAGACGACCTCGGTGAGGGTGATGATCAGGAACACGGCGCTGACGACGGCGTTGAGGCGGAAGAAGGCGACATTAATCCAGTTTAGGCTCCGGCGGCGGGCGATCCAGTGCTCCAGGACCAGGCAGCCAACGATGAGCAGCCAGCCGACCAGGTAGGCGATGCGGAACTTGCAGAGCAGCCCAAAGATGAGCAGCAGGCCACACATCACCAGGTGGGACAGGAACGCCGCTTGCAGGGCGTTCTTCGGTCCCCACGCAACGACCAGCGAGTGCAGCCCGTGCGCGCGGTCGAACTCGTAGTCCTGCAGGGCGTAAATGATGTCGAACCCGACCAGCCAGAGCACCACCACCGCCGCCAGCAGGATCATCTGGAAGACCTCCAGGACTGAAACATTCGTGCCCTTCACGGCCAGCCACGCGCCGACCGGAGCCAGGGCCAGGGCCAGCCCGAGAAAGACGTGCGTGTAATCCGTGAACCGCTTGGTCAGCGAATAGAAGCAGATGACCACCAGCGCGACCGGCGAGAGGCAGAAGCAGAGGGGATTGAGCAGGAAACTGGCGCCGATCAGTCCTGCGCCCGACACGGCACAGAGCGTCACGGCGCCGGACAAGCTGACCTGGCCGGTCGGCAGATGGCGGCCAGCGGTGCGAGGGTTCAGCGCGTCGAATTTGCGGTCCGCGATGCGATTGAAGGCCATGGCGCAGGTGCGGGCGCAGACCATCGCGACGAGGACCAGGCCGAAGGTGCGCCAACCGGGCCAGCCGTGGTTGTCGCGTGCCGCGATGGCCATGGCTGCCACGGCAAACGGTAGTGCAAATACCGTGTGGCTGAAGCGCACGAACGAAAGCCATTTGTTAAGTGCCGTTAGCATTCTTTTTCCTCAGCCCAGCGCGACACCAGCTTGTGCGGAATGCCGAGATGATCCAGGACGCGGGCCACGACGGTGTCCACGACTTGCTCGACACTCTGCGGTCGGGTGTAAAAAGACGGGTTGGCGGGAAGAATGGTCGCCCCGGCCAGGAGGAGCAGCTCGAAGTTCTTCACGTGGATGAGGTTGAGCGGCGTTTCGCGGGGAACCAGGATGAGCTTCTTCCTCTCCTTCAAAGCGACGTCGGCAGCGCGCAGGAGCACGTCTTCGCTGTAGCCGTGGGCGATCCGGCCCAGGGTACCCATGCTGCACGGGATAATGACCATGGCGTCAGGGGCATTGGAGCCGCTGGCGAACGGGGCGTTCATGCTCTTGAGACTGTGCGAGATGACGCCGGCGGGCAGCCGCAAGCCACCGGGGAGTTCTTCCGCGATCACCGCCAGGGCGTATTGGCTGAGCACGACATGGACCTCATGCTGGCGGGGATCGAGGTTGTCCAGGATCCGCTGGGCGTAAAGCGAGCCGCTGGCCCCGGTGATCGCGACGAGTATTCTCAAGGGCGACGAATGGTTGAACCGTGAACCGGCGGCATATTGGCCACCCAAGGCAGGTTGAGCAAGCGGGTTTGCGGCTCCAGCGGAAGCGTAGGCCCATCCGGGTCTCTCATCCCTCCGTTGGGCCCATACGCTGCTCCGCCCCCCAGCGGCTGCATCCATCCCTGCCTCTGACTCAACCCCCCACCCCGTTCCGTAGCCAGGGCCACCGGGCACTACCGATAGTACCTCCGTAGCCTCCCTATTACCTCCCTAGTACCTCCGTCAGTACCTCTGTATGACCGACGGAGGTACCACGGACGTACTACGGAGGTACTACGGAGGTACCATGGGGCCACTATGGGGGCATTGGCGAGAGCATTGGGGGGGGGATGGCTGCGGCGGCCTTGATTCCGCACGGGGTCAACCGAGGTAGCACCAGTCGCCGGCTATGATCGGCTGCCTGAACCTGGCCCTATTACCCCGAAAACGACGAAGAACCGTGCGATAAGATACAACTTGCTGCGGTTGTGGGACTTCCAAATTTTTACAATGAACCACATAGACACACCCGGGCCAGGAATGCGCCAAAGGTGCCGACGCAGCGGGCGGGGCGGATGCGTGATTTCACCGGCGGCGCTGAGGCAGCCGGGGGGTCAGAACTTGGGCAGCACGTTGATAATACCGCCGTCGAGCGGCATGTGGTCCGGGACAGCTTTGTGTTGCCGCATCAGGCGGGCGTGTTCCTTCTGCAATTCGGCCAGTTTGCCAGCCGCCGCGGGGTCGGAGATCAGGTTGTGCAGCTCCAACGGGTCGGCGGCGAGGTTGTACAGCTCCGCCTGGTAGCGGTCCGGGCTGCCATCGCCGTGGGGGTAGTGGATGTATTTCCAGTCCGCGGTGCGGACGCCGCGCACGTTGGGTGTGTAGGGGAATTCCTTCTCGTAGTTGTAGAAGTAGAGGAACGACTTGCGCCAGCCGGCGGTTTTTCCCGCCAGCAGGGGTTTCCAGGACTGGCCGTCCATGTCTTGGAGCGGCTTGGCGCCGCAGATGTCGAGGATGCTGGGGGCGAGGTCGAGGTTGAGGACCATCTCCCGGATGACGGCGCCCTTGGGGACCAGCGGCGGGTAGCGCACCAGCAGCGGGACGCGGAGGCTTTCCTCGTACATCGTGCGTTTGTCCACACGCCCGTGCTCGCCCAGCACGAACCCGTTGTCCGAGGTGTAGATGATGAGCGTGCGATCAAGCTGGCCGGTCTGCTTGAGGGCCTCGTAGAGGAGGCCGACGCTGTCATCCACGGAAAGCAGCGTCCCGAGGTAGGCGCGGACGAACTTGTCGTAATCGCGGTAGTTGTAGAGCGGGCCGCCGGCGCCGTGCCAGGTGGGGAAGCTTTGGGCGAGCCAGGCGGGCTTGCCGTCCTTCCAGGCGTCGTAGTTGGCGGGCTTGGCGATGGTGGCGGTGTCGAAGGCGTGCTCGTATTTCGGCTCGGGCTCGATGGGGCCGCCGTGCGGCGCCTTCTGGCCGAGGATGAGCAGGAAAGGTCTGTCATGCTTGCGGCGCAACCATTCGACGGCGTGCTCGGTGACCACAGTCGTGTAGTAGCCTTTGATGAACTGGGTCTGGCCGTTGATGTTCCATTCGTTGTCGAAGTAGCGCCCCTGGCCGCGGTGACTCATCCAGAAATCGAAGCCGGTGCGCGGGGCGTCGTTGGTCTCGCCCATGTGCCACTTACCGAAGTAGGCCGTCTCGTAACCCGCCTCGCGCAGCCGTTTGGGGTAGCTGGGCAGCGAGTCGGGGTATTCGGTGAAGTTATTGAGCACGCCGTGGCGATGCGCATAGAGGCCGCTGAGGATCGAGGCGCGGCTGGGGGAGCACAGCGAGGTGGTCACGAACATGTTCGCGAACCGTGCGCCTTCGGCCGCCAGCCGGTCCAGGTTGGGCGTCTTGAGCAGCGGATGGCCGGCGCAGCTCATCGCGTCCCAACGTTGGTCGTCGGTGAGGATGACCAGCACGTTCGGGCGTGGCGCCGTGACGCCGGGTAGCGCAAGAGCATTAGAAACCAGCAGGGTGACCGCTAACCCGAGTGGTGCAGAGAATGGCATTACTCTCATGGAAATCGAGAGTAAGACCAGAACGCCCCCGCACAAGCGCAAAGGGGGGTGCTGGTGCGCCGAGGGAGATGATTACGCCAGCCCGAATTCTTTCTTGTTCTGCTCGCAGGAGACAAGGACCGGCCGGTCGGCCAACTTCGCCTTGAGCAGGGCCTGCTCGTCGGCACCGTTGGTGAGCGGCAGGGCAACCTGCCCGCCTTCGGCGGCGCTGCGCTGCATGGCGAGCATGATCTCAGCGCCCAGGCAGGCGTGCTCGAAATTGCATTGGTGCACTTTCTTGCCGTCGTCCAGCCAGTCGGCCATTTCCTGGATGTAGGGCGGCATGTCGAGGTCGTAGTTCATGGCGCCTTCGCCGCTCTGGCAGCCGCCGCCCTTGGTCACCGCGCGCCAGCCACCGTTGGTGAGGACCTCGGCGAAGCCTTCGGTGCCCTGCGCGCCAATGCGGTTCTTGCCCCACCATTTGGCGACTTCAGGCTGATCGGGCGCGCCGGCGCCGCACTCGTAAATGCCGCGGACGCCGTTGGCGAATTGGACGAAGCCGCCGATGTAGTCGGGGGAGGGGTGATTGTCGGCGAACTTGGCGCGGCCGGCAGCCTGGGCCATGACCCAGGTGGCGGGGGCGTAGTTGTTGAACCAGCAGGTGTAGTCAATCAGGTGGGAAAGCATGTGGGTCATCCAGCCGGTGGCGCTGCCATAGACGGTGTGCACGCGGCCCAGTGCGCCGCTGGTGATGATCTCCTGCACCTTTTCGTAGTGCTTGCCGTAACGATGCTGGTGGCTGACGACGGCTTTCGCGCCCGACTTCTTCAATAGGTCGCGGATGGTGAACAGCTCGACGCTGGTCAGAGTGACGGGCTTCTCGAAGGCGATCAGCTTCGCGCCGCCGTCAATCGCCGCCTTGATCATGGGCGTCCGCAGGTTGGGCAGGGTGCAGAAGCAAAAAACGTCAGGCTTCACCGCCTTGGCCAGCGCGGCGGCGTCGGTGCCCTTCTGTGGGTTGCCGAGCTTGGCGGCGGCGTCATCAAGCCGCTTCTGGTCAATGTCGCAGATGCCGGTGACCTGGAACTTGGGATTGGCATTGAAAGCGGTGGCGTGGTGCATGCCGCGCTTGCCCATGCCGACGACGAGGACGGAGTATTTGCTCATAGGGAGGGAGTGTAATGAGTGAAGCGTGAAAAGTGAAACGTGTTGCGTGTTTGGGCGGGTGTGAAAACGGGCGCCCCGGGGTGGATCCCGTGGCGCCCGTTGGTGGTCGTAATTCGGTGTTACTTGCAGCAGCAGCAGCAGTCGCCGGATTTGGCGGACGCTTTGCCAGCCGGGACGCGGGAGGCAAACTGCGCGTCCCATTCCTTGACCTTGGCAATGACGTAATCCACTTCCTTCGCGGTGAGTTCCGGGAACATCGGCAGGCTGACGCAGCAGGCCGCATTCGCCTCGGCGTTGGCGACGCTGCCGACGATGCGGGCCTTCTTGCCCCACGGATAGCCGGCCTGCTTATGGATGGCGATCGAGTAGTGGGTCTTGGCGTCCACGCCGTTCTTAACCAGGAAATCCACCAACTGGTCGCGCCACGCGGGTTTCTTGGTTTCGATGACGTAGAGGTGGAAGACATGGCGATAGCCCTTCAACTCGACCGGCAGGTCGAAGGTCTTGCAATCCTTAAGGCCGGCCGTATAGCGGGCCGCCCACTTGCGGCGGGCGTCGTTATACTCGTCAATGTGCTTCAGCTTGGCGCTCAGGATGCCCGCGTGCAGATCGTCCAGGCGGCTGTTGAACCCGAAACTGTGGACGTTGCGCGCGGTGGAGCCGTGATTGCGCAACTTGCGCACCGTGGCGTCAATTTTGGCGTTGTTGGTGACCAGCGCGCCGCTGTCGCCGAAGGTGCCGAGGTTCTTCTGGATGATGAAGCTGGTGGTGGCGGCATCGCTCAGGTGGCCGATCCTGAACTTCGGTCCGCGCGCGCCGATGGCCTGGGCGTTGTCCTCGATGACCTTGAGCTTGTGCTTCTTGGCAATCTTCCTGATGGCGACCATGTCCGCGCATTGGCCATAGAGGTGCACCGGGATGATGGCCTTGGTCTTGCGGGTGATGGCGGCCTCGATCTTGTCCGGGCAGATGCACTTGGTCTTGGGGCAGCAATCCACGAAGACGGCCGTAGCGCCGGCGATCCAGATGGCTTCGGCGGTGGCGAAGAAGGTGTTCGGGTGGGTGATGACTTCGTCCCCGGGGCCGATTCCGAGGGCCATCAGGGCGAGCCAGATGGCGTCGGTGCCGTTGCCCAGGCCGATGGCATACTTGGTGCCGTGGTAGGCGGCCAGTTCGGCCTCGAACCGCTTGAGCATCGGGCCCATGACGTATTGGCCGCTCTCCAGAACGGTCTTAAGGTTCTTATCAATTTCCGACTTAATGTTATGGTACTGACGGACATGGCCGTAAAAATCAACTTTCATGGGCCGGGGACAATACGCTAGGCGGGCGTCGAAACAAGCGTTTTTATTAGGAATTTAGTTCGCGGCGGGAACTGGCGGCGATTAGGCTCGCAGGATGTCCCAAACTGCAGCACCAGACCGGAAAATGACGCCCGCCGGCCCCCAGGCGGCGCGGGAGGTCTATCAGCGGATCAGGGCCAACATTGCCCGGATCATGCAGGGTCAGGCGGCCTCGACGCGCAAACTGCTGGCGGCCTTTGCCAGCGGCGGCCATGTCTTGTTGGAGGATTTTCCAGGCACCGGCAAGACGACGCTGGCCAAGGCCCTGGCGCGGTCGGTGGCCGCCAACTTCAAGCGCATCCAGTTCACGCCCGACCTGCTGCCCTCGGACATTCTGGGCGTGTCGGTTTTCAGCCAGCGCGATCAGCAGTTCCATTTTCATCCTGGGCCCATCTTCGCCCACATCCTGCTGGCCGATGAAATCAACCGCGCTTCGCCCCGCACCCAGTCGGCCCTGTTGGAGGCGATGGGAGAAGGCCAGGTGAGCGTGGACGGCGAGCGCCGGGACCTCGAGAGCCTCTTCTTCGTCATCGCTACGCAGAACCCCGTCGAGTTTCGCGGCACCTATCCCCTGCCCGAGGCGCAGATGGACCGGTTCGCGATGCAATTCGCGCTCGGCTACGTGCAGTCGGCGGAAGAGGTTGCCATTCTCACGGCGCAGGAGCACAACCATCCCCTCGACGACCTGCAACCCTGCGCCTCGCTGGCGGAGGTGCTGGACCTTAAACGCGCGGTCCAGCAGGTGCGCATCAGCGACGAGCTGAAACGCTATGCGGTGGATTTGGTGGGCGCGACGCGAACGACACCCGGCGTGCAGCTCGGCGCCAGCCCGCGCGCGTCCATTGCGCTGATGAAAGCGGCGCAGGCCCTGGCCTTGTTTGACGGCCTGGACTTCGTCATGCCCGAGCAAATCCAGGAACTCGCGGCGCCGGTGATAGCGCACCGGCTGGTGATGGAGCCGCAGGCACGGTTCTCCGGCCAGACCGCCCGGAGCGTGGTCGAGGAAGTGGTGAAGAAGATCCGCGTGCCGGCGTGAGCGGAAGTCTGCGGCCCGGGCTCGCCATGACTCCGCTTCTGAAAGTTCTCTACCGCGCTTACCGATTTGCTTCCGGCCGGTGGTATTGGGCCCAACGACGGTTTACCCGCGCCGGGCTGGCGTTGCTGGGCGCGGTCTTCCTGACGGCCCTCCTGGCGCCGGATACGGACCACAACCTGACCTACCAGGCCCTCCCACTGTTGCTGTTCTTGCTGATCATGGCGGTGTGCCTGAGCTGGCGGTTCAAGGCGCCCTTCTCCGCCTCCCGGCGGTTGCCGAGGTTCGGGACCGTGGGCTGCCCCCTCGGCTACCTGGTATTGGTGAAGAACCTCTCCCCGAAAGCGCAGAACAGCCTGACTCTGCTCGAGAACCTGGCGGACCCGCGCCCGTCGTTTCGTGACTGGGCCACGGTGCAGCGCGCCGAGCAGAAGTCGCTCCGGTCGTTTCGATTTACCGGCCGCAGGTCCCTGAATCCGTTCCGGGTGGCGACCGTGAAGTCCGCCGTTGTCCCGGCCATGCCGCCGGGACAGGAGGCCGAGGTGCGGGTGGAACTGATGCCGCTCCGCCGTGGCGTCCTGCGCTTCACCGGGCTGACGCTGGCGCGTTCGGACCCGCTCGGCTTGTTCCGCGCCTGCCGCACCGTGCCGCTGCCCCAGACGGTGCTGATCCTGCCGAAACGCTATCCGCTGCCGGCGATCCCGCTGCCGGGCACGGCGAGGTACCAGGAAGGCGGCGTCGCCCTCGCCGCCAGCGTCGGCCAGAGCGAGGAGTACGTCGCGCTGCGCGATTACCGCCACGGCGATCCCCTGCGCCACATCCACTGGCGGACCTGGGCCCGGGTCGGGCGCCCGGTGGTCAAGGAGTTCGAGGACGAGTTTTTTGTCCGGCACGCGCTAGTGCTGGACACCTTTACCGAGCAACCGCACGGCGAGGCCTTCGAAGAGGCGGTGTCGGTCGCGGCATCGTTCGCCTGCACCCTGCCGACCCAGGAATCGCTCCTCGACCTGCTTTTTGTGGGACCGCAGTCCTACTGCTTCACCGCTGGGCGCGGCGTGGCGCACGTCGAGCAGATGCTCGAAATCCTGGCCTCCGTGCGCCCCTGTGCCGACCAACCTTT
This sequence comes from uncultured Verrucomicrobiae bacterium, assembly GCA_963822005.1. Classification (GTDB taxonomy): domain Bacteria; phylum Verrucomicrobiota; class Verrucomicrobiia; order Limisphaerales; family UBA8199; genus PALSA-1440. The sequence goes on along the minus strand of CAWGGD010000050.1, from coordinate 115,806 downwards.
CCGCGCCCTCGAACATCTCGTCCTGAGCCACATCCAGGTCGTCAGCGGCTGCATCTGCGTCCTGTTGGCCTGGGATGAAGCCCGGCGCGAATTCATCCGGAAGCTCAAAGCGCTGGGGGTCCCTGTGCTGGCGCTGGTCATCGTGCCTTCGGGCCAGGCCCAACCGCTCGACCCCGGCCCACTCAGCGACGAGCCCGACCGATTCTTCTGTCCTCCAAGTCGGCCAGATCGAACTCGGCCTGGGCAGGCTTAAGTGACCAAGACTTCCAGCTTGCGTAGCAGCCAACGTGAGGAGGCTCTCCTTTCTTCTCCCCTCAACTGTCACGCCTCCACCGAAGGAGCGGGCAGGCGCCTTCGCAGGCCCCTCGCCGCCTGAAACCCGGGGGTACTTCAATTGCTCACCACCCAACCTCACTAGCCCATGCGAGCAGAAAATATGAAATTCTCACGAACCGACCCCTTTCCCGGCGGCAAGAGCCTCACCGGCAATCATCCCGGATTGATGGTGGTGGGAGGAAGCTGAGCCTTTGGAGTTTGGCGTTCAGAGCCGGCAGGAATCACGCATAAAGCGTGAAATTCGTCCTTGGCGGCCAGGGTGGACTTCCGGAGGGGGCTCGTCTGCGCGGAAAACCTCAAGAAATCGCTAAGCCAGACCGGCGAAAGGCATTTGGCGCAGTTTATGCCTGTAACTGATCGTCAACGCGCAAACTGTATGATCGCAGATTGTGAACTCACCTAGACGTGGAGACGCTTATGGATGAACCACTGATTCCACCCAAAATCCCCCAACCCTTAGCGGCAGGCGACGCCCCGATCCAGAACCTTGGGCTGCCAAACTGGCCCATCAAGTACTGGGTAAAGCGTTTTCTGGCTTGTAATCCGTTCTACCTGGTCAGCGCGGCGCTCTTGCTCTACGGCCTTTACCGCGTTTCGGTGGACGCTAATTTCCTGCGCGGCGAGCTTGCCCAACTGTGGTTCAACTTCGGCTCGCTTCAGTGCTATGAAATCCTCCTGGTGCTCACGGCCATTTTGCTGGCGCGGCGCCGGATCTGGTATGACTCCACCTTGCTGGTCGGGCTGGAAAACCTGCTGGTGCTGGTGCCTTTCATTTTGCTGAGCGAAGCCGCGCTGACCGGGCAGGTGATGGCCTGGGGGATGTGCCTGGGGGCCGGGGTGGTCGCAGTGGCTCGCTTCGGTGGGCTGCGGCGAGGCATTCGGGAGCTCAATTTCCCCAAGCGCCTGGTGGCGATTGGCCTGGTGGTGTTGGCGGCGAACGTGGCGCTGCTGGTGGTGTATCGCATCCTGCAGCGAACCAAATACGGCGTTAAGATGGACTTCGGCGTGCCCTACCATACCAACCAATACCTCTGGTGGTTGTTGCTGCCGGCACTGGTCGCGTTGGCGAACCTGCTGCCGCGACTGCGCCCGACCGGAAAGCTGCCGCCGCAAAGCGGCTGGCTGCCGCTGGGCCTGTTCTCCCTCTGGCTGACCGGCACTGTGGTTCATCTCTATTGCCTCAGCTACGTCTATGAATTCAGCCTGCGTGTGGACATGGTGGTCCCAACGCTCTGGGTGTTGCTGTGGACCTTCCAACTGCGTGGGGCGGCCCTGGTCGAGCGGCTTGGCCGGCAAGGGAAAGAGGCGCTGCTGGCATCGCCGCTATGTGGCCACGCTGCTGGCCGCGCTGCAGCCGGGGGATGGCAACGGGGTCTTTCTCGTGCTGACTCTCCTGAACCTGGCGATCTACAGCGGCATTCGTTTCTACCACCGAGACCATCGGTTGGCGCTGCACCTGGTGTTCATGTCGCTGGCGGCGCTCATCGGCGGATTCCCGGGCGACTGGGGCCGCAGCCTGCTGGCCGGGTTCGACCGCGCAAATTGCCTGGGCGCGGCTGCGGCGGCTTACTGCCTCCTCTGCGCCGCCTCTTCCCGCAATCCGAAGCTCGGGTTGTTGGGCGCGTTGGCTGCCGCCGTCATGGCCGCTGCTCTTTCGGGACAAAACACCAATGGCATGCATTGGGCCGTCCGGACGGCCGTGGCTTTCCTGCTGCTGCACAGTTTGCGGTGGGTTGATAGCCAGCATGCGGGCGCCAGCACGTTGCGCATCATCGCCGGGCTGGTCTGGGTCGTCGAGGCGTTCGTCTGGACACAGACGGGCGGCGCCGCCTGGATGACCTTTGCCGTGGCCGGACCGGTGCTTGGGTTTTATCTGCTGAGTCGCTGGCTGACCGGCCACTGGGGTTCCCCGGTCGTGCCTGCCGCCGCGGTGTTGGCGATGCTCTCGGGGCCAACCGGTTCAACCACCGGCAGTCTCCATTCGGTTCCTGTGGGACTCATGGCCGTCATCGGTAGTTTCCTGCTCTTCGGCCTGGGCACCCTCGCTGCGCTGACCAAGCACCGCTGGAATCGGACCGACTGACTTGGGGCAAGTCCCCTCCTCGGAACAGAGCTAAGGGCGCCGGACCCCGACTTTAGACTTCGGACTTCAGCCGGCGGACTTTAGACTCGGCCTCGTGAAAGAGCAGCCCACGCTGGAGACCGACCGATTGCTGCTGCGCCTGCCGGTCTAACGCCTTGTACCGCGTCAGCTTCCAGCCTTTCATTCATCCTTCAACCTCCATCCTTTCCCTTGATGCCCTCCATGACGTGGTGATGATGGCGTTGCTGCGGAAGGAGTGGCTGCCGGCGCAGAAGTTGGACCGGCCCGGTGCCAGCATCGCCACGCAGAAGGCGCTTCCTTGATGGAGCGTCACACCCACCAGGGGCGGAATAGTGAAGAAACCTCGTTCTGACCCCGGACCAATTAGGGCAGTTTCTGCGCTTGTAACCGGCCGGCGCGGCAAATACTCTGCTTCAGGTTCGGCGGGCGCGAGACGTGACGAGACTGGAGATGCATATGAACAATCAACAGAACCGTAGGAAGGCCGGTCAGCGCGGCGGTCTGCACGGCCTCGGAAACAGACGATACGAGCGATACGTCGCTGCCTTCGATAGAGTCGAGCATTGTCTAGAGGCGAAGTGCTACCTCGAGGCCATCGCGATCCTCGACTCGCTGATCAGCGATCGTCTTACCAGTCGGCTTGGGTTTCTCCAAGATCAGGAGATCTCTGGGGGGCTGCCATGTGGCCAACTATGCAGAAAACTGGTCGGAGCGGCCAACGATCCAACGAGACCTGGGCTGGAAGAGAAAGATGGGTTCCGGCGTGTCACTCAAGACATTCAGCGCTGGGTAGATGAACGGAACAAGGCGATGCATCAAACGGCGAAGATCCTCCGCGAAGACGAGTCTGAAGCGACTTTCGATCAGTTGCTGGAAAGACATCGTGAAGACGTGGTCCGTGGTAGGGAATTGCTGCGGCAGTTCGATGAACTCGACACGGCCGACCGAAGGGAGGACCGGACACGGCTGCCAGCGTCTTGGCCCAACGCGTTCTTCCCTGAAAGGAGGGAAGCCGAGGCCGCCCGCCGGTTGGTAAGCGAATGACGTTCGATTAGGGGGCCGGAAAGAGGCCAGTTTCGCACATTCACATATTTGGGTGTGTAAATGTGGGCAGCCGTAGCTTATCGCATCAGCGCGATAACGTGACGAGGGGCTCCGGCTGCTGCCCATACTGCGATATGACTCGCAAGCTGCGTGTCCATTGTCCGGGAGCAACCTACCAATTCATGAGCCGCGGGGACTCAGAGGCTCAAAGCCGGCGCCCCGGGTTACTTGGCCGACTGTCTGAGGACAAGCGGGCTATAGATATGCGACTCTGCGCAACTGACCCGGCTTCGTAAAGTAAAGAGGTCACCCATTAGGAACGTCTGTCGGACGGTATTGTAGTCGCGGAGGCAGAGGCGGTTTAGCGAATAGCCTACTCATGGCCGCCGTGCTGGCGCAGCAATGCCGCCACGTCTGTGTGGCCTTCTGCCACCGCCCAGTACAAAGGCGTTTCACCGGCAATGCTCTTAGCATTAACCTTGGCTCCTTTGGCGAGCAGCAATGCCGCCACGTCTTTGCGTCCGTGTGCTGCAGCTACGTGCAAAGGCGTCCAGTCCCTTTGCGCCTTGGCGTTGACGTCTGCCTGCTTGAGCAGCAGCAATGTCGCGATGTCAGTCGCTCCCTCCTGCGCCGCCGAGTGCAAAAGCGTCCAGCCTTCCCCGAAGGTTGCATCGACGTCAGCGTGATTAGCCAGCAGCAATTCCACTACGTCCTTGTGACCCGAAGTTGCCGCATGATGCAAGGAGGTCAGGCCGTCGTGACTCTTGGCGTTCACATCGGCCTTTTCGGCAAGCAGTAGCTCCGCCACTTCTTTATTGCCGAACAAAGCTGTCAAAAGCAGAGGGGTCCAGCCTTTAGGGTTTCTTTTGTTGACATCAGCCCCGTTCGCCAGGAGGAGTCGGGCGGCTTCCTTATGGCCATGCGCCGCCAGTCTATGCAGAGGCGTGTCGCCATTCCTGGCCTTGGCATCGACATCGGCGTGGTTGGCCAGCAGCAGTTCCGCCACGTCGTTGCGTTCCATGCTCAACGCCGCATGTAAAGGCGTCTCGCCCTCGCTGTCTTTGGGATCGACATCGGCGTGGTTAGCCAGTAGCAGTTCCGCCGTGTACCTGCTGCCCATGCTTGCGGCTGTATGCAAAGGTGTCCTGCCCTTGTTGTCCCTAGCGTTCACATCCGCGTGGTAGGCTAGCAGCAGCTTCACCGTGTCCTCCATGCCCTTAGCACCCAAAAATGCGATCGAATGCAGAGGAGTCCCACCATTGTTGTCTTTGCTGGAAATCAAATCTGGGTTCCTTTTGAGTAGAGCCTCCACCTTTTCTGGGTAGAGAAGCACAGTTACGCTGTGAACCTGCTCGCACAAGGCAGCGTCGCGTTTTTCCGCGTCGAAGAACTCTTCTGGTGTTCTGTTGCCATCATAATACCGTTTCACCGTCGCTTTCCACGCGTTTTCATCCGTGAGCGGATTTGCGAAATCTGCGGCCTTCCATCCAGGAAACTGCCGAAGCTGGTACATCAGTTTGCCTAACGCCCACTTTTCATCCCGGTACTCGAATGACACGGCGTAGTCTTCGCCTCTTGCATAAGCGTAAGAGATTGACGCTACGTAAGGACAAACTAGGGAGTCGGTCTTCTTAACGTCCATCGCGAAGGACGCGGGGGCACCATAATGCCAAGGCCCAGTGTTGCTAAATAGATTTATGATCCGCGCCATCTCGTAAACTCGCCTTTGATCCTGGGCAAGAAAGATGGACCTTACACTGGAAGGGATAAGTCCAAGCATGAGGGAAGCCCCAATAATCAAACCAAGCAGGATCAGGCCGAGCACAACTAGAACTGTAGCCGTCCTCTTCATAATTCTCGGTAGAAGCGTTCAACGCCACAAGCATTGTCAGTCATACTTCATAATCTTTCCCTGTGTATTGATTTTGACTCCTGCTCGGGGGCATTGGCAAGGACAAAATCGGCCTCTTCGGGCCGGTACTAGCCCGTCGGTGCCCCAAGCAGCTTCCGAACGATGACTCGCCTTCTCCCTATCCAGTTCAAGCCGTCAAGCGGATATGACAATCCTATCCTTTAAGGTATTAGTCTCGTCATCGGGCTGTGGAGTTCTTGAGCGACCATTTAGTATTCTTTGGCGGCGCCGTCGGCTTGTAGGGGGTTGGTGTTTCGTGCAGGGCGGTGGCGGCCAACGCTGGCAGCCCGGCGATTGCAGGTGTGTGAAGCCGAATCTGAAGGTCGGCGTACCTGAAAAGGGGGGTGTTTTCCTTCATGAGGCGCGAGGCGGCCATGCGGCAGTATTCGGTGTCAAGTTCGAGACCGATGCTGTTCCGCCAGGTCTTGAGGGCAGCGACCAGAAACGGGTCGGTCCATTAGATTGTCATATTCTCAGCGCGCATTGGCCAGTCGTGCAAGTCCCACAACCGCCTCCGCGGCTCCTTCCCGCTGCGCCGTCTTCGCCGCAAACTCCTGATGCATCTGCGCCAGGGCCCAGAACGCTCCCGCGACCAGACTCACCTTCTCCCGCGACAGCTTCCTTCGCCCCTTTTCGTTCAGCAGGTACGTCCGAAGCCGGTCATCTCGAACGCAGTGCGCCCACCCCGTAGTCTTGAACTTCGCCTCCACCCACGCAGAGGTGAACACGAAGACCAAAGGACACTGTCACTGGCCTGCCCTGGCCCGCAGGTCGTTGATGAATTGCAGGAGGTCCAGCAGGGCGTAGCGACGGCCGTCGAGCCAGGCTTGACGGGCGCGGCCGGAGTAAGCGGCAGCGCCCTTGATCTGGGAGGGAGTCATCTCGAGCGCGATGCGTACGCCTTCGAGGAGGGGGCAATGGCCAAAGACATACTCGCAACCCAGTTGTCCCGGGGCGGCGGAAGGCGAGCCGGAATCGCGTTTCTTCATGGTTCAGTGATGCACGAGGGATGACGCATGGCAAGCGCGAAGCCGGCACAGCAATGGAGAATGATGAGTGATGAAGGATGAAGGATGATAAGGCGGGACCAGGGAAAGGCTGAAATGCCAAAAGCGGAAAGAGACTACGGGACTACAAGACAACGGACTACGGAACGGAACCGGAAAACCTGAAGCGCTGAATGCTGAAAACTGAAATGGGAAGCCGGATTGGAAGGCCGTTCCTTCGCGAAGTGGCGGCTTGATTGAGGAGCGTGAAACGCCCATGTTTCACATGTGAACGTGAATACTGCCACGATCCGCCAACTGCGGACCGACTTCCGCTCGGTGAAGCGGAGAATCGAACAGCACGGCGAAGTGGTCGTCACTGACCACGGCGAGCCGGCCTATGTGATCAAGTTATTGCCTGCGCCCGCCAAAAAGCGCCCCCCGCTTCCCGACTACTACGCGCGGCTGCGGAAACGCCAGCCCAAGGGGCTTTCCGCTGAGGGCACGCGCCAGTTCTGGGCGGAGGAACGCCGATGAGGGCGGAGGAGGTTTACGTTGATCCGAGCGCGCTGGCGCGACTGTACCTTCATCAAGCCGGTTCTCGCGAAATGTCGGTGTGGCGGGCCAAGGTCCAGGGCCCCTTGGCGGTGACGCATCAGGGTCGAGTTGAGGTCATCAACGCGATCTGCCGGGCGGCATTCTTGGGCCAGCTCGACCCGGACGGGCTGGCCGAGGCGCTGGCGGATTTGACCACTGACTTTGCGTCAGGGCATCTCCGGCCAGCGGATATTCTGTGGCGGGCGGCACTCAACGGGGCGGCGGAGTTGAGTCAGCGCCACACGCCAAAGCTGGGTGCCCGGTGGCTGGACGTGCTGCACGTGGCGTGCGCGCGGGAGTTGAGGCTCCGTTATTTTCTGACCTTTGACGAGCGGCAGCGGCAACTCGCGGCGGCGGCAGGCTTGAAGGTGGCGCGATTGTGAGGCGGTTCCTCGGCACCTAAGGATGAGAGATGAAGGCAGGGTCAGGGAAAAGCTGAAACGCTGAAATCCTGAAAGAAGTCAAGGCAAGAGCAAGTCGCGAATGGCAAAGACGACCGTTTTCTCGCCGCTCCCGCTGCCGTCGGAGGGGTAAACCACGATGGCGGGTTGCTCAGCCGGGTCACTGGCGGCGAAGGGGCGATATTCCACCGACCTCAGGTTGAGCCAGGCTTCGCAAGTGGGGCTGAGATTGAGCTCCGTCACAAACGTTCTCCGGCTCATTTGGCCGTGATGGGGGTGAGCGAGCCGATAGCGGCTGTAGTTGGTGGCGACCTCGCCGATGCGCATCTGGATCCCGCCCGGGCCACCCAGGTGGTTTCCGAGTCCCCGCGCCATGCGCAAGCCCCTGGCCAGGGCCGGCAGCATGAGGCTGGCGAGGATCAGGATGATGGCCATCACGCACAGCGTCTCAATCAGCGTGAATCCCGTGCGAGCTCTGTAAAAAGGTCGCCGCATATACCGATTCGACCATGCAGGTCACGGTTCGTCACGGTATAAACGATCCACCTCCTTTGCCGGTATCTGGAATGGGAACACACCAATCTGCAGCCCGAATAACGATAGGGGTTACCGAGGGTCGAGGGTGTCGTGAGGCAGCTAAAGGATGTTCACACCTTTGAGCCCTAAATGGCTGGAAGCGGCGAGCAGGCGCGCGTCATTCGAGTGGGCTTCTTTCAGGCCGTTCTCGGCGGCGCTGAAAGGGATCGTCCATTAGATTGTCCTGTTCTCAGCGCGCATTGGCCAGTAGCGGCAGTCCTTCAACCGTCTCCGCCGCTCCCTCCTGCCGCGCCGGTTCCCCTGTAAACTCCGGCTGCATCCGCGCCAAACCTAAAAACGCTCTCGCAAGAACCTCCACCTGCGCCCGCGACAGCTTCCTTCGCCCCTTTTCATCGAGCAGGTACGTCCGAAGCCGGTCATCTCGAACGCAGTGCGCCCACCCCGTAGTCTTGAACTTCGCCTCTACCCATGCAGAGGTATTGGCTTGTTTTCGTCTGCTCATAGAGCCTTTGGTTTGTTGATGGGCGGATCGCCGCACCGCTAGTTCCGTTGGCAAGAACTTCTCTCAGCCGTGTTGCTGTCCCGCTGACATCAATCCCGCCATATCACCACCGGGGGGCGAATGCGAGCGTCGAGCCGAGCGTAGGGGATCAACAGTGAACCCGACGAACCCGGCGGAGCAATGTCAATCCCGAAAGCCCCAGGGTCATCAAAACCGGGCAAGACGGCTCGGGTACAATCGTTATCATGATATTATACTCGTGGTTGAGCGAAGAGTTCTGCCAGCGCCACGGCTCAGACGACCAAAAGAAGCTCGAACTCCCGGCAACGGTTTGGTGGCTGGGCATTGCGTCGGCTCCGTACGTTCCAAGGAGACCACTCCCGAATACGACTCCATAAACTCCCGGAGACAAGTCGATCGAGAAGGGAACGGTTATGATCTGCGGTGTGGTTCCAATACGGGCTTCAAAGGTCCGATACGCCAGTACTTCTCCGGGATTGAACGGAATGCCAGCCGCAGGGTTGCCGGTTGGCAGAGAAGTCATCGAGGCCAGCGGCACCAAAGCTACAAAAAAGCTCCCACCACCGCTGAAAACTGGTGTCCCAAACTCGCCTCCTACTGAACCGAGCGTCACTGGGGTGTCGAGTGCAAATCGTGCGCCGAGGAACTGCCGGTCATAGACAGAGGGATATCTTCCAGTCGGAGGTCCAATCGGGTTTTGAATAGTCTGGGCCAGCGAGCCGTGTGTCAAGCATAAGAAAAAGAGTAGCCTGAAGAGTTGCGATGCGGTTGACTTCATGCGCAGAGTTTCCAAAACCACCAAGATTACAAAGGCGTTTGTCCAGAATATAGCGAAGTTGGCGGGCTTGTGCTTCCCTGCTGGGCGAATCCTTGCTGCGACCACCGATTCATACGAAACCATGTAATCGAATTGAGAATGTTAACTAGATCTTATGTTGAAGAATGCAACAACAGAATGCAAGACATGTTTTGAAGGAGGTTTCCACACACGACCCCCCTGCCTGCTGCCGCCCCATTCCCGTTAAACCGCCAGCGGGAGCGATTGCGGGGCATCAATGACGGGTACTCCCGAAATCCAAGTAAGCGATGCGGCAAAGGGGTCCGTTCATTGTCGTTTTCTCAGCGCGCATTGGCCAGTAGGGGCAATCCTTCAACCGCCTCCGCCGCTCCCTCCTGCCCCGCCGATTCTCCTGCAAACTCCGGCTGCATCCGCGCCAACCATGAAAACGCGCCAGCGATCAGCCGCACCTCCGCCCGCGACAGCTTCCTTCGCCCCTTTTCATCGAGCAGGTACGTCCGAAGCCGGTCATCTCGAACGCAGTGCGCCCACCCCGTAGTCTTGAACTTCGCCTCCACCCACGCAGAGGTGAACACGAACACCGCCTGAAAGAAAGCATCCACCCCCGGAGCAAGCGTCAGACCCCCCTCCCTCGTCTCCATCGTCCTGCGGACCAGGCCCTTGACGGACGGCGCCTTCAGCGCGCCACCGCTCCACTTCAGTTCCCCCTTGCCATCCTCCGAGACAATGCCCCGCCAGTCCTTCGTCTCGAGCACAAACACACCCGTGGGTCCGATCACCACGTGATCCAGGTTGCCGTCCCGCGTCGGCAGGTCGTTGATGACGTGGAACTCGTCCGGCAGCCCTTCAAGGATCAGCCCCACCTTCATCTCCCCAGCCGCCCCGCGCAGCCACTTCTCCCGATCCCGCTCCAACTCATCCAGCCGCCGGAACGACCACTTCGCCGTCAGCCAGATGGCCAGCAGGATGACAATTGAAAATGATCCCCTCCCCCACAGCGGCGCCGTCATTACGCGGAAGGAAGAGCCCACCATCATCCCCCAAAGCGCTCCAAAGGCGGCGAGAGCGAGCGCGGCCCGCGTCCAGATCGCATTCCGCTTCCTGGTCGCTTCTTCGCTCACAAATCTGCCGGCCTTGCCGAGAACTCTTGGCATAAACACATTCCCTTCCACTGGGTGTCTCGGGCCCCGCCCGCGTGAAAACAAAACGACACCCCACCTCCAAAAGAAGCACGAAACCTGCCAGCTTCAGCGCCGCAAGGCCCTTGCCGCCCCCCGGCCGCTCCGCCCGGAAGAAATGAGAGCCAAATTCGGAGAGCGGAAGGCTGTCAAGGCACAGGGTAGTGGAAATTGCCGCCGGGGGTAAAATGGCGGGCGGGCTTCTTGCCCCGAGATTGGAGGCGGTCAACGAGCGAGTGAATCCCTGCCCAGTCTCTTCCAAGGCGCTTGCACGGCTCTTGCACGGCGCTTATACGGCTATTGCACGGCTCATCCAAGGCTCTGCAAGGGCTCTACCAACGCTCTTCCCCAGCTCTCATCTGTGTCTGTCTGCGTCCATCTGTGGTTGTATTGACTCGTCGCGGCGCTGCGGGGGCCAGGAATCGCGACTGCAGCCCGCCGCGTCACCGCCGCCTTCGCCGGCGCCTGGTTTGGACTTGGGGCCAGCCCTCCGGACTGCATAATGGCGCCGAACATGATTTTTCGTCTCGCGTTCGTCGCCGCCCTGGGCGGTCTGGCCGCCACCGCCAGCCCCGCCGACAACTGGCCTCAGTGGCGCGGCCCGTTTTTTAACGGTTCCACCACGGCGAAAGGTCTTCCGATCCACTGGAGCCGGACGAACAACGTGGCCTGGGTCGCGCCGCTGCCGGGCCGCAGCAGCGCAACGCCGGCAATTTGGGACGACTCGGTTTTCATCTCGAGCCCGGACGAGCAGAAAAACCTGCTGCTGCTGTGCCTGGACCGGAAGAACGGCCAGGTGCGGTGGCGGAAGGTCGTGGCCGAAGGGGATCGCCAGCGGGGACTCAACAACATGGCCTCACCATCGCCGGTCACCGACGGGCAGAAGGTGTTCTGCCTGTTTGCCACTGGCAATCTGGCGGCGTTTGATTTTGCCGGTGCGGAACTCTGGAAACGCAACCTGGCGAAGGAGTACGGCGGCCTTGCCAACATGTGGCTTTACGGGTCCAGCCCGATGCTCCACGGCGGCAAGCTCTACGTGCAGGTGCTGCAGCGCAATCCGTGCCCGGACGATTACACCCATGCCCGGGGCGACAAGCCCGAGCGCGAGTCTTTCCTGCTCTGCCTCGATCCGCGGACAGGCAAGACCCTCTGGCGCCACGTCCGACCGACCGACGCGACGGGCGAGGCGCAAGAAGCCTACTCCACGCCGGTCCCCTACACGGACAAGCCCGGCGCCGAAATTCTGGTTGTGGGGGCCAGCTATCTGACGGCGCATTCGCCCGAAACCGGCGCCGAGCTGTGGCGCTGCGGCGGACTCAATGACCGGAAAGAGACCTCCTGGCGCCTTGTGCCCTCGCCGGTGGCGGCGGATGGGATGATCATCGCCTGCGGACCCAGGGGCGACCCGGTCCTCGCCATCAAAGCCGGCGGCAAGGGCCTGGTCGCCGACACCCATATCGCCTGGAAGTTCAAGGCGTTCCCCAGCGATTGCGTGACGCCGCTCGTCTATCAGCGCAGACTCTTTGTCTTGGACGGCGACCACCAGATGATGACCTGCCTGGAGCCGCAGACCGGAGCGCAGCAATGGCAGGGCCCCCTCGGCGTGAAGGAGATCTTCCGCGCCTCGCCCACCGGCGCTGACGGCAAAGTCTATTGCGTCAGCGAAAGGGGCACCGTCGTCGTGCTGGATGCGGGCAATGAGTTCAAGATTCTTTCCACGATCCGCATGGGCGAGGCCCCGGTGCGGTCTTCGATTGCAGTCGCGCACGGGGCGTTGTTCATTCGCACGGCGAGCAACCTCTATTGCGTCGGCGGCTCCGCCCGGCGCGAACCTTGAGCCGCGCGAGCTATGGGACTGCCTTACAAACTGGCAACGCTGCTGTATTGCTTCAACGCGCGCGACGAAGTGCTGCTCCTGGAGCGGGCGCAGGAACCCAACCTCGGCCTCTGGAGTCCCTGCGGCGGCAAGCTCCGCACAGAAACGGGCGAATCCCCCTACGCGTGCGCCTGCCGCGAGGCGCAGGAGGAGATCGGCCTCGCGCTTTCGCCTGGCGACCTGCACCTGACCGGGCTGGCGAGCGAACACGGCTACCAGGGCCAGACCCATTGGCTGATGTTCCTCTTCGAAGTGAAGCGGAAGCTGACCGCTATTCCGCCCGCGCACCGCGAAGGGCGCTTCCAGTTTTTCCCGCGCGAAGCCTTGCCGGGCTTGCCGTTGCCGCAGACCGATCGCGAGAGCATCTGGCCCTGGTTCTGGCAGCACCGCGGCGGCTTCTTCGCCGCCCATTGCCATCTGCCATCCGGATGGCCGCAACGAGTGGACGCTCGAAGAATCCAGACCCGCTGATGCCTGACGAACCCATCATTGACCTGCAGAGCGACCACTACTTCATGGGCGAAGCGCTGCGCCAAGCGGCCAAGGCCTTTGCGGCCGAGGAAGTGCCCGTCGGCGCCGTGGTGGTGCGCGAGGGGCGCATTATCGCCCGCGCGTTCAACCAGGTGGAACTGCTCAAAGACGCCACGGCGCACGCCGAGATGCTGGCGCTAACCCAGGCGGAAGAGGCGGTCGGCGACTGGCGGCTGACGGATTGCACGCTTTACGTCACCAAGGAGCCGTGCCCGATGTGCGCCGGGGCGATTGTCCACGTGCGCCTGGCCCGGGTGGTGTACGGCGCCAGCGACCCCAAGGCGGGCGCCGCCGGCAGCGCGCTGAACCTGCTGCAATTCCCCACCTTGAATCACCGCTGCGAGATCACCGCCGGGGTGCGCGAGCCGGAATGCCGCGCCCTCCTGCAGACGTTCTTTGCCCAGCAACGCCGGGAGAAGGAATAACCACGACCAAGGCATGGCCCCTCGTGGCCAAGTTTGCACCGCGGTGTGTTCTCCTACGGCACGGCACGTTCAAGGTGGTGCTCGGGGGGCACTCCCGGGGCGCTACGGGGGCGCTCCCATGTGGATCATGTAACCTATTGCAGCCTAGGCGCTTACAAAGGCCACTCCCAAGCAATCCCCATGGCCTTCTTCCCCACACCCCTCCTGCCCACCCTGCGCAACCCACTGAATCATCGGCCCTTGCACAGAGAGACTTTCCTCGGCCGCTTTGAGAACCGGACAGACTGCAACCGTGCAGCCCCAGGTCTATTTTTTCCAGCCGTAACCTAGTTTTTTACTTTCTGCCCGAGCACCTTGCCGCTCATCTTCGAGGGCAGGTTGGTCACTCCAAAGATCGGCGTAAAGTCCAGATCCAGCTTCGTGCCGGCGCTGTTCCCCCAACCCGACAATTTCGTTTTGGCCACCACCGATTGCTTGGGCACGCTGCCGCTAACTTTCATGTTCCACGTGGTAACGTTGTTGGTAGGAGTGTTGTCCACCAAGATCACAGCCGACCCTGAGATCTTGTTCCCAAAGGGGTAGATGTCCATCTTCACCGTCCAGCCGCCATCCACGCCCGGCGGCAACGGCAGGATAATATCGGACTTGAGGTCGCCATCGCCAAGATTCGAGAAGTGCGCGTTGCCGGTCGTTTTGCCGGCCATGGCTAGAGCCCCAGGCAGAACAGTCAGGTTATACTTGGCGTTGATATTGCACTTCGTGGCAACCCCGGCCACAATCCCGTTGCCCTTGAACTTGATGGTGAAGTCCACCTCCGTCTTATCGCCGCCGCCGGAGATCTTGCCATTCACCTTGTAATCACCGCCAACGTAGTCATCGCCGACATAAGCGACGATCGTATCCGCGCCGCCGACGATCTTGCCCTTGGCATCCACGCTAAGGGCGAGGCCCGGGAAGACGATATCCATCGGGCGGAGTTTGGCTCCCTGCATGTGATTGGTGATCTGGTAGCTGCCCGAAACGTCCCACACCGGAGCAACCGGCGGGCCGAAGATGAACGTCAGGAAGTTAGTGTTGGCTTGGGCAACACTGAACTGGAGCGAGGAAAGTAGGAGCGTGGTGGCGAACAGGCGGTTCTTGATTGGGCTGGTCATAAAATTCGTTCTCAGTTTACAAAAATTCGCCTCCAAGATGGCGAGTGACGGGCGGCTAGTCAACCGGATTATCAAACCTTCCAGCCCGGCCCCACTCAAGCCGTCGGTCTCGTACTCAGAGCCCGAGTCCAGTGGTGGCGGCAATAACTGCCTGGCGGTTGCGTTACGCGCACCAGCTGCCGGTGCGGCGCGAAATAGCGACGCACGTGAACCCGGCGTTCAGGAACACCGTACCGGTGGGGGAAGGAGGAGTTGGCCGGATGCATTCACGGGCTAGTTCTTTACCTTCTGTCCGAGGACTTTGCCATCCACCCGGGCAGGCGGGTTGGTCAACCCGGGGATGAGCGTGAACTCCAGGTTGAGCTTCGTCCCCGAGCTGTAGCCGTAGCCCGATAATTTCATTTTGGTCCCCACCGACTGGTTGGGCGAGCTGCCGCTAACCTTTGTGGCCAGCGTGGTAGTGGTGTTCGTGGGAGTGCTGTTTACCAGCACCACGGCTGACCCGGAGAGCTTCTTTTGGGAGCCCACCAGTTTCAACTCGACGTTCCAGCGTCCATCGGCGCCCGGCGGCAGCGGCAGGGTAATATTCGACGTGAGGTCGCCGTCGTCCAGATTCGAGAACTGCGCTCTGCCGGTCTCCTTGCCGGCCATGGCCAGCGCCCCGGGCGGGATTGTCAGATTATAGTTTGCGCCGACTTTGCAGGTCGTGGCCACCCCCGCCACAATCCCGTTGCCCTGATACTTGATGGTGAACTGCACCTGCGTCTTTTCGCCGCCGCCACTGACCTTGCCTGACACCTTGTAGTCGCCTGCGGTCCAATCGTCGTCCACCCAGGTTCGAATGGTCCCGGCACCCTGCACTTTACCTTTGGCATCCACGCTCAGCCAAAGGTCCCGGAATATAACATTCTTCGGGAGGAACTTGTCCCCCTCCATGCGGTTGGTGATCTGGTAGGTCCCCGAGATGTCCCACACCGGCGTGAGCGGCGGGCCGAAGACGAAGGCAAGGAGGTTAGTATCGGACTGGGCGAAACCAAACTGAAGCGATGAGAGCAGTAGAACGGCGCCGGACAGGCGGCTCTTGATTAGGCTGGTCATAGCTACTTACTCAGTTTGCCAAATTCGCCTTCAACGTGGCGGGCGATGAGCAGGGCGTCAACCGGATTATGCGAGCAACCGGAGTCGAAACCCCCTTGCGCCGGCCACGGGCCACGACCTAAGTTGTCTTCAGCCCAGTGCACAAGCCTGAATCCAGATACGTCGAGAAGAAAGCCTACCTGTCGCGTTACGCGCACGAGCGGTTGCTGGCCCAGCGCGAATCGCCCGCCCGCGTCGATGCCGAGTTTACCGACGAATGGTTTCGCAAAGCGAAAGAGGAACTGCCCAAGTTCATTCCCTTCCTCACCAAAGAGTGCGGCATGGAGTTTCGCGGGCGTGTGCTGGAAATCGGCGCCGGCGGGGCCTGGCTCAGTGCCGAGATCTCCAAGCTGCCCCGGGTGGTTGAAGTCATCACCACAGACTTCTCGCCCAAGCTCTTGCAGGAACAGGCGCCGAAAGTCTTCAAAGCCCTCAACGCCAGCACCGGCAAGATCACCCGCATGCCGGCCGACTTCCATCAGCTCGACTTCCCCGCCAACCATTTCGACTTCGTCGTCAGCTCGGCGGTGCTGCACCAGGCGACCAACATCGTCCAGGTGTTGCGCGAAGCCAAGCGAGTGTTGAAGCCGGGCGGGCAATTCGTCGCGATCCGCGAGCCGGTCTGGCCGCTGGTCAAAATCAAGTCCCGCGCCAAGATGATCGCCAAGCTCGTCGCCACGGGCATCAACGACCGCTTTTATACGCTCTCGGACTACAAGGAATTCTTCAAACAGGCCGCCCTGCCCTGCGAGGCGAGGCGCGTCAGCCTCGCCTCCGGCTTCAGGTATTACGTCGAGAAGATGGTCAACGGCCTCACCCACGCGCGCTACGCCTTCATCGCCACCAAGCGGGTCAAGCCCCCCCACCACAAATCCGGGCTGCCCCTAAAGCGTCCCCACTGACCCGCCGCCCAGACCCGTTTCGGCTCTGGCTCCATGCTTAACCGGCGGTGCTCCCGGCATATGAAGTCCGTCCAGTTCTTCGGGGGGCATTGCAGAAATATAATCCGCAGGCTCCGCCAAGTGTAGAACTCTCAATGGTGCTGCAGGTGGGCGCTCAAGCCGCTGTCGCACCAGGAAGCCTTCTGCGCCAGGGCGCTTTGCAGCAACTGGTCGTTGGCGGGCAGGTTGGCGCGGCTGGCAGGCGGGTGCCAGAGGTGGTAACAGATCGCCCAGCCGCGAACATCCAGGCGCCGCACGCCCGCGTTCATTAGGCGGACGGCTAGTTCAGAATCTTCGCGGCCCCAGCCAGTGAACGCTTCATTGTAACCGTTAACCTTGATCAAGTCGTCGCGCCAGATCGCCAGGTTGCAGCCGCGTATGCCGCGGAGGTCGGCCCGGTAGCGGCAGTCCGCCCAGGGCCAGCGGTAGGCGTGTTTAAGGCCGCGAAGCTGCCAGCGGAGGAGTGCCCGGCGGCGATCGGCGGCGAAATCGCCCAGGCCAAAGAACGAGGCGCCGGCCTGCTCAATCAACGCGCGGTGGCCTTGGACGAACGTGCGTGGCTGGGCTAAACGGAGGTGATCGGCCACAAAGGCCGGGTGGGGAATCGTGTCGCCGTCCAGAAACACGAGATAGGCGCTGGCTGCCCGGGCAATCGCAAGGTTCAGAATGCGCGAGCGGCGGAACCCGGCATGTTCCTGCCACACCCGGCTGCAAGGGAAGGACTGCCGGGCTGCCCAGCCTTCAAAGGCGGCGCGCGTCTGGTCATCAGAGCCGTCGTCGGCCAGCACCACTTCCTGTGGCAGATGGGTTTGCCGGCTCAGGGCATTGAGCAGTCGGAGGAGGTAATCGGGCTGGTTGAACGTGTTGACCACCAGGGCCAATGCAGGCGCTGAGCTCATTGGGCGTATAGGAACACTGCCTTCAGGCTGCAGAAGCTTGGGATGGGTAGGGGGGGTGGACCGGCTCCAACGCTGGCTTCCTTTCTGCGGTGCCGCAGCCTGAAGGCTGCGCTCCTCGGCTCATGGGTCGCGCGTCGCATGGTGGGGGGGGCAAGACGCGCGCTCGAGGCGGGCCTCGCGCACCTTGGCGTAGCGGGTCACCGTGGAGAAGGCGCCCAGCCAGGCAATGTAGTAACCAGGCCAGCCATCCAGGAAACCCAGCCGAAGAACATAGCCGCGGAAGAATTTCCAAACCGGCCGAACGGCCAGGTCCAACCACCCCGCATGGCGGCCCGTTGCCAGGCAATGGCGCACGAAGGGGTCGGCGTACCGGCCGATCTTGTCCAATTGCCCGTTGATGCTCTGGTTGCTGTAATGCAGCAGGTCCGCATACAGCTGACCCACTGGCCCCCTTAACTTCGAGGCGTTCGTGGATTTCAATCCCTGCCCACGTCGCCGAACCCTTCCGCCAGAGCCGGAGGACGCGGTCGGGATACCAGTCGCCGTGCCGTATCCAGCGGCCGCAGTAATAGGAGCAGCGGGGAAAGTCGAACGCCGCGTAGGCGAGGTGCTTGTCCGGATCAGCCAGCACCGCGGCAATCTCAGCCCATAAGGCAGGAGAGACTTTCTCGTCCGCATCCAGGGAGAGAATCCAGGGCTAGGAGGCCTTGGCGGTGGCGGAATTCTTCTGCGCGACAAACCCTTTCCAGGGCTCGCGAAACACCTTGGCGCGCTGCGCCTCGCAATGTGCATCCGTGCCGTCGCGGACCTCTTCGTTGAGCACCACGATTACCTCCCCCGCCCGCTCCACCACGCTCTGCAGCGCCCGCCCGATCCGCCCGGCTTCCGCGCCGGAAATCATGCAGACGGAGACGGGAAGTTTGGCCATAGCGCTTATAAGGCTAACCAATGGGGCGTGCCCTTGGCAAGCACGCAAAGGCCCGAAAAAGGGGTTGCGCGGCGGCGGCGGCGGCTGTAACGCTGCCCGCAATGAAGCCGACACGCATTGCGGTTTTAGGTGTGTATCGCTCCGGTTCCACCGCGGTCGCCGGGGCCTTACACCACCTAGGGGTGGATATGGGACCGCCGTTTTTCGAGGGCTTCTACGAGTCGGCCTGGCTCTCGGAGCAACTCCGCCGGTGGTGGGACGAACCGCGTCTGCGCGAGAAGGTCAGCCAGGCAAAGCGCATCCGTGTCCTGACCCAGTGGATCAAGGAGCGAGAACAGGGCGGGGCCAAGTGGGTGGGCATGAAGCATCCTCTGCTGTCGCTATGCGGCGACGATTTGGTGCAGGCGTGGGGGCCGGAAACCCGCTTCATCCGCTGCTGCCGGCCGGTGGAGGATTCCATCAACTCTCTCAAGCGCCTGGGCCGGACGGTTGATGGCGCAATTCCTCCAGGGAACGCTAATGGCTGCTTTGGATCGCTTCCTGGCCGGCCAGAAACACCTCGCCATCGAGTTCGCGGACCTCATGGGCAACCCGCGCCGCGAAGTCCAGCGTCTTATGGATTACCTGCAAATTACAACGGACCCCGAGCGGATTGAATCCGCCATACGCTTCATCGAGCCAGGCCGGAAATCCAAGGTCGAGGCTGAACAGGGAGAGAAGATCGGGGCCGGGAAAGAGTCCGGACTGAGTGCAGTGTGGGGGGCATTGCGCAAGGCGGTCACGCACCGCGGAGAATAAAATGGGATGAAAGTCAGCGGATTCACCTTCCTGCGCAACGGAGAGAAGCTGGGCTATCCCTTTGTGGCTTCCATCCGGTCGGTGCTGCCGATCGTGGACGAGTTTGTGGTGGCGCTGGGGCCCAGCGAGGACGAAACGGAAAGGTTGGTGCGCGCGATTGGCGATCCCAAAATCCGCATTATTCCGACCCAATGGAACGAGCGCATCCGCAGCGATTACAGTGTCAAAGGCTATGTGTACGGCCAGCAGAAGAGCATCGCCCTCTTTAACTGCACGGGAGACTGGGCCTTCTACCTGGAAGCCGACGAGCTGGTGCATGAGGACGAACTGTCCAAAATCCGCGCCGCGATGGAGCGTTACCTGGACGTCTCGCGCGTGGAGGCGCTGGCCTTCGATTACCTGCACTTCTACGGCAATGCCAACACGTATGCGTGGTCACCGCGATGGTATCGCACCGAGGCGCGCATCCTGCGCAACACGATTCCAGCCTGGGGGCCGGAGGGCTGTTCTTCGTCGTGCTGGAGACACACAAACGCGGGCGTTATCCCCAGGCGGCACACACCGGCGCGACGATTTATCATTACGGCTGGCTTAAGAACATGTCGCAACGGACTGCCAAGCGGGACCAGAATAGTCCGGTACTGGGGCGCACCGCGGAAGTTTGTGGACTCTGCTGATATTGATCCCCAAGTGCTCAAGCCATTCAACGGCACGCACCCGAAAGCCATACAGGACTGGCTGCCGCCGGCAGACGGCCTTTTTCAAGCCGACCCCAACCATAAGCTGACCGCCCGGGAACGGAAGCACAGGTTGATGCTCCGCCTCGAGAAATGGTTCGGCTGGCAGTTCCGCAAGAAGCATTACGAGCAGGTGGCCTGAGCAAACGCGACCCTTATCAGAGGCTCCTTGCAGCAAGGCAGTCCAGACTGGAGAGGAATGGATCGCTCTGCTCAATAATGCTGGTTGCAGACGGCGCAGCAATGGTCTGCACTCCGGCATGGCGCGGTTCAGCCCGAAGCATGCGGCTGGCTCCGCCAGTCGGCCCGAAGCTCGGAAAGTCTTTCGAGCCGGCGCATCTCAAGGCGCTTTAGCGGGGTTGATGACTTCGCTTTGCCTGTGGGGTGCTTCATCAAGGATCCTCTGCTGATTTGTTTGGGCACTTGCGCATAGGAGGGAAGGCTACCTCCAGGTGAATCTTCCATTCTCTCGTATGCCGAGCAATGACATGCCATATTCAGCAATCTCTTGTTCTAGCCATTGTTTCTCCTGTGCTTTTCTTCTTATCTTATTCATTCTTCTTTCGAGCCAGTTTTGCCGCAAGAGTCGCAAATAGGTAGGACGATCCCCCAAGCCTTGCTTTTGAGACAACCCCAATTCCCGCTTCAGGGCTGTTTGAGTCATTGAACGGAAATGATGCAGCCAGGCGCTGCCGGTTATGCCGGTTGCAATGTTCGCTTTGTCAACTTCGTTAAAGAACAAGGCATCCTCATAACCCAACAGCTTGGGTACTGATTGAAAATAACCAATTTCCAGCCATACCGATTTGTGAACGGCAAAGCAAACAGAGTTGCGCCCCCCTAGACGGAGTGCCTCTTTTGTTTTTGACATTGCTGTGCTGGCAAATGAATCAAAGTCATAGTCTGGTTTTCCGACCACCATCGCAGGAGATATGATTTTCAACCCTTTGTTTTCGGCGGTTCTCACCATGTTTTCAATCCAACCCGAACAAATGAGCACATCGTTATTCATAACGACTGTCCATTCTGCTTGTAAACACAAGGCCCCTTGATTCCAGGCTATGCCACATCCCAGATTGCTCTGGTTAAGAATCAGACCACCGATTGGCAATGTCTTCAAATAGGCACGCGTTTCATCGGTGGACGCATTATCAACGACAACCAACCGACTTAATTCCACCCCATGTCTAATCATGCTGCCTATACATTGTCTTGTATATTCAACCTGATTGTGACAAGCAAAGGTGATGGCATATCTCTCGGGGCTCAACTGATAATAATTGCTTCCTGGTGCGGCGGGGCTGAGGGAGGGTTGGTTTTCCGGCATGTTCATTTGCGGTAACTCTGGGTGAGTAGGAGAACGCGAGGGGTTCCTTTGCCGCCGCCAGCCGGTTGTCAGAAGAGGGTGTAAATGAAAGGCGCGACCGCTGTGCCGCCCAGCAGGATCAGCGCCGCCAGGAACAGGAGCGTCAGCAGGATGGGAATCATCCAGTACTTCTTGTTGTGCTTCAGAAACAGGAAGAACTCCTTGAGGATGCCGGCCTGCTTCTCCTGCTGGGCTTGCTCGAAAGCGCGCTTCTTATCGTCACTCATAAGGCTGCCTGTTCAAAACTGTCGATAATACCGTTTAGGGTCATCCACCTGCTCGGCGTCATGCCAGCAGGTCGCCGTCCGCCTGTCGAATCTCTTGCGCACCGGTTGCCGGCCCACCGCGCGCATGACTAACCCGAGCCCGCTGACCAGCACAAAGAACAGCAGGGCCAGGGCCAGATTGCCCACCACCAGGCCGATACAGCAAGCCACAAGATACCACGCCACGTAGATGGGCCGGACTATCTGCGGCACCGCGAGCAGCAGCAAGCCCACCGCCAGGCCGCCACCGCCGATGATCGCCGCAAGCGGGAGGTTCCAACCTTTGCCTCGCAGCAGGCCCACCAGTAGCAACACGGCGGCAATGCACGGGAAACCGATGACCAGGCTCAGCGCAAACTTGCGCAGCTCCGCGGGCCGGGGTTCCAATTGATTTCTTTGAAGGGATTGACCATGAGGTCGGGGGTTAATCGAGCTTGAAGCTGGCGATGTATTTCTGGCGTTCCGCCGCGCTGAGGGCGGGCTGTTCTGAGCGGCGCAGCAGGCAGTTCTCGAGCACCAGCACATCCATGTCGGTGGCCAGGAAGCAGCGATAGGCGTCCTGCGGCGTGCAGACGATCGGCTCGCCGCGGATGTTGAAGCTGGTGTTGATGATCACCGCCGCAGCCGGTCTGCCGCTTGAACTCCTTCATCAGCCGGTAAAAGCGGCCGTGCCGCGCCTCATCCACCGTCTGGATGCGCGCCGACATGTCCACATGCGTGATCGCGGGGAGGCTGGAGCGCGGCACGTTCACCCGCTTGCGCAGGTCCGGGTCCTTCATCAACTGGCGCTGCTCCGGGCGTCAGCTGGTCGGCGCAATTCCTTCCGCACGTCGGCGACCAGCAGCATGTAGGGCGATGTGGCCGGTCGAGATCGAAATACTCGGCTCACGTCTTCCTCGCAGCACGCACGGGGCGAAGGGCCGGAAAGATTCGCGGAACTTGATCCGCAGGTTCATCGGCGCCTGCATCGCCGCGCTGCGGGCGTCGCCGATGATGCTGCGCGCCCCGAGCGCGCGCGGGCCGAACTCCATGCGCCCGTGGAACCAGCCTACGACCTTTCCGTCGACCATCGCCTGCGGCGGTGGCCTGCAGCAATTCGCCTCGTCGGCATAGAAGCTGGTAGCGAATGCCCCGCCCGTCGAGATAGCGCGCGAATTTCCTCGTTGCTGAACGCGGGCCCCAGCCAGGCGCCCTGCGCATCGTGTCGGCGCCGTTGGCTGCGCGCGGCTGGTCCAGCAACTGGTGCCGCACGAACAGCGCCGCGCCGAGCGCCCCGCCGGCATCACCCGCGGCCGGCTGGATCCAGATGTCCTCGAAGATGCCCGTCGCGCAGCAGCTTGCCGTTGGCGACGCAGTTCAGGGCCACGCCGCCGGCCAGGCAGAGGTTCCGCGCGCCGGTCAGCCGCTGGCGTGCCGGGCCATGCGCAGGACCGACCTCCTCGGTGACCTCCTGAATGGACGCGGCGATGTCCATCTCGCGCTGGGTGATCAGCGGCTCCGGCTTGCGCGGCGGCCCGCCGAACAGCGCGGTCGAACTTCGCGCCGGTCATGCGTCAGGCCCTGCGCAGTAGTTGAAGTAACTCATGTCCATGCCAGCGAGCCGTCCTCCTTGAGATCGACCAGCTTCTCGAGGATGAGGTCGGCGTACCGCGGCTCGCCGTAGGGCGCCAGGCCCATGAGCTTGTATTCGCCGGAGTTGACCTTGAAACCGCAGAAGTAGGTGAACGCGCTGTAGAGCAGGCCCAGCGAGTGCGGGAAATGCAGCGTCTTGCAGCAGCTTGATCCGGTTGCCCTTGCCCCACGCCGATCGTCGCGGTGTCCCATTCGCCGACGCCGTCCATGGTGAGGATCGCGGCCTCCTCGAAGGGCGAGGGGAAGAAGGCGCTGGCCGCGTGGGACTCGTGGTGGCCGGTGAAGGCGATGCGCTTGCGGTAGCGGCCATCCGAGCGCCTTGCGGATCTCCCGCGGCAGGTGGAGCTTGGTCTTCAGCCAGAGCGGCATCGCCATCATGAACGACCGGAACCCGCGGGGCGCAAAGGCCAGATAGGTCTCCAGCAGGCGGTCAAACTTCAGGAACGGCTTGTCGTAGAAGACCACGTAGTCGAGTTGCTCGGGCGTGAGCCCGGCTTCCCTCAGGCAGTAATCCACGCGTGCTCGGGGAAGTCAGGGTCGTGCTTGATGCGGGTGAAGCGCTCCTCCTGCGCGGCGGCGACGATCTCGCCGTCTATGACCAGGGCAGCCGCGCTGTCGTGGTAAAAGGCGGAAATGCCCAAAATGCTGAGGCTCATAGCTCGATGCGCTGGACCGGCTCAAAATGAGATTGATGATGTACCCTAGCCTGTTGGGCCTGTCAAACCCTGGCGCTGGGCATATCGGCGGGGGAGATAAACCCCAGTTTCCCATGCATTCCCCTCCCAGCCCAGCGGTTTTCATGGCAAAGCAGCGCGCCAACCCGGACGGGCTGTCAGGCAAAGGCGCCATTGACCGGGGCGGAGCCGCCCATCACCCCTTGCTCCCCTTCTTTCTTGCGGCCCTCCTGCTCGTGCTTCCGGTAATGGGAGCAGCGCCAGGGCCCGATGAAGTTTCGCCGGCCCGCCAATGGACCACTGCCAAATCCAAGGATGGCAGGAAACCGCAGAACCCACGCTGGCCCCACCGGGCGCGCCACCGAGATTTTCCCACTGCAATTGAGTGCTGGCGCAAGTCGCCTGCCCTGCCGCCGCTCGACCCCCAGATTCAGGCCCTGATGCCGCTCGTCCAAGCGCCTCGGTCAGACCACGTAGTTTCACCCAGCGCCAGCTTGATCTGCTGGTGCGGAGGTTGCTGAGATTGCCTGGAAGCTTTACTTGCAGCTTGCTCTCCGCAGGCTTGAGCATTAGCACGTGCTTTGTATGTATTCATTTGCAGGTGGACCTAGTAGCTCTGTTGTAGGCCCGCCACCTTTCATGCCATCTATCAGGACCATCCAGATTAGACAACTGCTGCCTTCGGTGCAGATCATCATGGTGACCGTGTATGAAGACACCGAGCGCGTTTTCACCCGCGCAGCGCTGAGCAGGTGCGGGCGCGCAAGAAGCAAATTCCAGTAATATGCAGCGTCATCATGTAGTTATTTCGGGCACCGGCAGAGCGGGCACCACATTTTTAGTACAACTCCTTACTCGCCTTGGACTGGACACAGGCTTCAGCCTGGCTGAAAGCCAACACCGCATTCACCCCATCGCCCGCGCCGGTCTGGAGCATAATCTTTTTAAACGAGACTGCCCCTACATCGTCAAGCGCCCCGACTTCTGCACCAACGCCACAGAAGTCCTTGCGCGACCCGATATCGTGATCGACCACGTGTTCGTTCCCATGCGCGATCTGGAAGCTGCCGCAGCCAGCCGTAATTACGTCCACGAGCAAGGCACTCAACACAAACCCCTCTGGAAGCGAATCCTCCGATGTGGCCGGCTTAAGGGAGTGCCTGGCGGATTGACGCGCGGCGCCGCAGATGTTTCGGACCAGGAAAAGATTCTCCTGCATCGCATTTACGCCCTTTGCCTCGCTCTCTCGGATGCCGATGTGCCGGTTAGCTTCCTTCGTTTCCCGCGGCTCACCCGGGATTGCTCCTACCTCTATGGCAAACTCAGCCCCATTCTGAAGGGTATCCGAGAGGAGATCTTCCGCAACGCCTTTCAAGCAACAGTGCGTCCGGAATTGGTGCACCGCTTCAGCAGCAGCGACGTTTGAGTCACGCACGAAACCCGAAGACCGGGGGGCCGGTCCAGCCCGCCGTGGAGGCTTTTTCACCTTGTCCAAGTGGTGCATCTCGACACTGCTGCATATAGTAGGGGGCATAAACGGTTCCTTATCCGTGAACCACGCGACTCGAAAGGCATAAGAACTATAAACCCGGAAACGGAGTCGGAGAGCTCCCTGAAGGAACTGGAGGAGGAGGTCTTAGGCGAGGGACGCGAGTGGTCGCGGCTCGAAATCAAGAGCGCGGTCATCTACCGGTCGCGGGCTGATTGTAGATAAATCGGTCGTGGCCTGTCAGGGGGAGCCATCGGAGTTTAGGCGGCGGGTACAGGCCGGGGCGTATCTGCGGGAGCTGGGCCGGGCCAAGGGCAACTATGTCATGGCCGATGGGGTGGTGTGGATTTGGAACGTGAAGGAAGATCGTTTTGCCAAAGTGCTGGGGTCATTGGACTTTTCCCAAGCGTCGGACCATTTGTGGGCGGCAGCCGAGGCTCTGTATCCCGACCAAGCGATACGGGCTCGGGAGTGGGTTGAGCCCCTGTTTCGTCCCGAGAAATGGGTTCATGGCGATCTTCCTGGTTCATTATATGGCGAGTCGCCCCCGGCGTGTTGCCCGCGGGGTTTTCGCAACATGACCTGCAGCTTCGCAGAACCGACAGCGAACGCGGTGTTGTGAAAGCCCGGCAGAGAGTATATGCGGGACTACGCTCGCGCGGCTGCCCTCGGCTGGGAGGGAGAACCTGGCGTGCCAGCCCCAGACGGGAAGGAGTTCACTTTACACGCCAGTGCCGGCTGTTTACCATACTGTTGTGCTGTCGCCAAAGCCTGAACGTCTCCAACCGCTACCCGCCTCTTCGCCAGCCGGTCCGGCTGAGTTGGGAAACGGCATGTTGTTTATCGTCGGACTCGGCTGCAGCCGATTGGAGAACCGCCTCGTGTTGGTCGCCGAGCGGGTTCTCGCCGTGGGCGTCGTTTTACGGCGACACGCTGCTGCTGCATCTGCGCGTGAACCATGACCGCAGTGATGTCTCGGAATTCCGCGTTTCGTTTCTGGAGGAAACATCGTGATGGGAACGTCCGCAAAAATCCTTCTAATCCGGTTCAAATCCATGGGCGACATCCTGTTCACCCTGCCGGCGGCACACCTTGTGCGGGAAACTTTTCCGGGCGCCAGGATCTCGTTTCTGGTTTCGAAGGAACACGCGACGTTGCTGCAAGGCTTCCGCGATGTGGATGAAGTCATCACGATGGATCGGGCGCTTTACCGCCGAAGGAATCCCAAAGCCGTCGTCATGGAAACCGTCGCCTTGCTGCGGCGTTTGCGGCGCGAAAGTTTCTCGCTGGTGGTGGACTTTCAAGGCTACGGCGAAACGGCCATGCTGACCTGGCTCACCCGCGCGCCGGAACGCTGGGGCATCGTGTATCAGACCGCGCGCGGCTGGGCTTACACGCGCTGTATTCGGCGCGACCCCCAACTTCATCCCGTCGAGTGGAACCTGGCGCTGTTGCGGCACTGCGGACTTCGGAGCGAGAAAGTGCGTAATGAATTCTTCCTGCCGGAACCGTCTTTGGTCGAAGCGCGCCAGTTCTGTGTTGAGCGTGGCTGCGATCCCGCCCGGCCCATGCTCTATCTGCAACCGTTCACCAGCGCACCGCACAAGAATTGGCCCCTGGAGAACTATCTGGCGCTCGCCCGTTTCTGGCGCGACCGCAGCCTCCAGGTTTTGTTCGGGGGCGGACCAACTGATTTGATCTACTTGAAGCAGGCCGAAGCGGAGGGTTTCGTCGTCGCAACAGGTATTCCTCGGCAGATTGATATCGCGCTGTTGAAACTGTGCACGTTGGTCATTGGCGGCGACACGGGTGTTGTGCATCTGGCCGTGGCGCTCGGCACGCGCGTGCTGATGCTGATCCGCCCTCGGCCTGGCAGTCCTGTTCCATTCCAGCACCCCGACTGGATCGTCACGCCCCCCAGTGGGCAACGAGTCGGCAAAATTGAGCTGGAACAAGTGGTCAGAGCGAGCGTGAGCGCTTTGGGAGAGTGCGGCCTTCCCGCTCACTAGTTTTTGTGCTTGTCGCTGCGGCGGCAGCATTTCAAGTTGCCGTGGTGAATCAATTGCCCTCTCTGGTCGAGCACATTATCCGCCGGCACGCAGAGTGGACGGCACGCTGGCATGAATGTGAAACCGCGCCGCGCACAGAACTTCCCTGGTCGGCCATAGAACGGAATCATCGGATGAATTTTGACTTGTGGCACGAGGAAGACCTCGCGCGGCGCGACGACCTCGGCCCCGAACGGGTGCGCGACGCCAAACGCGCCATTGACCGCTGCAACCAGTCACGCAACGATGCCGTGGAAACGCTGGATGCGTGGCTTCTGAGCCGACTGCCGCCAGCCAACCCGGGCAGCCTCCTTCATTCCGAGACGCCCGGTATGATCATTGACCGGCTCTCGATCCTTTCGCTCAAGCTCTATCACATGCGCATTGAAGCCGACCGCGCATCGGCTGCGGCGGAGCACCGCCGCCAATGCGCAGGTAAGTGCGTCGTGTTGCAAGAGCAATTCGGCGATCTCAAGGACTCTCTCGAAACCCTGCTGACGCAGTTGCAATCGGGAACGCGGCGTTTCAAAATCTACCGCCAGTTCAAAATGTACAATGATGCGAATCTAAACCCGCAGATCTATGTTCCAGCCGTGCTGGGGGAAAACGGCCGCACGGAATGATCCGCGGGGTGGCGGGAGAATTCGTTGTCCCCAACATTCGGCCCAACATTCCTGTTTACAGTTTCGCTCCGGCTGCTAGTATCGTCTGACACAAAGCGGAAGCATGACATGAAAAAGATCGAGGCGATCATTAAACCTTTTAAACTCGAGGACGTCAAAGAAGCACTGTCGGGTCTGGGCGTCGAAGGGATGACCGTGTCGGAGGTTAAAGGGTTCGGCCGCCAGAAGGGCCACACCGAGATCTATCGCGGCAGTGAATACACGGTTGATTTCCTGCCGAAGATAAAGATCGAAGTGGTGCTGGGGGACAGCCAGGTGACGGGGGCGGTGGAGGCGATTGTGAAAGCGGCCAAGACAGGCAAGATTGGTGACGGCAAGGTGTTCGTCAGCGACATTGAGAACGCGATTCGGATTCGGACCGAAGAAACGGGTGAGGAGGCAGTGTGATGGCTGGGGCGACTCATTGCCGCGCAACCAGCCCGGAAACCCTGGTTTTATCGGCGGAAGGCAGCCTGTGAATAACTCGTTAACAAGAGTTAATATGTTCTCCTCGCAACCGGTGGCGACATTGCCTAAAAACGATGGCAGCAGCAGTGGTTGTGCATCGTTGGATTGGATTTGGGAAGCATCGCGCAACCAGCGAGCCGGGTGGTTGTTTGTAAGTTGTTGATTTTCAATTGGTTATGCCGGTATTCATTCTCTGTGGATTGGAAGCCCTTGTATGGAACGTAGATTTTTTTGGCTTGGATTTGGATTGGCGCCCCGAGCAGCAGTCCAAGACGGTGTTTGAATTGCGGTAAACTGGCTAAGTGAATAAAACGCCCGAAAACCGGGCTTTTTGGGAAACAGACATGCAAAGTCCCGCAGAAAAAACATGGGTGGCAGCACAGGAACATTTACGTTCCATGCTGAGTGGTGACACCTACAATCTTTGGTTCGCGCCCTTGCGTGCCTGCGCGCAAGAAAACAACTGCATCACCCTGGAAGTGGCCAATGACTTCTGTGAAGTGTGGCTGAAGGACAACTACATGGGGCTGTTGCAGGACGTGATTGCGCTCGCCTCTGGCCGCCAACTGCAGGTTAAGTTCAAGGTTGGTTCCGGGAGCGGTCCCACCAAGCCGGCACCCCAGCCGGCCCAGGGCAAGAAGAAGGTGGAGCCCGCCCCCGAACGAACCCCGCCCAATCAGGAACTGGGTTTTAACCCGAAGAACACGTTTGACACCTTCGTGGTCGGCAACAACAACAACTTCGCCTACGCCGCGGCGCTGGCGGTGGCGCAGGTGCCCGGCAAGTCGTATAACCCGCTGTTCCTTTACGGCGGGGTTGGTCTGGGCAAGACGCATCTACTTCACGCCATCGGGCAGCACGTGGTGGCGCACCGGAAGGGGGCGCGGGTCGCGTATGTTTCTTCCGAGCGATTCACCAACGATTACATTGACGGCATTCAGAACAACCAGCTCGCCCGCTTTCGCAAGCGGTACCGGCAGACGGATGTGCTGCTGATTGACGACATTCAGTTCCTAGCCGGGAAAGAGCGGATTCAGGAGGAGTTCTTTCACACGTTCAATGCGCTGCATGAGAGTCACAAGCAGATCGTGCTGACGTGCGATCGGCCCGCCAGCGAGATTCAGAACTTGGAGCAGCGGCTGGTGTCGCGGTTTGAGTGGGGGCTGGTGACAGACCTGCAACCGCCGGATGTCGAGATGCGCCTGGCGATTCTGCAGAAGAAGGCGCAGATCATGGGGGTGCAATTGCCGGAAGAAATCATGAACTTCCTCGCCAACCGGATTCGCACCAACATCCGGCGCCTGGAAGGCGCGTTGATACGGGTCGCTTCCTACGCGGCGCTGACGGGCAAGAAACTGAGCCTCGAGTTGGTCGAGGGGCTGCTGCGGGAGATCCTCAACGAGGAAGGCCGCTACGCGATCAACATCGAAGTCATTCAGAAGCGGGTGGCCGAGCATTTCGACATTCGTTTGGCGGACATGACGAGCCGGCGCCGGCCCGAGAACATCGCCTTCCCGCGCCAGGTCGCCATGTTCCTGTCGCGCCAAATGACGGAAACTTCGCTGAGCGCCATCGGCGAAGCCTTTGGCGGGCGCGATCACGGGACGGTGTTGCACGCTTGCCGGCTGGTCAAAGACCGCATGGAAGTGGATCCCAATGTCCGGCAGGTAGTCAGCTACCTGGAAAAGCAGCTTACGCGCTGAGCGCCTCCCCGGGGGCGGCAACCTTCGGTGCTGAGGCCGCGAGGCGCAAGCCGGGTTGGCACCTGGACTTCACGCCCTGCATAGCGCCGCAATCTTCATGACCCAGCCCGCCATCGCCGTGAGCAGCCTGACCAAGGCTTTCCGCACCTACAAGAAGCAGCCGGGATTTGCGGGCGCTGTCCGCGGCTTGTTCCGCCGCCGCTACGAGCAGACGGTGGCGGTCAAGGAGGTCAGCTTCACGGTTCAACCGGGGGAGTTGGTCGGGTTTCTCGGGCCCAACGGGGCGGGCAAGACGACTACACTGAAGATGCTGGCGGGCCTGTTGTATCCCACCAGCGGTTCGGCCCGGGTGCTCGGTTACACGCCGTGGGAGCGGGATGACGGCTACCGCCGGCAATTCGCGCTGTTGCTGGGCCAGAAGAACCAGCTTTGGTGGGACCTGCCGGCGCGCGAATCCCTCGAGTTGAACGCCCGGATCTACGGCATCTCGCCCGCCACGCTGGAACGCACGGTCGCCGAGATGAGCGAGCTACTGGCCGTGCGCGACAAGCTCGACGTTAGCGTGCGCGAGCTTTCGCTGGGCGAGCGGACGAAGCTGGAGCTGATCGCGTCGCTGCTGCACCAGCCGAAGGTGCTGTTTCTGGACGAGCCGACAATTGGGCTGGACGTCGTCTCCCAGAAGGTCGTGCGCGAATTCCTGCGCGAGCACAACGCGAAGCAGAAGACCACCATCCTGCTCACCAGCCACTACATGAACGACATCCAGGAGCTGTGCGAGCGGGTGATCATCATAGATCACGGCATGATTTTCTTCGATGGGCGGCTCAGCGAGGTGGTAGACCGCTTCGCCGATTCCAAGCTCATCACCATCCAATGTGAGGGCGCGGCCAATTGTTCGGGCGAGCACCTGGGCAAATACGGCGAGGTCGTGGCGCAGAGCCCGAGCGGCATTCAGCTCAAGGTCAAGCGCGACCGCGTCATTCCGGTCTGCAAAGCCCTACTGGACGAACTGCCGGTTAGCGACATTGACATCCAGGAAGTCCCCATCGAGGAAGTCATCCGCCGGATTTTCGCGCGGTGAACCGGCAGGGGACGCCGCCGCTTTGGTTGAAGATGGCGCAAGTGGGCGGATCAGGAGGTCCCTGCCGCCCGCGAAAGAGGCGTCGCCCTTTGCTTACCGCCGCACTCCACAGGTCCCCAAAGCGTGCTATGATTCAAGCAGAGGGAACGTGGGCAAGGCAAAGCACAGCGAACAAATATGAGAATGCGATTACTTGGAAAGAGCGGGTTGAAGGTCTCAGCCATCGGGCTTGGGTGCATGGGGATGTCGGAGTTTTACGGCCCGGGCGACGAGGTCGAGGCGGTGGCGACGATTCACCGCGCCCTGGACCTGGGCGTGAACTTCCTGGACACGGCGGACATGTACGGTCTGGGGGCAAACGAGACCCTGGTTGGCAAGGCGATTCGGGAGCGGCGCAGCCAGGTAGTGCTGGCCACCAAGTTCGGCAACGTCCGTGACGCGACGGGGAAGTTCCTCGGCGTCAATGGCCGGCCTGAATACGTGCGTTCGGCGTGCGACGCCAGCCTGAAGCGGCTCGGCGTGGACGTGATAGACCTCTATTATCAACACCGCGTTGACCCGGAGGTGCCCATCGAAGAGACCGTCGGCGCGATGCGCGAACTGATTCTTGCAGGCAAGGTGCGCTTTCTCGGGCTGTCCGAGGCGGCGCCCCAAACCCTGCGGCGCGCGGTCAAGGCGCATCCGATTGCGGCGTTGCAGACCGAATACTCGCTTTGGACGCGCGACGTTGAAAGTGAGATTCTGCCCGTATGCCGCGAGCTGGGCATCGGATTTGTGGCCTATAGCCCGTTGGGGCGGGGTTTCCTGACCGGCAAATTCAAGAAGCCCGAAGACCTAGCGGAGGGCGATTGGCGGCGGAACTCCCCTCGTTTCCAGGAGGAGAACTTCAAGCGCAACCTTGAGCTGGTGGGCCGGATCGAGCGCACCGCCAAAGCGAAACGCTGCACCCCGGCGCAACTGGCGCTCGCCTGGGTGCTGGCCCAGGGCGAGGACATCGTGCCCATCCCGGGAACCAAGCGGCGGCTTTACCTGGAAGAAAACCTCGGCGCGCTGGGCGTGCGCCTGAGCCCCGGCAATCTCAAGAGCCTCAACGAAGCCACCCAGCCGGGCGCGGTAGCCGGCGAGCGTTACCCAGCCCAGGCCATGCAGGCAGTGAATCGGTAACCATTCCGACGGTTCTCCGCCAGATCGGGCAGGGCTACTTGGCCCGGTCAGGGCAACGGGCGTTGTGGATTCGCCAATTCGCGTGTTGCAGGAATGTGGGTTGACGGCTTTACTGGAGGCAGGTCAATGAAAAGAATCGAACCGTCCACCGGCGATCTCCTGGCGGGCTCCAAGGTGTGTCCCAAGACCGGCCGCGTGTTCCGAACCGGGCGCAGGAAGAACTGGTGGGCCTGGGGGTTTTCCGCGATGGGGTTTTGCTCACTGGTGTGGTTTCTGGCGCGCGTCATCCCCAAGCCCAGCCGCGCGGCGTATCCGTGTCAACGCGCGGCGTTCCCGCTGGCCAGCAGTTTCGTGGTCTGGGTGACCGCGCTGCTCGGTTCGGCTTTTGCGTGGCGCAAGTTCCGCCGGTGGGATGCGCGGTTTTGGCAGGCGTGCGTTTGGGGGGCGGCGGCGCTGGCGCTGGCCGCGTTGGTGGTGACCAGTCTGCCGACCGTGCGCGCCTGGGCGGACAATCCGCCGCATGGTGTGCTGGGGGTGGCGAAGGGCATTTTCCCAGGCCGCGTGGCCTGGGTGCATGCTCCGGAAGCGACGAGCTGGGATCGTTACGCCTCACCTGAGCATTGGTTCGAAACGAACCACACGGACTTGGCCGTGGTCGAGCGGATGATGTCCAAAGCGGTGCAGTCGGTAGGCGGCGGGGGTTCCGACACGGCGGCGTGGGATGCCATTTTTAGGTATTTCAACCTGAACCATGGCAAAGGCGACCGGGGCTACCAGGCTGGCGAGAACATTGCGATCAAGATCAACCTGACCACCTGCAACAGCCGGTCGGGAACCAACACTGTGGACATTTACGGCACCTACGAGAAGCAGAATGCGTATCAGGACGGCCACTGGATGAACACGATTGACAATTCGCCCCAGATGCTGCTCTCGCTGCTGCGACAGCTCGTCTATGACGCCGGGGTCAACCCGACCAACATCTACCTGGGCGATCCGACCGCCAACTTGCCGAAATACCTGTGGGATTGGCTGCACCCGGAATTCCCGGGCGTTCATTACTTTGACAACTATGGCGGCCAGGGACGAATGCGGACGGAGTTATCGGCCACGCCCTTCGACTGGAGCACCAACGCGGCTGGGAAGGTGCAGGACTACGTGCCAGGGCCATTCGCGCAGGCGGATTACCTGATCAATTTTGCGGTGCTCAAGGGACACAGCGTCGGAGTGACGGTCTGCGGGAAGAACTGGTATGGGGCGCTGCTGCGCTGCCCGGACGGCTACTATCGGGATGCCTACGGGACAAACCAAGGCGGCTATTTGAACTATGCGAGTATGCATTCCAACACGCCGAACCCGAGCATCGGGGGAACGCCCGGCTTGGGGCATTATCGTGGTATCGTGGACTTGATGGGTCATCCGGCGCTGGGGGGTAAGACGTTGCTTTGCCTGGTGGATGGGCTGTTCAGCGGCTTCTTCTGGGATTCACATCCGTACTTCAAGTGGAACATGGCGCCGTTCAACGCCGACTGGCCATCCAGCCTGTTTGTCTCACAGGACCCGGTGGCGATTGACTCTGTGTGTTATGACTTCCTGCTCAACGAATGGCCGAACATCGTGAACAACGGCGCCGACAACCCGGGCAACGCCCTCCAGGGCGGCGCGGAGGACTACCTGCATGAGGCGTCCGAGGCGAACAATCCCGCGTCGGGCACGTTCTACGACCCGGGCAAGACCGGCGCTCGTCTGGCCAGCTTGGGCGCGCATGAGCACTGGAATAATCCGACCAACAAACAGTACAGCCGCAACCTCGGCACCGGGCTCGGCATCGAGTTGGTGGCGTTCACCGCCACCAATCTCCCGCCGGCCGCGCCGACCGCAACGGCTGCGACAGGCGTAACCAACAATGCGTTCACGGCCAACTGGAGCGCGGCGGCGGGCGCGACCGGTTACCGGCTGGACGTCTCCGCCGACGGGGCGTTCAGCAGTTATTTGAGTGGGTATCAAAACCTGGATATGGGCAACATGACCAGTCGGGCCGTGACCAGCCTCAGTGCCGGCACGTATTACTATCGCGTGCGGGCCTACAACGCCAATGGCACAAGCGGAACCTCCGCCATTATTAGCGTGACTGTGCTTCCAATCATACTCTGCACCCCCGCTACTCTGTTGAACGGGAGTTTCGAGGGCGCTACCAACTCACTTGGCGCCGGCACCAATTGGATCGGATACCAGCGCGGTCCCACCCTCCCCACCACCGTTTGGCGCATGCAGACAAGTTCCCCGCCGCCAGGCGGGGGTTCGCAGTATCAAGAGATCGTTAACACGAGTTCGACGGGTGGCGCTGGCGTGCGGCAAGACGTGACCGGCTGCACCATCGGCGCCACCTACCAGATTTCAGGGTGGATGCGGGGTAATTCCATGTCGTATTCAATTTGCACGGTCAAGGTCAGCCCTGCCGCCTCGACCAATTGGGCCACGGCCATTGATCTCAAACCGCCCCAGACCGTCACTGGAAATTACTGGACCAACTTCAGTGGCATGGTGGTGGCGACGGGGACGAACATGACGATCTGGCTCGACGGACAGACCACGGGCTCCTCACAGAACAAGGCGGAGTGTTTCGACTCCGTCTCGGTGGCGTGCTTAGGACCAACGGTTCCACCGCTGCTGGAGGCTCGACGAGACGGGGCGAATCTCGTGTTCAGTTGGCCGACGAACCACGGCAACTACGGCTTGATCGCGGCCACAAATCTCGGCGCCGCCGAGACCTGGAGTGCAGCCTTGCCCTTACCGACGGTAGTGAACGGGACGAATGTCGTGACCAATGCCACGTACGGCGAACGCAAGTTTTACCGCCTGATGCAGCCGTAGCCGCGGCACCTTGCCAAGTTGTAGCACCCACCCCTGCCAGGCATCGTCAATCAGCTTGCACACTGTCGGCGCCGGCTGTCTGTTGAGCTGATCCCTAACGGTGATGCAAGGTATGGCCCTACAAGTCCGGGCTTGGACTTGCTGGGAGGTGCCGGGTTCAGCCCGGCGAGTCCGGACCATGCGGGGCAGCGCTGTTTACTGCGGAGTTGGCTGCTGGGCGACTGCGCTCAAAACCGGGGCGGGCGGGGAAGAATCCGCGGCCGGCAGCCGCAATAGGTGTTTGAGCCGCTGGTGGTAGAAGGCACTAGTGAAGGAGAGGATCAGGAAGGGCAGGAGCAAGCCATAGCTGACCAGTGAGACGGCAACGGTCACCGCCAGGAACCCAAGCCATTCAAGGCTGCCGCCGGACCCAAGTGCCACAATGCCCAGCAGCAGGCTCCCGGCCAGAAGCCACATTACCCAGAGCCAGAACAGGAGCCGCAACGACACCCGGAGGCCCCCGAACCGGCTGCGACACATCCAGCCCGTCAGGCTCAACGCCCCGGCATACGCCAAGCCGCTCGCAATCCAGAATATCAGCAGGTAGAAAGGTGTCGCCGGCTCATCTTCTCTGAGGTCCCGGATCAGCTCCCATGCCGGGCTGACGGCCAATGCCAGCAGACTGACTGCGGCGAAGGCCAGGGCCAGAAGCGCAATGGCCGGCGCCCGGCGGCATCGCGCCAGAGCGGCTCCCAGCAGCCAGATGGCGGCCAAGCCGAAGGCGGCGGCACACGCCACATGGACCAGATAGATGCGCTCGCCAGAATCGGCAGCATCAGCGGCCTCGCACAGGCCGGCGCTGAGCAGGGCGAAGGGCGCCAACGGCAACCAGATTAGCCAAGCCCGGCCCTGGCGGTTGGACGGCAACGCCAGCAGCGCCAGCACGGCCAGCCACGGCAGCAGTTGAGGCAGGGAATTGCTGAGCCGCCAGATGAAAAGGGTCTGCGGACCTTGCTTGGCGCCCAGCCCTCCCAGATCCGCGTAGGCCGCTATCTTCAATTCGCCCGCCAGCATGAAGGGTACTCGCCAGAAGTACCGGCAGGTGCCCCCTCAGCCATATTGAAACTTGCCGGACAGAACCTTCTTGCCGCCGCGATAGACGATGAACTCGGGCGGCTTCCCGCGATCCTCCTGCGCCAGACGATAGCGGCCCCCGTCCGCTCCCTTGAGCTGATAGTCCAGCATCAACCTCCTGCCATAGCGGTCCAATGCCACTGAGTTGGTCAGCGGCCCGCCCAGAACCAGGCTGGTGGCGGCGGCGGCGTTGACTGCCATGGGTTTCTCGCCAAGCCAATGCGCCTCCGCCGCCCCTTGCTTCAGCCAGATGCTGCTGACGGTGTAAAGGCCTGGCGGGACCTTCACCATGCCGGCTGGCCCCCGCAGCACCACGGTGTAACCATTGGAGGCCTGGAGCAGCGCGTAATAGAGGGATTCGCCGGACAGTTTCAGTTCCGTCAACGGCGGTTGCTGCGGCGTGAGTTCCAGTTTCCAAGCGGGGCCTTCACCGCCTGTTTCGAGGCGACGCTCCAAATGGAACGCCCGGCCCAGCCAGAAAAGCCGGTCTGGAAAAGGGATCAGGCCGCAGACGGGATAGTCGAGCCATACCCGGTTGGTTCGGCTCTCCCACGGGCGCAGGACCAGGAACTTTGCGGCGGCTGGACCCTCCGGACTCAAGAGCTTATCCGCCACGGCCACGTGCCATGCCTCTCCCTCGACCGCCACCTTGGTCTGCCAGATCGTGCGCGAAGTCAACCGGACCTGCACCCAGCGCTCGGTTTGGTCGGTCGAGAGCCGCAAATCCAGTGTCGCGGGGTGCAGACCCATTGCGGTCTTGATGGGCAGAGTGACGTTGGCAAAGAGCTGACTGTACTCTTTGTTGGTCGAGCTGAAGACTCCAGTCGTGTCGTCGGTCAGGTCCAGGTTGCGGTTAAGGTCCAGGTAGATCTTGTGCTTCGGTTGGTCCCAGATCAGGGCAAAGGTGTTGTTGGTATCCCTCCCGAATTGAAGCGCCCTGCGGGCAACGTGCTTTGGGCTCAATTCCGGCTCCTTCAGGAACGGCCCATTCGTTTGAGTGAGGTTCCAGACGGCATTCTCCAGTTCGTAAGGCACCTCCTCCGGCCGCAGCACCAATTCACGCGGGAAATCAGGCGAGGTGTCAGCGGGGACCTCCACCACGGCTCCGGGAACTGAACTCAGCGCCAAGGCCAGGGCCAAGGCACCCAGAACCCTGGCTCCAAGAAGGCGCCATAACCCCGCGCTGGCTCTACATCCCGTCGTCATGTTCCGAGCCTGCCCGAATACGCCTGCCCGGGCCAGAGGGATTTTGCCCGCAGCGGCTGCCAGACGCTGCCGACGCTCATCATGAATGCCAGAGGTGTGTGCTCCCCGTATCCTGCCGAATGATTACTCTGCTCAGGCGAATTCTAGCCTGGGATTTCGATAGTGACGGTGGCGGCACCGAGGTGTTGGTCAAGCGGGAGGCGGATTTCAATTCGGCCTTGATCGGGAGTGGCGTGGCCGTCCTTGCGATAGGGATCGTGCGGCAAGGCAGGCCAGTGCAGCGTGGCCCGTGGAGGCAGTCGCAGGCGGTAGCCATTGTAGGTCAGACTCCCGCCCAAGTCGGCGGCCAGAAGTATGAGCGGTGATTCCTTGAGGGTCACCGACGTTCCCCGTGCGGTTTCGAGTGTGGTCCCCAGGCGCGGCAGAAGCGTCAGGTGGGCATGCACCGGCAGCCCGGACCGCGCGGATGCCTCGACGCGGTAATCCAGCGTGTGCTCATCGCGGGGTCGTATGCGGGCGCGGCAGGTTTCGGGGCCGTAGGTCAGATCCAGACCCACCTCCGGCTCACGGACCAGCCGGGCGTCCGAGGGAACGTGGTAGAGCTGCCCCTTGGGCAGGAAGTTTGGATTCGTATCGCCCGGTTGCTGGCGGAGCAGGTCCATCCAGCCGACGGTGAAGTTGCTCCAGGCGGGTTGCAGCTTGGTGTTGCCGCCGCCCAGAACCAAGCCCACCTTTTCATGCCAGATACTCACCAGGTTCTGGCGATCCTGATGCCAGCGGTTGCGAGCCACCGGCGCCGTGTAGGCGGACAGGCAAATGAACCACGGTCCCTGACGCAGCGTCGCCGCCCGGCCGACATTCTTCTCGGTCAGCTCGAACCAGCCGCCGGCTGGGCGCGTGGCCGGGTCGGCGATCTTTCCTTCGTCCCCGTGCAGCACGAAGAGCGCGAGCGAGTCGTCGTTCAACGCTCCGTCAAGGTTGCGCCATTGGCTTTGTAGCCAAGCCCGGCCTTCGGGCGTAAGTGCAAACGCCGGGTTGCCCGGCAGCACGGCGGGCGAGTAAGGGTTTCTAAGATCAATCGTCTCCACCGCCTGGCCCGTCGGGTAGGTGAAGTGGCGGTGGAAGCGAATCGCCCGTTCGATTGCAGGCAGGACTTCCCTGTCGCCAGACAATTTGTAGTAGGTGCCGAGGGCATCCACGTACACGAGGTTGTAATGGACCAGCGGGCCCTCACCTTCCGTCCAGTAACCGCCCTCGAACTGGGCCTTGGCCACGTTGCGCAAGACCTGCGCCGCCACTTCACACCAGGCGGGGCGGCCCAACTGCTGGCCGGCGATGTAGAGCGACATAGCGTGGTGCGTGGGGATATTGTGGAGATGACCGAGTTGCGTCTTCTCGATGTGGGAGAATCCGCGATCGAAGGCTTGTGTCCAGCGGGCGCGCCGGTCGGCGGGCATGTCGTCGCGGATGAGGCTGTAGGCGCGAATCCAGCGCGAATAGGTCCAGGGCATGGAAATCTTGCCCCAGGTGCTGCCATCCTTCTTGCGGAACTCCCACTGCCCCCGTTCATCCATGTCGTCAATGAGTGCATCGCCGGCCTTCATGATGATCTCCAACAAACGGGCATCCTTGTAGTATGAGTTCCCCTCGCCTGGGCTCGCATAGACGACGGCGAGCGGTAACATCAGGTTCTGATCCTGACAGGTCCAAATACCCTCGCCGAACCGTCCGGTCGTGGGGTTATAAGTCTTGAGCATCTGCGGCACCCGGCCAGCGAGCTGGCGCAGAAACTGGTCTTTGAATTTGAGTTCGGCGGGGCTGGCTGGGGCCTTGGCGCTCGGCTTGGGCGCAGCACCCAGCGCCGCCGGGACGGCGCTCAAGGCGGCGGTGCTCGCCAGGGTGTTCAGGAGGAAGACCCGCCGAGAGATTGTGGATGCGCCCAATGTGCATGAGGACGGCGCCGGTGGAGAAACGGACATGTCCATGGTCATAGCAGACTGCGGCAGTTGGCACAAAGGAATTGAATGCGCCGGGCAGGGAGCCGGCGTGTGGCCCACGCGTGAGATCTGGAAATCTCGGCCCAGCCCGATCACAAGCCGCGCCAGAAATGGCGTGCAATCAGGCAGGGCTTGGACAAAATTAGTGGTGGTTGCGGGACTGGAAGGTGCTGGTT
This sequence comes from uncultured Verrucomicrobiae bacterium, assembly GCA_963822005.1. Lineage (GTDB taxonomy): Bacteria > Verrucomicrobiota > Verrucomicrobiia > Limisphaerales > UBA8199 > PALSA-1440. The sequence continues at coordinate 76,044 of CAWGGD010000050.1, read as the reverse complement.
CTTCGGCCGCAGAAGATGAAAGTAACTTCGGTGTGCCTTTAACGCTCTACGATCTGCTCCCGCGGGACGATCGCCCGGCCGACGATGTCCTGCTGGGGCGCTTTCTCGAATACACGGAGAGCAACCGCCTGCGGCTTTATCCCGCGCAGGAATCGGCCATCCTCGAGTTGTTCGAGGACAAGAACGTCATTCTCAACACGCCCACGGGTTCGGGCAAATCGCTGGTGGCCGCCGCGGTGCATTTCAAGGCGCTCGCGCAGGGCCAGCGCTCGATTTACACCTGCCCCGTCAAGGCCCTGGTCAACGAGAAGTGGCTCGGCCTATGCCGGGAGTTCGGCGCTGACAACGTTGGCTTGACTACCGGCGATGCCTCGGTCAACCGCGATGCCCCGATCCTTTGTTGCACTGCGGAAATCCTAGCCAACCTCGCGCTACGCGAAGGGCCGCAGGCCGACGTCCAGGAGGTCATCATGGACGAGTTCCATTACTACGCCGATCGCGAGCGCGGCGTGGCGTGGCAGGTGCCCTTGCTGACGCTGCCGCAGGCGCGGTTTCTCTTGATGTCCGCGACGCTGGGCGATACGACCTTCTTCGAAGCGGAACTCACGCGGTTGAACGGGCGCCCAACGGTTGCCGTGGCTTCCAAGGAGAGGCCCGTGCCGCTGGAATTCGCCTACTCCGAGCTGCCGCTCGCGACGACGCTCGAAAGCCTGGTGGCCCAAGGCAAGGCCCCCGTCTACGTCGTGCACTTCACGCAACTGGAGGCGGCCCAGAGCGCGCAGGATTTCACCAGCATCAACGTCTGCACGCGCGAGGAGAAGCACGCGCTCGGGAGCGCGCTCGATGGCTTTAAGTTCACCAGCCCCTACGGCCCGGAAATCAGGCGCTGGCTCAAACACGGTATTGGCCTCCACCATGCGGGGCTCCTGCCCAAGTATCGTGTGCTGGTCGAGCAACTGGCGCAGCGGGGCCTGCTCAAGATCATCTGCGGCACCGACACGCTCGGTGTGGGCATCAATGTGCCCATCCGCACCGTGCTGTTCTCGCGCCTCTGCAAGTTCGACGGTCAGAAAACCGCCATCCTCAGCGCGCGCGATTTCCACCAGATCGGCGGGCGAGCCGGGCGCAAAGGGTTCGACGACCGCGGCTGGGTGGTCGCCCAGGCGCCCGAACATATCGTGGAGAACCTCAAGCTCGAACAGAAGGCGGCCCGGGACGGCAAGAAAATCGTCAAGCGGAAGCCGCCGGACAGGAACTTCGTCAATTGGGATCAGAAGACGTTCACCCGCTTGATGGCCGCCCAGCCGGAGCGGCTGACTTCTCGCTTCCGGGTCTCGCATGGGATGTTGCTCAACGTCCTCAGCCGCAAGGGCGACGGCTGCCGCGCCATGCAGAGGCTGCTCCGTGACTGCCACGAAACGCCCAAGGCCAAGAAGGACCACACCCAACGCGCGTGGCAATTGTTCCGTTCACTGGTCGAGCGCAGGATTATTGAGATTTTGCCGCCTGGAGCGCGGCTGTCCCCAGCCGCAGCAGGTCCGGAAACCGACGGTGCTGCGGCTGGGGACAGCCGCGCTCCGAAGCTGCGCGTCAACGTCGAGCTCCAGGACGACTTCTCCATGGACCAGACGCTGTCGCTCTACCTGCTCGAAACACTGCCGCTGGTGGACCCGCAGCAGCCGGATTATCCGCTGGTGCTGCTCACCCTGGTCGAGTCCATTCTCGAAGACCCGGACATTATCCTCCGCAAGCAACTCGACAAGCTCAAGAGCCAGAAGATGGCCGAGATGAAGCTGGCCGGGATTGAATACGAGGAGCGGATGGAGGAACTGGAGAAGCTGGAATACCCCAAGCCGAACCGCGAGTTCATCTACTCGACCTTCAACGCCTTTGCCGACAAGCATCCGTGGGTCGGCCAGGAGAACATCCGGCCCAAATCCATCGCCCGCGAGATGTTCGAGTCGTTCCGCTCCTTCTCCGACTACATCCGCGACTACGAGCTCCAGCGGGCCGAAGGCGTCCTGCTGCGGCACCTCAACGGCGTCTATAAGGCTCTTGCGCAGACGGTGCCCGACACCGCCAAGAATGACGCCGTGCGGGAAATGGAACTCTACCTGGGCACCATGATCCGGCAGGTGGACTCCAGCCTCCTCGACGAGTGGGAGAAGATGCGCGATCCTGGCTACCAGCGCGCCGAGACCAAAGAAGTGCGCCCGCCTGGCGCCGAAGAAGCCGCCGCCGATATCACCCGCGACACCAAGGCCTTCACCGCCAGCATCCGCAATCGCATCTTCAGCTTCCTGCGCGGCTTGGTGAATGCGGACTTTGAACAAACCCTAACCCAACTCAGCTCCCCGCAAGACCCCGATGGCCAGCCGTGGACCGCCGAGCGTCTGCAGCAGGCGCTCGACGCTTACCATGCCGAGCACGAGCGTATCTGCCTGGACCCGAACGCTCGCAACCTCCGCCATACCTATGTGCTCCCAGCCGAAGACAAGCGCACCTGGCGCGTCCAGCAGATATTGGTGGACCCCGAAGAGCACAACGACTGGATGGCGGAGTTCGAGGTGGACCTGGGCCGGTCGCGCGAGACCGTGGAGCCGGTCCTGCGGCTGCTGCGGCTGGGAAGTTTGACTTGAGCCGACGGGCTCAGCTCCCGAGCAACTCTTTTACCATCGCGCGCTCTTCCTTGAGCTCGTTGACCGTGGCGTCAATCCTGGCGCGGCTGAATTCGTTGATTGGCAGGCCCTGCACGACCTCAAGTTTCTGCCCCGTGCTGCGCAGGGGGAACGAGCTGATCAGTCCCTTTTCCACCCCGTAGCTGCCGTCCGAGCAGATGCAGACGCTGTGCCAGTCGCCGGTGGGCGTCGGTTCGATGATCGAGCGCACACTGTCCACTACTGCGTTCGCCGCGCTCGCGGCGCTCGAGGCGCCGCGCGCCTTGATGATGGCCGCCCCGCGTTGCTGGACCGAGGTGATGAACTCGCCCTTCAGCCAAGCCTCGTCGGTGATGACCTGCGGTGCTGGCCGGCCTTGGATTTTCGCGTTGTAGAAATCGGGATACTGCGTCGAGGAGTGGTTGCCCCAGATGGTGACGTTGGTGACCGCGCTGACCTCCTGACCGGCCTTCCGGGCGAGCTGCGACTTGGCGCGATTCTCGTCCAGGCGCGTCATGGCGAAGAACCGGTCGCGCGGAATTTCGGGGGCGTTGTTCATGGCAATGAGACAATTCGTGTTGCAGGGATTGCCGACCACCAGGACGCGCACGTCGGACGCGGCGTGGTGCTGAATCGTGTGGCCCTGGCCCACAAATATCTTGCCGTTGATGCCGAGCAGTTCCTTGCGCTCCATGCCCGCCTTGCGCGGCACGCTGCCCACCAGCAACGCCCAGTTCACACCGCGAAAGCCCTCCTCCAGGCTGGCTGTGGCCACCACGCCTTTAAGAAGCGGAAAGGCGCAATCGTCCAGCTCCATAATCACGCCGCTGAGGACGGGCAGCGCCGGCTCGATTTCAATCAGGTGCAGGATCAGGGGTTGGTTCGGGCCAAACATGGCGCCCGAGGCGATGCGGAACAGAAGAGCGTATCCGATCTGGCCGGCAGCGCCGGTAACAGCTACACGAATGGGACTATTCATAATCTCTTTTGTATGACCCGCGCAATATGCTATCACCCCTCCTGGGAAGCAAGCGTGGAAACAGCCTTTCGGGACGGACGGCTGTATGGGGTGTTTACCCCATTTTCAACCCGCGCGATGGCCCCACAATGACGTTGTAAGAGACGATAGCGTGGCCAAGCTGATCAATTTCCTGTCTCCAAGTGCCGGCGCAGGCTATAGTTTGCGCCAGGCCCATTGTTGGGGCGTGTAATGAATGCAAGACTCGCCAGGCTGATGCTGCTGGCCGTGCTGGTGGCGGCCGGTTGCGTTGCTGCCGGGGTGGGGCGGGGGCGGGGGTTAGGGAAGTCAAACACCACGCCGGAGTGGCCGTCGGCAGACCTGGCGCTGGGAGTAGCACTGGCAGCAGCGGGGCGACCCAAACGCAAAGCGTCCGATCAAGGCGCCGCCGCGGCACCGGGTGAGCGGAACGAGCACCTGCGGCTGGCATTGGCCGCCGGGAAGATGGGGACCTGGACGCGCGAACTGGGCAACCCGGAGCGGATCATTTGGTCGCCGGAGCTGGAAACGATCGTCGGGCTCCGTCCCGGCGAGTTCCTGGGGACGGAAGCGGCGCTGTACGAGTTCATCCACCCGGAAGACCGCGAGCTGGTCCGGGTGGCGTTCGAGCAGGCGATCAGGATCAAGGGGGATTACGAGGTGGAATTCCGCTTCCTGCCGCGCGGCCGGGGGCCGGGCTGGATGCTGGGACGCGGGCGGGCGTATTATGATGCGACTGGCCAGCCGATCCGCCTGGCGGGGGTGGCGATTGACATCACGGCGCGGAAGCTGGCGGAGCTGGAAATCAGCCGGCTGAACGCCGAGCTGGAGCGGCGGGTGCGGGAGCGGACCGCGCAATTGGAGGCGACCAACCAGGAGCTCGAGGCGTTTGCCTACTCGGTGTCGCACGACCTGCGCGCGCCGCTGCGGAGCATGCGGGGTTTCAGTGAGGTGCTGCTCGAAAGCCACGCCAGCCAACTGGATGCGGAAGGGCAGGAGCTGCTCCGCCGCGCCTGCGAGTCGAGCCATCGCATGGGCCGGCTGATTGACGACCTGTTGAAACTGTCGCGGGTCGGGCGGAGTGAACTGCGCTGGCAGCCAGTCAATCTGACGGCGCTGGCCGAGTTGGTTGTGGCCGAACTGCGGAAGGCCGAACCGGCACGGACGGTGGCCGTGGTGGTGGGGCGAAACCTATGGGTGGAGGGCGACGAACGGCTGCTGGGCATTGTGCTGGAGAATCTGCTCGGCAACGCGTGGAAGTTCACCGGTCACCGGCCCGACGCCCGGATTGAATTCGGGGTGAGCGCCGAACTGGAGCCGGCGTTTTTCGTGCGCGATAACGGCGTGGGCTTTGATCCGGCGCACGCAGGCAAGCTATTCGGCGTTTTTCAGCGGCTGCATTCGGCGGAGGAGTTTCCGGGGACGGGGATTGGCCTGGCGACGGTGCAGCGGATCATCAAGCGGCATTGCGGCCGTGTTTGGGCCATGGGGGCGGTCAACGGGGGCGCGACGTTTTACTTCAGCCTGCCCGAGAGTCGGGACTTTGTGCTGTGAGCCAGCCACTCCAGGTATTGGTGATCGAGGATTCGGCCGACGACACGGCGCTGATCGAGATCGAATTGCGGCGGAGCGGCTACGCGCCGGTCTGCCACCGGGTGGAGACGGCGGAAGCGCTGCGGGCGGCGCTCGCACGGGAGGGTTGGGACGTGGTCATTGCCGACTACCGGCTGCCGCGGTTCGACGGGCTCGCGGCGCTGGCGTTGGTCAAGGAGCAGGGGCTGGACCTGCCTTTCATCATCGTCTCGGGCTACATCACCGAGGAGACGGCGGTGGCGGCCATGAAAGCCGGTGCTCACGATTACGTGATGAAAGACAGGCTGGCGCGGCTGGGACCGGCGGTGGAGCGAGAGCTGCGCGAGGCTGTGGTCCGGCGTGAGCATCGGCGCGCGGAGGAAGCTTTGCTCCGCACTTACGAGGAGTTGGAACTGCGCGTCGAACAGCGCACCGCCGAACTCAAGACCGCCAATGCCAGGCTCCAGGCCGCCCTGGCGGAACGGCGGCGCCTGGAGTATGAGCTGTTGGAGATTGCGGAGAGAGAGCGGCGGCGCATCGGCCTGGATTTGCACGACGATTTGGGGCAGCAACTCTCGGCCCTGGCGCTGATGACCAAGGGGCTGGAATTGAAGCTGGCCAAACGGCGCGCCCGTGAAACGTCGGACGCCGCCAGGATCCACAATCTCGTGCAGCAGGCGATGACCCACGCCCGCGACCTGGCGCACGATTTGGCCGCGGTGGATTCACAGGGGGATGACTTGCCGAGCGCCCTCGACGGCTTGGCCCGGCACGCGACGGAGCTATTCAAGATATCTTGCCGGTTTGACGGGGAGGGAGCGGCCCCATCCCTGGACTCAAACGTTGCGAGCCAGCTCTACAAGATCGCCCAGGAAGCCGTGACCAATGCGATCAAGCACGGCAAAGCCAAGCGCGTCGGCATCCGCCTGTCCAATGGCTTGGGCAAAATGGTTCTTATGGTCCTCAACGACGGCCTGCCGTTTCCGACTTTGAAGAAGCCCGCGCCGGGCATGGGGCTGCGGATCATGAAGTATCGGGCGGATCTCATCGGGGCGTCGCTTGAGATTATCGGCAACGGCACTCGAGGCACGGAGGTTATTTGCTCGGTCCCGCTGGAAGTGAAGGCGTAGGTTCTCCGCCTTTACTTCAGGCCGGCCTTGACCAGAGTCACGTATTGCGGAGCGGACTTGAGTTCAAGGACCAGGCGGCTGAGTTCGGTCTTGGGGGTGAAGGCTGCTCCGTTGCCGGCGACGGCCGTGAGTTTGGCCCCGCCGCGGAGCACGAGGTCCAGCGTCGTGGCGTGTGGTTCTCCGAGCGTCCAAGCGACGAGTTTTTGTTCGCCCGCCGGATTGGCGCAGAACAGGATGTAATCCTTGTCACTGGGGAGGGCTAGGCGGCGGGCGATGCGGTAGCCGGAGAGTTGGCGGGTCAGGGTCTGAATCGCCTGATAGGCGGGTTTGGGGGTCAGGTCGGGAAAGACGGTGCCGAAGTTGTGCTCATTCTCGTTCGGGTCGGGGCCGTCGTTCTTCCAATCATACCAGATGGAAAGGGGCACCCCGTTGAGCAGGTTGGAAAGCTGCTGGCGCGGGGCGAAAGCGGCTTGCGTCTCGAGCGAGACGCCCTTCTTATACGTCGAGTAGCCCCATTCGCCGCTGAGGATCGGGAGGCGGTCCTTCTTCGCCGGCGGCGCGTAGCGCTCGATCAGGGCGCGCAGCTTCTGATAGTCGGGAGCTGCCGTTTCCGGCGGCTGCTTCGGATCACGGTAGGGATGCACGCTCACGGCGTCGAGGTGCTCCAGCACTCCCGACTTGAGGAATGTCTCCAGGAATTCCCAAGGGAACCCGGCGGAGGCGGGGCCGATGATAGTCGCGTGCGGGTCAGCTTCCCGAATGGCTTTGGCCGTGGCCAGGGCCAGCGTCGTGTATTGCTGGGCATCGGGTTTGGGTGACCAGAAGCTGGCCGTTGGGCTCGTTCCAGATTTCCCAAAGGACGCGGCGGCCCTGGAAGTGTTTGGCGGCCGCCGCCGCCCAGCGCGCGAAGGCGGCGACGCTGGCAGGATGCTGCGGTGAGGCGGTGGTTTTGTGAGGTTGACCGGTAAAGGGGTGCGGGCTGGTGACCTCCTCCTCGTAGAGGGGATGGGAGTAGTCGAGAATAAGGATCGCGCGCAAGCCGCGCTTCTCGAGGTTCGTCAGCAATTGGTCATAATCTGCCCAGTGGTATTCCCCTTTGCTGGTTTCGATGGCCTGCCAGTGGAAATCCATGCGCACGAACCTGAAACCCGCAGCGGCAATGAGGTCCAGATCCTTCTCCTGGCCGGTGACGAAGTGGATGTTTACCCCAACACCGTCCGGCAGGACCGGCTGGGGGATGTCGGCCCCGCCAGCCAGGAGTGGAAGGGTGACACTCAGAACGCACGCTTGCAGTTTCATAGCCGCTACTGTTGCTGGAAGCGCGCGAATAGTCACCAGGAAAAGGCAGTCCAAGGCTGCAGAAAACCACAGATGGACTCAGATGAACACAGATTCTTGGCGCCGGGCGGTGGTTTGGCTCTGCTTAGGGTCAGCGTCCGGTAAACGGATTCTCGGCAGGGAGAAGCGCGGTTTTGAGCAGTTCTCCTTCGTGTCCCGACTTCCGTCTCTTGTCTCCCGCCCGCGCCACCGTCATCGTGGACGAAGCAGCCGCCGCCAACCTGGCCGAAAAGGATTACTGCCGCTGGATCTTCGCCAACGAGCCGGACTGGGAGGATTACCGCCGATCTGCGCACCCGGGACCCGGGAGGGCGAGCGTCCTCGCGAACCCCAACATCCCCGGAAATCAGGGCTTGCGCGGACGCTCGCCCCCTCGCCGCCCTTTAGAAAACAAGGGCCGGGACCAACGCCCGGCCCTTGCAAGTCTTCTCAAGCTTCCGCCTACGGCACCAGCACGGCACGGTAGAACCGCTTGCCAGTCGTCGGCGAGGCGTAGTCAATGTAGGTATACGGCGTAGAGAGCAAGGCGACGTTCGTCGCCTGAACCCACGATCCGTTCGTCAGATCGCTGGTGTATTCCAAGCGATACCGTCCTGGCGCAACAGGATTGATCGTAACCCCAACGTACTTCTGGACGGCGACCGAGAAGTTTGAACTGGTAGTTGCCAACCAGTCGCACGCGTACCGACCGCCGCAGGCTCCAATGTCGCTCACCGTGGTCCCCAACGATCCGATCTGGCAGGCGGCTGATGCGAAACAGTTGTCGAGGTAAGCGGCAGCCGGGTCGCCGGCGTCAATACATGGTGAGGACGCCGACAGCGTATAGTTTGTCGTCTCACAGAACAGTGGGCTCTGGAAGATGTTGAACGCAACATCGCATGGCGTCCCGTTATTATTCACCATAACGATCTGACCGTAAGCCGCCGGATACCCCACAAAGTTAGTGCGATTGCTAAAGAAACAGTTGTATCCCACCTGACTGCTTAGGGACCCGGCACGTGTAACTGCGTTCGTGCATCCTTGAAAAATACAGTTCCGAAGGTTCAGGTCGTAGGGATCTGAAACCTCCTGCCCCTTGCCGTTCTGTATGAACAAGCTGTTAACGACTGTTGGGTACGAGGTGCCAGCCACACTCCCGGCTTGAAGAAAGATGCCCTTCGCTGAGATAGATTCGAAGATGCAGTTGGCGATGCACGGAGAGGCATAACCGCGCGCATAGAGTTGGTTGACATGATACCAGTCCCAGAAGGCGGTACCATCCATGTAGAACCAGCATCCGTTGACAGAGTTGGTGAACCGGCAGTTGGTGATGCTTGGATTGAGTTGTGGTTGGAGGTAGATCGTCGTGTAATAGTTTGGGGTATAGCCATACCCGTGTGAATATCCGTAGACACAGGTTGAGCAGTTTCCGAAGCTGCAGTTGGCAATCTTCGTCTGCATGGTGGCGTTCTGCGATCCAATGTTCAAGTAGAGGGCGGTCTGTCCCTCACTGAAGTCACAGTGCGTGAAGTCGCTCTGACTACCATCGCCATGCACAATCTGTATCGCGTTCCAATACACTGTCGGTTGGGGCCCCTTTACCCTGATCCGTTCAGCAGGCGAGCCTTCTGCACTGATACGACCGTTTACGGTGACAGTCAGGTTTGACCCAATTATTACCGTCACTCCCGGCTGGATAACGAGCGCCTGTCCAGACGGGACCGTACAATTGTCGATCACAATGTATGGGCTTCCCGCCTTGTTCCATGTTCCCGATATGTTGCCTGACACCAATGTTGCGGCTTGCGCGGTGTCAACTAGACCGGGCAGGCAGCCCGGCAAGAGCAGTAACGCAGCAATGCGGGTTGAGGTGGACCACTTCAGACAGGTTTTCGAATTCATTAGTCCCTGAGCGTTTCTTGAACATGTTTTCATATAACTTATTCGTTGTTGTCCGTCAGCGCTCTTTTCTGTCCGCTGCGCCGTTTCGCGGAGAGGTTTACCAGCCTCAACTACTACAAAGGAAAGCGCGGCCAAAGGTTGCAGGAATTCTTCGATGCCCCTCAGAGCCTGGAGAATTCCCTGACTATTCCATGCCAGTGCCAACTCCAGTGGTGGTCGCGGATAGCGCACAGCGTATGGAGCAGAAGCCGTCCGATCCGGCGGCTGGTCATCGCTCCGCTCATATCTTCTTCCAGCCCGGTCGCCTGATCTCGTCCAAGAACAATGCCGCGCTGGCGGATGGGCTACTTGAGGGCCTCTAGCACGACCGGTTCGAACGAGAAGTTGCGGACGTAATCGGTCAATGCCGCATTGATGTCCTTCTCGGGGTTGGCGCCCTTGCCCAGCGTGCGCGAGGACTGCCGCCGGAAGGTTCCCATCACCAGGACGGATTCGTCTGGTCTTCCCTCGCGCGAAAGGGTGACTTCCGAGACAATGAGGACGGTGTGCTCGACAAGCACGAACGTGCCGTAGAACCGTGCCAGCCGAACTTTGACGCGGACATCCGCTGCGTCCGATGGGTTTTGCGTCACCTCGTGCCCGTTAGCCTGGAACTCTTTGGCCAGAGCATCGGCGACAATCCGGGGCACGCTCTCCTTCGACTTGATGACGCCCTTGACCAGGAAACCCAGGTGTATCTGCGCCAAGGCATCTTTTTCCTCGGCGGCTCTTTGGTCGTCAATCTCGATAGCCACCTTCATCCGCTTGACCTGCGACAGGGGGCTCTTTCTTCCCGGCTGGTATTGGCACTTGACGTAGAAGGTCCGGCCCTCACACTCGGTGGTCGTGAGGGCTAGCAATAGCATCGCTACAAATCTGGCTGCATTCGTTTTCATAGGCTTCTTTGATACGCTGGTTGTTCTTGGTTCTGGCTACGGGGCAAAGCGCATCTCATTGACCACGCGCACACAATAGCGGCGCAGGGCTTTTTCGATCTCCTTGCGCAACAGCTCCGGCGAGTTCTTGAGCTCATCCAACCGGTGGTAGTTGCCGCCGATGCTGAAATCGGTCCGCTCCCAAATCTTGGTGCCCATGGGTCCGGTTAACGCGGTGGTCGCAGTCAGGCCCACCAGGGCGTTCTTCTCAGTCTTATCCAGGCCGCCGCTCATCAACCCCCATTGGTGGACGGTCAGGCAGAGCCTGTTGGGCACTGGCGCCTCGGCTTTGCCCGCAGGACGCACCGGCGTGACGGTGGAGAACAACTTGGCGCCGCCGAGCTCCCCAGCGAGGGTCGTCTTGATAAGCTCTTGGCAGTCGAAATCTCCCAGCAGCGCCTGGCATTGCGCGGTATCCTTGGCATCGGCGTCGGACTGCATGCCGCTTTGGATCGCACCCCCGAAAATACCGCCAAGCAGCCAGCCCGTGGACGCATCCCTTCCCCTGGCGAGATAGACTTCGAACTTCTTTTCGACCAGCACTTCCGTCTCCAAGGCCTTGATTTGCGCCAGTTCGCGCGCCGTCAGTTCTCTTTTCGTTCCGCTCGTGGTCGCGCAGCCCACCTGCAGCAGCGCTCCAACCACTGCCACGCTCAGCATAATCAAAGGTTTGTTCATAGACTCTCCAGACTCGTCGTTGTTCTCATCGGCGCTATCTTCTCTCCGCTGCGCCGGTTTTGCGGGGAGGCTCCGCGCCTCCACCTGATACAAAGGGAAATGTGGCCAAAAGTTGCTGGGAATGTTGCGGGAGTTGCGGGGGGGGTAAAACAGGGGTAACAAAGGAAACCGACAGAAAAGGCCCCCCGCCCGAATTCCGGGCCCGGTCTGGTCCTTTCCTTTGCACCCCTGCCGCGTGTTCATGGTTCTCTGTTCCCACCGCGGCCTGTGTTGAGCGGCGCCGGGCCAGTGGTGTTCGATATGCGCAACGAGGCATCTAACCCAGCCTCCGTTCGAGAAGGGGCGTCGGCGCATGGTCTAGCAATTGCGCGGATTGGCTGGTAGTGAGTCGGGGCGAGCGTAACCCTACGCCCAGGCGGCACCGTGAATTCCTGGTCGCCGTTCTTCCCGTCCAGGAAGCATCCCACTGAAGCAGTCATCGTGATGGCGTGTTGGTTCGCGCTCACTGTGCCTGTCAGTAGGGGTTGATTGATGGGAAAAGGGACGTAGAAAAAGCGGGCATCGCCCCCCGGGCCGGAAAGAGGGTGTTGGTATGAGGCGGTGGCCCTTATTTGAGCCTGGGAGCTCGCGGAAGGGCGGTCCAGCGGAAATGTGAAGTCCACCAACACGCACCGAAAGCCCGGTTCCTCCGGGACCTCAGGCATGCGCCTCTTGGCATCCCACGGGGAAGTCCTTGCCTCGCGGTGGTGAAGAGGGCCGTTTGCCCGGACTCCTTTAGGGCGCACACGCCGGCCTTCAACAGACACCCTCAAACCAGTCAGCTTCTCGAAAGCACGCCGGGTCTTCGCTGCGTCGGGATCCTTCTCAAACGATCGCCAAAATGCCGCAATGGAAGCATCTCCAGAGCTTCTGTCAGGAAGCCAAATCGGAATCGTCAGGTCAGCTTGGTAGCTTATCAGCCGCCAGTTCTGACTGGATTGCCATTCCCAGCGGAAGGCGAACGTGCCTGAGAAACTGGCGTTCGTTGGGGAAACGGCTACCACCAGGTTTTCGGCAGACATCCGCACGAACCCTATGAGCTTAGCCTTACTTCCTAGGGGAAACACAGACGGGTTTGCACTCGCTGTGAGGCAGGCTAAGAAAAGAAAAGCTGTTACTACTGCGGCAACTGCCGCGCAGCCGGCTTGCCGCAATCCGCCAATTGCCGCCAGATTCAACATCATCGAGTGTTTCTTCATGCGCATTCCAAATCATTCTTAGCGTTGCGGGCGCGTTCTTCCTTCCGCTGCGCCAATTTCGCGGGGAGGCTGCCAGCCTCCACTCCATACAAAGGAAAGCGCGGCCCAGGGTTGCAGGAAATCTTCATGGAATACGGGGTGGTGCAGTGTCGGAGTGATGGGGCAATGGAATGCTGGAATGCACAGAGCCAAGCCGGGGAGCGGAAGGGCACCCTCTCGCTATGGCTGCCGCACTTGGCCACTGGCCGTAAGCCTGTCCGGCCTATTCCCAAAGGTGAATGCGCACTTTACATTTAGCCGTCTAAACGTAAAGTATGGCTTGCATGATTGAGCGTCCCTTTTGGAATGAGCGGCTGGTGGCGGCGTGGAAACAGGCCTCCATCGTCTGGCTGACCGGCCCGCGGCGGGTCGGCAAGACGGTGCTGGCCCAGAGCCTGCCCGACGCGGAATTCCTCAACTGTGACCTGCCCAGCGTGGCGGAACGGTTGCGCGACCCGGAAAGTTTTTTTCGATCCGTGAAGAAAGCGGTCTCGTGGTGTTGGACGAGGTCCATCAACTGCCTGATCCGAGCCGCCTGTTGAAGATCGGCGCGGATGGGTTTCCCCAGTTGAAGATTCTGGCCACCGGCTCTTCGACGCTCGCGGCGACGCAGAAGTTTCGCGACAGTCTCACGGGCCGCAAGCGGGTGGTGGAGCTGGTGCCCGGTGTTGCACGAGGAGTTGCCGGCCTTCGGCGTCGCGGATGTGCGGGAGCGGTTGTTGCGCGGGGGTTTGCCGCCGGCGTTGCTCGCGGAGGAGCACAATCCCGAATTTTACGGCGAGTGGCTGGATTCCTACTTCGCGCGCGACGTGCAGGAGCTCTTCCGGCTGGAGAAGCGCGCGGGTTTTCTGCGCGTGCTGGAATTGTTGCTGCGGCAGAGCGGTGGGATGCTGGATGTGACGAAGCTTGCCGCCGAAAGCCAGATCAGCCGGCCCACGGTCACGAACTGGCTGGAGGTTTATCAGATGACGCACGTCGTCCATCTGGTGCGTCCGTTTTCGGCGGGCGGACGGCGCGAGATCGTGGCGCAACCAAAGGTGTTCGGCTTCGACACCGGGCTGGTGTGCCACGCGCGCGGCTGGGATCATTTGCGGACGGAGGATTGCGGCGTGTTTTGGGAGCATCTGGTGCTGGACACGCTCATTGCCGCCGGGTTGCCGAAGATTCACTTCTGGCGCGACAAGCAGCAGCGGGAAGTGGACTTCGTCGTGCCCCGCGGCCGCGAGGCCGTGGACGCCATTGAGTGCAAATGGAAGCCCGAGGCGTTCGAGACGCGCGGGCTGGCGGCGTTTCGTGCGTTGTATCCGAAGGGGAGAAACTACGTCGTCTGCCCCCTGCACGGCACCGGCTACGACCGCACCATTGGAGGGTTGAAAGTCTCGCTGCCATCGCCCCTGGACCTGAGGCAACGCGCGATGGCCTCAAGCTCACCAACTCCAGCCGGACGGACCATAGATCGCTGCTGCGTCCGCACACAACTCGTTTAACTCATTTAACTCATGTAACCCATTTAACACTTCGGTCGCGACTCCGCCGCGCTGTGTCCATCCGTGGTTACATCGGTCTACTGCTGTCCCGGCGAGACCAGGCGACCTGCAACCACACGGTATTGTTCTTTGCAGGCCGATCACCTGATCTCGCTCGGAACCAAAATCGCGTTTCGCGGGGAGGTTGCCGGCCTCCATTACATACAAAGGAAAATGGGCGGAAGGTTGCGCAGACTAGCACTTCTCTCCGATCGGGGCGCGTAGCCAGCTCAGCGATTGCGGGGCAGCAGCCGTTCGCCCCATTTCCTAGCGAGGTCGTTGTTTTCCAACTGGAGTAGCCTTGTTCGCACGATTTCAACTCCTTGGCCAGAGCCGTGAGGGCTTCTTCCACCTGGTTTAGTTGGCGGAACACAATCGCGAGCACGAGGCAACTCTGAAAAATCGCTTGCGTGCAGCCGCGGCCTCGCTAGCGCAGATCTGCCTTGGACTGGCACACGTCAATCCTTCAATGTACACGCAGCACCCGATAGAAATGCTGCGTATTGGTGGGCAAGGCCACATTGATACTTGTGTCCACCCAAAGCCTCGCCTGGTTCGTCAAAGGGAAACTCACGAGATTGGTCCAGCCATTCTCGTTGGTTAAATCTGCGTTTCTTTGAATGACGTAAGTGGACCCACCCAGATCGCTTACCGTGATTCCAGGGTAGACATTCTGGGATACATCTCCAGCGAAAGACGGGCGGGCCTTAATGGTCCAGGGGCAATGCGATAGAAACGCTGCGCATTGGTCTGCGATGCTGCGTTGACATTTGTGTCCACCCAAAGCTGCGCCGTGTTCGTCAGCGTCATAGCCGCAACCGTGGTCCAGCCGTTGGTGTTGGTTATACCCGCATTGCTTTTAATGACGCAAGTGTCGCCAACTGCACCACTGACCGTGACCCCGGGATGGATCCTGGAATACATTCTGATGATCGGCGGGGGGCGTCAATGTAGATGCCGATAGCATTACAATACAAGAGTCGTTCCCAACCCGATGTTCCTGAAGGAAATAGACCGCAACCGGGTCACCCAAAAACACGCAATTCCCGACCACGAGAGGAGCATTGCCTAAGAAATAAACACTGCTCAAGTTGGCGCAGTTTGCGAAGGCCCAGTCCCCGATGCTGGTGACGCTGCTGGGAATCGTGATAGCTGGTCAGGCTCGAGCAGTCTCTGAACGCATAGGTCCCGATGCTGGTGACGCTGTCGGGAATCGTCACGCTGGTCAGGCTGGTGCAGCCTGCGAAGGCGCATTCCCCGATGCTGGTCACGCTGGTGGGGATCGTCACGCTGGTCAGGCTGGTGCAGCCGGAGAACGCCGAGCTCCCGATGCTGGTCACGCTGTCGGGGATCGTGTAGCTTCTCGGCTTGCATTGCCACTGGATAAAGGACGATGGTGGTCTGGCTCTTATCGAACAACACCCCATCCAGACTGCTATAGCACTGGATTCAGTGCATCCACCGTTATCGCTGGCCAGGCTGGTGCAACGCTGCGAATGCAGCCCCTCCGATGCTGGTCACGCTGTGCGGAATCGTCACGCTCGTCAGCCTGGTGCAACCGGCGAACGCACTGGCCCCGATGCTGGTCACGCTGCTGGGGATCGTCACACTCGTCAGCCCGCTGCAGCTCTGGAACGCACTGTCCCCGATGCTGGTCACGCTGGTGGGAATCGTCACGCTCGTCAGGCTCGCTGCAACCCAGGAACGCACTGATCCCCGATGCTGGTCACGCTGGTGGGAATCGTCACGCTGGTCAAGCTCGCTGCAACCGTAGAACGCATAGTCTCCCGATGCTGGTCACGCTGCTGGGGATCGTGTAGCTTCCGGCTACACTGCCAATCGGGTATAGCACTGAGGTGGTCCGGCTCTTGTCGAACAGACCCCAGCCACGCTGCTAGACTCGGATGTCAGCGCATCCACCGCTATGGTGGCCAGGCTGCGGTGGATCCGAAGGCACGCCCATTCGATACTGGTGACGCTGTTGCGGATCGTCACGCTGGTCAGGCTGCTGCAAGACCGAGAACGCATAGCCCCGATGCTGGTGACGCTGTTGGGGATCGTCGACGCTGGTCAGGCTGCTGCAGCGATAGAACGCACGTCCCCGATGCTGGTGACGCTGTCGGGAATCGTCACGCTGGTCAGGCTGGTGCAGTCTCGGAGAACGCCCAGTCCCCGATGCTGGTGACGCTGTTGGGGATCGTCACGCTGGTCAGGCTGGTGCAGCCGGAGAACGCCCGATCTCCGATGCTGGTGACGCTGTTGGGGATCGTGACGCTGGTCAGACCGCTGCAACCGGAGAACGCCTAGTCCCCGATGCTGGTGACGCTGGTGGGGATCGTCACGCTGGTCAGGCCGCGTGCAGCCTCGAGAACGCATAGTCCCGATGCTGGTCACGCTGTTGGGAATCGTGTAGCTTCCGGCTTTGCCCTCCGGGTATTGCGATGAGCGTGGTCTGGCTCTTGTCGAACAAGACCCCAGTCCACACTGCTGTAGACGCGGATTGAGTCGCATCCACCGTTATCGCGGTCAGGCTGGTGCAACCAGAGAACGCATCGTCCCCGATGCTGGTGACGCTGCTGGGGATCGTCACGCTGGTCAGGCTGCTGCAGCCAGAGAACGCCGAGTCTCCGATGCTGGTGACGCTGTTGGGAATCGTGACGCTGGTCAGGCTGCTGCAGCCGGAGAACGCACTAGTCCCCGATGCTGGTGACGCTGTTGGGAATCGTGACGTTGGTCAGGCTGGTGCAGCCAGTAGAACGCACCGTCTCCGATGCTGGTGACGCTGTTGGGGATCGTCGACGCTGGTCAGGCTGGTGCAAGCCGAGAACGCATGAGTCTCCGATGCTGGTGACGCTGTTGGGAATCGTGACGCTGGTCAGGCTGGTGCAGCCATAGAACGCATAGTCCCCGATGCTGGTGACGCTGTTGGGGATCGTCACGCTGGTCAGGCTGGTGCAAGTCCAGAACGCATAGTCCCCGATGCTGGTGACGCTGCTGGGTATCGTGACGCTGGTCAGGCTGGTGCAATCGGAGAACGCCATAGTCCCGATGCTGGTGACGCTGTTGGGGATCGTCACGCTGGTCAGGCTGGTGCAGTACTCGAACGCGCCATACCCGATGCTGGTGACGCTGTTGGGGATCGTCACGCTGGTCAGGCTGGTGCAATGCATCGAACGCATCGGCTCCGATGCTGGTGACGCTGTTGGGGATCGTCACGTTGGTCAGGCTGGTGCAATCGGAGAACGCCCAACGTCCGATGCTGGTCACGCTGTCGGGGATCGTGACGCTGGTCAGGCTGGTGCAATTGTAGAATGCGCCGTCCCCGATGCTAATTACGGGCAAGCCATTGATCGTGCTGGGGATGGTCACCGCACCGCCAGGACCGATGTATCGAGTGATGGTGATCGCGCCATTATTGGTCGTGAAAGTAAATTGAGCGCGCACGGCGGCTGGCAGCGTCAAGAGCAGCAGCAGTGGTAGAAGCAGCTCTGGCAACACAGGCGGTTCTTATTGGCGCTGCGCTATGAAGCGAGCATCGGCGGTTCGTCGCTCGCACGAGAGGCCGCGCAAATTCGCAATGGGTAGTCGTTATGCCCCTGAGAGGCCTTTCAAGAAGCCTGGCTTTGCTGTTCATA
Organism: uncultured Verrucomicrobiae bacterium; assembly: GCA_963822005.1. Lineage (GTDB taxonomy): Bacteria > Verrucomicrobiota > Verrucomicrobiia > Limisphaerales > UBA8199 > PALSA-1440. The sequence goes on along the minus strand of CAWGGD010000050.1, from coordinate 58,379 downwards.
ATCCGAATCCCGGGATAAAGGTTCCAAATTACTTCTTACCGATGCGTTCTTACCCCTCCTGGTGAGATTTGCAAGCATGAACCACGCGATCTGGCCCCTTTCTGCAACTCAATAATGAACACCCCGTTAAAGCGCCGATCTCTTTGCGGTTGCCTGATTGCTGGCACGGTGTGGTTCACTCTTCCCTTGGCCTCTCCAGCCGAGTTGGTTGCTGGGGGGCGGTTGGTTAGCTCGGCGAGCCTCTTCAGCGTGGCGGCCACGTCGGATGCTCGTTGCCCAACTTTCTTTTGCATCGCCACCGCCTCGCGATGCGTGGCTTCAGCCTCGGACTGTTTGTTTTGCTGTTCGAGGATACCAGCGAGATTGATGAGTGACGCCACAATGTTCGGATGTTCGCTGCCCCACCGCTTTCTGTAAATCGCCAACGCCTCGCGCTGCAGGGCTTCCGCCTCGTCCAGTTTGCGCTCTTGTTGAAGCACGGCGGCCAGGTTGTTGAGCGAGATGGCCAGGATGGGGTGCTCATTGCCAAAGAGCTTCCGGCGCATCGCTACCACCTCGCGGAACGTTCGCCTCCGCCTCCGGCAGCTTCCCCTGTTTCTGAAGCACCTCGGCCAGGTTGTTGAGCGACGTGGCGATGTTTGGATGCTCGCTGCCGAAGAGCTTCCGCTGGATCGCCAGCGCGCGGCTATGCACAGTTTCCGCCTCGGCCAGCTTGTCCTGGTGTGTGAGCACCGCTCCCAGGTTGCCAAGGTATGTGGCAGTGGTTGGGTTATCCTCGCCAGCCAGTTTCATCTGCATTGTCACCGCCTCGCGCTGCACCCTCTCTGCCTCGGGCAGTTTGCCCTGCCACAAAAGCACGAAGCCGAGGTTGTTGAGTGACTCGGCCAGGCCGAGACTTTGGTTGCCCGACAGTTTTTTCCACATTGCCAGCGCCTCGCGCACCACGGCTTCGGCCTCGGCCAATCGGTGTTGCCCGTGGAGGACTGCGGCCAGGTCGTTGAGGGAGTCGGCCACCGCCGGATGCTCGTCGCCGAACAACTTCCGCTGCATCACCAGCGCCTCGCGCAAAGAGGTCTCGGCTTTCTCATAATCTCCGAGCGCCTGATAAACTGTGCCGAGTGTGTGGCGCAGTTCTGCCGCGACCTTTGGCTGCCCTTTCAAATCGCTAGCGATGCGCTTCTCGGTTCCATCCAGAATCTCCCGCAGCACGGTTGTGTCCCGCCCCAAGGCAACCGCCGGGACGCACCCCCTCCAGTATGTCCTTTAAGAAGGTGGCGACCGTGCGCGCCTGGCGTTCCGCCGCTCGCGCGCGCACCATCTGCCACATGCTCACAACCACACCCGCAATCAGCAGCAGGAGGAGCGCGCTGGCGGTTGCAAAGCCATAGCGATGTCGCCGGATAAACTTGCCGACGCGATACGCCGCGCCCGGGGCGGCCGCCGTGACTGGTTCGTTGTTGAGATGCCGCGCAAGGTCTTGGGCCAGGCCGCTGGCGGTCTCATACCGCCGCGCGCGGTCTTTCTCCAGGCACTTCATCACGATCCAGTCCAGGTCCCCACGGACGAGGTGGATCAGCCTGGGCGGCTCGGCATGGCGGCGTTTGGCGACTGTCGTCAGGTCCCCCGCAGACAAAGAACTCAAGCGAGTCGAGGGTTTGGGCGGTTCCTTCTCTCGGATAACCCGGCGCATCTCGTCAAGCCCGGCTTGCAGGAAATCCTTCTTCTCAAAGGGCACGTGGCCGGTCAGCAACTCGTAGAGCAGCACGCCCAAAGTGTAAATGTCGCTGCGCGTATCCACGTCCGCGCCGCTCATGCGGGCCTGTTCCGGGCTCATGTAGGCCGGGGTGCCGATGAACTGCTGGAACGCGGTGAACAGGGTCTTGTCGGTCAACAACTGCTGGCCGGTGGCCTTGGCAATGCCGAAATCAATCACCTTGGGCACGGGCGTGCCGTCCAGTTCGGTGACCAGGACGTTCGAGGGCTTGAGGTCGCGGTGGATGATGCCCTTCTGGTGGGCGTGCTGGACGGCCTGGCAAACCTGGATGAAGAGGTCCAGCCGTTCCCTGGTGGATAGGTTCTGCTCGTCGCAGTAGTCGGTGATCCTGATGCCCCGCACCAACTCCATCACGAAATAGGGCCGGCCGGTGTCGGTGGCCCCGGCATCCAGCACCTTGGCGATGTTGGGGTGGTCCATCAGGGCCAGCGCCTGGCGTTCGGCCTCGAACCGGGCGATCACCTGCCGGGTGTCCATGCCCAGCTTGACGATCTTAAGCGCCACCCGGCGCCGGATCGGCTCCGTCTGCTCGGCCATGTACACGACGCCGTAGCCCCCCTCGCCGATCTTCTCCAGCAGCTTGTAACGCCCGATCCGGTCCCCGGCTTGCTCGATCACCGGCGCTTCGGCGGCCTGCCCGGAGAGAGCCAGCGCGCGTTTTAAAGCGCAAACCGGGCAGCCCCCGTCAGCCGCCAGCGGAGTTCCGCATTCAGCACAGAGTCGAGTCATGGGCATCGCTATATCGTCTCAGTTTTCCAGTCGCCATCCCTTACAAAGGAGAAACCCGGGTAAGGTTGCGCGGAAAAGGGTCCGCCTTAACCGTAACGATTCAGTACAACCACAGATGAACACAGATAAACACAGATAAGGACTACCAGAACCGCACGCTTCCACGCCGCGAATCCGTTCACCGGACAGTGACCCCAAGCGAAGCGAAGCCAGACCGGCACGCGGCCCTAAGAATCTGTGTTCATCTGTGTTCATCAGTGGTCTTCTCACGCATAGATACGGCCTTACCCACTGACCACGCTAATCAAGTGCCGGAGTTCTTCGTCAACCTCTGCCGGGCTGTCCACCGTGTGGGCCACTTCCTCACGCACCAGTTCGCCGTATCGCTGGCGCAGGCGGTGCGCGGCTGACTTCACCGCGCTCTCGGTTAACCCGAACTCAGCCGCCACTTGTGCATAAGTCGGGGCGGCTGGGTCATCGCCCTCGAACACCCGCAGGCGCTCGTAGAAGCCGGCCTTGCCGGCCTGGGCGTATTCCTCTTTGAGCCGCGCCTTGGCCTGGTCGAGCAAGGTCAGCGCCCAACGCTGCTCGAAAAGCTTGTCCGGGGTTAGGTTGTCGGCGGGCTCGAGCCGGTAGCGGTCTTCGGCGGTGTCGTCGTCCAGGGAAAGCAAGGTCTGGCCGCCCCCGCGCTTCTGCGCCCGCGCTTTGTCCCATTCGTCCGCCAGGAAATGCTTCATCGAGGCGAGCAGGAACGAACGAAACCGGCCCTTCTCGCGCTGGACCTGGTCGAGGCGGTGTCTTCTGGAGCAAGCGGAAGAAGAACTCCTGGGTGAGGTCTTTGGCGGAGGATTCGTCATTCCCCTGACGGCGGACGAAGGCGTAGAGGGGATACCAATAGGTGCGGCATAGCTTCTCCAGGGCTGCGGCGGCTTGCGGCGAATCCTGGTCGCGGGCGCTCAGCACCACGCTCCAATGGGTGGTGGTGAACCAGTCACGCTGTCCGGTCGCCGGCGTCGAGGTGTCATCTATTGGGGGCATCATTCAGCCTCCGGGCTCCCGGGCGGCGGTCTCCGCCCGCTTCCAAGGCCATCGCCGTAACGCCTTCGCTCACCTGGCACCATGCGGTTCATTAGACGGGTTTTCGCCCCATCTTCAAGCTCGATTTGCAGCCTTCCCCAGCCGTGGGCGCATCTCAACTTCTTGCAGGGTCAATTACGGTGTGGGGGAAGAGCCGGTGCTGGCGATTATTGCGCCCGAACGTCTCTAGCTAGCGCAGGGCTTCATCGCCTTGAGCCAAGGTATTTCTCTGGCACCCCACGTTGTGTACAAGGGGTGCTCACGGGATGTACACCGGATGCACAAGGGGTTTTCCCTTGTGCATCCGGTGAGCATCCCTTGTACACCCCTTGTACACGACGTTTGGGTGTCTCGGGCCATGCCCTTGTAGGGGTGGGGATGCCTGGAATTGACGTCTATCGAAGCTTTCGCCCGGTTGTTTGCTGTGAGGGATGGAACGTGCGGCTAGCAAATCGGACTGGGGCAATGTGTCTCAAAAATGGACAACCTGACGCAGTGATGGGTGTGGGGCTGCTGGCAGGGGAGGGATCTCTGGCTCGGCGCTGCGGCAAGCTGAGATGCGCCCCCCAGCCGTTAGCCCTCAATGTCAATGCGGTCAATGATGCCGACGATGATGGAGCGGAGGGGGGCGTTGGGGTCGCCGATGATCTGGCGGGCGGAGTTGCCCTCGTCAACGACCAGGACGCGCTCGCCGACGCCGGCCTGGACACCGCCGTCAATGGCAACGAGGTAACCAGCGGGCTTGCCGGATAAGTCTTCTTTCTCGACCACCAACAGTTTCTTGCCGGTGTAAAAGGGGTGGTTGATGGTGGAGACGATGTCCCCCCTGACGGTGCCGATGATCATGGGGGGAGATTGAGGTCGTCCACGATGCCGATGATGGCGTGGTCCACGGGGACGAAGGAGGTGTCGAGGGCAATGGCGGCTTCGCGTCCGCCTTCGAAGTAGATGAACTCGCCGGGGCCGGCGGCGCGGGTGGCGTCGCAGGCGACAAGGGGCTCGCCTTTGGGTTGGCCGTGTTTGTCGAGGGGTTGGACCCAGAGCAGAGGGACACCTTCGAGCCCCTGGTAAACGACGCAAGGGGTGAGGGTGCCGATAACCTTGCCGAGCAACATCAGGAAACCTCCTCGCCCTCAAGTTCGCGCGGTTTAGCGGTGGCGAAGCGGGTGCCGTCGGCGAGATTTTGGGTGAGGGCCTCGTGGGGTTGGCAGATGATGCAGTGCTGGACGTATTCCTTGCGGCCGCGGAGGAAGCCGGCGGCGAGGTCCATGGCGGCTTCGACTTCGTGCAGTTCACCATTGAAGAGGCTGATGGCCTTGCCGGACATCTCGTATTCAGCGAGGCGGAGTTCGACGAGGCGGACCTTGGTGCCCTTGAGGGCGAGCTCGGCGGCCCGGACATTGGCAGCGACGGTAGCGGTTTCGAGCACGGCGACGGCGTCCTGCTGCATGGGCAGGCGCTGGCCGAGGACGGCGTCGTGGACCTGGGGGTGGACGTCGGGCAGGAAGGCGTGGTCGAGGTGGCTGGCCTGGCCGACGGCGAGGGCCTCGTTGAGTGATTCCTCGACGGCGGCGGTGGAGCCGCCGAGGATGATGAGGTAGCGGCCCTGGCTGGCGGTGCCGGCCTTGATCATGGCGATGGGCGCCTTTTTCAGCAGCGCGTCGGCGCAGTAGATGCCGTCGGCGATGCTGGCAAGCTCGATGACGGCGAGGGTGGGATATTGTTTCATCACACGATCCTGAAAGCACCGACGAGGGTGCAGCGGCGCCAGCGCGAGAAGCTGCGCGGGCTGGTCATGCCTTCGCCGGTCGGGCTGGCAATGGTGAACGAGGCGTAGCCTTCGCCCTTCCAGCCCAGCCCAGCCTGGGAGGGGCCGTTTTTGACGAAGATGCTGGCGTTGCACTCGCGGGCCATGCGGCTGAGGTTGGGCAGGCTCTCGGAGTGCATGACGAAAGTGTGGCGGCGCGGTTGTTCGAGGGCGATGGCCAGGTCAATGCCTTCATCGGCGTCCCGGACGCGCGTAACGGGCAGGATGGGCATCATCTGTTCGGTCCACAGCAGCGGGTGATCGTGCTCGACCTCGACGATGCCGAGGCGGACGGAGTCATCGCAGGAGATACCGGCCTTTTGCAGAATGACGCTGGCGTTCTGGCCGATGAGCGAGCGGTCAATCTCGGCTTCTTGGCGCGGGCCGTGGGTCTTCTTGAAGATGACCTTTTCGAGGGCCGGCAACTGGTCTTTCCAGACGAGCAGCGCGCCGTTGTAGGTCATCGCCTGGATGAGCTGATCGGCCACGCTGGAGACCACGAGGCATGACTTCTCGTCGGTGCAAATGATGTTGTTGTCGAAGGACGCGCCGAAGACGACGTCGCGCGCGGCCTTGTCAATGTCGGCGGTCTCATCCACTACGACGGGCGGGTTGCCGGGGCCGGCGCAGATGGCGCGCTTGCCCGATTCCATAGCGGCCTTGACAACGCCGCCGCCGCCGGTGACGACGACGAGGCGGATCCCAGGATGCGTCATCAGGGTCTGGGCGCTCTCGACGGTTGGGTTGGCAATGCAGGCGATTAGGTTCTGCGGCCCGCCGGCGGCAACGATGGCTTTATTGATGAGGGCGACGTTGTGGCAGGAGACGCGCCGGGCGTTGGGATGGACATTGAAGACCACGGCGTTGCCGGCGGCGAGCATCGCAATGGTGTTGTTGATGATGGTGGAGGTCGGGTTGGTGGTCGGAGTAATGGCGGCGATGACGCCGTAGGGGGCGGGCTCGGTGAGGTTGAGGCCGTGATCGCCAGTGACGGCGTGCGGTTGTAGGTCTTCGGTGCCCGGGGTCTTCTCGGTGACGAGCTGGTTCTTGATGACCTTGTCTTCGTAGCGGCCCAGGCCGGTTTCGTCGCGGGCTTCACGGGCCAGAGCGTTGCCGTGCTCGCGCATGGCGTCGCGGATGGCGGTGATGATGGTGTTGCGTTTCTGAAGGCCGAGTTCGTCGAACTGTCCGAAAGCGGCACTGGCGGCGCGGACGGCTTCGTTGATGCTGTCGAAGACGCCGAGGTCGCCGGCCAGCGACGGCCCGGCGGGGCGCTCGGGACGGGCGGCACTGCCGCTGCTGCCGCCGCTGGTCAGATCGGCGACGATGTGCCGGGCAATGGCCTCAATTTCCTGGTCGGTAAGGCCGGACATAGTGACGGTGTGAGAGTTGCAGGGTTAAATGGTTACATGAGTTACATGGGGTTTTCGCAGTGGCATCCTTTGTAACCATGTAACTCATGTAACCTATTCAACCCATTTGACTGTTAGTCCTAGTCCTTCTTGTATTTGTCCACGCCGCCAATCTCCCAGCTATCCACGATGGCCATGATGACGGCGTCACACGGACGGTTCTGCGTAGCGATGGTTTGGCGCGCGGAGCTGCCTGAGGCGAGAAGGACGATCTCGCCGGGGCCGACGCCGACGGCATCGGCGGCGACGACGTGGCCGCCGGTTTCCTTGCCTTCGGGGTCCACGGACTTAACGACCATGAGTTTCAGGCCGTCCATGCTGGCTTCCTTGCGCGTGGCGACAACGGTGCCGACAACTTTGCCCAGAGTCATAAATGCCTGGCGCCGAGGCGGACCGCGCGGCCCGCCCCCGGCGCTGGAAAGGGCGTTATTTCTTGGGCGCCTTGATGCCGCGGCCGAGCGGCAGCACCTCGTCCACGCCCAGATGCGGGCGCGGAATGACGTGGACGGCGACCATTTCGCCGACGCGGCTGGCGGCAAGGCGGCCGGCGTCGGTGGCGGCCTTGACGGCGGCGACGTCGCCGCGAATGACGGCCGTGACGTAGCCACCGCCGGTCTTCTCGAAGCTGACGAGTTCAACCTTGGCGGCTTTGACCATTGCGTCGGCGCCTTCGACCATCGCGGCGAAGGACCGTGTTTCGAGCAAGCCTAGTGCTTCTGCCATATATGTATCTCCTTACGTTGTTGGTGTTGTGAGTTGTGACTGGTTAAAGCGGGTCAGGCGCCGCCGCCGCCTTTCATGGCGCGGCCGGTGAGGCTGTTGATGGCGGCCTCGGCGGCTTTGGAAGCCACATCAATGTCCTGCTCCTCGCCGCCGAGGTAAAGGCGGCCGAAGCTGCCAAAGGCGCGGATTTCGAGGATGTTAATCTCCGCGGTCTTCTCGGCCTCGTTGGCGGCGAAGGCGGCGTAGGCGGCGGGGGCGACTTCCATGGTGAAGAGGCTTTGGCCGGGCAGGATCATGTTGCCGTGCCGGGTGCGGTTGATGAGCATGGTATGGTGGTCATCAATCTGGCGGATGGTGCTGTTGCTGTAGATGACCGGCCTGTAGCGGTCTTCCTCTTTCAAGCCGAGCGCGTCAAGGATGGCGGCGCCGGCGGAGCGGACGTCGGCCTGGGACTCGGAATGGATTTCGAGCAAGCCGTAGAGGCGCTCGATGATCTGCATGCCAGGGGTCACCTTGGTGCATTTGAGGGCGACGTCGGTGACGAAGTTGATCTCCATGCCGGGGGAAATCTCGACAAACAAGGAGGCCTGGCCGGCAATGGGCAGGAACCCCTGCGAGACGGTGGCGAAGAACGACGCCACTTGCGGCTGGAGGCTGTCGAGAAAGATGTATGAACGCAGGTCTGCCATAATGCTGTCCTTTAGTATTTAGCTCCTTCACCACTGACGGCTTCGCCGGCGGCTTCCTGGAGGATTTTGATGCCGCTGCTGGTGCCGATGCGGGTGGCGCCGGCCCGCACCATGCGGAGCAGATCGGCCAGCGTGCGGATGCCGCCCGAGGCTTTGACCCCGAGCTTCTTGTCCCGCACGATCCGGCTCATCAGGGCCACGTCTTCGACGGTCGCCCCGCCGGTGCTGAACCCGGTCGAGGTCTTGACGAAGTCGGCGCGGGCTTGGATGGCTAGTTTGCAGGCGCGGGCTTTCTCCTCGTTGGTCAGGAGCGAGGTTTCGAAGATGACTTTGCATTTGGCGCTGCCGTCGCGGCAGGCCTCGACGACGGAGCGGATGTCGCGGAGCACCAGGTTGTCGTCGCCGCTCTTGAGGGCACCGACGTTGATGACCATGTCTATTTCCTTTGCGCCCTGCCGGATGGCGCCGCGGGCTTCCATGGCCTTGGTCTCCGGCGGCTGCGCCCCGAGCGGAAAGCCGACGACGCAACAGACCTTCACGCCCGACCCATCGAGAAGTTGCCGGGCGAGGGAGACCCAGGTCGGATTGACGCACACCGAATAGAACTTGTACTGGCGCGCTTCGCGGCAGAGTTGCTCGATGTCCGCCCTGGTGGTGTCCGGGCGCAGGATGGTGTGATCAATGAGCTGCGGGATGTCCAGCGGCGGGGGCGCGGGCGGGGCGGCAACGGGCGCACCCTGCTCGGCGAGCAGTTCCTTGACGCGCCGGGCGACTTTCTCCAGGTCTGGCTCGGTGGGGGCCGGGCGGGCTTCGCCGACGCCAGCCAACAGCGTGGCCTGGTGCGGCCCGACTTCAATGGGGCCTTCCTGGACGTCGTTGATCAGTTGGACCCGCTGGCGGTGCCGTTCCTCGACGCATTCAGCGGTGAGGAACATCTCGATGATGGGCGTAGCCTGCTCGAAATTCGTCTGGCCGGCGCCCAGGGTCAGGACGTTGGCGTCGTTGTGCTCACGGCTGTTCTTGGCCAGGGCGACGCTGTAGCAGGCCGCGGCGCGCACGCCGCGCACCTTGTTGGCGGTCATGGCCGAGCCGATGCCGGCAGCGTCAATCGTGATGCCGCGGTCGCACTGCCCGCCGGCCACCAACCGCGCGACGGTGTAGGCAATCCTCGGGTAATCCACGGCGTCCTTGCTGTGCGTGCCGCAATCCTGAACCTCGCAGCCCTTCTCGCGCAGCCAGCCCAGGAGCTTATTCTTCAGCTCGAAGCCGCCGTGGTCCGCGCCGATGGCAATCTTTAGGTTCTTCACGGTTGCAGTGTCAATGTTTCGCTTCCGGCAGCGAGGTTATCAAGCCGGCCAACCCTGTCAAGAAGCGCCGCGGTCGGCCTTATCCCTCTCACGTTTCACGCATCACGCATCACCCCTTCCGCTGGACCCGCGCGGCTACTTTGAGCCGCAACCCATGCAGCCGGATGAAGCCGGTGGCGTCGTCCTGGTTGTAGGCCTTAGTGGGATCGGCTTCCATCGTGGCGATGGCAGGATTATAGAGGCTAACGGGTGATTTCCGGCCGGCGCACATGATGTTACCCTTGTAGAGCTTGACGCGGACGGTGCCGGTGACGTTCTTCTGGCTCTCGGTGACGAAGGCCTGCAACGCCAGCCGTTCGGGCGCGAACCAATAGCCATAATACACCAACTCGGCATAGCGCGGGATGAGCGAGTCGCGCAGGTGCATCACCTCGCGGTCCATGGTGAGCGTCTCCATTTGGCGATGGGCGAAGTGGAGGATGGCCCCGCCGGGGGTCTCATAGACGCCACGGGACTTCATGCCCACGTAGCGGTTCTCGACCAGGTCAACCCGCCCGACGCCGTGTTTGCCACCAAGTTTGTTGAGCGTCCGCATCACGCCGAGCGGATTCAGCGCCCGGCTGTTGACGCCGACGCAGTTGCCCTTCTTGAAATCGAGCGTGACATATTCGGCCTTGTCCGGTGCATCCTCGGGAGCGACGCTCAGCTTGAACATGTCCTTGTTCTTGGGCGCAAAGACGTCCATCCAAGGGTCTTCCAGAATGCCGGCCTCGAAGGAGATGTGCAGGAGGTTGCGGTCCATCGAGTACCGGCTTTTTGGCTGAAGCCTGGACGGGGATCCTCTTCTGCTCGCAGTAGGCAATCATTTCGGCGCGGCCGGGGAACTGGTCGCGGAACCGGGCGTCTCGCCACGGAACGACGACCTGGAGTTCGGGGGCGAGGCAGGCGGCGGTCAGCTCGAAGCGGACCTGGTCGTTGCCTTTGCCAGTGGCGCCGTGGGCGATGGCCCCGGCCTTTTCCCTCTTGGCAATTGCGATCATGCCTTTGGCGATGAGCGGGCGGGCGATGCTGGTGCCCAGGAGATACTGGTTCTCATAAACCGCCCCGGCTTGGATCATGGGGAAGATGAAGTCGCGCGCGAACTCCTCCTCCAGGTCCACGATGTAGCATTTCGACGCGCCGGTGTATTTGGCCTTGGCCTCGAGGCCCTTCAGTTCTTCCGCCTGGCCGATGTTGGCACAGAACGCAATGATTTCCGCGTCATACCGCTCCTTCAGCCACGCCAAGATGACCGAGGTGTCCAATCCACCTGAGTATGCTAAGACAATCTTCATAGTTTCCAATTCGTCCGCCCATAAGAAAGCACGCCGCCGGAATTGGAAAGGATAAACTAGGCACCCGCAGGGCCGCACCAAGCTCGCGATTTCAATCCAAGCCTGGGAGGGCGAGCGTCCCCGCGAGCCCTGATTTCCTCGGATTTCCCCGGAAGTTTGGGCTCGCGGGGACGCTCGCCCTCCCAGACAGATGCATCACATAGCAAGCTTGATGCCGCCCTGGATGCAGTCCTGCCCGACAAAGAATTGCTTTCCAACCCCAGGCGAGTAAAGTAAGAATCACTCATGCCAGAGCAGCCGCACACGGGAGAGAAGAGCTTTCGGGGCATCCCGGTTTCAGCCGGCGTATGCCGCGGGAAGATCCTGGTGCTGGGTCGGGCGCGGCCGACCATTGCGAAGGTGCAACTGAGCGAGGCCGCACTGGCCGAGGAAGTCAACCGCTTGGAGAAAGCCCTGGTGCAAACCCGCCACCAACTCCTTGAGATCCAGCGGAAGGTCGGCGAAGGCATGGGCGCGCAGGAAGGCAGCATCTTCGACGCCCATTTGCTGGTGCTGGAGGACCGGACGCTGCTCGACGAGGTCGTGCGGGTCATCCAGGAGCAGAAGGTCAACGCCGAGCACGCGTTCCACACCGTGGCCGAGCGCTACGCGGCGACTTTGTCGGGCATCGAGGACGATTACCTGCGGGAACGGGCCGCCGACATGCGCGATGTGACGACTCGCGTGTTAAACAACCTGCTGGGGTTGGAGGAGGAGGCCGACCTGCGCCATCTCAAGGAGCCGTGCATTATCATCAGCCACGATTTGACGCCCTCGAACACGGCGCAGCTTGACAAGCGCCATGTGCTCGGGTTTGCCACGGACGTCGGCAGCAAGACCTCCCACACCGCGATCATGGCGCGGTCGCTGCGAATCCCGGCGGTGGTCGGCCTGAAAGACGTCAGCGACCAGGTGAAGAGCGGCCAGTACGCGCTGCTGGACGGCCTCAACGGGGTGCTGATCATCAATCCGACCGACCAGACGCTGTTCGAGTATGGCCAGCTTATCCTCCGGCAGGCCACCTTGCAGCAGCGGTTGCGCGATCTCCTGCAGGAACCCGCCGTCACGCTGGACGGGCATCGCGTGCTGCTTAATGCCAACATCGAGCAAGCCGCCGATGCCGAACAAGTCAAGGCCAACGGCGCCGAGGGCGTGGGCTTGTTCCGCACGGAATACCTGTTCTTGAACCGCGAGTATCTGCCGGGAGAGGAACAGCAATACCAGTCGTATCGCGAAGTCGCTGCGGCCCTCAAACCGCTGCCGGTGGTGATCCGCACGCTGGATTTGGGCGGCGACAAGTTCCTGGCCCACATGCAGATGCCGACCGAGCTGAATCCTTTCCTGGGCTGGCGGGCGATTCGGATCTCACTGCAGGAGCGCGACATTTTCCGCGCGCAAATCCGCGCCATTCTGCGCGCCAGTGCCGAGGGCAACCTCAAGATGATGTACCCGATGATCTCGGGCCTCGAGGAGTTGCTGCAGGCCAACGCCCTGGTCGAGGAATACAAGGCCGAGCTGCGCCGGGAGCAGATTCCCTTCGACGAAAACCTGGAGATCGGCGCGATGATCGAGACGCCTTCGGCGGCGATCGTGGCGGACTCGCTGGCAAAGCGGGTGAAGTTCTTCAGCATCGGGACGAATGATTTGATCCAGTATTCGCTGGCGGTGGACCGGATGAACGAGAAGATCGCCCACCTCTACGAGCCGACGCATCCGGCCATCTTGCGGCTGATCAAGACCACCGTGGACGCGGCGTACAAGCACAACGTCCGGGTCAGTGTCTGCGGCGAAATGGCGGGCGACCCCGTGCTGGTTCCCCTGCTGCTGGGCCTGGGGGTGGATGAGTTAAGTTCAGCTCCGTCGCTGGTGCCGCCGATGAAATTTCTCATCCGCCGCTTGAAACTGAGCGAGGCGCGGGAACTGGCCGCCTTTGCGCTGGAGTGCGAGTCGGCAGGAGAAATTCTGGCCCGCTGCCAGGAGCTCACCTGGGGAATAGCGCCCAGCCTCTTCGACAACCAATGAAGGTCATCATCCTCGCCGCGGGTTACGCCACTCGCCTTTATCCCCTCACGCTGACGCGGCCCAAACCGCTGCTGCCGGTCGCCGGCCAGCCGATGATTGACTATGTGCTCGACAACCTGGCGCCCATCGGCGGCCTCGACCGCATTTACGTGGTGACCAACTCCAAGTTCACCGGCCATTTCCAGCAGTGGTCCATGGACTACCGCGCCCACAAGGCCCAACTCAACTTCACCATCGTCAACGACCTCTCGACCGATGACAGCAACAAGCTGGGCGCCATCGGCGACATCCATTTCGTCCTCCAGACCCAGAATATCGCCGACGACCTGATCGTCGTGGCCGGCGACAATCTATTCAGCGAGAAGCTCTCGGATTTTGGCCGCTATTGCCGCGAGAAGAACGCACCCGTCCTGGCGGTCTATGACGTAGGTGACCTGGAGCAGATCAAGAAATACAACGCGATTACCCTGGCCGGCGACGGACGCATCACCTTCTTCGAAGAGAAGCCGAAGAACCCGACCAGCACGCTGACCGGGATCGCGCTTTACTTCTACCCGCAGTCCACGTTGCCGCTGATCAAGCAATACATCGCCGAGGGCAACAACCCGGACCAGCCGGGCCGCCTCGTCCAGTGGCTCTACCCGCGCACGCCGTTCTTCACGTGGAAAGTCCCCGGCCTCTGGTATGACATCGGATCCAAAGAGACGCTCGAGGAGGCGAACCGCATTTTTGCCCGCCGCTGACCGGAACCGCCCAGACCAGCGGCGACCGTTCCCCCCGATCAACAAACGTGCTGTTGCCTGAGCACGCGAATTCGGTCGCGCAACTGGGCGGCGTGCTCGAATTCCTGCCGGTCAATCGCGCGGCGCAGTTGATGCTCCAATTGCTCCAACTCGGACAAGGGCCGGTTTTTCTGGACCTGCGACTCGAGCTCGCGCAAGGCCATAATTGAGCGCTCCTGTTCAAACTTGAAGGTGTCGTCCTCCAGCTCTTCCAGCGACTCGATCTTGCCCATGGCTTCGCGGGCGATGGTTAGCGCCTCGTCGTAGGCGCCTTTGTCAATCGCCTGCATGACCCTCGCGCTGGCGTGGACGCGCAGGAGGTAAGGCCGCCATTTCTCGAGGAACTGCTGATCCTCCTCGCGCCGGGCGTAGCGGTGCAGAAAATCGAACGCGCGCAGGTTGCGTGCAGTGTCGCGGATGGTGCGGGCCCAGTTCTTGAGCTGGAAGAGCCGGACATAACGGAAGTAGTAAAGCGTGCCCTCCTGGAAGAGCTCGCTGCACTCCGGCGGGCTCAGTTCGAACTCGGCTTCGAGCCCGGAGAACTTGGCCTGATTGAGGCGCTGCTGGTGATATTCGAGGGCGGATTCCATGCCGTGCGGGCGGAGGCCGTCGGGCCGCCCGTCCATTTCGTATTGCTCGATGCCCAGCGGCGTGCGCACCTGGAGCAGCTCGCGCCCGTCGTCGCCACGGAGGATGCGCGCATCGTGTTCCGGGTCGTACGGCCAGTTCTTCAGGACTTTGTGCAGGTCAGCCGAATCGTTCATGTCACTGGGTATAGTATGAACCAATTGGGCCGAGGTTCAATGTTATCTTATGCAGTGAACGGTTCTGTGGTTTTTCCCCGGCGAGTCTGCCGGCGGTGTTCGGTTGCCAGTCAAGGCCGACGCGCCGGATTGCGCAGCCTGGTGGACTGTTTCCGCGTTGACGCTCTTAGCACCAAATGGTCTTTTCGAGGCATGTCACGTGGACTATCTCGCGCTCGGCGGGAGGACCTGCTGGTCGTGGCGGCCACCGGGCTGTTTGCCGCCGTCTTGTGTTTTGCGGGCACAAAGTTGCTGGAGACCTGGGACTACGTGCAGTTTCTGGGGCCGAACCTGCATTTCCTGAGGGAGGCGGTGTGGGCAGGGCGGCTGCCGTTATGGAATCCATATATCGGGCTCGGCCGGCCGTCCTGGCGGACACGCAGATGATGGTGTTTTACCCCCCGGTCTATCTGATCTGCCTGGGGCAGGGAGTTGGAAGTTTTCTGTTGGTCTGGCTGCATTGCGCGTTGGGTGTGTTCGCATGCGCTTTGGGAAGGGAACTGCAGGTGGGGCGCCGGCAGTGCTCGTTTATGACGGCCAGCAACTCGGGAAGCCGGGCGCTGACGGCCTGGATGACCGGGCAGATGACTACTGCGGGCGCTGTGTTATGTGCCGGCGCTGTTTCATTTGCGCCGCGGACGGGAGCCCGGAGAGCCGGCGAATCGGGCGGCACACCCTATTGCTGCGCCGAGTTCCGTGCGTCGCCCGAAGTGTTCACGTTCCCGCCAGCGTCAATTATCGGCGCCCGGCTCCGTCGGCAGGCGCTGCTGCTGCCGGGAGGGGCTTATGCCAACGGCACCGCAACTTCAGTTCGCGGCTCGTCGCCGTGTGTTCTGCCCTTCGTCGAGTTGGCGAAGGAGGGCAACCGGGTTGAGGCGTCGCGGGCGTTTACCAATTTCTGCAAGCTCGAATGGCCGAACTTCGAAAGCTTGATTAGCCCACTTGGAATATGGCGAGGCCGGGGATCGATCTCGACGAAACGATCGCTATTCTTCGGCCCGATTGCGTTGCTGCTTGGGCTGGCAGGCTTGTGCCGAGTGCGCGAGCGCAACGTGCGGGGCCTGCTGACGTTGCTGGTGGTCGCTTTGCTGATGGCGTTGGGAGACAACACGCCGTTCTTCTGGCTGTTTGACAAGTGGCTGCCCGGCTATAGCGGGTTAAGGATTCACTCGCGCGAGGTTGTGCTGGCGTTGCTGGCGTTGATCTGCGCCGGCGGGATTTGGCTGAGCCGACCGCATCCCCTCCTCCATGCCATTTGGAGCCAGAGCGCCGGCATCCCGGACCGCCACGTCGTGATTGGGGCGGTGCTATTGCACGGGCTAGCCTGGGGTACGGCCCTTGGATCGTCAAGCGTGTGACGCGGCTACTCCGTCTGCTCAAGATGCAGAGCCGGGGGATCTACCACCATTTTCAGCAGACCCTGGTGGCGCAACTTCGTAAGCGGGCTTGATGGAACCCTCCCAGCCGCCGCCGCGCAATGCGTGCCCTGGTTCTTGATGAGGGCGAACAGCGCCATGGTTCATCACTTTAGCAGCTTCGATGCAAATTGTTCGCTTTTCCTGCGGCATCCCTGGGATTACCTGCACGGGATGCTCGGCATCCAGCCTCCAGAGGAGAAGAACAATGCCCTCGCGGAAGAGGTGTACACGCGGGGCCCGTTTCCGTACCCCGACCTGAGGAGCTTGCCGCTCGGGAACCGCAGCAGCGAGACGCTCATGACATTCTCATGCCCGGTGTTTTCCACCACCACGCGCGGTTTAATGTTCCAAGTCCGGCCGGCGTCCTCGGAGCTGATGGAAACGATGCGGGCCGGGCTTTCATCGGCGGCGCAAAAGAGAGAGAAGAGAATGCGCCCGACTAAGGGTGACGAAGGCCCCTTCCGAGTTGCGCGGTTTATCTTTGGAGGATTCGATGTCGAGGACGACGCGGTTTTCGGGCGCAGGGGCGCTGTTGGCGGAGATGGGAAGCCGCAGGGCTGCCAGGATGGCAGCGGCCATGAAAACTGCCGGTTTGGAGAGGCGTTTACACATCTTGGCGAATTACTGTTCCGGCGGGTTTAGTACGAGGTAATGCGCAGGCGGTAGAAGCGGGCCGGGTTCGAGCGCGGGACCGAGAATTGCATCGAGGCGCCGGTGCCCCAGACGTACTTGGGCAGGGGCTGCCAGTCATGCGCGGCGAGATCGGTGCAGTATTCGACGGAATAGAACCGGCCCTGGACGGTGCCGAAGCTCAGAGTAACGTTGCCTGGAGAGGTGGAAGGGCTTGCCGTCAGGCGAGGTGAAGAAAGGGGCTGGGGGGCGGTCACGGGCACGTTGTAGAAGGCCAGCAGGCCAACGCCGGCAGCGTTGGTGACCCAGGGGGCGACGGTGGCCGCGTGGCCGGCGTAGCTGACGGTGGCGCCGTAGCTGACGGGGGAGCTAAGTTTGAGGATGACGGCGTTGTTGGAGGCGGCACCGCCGATCGGGCGCCCCGGCGACGCCGTTGACCGCGAAGTCGGCTTGGGACCCGGCGCCCCAGACCAGGGTGTCGGTGGTATTGCGCATGACCAGGGCAATCTCGTCGTGGGCGGCGTTATTGAAGCAGGCGTAAAGGGTGTCCGGGGCTTCGACATTGGCGGACTGGCCGCCGTAGAGGTCGCGGGCGACGAGCTTGAAGATATGAATGCCGATCAACTCATAGCCCCCGGTGTAGGCGTAATGCCAGCTACTGAGGCCGTAGGCATCAATGCCGGTGGTGGACATGACCGAGATGTTGCTGTAGTTGCGCTGGAAGAGTCTTTGCCGGTTGCGCAAATCGAGGCCATCAGTCCACCAGCCGAGCACGGCGACCTGCCGGACCTGGTGGACATAGACCTTCTCCACGCCCGGGTAGTCGGCCAGCCAATGATCATAGACGTCCAGGAAACCAGATTCGTGCTGGGCGGCGCTGGTCTTGTAATCGGACTCGCCCTGGTACCAGAGGATGGCGCGGATGCCGTTGGTCAAGCCGGCGCGCTGGACGCGGTAGAGGAGGCGGCCGTAGTTGGTGCCGAGATCAGTGGGGATGGCGTCGTTGCGCTGGAAATAGGTGATGGGCTGGCCGGGTTCGGCGGCGTTGATGATGGCGATGGGGATTTGGTAGGTGTCCAGGAGCAGGCGGCCGAACTTGAGTCCCCATTGGCCGACCATGCCGGAGCCGTAGCGGGTGTCGCCGATGGCCTGGTGCCAGGCCAAGTCGGCGGTGGTGCCGGCGGCGGAGGCGGCAGGTGCACCAAATGAGCGGAGGAAGGAGTGCTGGTTGGCGCTAGCGCTGCCGGAGTAGCTGATGGCCTCGGCATTGGATTGGCCGTTGATGAGGTAAGCGTCGCCGGCGACGACGTTGGCGGCGGAGGCGATTTGATATTGGCTGGCCCCGGCGCGGAGATAGAGGGTGAAGCCGTAATTGGCCAATTCAGCCAGGATCGAGGCGCTGAGGTTGAAAGCAGCGAGGCCGTTGGAGAATACGAGCGCCTGGGTGACGTTGGTGTAGGCGACGCCGTTGCGGGTGACCTGCAGGAGGAGGGAATCGTAGGTTGGGCTCGAAACGGTGCCGCGATAAGCGACGACGGCGCGGCTGGTCTGGCGATCGCGGGGATAGACCTGGGAAGCAGACGGGCGCCGCCGTAAGGGCGTAGCTGAGGGGAGTGACGAAGCCGCTCGCGTCAATCGCGCCCGTGGCGCCGCCGTAATCCAGGAAACGTAGCAGGCCCAGTTGTCGGGTGGTCAGGCCGGTGCTGCTGGTGCCGAAGCGGAGGGAATCAACGCCCAAATTGAAGTTGGTGATAAGGAGGGGGATGTCCACGCCCTCGTTAGAGGTCCAGTTCTGGGCGCTGCTGGAGGCAAATGCGAGGGCTGAGGTACCAGCGCCGAAGTCAATCGTTCGGGGGCAGTTGGCATTGGGGCCGGCCAACTGGAGCGGCCCGAGTTGCTGGCTGAAGCCGCTGGTGGCGAACGTAGCGGGAGTGTCGGTCAGACCCATGTCGGCCACGTCGGTGCGGCCGTTATTATTCGAGAGCACGAGCATGCTGGCGGTGGGGATGACATTGGGCGCGCCAAGCTTGAGGATGCCGCCTTCGATGACGGTCGGACCGGTGTAGGTGTTCGTCGCGCCGAAGATGATTGTGCCGCGCTGGTAGCGGTTAAGGCCATAAGCGCCGGTGAGGATGGTGTTGAAGGTGGCCACTGTGTTGGGGTCGTCATGGCCGGCGGACAACAGGCGGTTGGTGTTGTTGTTATCGGACGGCACCAGGTTAAGCGCGCCGCCCTCGAAGGTCACGGTGCCACGGTTCACGTGGATGTCCGCGACCTGTTGCGTGCCGGAAATGGTGACGGTGTAGGGGCTGGTGGCGTCGCTGCCCGCGGCGAAGTAGGCAATCCCGCCTGCGCTCCAGCCCTGGGTTGAGCCTATGCCGGTAGAATTGGTGTTCCAGTAGGCCTGCACTCCCCAGGTGCCGGCGGGAGCGGAGCCGGACCCGGCGGCTGCGCCGTTGGCATCCCAGTAATAGACCGCGAGCACCTGGCCGGGAACCAGCGCGAGAGCGGCCGCAAGAAGCAAGAATCTTTCTATCGGTGAGGATCTACGTGCAGGCAGCATGGCGGGGGTGTAGGGCTTGGGGCGTCTGATGTCAAGGAAAGTCAGCTGATGCCTGACGGGAGGGCTGCAGCCGAGGCAAGCGCGCAGAGCAGTGTGGAACGGCGAAGACGATTGGGGTTGATTCGCGAAGGTGCCGCGGTAGGCTGGGCTCGAATATGCCTTCGACACCAGTGCAGGAACTGATTCCCGTGCTGCAGGTGGCCATTGGGCCGGTCATCCTGATTTCGGGCGTGGGCCTGCTGCTGCTCACGCTGACCAACCGTTACGGGCGGACGATAGACCGGTTGCGGCAACTGGTGCGAGAGTCCCGGGCGTGTTCCGGCGCGGACCATGAACGCTTGGAAGGGCAGATTGATATCCTGTTTCGCCGGGCGGGGCTGATTCGCCTGTCCATGCTGTTGGCGGGGGTGAGCGTGCTGCTGGCGTCGGTGCTGATTATCGTGCTGTTCCTGACGGCGCTGTGGAAGCTGGAGGTGGGGGTGTTGATCAGCCTGCTGTTCATCGCCTGCGTGGTGATGCTAAGTGGGGCGCTGGTGGCGTTTATTCGGGACATCAATTTGTCGTTGGGGGCGCTGAAGCTGGAACTGGGGCATCGGCAGGCGGCGGGTTAGCGGCCGGAGGTTGAGCAACTCCCGCTTAGTGCAACGCACCCTCGAGAGCCAGCTACTGCTTCAGCCGGCGCATTCTCTACGCACCGAGAGTCAGCGCCGTTTGTGCGACCATGCATGACGGTGTTTTGCGAGCAGTAGTGGCCGCGTGGACTGGCAGGGCATTTTCTTCTCCCCTTCGTGGTAAATCCGGATAGCCTCCTCCAGTCAAATGTAGCACCACAAACAATAGAGAGGACAAAACATCTATGAAGTCGAACATTCGCATCATGCCGTGCCTGGACATGCAGAATGGGCGGGTAGTCAAAGGCGTGCATTTCGTCGATATCAAGGACGCCGGGGATCCGGTGGCCTGCGCCAAAGCCTATTGCGCGGCGGGCGCCGATGAACTGGCCATGCTGGACATTACCGCCACCGTCGAAAACCGCGGCACCCTGCTGGAGGTCGTCAAACGCGTGGCCGCCGTCGCGACCGTCCCATTCACGATGGGCGGGGGCATCAGGGATGTGGCTTCGGCTTGCGCCGTCATCCGGGCGGGAGCGAACAAGGTGTCCACCAGCAGCGCTGCGTTTCGCAATCCCAAGGTCATCGCGGAGATGATCCGCGAGCTGGGGGTAGAAAAAGTCACCGTGGCCATTGATGTGGACCGTAACCCGTCGCTTCCCTCGGGCTACGAGGTGTTTGTAGCTGGCGGTCGCACCGCCACCGGCGCGGACGCGCTGGAATGGGCTCGTCAGGTCGCCGGCTATGGGGTCCGCTGCATTCTGCCTACCAGCAAGGCGACCGACGGCGCGCGTACCGGATTCGATCTGCCGTTGATCCGCATGATTGCGTCGGCCACCGAGGCGGAAGTTGTTGCTTCGGGCGGTGCAGGGACCCTGGAACATTTCCGCGAAGCCGCCGAGGCGGGGGCGACGGTGCTACTGGCAGCATCGGTATTTCACTTTGGCATCATCCCTATTCCCGATCTGAAGCATTACCTTCGGAGCTGCGGCCTGAACCTGAGTTCTGCGGCTAACTGACACAGACTTATATGGGTGGCTATTTTGGTGTGGTTTCAAACGACGATTGCGTAAGCGACCTGTTCTACGGGACCGACTACCATTCGCATTTGGGCACGCGCCGTGGCGGGCTGGCGGTGCATCACGGCACGGGCTGCACGCGGTTCATCCACGACATCAGCAACGCCCAGTTTCGATCCAAGTTCGAGCATGACGTCCTGAAGCTGAAGGGGCGGATGGGCGTCGGCGTCATCAGCGACACGGAGGACCAGCCGCTGATCATCGGCTCGCACCTGGGCAATTACGCGATCGTCACGGTGGGGCGGATTGCGAACCTGGCCGAACTGGTGAAGAAAGCTTACGGACTGCGCTCGGCGCATTTCTCGGAGATGAGCGGCGCCGAAGTCAACCCGACGGAACTGGTGGCGCTTTATATCAACCAGGGCGCGACGTTCGCCGAGGGCATCCAGATCGCCCAGGACGCTATCGCCGGCTCCTGTTCCATGCTGTTGCTGACTGACGGGGGCGTGTACGCGGCCCGCGACAAACTGGGACGGACCCCGACCATTCTCGGCCAGAAAGCGGGGGCCTACGCGGCCACGATGGAAACCTGCGCCTTTCCCAATTTGGGTTACGAAACCCTGCGCGACCTCGGGCCGGGGGAAATCGTGCGGCTGACGCCGGAGGGCGTCGAAGTGGTCGCCCGGCCCGGCGCCCGCTGCCAGATTTGCGCTTTCCTCTGGGTCTATTACGGCTACCCGGCGTCCACCTATGAGGGCATCAACACGGAAGATTGCCGATACCGCTGCGGCGCGGCGCTGGCCCGGCGGGACACGACGCCCGTGGACGTGGTGGCGGGCATTCCCGATTCCGGCACGGGCCACGCGATGGGTTACGCCCAGGAACGAGGCATGCCGTTTCGCCGGCCGTTCGCGAAGTACACGCCGACCTGGGCGCGCAGCTTCATGCCCCAGGACCAGCCCACGCGCGACCTGGTGGCCCGCATGAAGATCATCCCGATCAAGGAGCTGATCTACGGCCAGCGCCTGTTGTTCTGCGAAGATTCGATTGTGCGCGGCACCCAGCTCTGCGATACGGTCCGGCGGCTCTTTGACTGCGGGGCGAAGGAGGTCCACATGCGGCCAGCCTGTCCGCCGTTGGTTTTCGGCTGCAAGTTCCTGAATTTCTCCCGCTCCCGATCGGAGCTGGACCTGGCCGGCCGGCGCGCCATCCGGGAAATGGAAGGCCAAGATGGCCCGCCGCCACCGGAGTATCTCGATCCCGACTCGGAGAAATATCGCGCGATGGTGGAGCAGATCTGTGATCGGCTGGGATTGACCACGCTCCAGTACCAGCAGCTCGCCGACCTGGTCCAATCCATCGGCCTGCCCAGGGAGAAGCTGTGCACCTACTGCTGGGACGGTAAAGAGTAGTCTGAAGCGCAGGAAGAAGCTTTCGCTGCGTCCGGGGAGACGCCAAATTGTCCAGGCAAGGAGCGCGATTCCCCGATTTCCCGGCCGCTAAAGAAAGGGAAAAAAATGCACGATTCCAGTTGACAAGAGCGCCCTCGATGGCGTAAAAGGGGTAGTGTAATGTCGGAATAAGGCTTTTGTTATGGCTATTATCAAACGCACCGTCGTGATAGCGGCAGCCGTACTTGGCATTGGATTGCCCTCGCACGCTAACCTGCTAATAAACGGGAGTTTTGAATTGGGCAATTTCGTCCCCGTTACAGATGATACCATGCCGCTCGCCGTGGGGGCCACAGACATGACCGGGTGGACAATTCAAAACGGCGCCTTGGCTTGGATCGGGCCGTCAAATCCCTTTGGCCTGACCGCTTCCGCTGGTAGCTATTTTCTCGATCTCAGTGGTTATCACGACAATGCCCCTTATGCCGGCGTGGTTCAGGCACAGACCATTTCGACTACGATCGGCGCCCAGTATCGGCTTACGCTCGATATTGGCACCAGCCCACCCTACAACTCTGCACCCGTGAGTGTCCTGGTGACTGCGGGCAGTGCCTCAACGACCTTTACCAGCATTCCGCAGAACCTCAACCAATGGGAGGGGTTCATATTTGATTTCATCGCCACGTCTGCGAACACCACCATCTCGCTCGACGGGCAGGCGGGCAGTTCACAGTCATACATCGGCCTGGATAATGCGAGTGTTGTGCTTATACCCGAGCCTAGTACTGTGACGCTGGTTGCCGGGCCGGGCTTGCTGGTCTTGGTTGCGTGGCGCCGGCTCCGCAAAGCCTGAATTCCGCGCGAGGCCGCAGCTCTTTCATCGCAGGCGCAGTTGGTCACTGCGCCTGTTTTTTTTACTCACCAGGATGCCAACGACTTGGAAGCCTGCGCTACAGGTTCGGGTCCGGGCAGCAGGGTCCGAACCAGCCAGGCGGTCAGGAGGGTAATGATCACGCCGATGAGGGTGTACCAGGGCCAGAAGATTTCAGTGCCGACGGTCTTCAGCCAAAGATCTTTGGTCCAATCGAGCTTGGGCAGGACCTGAATGGCGATCATCACGGCCAGGGACACGATCATGCCGGCGATGACAGGGGTGCTGCGGCCCTTTTTCCAGAACACGGCCAGGATGAGGCCGCCGAGGAGGGCGCCGCTGGTGAGGCCGCGCAGGGCGAAGGCGGCGTTCAAGACGAAGGCGACCTGGCGGCTGAGATAAGCCGTCAGGATCAAGGCGGCGGCCCAGAAGATCGTCGAGACTTTGCTGAAGCGCAGGAAGAAGTCCTCGCTGCGGCCGGGCAGAAGCTGCTTCACGAAGTCCATGGTCGAGACGGAAGCCAGGGAGGTGAGCGCGGAACTGACGGAGGACATGGCGGCGGAGAGGATGGCGACGATGAGGAACCCCTTCAGCAGGTGCGGCACTTCGGTCATCATGAAGATGGGGAAGATGAAGTCGTTGGCGCTGATGCCGGAGCCGGGGCGGGTTTCGGGCAAGGGAATCTGGAAGGGGTGGCCCTGGTAAAAGACCCAGAGCATCGCGCCCACCAGCAGGAAGACGAAAAAGAGGGGAAAGATGACGACGGCGCTCAGGGCGAGGGCTTTGCGGCCATCGGCGACGCTCTTGCAGGCCAGCACCCGCTGGACGATCAATTGCTCCGCGCCGTGGGAGGACATGACCATGACCGTGCCGCCGATGACGCCCATCCAGATGTTGAAGGGCTTGTCGAACAGGAACTTGGCGAGGGAAACCCCAGGCGGCGGCGTGACATTGAACCAGTGGAGCTTGCCGCCGGCGGCAGCCTGGGAGAACACCGCCCCGGCGCCGCCGTCCACGAGTGTGGGGATGTAGCAGAGGGCGAAAATCCCGCCGAGGAGGAAGAGGCCGAACTGGACGGCGTCGGTCCAGATGACGGCCTTGACGCCGCCGACGTAAGTGTAGAGCAGGGAAAGGACCACGAACAACAGGATGGCGCCGAGGATGGGATCGCCGGTGCCGAGGCCGAGGAGTTTATCCCCGAGGATCAGTTTCACGGGGATGCTGGCGACATAGACGCGGACCCCGGCGGCGAGGGTTTCGCTGATGAGGAAGAATCCGCCGGCGGTCTGGCGGGCGGAGTGGCCGAAGGTGTTAGCGAAGAGTTGGTAGGGTGAGTAGATCTCACCTTTGAAGTAGTGAGGAACCAAGACGATGGCGAGGATAATGCGGGCGATGACATACCCGATGATCATCTGGATGAAGGCGATGTTCCCGCCGTAGGCCATGGCGGGCACGCCGATGATGGTCAGGGCGCTGGTTTCGGCGGCGACGATGGACAAGCCAATGCCCCACCAGGGGATGTTCTTGCTGCCGAGGAAGTAGTCGCGCGTGTTGCGCTGGTCTTTGCCGAACCACACGCCGAGGGCGATAATGCCAAGCACATAGAGGAGGATGACCGCCCAATCGCCGGGACTGAAGTAGCTGTTCATCAATTCAAGAGCCCCCATTTAGCGGCAGGGCGAGCGTCCTCGCGAGCCCAAACGCAGCTATGAAGCATCCCCGCGAACGCCGCAGCCAACTACGGCCTGACGGCGCGGTACCAACGCCGAGGCGAGCTGGTCAGCGAATCAGTAAAGGTCCAGCGACCGTCACCGCCAGCAAGGTTGGTGGACACTGGCGTCCAGGAGGCTGCCGGGCCAAGGTCGGTGGTAGCCTGGACCAAGTAAAGCCCACCAGGCGCGCCCTGGAAGGTGACAGCGACCGTCTGATTGACCAGGTTGGGCACCATCCCAACCGCTGCCACCGACACGTCCGGGGCCAAGGCGGTCACCTGGACATCATCGGCCGAGAGCACATAGCTGGCGGCATCCGTCCAGAGGTCAACGCTGATTCCGCCCGACAAATAGGGCTGGGCATCCTTGACGCTGGTTAATGCGGTGCTGTCGTAATAGAAATCAATCCGGTTGCCCTGGAAGACCAGCTTAAGGGTGTGCCAGTTCGTGCCGACGCCCGGGAGAGTGCCCTGCTGGATTAGGGTGAAGGTGGTCCAGTTTTGGAACTTGAGCAACTTCCACGAGGTCGAACCGCCGGGCGAACCTTCGGGATATATCCAGGCGGCATAACGGGCGCCGGTGACCCGATTGAGACGCCCGGCCAAGCCGCCGCCATAGGCGCCGAGCGGCAGTCGAATGCGCGCCTGGGCCTCGCAATCCGTCCAGTTGTTCGTCAAGTAGGCATAACCGTAGGTGAAGGTCGAATTGGTGCCACCCCGGAGCACGCCGTTGGTGACGGCCCAGTTGCCGGCTTGCACCACCCAGGGCGACAGAGTGGTGCGGGCAAAGTTGTCCGTGAGCAACACCCCCGGCGCGGTCACTGAAAGGGTGACGGTCGCAGCCGTGGAGTTGGTCGCGCCGTCATTGGCCCAGTATGTGAAGCTATCCGAGCCGGTGTAGCCAATCGTTGGGGCGTAAGAGAAGCCTCCATTGTCAGACAGGCTAAGGGTGCCGTGGGCGGGACTGCTGGCCAGCACTGCTGTGAGAGGGTCTCCATCCAGGTCTGTGTCATTGGCCAGAACTCCCGGCGCGGTCAGGGTGAGCGTCGAATTCATCGTCAGGGTGTAACTGTCATTGGTGGCGGTGGGCCCGCGGTTGGCCGGGACGGTAATCGTGACTGTTGCCGGGCTGGAGGTGTTGACGCCGTCGGTGGCCTGGTAAGCGAACGTGTCCGAGCCGCTGTAGGTGCTGACGGGCACATAAGTGAACCCGCCGCTGGGGTTGAGGATGAGCGTGCCGTGCGCGACGTTGGTGGCCAGCACCGCCGTCAAGCTACCCATCTCACCGGCATCGTTGGTTAGCACGCCCGGCGCGGGGACGGTCAACGTGCCAGCCATGCGCACCGTGTAGGTGTCGTTGGTGGCCAGGACGTTGCGGACTGCGTTCACCGCCACGTCGTCAGCGCTCAGCGTCCACGGGGTGGCCTCGGTCCACAGCTCGAGGCTAACCCCGCCGCCGACCAATGGCGGGGCGTAGGTATCGGTCAAGCTCAGCATGAGGGTGCCGTCGTAATGCACCGCGATGCGACTGCCCTGCATCACTAGCTTGAGGGTGTGCCAGTTGGTTCCCACCCCGGGCAAAGTCGCCTGTTGCAGCACGGTAAACTGGCTCCAGTTCTGGAACTTCAGCAACTTGAGCACACTCGACCCGCCAGGCGAGCCCTCAGGGTAAATCCACGCGGCATAGCGGGCACCCGTGGCCTGATTCAGCCGCCCGGCCAAGGCCCCACCAAAGCCGCCGGCCGAAAGCTGCAGCCGCGCCTGGACTGAATAATCTCCCCACTGGTTGGTTAGGTAGGCGTAACCGTAGCTGGCGGACGCGTTGGTGCCGCCCTTGAGCACCCCGCTGCTTATTGCCCAATTGCCAGCCTGCATCACCCAGGGCGACAGACTGGTGCGGGTGAACGTGTCGCTATACAACGGGGTGAACGCGGTCACCGAGATGCTCACCGTCGCCAGGGCGGAATTGGTCTGCCCATCCGAGGCGCGGTAAGTGAAGCTGTCGGAGCCAACATAGTTGGCTGAGGGAATGTAAGTGAACGCGCCATTGGGACTGAGGCTCAGAGCGCCTTTCGTCGGGGCGGTGGCCAAGACCACGGTGAGGCTGTCACCGTCGGCGTCACTGTCGTTGGTCAGGACTCCTGGCGCGGGAACGGTCAACGTGGTGTTGGCCATCAGTGAATAGCTGTCGTTCGCGGCGACCGGAGCGCGATTGGTAGTGATGCTGATCGTGACCGTGGCCACACTGGAGGTGCTGAAGCCGTCGTAGGCACGATACGTGAAGGTATCCGTCCCGGCATAGCTCACGACTGGGGTGTAGGTGAACCCGCCGTTGGTGCTCAAGTCCAGCGTGCCGTGCGTCGGCCCGGTGTTCGGCAGGGCAGTCAGGCTTCCCATCTCGGGGGTGTCGTTGCCCAACACGCCCGGGGAAGACACAGTCAGCGTGCTGCCTTGCCTTACGGTGTAGGTATCGTTGGAGGCTACGACGACGACGGGCAAAGCCACCAGCACGTCATCGGCCGAAAGCCTATAAGCTGTCGCATCGTTCCACATCTCCAGGCTGACGCCGCCGCTCAGGAAAGGTTGCGCGTCCGGGTCGGTCCAGCTTAGCACCAGGCTGCCATCATAGTGGGCCGCAAGGCGATTGCCCTGAGCCACCAGCCTCAGAGTATGCCAATTAGTGCCCACGCCGGGCAGGCTCGCCTGCTGCACCGCCGTGAAGCCTGTCCAGTTCTGAAACTTCAGCAGCTTCAACATGTTCGACCCCCCCGGCGACCCGCCGGGATAGATCCAGGCGGCATAGCGGGTACCGGTGGCGGGATTCAACCGCGTCGCCAACCCGCCCCCAAAGGCGCCAGCGGAGAGTCTGATCTGCGCCTGGGCCGAGTAATTGGTCCAGACGTTGGTGAGATAAAGGTAGCTATAGCTGTATGGGACATTCGTGCCGCTCGCCAGCGCTCCTCCCGTCACGCTCCAGTTGCCCGCTTGCGCCACCCAGGGCGAGAGCGGCCCGGGGTCGGTTGACCGGGTGAAACTGTCCATAAATAGCGTCCCGGCCGGCACCACGCTCAAGGTGCCATTGACAAAGGTGAAGGCGTAATTGGGTGAAGTCAGCGAGCCGGCAGCCACCACAATCGTGTAAGAGCCGACGGGGCTGTTGGTGACGGCGGTCGTGGTGACGCTGGGACTGCCGGAGAGCACGCTGGTGTCCTGGCCGAGCACGAAGCTGCTATAAGAAACCGTCAGCCCCGGGTTCGTCGCGCCGTAAACCCGCCACAGGTTGTTGGCGGCAACCGTCAGCGGCGCCTTCGCCACCGTTAACACCCCGTTGGTGGTGCTGAGGCTGTAGTTCTGTGCGGCCAAAGTGCCGAGGGTGGCATTGATGGGGTAGGCGCCAGCAGGGCTGTTGGTCTGCGCCGTCGTGCTAAGACCCGGGCTGCCGGTGACTCCGCTCGTGGCCAGCGTTTCGCCGCCGACAAACCCCGTGTAGCTGGCCGTTAACGGCGGATTGGTCGCCCCATAGGTGCGGGCCAGGTTGTCCGCCCGAACGGTCAGCGGCGCTGGCGTGATGTCGGCGGTGGTCGTCGCTGTGGTCGAGGCAAGCTGGTAATTCGCCGCTTGCGCGCCGCCCAAGGTCAGCCCGGTCGCCGTGACTAACTGGCCGCCACCAACATTCTTGCTCGCAAAAGTGGCGCTGCCCCCGGTGAGCGTAACCTGGTCGCTTCCCAGCACGCCCGTCAAAGTGCGCGTCGCGATCGAGGCGGCCATCGTGCCGTCGTAAAGCTTGTTGCTGGCGGTGATGCTGCCGGTCACCGTCACCGGGCTGACGGTGAATGAACTGCTGACGCCGTTCGTCATGCCGGTTGCGGACGCGGTGAGTTGTTTTCCGGACCCGGCGGCGGAAGCCTGCAGGTTGGTGAAGACGATCGTGCCGTTGCCGGCGCCGGTGCCTATATCCAAAGATTGGGTGCCCAGCAGCGTGCCAGTGCCCGCAGTGACGGCCAGGGTAACGATCTTGCTCGCGGGCAGGCTGAGGGTGGAATCATTGCCGAAAGCGTCGCGCGACTGGACGACTGGCTGGGGGTTCAACAGTGTGCCGTAAGTAGCATTGCCCGGCTGGGTGGTGAAGACCAGCCGGTTGCCGGCGCCCGCGCTGACGAGGATGCTGCCGGAAACAACGCTGGTAAGACTGCCGCTGCTGAAGACGACCGTGATCGTTTCGGCCTTGGCGTGGAATAGATTGGCGAAGGTTGCGACGCCGTTGGCCGCAGTCACATTGGTGGTTCCTTGGAGTGCCCCGGAGCCCACTCCTCGGGCGGCATTGACCACGGTGGTATTGTCGGCGACGCCATTGGCGGTATTGCGCGTGGTTCCGAATTGGTCCTGCACTAGCAAAACTGGCTGGGGTGAGAAAACTGCGCCTGCCGTCACCGCCGCCGAGGGCGCGGTTTGCAGCGCGAGCTGTCGGGCTGTGCCGACCACCTCTTTCAAGGCTCCGAAACTGGTGCCGCCGGAACCGCTGGTGTTCGCCGTTGCTGTCACTCCATTAATCACCGCCGTGCCCCCGCCGGACGTCGGACGGTAGATATTGCCGCTGGGCAGAGGCGTTCCCGCAATGGGCCGGACTTGCACCGGCGTCGTCCCGCCAATGGTCAGCGTGTCCCTGGCGCTGGAACCGGAAACGGTCAGTGTGACCGTCAGCGTGGTGGGATCGGTCACCGCGATGCTCGCCGCGGTGATGTCTTGTCCGGCCGAGAAAGTGAGGCTCGGCGTGGCTGCGGAGTTGAATTGGAAGCCGGCCGGTGCCTTCAGGATGAGCGTGCCGCCTCCAATGTCGCCCTTGGAGTTACTGGGCTCAGCAATGACGATCGAGCCAAGGCTGGTCCAGGCGGGTGCCGCCGCATTCGCCGCGGTGTCAGCGGAAATGCTCCCGCCACCGCTGGCGGGCGTGACGGTAACCGCGCCCAGCGCGCTGCCTGTGAGGGTAAACGAAGCCGCCAGGAGGGCTAGAAGATGGAAGGCGGGGGCAGTAAGCATTTTCATACGTTCATTCTTTGCATCTCTTAAGAAGCCATCGGAGAGAGCGCCACTTCTGGTTCTGCAGCGCTCACCACGCTACGCATAACTTCACGGCTTCATTGTGGATCGGAGCCGAAAAAACACCAATTAAGTCTATTACGGAAGGTCCCTCCGGCTGGGTACGGAACCACCGCCATCCGCCAGGTGCAGGCCTCCATCTCACCAGGGCTGGAGCGGTCTGTGCGGGAAATGCCCTGATCAGGTGAAACTCCGTCTTGCCTCGCCCTGGCCGCACGAGACATTCGCCTTGCCCGGACTTCTAGATAGCTTCACGCTTCGCGAATGCAGTCTCCGACGAACTCACTGCCGGGAAACGAAGTGTGACACGCACAAGCTTCCTCATCCTGATGGCGCTGGCGATGCTCGGCGTGCCCGTCACACCGGCTGCGGAACCGCCCTTCTGCGAACTCTACGCGGTTGGGCACTTCGGCAACTGGTATGAGGTCGCCGGAGTGAACGAAATGCGACGAGTTCTCCGCGATGCGAAGTATTGCGGCTACAACCGTTACGCCGATTGGTTCGACACGCTCGACTGCGTGGACCCGTTCTCGGGCGACCCCCAGTTCAGCCTCGGCAACGCGCTGTGGGACCTTAAGAAGACCCACTTCCGCACCGCCCAGTCGCTTGGCTTCGCAACCGACCTGGTTATCACCCCCAACCACATCTTCCGCGACCAGCTCAAGCCGGAATGGTTGGCCAAACGCAACCCACGCATCCACGGCCAACTCATCTGCCCGCACCAGCCTGGAGCGCGAGAGGTAATCCTCAGGAACTACACCAACCTCTTCACCGACCTCGCCAAAGCCGGGCTGAACCTCACCGCCATCAACTCCTGCCCTTACGACTACGGCGGCTGCGCGTGTGACCAGTGCAAGCCTTGGATTCTCACCTTTGCCCAACTCACACTCGACATCCACCAAATCGCCCGCACCCACCATCCGAAGGTCGAACTGCACTTCATCGGCTGGTGGTGGTCCGCCGAAGAGCACAAGCTCTTCGCCCAATGGATGGACGAGCACGCCCCGGGCGTCGCGGCCTCGATGGCGCTGCACATCCCTTACGACCACACCGGCGTGGCCGACGTGCCGCTGCCCAAGGGCTGCCGCAAGCACGCCTTCGTCCACATCGGCTACCCGGACCGCGCCTCACCGCGGGACATCTACGCCAAGACCGGCCCAGTAGCCGCCCCAAAGCGCTTGCTGGAGACTGTCGGCAAATTAACCGCTCAGTCGGTGACCGGAGTCATGGCTTATTCGGAAGGCATCTACGATGACGTGAACAAGGCCCTGCTCGGCGCCCTGTTCACCGGAAGGCAGAAGACTTCGGGCGACGTTCTCCGCGCCTACGCCCACCGCTACTTCGGGGCTGACGATAGCCAAGCCGCGGAATGGGCCGATTGGCTGGCAGCGTGGGGCGCGCCCTACTCGGTTGATGCCACCGCCGCGCGGAAGGCGCTCAGCCGCTTGTCCGGTGACCCCGCGAACTGGCGCCGCCGCCAGTGGGAACTCAAGGCGGACATGTTCGCCGCCAACCAAGCCATCGGCACCAGTGACAACTGGACGGCGGAGCGGTGCGCGCGCGCCGACGACTTCTGGACCGCAGAGGAAAAACTGCACCGCGAGGTGTACGGGGTCGGCCCCCTTCGCCACATCCTCAACCGCCGCTTCATCGAAATGTCATGGTACAAGAGCTGGGCGAGCCAACCACCCCCGCCCGCGCCTCGACCGGAGCAATGACAGATGAATCTCACTCGCCGAACCTTCCTCACGCGCACAGCCTTGGCGGCCGGCGGCACTGCGTATTTGCTCAAAACAGATTGGCGCGCCTTAGCCGATAGCACCGCGAAGCCCGACCTGGTCGGCGACCTCTCAGGGCTGGCAAACTCGCACGACTTGCGGCTCCCGCTCTGGGGCAGCTACACCAAGACCTACAACGGCATTTCCTACGTCGCCGACCTGGAGCGCGGCCTCCGTTTTGACCTGAGCGTCTTCCCGGGCCATTACCGCCGCGAAGTCATGGTGCCCAACGTCAACTGGGAAAGCGGCTTTTACCCGTGGGAAGCCGCGCCCGACCTTTCTTACTTCTCCTATCGCTACGAGCTGGAGTGGAAGGATCGCGTCTATTGCGACGTCTCGTTCTCAACGCTCTCGGAGCGCGCGCGGCTAGTGCGGGCCGAACTGGTCAACCATACCCCGGTCAACCAGAATCTCGTGCTGCACTTCATCGCCTCGTTCAATTACCCCTGCGTGCGACCTTACACCGCTGACCCGGCCCAGAAGACCGTCGTGCGCCTGCCCGCCGGCGCGGTCTGGGTGAACGCGCTCGACTACACGGAGCTGAAGTTCGCCAAGCCGCGCGCCAACGATAGCCTGGTCCCGGACGGCCAGCGCCGCGCCGAAGTCCGCGACCACGGCTTCGTCAGCGGCGGTGGCATCGGCGCTGGCTTCGGCAAGGGCGCCGGCGACCGCGCCCGCTTCCACGTGCGCCTACCGAAGGCCCTCGTGGACGGCCGCTTGCTGCTGCGTTACCGCAACGCCTCGAACCAGCCCGCCACCCTTGAGATTGGCGGCCTGACGCACGCGGAGTTGGTGCTGCCTCCGGCCAAGGACTTCAGCGTCGTCACCCTACCGCTGGGCTCCGTCAAGGCCGGCGACCATGATCTCGCCTTCGGCGCGCGCAAGGGCGCTGGGTTTGAGTTGGACGGATTCGCCGTCGTCGAGGCGTCTTCCGCGGAAGCCGTCCAGTTCGCCCCGGCGCAGTTCAAATGGGCGCCGCGGATTCTGCCCGGGCCAGTCGAGCACAGCCGCCTGCTCAAATATGCTGACGCACCTCAGCACTATGGTATTGCCTGGTCCTACGATGTGTTCCAGGTGCGCGAAATCCTCAACAGCGAGCTGGACCGCTTCTTCCGGCGCCACGTGCATGACCATGTAAGCACCGTCCTGCGCGGCGACGGCCAGGGCCATTTTACCAACGTGTTCATGCGGCCAATTGCCCTGACGCCCGGAAACAGCAGGATCATCTATGGTATTGTCGCCGCCGGGACGCCGGAGGAGGTCGCCGCCGAACTGAAGCAGATTTCCCTCCCGCCGGCTGACCTTGAGCAGCGTTACCAGGCGCGCCACGAACACGCGGTGAAGCTGGCAAGCGTCCCCGCCGGTGAACCCTACCGCTTCAGCCAGCAACGCATGGCTGCGGTCGCCCTCACCAACGTTGTCTATCCGGTCTATACCAAGCGCCGTTACGTGCGGCATTACTCGCCCGGCAAATGGTGGGACAGCCTCTACACCTGGGACTCGGGCTTCACCGGCATCGGCCTGGCGCAACTGGACGCCGAGCGCGCCGTTGACTGCCTCAACGCCTACACCACCAAACCTGGTGACCCGGAAACCGCTTTCATTCAGCACGGCACTCCCCTGCCGGTGCAACATTACCTATTCCTCGAGCTTTGGAACCTGACCCAATCCCGCGCCCTGCTCGAATACTTTTATCCGCGGCTCCGGCAGTATCATCAGTTCCTCGCCGGCCGGCTCGGTAGCTCCAACACCCGAGCCTTCAAGTCCGGCCTGCTCAACACCTGGAGCTACTTCTACAACACCGGCTGGGACGATTACCCACCGCAGGTCTTCATGCACAAGGAGAAGCTCGCGCCGCGCACCGCGACCGCGATCATCAACTCGCACCTCATCCGCACCGCGCGGATGCTGGCGCGGATGGCGCGTGTGGCGGGCCACGAGAAGGACGTAGCGGGCTACGAGGAAGACGTCACCGTGTGGGGCGACGCGTTGCAGAAGCACTCCTGGGACCCGGACGCGGGCTACTTCAGCTACGTGCTACACAACGACCAGGGCGAGGCAACGGGGTTTCTGCGGCACGAGAGCGGCGCCAACTTCAACCTCGGCCAGGACGGCGTCATGCCGCTCCTAGCTGGTATCTGCACGCCCGCCCAGGAGAAGACCCTGCTGGGCCACCTGCAGTCGCCCCAGCGGCTCTGGTCGCCCATCGGCCTGTCCACCGTGGATCAGAGCGCACCTTACTATCGCCACGACGGCTATTGGAACGGCGCCGTCTGGATGCCCCACCAATGGTTCCTTTGGAAAACCATGCTCGACCTCGGCCAGGCCGAATTCGCCTTCAAAATCGCCCAGACCGCCCTCGACCTCTGGAAGGCCGAAGTGGATGAATCCTACCACTGCTTCGAGCACTTCCTGATCGAGTCGGGTCGCGGTGCCGGCTGGCATCAATTCAGCGCCCTGTCGTCCCCTGTGCTGGCGTGGTTTGCCGCTTACTACCGGCCGGGCCGCTTGACGGTGGGCTTCGACACCTGGATTCACCACTGCGAATTCGAGCCGGACCACTCTGCCCTAAACGCCGAACTCGAACTGCGCGCCAGCGCCAGCGGCGACGCCACCGTGCTGGTTAACCTCCAGCCCTACCACAGCTACCGCGCTCGGTGGAAGGGCAACCCGGCCCCGGCCCGCCCCGCCGAATCCGGCACCCTCCAGATTGCCCTGCCCCGCGACGCCGGCCGCGGCCAACTGGAAATCGAGCCGGCCTGACCTCCCCCTCGCCCGTCGCAGCAGCCCGGCTCGCGGAGGGGAATCCTCTTGCAGCATGGCATCGGACTTCGCAGCTTGCATGGTGCGCTGTATGATTGCCACTGGCCCCCCCCTTGAAGCACCCCGCGCGCCAGGCGCGAGGCGACCGAGGTTGATCACTTCCCAGCTCGCCGCCGTTGGCTTCTGCCTGGCCGCCAGTTGCGCCCCTGCGCCTGCAGCCACACACAAGACGCCAAGCGCGTGGACGCTCGGCGCGCCGATTGTCACCTATTGGGCAGGGCCGGGTACCACCATGGCGGTGGACGATGCCGCCGCCGCGCGGCTTCAGGCCGGTGGCTGGAACCTCGGCTGGGCGGCCAAGCCCGAGGACCTCGACATCCTCCACCGCCACGGCCTCCGCGCCATGCTGGTGATCGGCGTGCCGAACATCGCTGACCCGACCAAGGCTGCGTCTCTCCAATCACTCATCGAGCGCGCCCGCTCCCATCCGGCGCTCTACGCCTACTACCTCGTGGACGAGCCCGGCGCGGCCGCCTTCCCGGAACTGGGCCGGCTCGTCGCCTTCCTGCGCCGACACGACCCCGCTCACCTGGCCTACGTTAACCTCTTTCCCACCTACGCCTCCGAAGCGCAACTCCAGGTCAGCGCCGACCCAGCCGAGCGCGCCCGGGTCGGCTATCCGCAGGATTTCGGCGCCGCGGCGGACGATCAGACGGTGCTGCGCTACCGCAAGCACCTGCGCCAATTCCTCGAAACGGTCCATCCTGACCTGATCAGCTATGACCACTATCACTTCCTCAAGAACAGAGACGGCACGCAATACTTCCTGAACCTCGCCTTGATTCGGCGGGCGGCGCTCGAAACCGGGAAACCGTTTCTCAATATCATCCAGGCTTGCGACTCCCCCTCTGAAGGCTGGCGCGGCCCGGGCGAGAGCGAAGTGCGATGGCTGACCTACACTTCTCTGGCCTATGGCGCGCAGGGCATCAGCCACTTCCGCTACGACACGGGCTTCTGGAAAGACCCCGCGACACCCCTGCCGCTCTACTGGGCGGTTTCGCAGATGAATCGCGACTTCGTGGCCTTGGCCACCGAACTGCAGCCCCTGGTTTCAATTGGCGCTTACCACTGCGACCAAGTGCCTCAAGGCGGCCAAGCGCTACCCCCTGCAAGCCGCTTCGTCCCAGACCCGCCGTCCCAAAATCTCCTGCTCGCCTACTTCGGCAAGTCTCCCCGCCGCCCCACCCACGTGGTTGTCGTGAACCTGGACTACCATAAGGCCGCCTCCACCACCCTCACTGGGCCCGGCCCTATGGAGCAATTTCATGCGCCAACTCGAACCTGGAGCGTGCCATCCAAAGACGGACGCGTGACTCTGGACCTGCCGCCCGGCGGCGGGCTGCTGCTGCGCCTCCGGCGGTAGCCGGGCCGGCGGTTGAAGTGGATGGGTGCCTGGCCGCGCGCGCCCGGCAGCGAGAGGGCCGCCGAGAGTGACGTCCGATAACCACAGAAGGCGGCCCGGTGCCCGCATCGGCGCCCCAGGGACACACCATTAGAGGGGGGGGGAATGCAGCCTGGGCGCCCGACAACCCAAACGGTCCGACGGTTGGGCGCCGGCGGGCATGAGCGTCAGCATCCGCGCGCGGCGACCAGCGTTCGACAAAGAGAGGCTGTTCGACGGTGCGCGCTTCGAGCTGGTTGTGAGCGCGGAACGAGGGGGTTAAGGGGGCGAGTGGAGCGCGAACTGACTTTCCTCCGAGCTCTTGGCGAGCTGACTTTGTTGGTTGGGGGACTGGTGCTGATGGTCTTGCAAGTTAAATGCGGGAGGGATTATAAGAGAGAGCATTCGTTGAAGGTATGGATAGCACGATCTACACGCCCGAAGAAAAGATGTTTGAGGC
The DNA here is from genome assembly GCA_963822005.1 of uncultured Verrucomicrobiae bacterium. Taxonomy (GTDB): domain Bacteria; phylum Verrucomicrobiota; class Verrucomicrobiia; order Limisphaerales; family UBA8199; genus PALSA-1440. The sequence continues at coordinate 22,128 of CAWGGD010000050.1, read as the reverse complement.
TAAAGCGGCGAAGCTGAACTACCTCGAATGGGGGCCTTCGTCGGCCGAGCCATTGGTCATGCTACATGGGGGCGCGTGGTGCTGGCAGGAGTACCTTTCCCTGCTCCCGAGCCTGGCGCAAAGGTGGCACACCTATGCGCTGGATCTCAGGGGAAATGGGCGGTCAGGATGGGTGCCCGGACGTATCGGCTGCAGGATTTCGCGGCAGACAACGCGCAATTCCTGGGACAGTTGAGTGCGCCCGCGGTTCTCGTCGGACACTCAATCGGGGGTGTCATCGCGCTGATGCTCGCCGCGCGCTGCCCAGACCGGGTGAAGGCTCTGATCATCGAGGATGTGCCCCTGACTTTGGATAGCTACCGAAAGGTCGTCGATTCGAGCCAGGACATGTTCGGTCTTTGGCTGAGCCTAAAGAAATCGGCGCGATCTGAGGCGGAACTCGCTCTCGCGCTGGCAGACGCATACAAGGATTACCCCGGCGTAACCAGCGCGTGGATCTTGTTCTTTGCGCGATGTCTGTGGCTGCTCGACCCCACTTTCTTTAACAACTTGCTCTATGATTTCGACGGTTTCACTGCGGGCTTTGACGGCAAACAGATCCTGGCGATGATTGACCGCCCGGTGCTGTTCTTGCGCGGCGAAACCAAGCTGGGCGCGGTGATGACGGAGGACGACATCTCCTGGCTGCAAAAGAATTGCAGCAACGTGAAATGCGCCTTAATCGAGGGAGTTGGTCACCTGCTGCATCTCGAGGAGCGCGGTCAGAAGCCAGTCTTGACGGCGATGATGGCATTTCTCGAAGGGAAATAGCGACGCAAGCCGGGAGCCCCCCTGAGAAACTAACGCAGCCAACCGATGAGAACGAGCCAACGCCACACGAGCGGCTGCCACCAGGGGAGACGAGGACGGAACTGAGGAGGACAACCCGCCTTCGCGCGGACGCTTCGGCGAGGCAGGCCCGCACGCACGCCACCCGAACGAATAGCTGAGTGGGACCGAGGAGGCCGGCCAGAAGCTGCCACGCCTCGAATGACGTTGACCCTAAGTGGGCAATTCGCCATACAGCGCGATGAACATGAAGGCTAACCGCCGCCTGGTTCCCTACCCGCCGCCCCAAGGCGTCCTTTCGCTCGTAGCCGCAATGGGCCTGCTGGCAGCCGCAAGCGAAGCCTGGGGGCAGCATGGCCCTGCCTGTCGTGATCTCTACTCCGATACGTGGGTGGGGCATGACGCTCTAGGCCGAAACCTGCCGCTCTATTCGGTGGTTGGGCCGGTCAAGAAAGACCACCGCCGCGTGGTGGGCATTTTCTATATCACGTGGCACAGTGATTCGGCCCACAGAGGGACGGGCGCATATAACGGGGACGTCAGCCGCATTCTCGCCGCCGATCCAAAGGCCCGGCTGGATGCCAAGCACCCGCTTTGGGCGGGAGGCATGTACCACTGGGGTGAGCCGGAGGCGGGCTACTTCCTGAGCCGGGACGAGTATGTCATTCGCCAGGACGTGTCGATGCTCACCGATGCGGGGGTGGATGTCCTGGTCATGGACGTCACCAACGCAGTGCGCTACTGGGACGAGTGGGAGACGCATCTTCTCGGTGATCGAGAAGATGAAGGCCGAGGGCAACCGGGTGCCAGAGTTTTGCTTTTGGGCGTTCAACGGCCCGGTGATCAGCGTGGTGCAAGACTTGTACGACAGATACTACAAGGCCGGGAAATTCAAGGACCTCTGGTTCATTTGGGACGGCAAGCCGCTGTTACTTTACAACGGCACGCCAAGCTGGGACTCCAACGGGCCGGGCGCGAAGAACCCGAATCCTCATTACGATCCCGCTGCCGCCGCCGATCCCAAGCACTCGCATTATGGCGACCCGGATTACACGGAGAAGTTCTACAAGGATTACACCAAGGAGGTGAAGAGCTTCTTCACGCTGCGTTCCATGTGGTGGGGATACTATGAATGGGCAGGCAAGCGCTATGTCGGGACCGAAGACAACTGGAGCTTCGGCCTGGATATGGGAGACCCGCGAGTCGCGAAGATGACCCCCGATGAGCTCATATCGAAGCACCATGGCCAGAAGGAAGAGACGGCGGTGACCCCCGCCCAGCATCCTTCAAGCCTGACCGGCAAGAGCTGGACCCGGGAGACGGGCGAGCCGCCTTTGAATGAATACGACCTGCCGGAGCCGACGTATGTGCCCTGGCTGGGCCGCAAAGTGGAGCATCCCGAGGGCTATGGCATCTACTTCCAACAGCGCTGGGACGAAGCGATCAAGGGCGACCCGCAATTCCTCTATCTTAACGACTGGAACGAGTGGGCCGCCGGCAAGTACCAACCACACGGCGGTGGCACCACCAAGTTCATGCGCCGGGACAACCCCTACTTCTTCGTGGACCAATACAACGCCGAGTTCAACCGTTGCCTCCAGCCGATGAAGGGCGGCTACACGGACAACTACTACATGCAGATGGCTGAGAATATCCGCCGCTACAAAGGGGTTCGCCCCATACCGGAGCTGATCGGCCTGCGCTCGATCAAGATAAACGGGGATTTCGCCGATTGGGCAGGCGTCGAGGTCGAGTACCGCGACACCGTCGGGGACACCTTCCACCGCGACTACGACGGCTACGGTGGCCTGCACTACACCAACAGCACGGGGCGCAATGATATCATCACCAGCAAAGTCGCCGTTGACCGGGACTCGGTGTATTTCTATGTGGAGACGAAGACCCCGCTAACCCCGCGCACCGGCAGCAATTGGATGCTGCTGCTGATCGACGCCGACCAGAACCCCGACACCGGCTGGTATGGCTATGATTATCTGGTTAACCAGCGGGTCATAGACGACAAGACTACCACCCTCCAACGTTATGCGCCGGGTGCGCCTGGCGGTCCCTGGGTCGAGGTGGCACGGCTGAACTACCGCTACTCGGGCAAGGCATTGGAAATGGCCGTGCCGCGCAAGCGGCTGGGGCTTAAAGGAGATGCGTTCAGCTTTGATTTCCACTGGTGCGATAACCCCACCGACCTGAAGGACCCGATCTCCCTCTGCACCAGTGGAGACAGCGCGCCCAACCGGCGGTTCAACTACCGTTGCATCTGGAAGAAGAAGGGCACAATGATCAGGCCTTCCACCTAGGCCTTCAGTCAGCTTGGAACCCTCCTGGGTACTGGCGCGCGCTACCCACGTCTCCGGTCAGCTAAAGCCGACTGAAGTCGACGGGCAGCCCGTTCCAGCGATGGTGATAGCGCTGCCAGCCGCTGAGAACGAGCAACGCCACACGAACGGCTGCCACCAGAGGAGACGAGGACGGAACTGGGGAGGACAACCCGCCTTCGCGGGGACGCTTCGGCGAGGCAGGCCCGCACGCACGCCAGAACTGCACGGGCAACGAAACGCGATGGAAATAGAACGCAGCAACCCGACACTGGAGACGCTGCCAACGAACGCCGACCAGGAGATGCGAACACGCACTGGACGCGCAGGAGAACGCGAGAAGCCCGACAGCCCGAAGGAGTCGTGATTCTAACTTTGTCTTTCTCCGGAGCGAAGTGGCACCTCGACGGCAGAGAAGCAGCGGGCGTGACAGTGGCCTAAGGGAAAGGGGGGCTCCTGGCACGTGCCCTGCCGGCCGCCGCCCGAACGAAGCGTTCCGTGCTGGACGGGGCACCGGGCGTTACAATTGGGATGGTGGTCGCGGGGGGGGGCGCTGACAGATGAATCACTTGATCAGCTCGACACCCAGCGGTGTCCAGGTGCCGTCGAGGATGGATTTCTCTTCCCGGGTGTCAGACAATCGTCACGACAGCGTGCAACACGACTGCCGGCCACAACAGCGGCCCGACCCAGTTGCCGCCAATGGCAAGATACAGAAGATAAAGCGTGGCGAGCACGCTGTACGTCAACATGCCGCAGAAGGCTGTCCGACCAGGCCAACAGGCAATGCCCAAGGCGATCAAGGCGATGCCGGTCACGCGAGCTACCGGGATGGAAACTCCGAAAAGTTCGGCGCCGAGCAAGAGCCGCCCGACCAACGACGGCACAATCAGCATCGCCAACCCGGACGCGGCTTCACTGACCGCAGCGAGAAGAACCACCTTTTTCATCGCCTCTGGTTCCAGTCCTTTCGCGCTCTGGATCAGGTTCGCAGCGGCTGGAAGCTGTTAGCGCTTCGCACTCCGCTGCGCGCCCTGCCACTCCTGCTAACAGATCTTCGACTGCAAGAACGGGCACTGGGAGTCTTGCCAAACGGGGCAACCATTCCCGGCAACTGACCAGCGCAACGACTTTGGCGGATTGCAGGCAGACCTGAACCCGATCGAGGGGCGTGTCCGCGTCAATCGGGAGCCAGGCCGCGCCGCTTGCGGTGATGCCAGCCTGGGCGATTAACAGGTCAGCGCCCCGCGGCAGTAAAAGGCCCACAATGGTCCCTGGAGTGGCCCCGTGGGTGCGCAAGGTTGCGCCGATCGCTTTGGCCGCGCGGTCCAGTTCCTCGTAGCTGACGATGCGGTCGCCCCAAACCAGCGCCGCCCGTTTCGGCACCCGCGATGCCGTGGCCGCAAGGATGTCCGACAAGCATTCGTCACGGAGCAAGTCAGGCCGGCGCGGCCCGCGCAAGACTACCGGCTGTTCTGGAGGGCAAACGGACACACGACTGGTAAGGGGGGATTCCTTTGGGGTGCGCTGCCCTTCATCGCCGCTGCGCAGGTGAGCGAGAATTGGCTTTGGCTGGCACGGATTGCAGCCCCATGCTGCCAAGCCGGCCAAAGCCTGTCAAACGGCAAGTTCTGAAGTTCTGAAGTGTGACGCAACTTGGCAGCCCAGTCCGCTTCATGCGCCCACACACGGTACACCGCCAGCTTCCGGATGATCGGCCCAGCTCGCGCCGTTGTGATTCTCAGCCGAACGCGCGCTACTTGGAAGCCGAACTGGCCTGAGGTCTAAGGCCCCAAGCAAACGGCGGAACACAGCTCCGCACGAACGGGGGCCAGAGCTACTTTGTTTTCGGAGCCTCTCCCCGGCACTCGGGGTGATCCCGACACTTGTCTTCCTTCGGGGGCTTGCAGTCCTTCAGCAGGGGCAGGGCCTTCTCCTCGCTAATCACTTCCATCTCGTTCCTCGCTGCCCACCACCCCATCCGGAGGTGTTGGAAGATATAATAGACTGAGTTAGTTTTGGCCCACAACGACACGGTGCTGGTGTTTTCCTCCTTGCCCGAAATAAGCGCATCCCCCTGCGGGCGTTCCCAGCAGAGGTAGGACTTGCTGCCGGTATTGCCGATATGCGTGTTGCCATCCCACACCTCGATGGACGCCGCAGTGCCCATACCAGATGGCCGCAGGACGTAAATGCGGGCCTTGGTCGGGTCTGCGACCCTCGCCTTCTGATCTGGGAAGGGCACGAACTGTTGATTGGTGGCGCACCCTGTGAGCAGCGCTGCGAGCGCGCACGTTGATAATGAGAGTAGTCTGAGCTTGAGCATGGTCTTCCTTTGTCTCTTTGTCTTTGTGATTTAGTTAGTCTTGGTGTTTCGGTTTTGCCTATTCCCACACGGGCTTATAACTTGGGCGCCTGGCCACCCTCGATGAATGTTTTTTCCGGTTGTGCCATGTCGAAGAAGATGCGCTTGGGAATCTTGTCTTCTCCTGTGAACGCCTCGCCGGTGTGAAAAAGCTTCGTCTGCAAGTTCTGCCCGGGCTTAACAGGGATGGCCTGGATGACGTAGTTCGGGCTGCCGAAGTTGTGAAACGTGCCGTCCTTGTCCCCGAAGATCTTGAGGACGAGCGGAGTTGTCCCCACATATTCTTTGTTGGCTTCAATGCGAACGCCCGGTTCGTTGGACTCGACCTGCACCTCGTACGCGATCGTGCCCTGAGGCCCGCGCTCCACTGGCTTCCCGGTTTCCGGGCCTGGAGACGCACAGCCCACCACCAACGCCGCAGTGATTACACTCGTAAAGAATAATGGCTTTTGCATAAACAGAGGGGAGTGTCGGGGATTCTCTTCTCGAGGCAACAGTGAACGCAACCCGCTCTTGCGCGCACTGCCCTTCATTGACGCCGCCAGGTTGGGGCAGCGTTGATTGTCGCCCATACTCATTGTGGCCCCAGGCTGCCAGAGGAGGAAAAGGCCGTCAAGCGCCAATCTTTGCCGTAATTCTTGCAGTTCTTGTCACCCAGCCGCCCCATAAACCGCCAGTTTCCGTATCCTCGGCCTGGCCCTCGCCGCGGTGACCTTCAGCCGGACCCGCGCCACTTCCACCGGCGCGAACTGCTGGATACGCTTGTGCCCCACCGACTGCCCCGCGCCGAGCTTCTCCCAATGGTCTCCGGACACGAGTCCCTCCACCACGTATTGCCGAATGCGCTCGCCCTGGGCAATGTCCTCCATGATGACGGCGTGGGTGATTCGGCTGGGCTGTGGCAGTCGAAGCTCGACCACGTTGCCTTCGCCGCTCGTTTCCGCCAGCGGCCTGCCAAATCGCTGCTGAATCTCCTTCCCGAACTCCCTCAACCGGAGAGCGTCCGCCTCGGGTACCAAGCCTTCGGACGTGATAACCCCGCCGATGATGAAGTTGCAGTTCCGGCCTACCGACTGGTAATACATCCGCACCAGGCTGTCCGTTGGCTCGAGCGCGTGATCCTGGTTCGGCCACCAGAACCAGTTGTGCACGCCGTTGGCCCCGCGCAGCGGCACATCCACCATCCCGGGCGACCAGGCCTGCCCGTCGGGATCGCCTGTGGCCAGAAGCTTCTGCCAACTCTTGGCGTTATGCGAGATCGCACCCTTCTCGAAGGGCATGGTCGCCCAGCACGGATCGCCGGCAAACCCCTGCTCGTTGCCGATCCAGCGATGATCTGACCGCTCCAGGCTGTTGTAGAACACCGAGTCCGGCTGGTGCTTCTCGAAGATCGGCAGCACGTCCGGCCCGCCATCCGGCGGCAGCTTCACGCCGGCGTCGTACCAGATCTGCACCAGCGGGCCGTAGCGCGAGCAAAGCTCCTCGGTCATCTTCTCGGCCGACCTTGTTAAACGCCGCCTGCTTGGCCGTGCCCTTGCCCTTGCCCCAATCCACGTAATGGTCCCACACCTGCCAGTAGGCGTTGTGTGACGTGCTGAAGAAGATGCCGGGCTTGATCCCATAGTTGCGGCAGGACGTCACGAAATCCGCCACCACATCGCCCTTGCCGCCGCGCCATCGGGCCTGCTTGAGGCCGTAGGGATAGGCATCGCTCTGCCACTGCATGAAGCCGTTGAAGTGCGTGGCCGTGAAGATCGCGTATTTTGCCCCAGCGGCATTGGTAACCTCAATCCACTGGTCGGTATCCAGCTTTTCCGGGTTGTACTGCGACGGGTCGAATGCCTTTCGGATCTGGTAGCAGTTGGTGAAATCCCGCGCGGCGATCGGCATGTCGAACGACCACAGGATGCCGACCTCGCAATCCTGCCAGGTCAGTTGCGCGCGCGTCGGCCGCGGCAAGCCGCTTTCGGCCGGCGCGGCGGCGGCAGGATTTTTCGCGGCTAGCAAGCGTCCCGCCGGCACCGCCGCTGCTGCCGCCCCCACAACCTTCAGAAATGAACGCCTGGTTAACACGCCTCTGATTCCCGGTCATTTTGCGGTTGCTCGCGCCGGCCCTTGCAGCTTGTCGCTGGAAATGGCCCGGCGTTTGGCGAGCGGGTCAATATACCAGCGGTAGCCGCCCGCTTCCGAATAAAACAGGTACGGCCGGTTGGTCTCCCACCACCCGCGCCATTCGCTGGCGGCCCCAGCGGCAGGACCATCGGGCGCATAGCGCTTCAGCAGCTCGCGGGCCTGGGCGGCATTGGCGGAGTCTCCCAGGTTGGCAATGGCTTTCGGAAAGAAGTCGGGGTTGTCGAAGAGGATGCCGAGCGCTTTGGCGTTTGCATCCACCATAAGCCTCCCGTCCTTGTCACAGGTGAGGAAGGGCGAGTTCTCCTTGTACCATTTTGGATAAGAAACACGGTCCATTTGCTTGACGAGTGCTTTCGTGCCCGGGGACAAAGAGTAGTCCAAGTCCCGGTCCTGAGGTATGCGGGAGACAAACAGGTCCTCAATCCAGCGCTTGCTCTTGGGGGCATCGTCTTTTTCCGCCCAGGCTGAGGGCGTTCTGGCGATTGGCCGGTCCTCGGTAAACCGCGCGATATAGGCGATGGAATTCAGCAGGAGTGCTTTGCCGGTCTCGTTCATTTCCGCCGGCGCGAGGTCGAACCCAAAATGCAGCAAGTGGCCCTGCCGCCACAATGCCGCGCCCTCCAACTGCTTCTCGTTGAGCCCGCCGCAAATGATTTCGGCCTCAGGCGAATCGAGCACCCGCGAGCGATAGCTGATCCAGCCGGGCTGATATTTCCTGCCCGGGTCTTTGACCAGGGAAAGCACGCTGACCTCGGGCTCCTTGACCTCCTTGCGCCAGGCCGGCGGGGTGGACCGGCGCACCAGTCTGGAGGTATCCACCCGCCACGGCCCTTGGAGGACCGGATGATCTCGCGCGCCATGCGCGAAGGGGTAGAGACAGGTTCAGCCAAACCCGCCCTTGACGTCCCATACGGTAGCCATGTGCAATCCGGCGCTGCCCAGGAGAACCGTCGGCTTGGTCCAGGCACTCCGCTCACCCAAGGGCGACTTCCTGGGTGGCAATCCTGCCGGACGTTCCGACTGCGACCAGTCCAATAAGACCACGTCGAACGGGCCGGCCTTAGCAGGGTAGAATCCGACCCGCCCGGCAACCTCGACCCGGGCCACGTTTGTGCTCAGGAACGCCTTGAAGTCCGCGGCGCGCGCTGAGGTTTCGTTGCCAACGTAGAGCACCTTCAAATCCCGCAGCTCCACCGCCGGGCAGAACTGGGCCAACAGCATGGCCAGAACGAACGTGACGTGCGGTTTCATCGCAAGATGTCGGAGCTTAGCTCACGGAAGCAGCAAACTACCCGGCCGACTTCACCGCCAGCAATACCTTTCCCATCGGCCCTTGGTCGAGGCGTTCGAAGGCCTGGGGCAGTTGCTCGAAAGGGAAGATGCGATCCACCTGCGGTCGGGCACCGCTGCGCGCGAGCAGCGACAAGACTTCCTGCCAAGCCACACGGCTCTCGGCGTTGGTCCAGGCGCTGACGGCGACCCCACCCAGGCGGATTCGGCGGAAAAACAAGGTGGCGGTGTTAAAGCTGGGCACAAGCCCGGCGAGGCGTCCGACCACGCTGACTCGGCCGAGGTCACCGAGGGTGTTGATGACGGGAGGCAGGAGTTTGCCACCAATGTTGTCAATGGCCAGGTCCACCCGGCGCGGCCCGAGGGCGCTCTTGAGGGCCAGAGGCCACTTCGGGTCTTCAGGGTCAAACGTGCTGGCCGCGCCGAGCTGCTCCAGGCGGCGGCGTTTCTCCGGGCTGCGCGACAGCCCCGCGACCTTATATCCCATGGCCGCGGCAAGCTGCACGGCGGCGACGCCTACGCCGCCCGAAGCGCCGGTCACCAGCACCACCGCGGACGGCGGCAACGGTTCCCACATCGTCAGGGCCTGGTAAGCCGTCAGATAGACCAGCGTCGCGCCGGCCGCTTCGGTCTCACTCCAGCCGGCAGGAATCTCGACGAGGTCTTGCGCGGGCACAGCCACGCGCTGGGCAAATGTCCCCGGCCGGTTCCCGCCAAGGTCGCCCCGAAGAATTGCGCGCCGGTCTCCCACGCGAACATCCTGCACCGCGCCACCGATCTGCGCCACGGTCCCCAGGCCGTCGCGCCCAAGGATATGCGGCAGCGGCGGCTTGGCGGGATACAGACTCTCGGCGAGGTAACGATCCGCGGGATTCAGGGCGGCATAATGGATTTGAAGAATCACCTCGTCCCGCTGCGGCACCGGATCGAGCACCTCCGCCAACCGCAGGCCCCCGATGCCGTTGAAATCGTCAATGAGCCAGGCTCTCATGCTCCAAAGTGACAACCGCCGGCGGCGCCTTGTCAACCGGCAATCCTGCGCGGGGTGAAGTTTGTTCGTGCAGATTCGGGCAGATTGTGGCTTGATAATGCGCGGATGAACATTCAAGTGGCGGTTCTGTGTGACGCGGCGACCGATGACAATGGCAAGCTGAACTTGCTGGGCGCGTTCGACACCATTTACACGCAACAACTTCCGGCGGTGCATCCCCAATGCTCGATTGCGCTGCGGGTCACCTTTTCCAGCGGGGACGAGGGCAAACACAGCCTGGGGCTTAATTTCGTGGACGCTGACGGCGGCTCGATTGCGAAGTTCCCGCCAATCCCGGTGGAAGTCTCTCTGCCCGACGACATGCATTTCGGCACGCGCAACTTCATTGTGAACATCCAGCAGTTGAAGTTCGAGAATCCGGGCCTTTACTCGATAGACATCTCGCTGGATGGCCAATTGCAGGCGAACATCCCGCTGCTGGTGCGGCACAACCCGCCTGCCGCGGCGTGAAGCCCGAAAGGGGTGTTGGAGTGTTGGGGTAATGGAGTAATGCAAGGAACCTCTCTACCACACTCCAACCAGCCGGCGCTCCGCCACTCCTGCTCCCCGTGACTGAGACGGTCCTGCTGACGCTGCTGATTTTCACCGCCGCGCTGCTGTATGCGTCGGTGGGTCATGGCGGGGCGTCGGGTTACCTGGCGGCGATGGCGCTGTTCAATCAGGCGCCGGAGGTGATGAAGCCGACGGCGTTGGTGTTGAACATTCTCGTAGCGGGCGTCGGCACCGTGCGCTACACGCAGGCGGGCTGCTTTTCCTGGAACACGTTCTGGCCGTTTGCCGCGCTGTCCATTCCGTTCGCCTTTGCGGGTGGGATGTGGAAGCTGCCCGATGCGACCTACAAGGCTATCCTGGGCCTGGTGCTCCTCTTCGCGGCGTGGCGGCTGGCGATCAGGCAATCGGCGCACGCTCCGCCGGCGCAACGGGCGATCTTCCTGCCGGCGGCGCTAGTGCTTGGCGCGGCGATTGGATTGCTGTCCGGGCTGACTGGTGTGGGCGGCGGGATTTTCCTCAGCCCGCTGCTGTTATTGCTGGGGTGGGCGGACCCGCGTAAGACGGCGGGCGTTTCGGCGGCGTTCATCCTGGTGAACTCCGCCGCCGGGTTGCTCGGCCACCTGGAGAGCGTGAAATTGCTGCCCGGCGAGATTCTCTGGTGGGCCCCCGCCGCGCTGGTCGGGGGGATCGTCGGGGCCGAGCTGGGTAGCCGCCGCCTGACGCCCCTGGCGATGCGGCGGATGCTGGCGGCCGTGTTGGTCGTGGCGGGGCTCAAGCTGCTCCTGACGCGGTGATAGCCTGTAACTTTGCGCGCCTTGGCGGCTCAGTAACAGGCAGAACTGGAAAGAGAGCAGAAAATGATTATGCGAATCGTCATCGGGATAGTGGTTGGAGGCGGCTTGGGTTTCGCCTATTACAAGCTGGTCGGCTGTTCCAGCGGCGCGTGTCCCTTGACCAGCAACCCGTTCATCAGTACCCTATACGGCAGCGTGCTTGGGGCGCTGGTGGCAAGCAGCCTGCACTGAATACCAGGACAAAGGAAAGGATCGCTTATGAGAATGGAAATGATCATCCGCCGGTTTGCCGGGAGCTTCATTCTGGCCAGCCTCTTGCTGGCGCATTACCACAGCCCGAACTGGCTTTGGTTCACCGCGTTTGTCGGCTTTAACCTGCTGCAATCCTCGTTCACCAACTTCTGCCCGCTGGAGATGATTCTCAAGAAAGTGGGCGTGGGCTGCACCTGCTGCGCCTCCAAAGAAGCCGCCGGCTCGAACCGCGCCCAATGATGCGGGTGCTGGGCATCTGCGGGTTGGCGTCTTTGTGGGCAGTGGCCACTGTCCAGGCTGAGCCGTGGACGCTGGAGCGGGCCTTGCAGCAGGCGCTGTCGGCGAGCCCAGAGGCGCGCCTGGCCCAGCAGCGGATTGTGGCGGCGCAGGCCGGCCTCGAGCAGGCTAACGCCGCCTTCTGGCCGCGGCTACAGTTCCAGTCGTCCTACACGGCGAGCGACAACCCGATGCTGGCCTTCGGCAGTATTCTGAATCAACGGGCTTACAACTACAATTCGCCCCCGAACCCCAATGACCTGGGGACGGTGGACGACTTCAACGCGCGCGGCCTGGTTACGGTTCCACTCTACGCGGGCGGCAAAAACGCGGCGGCGCGGAAAGCGGCCACCGCCAACACCGACGCCGCCCGCCAGGACAATGCCGCCGTTCAGAACGCGCTGGGGTTCGAGGTGGCGCGGGCATTTCACACGGTGCTCAAGACGCGGCAGTTCATCCGGGCGGCCGAGGCCGGGGTTAAGTCATTCGAGGCGAACCTGGCCATAGCGAAGAAGCGGGTCGAGGGCGGGACGCTGCTGAAGACCGGCGTGCTGGACATCGAAGTTCGGCTGGCGCAGGCGCGCGAGGACCTGGTCCGGGCGCGCAACGCGAACGCGCTAGCCGTGCGGGCGCTGCGGAATCTGTTGGGGATCGAGAGCGGGGATTTCGAGGTCGCCGACACGGCACCGGCCGGCAGGGCGCCGGAATCGGGGGATTTCTCCGGGCGCCCGGAACTGGTCGCAGCCCGCCATCGTGAGCAGGCGGCGCAGGAGCAGGCGCGCGCCGCCAAGGGGAGTTACCTTCCGCGGGTGAGTGCTTTTGGCAGCCTGGATTATGATTACGGCTGGAAATATGACAACGGCGGCGGCAGCTACACGGCCGGGGCTTTAGTGCAGTGGGATGTCTGGGATGGGCGCCTGACCCGGGCCAAGGTCCGGGAGGCCACAGCCAATCTTGAATCGGCCCGTGAAGAAGAACGCAAATTGCGGCTGGCGCTCGACCTGGAAGTGGAACAGGCCCGGCTCGACCTCAAGGCCGCCAACGAGCGCCTGAGCGTGACGGACCAGGCGGTGGCCCAGGCCGCGGAGAGCGCGAACCTGACGCGCGCCCGCTTCGAGCAGGAGCTGGCGCTGTCCAAGGACTTGATTGACGCCGAGACGGCGCTGGTGACGGCGCGGGTGCGCCGCGCCGAGGCTGAAACCGACCGGCAGATTGCCGTTGCCGCCGTGCGCAAGGCGCTGGGCCTGCCGCAACTGGAATCCCAAGGAAAATCGCAATGAGAAGAACGATACCTTCCATTCTCCCTCACATATCACAGTCACAAGCAGCAGCCGATGTCGGGGAGCGTTACCCGACCCTCTTGACGGGAGGGCGAGCGTCCTCCCGGTTGGGCTGGCTCGGCCTGGTCTTGGCTACGGCTGTGGTGTTCGTTATTGGCTGCGGCAAGAAGCACGAACAGCCGGCCGCGGCCGGGGAAAACCTGCCGCCGGCCGCGGTCCGTGTGCAAAAGATCGAGGCGGTAAAGCAGCCGGTGTTGGAGGAGGTCGTCGGCACGGTCCAGCCGAAGTTGCAAGCGGTGATTGAAGCCAAGGTCAGCGGCCGGATTACGCGCTTGCCCGTTGTGGTCGGTCAGTCGGTGAACCAGGGCGACCTGCTGGTGGAACTGGCGACGCAGGAGATTCAGGCGAAACTCGACCAGGCCAAAGCGGCCTTCCAGCAAGCGGAGTTGGACCTCAAACGCGTGTCGAACCTGCGGAAGCAGGAGGCAGCGACCCAGGCGGAGCTGGACACCGCGCAGTCGCGCTACAACGGCGCGAAGGCGGCGGTGGCCGAAGCAGAGGCGCTGTCGGGCTACGCGAAGTTAGCCGCTCCGTTCGACGGTGTGGTAGCCCGCAAGCTGGCGGATGAAGGCGACCTCGCGATGCCGGGCAAGCCGCTGCTTGAACTGGAAGGCCGGGCCGGGCTGCGCCTGGTAGCGGATCTGCCGAGCCTGCTCGCGGGCGCGGTGCGACCGGACGCCAAACTCAGTGTGCGCGTGGACGTGCTGGCCGGCGAGTTGACGGGCACGGTGGTCGAGATTTCGCCGGCGGCGGACCCGGCGTCCCGGACGGTGCGCGTGAAAGTGGACTTGCCGGAAACGCCCGGACTGGGGGCTGGGCAATTCGGCCGGCTGAGGGTGCCGGTGGGTGAGGGGACGTTCCTCTTCGTGCCGCCGACGGCGCTGGTGCGGCGCGGCCAACTGGAGATTCTGTATGTTGCCACGGACGGCAAAGCGCAGATGCGGCTGGTGCGCAGCGCCAAGCAGAAGGCGGAGGGCATCGAGATCATCGCCGGGCTGGCCCCAGGCGAGGCGGTGGTGGTGGAAGGCGCCGCGAACCTGCGGGACGGCCAGCCGCTGCAAACGCAATAGCCCACGCCCGTGAGCACCGATTCTTCCAAGGCTGACTCGGCGCGCCTGGGATTCGCGGGGCGCGTGGCCCGGGCGTTCATTGACTCGAAGCTGACGCCGCTGCTGGTCATCACCTCGATTCTGCTGGGTGCGGCAGCGACGTTGCTCCTGCCGCGGGAGGAGGAGCCGCAGATCAAGGTGCCGATGATAGACGTGCTGGTCTCGATGCCGGGCTTCAGCGCCAAGGAGGTCGAGGAGCGCGCCACCCGCCCGATGGAAAAGCTGCTGTGGGAAATACCGCGCGTGGAATACATATACTCGACCTCGCGCGAGGGGGAGGGCCTGGCCATTGTGCGGTTCAAGGTCGGCGAGGACATCGAGCGCAGCTTGGTCCTCCTCAACCAGAAGATGCAGGCCAATTTCGACCGCATCCCCCAAGGGGTCTCCTTCCCGCTGATCAAGCCCAAGTCCATAGACGACGTGCCGATCCTGGCGCTTACTTTCCATGGGGCCGGGCTGGACCACTACGCACTGCGGCGGATCGTGGCCGAGGTGGACGACGCGGTGAAACAGGTGCCGCTGGTGGCCGAGACGACGCTGATCGGCGGCGAGCGCCGGCAACTGCGCGTGCTGCTGGACCCGGCGAAGCTGGCGGCGCGGCAGTTCAGCGCGGGGGAGATCTTGCCCCGGCTACAGGCGGCGAACCGCCAGCTCATGGCCGGGCCGCTGAACTCGCAGAACCGCGAGGTGCTGCTGCAAGCGGGCGCTTTCCTGACCAGCGCGAAGGAGGCGGGGAACGTTGTCGTAGGCGTGCATGGCGGCAAACCGGTTTACCTGCGGGAGGTGGCCGAGATTGTGGACGGTCCGGAGGAGCCGAGCCAGTATGTGTTCTTCGGCAGCGGGGCGGCCACAACCGGTAGCGCGGATTCCCAATCTGCCGTATCGCCGATTTCCAGTCGGCAGGGGGCGGCAGAGTCGTCCGGCCTGCAGGTTGGGCAACCTGCGATACAGCAGATTGGAAATTTGCGCTACGACGAGCAGTCCGCCGTCACCTTGACGATCGCCAAGCGGCCGGGGGCCAATGCGATCGCGGTGGCGCGACAGGTTCTCCAGAAGGTGGATACCCTCCGGGGCCGGGTGATACCCAACGGCGTGCAAGTGGCGATCACGCGCCACTACGGCCAGACGGCGGAAGAGAAATCGGACGAGCTGCTGCTGCACATGGGGATTGCGGTGCTCGGCGTGTCGCTGTTGATTCTGCTGACGCTGGGCTGGCGGGAGTCGGTCATCGTCGGCATTGCCATTCCGTGCACGCTGGCGCTGACGCTGCTGGTGTTTTACCTCCACGGCTACACGCTGAACCGGATTACGCTCTTCGCGCTGATCTTCTCGATCGGCATCCTGGTGGACGACGCCATTGTCGTGGTCGAGAACATCGTGCGCCACTTCCACCTGCCCCAGAACAAAGGCCGGCCCTGGGCGGCCATCGCGGTCGAGGCGGTCAACGAAGTCGGCAACCCGACGATACTCGCCACCTTCGCCGTCATCTCGGCGGTGCTGCCGATGGCGTTCGTCGGCGGGCTGATGGGGCCCTACATGCGGCCGATTCCCACGGGTTCCAGCGCTGCGATGTTCTGGTCCCTGGCTATCGCCTTCATCGTCACGCCCTGGGCGGCGATCCGGATACTCCGCTGGGGCCGGAAGTATTCCCGCCTAGCGGAGGGCGCTGCGGGCGGGTCTGAAAGCGGCAAGCCGCACTCCCATTTCGAGCACGAGGAGGATTTCTTTACCCGGCTCTACCGCCGCTTTATGGAGCCAATGATCGCCAAGGCCCGTTGGCGGCTGCTGTTCCTGGGGGGCATTGTCCTTCTGCTGCTGGCGTCCATGGCCACCGTCGGCCTGGGGTGGGTGAAGGTGAAGATGCTGCCGTTCGACAACAAGAGCGAGTTTCAGATCATTCTCAACATGCCGGAAGGCAGCGCGCTGGAGCGCACGGCCCAGGCTGCGCATGAGATTGGCGCCGCGGTGCGCGTCGAGCCAGAGGTCACGGATTACCAGATTTACACCGGCGTGGCGGCCCCGTTCAACTTCAACGGCTTGGTGCGCCACTATTTCATGCGCCGCGGCCCGCACATTGCGGATTTGCAGATCAACCTGGTGCCCAAGAGCGAGCGCAAATGGCAAAGCCACGACATTGCCAAGCGGGTCCGCCCGCGCGTCGCCGCCATCGCCGCCAAGTACGGCGCGCGGGTCGCCGTCGCCGAGGTCCCGCCGGGACCACCGGTGCTCCAGACGCTGGTGGCGGAGATCTATGGCCCGAGTGAGGAAAGCCGCTTGGCGCTGGCCAACCAGGTGATTGACATCTTCCGCAAGACCAAAGGGGTGGTGGACACGGACTGGTATATGGAGGCCGACCAGACCAAGGTGCGCTTTCTGGTGGACAAGGAGAAGGCGGCGCTCAACGGGATCAGCGAAGAGAGCATCGCGCAGACCTTGAAACTGACGGTGGGCGGCGGCGCGGTGGACTTGCTGCACCTGCCGCGGGAGAAGGAGGACGTGCAGATCGTAGTGCGTTTGCCGCAGTCGTTGCGGACGTCACCCGAGGACCTGCTGGCGCTGCGGGTGAGGGGCGCGAATCCCAGCAGCGCGCTGGTGCCGTTGCGGGAGTTGGTCAAAGTGGAGCAGGGTCTGGTGGACAAGAGCATTTACCACAAGAACCTGATGCCGGTGACCTACGTGATCGGGGATGTGGCGGGGGCGGTGGAAAGCCCGGTGTATGCCATCCTAAAAATGAACGACGCGCTCCGGGCGCTCGATACAAAGCAATTCGGTGGCAGCGGCGCGCAACTGAGAATTTACAACGCCACCCAGCCGTTCACCGAGGATGAGCCGGCCATCAAGTGGGATGGCGAATGGCACATCACTATCGAGGTCTTTCGCGACCTCGGCTCAGCCTTCGCGGCGGTGCTGGTGCTGATCTTCATCCTCATGGTCGGCTGGTTCCGCTCGTTCCTGACGCCGCTGGTGGTGATGGCGGCGATTCCGTTCTCACTGGTCGGGATTCTTCCGGCGCACGGTTTGATGGGTGCCTTCTTCACGGCCACCTCGATGATTGGCTTCATGGCGGGCGCGGGCATCGTCGTGCGCAACTCGATCATCCTGGTGGATTTCATCGAGCTACGCCTGGCCGAAGGGATGCCGCTCGACCAGGCGGTGGTGGATGCTGGCGCGGTACGCTTTCGGCCGATGCTGCTGACCGCCCTGGCGGTGGTGGTGGGGGCTAGCGTAATCCTGGCTGATCCGATCTTCCAAGGCCTGGCCATCTCGCTGATGGCGGGCGAAATCGCCTCGCTGCTCATCAGCCGCATGGCGGTGCCGGTGCTCTACTTCATGGCCTATAGTCGCAAACCGGCACCCGCAGCACCCGCAAGCGATTCCCCCGGTAGCGGCGCAACTTCAGAAACTCCGAAGGTTTAAGGTCTCAGATTTCCGGGTGGAACAAGGCGGCGGCGCATTTCGTATCCCGTTCCATCTTGCCGCAGACCAGGTTGCACAGGCGAAGATCATCGGGTCGGCAATCTCGTACCGGATGGAAATGCCTTCGCGCTGCCGTTTGACCAGGTGATGATTGTGCAGGACCGCCAGGTGTTTGGAGACATTGGCCTGCTTCATGGCGCAGGACTCCACGAGCTGGCTGACGCTGCGCGGCCCGTTATGCAGGGCCTGCAGGAGAAGCAGCCGGCTGGGCTCGGAAAGGACGGCAAAGAGCCGCGAGACTGACAGCCCAGTTGGGCGCTGGACATTTTTCTCTTCTTCGCCGTTGACATATTACCATATTGGCATATTGTAACATACGATTACACGGGTCTATTGCCTTAAGCAACCAGCAAATCACACGCTATGAAAACCGTCTCTCGGTTCACTCTGAGCAGCCTGTTCTGCGGCCTCACTCTCACCACCAACGCCGCTACCTCCACCATCCTCGGCTGGAACAACCTGGGCATGCACTGCATGGACAGCGATTACTCGGTCTTCACCGTGCTGCCGCCCTACAACACGATTGAGGCCCAGCTCATTGTCGGCGGAAAACTGATCACCAATGGCGCCGGCTACACCGTCACCTACCAGGCGGCTGCGGACCCCTCCGGCTCGATCAACTCCACCGCCATCGGCAAAGGCAATTTCTATACCTACACGCCCTGGCTCTATGGCGCACTCGCGCCGGACAAGGGGCTCCTTGGCTGGTCTATGCCCGGCCTGGCCAACGTCCCGCAAACGAACGTCTTCGAGACCCTCAACGAACCCGTTCATGGCGTCTTCACCCCTGTCAACTGGTGGCGCGCCGAGGGCATTCCCATCACCCCCTACGACGACGCGATGCGGAAGAATCCCTACCCGCTCATGCGGATGATTGCCTGGAACAGCTCCAACCAGCCCATCGCCACCAATGACGTCGTCCTGCCCGTGTCCGACGAAATGGACTGCCGCGTCTGCCACGCCTCCGGCACCCAGGCCGCCGCGAAGCCGGCGGCTGGCTGGGTCTGGGACGGGTTGCCCGAGCGCGATTACCGGCTGAACATCCTGCGCCTGCACGACGAGCGCCAGTTCACCGAGCACGGTGCTGTTTACACAGCCGCATTGGCGGCCCACGACTACAATCCCGGCGGGCCTCTACCGTCGCGTGACTTCCGACGGCAAGCCTGTCCTCTGCGCCTTGTGCCACTCCTCTGAGGCGCTCCAAACCACCAATTTCCCCGGCGTCCAGGCGCTGACCACGTCGGTCCATTCCCGTCATGCCAACGTCATGGACCCCGAACTGAAGATTACTCTGAACGACTCCGCCAACCGCGCCGCTTGCTACCGTTGCCATCCCGGTTCCACGACCCGCTGCCTCCGGGGCGCGATGGGTAGCGCGATCGCGGCCGACGGCTCGATGCAGATGCAGTGCCAGAGCTGCCACGGCAACATGAGTGACGTTGGCTCCTCCAGCCGCGTCGGCTGGATCATGGAGCCCAATTGCCAGTCCTGCCACGTCGGCACCGCCACCAATAGCACCATCCGCTTTACCTCGTCCTTCGATGCCCCCGGCCACCCGCGCGTGCCGGCGGATCGAACCTTCGCTACCACGGCCAACACTCCGCCCACCTCGAACCCGCCTCTCGATCTCTCGCTCTACCGTTTCTCTATCGGCCACGGCGGGCTGCAATGTTCCGCCTGCCACGGCTCCACCCACGCCGAGTTCCCCAGCTCACACGCCAATGACAACCTGCGGAACATCGGTTTGCAGACGCATGCCGGCGTGATGGTCGAATGCACCTCTTGCCACACCAGCATGCCCAACACGATTACCAACGGCCCGCACGGCCTGCACCCGGTGGATAACAACTGGGCGCTCAACCACGGCGACCTCTTCGAAGGCTCTCCGGCGCGCGCTACGCGGCAGCAATGCCAGCTCTGTCACGGCACCGACTACAAAGGCGCCGTCCTGTCGCGCGCTTTGGGGCCGCGCCAGTTGAACACGAAGTACGGTGTGCGCGACCTCTGGCGCGGGCGCACCATCAGTTGCTACGACTGCCACGATGGGGCCAACAGCAGCAATCCGAGCTTGCATGCCCCGGCCACGGTAACCGGCATTTCGACCAACACCCTCAACAGCGCGTCGGTGGCGCTGCGCCTGCCCGGCACCGATCCCGGCGGCAACCCGCTCACTTTCCGCATCGTTTCCCAGCCCGCGCACGGCTCAGTCGCCCTGAGCGGCAATTTGGCCACGTTTATCCCCGAACCGGGCTCCATCGGCACCGAAACCTTCACCTTTGCCGCCTGGAACAACTGGCTGGACTCCAATCTTGCCACCGGCCAAGTCACCGTGGCTCAGGGACCGTTCTCCATCGGGGCCGTCGCACATGTTCCGCCAACGTATCCAGCCGCCTGGCCGGTCGCCTTCGTCGTGGTGCCCACGGTCACTAACAATGCCGCGCCCGTGACCTTCGACTGGAACTTCGGCGACGGCTCGGCTCACAGCACGAACCAGTATGCCGCCCACGCCTACGCACTGCCCGGCACTTACAACTGGAGTGTGACTTCGACCGTGTCCACCGCCTCCACCACCGCCAACGGCAGCATCGTGATCGGCAACCCCGTGCAGCTCGGCATTGCGCGCGCGGGCAGCCAGGTGACTCTCTCCTGGCCGAACACCATCGCCGACACGCTCCTGGAGGGCACCGGCGTCCTCGGTCCATCCGCGCAATGGCTGTGGGTCACAAACACTCCTGCTGCGGGGCCGAGTTTGCTCAGCCTCACATTGCCCGCAACGGGCAACGAGTTTTTCCGCGTCCGACGTCCCTGGTAGCTCCACCCCCAACCCGAAGCCGCCGATCGACTAGCCGTTGATCGGCGGCTTTTCTTTATGCCACGGCGTGCTCTGCTCGTAGGCGTGGGCGACGCGCAGGATCGTCTCCTCACCGAACGGCTTGCCGAGAAGCTGCAGCCCGATGGGAAGGCGCGGTTGACGACTGGTAAACCCGCAGGGCACCGCCAACCCGCAGATGCCCGCCAGGTTGCAGGAGATGGTGAAAATATCCATCAGGTACATCTGCAAGGGGTCCTCGGCCTTCTCGCCGATCTTGAACGCGGCGGTGGGCGAGGTCGGGGTAACGATGGCGTCCACCCTCTCGAACGCTTTCAGGAAGTCGTTCCGGATCAGGGTGCGGACCTTCTGCGCGCGGAGGTAATAGGCGTCGTAGTAGCCACTGCTCAGGACGTAGGTGCCCAGGATGATGCGCCGCTTCACCTCGGGGCCGAACCCTTCGCCGCGCGTCTTGCCGTAAAGCTCGATCGGGTCCGCCCCATCCACCCGCAGGCCGTAGCGGATGCCGTCAAAGCGCGCCAGGTTGGCGCTAGCCTCGGCGGTGGCGATGATGTAGTAGGTCGCGATGGCGTCCTAATTTTATAACCTGTGTACTGAGATGTACGGTAAGATCTTCTTATCACCAGCTGTCCGTGGATAGCAAACGTCTCTATTTCAATATACCGCTGAGATTGCTTCTGTGATTTAATCAATACGGACTCCCCTACCGTCAAGATGTTCTTGCGGGCTGTTCTGTGGACAGTAATTTCGAGGCTTTATGTCTCTTTAATTAACTATTACGCAGTTATTAGGTAGGTTGAGTACTGTTTACACTTAACCGTGTACTTCAGTTTATAAAAACTTCTTGTATGGTCGTGCTTAAGTTTAGTACACCCTTCATTACCCCTCCTGAAGCTGCGTATTTGCAAAAATTACCCAAATTTTTTGCGACCGCAGACATAGACATATATAGATAAGTGCAGTAATAAAGACACATATCCCAGCTTTGAATGCGAGATATGCTTCTGGAATCTATACTATCTAAATCAAAGTTTTAATGCGGCAACGCCCAATCTTATTTTCAAGGAGCGTTCTAATGAGCGAAGCAGTAAATCCGGTCATTATTGACAAAAAAAACCTCAAAGTACCTTTCGAAAAAGCAACCACTTCTGAGCTTAAGCCTGAAGCTGCAAATAGTGCTGCTGTACCACCCTGCTTGGGATCTACAAGCAGTGTTGATACAATCAACGACAGTAACTCTTCTCCCACAACTCCCAACGACAGTATTGTCGTAGCACCGGGGATTCAGCTGTTAAAAGCGCTCTGGCGATCGTCCGATCAAGACCATCAAATCGGGGTGCTGGATCGAGAGTCCCAAAAGTTCAGAAATACCTCCATCAAAGACGCCATCGAGGCAGTTAAGCTTGCGCAAGAAAACTCCTACGCAGGTTCAGACACGTATTTTGCCTGTGCTGAGTATGAAACGTCAAAGAACAGAACTTGCAGCCGATGCATCAGGCGCATTCGGATTCTGGCTGGATATCGATTGTGGTGCGGATAAAGCTACAGCCGGTAAGGGCTA
>CAWGGD010000049.1:0-129351 GCA_963822005.1 uncultured Verrucomicrobiae bacterium | reverse complement strand
AACGCGGATATAGCGCACCTCGCCGTTAACCACGGCTTTGACACGCTGCAGGTTCGGCGTAAACCGGCGCTTGGTGATCGCCGTGATATGCGTGCCGATACCGCCGCTCTTCTTCGACTTGCCGCTGCGCCAGATGATGCTGCCCTTGATCGGGCCTTTGCCTGTCAGTTCACAAATTCTCGCCATATTAGGTCCTGTCTCAAAATCAGGGAGCAGCCAAGGTAGCAGGGACACGCGGCGTTGCAAGCTGTATTTCGCTGGATCCGAAGTCCGACAAAGCCGTTGGCCGCGGTTCACATTTGTCTGGCAAGGCTTGGAGCAGGTGCTAGCGTCCGGGCGTGTCCAGGCGGCCGTTCAAGTCTCGTTTGTGCGAGCGGTTCAGTTGCCCGCCCTTGGGACGTGAGGAGCGGGCACGGGTGGGATGTTCGTGCTTGCCCAAGGGCTTGCCGGCGGTGTTAGTTCGCACAGGGAGGAGGACGCCCAGGTGGAACTCAACTGCGGACCAATGAACGAGCAGCGCCAGAATCCCGAGCCGGTCGCACGGAAGCGGCAGCCGGAGCGGAGGAGCCGGATCGGCTGCTGCCGGCAGGAGAGGGCCGGCACCCCGGAAGCCAGACCGCCCGAAGAGGCACTCCGGGAGAGCGAGGAGCGCTACCGCCGCATCGTCGAGACGACTCACGAAGGAATTTGGATGGCAGACCTCGACGGCCTCACCACCTTTGTGAATCCGCGATGCCGCGGATGCTCGGTTCCACGCCGGAGCGAATGCTTGGCCGTCCCGTCTTCGACTTCGTCTTCGAGGAAGACCGGGCCACCGTCCGACAGCACTTTGCCGAGTTTCTTGAGCAGCCGACAGGCAAAGGCGTCGAGGAGCGCCTGCGGCGCAGCGACGGCGCCGAGCTGTGGGCGCTGGTGGCCGCCAGCATGCTCTGCGACGCGCGCGGCCAACCGGCCAACTTCCTGGGGATGTTCACCGACATCACGCAGCGCAAGCGAGCGGAAGCGATTTGCGGCAAAGTGAAGCCCGGCTTCAGCTCCAGATCCACCGCATGCCGATCGCGCACATCCTCTGGGACGTCCAATTCCGGGTGTTGTCCTGGAACCCGGCGGCCGAGCGGATCTTTGGATACACCGAGCCGGAGGCGCTGGGAAAACATCCTTACGACCTGATTGTGTCGCGGGCGACTCAGCCGCAGGTGGACGCCATTTGGCTGCGCCTGCTGCAGGGCGACACCACGGCTCACAGCGTGAACGCGAATCTGACTAAGGAAGGCCGGACCATTCTCTGCCAATGGTCCAACACCCCGCTCAGGGAAAGTGACGGCAGCGTGATCGGCGTGATGTCCGTGGCCGAGGATATTACCGAACGCGTGCGAGCGGAGGAAGCGTTGCGGGAGATGCAGCGCACACTGGAAGCCCGCGTGCGGGAGCGCACCGCCGAACTCCAGGCTTCCCATCAGGCGCTGGCGGAGAGCGAAGAGAAGCACCGCCGGCTGTTCGAAACGATCTCGGACGCGGCGTTTGTGTTCGATGCGGAAACCCGGCGGTTTGTGGAGGTGAACGAAGCGGCGTTGCGGCTTTATGGTTACACGCGGGAGGAGTTCCTGCGGCTGACCCACCGTGCGATCACGGCTGAGCCGGAGGATTCGGAGGCAACGATCCAGCTTGCGCTGGCGGGCGCGGCGCCCCGGATTCCGCTGCGCTACCACAGGAAGAAGGACGGCACCATCTTCCCGGTCGAGATTGCCGCCAGCACCTTCACGCTGAAGGGCCGGCCGGTGGCTTGCGGGGTCATCCGGGACATCACCGCGCGGAAGCAGGCCGAGGAAACCCTGCGCCGCCGGGAGCAGGAACTGGCCGACTTCTTCGCGGAGGCGCCCCTGGGGTTGCTCTGGGTGGGGCCGGACGGGCGGATTCTGCGGGTGAACCAGGCGGAACTGGAGCTGGTGGGCCGCACGGGGGAGGAAGTCTTCGGACGGCACGTTTCCGAGCTGCACGCGGATGCGGACGCCGCGATGAAGTGCTGAACCGGCTGGCGAACCGGCAGACGGTGCACAATTATCGCGCGCGGCTGCGCCACAAAGACGGCACCCTCCGGGAGGTTCTGATTGACGCCAACGGGCTATGGGAGCAGGAGCGGCTCGTCCATTCGCGCTGGTTTACGCGGGACATTACGCGCCGCGTGGAATTGGAGCGGGAGATCCTGGCCATCAGCGAGCAGGAGCAGCGCCGGCTGGGGCATGACCTGCACGATGATTTGTGCCAGCAACTGGCGGGCATTGAATTCCTGAGCCAGCGGCTGGCGAGCGATCTGGCGGCCAGAACCAAAGCCGGCGCCGCCCAGGCCAAGGAAATCGCGCAAATGGTCCAGCGCGCGATGACTCAGACTCGCGAGCTCGCCCGAGGGCTTTCCCCCGTCCGGCTGGAGGCCGAGGGATTGGCGGACGCCTTGCGCGAACTGGCTGCCGGCACGAAGAAGGTCTTTGGCTGCGACTGCCGTTTTCGGTGTGATCCGCCTGTGCTGTTGGCCAACCACACGGTGGCCATTCACCTCTATCGCATCGCGCAGGAAGCGGTGAACAACGCCCTCAAACATGGCCGGGCCCGACGCATTGACATCGGCCTGACGGCGAAGGGCCACTCCGTTGTTTTGGCAGTGAACGACAATGGCGTGGGCATCCCCCGCAAGCTGCCCAAGCGCAAGGGCATGGGGCTGCGCATCATGCGCTACCGCGCCGAGGTCATCGGCGGGGCGCTCACGGTTGAACCCCATTCCGGCGGCGGAACCCGGGTGGTTTGCACCGTAGCCGAGGGGCTGCCGTCCCCGGCAGCAAAGAACACATAATGAAAACGACTGAAGCCCGGCGAAGAGGCAGAGCCCGGAGGAGGATCCTCATCCTTGATGATCATCCCCATCACCCGGTATGGCCTGACCCAACTCATCAACCACGAGCCGGACCTGGTGGTGTGCGGGGAAGCGGAAAGCGCGCCTCAGGCGCTGGCCGCCATCAAATCGGCCCGTCCCGACCTGGTCCTGGCGGACATCACCATGCCGGGCAAGAGCGGGCTGGAGTTCATCAAGGACATGCAGACGCAGCACCCGGGCGTGCCCGTGCTGGTGATGTCCATGCACGACGAGAGCATTTACGCCGAGCGCGTGCTGCGCGCGGGCGGACGCGGCTACATCATGAAGAACGAAGGCGGGGAACGAGTGTTGGAGGCGATCCGCCAGGTCCTGCAAGGCCAGGTCTATGTCAGCAAGCATGTTTCGGCGGCGCTGCTGGACGTCTGACCCGGCATCGCCCCGCCGCCAGCGAGGGGACCCCCAGTGCGCTCAGCGACCGCGAGTTCGAGGTCTTCCAGTTGATTGGCCAGGGACTGTCCGCCCAGCAAATCGGCCAGCGCCTGAACCTGAGCGTCAAGACGGTGGGGACGCACCGCCAGCACATCAAGCAGAAGCTCAAGGCGCGAACCGGGCCGGAGCTGATCCGGCTGGCCGTCCGCTGGGCGGCCGCGCAGCAATTGGTCTGACCCCACCTCAGCTTTTGGCTGAGAAAAAATCAGCCGCAGACCGGATACCGGCATTTCCGGGGCTGCTCTATGCTGGCAGTCTATGGCAGCCAAAGCGGGGCAGGCACAGCCTGAGGCGGGCGAGGTTCCGGTTAAGCCGGTGCTCGAGGTGCTGCTGCTCTATGAAGATCTCGGCACGGCGCTCCGGGCCAAGCATTCGCTCGACCAGTTGCCCGGTCAACTCGGGGGCGAGACGGGTTTGAACACCCGGCTGTGGCGGCTCGACCTGCTCGGCCAGCCCTTGCTGGCGGAGCAGGCGGCCATCGAAGCCGCCGCCGCAGATGTGATCATCCTGTCCCTCCATCGCTCCAGCGATTTGCGGGCCGAGCTCCGCAACTGGCTGAGCCGTTGGCTGGAGCACAAAGAGGCTCGACCCTACGCGCTCGCTGCGTTGCTGGATGCCGAAGCAGCCCAACCCGGCCGTCGCAACGCCGTGGTGGCCTATCTGCAGCGAGTCGCTGCAACCGCCGGCGCGGACCTGTTCTGCGGGTCTGACCTGGCGCCGGTCCCGCGCTGACCTCAGCCTCCTGCCGATACCACCTCAGCCTTTTGCTGATACCACCTCAGCCTTTTGCTGAGAAAGAATCAGCCAAAGACCGGATACCCAATTTTTCAGGGTCCCTTATACTGCACTGCGACGGAAGCGGTGTCGCGCTGCACGCCTGACGGCAGTCGCGGCCCTCGGTCAGTCGCGTCAGGCAGGGAGAATTTGAATGACGCAAGCACAAGTCACGGAGTGCGAAGCCCGGCAGAGCCTTGGCTCTGTCAGGCAAGGGGAGAACTGTTATCCAACAACGAACCTTCAGGAGAAACATTCAGTATGAAAAGAATACAACTGTGGTATATCGTCGCGGCGACACTGATCGCCGCCTGCTCGGCTCAAGCTGACAGCTACACGGTGACAGCCGTTCCGGGCCTGACCGCCATCGCCAATCACCTGGACAACGGCGGCAACACGCTGCAGGAGGTGCTGCCCAATGTGCCGCCTGGCTCGGTGGTCTATAAATGGGATTGCACCACCTGGCAGGCATACGTCTTCGATGAATTCGATCTCGTGTGGTACCCGTCTGATGGCACGTTGGCGCCGGGCGAGGGGGCCTTGTTTTTCAATCCTTCCGGGGCCGCCACAACCCTGACGTTTACCGGCACGCCGCACGTCCCCGTGCTGCCGGCAGTTCTGCCGTGCGGGTGCGACAGGCTGAATTTCCTCAGCCGCCAGACCAACGGCGTCGGCACGTATGAGAACATCACCGGCAAGGCGCCGACCGAAGGGGCGCTGTTTATCCGCTGGGACACCGCCACCCAGACGTATCGCACCAATGTCTTCTCCGGCGGCGCCTGGTTCCCCGCCGTGCCGACGGCCAACGTCGGAGAATCCGTCTTGATGATCATTCCTTGCGAGTCGGCCAGCCCCTATAAATGGAACCAGCCGCCTGCGCCCGCCTCGCCGACAAACGTTTACTACGGCTGGAACCAGCAGTCCATGTACGACTTCCCGCCGGTGGCCGCGGATGACTGGGTCTGCGC
The DNA here is from genome assembly GCA_963822005.1 of uncultured Verrucomicrobiae bacterium. Lineage (GTDB taxonomy): Bacteria > Verrucomicrobiota > Verrucomicrobiia > Limisphaerales > UBA8199 > PALSA-1440. Next base: position 124,254 of record CAWGGD010000049.1, on the reverse strand, counting down.
CACCACCAACCCCGTCACCAAGATCCGCTGGTGGGGCTCCTTCATGAACTGGCAGGGAACGACTCCGCCGCAACTCCCACCGTGGTTCTTAATCAGATTCTGGGACGATGCGCCGGCGGGGCAGTACCTGCCCTGGAGCCACCCTCGCTGGCAGACCGGGCCGATGGTCTATGCCAACACCTACACGTGGAAATTCGTCGGCTGGGATTATGATCCGCGCTCCGGCCGCTATGAATCCTGCTTCCTTTTCGAGCAGGCGCTGGCCCAGCCCGATTGGTTCTACCAGTATCCGGAGTACAACGGGACCAACATCTTCTGGCTCAGCATCGAAGCTTTTCTGCAATACCCCACCAACACCTGGGGCTGGAAGACCCGGCCCCGTGATCCCACCTCACCCGCGCCTGACGCGGCGGTGACCTTCGACCCGAACCTGGGAGCGCCGCCGTATAATGCCACCCCGATTACCTGGCCCGACCCAACCAACTACTGGGACTTGGCGTTTGAGCTGGTCACGACAGCGGAGGGGCACGAAGCCAAGTGGGAACAGTTGCCGGATTTGAGTTACTACGGCATGGACGTCCGGGCCACCACCAACCGGGGCACCACCACTCTGGGCCACCTGTTGGCGGATGACTTTCTGTGCACCAGTCAAACCCTCATCACGAACATTACCATTTGGGGCTCGTTGTCCAACGATTTCACCCCCTCGGTCCTCCCGAATCTCAGGTTCACGCTCAGCATCCACGATGACATTCCGCCTGGTGGTCCGCCGTGGTACAAGCCTTACAGCATGCCGGGCGCGGTAAAATGGCTGCGTACGTTCACCAACCTCCAATATACTTACTCCATCCTGGCCTCGAACCTCATCGAAGGCTGGTTTACCCCGACGAACATCAATCCGCCCTATGGCATCTACAAGCAACCGGGCGACACGATTTGCTACCAGTTCGATTTCAACATCCCCACGAACGAGGCGTTCTTGCAGGAAGGAAGCCCAAGCATGCCCAAGATATATTGGTTGGACCTGCAGGCGCAGGTGCCCGGTTCCATCCCGCAGTTTGGGTGGAAGACATGCATCACCAACTGGAACGACGATGCCGTCTGGGTCAGAGCAGGCGAGCCGTATAATGTGCCTCCGAACCCGGCCTGGAACGACCTCCGCTACCCGCAAGGTCACCCTCGTTTCGGTGACTCCGTAGATCTGGCCTTCCGCTTGAACGGGGCGGGGGGCATGGTGGAGGAGATCAAGTGGTCTCAGCCGCCGGCGCCCTACGTTCCTGAGAATGCCTACAACGGTTGGAACGAGAAGTCGGTTTACGAGTCCGACCAGATCGTGGCCGACGACTGGGTCTGCACCAATGCGACGCCGGTCACCGACCTGCACTGGTGGGGTTCGTTCATCGGTTGGCCGGAGCCGTTTCCGCCGCAGATGCCGGATGCCTTTATGATCTCCTTCTGGCGGGACGTTCCCGTTGGGCCAGGCAATCCCGATCCTTTCAGCCATCCGGGCCTCTGCCTCACGAACTTCATGTGTAATACCTTCACGTGGAGCTTTGCCGGCTGGGACTTTGACCCGCGCAACCCCGGGGCCCCGCCGGAGGCCTGCTTCCGATTCGATCAGCAGTTGATGCCTCATGAGTACTTTATCCAGGAGCCAGGCACCAACATCTATTGGATCAGCATCTCGGCCATCTACTGGACTGCGCCGTCCCCCCAGTATCCGTGGGGCTGGAAGACCCGCCCGCGCGACACCAACTCACTGGCGCCGGATGACGCCGTGCGGATCTACTCGCCGACCTACGTTTATCCGGGAGCAGTTTATCAATTCGGCACCAACATCTGGTGGCCGACCACGAACAACTCCTGGGATATGGCGTTTATCCTGACCACCGAGGCGCAGACGACACCGACTGACGACTTTGGCGACGCCCCGGACAACGCCTTCTTGCCCGGGTACCCGACGCTGCTGATCAACAACGGCGCACGGCATACCGTCACGCCCGGGGTGTGTCTGGGCAACCTGATAGACGCGGAGGTCAACGGCCAGCCTAACGCCACCGCCACGGGCGACGACATCGCGGGTGCGCCGGACGAGGACGGGGTGGTCTTCGTCACCAACCCGCTCGTGCCCGGGCAGTGGGCCACAGTGCAGGTGACGGCTTCCGTGCCCGGATTCCTGAATGCATTTGTGGACTTCAACGCCAACAACAGTTGGGTGGAGGCGAATGAGCTCATCTTCGCCGCTCAGCCGCTCAACGCGGGTCTTAATGTCTTGACTTTCCTGGTTCCGGCGGGCGCCGCGGGAGGGTCTAACACCTTCGCGCGCTTCCGGTTCACTACCTACGTGATGGCTTCGGCCTACACCGGCCCGGCCACCGATGGCGAGGTGGAGGATTACCAGATCGGGATCGCGCTGCCGCCGCCGCCGCCGCCGCCGCCGCCGCTGGAGACCAACGACGTGAAGTTCATCCAGTGGCCGGACCAAGGCCGGGGGCTGGACGTGCTCGACACCAAACCCGTCCTGCTGGCGGATGACTACTATTGCACGAACAGCGGGCCGGTGACCGATATCCACCTTTGGTGCTCGTGGTTGGGGGACTACTGGACGACCAATGCCTCCATGTGGTTGGGCATTTGGAGCGATGTGCCCGCCAGCAACAACGTCCCCAGTCATCCCGGTTCGTTGCTGTGGAGCAACTGGTTCGGCCCCGGCCAATATGGCCAATACTTCCAGGGCTGGTTCAACGAGCAATTCTACGATCCTACCGCCGGCCTCATGCTCGGGACCTGACCGCCAGATGCATTATTACAGCTTCTATCCCACCAATCCGTTCGTGCAGACAGGCTCGCTACAGCAACCGGTAGTCTATTGGCTGTCCGTCCAGGCCTCGCTCCCGACCGGCGAGCTCTTCGGCTGGAAGACTTCGACCAACCACTTCAATGACGACGCCGTCTTCGGCTTGGAAGGCATCTCCCCCTCCGGGGCGGTTGCCAACTGGCCGATGGATGAAGGGGCGGGGACAATAGTGTATGACACGACCCCCAATGCCAACAACGGCGGCTTTGACAGCCCGCTGGGTGCACCGCCGACCTGGGTGGCCGGCCACGAGAGCCCCTGGGCGCTTCAATTCCCGGGCGGTCCCCAGAGCTACAACGGCGCGGGAGTCAGGGTGCCGCACTCCAGCAGTCTTAATATCACCGGGCCGTTCGCCATCCAGGCCTGGATCAAGGCCGACCCGGGCCAGCATTACCACACGATCGTGGACAAGATGTTCTCGACCGGCGCCCCCACCTCGAAGGGCTACACCTTCTACCTCACCGGCGGCCAGTTGCGGCTGAGCGTCTATGCCGGCGGGGGCGTGGACGGCGACGTCTTCGGCACCAGTTACGTCACCAACAGCCAATGGCACTTGGTCGAAGGTGGCTATGATGGGTCGTCCATTTATGTGAAAGTGGACGGCCGGGTGGAGAGCCGGGTCGCCTGGACCAATCCACCGGCCGCGAACACCACCAATCTCTGCATCGGCAAACGGCTTTGCGGTTGGGGCGGCTACATGCCGTTCAAGGGCGTGATTGACGCCGTCACCGTCACCACTAACCTGCAGCAGAAGTCCTGGCAATGGACGGAGCTGGTGGACCCGCGGTACGGTGACAGCATGGATCTGGCGTTCAAGCTGACGACCGTGAGTGCGAGTGAGGACTTCGGCGACGCGCCGGACCCGACTTTCCCGACGCTGCTGGCCAGCAACGGGGCCAGGCACAAGATCGTCCCGGGCGTGCGCCTGGGCGCATTGATTGACGCCGAATTCAACGGCCAGCCCAATGCCACCGCCACGGGCGATGACAGCAACAACCTGGCCGACGAGGATGGCGTGGTGCTGAACGGCAGCCTCATGGTGCCGGGCGACTGGGCCACGGCCACGGTCACCGCGTCCACCAATGGCCGCCTCTCAGCCTGGGTTGATTTCCAGGCCGATGGCAGTTGGGCCACGCCAGGTGACCAGATCTTCACCAACCTCTCGCTGCTCGCGGGTGTCAGCTCGCTGAACTTCTACGTGCCGACCAATGCGGCCCAGGGCAGCAATGTCTTCGTCCGCTTCCGCTTCAGCACCACACCGGCCACCAACTTCACCGGGCTGGCGCTCGATGGCGAGGTGGAGGATTACCGGTGGTTGGTCGCCGAAGTTGACTACGGCGATGCGCCAGATCCGACCTTCCCGACCCTGCACGCCAGCAACGGCGCGCGGCATTGGCGCGGGCCTAACAACTTGCGCCTCGGCAACCTGTGGGATCGGGAAATCAATGGCCAGCCGAATGCCTTCGCCACGGGCGATGACCTGGCAAACCTCGCCGACGAGGACGGCGTCAAACTGCTGACGGCGATGCTGCCCGGTAGCCCCGCCTGGATCCAAGTCACCCCAAGTGCGCCGAACACGTTCCTGAGCGCCTGGATTGACTTTGGCGCGGACGGCAGTTGGGCCCAGCCCACTGACCAGATCTTCAGCGGCTTCATGTTCACGGCAGCGGGACCGACCAACCTGTCGTTCATCGTGCCTGCAGGCGCCGCGGCGGGCTCCAACGTCTTCGCCCGCTTCCGCTACAGCACCGCGCCGGTCCTGAGCTACACCAACCAGGTCGGGCCGCCCTGTATGACGCCCAACGGTGAGGTTGAGGATTACCTGTGGCGTGTCAGCCAGCTTGACTACGGCGACGCGCCGGATCCGACCTATCCGACCTGGCTCACGAACAACGGCGCGTCTCATCTGATCGTGCCCGGCTTCTGCCTCGGCACCAACATTAGCCCCGAGTGGGATGGCCAGCCGAATGCCACCGCCACCGGCGACACCTTTGACGACGGCGTCTTCTTCGTCACGCCGCTGACCCTGGCCTCGCAGGCCTGCGTGAATGTGTTCCTGACCGCCGGCACCAACGGCGGCAAGCTCGACGCCTGGATTGACTTCAACCGGAACGGGACGTGGGATGCCGCCGAGCAAGTCTTCTCCAGCAAGGCGCTCGTGCCAGGCCTCAACACCAACCTTTGCTTCTCAGTGCCCGCGAGTGCCGCCCTGGGCCAGACCTTTGCCCGCTTCCGTCTTAGCAGCGTCGGCGGTTTGCCGGTTACGGGCTACGCGGCGGACGGCGAGGTGGAGGATTATCGTGTCCGCATCACGCAACGGCCTCTGGCGACCAATTGTGTGATTACGAACATCTACTTCCAGAGCATGTACTATGGCTGGAACGAGCCGTCGGTCTATGGCTCCACCAACATCGCGGCGGATGACTGGGTTTGCACCACCACCAACCCGGTGACCGCCATCCGCTGGTGGGGTTCGTTCCTCAACTGGCGGTCCGACACCCCGCCCGCTCTGCCGCCCGCGTTCCAGCTTGCGATCTGGGACGACGTGCCAGCCTCAGGCGGCGGGTTCAGCCATCCGGGCCGGGTCCTGTGGGTGATCGAATGCACCAACTACACCTGGCAGTTTGCCGGCTGGGACTTTGACCCGCGCGCGCAAACCAACGAGACCTGCTTCCGGTTCGAACAGCAGTTGGCGCCCGCGGAATGGTTCTACCAGACCAACCGGCCGTCCGGCAGCAACATCTACTGGCTCAGCATCGCGGCGATGTTGCCGCAGGGGCCGCAGCCGGGGATTGTCTATGGCTGGAAGACCCGACCACGAGCGGCCACCTCGCCGGCGCCTGATGACGCCGTGAGAATCTTCAACCCGACGGCACCCTACTTGGGCGCTCTCTACGTGCAAGGCCAGCCCATCTTCTGGCCCGACCGGACCAATTCGTGGGATTTGGCCTTCGAGCTCATCTCGAGTTACACGGAACTCGTCACCAAGTGGGAGCAGCCGCCGGACCTGTCGAACAACGGCCTTGACGTGAATGACACCCACTACGTCCTCCCGACGAATCTCCCGCCTTACTTGTTGGCGGATGATTTCAAGTGCCGCTCGACCGGACCGTTAACGGACATCACCATCTGGGGATCGTGGACGAATGACTACGAGACTCCATCGAACCTGTGGTTCACGGTCAGCATCCACGCGGACATACCCGCCTTCCTCACCAACCACAGCCGGCCCGGCCCGCTGTTGTGGCAGCAGACCTTCCTGCCGGGCCAATTCGGGTACCAGTGGGTGCAGTTGCCATACCCGCTCTACGAGGGCTGGCTGACGCCGCCGACCAACTATTTCTGGCCGGCGGACCATGCCTGCTTCCAGGTTGACTTCCACGTCCAGACCAATGCGTTCGTCCAAACCAACGGCACGATCTACTGGCTGGACGTCCAGGCCCACCTGCCCCAGCCGCTGGGCCAGCAGTGGCCGGTCTTCGGCTGGAAGACCACGCCGCGGGAATACCGCTGGAACGACGACGCCGTATGGGTCAACGCCGTCGAACCGTACAACGGCAACGCATGGAAAGACCTGCACTACCCGCCAGGCCATCCGTATTACCTGCTGCCGACCAACTCGATTGACCTGGCGTTCCGGCTAACCAGTCTCGAGAGCATCTATCAGCTCAAGTGGTCGCAGCCGCCGGTGCCGTCCGCTAACAACCGCTACGTCACCGTCGAGTGGAACGCGGAAACCGGCATCCAATACCAGTTGCTGGCGACCCCCAGCCTGGGCATTGACAATGGCACGGACATCGTCTGGAGCCCCGTCGGGCCCATCGTCGTTGGCCCCGCCTACTCCATGAGCGATGCCAACGCCACCGCGGCGCAGCGGTACTACCGCGTCCTGGTGCCGTAAGCCCCGGGCTGCGCCAAACTCATCCTTGGGGATCATGGTTGCGGAGGGATGGGCGTCTCGTCCTGTTGTGGGTGATGGGCGAGGCGCCCCGGGAATCATCTTACGCTTTAGGAACTGCCAGGGAGATCCCCCGGAGCCGGGCGCTATCTCACCGCACGGTGGTAGATGCGCCAGTCGAAGCCGTTGAGGCGGAACAAGGGCAAGCTGTCCGCGGGGGGCTCGGGCAGGCCGGGCAGGTTGACCGGCTTGAATTCGCGGTCGTGGAGGACTTCGACCCAGCCGGTGACGGGGCGATTGGAGAAGTTGATGACGACGACGAACTCGTCCTTGCTGTCCAGGCGCATAAGGGTGACGAGGTTCGCCTCGTCGGAGTTGCGCAGCCAGATGACGCGGTCGTTGCGAAAGGCAGGGTATTGTTGCCGCAGCTTGATCAGTCCCTGGTAGATCTGGCGCAGGGGCGGGCGCTCCTTGGGACGCCAGAACACCGGCATCTTCTCGAACAAAGCCGGGTCGCCGGACTCGGTGGCATCGCCGACCTCCATGCCGTTGTAGAGGAGGGGAATACCGTCGAGCGAGAACATCAGCGCGGAGGCGGCGAGGGCGCCTTTGGCACTGAAGCGGGCGACGGCGCGGGCTTCGTCGTGATTATCGGAGAAGCGCAGGTGGAGCGCGCCGGGCGGGAACTGTTTCCGGCTTTCCTCCCAGGAACGCTTGAATTCGGAGGCGGGGGCGCCTCGCAACAGGACGTCGTTCAGCGTGCCGTGCAACGGCCAGGAGTAATCCGCGTCAAAGGCCTTCACCAGGAGCTCGGGCTTGCTGGCTTCGGCGAGCAGGACGATGTCGGGCTTGACCTTGGTGAGTTCGGCGCGGGCTTCTTCCCAAAAGCTGGTGGGGACTTCGTAGGCGACGTCGCAGCGGAAGCCATCGAGGTCGAAGGTGGCGGGGTCAATCCAGTGCTTGAGCATGGCGATCATGTACTCGCGGAGCTTGGGATTCTGGTAGTTCAGGCCGGCGACGTCGGTCCATTCCTTGACCGGGGGGATGATTTTGCCGGTGGCGTCCTGCTTGTAGAACTCGGGATGCTGCATGAGGACGCTGTCCCAGGCGGTGTGATTGGCGACGACGTCAATGATGACTTTGAGGCCGCGCTTGTGGGCCTCGGAGACCAGTCGCTTGAGGTCGGCTTCGGTGCCGTAGTCGGGATTGATGGCGTAGTAATCGCGGACGGCGTAGGGGCTGCCGATGGTGCCTTTGCGCATCTTCTCGCCGAGCGGATGGATGGGCATGAGCCAGAGGATGTTGACGCCGAGGTCCTTCAGTTCGTCCAGGCGGGCGGTGATGCCGTTGAAATTGCCTTCGGGAGAGAAGTTGCGGGGGAAGATTTCATAGACCACCCCGTCGCGGACCCACTGCGGGGTCGAGGGGGCGGCTTGGGCGGGTCCGGCGAGGAGACTGGCGAGCGTGACCGCCAGCAGGGCGAGAGCCAGACGAGCAAATCCGAAACCCGAAGGCCGAGGGCCGAACGAAGGCCGAAGGCCGAAGGCCGAAGCGGGCACTAACCGATACGGGCACGGGAAACCTGCGGGAGCCGAAGCCGGCAGGCTGCGGATGGGAAGAAGGCAGGGTGAGATGCAGGCAACGGCATTTGCCCACTCAAGTCGTGAGCTGGTATCGGAGTATGGTTTCATATCTTGCATGGTTCCCGGTATTCTTGAGTCGGTAGGGTTAATAAGGTAGCAGTTTCACCCGATAAAACCGTTGGGTGCTGGCGGGCGGCGCGTCGGTGCAGGACAAAAAGAGCTGGAGCGGGCCGGCAGTCGCAAGTCCGCCCGGCAGATTGCTCCAGCCGGCGCCGAGCGCGTCAGCCCAAACGACCTGGTAGGTGTGCCCCGGCATGGCAGCCCAGTTCACCGCATAACCGCCGCCGCCGGCTTGCAGGCTCTGCAGCCTGAAACCGAGCGCCGGGTCGAGGCGGTCAAACTTGCCGTCGGCGTTGTTGTCGAGCAACGCCGCGGTTGGGATGACAAAGAACTCAGCCGGGTCGAGGTCGGGGCCTGAGCCGGCGGGGCATTGGCCGGCTAACGCGCCGCCATCGGCAGTCTGGTAGGCGGCGGCAGCGAGATAAAGGTTGGTTGGCACGTAACCGAAGGCGGCCACGAGATCTATCGTGCCGGACATGGCGCCGGAGTTGGTCGCGGCCTTGACCGCCTGCGCGGAGGTCGGTGCGTTGAACCAGCCGACATAGGAGTTCAGGCTCTCACCGGCGAGGTAAGGTTTGCTGGTCGCCACCGCCACCTTGCCGGTCTTGGCCCAGGGGGCGCTGGCGGTGGCGGCGGGCAGGAGCTGGTCGCTGACCAGGATGAAATGGTCGTTGGGTCCGCTGGTGCCGGTGGACCAGGTGGCCACATAGAGGGTTGAACCGCGCAGCGCGCCGTAAAGCACCATGCCGCTGGAGGCAAGCAGGTAGCCCGGATAAGTGAAAGTACCGTCCAGCACGAACGGCGGATAATTGGTCGGCGGTGCGGTGAGGGTGTTGGTGCAGACGGTGGCGCTGGGGATGGAGAAGCCCAGGCTGTTCGAGGCGACGATGGAGTAGCAGTAGTAGCTGTTGATCGCCAAGCCGACATCCGAGTAAGTGGTGGCCGTGGTCATGGCCACTGGCGAACCACCGCGGTTGACGACATAGGCGGTGGCGCCCGCGGCGGCGGACCAGCTCAGGTTGATTTGATTGGTCTGCACCGGCGTGGCCGCGAGGTTCTGCGGCTGGGGTGGAGGCTGGGGTGTGCTGCTGACGGAGAAATGCCAGTCGGCGCCGCTGTTGTTGTCCCACGTGCTGCCGCCGTTGTTGAAGACGCAATCCAACTGGGTCGCATTGGCGGGAACGGTGACTGTGTATTCCCAACGGTTGGAAGCGGAGTTGAAGGTCATGGCTGCGTCGGGGGACACGACAGGATTCCAGTTGTTCCAGCCGAGGTGAATGTTGACCGTGCCGGCGCCGGCCAAAGGTCCGCCGGCGGGGGTGAAGAGAACGGTCACCGGCGCACCGGCGACGGGTTGCGCGGGAGACACGCAGGTCCGACCGCTGCAACCGTCCGGGCTGCCGCCGCTGCCGCCGCCTTGCCCGGTGCCGACCCAAACGTGCTGAATGGGAGACTTGTAAGAACTGCCGCGATTGTCGGTGGCCGTGACATAGTAATCCACATAGCTGTTGGTGACGCCACGCACCTTCGCGTAGTAGTAGTCGGCGATGTACTGCGGGGTGACGCCGATGACGGGCGCGACGACGCGCGCGCTCATGTTGGAGACAAGCCAGGGACCAGTCAGCGCCCCGCCGGCGTAGGTCTTGAACTGATCGGAGGTGGGCGGATTGGTGCCGTTGATGCGGAACAGGAGGGTGACGTTGGAGACGCCCGACACGTCGTAGGCATAGGTCCAGACCCAGAAATCGGAGTTGGTGGCAATGGTCAGCTTGTAGCTGTATTGCGCGCCGAAGTTGGTGCCGCCCGGGTTCCAGGGGTGCCGCTGGGGCGGAAAGAGCGTGGGTGCGGTCGTGTCGCCCGAGGGATTGCCGGCCAGAATGCCGTTGACGTTGCGCGTGGCGTTGGACTGGGCGACGACCGCGCGCTGGCATTCATCGTCATGGCAGCCGTAATAGACGAAGCCGCTGTCGAGGCTGCCGAGGTAGTAATGCCAGCCCAACTCGACGGCGTTCGGAGTGGTGCTGAAGCTGCCGGGGTCGCGCACCTGGTCAATACTGGGCGTTACCCCGGCGATTTGCTGGGCGGTCTTGACACGGTTCTCGGTGGCGATGATGACGCGCCAGTTGTCGGCCTTGTCGCTGGTGCCGAGGCTGGGGTCCACGACGTTGCCGCCGCTGGTCGAGTAGCTCGGCGGCCAATGCCAGTTGATGAAGATCGGCGAGCCGAAGTCGCTGTCGGCATAGACCCAGCCGCCGTCTTCGATATGAACGACGTCGTTTGGACTGGGCGGGAACTCGTGCAGGAACTGCTCGACGCTGGTGGGTTCATAGCCGCGCGAACTGGCCTGGTCGGCGAAGTTCCGGACCCATTCCATGTAATAGGAGTAACCGCCGCTCCAGGCGTTATCGCCGTCATGGGCGCACATGACCAGGGCGGGCTTGGCGGGATCGTTGCGCGCGTTGAGCAGGTTGAGCAGGTCCAGGCTCCATTGACTGTAACTGTCCTTCCAGCCCAACACCTGGTCGCTGGGCACCAGGATGAGCTTTGACTCAGCGCCCGTTTCCGGGTCCACGTAGCGTGCGTAGTGCAATTGGAAACCAAAAGGCATGACCTGGATGGGGGAGCAGCCGCGGTCAATGGACTCACGATGATAATTACCGGCGCCCTGAGCCGGGTTGAGCTGGTCGGCCAGGTTCGGCAGGTCACAGTTCTCGCCGCCGGAGCCGACGACGACCGGGAAGTCCGCACAGGCGCGCGCGAGGTGGGTGTTCGCAATGACGCTCCACTCAATCCCCACGCGCTTCAGAATGGGAATCATCCGCTCGGAGAAACCGGTCTCCGTCGGGAAGTAACCGCGTGAGAGCGCCGGGGTGGTGGTCCAGAATATCTCCATCTGCCGGCGGTGGATCTTGAGCTCCATCTCCAACGTTTCATCGCTCAACAGCGGCGCCAGGGCGTGGTGATAGGTGAAATTGACCAGGTCCATGCGCGGCTTGCCGCCGGTGGTGGTCCAGGTCCGGGCGTTGCGGTTGGCGGCATACCAGTTCGTGCCGTAACCAAGCTGGCCAACGGCGCCGAGACTCTGGACGTTTTCCATCAGGGCGCCGGAGTAGCTGATCTGCGCGCCGGAATTCAGGTGGCTACCGATGGTGCCGAGGGCGGCGCTGGGGCGCCCCTGGTAGGCGTTCACGCGATCGTCGAGGCCGAAGATGTTGCGCAGGATTTCGGGCTTGGGATGCTGGCGGCCCGCGTCCTGTTGCTGAATGGTGTCCCAGGCGGCCTCGTAATGGTCCGTCCCGTAGCCGCGGTCGTCGGGCCAGTAGATCGGCTGGTGCAGGTGCCAGAGCCAGGTGGTGTGGATGCTGGTGCTGGCCGGCGCGGCCAATGGTGAAAGCAGGCAGAGGGCGGAGCCGCAGGCAAACAGGAGCCGCGACCAAACAGACCAGCGCCCCCTGCCTCCAGACCTTTTGCGCAACACCTCGGCGCCAGAGTCGCTGCGAGCGGACGGGGAACCCGGGGCTTCGGGTTTCCACGACTCAGGACGCGCTAGGAACATCAGGCTTACATAAACAGAGCATTGTCCACGTAGCAAGATTCCCGCTCCCGCATATTTGTGCGGTAGCTGGCCGTGCCGGGGGCAGGGCGGTGGACAAAGTCGGAGCGCCGATTTCAATCGGCTTTGCGCGATCGGATTTCGGGCATGTTAGGCAGCGAGACAGCGCTAAGCCGATTGAAATCGGCGCTCCGGCCATCGCCAGCCGACTTTGTCCACCGCCCCCCCTGGCCGGGGGCGTAGGGGATCCCTGGGCGCTTGACAAGCTGCGCTTATCCGCAAGCTTTATGGCACGGCTGGGGAAGCCTTGCGCCTCGGGCGGCCAGCCCGCGTCGGGCTTGCCTGCGGGGAGCTCTCCCAGCCGATATGAGAAAGGTTATCATCTATGAAAGTCATTGACACACCCCGCACCGGCAAAGTCGCGAACCTGGTGGCGTATCCCTCGCCGTTTGGCCAGTGCTACCGAAGCCTCACCGTGCCTCACGACCCCAAGTCCGAAGCCCAGAGCCGTATGCGCGCCTTCTTCGGCTCGGCCTCGCGCGGCTGGGGCTTGAAGCTGACGGAAGCCCAGCGCCAGCGCTGGGTGGCGGCGGCCCTCACGGCGCCCAGCCACCCTTCGTTGGGCCAGTACTCGCACCTGAGCGGCCAGCAATTCTGTGTCAAAATCAACAGCACCCTGCGCTGCATCGGCCAGCCGCCGGTGGACGAACCCCCGGACCCGGTCGTGTTCAGCCCCAACCCAATCGGCGAGCTGGTGATTGGCAACGACCCGGAAGGCGGCGTGCGTCTGCGGCTGAGCGTCGGGACTGTCCGTGAGGACATTATGGTGTTTGGCCAGCCGCCGTGCAGTGCCGGCCGGATGAAGTGCCGGCGGGTCTATTACCTGGGCCTGTTGGGACCGGCCACCAACGGCCAATGCGACATCACGGACCTGTACATCGCCCGGTTTGGCCAGCCCCGGCCCGGGCAGAAGGTGTTTATCGTCACCTGCCAAACCCGGAACGGGTGGAAAGGCCGCGACAGCGTGATCCAACGCGATCGTCCCGCCGCCACCCTCCTCTGGCAAGCAGCAAGTGGCTGCGGAGACGAAGGTTACGACGCCTGCGACCACAGTAACGCCGAAGGCTCAGGCAGCCCCCGTCCAGGGCTCTTCTGCATTGTCTCGAAGCGTGTACAAGGGGAGTACACCGGATGCACGAGGGGAGCACACCGGGTTCAAGCCTGAGCATCCGTTGAGCATCCCTTGTGCACCCCTTGTACACGGCTTCAAAGTGGCTCTGGCAAGGCTTGGAGTACTCGGCGCTGGCTAAAGCGGAGGGGATAGCGCAGGAGGAGTTGGCACGGCTGGGGTGGGGCCAGGCGGAGTTGGCGGGGCGGCGCAAGGGCGCCCCCCGCAAGGTGATGATTGCAGCCCGTCTGCGGCGAGAGACGACGATGACGCTGTCCTGGATTGCCGCGCGCCTGCAGATGGGCGCACCGGCACCTGCAGCCCACCTGCTATACCGGCAGGGGCAAAAGATGGTGGCTTGTGAAAATACTCTGTTCTTTACGGCTTAAACTGACGGACAACCAGCATCTGGCGGCTATGCCCGCCGTTCGCCACTGTCCGCCCTCGGCCCGCGACGAATACTCCATCGACCAGTGGTGTTTTATGCGAGGAGGTAGCGGCCGGTCTTTTGGGTGCCGATGCGTTTCACCAGGCCGGCTTGGATGAGCGGTCGGAGGAGGTCGAGGGCACCCTGTTTGGAGACGGCCAGCGCATCCCAGATTTCGCGCGGCGCGAGGCTCTTGTGGTCGCGGAGCAGTTGGAGCAGTTGCTCCTGTTTGGGTCGCAGGACCAGGTTCTTGTGTCTTGTTGTTGCGGCGAATTTCTGTACGCGGGTCCAGACACGTTCCAGCGTGAGCAGGAGTCCTTCGGCGCAGTAGTTGAGCCAACCGGTCAGGTCCTCGCCCTGCTGACGCACAGCCTGGAGGGCGGCGTAGTAGCGGGGGCGGTCCTCCCAGTAAAACTCATCTACGGAGAAGATGTGGTGGGTATCGAAACCGCGGCGGTAAAGTTCCCAAAGCGCCAGGGCCCGACCCGTGCGGCCGTTGCCGTCCGCGAAGGGGTGGATGGCCTCGAAGCAGTAGTGAATGATGGCGGAGCTGAGAATCGGAGACAGCCGGGTGGATTCTTTGTTCCACCAGGTCAGGAGTTCGAACATGAGGCCGGACACGTCCTCGGGCGCCGGGGGCGTGTAACGGCCGACCCGGACATGGATGGTGCGGTACCGGCCGGCGGAGCCCTGGTCCATGACCTCTCCGGCGATGATGCGATGCAGGGCGAGCATGTCGTCGTGGGTGAGGGGACTCTTGGCGGCGTTCTTCTCGACGAAGCGGAGTGCGGCGAAGTAATTGATGACTTCACGCCTGGCACGGAGCGCGACGGCGGGCAAGTCGCGGCCTTCTTCCACGGCACGCACCTGCTCAAGCGTGAGTGGGTTGCCTTCGATGGCGGTGGAGGAATGGGTGTTGCGCGTGCGGGTGTCCTTCTGGAGGGCGGGAATCCATTGGACCTGAACCGTAGCAGCGAGGATCCGTTCGCGCAGGGCGGCGATCTTCTCGACGCGGGAGAGGAGCGCCGGCGTTATAGTGAATTGAGGTTGGTAGCTCACGGGGGAAACTTAGCGATGGGTCAAGTGTGGGTCAAGTTATTGGTCAAGTGCCGGCGGGGGCTTGAAGGGCAGGCCCGGCAGCGAGACGCCGTTCAGTGTCAACTTCTACTTTGGTTTTCGTTATGTGCGGAGCCTTTAGCTTGTGGTCTTTTACCCTTTAACCCTCTGGCTGAGGCGAAGCGCTGGGATTTTGGCGTAGAGCACGAATCTTGCACACTATTAAAAGGGTCATAAAAGGGTCAGAACAGAGTAACTTAACTATTGACCATACCGTGGTAGCGGGCAGTCTCGGGGCAAGATGGCCAGGAAGCTTAGAGTGCAGTATCCGGGAGCAATCTATCATGTGATGAGCCGGGGGGATAGCGCAGGAGGAGTTGGCACGGCTGGGGTGGGGCCGGACGGAGTTGGCGGGGCTGCGCGAGGGCGACCCCGGCAAGGTGATGATTGCAGCGCGTCTGCGGCGAGAGACGACCATGACGCTGTCCTAGACCTCTGAGGGTGAGGTTTCTGCGGTGCGCGGCACTTTACACTGCAATAGGCGAAGTTGTTAGTAAGCTGCGAGGAAATCTGCGGGAAGACCTAAAGACAGAAACATGGAGGACAGAAAAATAAAGAGAAATCCTATTTTCCTGTCCTCCATTTTTCTGTCTGCTTTTCCTGCTCCGTTGCGGCTTTGCCGCGCTGCGGACATTGCTGCTTCATGATCGGAGCGGAGCCCCGATTCAAGACCTACGCTCCCGCATATTTGTGCGGTAGAGCGAGCTGCGTCGGTCGTGCTATGGTCCTGAGAATGAGAAATGCGTAGTTAAGTTCATGTATGAGGACCACCCTTCTTTGTCGCGCCCGGCGGGGGATTGTTTGCTGGTTGTTCGTGTTGGCTGGTATGGCCGGGGTCCACGGCGAGGCGATGCTGCAGTTGTTTCAGGTGAGGTGGGCCGACCTGACCCAGAAGATGCCTGAACTAGCCGAGGCTGGTTACACGAGCCTCTGGCTGCCTCAGCCCGCCAAGGGCGGCAGCGTCTATTCGGTCGGCTACGACCTGTTTGACCCATTTGACCTGGGGGACAAGAACCAGAACGGCACCATCGCCACCAAGTACGGCACGAAGGCGGAGCTGCTGCAAATGGTGGAGACGGCGCACCGCTTCGGCCTCCGGGTCTATTTCGACAACGTCATGAACCACCGTCAGGGGGTGGTTCCCGGCTACGACGTTTACACGCCAACCAATTTCTTTCCCGGCCTGTGGCCGCAGGATTTCCATCTCAAGACCACCAGCAGCGGGAACCGGAACTGGCCAAATGTCGAGGACCTGGAACAACCAGGATTACGTGCAGAACGAGCCGATCAACGGCCTGTGCGACCTGGCCGCCGAGCCCGGCGGCATCAACTACAATTTCGGCCCCACCCTCTTCAGCCAGAGCGGCAAGCCCTTTTTTGTCCGCCAGCCCGGCAATCCTGATTATTACATGGACACCAATACGGTCTCCCTGGGTTCCTGGTCGGCGGGCAGCTCGCCGGGTTTTAGCTGGCCGGCGGGGACCTGGCACGGGTTTAACGGGACCAACGGCCAGCCGGTCGCTGAGCGGGTCGAGGACTACCTGACCCGGGCGGCCATGTGGACCCTCTATGCCACCAAGTGCGACGGGTTCCGGCTGGACGCGGTCAAGCACGTGCCCTCGCCCTTCTTTGGCGATTACTCGGCCAGTTGGCGCGGCTACCTGGGAGGCATCCAGGCGAGCTTTGACTTCACTCATGGTTACGGGAACAACGTCCGCACCAATGGCTACGTCGAAGCCGACGACAACCGGAGCACCTGTTTCGACACCGAAGCGCCGCGCAATGACGCGATGGTCTTTGGCGAGCACCTGGGCTCACCGCCGTCCTATGGCGAGTACCTCAGCACCGGCATGCGGTTGCTGAACTCGCCCCTGCGCACCGTGCTCAACGGCGGCCTGCAAGGCGGCGGCTCGCTGCCCATGGGCCTGGACCAGCGCGACTTCATCCCCTACGGGGGCGCCTTCAGCGCGGCCCAGGGCGTCCAGCTTCGCCGAGGACCATGACCATCATGCTCTGCTGCCCGACCCACCGCGAGATGCAGAACGCCTATTACTTCATGCACGAGGGCCTGCCGATGATTTACTCGGATAACTTCAACTGGGCCGGCGACCCCAGTAGCGAACAGACCTTCCCGCAGGTGCCCATGACCAGGTACTTGGGACAATACGGCGACAACACCATGCCCGAGACCTGCTACCTCCATAACCAAATGGCCCGCGGCGGCACGCGCCCGCGCTGGAGCGACAGCCACATCGTCGCCTTCGAGCGCTACGACTATCGCGATGTGCCGGGTGGCGATCCCTACAATAACCCGGATGCCACCGTGGTGCTGTTTGCGATGAACGCCACCTATAACAACCCCACGGGCGATGTCCTCTTCGACGACGGGGTGGTGCGAACCGGTGACGGTTATCTACAACTGCTATAACGGAAGCCCCTCCAAAGGTGTTGGCCTGGTGGTCGGCTTTCCGCCCGGGTCGGTCCTGTCGCAGATGGCCAGCTCCTCGCCCAACGGCGGCAATGCGCGCACCTGCGCCAAGCTGCTGGTGCATGCGGCGACCACCAACCAGGCGGAGGCGACTTCCACCGCCGGCGCCACCGACCCGGCGCAGCGGAAGATTTACGTCGGAGGCCAGGCCCTGGCCCCGGGAGGCGGGGCCATCGAGCTGCTGATTCCCGCCGGCGGCTGGGTCATGTACGGCTACCAGTGGCCGGAGCCGAGCCGGGCCAACGTGCTGACCAACGCCATCACCTTCCGGCAGGGCGGCGCGCCGGCGCCGACGCTGCTGGTGACCCGGCGCGACGGCAGCAACGGCGATCCCGACTTCGGCCCGGTTTATCCCTTCAAGATGCGCGGCAGCGTGGACTCCAGCGGCAACGTCCTTCTCGCTCCGGGCGAAGGACATGTCGCCAGCCACGACCAATACCTACGCCATCCGGATCCCGGTCCTGACCAATGCCCCGTTTGACATCCTGCTTCGCAGCGACGCCTCGGCCACGAACATGCTGGTCAAAGTGGATGGCGGCCTGGATTTGAACAGCCAGATGGGCCTCGGCCCGACCACCGGCTTTGACCGGCGCGACAACCGGCCCGGCTACGCCAGTGATGTCTGGCTCGGCTATGAGCAGGCGGCCCAGCAGCTCCGCTATGGCCCGGAGAAGTTCGGCGCGCGGGATGTCGCCCGGGACAACATCGTCTCGCTCGGCGCCGAGACCTACTACTACACCGTCGGCACCACCGACACCCAGGTGGTCAACGGCTCGGGCGGCGGCTTGAGCATCAAGACGCAGACCGCCGATTGGGTCTATCACGACCCGGCCGCGACCAACACCGCCAACGGCCGCGGCACCGCCACCCAGCGCGTCCCCTACAACCCGAATGCCGGCCAGGCGGTGGATATCTGGGTCAAGTCGGGCTATCAGTTCCAGATTGACAAGTGCTTCATCTATTACACCACCGACGGCACCAATCCCGAAGGCGCCTTCGGCGTCGGCAAAGGCACCACGCAGGTCGTGGAAGCCGGGTGGCAGACCAACGACGTCGCCGTCCCCACGATTGACTGGTGGAAAGGCACCATTCCTGCCGCCAGCGCCAGCACCCAGGTCCGCTACAAGGTGGCGCTGTTCAAGGGCGGCTACAGCCCGATCGACACCATCTCCGACGCCGACAACGCCAAGCTTTACGGCCTGACGCAATTCGGCATCACCAATTTCAATCCCACGACCGCGCAGCGCCTGGCTCCACGACGACCTCAACACCAACAATACCGCCACCGGCCTGCGCAGCGGATTCCACATCGTGCGCGCGCGCTGCTTTCCTGCCGCGCAGCGGCAAGTCCGGCGTCTATAACACCTTCCTGCAGACCTTCTACTACGCCGGCCAGTTGCCGAGCGGCGTCATCGCCTACCCGGCCGCCGACGGCAACACCCTCACCACCAGCACCTACACGGTGGTCGTCCGCGCGGACAGCTCGGCAACCGAAGTCGTTACTGCATCACCGACAACAACGGCCAGACCTGCGGCGTGGCATCCCCGGTCTCGCCCGATGGGACCCTGAGCCAGCAATACCCCGCCTATCCGCAGGAGTACCGGTTCACCTACAGCCCCGTCGCCAGCAGCGGCACCGCCACGATCAACGTCTATCTCAAAGACGCGGCATCCGAGAGTCTATACCAACCGCTTCACCACGCTGACCCGCACGGTCAACACGCTGGGGCCGGCGACCGTGCTGAGTATCGTCAACCCGGCCACCGATGGCCAGGTCCTCATGCTGGGCTCCAACGACGTCTTCACCATCTCCTCCTGCTACACCTCGACCCTCACCACCACCAACTACAACCTCTTCAGCATCTACATCAACGGCGTGTTCCAGCCCCGGCAGGACGGCTATGGCAATGTCCTTTATAATATCCGGCCCTACGGCTGTGGCACCGGGCGTGCGGCAGATTTACTACAACTGGACCGGTTTCTCCCCCGGCACCAACACCATCACTATCACCTTCACCAACGGGGTTACCCTGAGCGACACGCGCACGGTCCTGGTCGGCATCCGCTACTCCCCGCTCGATTCCGACAACGACGGCGTGCCGGACTGGCTGGAACTGCTCGCCGGCACCGATCCCTATGATCCCAATTCCTTCCTGCACATTACCGGCCTGGTGGTTGGCAACCCCGTCGAGTTGGTCTGGTCCAGCGTGCCCAGCAAGACTTACCAGGTGCTGGCCACGACCAACCTGGCCCTCCCCATGGCCGCCATCGCCGGCGCCATCGTGCCGGCCGATGCCAGCAATACCGTCACCCGCTGGTTTGATCCGTCACCGGATGCCGCAAGACGGTTCTATCGCATCCAGGTTCTGCCCTGAGCCGGCCTTCCGGCTACAGCCAACCTAGCCCATGAAAAGCCAGCCGCGCCTGATCCTTCTCGCCTGCTTGGCACTCTGCCTGGCTGACGCTCGCGACTCCTTCGGCGTCCTCGCCAATGCCTGGCACATCCCCGACAACACCAGCGACCTCGGCTTCAACATGCGCAACCCCGAGTTCTGGATTGGCACCAACACCACCATCACGGTGTATCAGGGCGTGCAGAAGTATAACAACCCCGGCTATGGCACCGCGAACCAAACCGGCGGCACACTCTACTACAAGGGCTCCAGCCAAGGCACCTGGAGCAGCACCGCCTCTGGGTTGGCATCTGGACGGCGGCCCCAGCCCCAACAACCAGTATTGGAAGGCCTCCTTCAACACCTCCAGCGTCGGCACCAACGAAGTCATTCAGTACTACCTCTATCTCACCTTCAATTCCGGCGCCGAAAACACCTACCTCTACGGCGGCGACGGCGGCAGCAGCACCACCGCCAGCCAGGCCACCGCTGCCGGCTCTCCCTTCACCATCCGCAACCGCCCCGCCTGGCTCTTCCATGCCGGCAACCGCGTCATCAGCCCTGGCTCCGATGACAGCCACAACAACGTGGATTTCTGGATCAAGATCGGCTACATCGGCAAGGACTCCAGCCTTGCTTCCCGCTGGGCCGACCACGCCGCCGTCTATTACACCACCGACGGCTCCACCCCCGCCGGCTCGCTCGGAGTCGCCAGCGGCACCTCGCAGGCAGTCCGCCTTGAGCCTCGACCACGTGGAAGGCGACGCCAGCCCCGCCGGCAATGCCATGTGGTGGCAGGGCACGGCCACCAACCTGCCCGCCTTCACCACCATCAAATACAAGATCGGCGTCTGGCACAGCAGCAACAGCGAGGAGAAGTTCGCCGATTACAATGCCGGCTCCCCCAACTCCGTCTTCAGTTTCTCGATCGGCACCACCGGCGACCCCGCGCTCACCATCAACGGCCTCAACGCCGATTACACCACCACCCATGTCTTCGTGGACGAGACCGCCGGCGATTCGGTTCCCTTGACCATCCTGTTCTCCCCCAATGCCTCGGGCGTCACAACCGCTGAGGTCTTCTCCAACCTCAACCGCCGCGACCGCGCCGCCCTCGACGCCAACGGCGACGGCATCGAAGACGGCATCGTGCCGCCGGACGGCAGTGCGATCGTCGCCGGGGATGACAGCAACTACTACAAGGCTTACACCATGAGCGCGGGCGGCCAGGCCGGCCAATACACCCTCACGCTCAACGCCCAGAAGACCGGCGCCTACCGCCTGACCGCCCGCTACAAGGTCGCCGGCAACACCAACTGGTTCTGGTACTCCGGCAACGGCCGCCGCGATCACGCCCTGGTCGTCTCCCCCAAGAAGGCGCGTCAACATCAACCTCTACGAGCTGAACGTGCTGAACATCGGCTCCCAGGGCACCCAGGAATACCAGCGCAGCACCTTCACCGACCTCCACGGCGGGCCAGGCTCGCGCCCCTACGACCCTGTCACCAACCGCTTCAACCTCACCTACGCCCAGAACCTCGGCGTCAACTGGCTGTGGTTCCAGCCCATTCACCCCATCGGCGAGGCCGGCCGCCAGACCGATCCCGCCACCGGCCAGCCCTATTCCGTCGGCAGCCCGTACGCCGTCCGGAACTTCTTCCAGGTCAATCCCCTCATGAGCAAGGCCGGCACGCGCGAGGCCGCCATGACCGAATTCACCAACTTCGTCGCCGCCGCCGACTCCGCGGGGCTTAACGTCATGCTCGACGCCGCCTTCAATCACACCGCCTGGGACTGCGAGCTCGACGCCAGCGGCGTCTATTATTTCGCCGCCCCTGGCAACCCCGCCAACTGGCAGCCCGGCGACCAGATTCGCGGCCGCGAGGCCCGCTTCTATTCCCTCACCGACCGCTACGACATGCGCGCCTCCGGCACCGGCAACATCGCCGTTGCCCCCGACCGCTATGACTTCGGCAAGTGGCTCGATGTCGCCGATGTTTACTTCGGCCGCTACGCCGCCCTCACGCCCAGCTCTTCGGAAACAGGAGCCCACCTCAACGAAGCGGACTGGTTTGACTACAGCATCGGCAGAGAGGATTTCTACGGCGACCAGAACGGCCATTTCGACGGCATCACCCGCAACGTCTGGCGCTATTTCTCTGACTACGTCCTTTACTGGCTCGACAAGACCGGCTGTCCTTACGGCACCCCTGCCACCCAGACCCACAAAGGCATTGACGGCCTCCGAGCCGACTTTGGCCAGGGCCTTCCGCCTCAATGCTGGGAATACATCATCAACAAGGCTCGCAGCCGCAAATGGGACTTCGTCTTCATGAGTGAATCCCTCGACGGAGGTAACGTGACTTACCGTTCCAACCGCCACTTTGACGTCCTCAACGAGAACATCGTCTTTCCCCTCAAATCCGCCGGCACCGCCAGCGACTACCGCAACATCTTCGAAGACCGCCGCAGTGCCTACGGCCAGAGCCTCGTTCTCCTCAACACCACCTCCCACGACGAGGAGAATTACGACGACCCCTTCCAGGCCTTGGTCCGCTACGCCGCGTGCAGCACCATTGACGGCGCCCCCATGATCTTCTACGGCCAGGAGCTTGGCATCGGCCGCATCGGCAGCTTCGATCTTTACGAACTCAACTTCGGCAAGACCATCCCCCAGTTCAAGAAGTTCAACTCCCTCCAGCCCATTTTCCACAACCGCGGCTACGGCGTGGACTTCCTGTGGCCTGTTTATGCCGCCATCAACCAGGCCCGCGGCTTCAGCGCTGCCCTCCGCGCCTCCAATCGCTATTTCCTCAACCAGACCGGCAGCGGCAACCCCCAACCCTCCATCTTCTCCGTCGCCAAATACGAGCAGCCCAATGGCTCGCCCAACTTTTCCGACGTCGTCTTCGCCTTCGCCAACCTCAATCGGGATCAGCAGCAGCAGGGCAACTTCAACGTCAACATTGCCCAGAACGGCGGCAACCTCTTTGGCATCAAGCCCGGCCGCACCTACAACGTCCGCAACATCGCCGCCTACACCGCCTACGACCCCAACCGCCGCAACTACTGGCTCTGGCCCGGAGGCGGCCTCACCGGCTCCAACATACTGGCCAACGGTATCTTCGTCTCGCTCAACCCCGTCCCTGGCACCGACGGCGGTTGGACCAACGCCCCCTTCGAAGCCCAGTACCTGAAGCTCTACGACGTCACCCCGCCTGTCGCCCCAGCCGCTCCGTCCACGCCCAAGCCTTACGCCCTCGGCACCACGGCCACCTTCACTTGGCCGCCCCTCATGGACCCCGACGGCGGCATTTCCGGCTACCACGTCCTCATCGGCACCTCGCCCGGCGGCTCGAACGTCTATAACGCCGTTGTCAGCAGCACCACCGTTACCGTCACCAACACCCTGGGCGCCACCCTCTATGCCTGCGTCAGCGCCATCAACAACGCCGCCATCGAAGGCGCGTTCAGCCCCAACAGCACCGGCACGATTCTGCTCGATCCCGGCGACGACTATGACCACGACGGCATGAGCAACGCCGCCGAAGACGTTGCAGGCACCAATCCTCTCGATGCCAACTCCCTGCTCCGCATCCTCAGCCTGGCCGACGACAACCAACTCACTTGGTCGAGCGTTTCCGGGAAAACCTACCGCGTCTTCGCCACCGCCGACCTGGCGACCAACTTCATCCCCATCAGCGGTGTCGTCACCGCCGCCGGCCCCACCGCCACCTGGCTCGACACCGCGGCTACCAACTCCACCAGGTTCTACCGCGTCAACGTCTTGCCCTAACCCGGTGCCCCACTCGGCTGTCCCAAAACAGGACACGCGTCCTTCACTTCAAGCTCGGGCCACGGTGGGCCGACGATGCACCAATGGTGAGCAAGCGGGGGCTAACCCGTATCCATGTAGATGGAGATAGGGAGCACATGCCTCCGGCGTGTGGTTTGCGGCGTCCCGCCGCAAACTCTGCTTCTGCTGATTGGATCAATAAACAGTGAGCGATGAGGGCCATCAGGAGGTCAGCGGCGAGTCAATGGGGAGACGCCCTTGATAGCGCGCGAGACGCGTGCGCCCCTCATCTCCAAGCGAATAGTTGAGGCTGAGCGATGGAAACAGCCTACGGTTGGTTTAACCGCGCATCTACATGCGGTATCGAGCCGGCCAGAAAAATGCAGAAAAATTCAGAAGAGGCTTGACTCCTTCCCACAATTACCCATAATTCCCCACACAATAACTGACCACGTCATTTGAAGAAACAAAATCATATGAAAAGACTCCTTATTGCTCTCATCACTGCCGGCGCGTTCGCGCTGCCGGTACAAGCCGATTACTACGTCGCTGGCGATTTCAACGGCTGGAACGCAGCGGGTAACGTTATGACCGACATGGGTGGTGGTATCTGGCAGGTGAATCTTGCCGGTGTCGGCGGCCGCCATGAGTTCAAGGTCACCATCGGCGACTGGTCCCAGAACTGGCCGGGCAGCGGCAACAGTTGGTTTCTCGGTGACGGCTCAGGCAATGTCACCCTCACCTTCAACGCAAACGACGTCCAGGACGGCTGGCGCGGGAACTGGGGCCGGATGGGCACGAGCACCGACCCAGGCACTTGGACTGCCGTCGGTGATTGGCAGGGCTGGAACAACGCCGGCAACGCCATGACGGCGCTGGGCGGCGGTATTTATCAGTACCAACAGCAGGGGCTAGCTGCGGGCTGGTATCAGGGGAAAGCGGTTGTTACGGGCAGTTGGGACGCGATTGGCGACGATTTTCGCGGGGTTAATGCCAACAACACCTGGTTTGAGATCACCGCCGCCAACCCGACTGCCGTTTTCGAAGTCAACGCTCTTGCCGGGATCGAAAGAGTCTATACTATCCCCGAGCCCTCCACCTTCGCCATTCTGGGCGCTGCGCTGGCGGGCTTCCTCTGCCTCCGTCGCCGGCCATAAGGCGTCTGCTGGGTCTCTGATCACGCCCCGCCCCCGGCGGGGCGTTTTCACGTACCTCACTCCCGCTCAGACGGAAAGACTCGCTTTCAATCCCTCGGACAGAACACTCTTATTCAGCTCGATCATGCGCCACATCACAAACAGTCGGCCGGCAACCAGTCTGGCTCTCGCTGCCATGTTGTTCGGTTGGGCCACTGGCTCGCGCGCAGCTGAGCGGGGCGCGCAGGCGAGGCAGCCGATTCGCGTTGATGCGGCCTTTCCCGGCGGTAACATCGTGGTGGATTCCATTGAGGACGACACGGTGACGCTGCACCAGGACCTGCGGGACACCGAGGGCAACTGGTTTTATTGGTATTTCCGCGTTCGCGGCGCTGCGGGGCGAACATTGGAGTTTCGTTTCTCGCAGTCCAATCCCATCGGCACGCGAGGTCCGACGCTCAGCCTGAATGGCGGCAAGACCTGGTCGTGGCTGGGAACGAATGCCGTGAAGGGAAAGACCCTCACCTGCGCCTTCCCTCCTGAGGCGCGCGAGGCGCGCTTTTGCTTCGCGATTCCCTACCTGGAAAACAACCTCAAGGACTTCCTCAAACGACACCGGGGGAGTCAAAACCTGAAGGCAGAAACACTGTGCAAGACCCCCAAAGGCCGCAAAGTGGAGCTCCTGCGGTTGGGGAGGCTCGACGACGGGGCTGAATACTGCGTCCTCCTTACCTGCCGCCACCATGCCTGCGAGATGATCGCCAGCTACAGCCTGGAAGGAATCATGGAGGCGGTGCTCGATTCAAACGAAGGTCGTAGGCTGCGCGAGCAGGTCGAGTTCTTCGTCGTCCCGTTCATGGACAAGGACGGTGTCGAGGAGGGCGACCAAGGCAAGAACCGCAAGCCCCACGATCACAACCGCGACTACAACGGAGAAAGCCTTTATGCGTCTGTGCGGGCTGTCCGCGACCTCGTCACGCGGCGCCTTGGCTCGCGGAAGATTGCCTTCGCGCTCGATCTCCACTGCCCCCACATTCGCGGCCCGCGCAACGAGTGCCTCTACTTCGTCGGCGGACCGGAGCCGGTGAATTGGGCCCGGGTGGGAGAGTTTGCCAAAGTGCTTGAGACGGAGCAGCGCGGACCGTTGCGCTATCGGGCTGTGGACAACCTGCCCTATGGCCAGGCCTGGAACACCCTGGAAGGTCCGCCGCGCAGCTTCTCGCGCTGGGCCGCCACCCAGCCCAACGTACGCCTCGGCACCAGCCTCGAAATCCCCTACGCCAACGTCGGCGAAACCACGGTCACCGCCGAGAATGCCCGCGCGTTCGGCCGTGATCTTGCCCAGGCTTTGGCAAAATACCTCCTCTCGCCCGAAACGGGCGAGGGCCGGTAACCAGATCCGCGTCAGGCCTACCAAGAGGAAAGAGCCGCGGCGGAGTCGGCGGTCAGCCCGGTTTGAGGGTCTTGAGACCGGCGGCTCTGGCCAGGGCCAGTTGATCATCGTCGAAGCCGATAAAGAGCTCGGCGGACAATTCCTTAGCATAGGCTACGTGGAGCAAATCGGCGGAGCGGCAGGCCAAGTCGAACCCGTGCGCGATACTGATTTCGTTGGCTGTCCTGAGCACGTCGCGCCAGTCGGCCTCCATGTGGGTAAAATAGCCGAGACGAACATCTCGCTCGAGGTAATGAGCCAGGGCCTTGGCCTCGGCTGAGGAAAGCCGACGTTTGCCTTCCGGATGCCGGGTCAATTGGCGGACCGTATTGAGCACTTCGACCCGGTGCCAGGGTGACCACAGCCAGATTTCGTCCTGTCTGGCCTCGTAGAACTTCAACGCGGTGCCGTGGTAAGTGTCATGGCGCACCCGGAAGGCCACCAGGAAACTGCTGTCGGCGTAGATCATCGGCCTTTCAGCTCCCCGATCGCTTCGGTGAAGTTAACCTTGTGCTTCCGGGGCTGAGGACAAATCTCGCGCGCTTCGCGCTCCAGGTCGGCCAGCGTCCGGCGCGGCCGTTTGCCGGCCTTGGTAACAACGAAGGAGGCCCGCCCATTGTCGGTCACAGCCAAGCTCTGGCCCGGGTGCAAGGCCTTCACGGTGCTTGGCCAGTGGAAGAACTCACGCGCAGTGACAGTTTTCATGTGGCTAACATACGCGTCCAACACCCCGCAAAGCAAGTCGGGACGGAGGGGAGCGTAACTCCGTTTCCGCTCGCACAGAGATTCCAGGGTTCCCCCGAGCAGCAGCGCTTGAGCCGGAAGGTTGGAAAAGCCATGCGCAAGCATGGTGAGCGCGCGCTTCGCGGCGGGCCGCCGTTCGGCTCATTTGATTTGCGGGGCGCAGGGGAATGCGAGCCCTACCGAACCGGTCCAGCCGAAGCCCTTCAGCCCTTGCGGCCGGCTTCTTGGGCGAGGCGCGCGAACATCCGCGTTTGCTCCAGCAACACCGGGTCCTCGTCCAATTCCTTGACCGTGTGTGGCAGGCGGTGGGACCAGTTGGTCGCCGCGACCGAGCCGGGCGTGTTGAACCGCGCCGTCATGCCGAACACGTCGGTGATCTGGAACACCACCAACCATGAGGGCGACTGCATCACGGCCCGCGTGAACGCCTCGTGCAGTTGCTCCGTGAACTCGCGCGGCGGGTCGCTGTTGTTCAAACCAGCAAACTCCATCATCAGGCGCAGCTCGCGCCGGCTGTTCTCCACGTCTTTGCCCGCGTCAATGTTCTGCCAGCACTCGGCCCAGGCCGCCGCCAGCGGCGGATGATCGTGCGTCGCGGGTTGCGCCAGTGACAGCCGCGGATACTGCTTCGGGTCAGAGTATCGGCCGTCGTGCTCGCGGAAGAGCGTCGGAATGCGGAACCCGGGCAGACCCAGCTTCTGCAGCGTGGGCGCAACATAATCTGGCACCACACCCAGGTCCTCTGCTACCACGGTCGTCTCGCCGGAGGCCTCCTGTACCATGCGCAGAAGTTCTTCCCCCTGCGCCTGGTTGGCGGCTTTGTGCTCGGGCGTGTCATCCGGGAACTGTTTGAACCCGGGCAAGCGCCCGCCCGTCTTGACTGCCGCCTCCGCCTCCGTCAATGGCAGAAACTCCGCGTTCCGGTCCGGCGTCCACGGGAACGAGTAGATGCGGAAGAAGCCCAGCGCGTGATCAATGCGATACAGGTGGAACACCTTCTGGATGTTCCCGACGCGCACGCGCCACCAGTCGAAGTCGTGCCGCCGCAGCTCGTCCCAGCGGTAATTCGGGATGCCCCAGTTCTGGCCCCACTTCTCCGTGAAGGGGTCCACCTTGAACACCTTTTCCGGCGGCGCGCCTCCGCTCCAGTCGAGGTCGAAGATGCCCCGGTTGGCCCACACGTCCGCGCTGCAGCGCCCCACCCCGAACGGGATGTCGCCCATCAGATAAACCTTCTTCGCCGTCGCCGTAAGCCTTCAGCGCCTGCCACTGGCCAAACGCCAGCCACTGGACATACATGAAGAAAAGCTGCTTGCGCATCAGCTCATCGCGCCGCTTCTCCGGCAGCGACAGCAGCCACGTCCGCGCCCGCCGCGGCCCGCGGTGCTCCGGCGCCCAACGCTCCCAGGCGGCCAGACCGCCGTTCTCCTCCATCAACACCCGGAACAACGCGTAGTCCGACAGCCAATCCGCATTCTCCATCAGGAATGACCGGAACTGCAGCGCCCGCTCGGTCTCCAGGTTGAACTGCGTCCGGTAGAAACCTCCTGAACGCGGCCTCGAGCAGCTTCGCGCTTGAGCGCCTTCACCCCGGGATAGTTGACCGGCCCCTGCGCGCAACTCCGCCAGCAGCGTCGGCGGCGCCAACTGGTGATACCTCCACGGCAACAGATCGGGCACGGTGCCCGGCGAGATCGCAATCGTCGCCGGCTCGATCGCCAGCGAGCTGATCGCATTGTAGGGACTGTTGTCGTCGCTGGTTTCGTTGATGGGCAGCGTCTGCAGAATGTTCAGCCCGTGCCGGGCGCACCAGTCAATCATCTGCCGCACGCCCTCGGTGTCGCCGATGCCGAGGTCCTCCTCGGTGCGAATCGCAAACGCCGGCTCCAAAATGCCGGCCAAGGACTGGTTGGGACTCAGTTTCATAAGTAAGAGTCGGCAAACTTGAACGTAACTGCGTCGGCGCGTCAAGTCCCGCAGCAGCGGTGCCCGGCGGTGCGCGCCCGGGGCCAGGGGTGCTCTTAAGCCGCCCAGGTCCGCCCCAACCCCTGTTCGGATTTCGGATTTCGGCCTTCGGCTTCGTCCCCCCTCCCCCCTCCGTCCTCGCCCCCGTCGCCCCGCCCCTCCAAATTCACTTGCCTCCCCCGCCCGCCAATGCTGAATTAGCGCCGTGTTCCACCGCAACCGCACAGTCTGATCCTACCCTCCCATGCAAAAACCACGATTAAGCTTCTGGCAGATCTGGAACATGAGTTTCGGCTTCTTCGGCATCCAGTTCGGCTGGGGCCTGCAGATGGCCAACATGAGCGCCATCTACCAGTACCTGGGCGCCAAAGAATCCGACATCGCCGTCCTCTGGCTCGCCGCCCCGCTCACCGGCCTGATCGTGCAGCCGATCGTCGGCTACCTCAGCGACCGCACCTGGGGCGCGCTGGGCCGCCGCCGGCCCTACTTCCTCACCGGCGCCATCCTCGCCAGCCTCGCCCTCATCGCCATGCCGAACTCCGGCACCGTTTGGATGGCCGCCGGCCTGCTCTGGATTCTCGATGCCAGCGTCAACATCACCATGGAACCCTTCCGCGCCTTCGTCGGCGACCTGCTGCCCGCCGACCAGCGCAAGAGCGGATTTGCCATGCAGAGCCTCCTCATCGGCCTCGGCGCGGTGCTCTCCTCCGGCTCTGCCCTACATGCTCACCAACTGGTTCGGCGTGACCAGCGACGCCGGCGAGAGCGCGATACCGCGCACGGTGCAACTGGCCTTCTACATCGGCTCGGGGGTTTTCTTCCTGGCCGTGCTCTACACCATCCTGACCACCAAGGAGTATCCGCCGGAGGACCTCGCGGCGTTCCGGAAAATGAAGGCTGAGTCCGCCGGCTGGGGCAACGCCTTCCGGGAAATCTTCAGCGGCATCGGCTCGATGCCGCGGGCGATGCGGCAGCTTGCCGTCGTGCAGTTCTTCACCTGGTTCGCCCTGTTCTGCATGTGGATCTACTTCGTGCCGGCGGTGGCGACCAAAGTGTTCGGCGGCGCCCCCGGCTCGCCGGAATACCAGCGCGGCAACGAATGGGGCGGCGTCTGTTTCTCCGTCTATAACGGCACGGCCTTCGTCTTCGCCTTTGTGCTGCTGGCGCTGGTGCGCCGGTTCACGGCACGGGCAATTCACCGCGTCTGCCTGCTGTGTGGTGGTGGCGGGCTGTTCCTGGCGGTTGCCTTGCAGCAGCAATACTTGCTGATCGGATCAATGGTGCTGGTCGGAATCGCCTGGGCGAGCATCCTCTCCATGCCCTACGCCATGCTGTCCAACGCCATTCCCGCGCAGAAAATGGGCTTCTACATGGGCGTGTTCAACTTCTTCATCGTCATCCCCCAAATCCTCGCCTCGCTCGGCCTGGGCACGCTGATGAAATCCGTCCTGGGCGACAACCCGATGAACGCCGTGCTGCTGGGCGGTTGCTCAATGGTCGCCGCCGGCCTCTGCGTCGGCCTGGTCTCGAAGGAAGTGGATAGCGTCAGCCCAGCCCCAGCGTGAGCCAACCGCTGGACCACAACATAGCCTCGTAAGTCTCTGCGCCCCGGGGTCAGACATGCTCGGGAGCCTGCCGCATCCGGCTCGAGCTTTGTTCGGATTTCGGGTTTCGCCCTATCACCCTTCGCCCCCTCGCGCCGGCCAGCACATGGCCAGTCACGCAGCGGCAGGCCCTCTCATTAACACCCCGCTTCAGCGGGGTGTGGGCGTGGCGGGCGACGATGAAACCGTTTCAACGGTTTCAATCCTCGTGCCATTCAAGTCCGTACCGCTCGACAAACTGCCTAAGCTCCTCTGCGAAGCTCCTCTTCCGATGGTGTTCTTCCTGGGTGGCGATGTATTTGGCCACCTCCCCAACACCGGAGTGGGAAACCGAAAAGGCGCCATAACCGCGCCCCCAGGCAAACTTGCCGGGCAGCAGGTTGCTCTGGTTTATCCAATGGGAGGTGCCTCCCTTAAGGAGATGCATGGTCTCCTCAATGCACAAATGGGTAGGCAAGTCAACCAAGGCATGCACGTGTTCGGGATTCACGTAATTGATCTTCAGGTAGATGCCCTTCTCAGAGGCGTACTGAGTCAAGTAGCCGGATAGTTCGACAGCTGCGGACTTGGTGAGGAGCGGCCTTCGCTGAAGCGTCCCCCAGACCAGATGCAGCCACACGCGAGAGTAGGAGTGCAGAGACATGCGGGGTCTTTACCTTGGTGGATGATGTGGCACAAGCCGAGAAACCGTTGAAACGGTTTCTTGTCCCCGGACGCTCGCCCACACCCCGCTGAAGCAGGGTGTTAATGAGAGTTCCTTCCCGGGTGGCTGGAGGATCGGGGACGCGTCCGGCCGACTAGAGGTCAACAGCATAGTCCCAAAGCGGCAAGGCGAGCACAGCCCCCGGGAACGGCGGTTGCTAATTTTTTAGCATTTTCCTGTTGACTGCCTCCGTTGACATGCTAAATTTTTAGCACATTGCCTATGAGCGCCGAACACCACCTCAGCCGCCGGGAACGCCAGATCATGGATGCGCTGCACCAGCGCGGGCGCGCCACCGCCGCCGAAGTCCAGGCCGCCTTGCCCGAGGCGCCGAGCTATTCCGCTGTCCGCGCCTTGCTCCGGATTCTGGAAGAGAAGGGCCACGTCAAACATCGCCGCGAAGGCGCCCGTTACGTTTATCTGCCGCGCGGCTCGCGGGAAACCGCGCGGCGTTCGGCGTTGGCGCGCGTCGTTTCCACCTTCTTCCAGGGCTCGGTGACGCAGGCCATGGCGGCGCTGCTGGAAACGGCCGACACCCGGTTGTCCGATTCGGAGTTGCACGAACTGCAGCAAATGATCCATCAGGCCCGAAAGGAGGGCCGCTAACATGAATGCATTGATTGAAACCACCGCCAATTACCTTCAGCACTCGGCGTTCACCACGCTGTTCTTCGACGCCTGGCTCAAGAGCCTGGTCGTCCTGGCCGTGGCCGGCGGCCTGTGCGTTTGCTGCCGGCGAGCGGCGGCGGCGACCCGGCACTGGATTTGGTTTCTGGCGTTGGCCAGTCTGCCGTGTTTGCTCTTGCTCGCCTGGGTGCCGCGCGCCTGGCACCGGCCGCTTTGGTCGGTCTCCACCGGTTTTGATTCCGGCAACCAGTTCTCGCTCGCGCTCGACCTGGCGCCCGGTGCGCGAGCGCGCGAGTTCCGCCGACCCCCGTCTCCCTCCGAAGGGACGGCTGCCGCAACGGCCAGACCTGACAGCGCCCGGAGCAGCCAGCCCATCGCTGCCCGGTTCAGTATCACCTGGGTGGTGCTTGCGGTTCTGATCTGGTTCATCGGTGCCATCCTGGGCCTGGTCTATCTGCTGGCAGGGCACGTTCAGCCCAGGCTCCTGGCACGCCACGGACGTCCCCTGGAGTCTGCGGACTGGGCGCTGCTCTTGAGCGAAGCATGCGAAAGTCTGCGCCTGCGGCGGCCGGTGCGCCTGTTCCAGTCCGCCGACAACCTCATGCCGCTGACATGGGGCTGGTGGCGGCCGGTGGTCCTGCTGCCGGCCGAGGCCGCGCACTGGCCGACGGAACGGCGGCGGATTGTGCTATTGCACGAACTCGCTCACGTGAAACGTTGGGATTGCCTGACGCAGACCGTCGCGCGGATTGTCTGCGCCCTTTATTGGATCAATCCGCTGGTCTGGCTCGCCGCGCAGAGAATGTGCGTCGAACGCGAGCGGGCCTGCGACGACCTGGTGCTGAACAGCGGTTGCCGGGCATCGGATTACGCCACCCACCTGGTGGATATCGCCCGCGCCTTCCGCCGCATACCCCAGTTCGCCGGCATCGCGATGGCGCGCTCGCCCCAACTGCGCGGGCGCATCGCCGCGATCGTGGACGCCTCGCGCGCGCGCCGGCTGCGGCCGCTCACGGCCCTGGCCATTCTGGCTCTCATCGGCGCACTCGCTCTGACGGTGGGCGGGAGCAGCGCCGACGCCGCCCGCAGCCAGACGGAGGATTCCAAGCTCCGCCAACAGCAGATCGCCCGGCTCCAGGCCTTTGCCCAGGCGAAAGAAAAGCAGTCGCAGGAGCTGGCTGCCAAGGCCGGCGAGCAGATCTCCCCGCAGTTTCAACGCTTCTTCGACGCCGCCACCAAGGGCGACTGGCGCACGGTGACCAACCGGTATGCCTATTACAAACAGCATCACGGTCAATACAGCCGCGGGACCAACGCCGTCGAAGAAAACCTTCGCACCGCTTATTGGCAGCCGGTTCTGGAGCTTTGCCTGGCTTACGATCACGTCGTCAACTGCGACCCGAAATACACTGCGCTCCTCGCCGATGGCATCATCAATTCCATTCCCGCCGGCAGCATCTATTTCGGCGGCACCGACCCGGGCCGCGGCGTGCCGACGGCCTTCTGCAAGTCGCACGCCGACGCCGATCCGTTCTTCACCCTGACCCAGAACGCCTTGGCCGATGGCACCTATCTGGAATACCTGCGGGCCATGTACGGGGGAAGATCTACACCCCCACCGGGGAAGACTCACAGAGGTGCTTTCAGGAGTACCTGGCCGACGCGCAGCGCCGCCTGCAGGAGCACAAGCTCAAGCCGGGCGAGGACGTGAAGATAGAGGTGATGGAACCGGGTGCAGGTCTCCGGCCAGGTCGCCGTCATGGCCATCAACGGTCTGATCACCAAAGTCGTCTTCGACCGAACCCCGACCGGGAGTTCTATGTCGAGGAAAGCTTCCCGCTTGGACTGGATGTATCCCTACCTGGAGCCGCATGGCCTGATCATGAAGATCAATCGCCAGCCGCTGACGCAGTTGCCGGAGGATGTCATTGCCCGGGATCACGAGTACTGGCGCAAGCTGGTCGCCGGCATGTTGGGCGATTGGCTGGACGACAAGACCTCAGTGCGCGAGGTTGCGGAGTTCGTTGACCGGGTTTATGTGCGCCACGACCTCAACGGCTTCACCGGCGACCCACGGTTCATCCAAAACGATTACGCCAAGAGGACATTCTCCAAGCTGCGGAGTTCCATCGGGGGGCTTTACGCCTGGCGATTGGGCCCGGATGCTCCGCCCGAATACCGGCCAAAGTCCAAGGCCGAGCACCAGGCCATGCTCAAAGAGGCCGATTTCGCTTTCCGACAAGCCTTTGCCCTCTGCCCCTACAGCCCGGAAGCCGTCTTCCGGCTACGTCCAATTCCTGCTGCAACTCGCGCGTCTCGACGACGCCCTGCTGGTGGCGGATACCTGCCTGAAGCTGGACCCCGAGAACAGCCAGGTGCGGGGCCTCGTGCAAAGCATCAAGGGCTACAAGGCGCAGAGTGCCGGGATGAAGCAGGCCCAGAACATCTTCCAGCATTTGGAGGATGAAGTGCGGAACAACCCCACCAATTACCAGGCCGCCTTGGACCTGGCCAGCGTGTACGGGCAGGCGCAGGACACCAAGCGCCGGGTTACGGTGCTCCAGGCGTTGAGTGACAGGCCGGACTTGCAGTCCAACATCTTGCGGCAGCTCGCGCAGCAGTATGTCCAGATGGGAAACACCCCCAAGCTGGAGTCCACCTTGGAACGCTTGGTCAAACTGTCCCCGGTCAGCGCCGAAGCCTGGTACGGACCTCGCGGCTCTCAAGGCCAGTTTGAAGAAGTCCAATGAGGCGCTGGCGGCCCTGAAACAGGCGCTGGAGTTGAGCGCGACGCGGCTCCTGGCCGATCCCAAAGCGCGTGATCTGCTGAAGGAAGTCAGCCGGGACGTCCGCTTCGATGCATTACGCCAAATGCCGGAATACAAAGCCTGGTGCCGCAGTAGCCCGAGTTCGGATGCGTCGCCCCCGATCGACACAGCAGGAACCGCAGGTGACTTCGCCTCTTGCTCCGCTGAGAACAACACAACCGCCTTGTCCCGAGGCGCCCGTCGCTCGACCGGTCAGCCGTCACTAATTGCAGCCATCGGCCGCTCGGGTCAATCACTTTCCTTCAGCCCATCGGCGCACAGGATTTTCTCAAAGCCAGACCAGATTCGGACCGTTCCCGGTCCGACCCAGCTCCGACGGGTTCCCAACTTGGGGTTCGTTGGAAACGCCGGGTTTCGCATAAGCTTGCAGCGTTCCGTCGCCGCTCGCTAGCCCCGCCGGGCAGCTCCGAACGACCCTGAGCCGCCGCTCAACTCAAGCCTCGGCCATTGTCCGAAAGTCTCCCACCCTTGGCACCTTAGCTGGCGCGATCCGCCGGGGCCTCTTCATGCGCTTTACGAGCTATTGCACAGCTATTGCACGGCTCCACCGGCTCTTCCACGGCTCTTCCACGGCTCTACCTAAGCCCTGCTCCAGCGTGCCCGAAGCCAGCCCAGCGCTGGCGAGCTGTGTACTGGGCGGCCTTTATCGGGCACCCGGCCACCGGCGGCTTGCCATTTCGGTGGTGCCGGTTCACAGTCCGCGCCACAGAAACATGGTTTCAGCCGCTCTTCAGCATCAGCCAAAGCGGCAGGTCGCCCACGACGGCCCCTTCCGCCAAAGCTGCAGCGCCACCTTCCCGCGCTTGATTGCTTGCGCCGCGCTCGCCGCCGGGGCCCACCCTCTACAGGCCGCCACCGCTCCGGCCGCCCCGCCCGCGCCATTGGCCTACGAAACATCGGCCTATGAGCTCGCGCCGGAGCTTCAGCCGGGGCTTGTACCCTGGCGCGCCGGCGATCTCAAGCGCGCCATTCTCGAACGGCTTGCCCGGGAGAAGCAGCGCCGCGAGATGGATGTCTATTACTACCGCATCGGCTATACCATGAGCTACCCGCTGCCCCTGGACCAGCGGCCCACGCTCAACGAGTTGCCCGCACCCCTCCCGGGGCGTTCCTACCCCTGGCTCATCTGGCTCACCTGGGACCTGGAGGATCGCTGGCGGCTTTTCCACCGTTGCCTGGCGGCAATTCGGCGACCGTGAAGCCGGCGCCCGGCTCCAGCAAGAACTGGCCGCCTTGTCCGGCTGGGACCATTTCTACGAGCTGGATAACAACGTCGGGCTGGTGACGGGGCATCTTGCGGCTTCCCTCTCGCTCGCGCTGGCCGATGGTTCAAATTGGGAGCCGCAACCGTTCCAGCAGGCGTGCACGGCCGCCGAAGCCCTCCTCGAACGCGATGTCTGGCCCTGGTTCGAGCGCCAGTGGCGCGACCAGGACATCGCGCCGGCCCAGCTCGCGAATATCCCCGTCATCGCCCTGGTGCGCAGCGCCCAGCTCGCCCGGGTCATCGCCAGCCCGCGCCAGGCCGCCCTCGAGGACAAGGCGCGCGCTGTGTTCCTCGCCTGGTCCCGCTTCCGCACCGGCGACGCTCACCACACCGAAGGCTCCGCCTACGACGGTTACCTGATGGACAGCATCACCGAATGGCTGGCTGGATTGCCCGACCGCGCCGAACTGCTGCGCGAAAGCCGTGACGCCTTCCGCAGCCTCGCCGATCAATGGATGCACCTGACTCTGCCCGGCCGCTTCGATCTGCAGGCCCCCTTGGGCGACGTCGAGCCGGAAATGACCTTCTGGGCCACCGCGTTGGTGCGTCTGGCCGCGTGGTACGACTGGCGAGAAGCCGACTGGTTCCTGCACCGGTTCCCGCCCCAACGCCTGCGCACCGCCGCTCTGGTCTCCGCCTTTAGCCAGCAGTTTCCGCCCGCGCCGAACGCACCCGTAGCGGGACCGCGCGAGCATCCGCACGCGCTGACCTTGCGGACCGGTTGGGACACGCCCGATCTGCTGGCGGTCATCGGCCTCAGCCGATGCGCGATGGGCCATCTCCAGGCGGATGGCGGCCAGATCATCCTGGGCTGGCAGGGCCGATTCTGGATCACCGACCCCGGTTACCAGCAATACCGCCCCGGCGAAGAGCGCGACTACACGCTGGGCCTCCAGGCCCACAACGGGCCCGTGATTGGCGGCAAGGCGCAAACCCGGCGCGCCGCCCGCGTGCAACTCCTGGAGACCAACGCGCACGGATGGCAACATGCGCGGACAGACCTGAGCGCCTGCTACCAGGGTTTGCCGCGCAGGTGCCTCTGTCCAGCGCGATGTATGGCTGATCAACGACGGCGGCTTGACGGTTGTCGCGCGCGATACCTTCAGCTCCCTAGGCAAAGATGTCGAGGTGAGCACCAGTTGGCAGGGCGGCCATCATCTGGCCTGGGCCTTCCGCGACGGCTGGGCCCGCCTCAGCGATGGCCGGCATGCCCTCTGGCTCGGCACGTTCCCGGGCACGTTGGAAGCTTCCGCGCTAACCCGCCACCCCGGCAGCCGCGGCCCACTCACTTTGACCCACACCGCCACCCTGCCCGAAGGACAAGGCGTCCGCTGGTGGGTTTTCTGGTGCGAGCCCAAGGCCGGCTGGACAGCCGCCGGCGGTCGAGGTGCGAGACGGTGCGCTGAGCGTAAAGGGCCCGGAAGCCAAAAGAACCCGGTGGCTGGTGGAATGAAGCTCGCAAACCCGAGGACCGAAGCCCGAAACCCGAAGGAAGCCCGAACCCCGAAAACCGAAATCAGCAATTCCCTGCCCACCCCACGAGAAGAATAGCCGAGAGCGCTGTGGCCTGTGAACCTCCGCTCACGAAAGTGCCGCATTCCAGGGTCGGCAAGTGGTCTCGTCGGACTTGGGACTTCTTTCGGGCTTCGGCCTTCGGGTTTCGGATTTCTCCCGCCCTGTGCTTGGCCAATGGGAGTGTCTAAGAAGCCCCCTTTTCCTTTGCCAATGGCTCGCCCTTCCATACCTTTCGGCGCATCACACTATGACCGAGAATTCAATGGCTCGCTCGCGCGTCGCGCGTTTCCTGCCGCGAATTGGCTCGCCCGCCTATCACCTGCTGCTGGCGGGCGTGGCGATTCTCATCCTGGGGCCGCTGGGCGGAATTTCCGCCGCGTTCATGAACTTCTCGATTGGCTTCTTCATCGGCGGCCAGGTCCTGGCGGGCATTCTGGGCAGCACCGTCACCCTCCCCTACGGCCCCGAAGGCCGGCACGGCGCCAACTACATGCAGACCATGGCCGCCTCGGTCGCCGGCATGTGCGGCATGGCGGTGCTGGTCCAGGCGATGGTCTGGCTGGGATTGCCCGAGCCACCCGCCTGGAAGCTCGTCCTCTATTTCATGTCCATCGGCATGTTCGGCGTCGGCGTCGGCATGCTCTACACCCCCGTCCTCGTGGACCGGATGCAACTGGCCTTCCCCTCGGGCTTCGCCGTGGCCAACATTCTGCGCGCCCTGACCGACAGGAACCTGCTCAAGCGCTCGATTGCCAAGCTCGGCAGCGGGATGGGCATTGGTTACCTCGGCGGGCTGGCCGCGCTGAAAGTCCCGGCCGTCGGCGCTATTAACCTTTCCACCTCCACCTTCGGCGCCGGGATGATTGTGGGCCCGCGCATCGCCATTCCGGCGCTCGTGGTCGGACTGATCGGGGTCTGGCAAACCCCCTACCTCGTGAGCATCGGCTGGCTCAAGCCCGATGAACCCTTCCGCAAGATCGGTTTCATCATCGCGCTAGGGACCATCCTCGGGGCCGCCATGCTTGACCTCGCCCTGATCCTCATCCAGGCCGCGCGCCGGTTCCGACAACCGAGCGCCGAGCCGGCCCGCCCCGCCGACGATTGGAAGCGCGTCAACATGCTGCGCCTGGTGTTGTGGGTTGCCTTCTGGGGCGCGGCGACGGTGTTTCTCGGCAGCCAGGTCCTGCGGCAACCCGTCTTCTTCCTGGCTGTCGCGGTCGGCCTCAGCTTCCTCTTCGTCCTCGTCAACGGCATCTCGCTGGGCATCTCGGACTGGAACCCGATCTCCAGCGCCTTTGTCCTGACGGTTTTCATCCTCGCCACGCTCGGCCTCCGCGATCCCGGCGTCGGGCTGCTCTGCGCGTCCATCCTGCTGATCGCGTGCAGCGAGGGCGGCGACATGCAGCAGGACCGCTCGACCGGCTGGCGGCTGGGCACCAACCGCATCGTGCAATTCCGTTACCAGGTCATCGGCATCGCTATGGGCGCGGTGCTGGCGGTCGTCCTGGCCAAGCTGTTCATGCATTCTTATCCCGTGCTCCTCGTGGACCAGTTCAGCCACCCCCACACCGAAGGCGCCCAACAATGGCAATCGGCCATGACCTACAAGCTCGTCGGCGCCCTCAAAGGCATCACCAATCCCCAGCCCCACGTGATGAAAGCGCTGCGGCTCGGCATCCTGCTCGGCCTGGCCATTGAGATTGCTCGCAAGTTGATCAAGCGCAACCGCCGCTACCAGCAGGCTGTAAAGACCTCGCGCGCGGGGCGGGCCGCCGATTTCGTCCTCGACGCCGTTCTCCTGTCCAGTCCTTACGCCTCGTCGTTCGGCGGCTTTGTCGAGCTGCCCACCGTGCTCTGGTGGACGGCGGGCGGGCTGCTGCCGCCCGCGTATGACTTCGTGAAATCCAGGCGCAACTCCGCCGCCTCCCCGTCCGCCGATGCGGGTGTGCCCGAGGACATGAGCACCATGTCACTGGTCGGCGGTGGATTAATCGCCGGCGACTCGCTCGCCGCCTTGAGTGTGGGGCTGTATGGACTGCTCCGGACCGTGCTTTGAACGGAATGCCGCAATGACTCCACGAAAATCATGGTTGGTAGGGCGCGCACTCCGTGCGCGCCGGCTCGCAAGGGACTGCGAGCCCTACCTTGTCGGCCAATCACAATAATATGAGCCAACCCGCCAACCCCCCTCCGCACGACGAGACCACCCTCGCCGATGTGAAGCAGCTCGGCCTGTGGGCCTCGATCGCCAGCCTCAGCTACGTCTTCTGGATTTGCGGCGGCATGGAAATGGTCGAGCGCCTGGCCTATTACGGCGTCCGCGCAGTCGCGACCCTTTACGCGACCCGCCCCGCATCCACCGGCGGCCTGGGCGTGACGATGGCCACCTTCGGCACCCTGCTCCTGTGCTGGAACCTCCTCCAATCGCTCATCCCGATCTTCACCGGCGGCCTGTCCGACCGCTATGGCTACAAAGAGACGATCTTCGCCTCGACGGTCATCAAGTCACTCGGCTACCTGGTGATGGCGTGGTTTCACAGCTACTGGGGCTTCTTCGCCGGCGCCATGCTGCTGGCCACCGGCACCGCGATCTTCAAGCCCGGCGTTCAGGGCACGCTCATCAAAGCCACCAACCGCCGCAACAGCTCGATGGCCTGGGGCATCTTCTACCAGACCGTCAACATCGGCGGCTGGATCGGCCCGCTCATCGCCCTCCAAATGCGGCTCCTGTCCTGGAAATACGTCTTCTACATCAACGCCGCTGTCATCTGCTGCAACTTCCTCCTCCTGCTCACCTATCGCGAGCCGGGCAAGGAGGAGCGCCTCGCCCGCCAGCAACGCCTGCGCGAAGGCAAGGAGAAGCAGCGCAGCCTCGCCCTCGAGGCCCTGGCCGAGCTGAAGAAGCCTCACCTCGCCCTCTACCTCATCATCTTCTCCGTCTGGTGGCTCATGTTCCCCATGCTCTGGGACGTCCTGCCCAAGTACATCGAGGACTGGGTGGACACCGCGCCGATGGTGCAGTTCCTCTTCGGCGCAGGCGGCGCGCATAGCGGGCTTTGGAAATTCCTCCTCGGCATGGACGACAACGGACAAACCATCCAGCCGGAGGGCATCGTCAACATCAACGCCGGCAATGATCATGCTCACCTGCTTCCTGTTCGCCGCCTTGAGCGCGAAGCTGCGGGCCACCACCAGCATGTTGGTCGGAACCGTGCTCGTGGTTCTTGCGCTCGCCCTGTTCGGCGCGACCAACGCGGTCGGCTTCGCCGTCCTGGCCATGATCGTCTTCAGCATCGGCGAGATGCTGGCCAGCCCCAAGTTCAGCGAGTTCCTCGGCAACATCGCCCCGCCCGACAAGAAGGCCATGTGGATCGGCTTCTCCCAGGCGCCCATCCTCATCGGCTGGACCATCGAGGGCAAGCTCGGCCCGCAGCTCTATCACATCTTCTCGGCCAAGGACGAGTTCGCCCGCCAGTTGCTGGTCCAGCGGGGCCTCACGCCGGAGCAGGTCGCCGAAAAGGCGCTGCCCATCGGCGAAGCGTTCAACAAGCTGGTCGAGGTCACCGGCGACAGCCCGGCACATCTCACCCAGCTCCTCTACCGTTCGCACCACGTCGGCCTGACGTGGTACGTCTTTGCCGCCATTGGCGTCGCTTCGGCGGTGATGATCTACCTCTACGGCCGGTGGATTCTGCGGCTCGCGCAACGAGAGACTGTCAAATGACCGAGCGCTCCCGCTGAGTCGTGACTCGGCAGGAAACGGGGAGCACACGCCTCCGGCGTGTAGTTTGCGGCGTCCCGCCGCAAACCCCTCGCGCTCTCGTCTCATCCACCAAACGAGGCCAATACTTGTGCGCACGAAGCCGGCGGCGTGACGCCGTCGGCAGCACGCGGAACGCGCGCGCTCCCCAAACACACCTGCATAGGCACGGGTTAACGCAGCGACCGCACGCGGTAGTAGCGGCCTGCGGCAGCCGTACTGTCGAGCATGCTGGCGGTGAATTGCAGCCCGGGAACGTTGGTCAGGGCTGACCAGTTCTTGAGGTCGCCGGAAGCCTCGACGGTCCACTGGTTGGTCAGCAGCGGCAGCGGTGCCCGGGCCGTCACCAGAGCCCGGCCATCGGGGCGCATCGCGACCGGCTCCAGCCGCGCCGGCGTGAAATCATCGCCGGCAGGATTGGTTAGGACAATGCCGGCCGGCACTGGCTGCCCAAAATCCGGAAGGCCGCCCGCGTCCCACGTGAAGCGCTGCATCCGGATGTTCCGGTTCCAACCCGCCCCGCTGTACTTCGCCGCGTGGTAGAAAATCCAATCCTCCGTTCCGTCCAGTGATTGCGTGAAGCTGCAGTGGCCCGGCCCGAAGACCGAGCCGCCGGGGCCGGTGACCGTCTGGAACACCGGTTGCGGGGACTTGGTCCAGGAGGCCGGGTTCAGGTAGTTGCCATCGGTGTTGACCAGCATCCCCAGGCATTCGTTGTCCGTCCAGGACAGGTTGGCCGCGTAGATGAGGAAGACCTTGCCGTTGCGCTGCAGCACCACCGGCCCCTCCTGAATCCAGCTTTCCCAGGGCAAATCCGGCGTCGAGAGCAGAACGCGCGATCCGCTAATCGTCCACGGGTTGCTCATGGGGGCGATGTAAAGATTCTGCAGGCCGTCGGTCTTGCCCGGCCAGCCGGACCAGATGAAGTAGAGAGAGCCGTTGGTGGCCTGCAGCACCGTGCCGTCAATCGCCCAGCGATCGTGAGCGGCGTCATACACCTTGCCCTTGTAAGCAAAGCTGGTCGTCTGGCCGACCTGCTCGGCGACGAACATGCGGTGGTTGGCGTTGGTGCCGTTATCGGCAGCGTAATAGAGATACGCCTTGCCCTGGATGAAGTGCAGTTCCGGCGCCCAGACGTCTTGATTGTTGGTCGCCGGCGGACTGAATGCCATCACCGGCGAGGCTGCCCCGATGCCGTTCGTCCCGGCCAACCGGGTGGCGCGGCGAACATAGATGTCCAAGCCCGTCGTGTGCGTGAGGTAGTAATAACCGTCCTTGTAGGTGATCCAGGGGTCCGCTCCGTCGCCGATAATCGGGTTCGTGAAAGTCCCTCCGGGGGAGGAGGCGGCCGTCCAGAGCGCGCAAAGCGACAGCAACCGCCGCAGCATGATTCCAGCGCCCGCCATTATACTCTACGCCAGTATCCGCGTGCCGGTCTTGCCGTCTAAAGCGGCGGACAGCGCCTCGGGGCACGTGATCAGCGCCTCGCGGCCACCGCTCTCAATGAACTGGAGGCAGGCCTGGATCTTGGGGAGCATCGAGCCGGCGTGGAAATGGCCTTCGGTGATGTAGCGCCTGGCCTCGGCGGTGGTCATTGTGTCGAGCGCACGCTGGCCGGGTTTGCCAAAGTCGAGGCACACCTTCTCGACGGCCGTGGCAATCACCAGCATATCCGCCGCAATGGCCTCGGCCAGCACGGCCGACGCGAGGTCCTTGTCAATCACCGCCGCCACTCCGGTCAGGTTGCCCCGTTCGTCCGCCACGACCGGGATGCCGCCGCCACCCGCAGCAATGACCACGTAGCCGTCCTTGACGAGATGCTTCACCACTTCGGACTCGATGATGCGAACGGGCCTGGGCGACGCCACCACCCGGCGCCAGCCGCGGCCCGCATCCTCAACCATGACCCATTTCTCCACGCGCATCCGGTCCTCCGCCTCTTCCCGGGTGTAGAACTGGCCGATTGGCTTGCTGGGTTTCGCAAAAGCCGGGTCGTGACGGTCCACCAGCGTCTGCGTCACCACGGTGGCGACGGAGTTCTGCAAACGCCGGCGGCGGAACTCGTTCGCGAGCGCCTGCTGAATCTGGTAGCCAAGAGCGCCCTGCGTGTCGGCGACGATGGAGTCCAGCGGAACCTGGTGGAGAATGCCGCGCGAATGTTCGCTGCGCAGCAGGATGAAACCGACCTGCGGTCCGTTCCCGTGGGTGATCACCATCCGGTAGCCGCGTTCCAGCAGGTCCGTGATATGGCGGGCGGTCTCGACCACAGCGGCATACTGATCCGGCACGCTCATGTGTTGCGCGTCCTTGATGAGCGCGTTGCCGCCGATGGCGATGACCATCGTCTTCATCCTGAATTCCAGGCTCTGATGCGCACGAGCGAATACTAGTCGCTGGGGCCGGCTTGGCGATTCAAAAAGGGTCATCGGAACCCGTTTGAGCTTGGCACAGGACTTGCAATCGTTTATAATGAAGTAGATGTGGCGCTCGGCTGAAACGGCGGCCTTGTGGCTGAGGCGGACATACAATTGCCGCACGAGCCGGGACGCAACTTGAATGCAGTCGTATGACTATTTTTGATTTGATCAAGGCCACCGTGGTTTGCGGCGCCGTTGCCTTCCTCATCTACAGCTATCCGGTCCTCGGCCAGATTGTGCTGATCGGGTTCCTGAGCTTGCTGTGGCTGTTATACGCCCACAAGACGATCGCCAATCTCCGGCGAAGGTAGCTGGCGGCGAGAGCTGTGAGAGGAGTGCAACGGGCCGCACAGGCCCGGAGGCGGCCAGAGCGGCGTGGGCTGCACCTTCAGAACACCGCTCACTATTGGCTATTCACCCATACCCGTTCCCGCTAGTGTCCCGCCGTGGATTTGGAAGCCAATCTGAAAGGGGTCCAGCAGCGGATCGAGGCCGCCTGCGCGCGCGCCGGACGTGAACCCGCCTCCGTCACGCTTGTAGCGGTGACCAAGAGTCAGCCTCCGGAAGCGGTCTGCGCCGCCGCCGCGCTCGGGTTGAGCCTCTTCGGCGAGAACAAGGTGCAGGAAGCCAAGGCCAAGATCCCCTTGTGCCCGGCTCGGCTGCGCTGGCACATGGTCGGCCACTTGCAGTCGAACAAATGCCGGGATGCGGTGGGCCTGTTCGAGATGGTGCAAAGCGTGGACAGCCTTCACCTGGCGGAAGAGCTTAACCGGCGCGCCGATCAAGCGGCTAGAACGCTCCCGATCTTGCTCGAGGTTAACGCCGTGGGTGAAGCCAGCAAATTCGGCTACCCCCCCGAACAACTCCTCGCCGAGCTTGCCCAGCTCAATGCGCTGCCGCGGCTGGAGATCCACGGCCTGATGACGGTGCCGCCGTGGGCGCTGGACCCGGAGAAGGTGCGGCCGGTCTTCCGCCAGATGCGCGAGTTGAAGGAACGCTGCGAGCAGATCCTGGGCGCGCCGCTGCCTCACCTCAGCATGGGGATGACCGGCGACTTCGAGGTGGCCATCGAGGAAGGCGCGACCATGGTCCGCATCGGCACGGCTTTGTTCGGCGACCGGGTCAAGGCCGGCGCTTGAGTTTGCACCCTGCCCCGGCCCGCCTGCCAATTGCGCGAACCAACGGAAAGTA
Source organism: uncultured Verrucomicrobiae bacterium (assembly GCA_963822005.1). Lineage (GTDB taxonomy): Bacteria > Verrucomicrobiota > Verrucomicrobiia > Limisphaerales > UBA8199 > PALSA-1440. Next base: position 79,669 of record CAWGGD010000049.1, on the reverse strand, counting down.
GTGTCCTCCTGCTCAGTGCGGACACAGACGTCTTTTGGCTTTCTTTTCGGGAGGGCATCCCTTAGGCTGCAGACTGTGACCGCAAAAGTGTTCAGCCAGGAAATCGCGCAAGCGACAAAGGCCTACGACAAGTACGTCGTCTGCCTCAACAAGACGCCCGACGAATTTGAGGCGGCACTGCAATCCTTGCTGAACAAGGCGATCAAAGCCTATGAAAGCCGCGGGCCGGATCTCCGCCACGGGATCGCGCTCGACAGCCAGGTCACGGTGATCCTAAGCCAGAGCGACGGCCCGCGTCCGCTGTGCGGCATTTACTTCAACCTCCACTCCCCTTACCGGAAGCAGTCGCTGCCCAAGACGGTTAGGCCCGTCACGGAACCCATCAGCGGCAGCCAACCAAAGTCCGAGGCATAACGCCACGCCGGGCCCGGCGGTTACGGGCTGCGCGCCTCATCGCCCGCCTCCGCCTCGCCGGCGACCAGATCGGCCACAATCCTGTCCTCGCGTTGGGGGCCGGTGACTTTGACCTCGCCGACTTTCAGGCCGCGCCGATAGAGGTTAAGGCGCTGCTCCACCACGGGCATTCTGCCCAGCGGGAAGCGCAGCGTCACAAAACGGCCAATGGTGTTGACCAGCTCAACTTTGCCCACCAGCGCACTCTCGGGTGTGACGATCAGTGTTTGATTGGTAGTTCTTGCTGCGGCCGGCGCGGCTGGGGCGCCCGCGCGCGCTTGCGGCAGGATTGGCGGGTCAGCGATCTTCTTCTTCGCGCAGCCGGACAGGGAGAGCGCGAAGAGGAGAATGACCGAGAGCGAAACTCGCATGAATCCAGTAAAGTTCCCTCGCCGCCCTCGGTCAACTCACAAATCGGTGAGGACCGTGTCATCGTGCTCGTAAGCCGGCGCGCAGCAGCAGAGCAAACGGAGCGTCTCGCTGCCCGTGTTCCAGAGCTTGTGTTTTTTGCCCGGCAGAATGGCCACGGCGTCGCCGGGCCTGAGGTCGCGCTCCTCCCCTTCGATGCGGATTCGGCCCCGGCCATGGGTGATGTAGTAAATCTCTTCCGCCTTCGGGTGATAATGCTCCTGGGTGCTCCCCGCGACGGGCACGCGGGCCTCAGCGAGGCTTTGATTGCGGATGGCTGAGTTGCGATGCGCCAGCAGCTCGCGAATCTCGGAGCCGTCCTTCGTGATGAAGGCCGGCACCTCGTTGAGGTTCTTAACGTCCATGCGCGGGCCGGCTAGTAAAGCAGGTACTTCTTGCGTTCTTTCCGGAAAACCTGCTCGCCCGCTTTCCAGGACGCGACAATCTCCGAGGCGGGCGTCCCGGCCTCCAAGGCCTTGCGGTTTGTGTCGGTCCCATTGACTTTGTCGAACATGTTGACGCTCCTCTTGGCCTTCACCGACTCGGCAAACAGGTCGCGGTCGGCCACCTTCCTCAGGGCCTCATAGCCGTAGAAGTTGATGGCGGTCAGGGGGGCAGCTTTCCGGTCAGTGAAGAATATCTGCACCCCGCCAATCACCTGGTTGGTGAAGGTGAAGTAATACGGTTTGTAGGTGATGGGCTGGAACCTGACCCCTGGTAGCTGGTAGCCATTGAGCTGCTTGGCGAACCTATGCGGATCCAAGCCGGGGGCGGCGATGCATTCAAAGGGGAGGGTGTAGCCGATGCCAGTGCTGACGCTGTAGAGTTCACCCAACATGCCGGTGGCGACCTGGAAAAGGGCGGAGTCGCCGTGCGGGACATGGGGTGAACTGGGCACCCAGGGCAGGTCGGTGTCCCGCCAAACCATCCAGCGCTTCCAGCCTTTCATGGGCACGACGGTTAGCCGGCACGGCTTCTTGATCCACCCCTCGCCATTGATCATCCGTGCCAGCTCACCGCAGGTCAGGCCATAGACATAGGGCACGTTCCAGTAGCCGACGTGGGAACGGAATTTCGCGCTCGAGCATCGGCCCTTCGATGCGTTCGCCGCCGAGCGGATCGGGCCGGTCGAGCACGACGAATTCGATGCCGGCCTCGGCGCACGCCTCCATTGCCTCGCCCATCGAGCTGACGTACGTATAGGAGCGGCAGCCGGTGTCTTGCAGGTCGTACACCAGGGCATCCAGACCGCTGAGCATCTCCGGGGTTGGCTTGAACGTCTTGCCGTAAAGCGAATACGCCGGCAACCCCGTGCGCGTATCGATGGTGTCGGCCACTTTGTCGCCCGCCTCCACGGCACCATAAACCCCGTGCTCGGGGCCGAACAGGGCCACCAGCTTCACCCCTGGCGCGGCGCGGAGCACGTCAATGGTGGAGTCCAAATTGCGGTTCACGCCGGAGGGATTGGTCAGCAGGCCGACGCGCTTGCCTTGCAGAACCTTGAAACGGCCGGCGGCCAGGACCTCGTTCCCGAGTTTGACCTCGGCCCGGCTGGTGCAAGGCACCGTAACAGCCAGCAGCAAGAGGCTTGCGATAAACGACTTCATGGCCAACGAGCTTAGCGACCCCGCGCTTCAAAGTAAAAGAATTTGGCGAGGCGGGGGCGCCGCGTGCTGGTACCGCCACCGGAGTGCGGAAGATATTGCTTCCGGCCCGGCGAACCTTTTCAATCGGCGGCTGTGATCGCGAAACGTGTCATACCTTGCCTGGACGTGCATGACGGCCAGGTCACCCGCGGCGTCCGGTTCGGCATTGCCGAGGCGGGCGGACTCCGCAATGTCGGCGACCCGGTGCAACTAGCGATGCGCTACAACGAGCAGGGCGCCGACGAGATGGTGTTCTTTGATATCACCGCCACGGCTCACGGCCGCACAACCATGGTGGACGTGGTGGAACGCGCCGCGGACCAATGCTTCATGCCGCTGACGGTCGGCGGCGGCCTCCGCTCGGTGGAGGACATGTACACCATGCTGCGGGCGGGGGCGGACAAGATCAGCATCAACTCCTCGGCCATCGCCAATCCCGATCTGATTCGCGCCGGGGCGGAGAAGTTCGGCAGCCAGTGCATCGTGGTGTCCATTGACGCCCGGAAAGTCGGACCCGACCGATGGGAGGTGTTCTCGCACGGCAGCCGCAAGGCGACTGGGTGGGACGCCGTCGAGTGGGCCAGGCGCGCCGTATCGCTCGGCGCGGGCGAGATCGTGCTCAACAGCATAGATGCCGACGGCACGAAGGCGGGCTTCGACCTGGTGATCACGCGACGGATCAGCGAAGCGGTCGGCGTACCGGTGGTCGCCAGCGGCGGCGCGGGCAAACTGGAGCACATGGCCGAGGTGCTGCTCGAAGGGAAGGCTGACGCGGTGCTGGCCGCCAGCATCTTTCATTTCGGCGAGTACACGGTCGGCGACGTGAAGAAATTCCTGGCTTCTAAGGGCATTCCGGTCAGGCCGGTTTGAGCGGGGCCGAGCCGCCTTCTTTTTTTCATGGTCGGGAGGCGGAAGCCTGCTAGATTACCGCCGCAATCAGACCACGTTTATGAGCTTTTACGACAAACTTAAGTTCGACGCCCAGGGGCTGATCCCGGCGATCATTCAGGAACAGAAGACGGGCCGGGTGCTGATGATGGCGTGGATGAACCGGGCGTCGCTGGAGAAAACCGTGGAGACGGGCAAGACGCATTTCTGGAGCCGGTCGCGGCAGAAGTTCTGGATGAAAGGCGAATCCAGCGGGCACACCCAGTCGGTGAAGGACATCGCGTTTGATTGCGACGGAGACACGCTGCTGGTGCAAGTGGAGCAGATCGGGGCGGCGTGCCACGAGGGTTACCAATCCTGTTTTTACCGGTCCGTTGAGGGCGACGGTGGGAGTTTCAAGATCACCGAGGCGCAGCTCAAGACTCCGGGCCAGATTTACGGGAAGGAATGATGGCCCGTCTCGTTCCCAAGACCAGGCTTGCCCCTGGACGGCAGGCAGAGCCGAGTTGCCTGTAAGCAACGATGGAGGAATTCGTTCCATTCGGGAGTCGCAGCTACGTGCTGATGTTCCTGCTGCTGTTCGTGTCGCGGGGCATGGACTTCCTGAGCACGTGGGTGGCGACGCCCAATCTGGTGCTGGAAGGCAATCCCCTCGCCAAGAAACTGGGGTGGCGATGGGGCATTCCCGTCAACCTGGCGCTGTGTCTCGGCTTTGCCTTCTGGCCGCTGCCGGCGATTGTGATCAGCACGACGAGCGCGCTGGTGGCAGCGCGCAATTTCCAATCCGCGTGGCTGATGCGCTCGCTGGGGGAGCAATTCTACCGCGAATGGCACATCGAGCGCGTGCAAGAAACCAGTGTCACCCTGTATCTGTTCTGCCTGTTTGCCCAAACGGCGTTGACGGCCGGGGTGGGCGTGGCGGTGATCTATTTCAGCGATTGGAGGCTGGTGCCGCTGGCCATCGGGCTGGGGATCGTGGCCTACGCGCTGGCGGTCGCGTTCTACACGATGCTGGGCATCTGGCGCATGCGCCGCTCGGCGATCTCCACCCCCCAGGCGGCTGAACGGAGGCTGACGGTCGACAACACTCAACCCCCACCCGTGAAGAACAGCAAAGTCCTGCTCGCGGCTGGGCATCTGGATCCGCCGTGGGGCGTTTAGCCCGACGTCATCCTCCCCAATGTATTCACCCACACTCGAAGAGTTCCTGAAGCTGGCGGCCCGGGGCAATTTGATCCCCGTCACCTGCCAATTGCTGGCGGACGTCGAGACGCCGCTGTCGGCCTACCGGAAGATCCGAGGGCCGGGCGAGTCGTTTCTGCTGGAATCGGTCGAGGGCGGCGAACACATCGGGCGCTACTCGTTTGTGGGGTGCAACCCGCGGGCGGTGGTCCGCCAGATCGGCGCGCGCGTGGAGGTGCTGGAGGGCGGCAAAGTGGTCGAGACGTTCGTGATCGAGCCCGAAGCCGGGGCGGGGCCGGGCGGCGCGGCGTCGAGCCTGCGCGACGGGCTGGCGGCGGTGGAGCGCGTGATGGGGCGTTATCGGGCGGTGGCGGTGCCCGGCCTGCCGCGGTTCACGGGCGGGGCGGTGGGTTTCATCGGCTACGAATTCATCCATGACATCGAGCCGGTAGTGCCGCGGCCGCCGCAGGACGAATTGCAGACGCCGGTGATGTATTTCCTCATCGCCGACCAACTGCTCATCTTCGATCGCGTGGCACAGACCATTACGGTGCTGGTCAATGCGGTGCTCGGCGACGCCGCCAGCCCGGCGGAAGCGTATGAGAACGCCACCGGCGAGATCGACCGCCTGGTCTCCCTACTGGAGCAACCCAGCGAGCACCGGCCGGTGGTAGTGCCTCAGGAAGTGGCAGCTCTGCCCTTTGCGTCGAACCAGCCCCGGGAGAAGTTTGTCGCCAATGTCCTGAAGGCCAAGGAATATATCATCGGGGGCGACATCATCCAGGTCGTAGGTTCGCAGCGCTTCTCGGCTCCGGTGAAGGCGTCACCGCTGGACATCTACCGCGCCGTCCGGTCCATCAATCCGTCGCCCTATATGTTCTTGCTGGAGCTGGACGGGTTTTCACTCGTAGGCGCTTCGCCCGAGATTCACGTGCGCTGCGAGGAGCGCACGGTCGAGATCCGGCCCATCGCCGGCACGCGGCGCCGCGGGGCGACACCGGAGGAGGACCTCGCGCTTGAACAGGAGCTCTTGGCCGATCCCAAAGAGCGCGCTGAGCACGTCATGCTGGTAGACCTGGCGCGGAACGACCTGGGGCGGGTGTGCGAGTTCGGCAGCGTCCAGGTGAAAGACCTGATGATCATCGAGCGCTACAGTCACGTGATGCACATCGTGTCGCAGGTTGCGGGGCGGCTGTCGGCGGACAAGACGCCCTACGATCTGATGCGGGCGACGTTCCCGGCCGGGACGCTGAGCGGCGCCCCCAAGATTCGGGCAATGCAGATCATTTCCGAGCTGGAGCAGACGGCGCGGGGCCCCTACGGGGGTTGCGTGGGGTATTTCTCGTTCAACGGCAATCTGGATTGCTGCATCACCATCCGGACCGCCCTGATCAAAGACGGCAGGGCCTGGGTGCAAGCCGGGGGCGGGTGGGTGAACGACTCGACGCCCGAGGGCGAGTATCAGGAGACGGTGAACAAGTCCAAGGCGATGCTCAAGGCGGTCGCGATGGCCGAGGGGTTCGGCGGCTAGCTGCGGCTCACTGCAGCAGCATCGCGCGGTAATAGCGTTGCGGATGATTCGCGCTGTCGGGGTCCGAGAATTCCAGCGTTGTCCCAGCCAGGGTGTTGGTGGCAAGGGCGACCCACTGGGCAAGGTTGGTGGAGGCTTGGATGACCACTGTTTGTCCCGGCCAACCCGATACGTGGAGCCGGAACTGGCCGGCTTGCACTCCGGCGGCTGCCAGGACCGGCGGTTGGCGGCTGGGGGCCAGCGCGAGCCGCTGCGGCGCGTAAAGATACCGCGCGTGCGTCGCGTCGCTGATGCGCGCGAAGAGGGCATAGGTCCCCGGCAGCGTGGCGGCGGGATCCAACGCGAGGCTGAGCGCGCTGAGGAAGACGTTATTTGTGCCGGTGCCGGAGATGGTCGCCTGAGCGATGTGCAGCTCGTTGCCGTTGTAGGGGTTCCTGTCGGTGTCCAAACTGAAGCGGATGGTGGCGACGGCGGCGGTGCTCGAAGCGTATTGATAGTAGAAGGCCAGGGGAATGGGCTCGCCGATGGCGAACCTGTTGGTGCCGACGAGGTTGAGGCGGAGGAGGTTCGGCCAGGCACCGTTGTTCAGGGGCAGGCGGGTTCGGTTCGTCGTCGGGTCCGATGCCAAGCCGGCGCCCAGGTCCCAAACCTTGTTGAAGCCATCTATGATTCGCCCATTGCCCGGGCCGGCGGGCTCGACGCTGCTGAGGCGGTCGCCGCCGCCGATGAGACTATAGAGCAAACCGTTGTTCGTGCCGGCGGCTTCGAGGGCCGTCCACCAGGCCGCCCGTTCGGCACTGGTGAGGACAGCCAGGTTGTCCGCCGTAGGTGTGTTGAGGTCAATAGTGGCGTGGTACCAAAGGTGCACATCGCTGTGTGCAGAGGAATAGCCGCCGTTCAGGCTCGTCAATTGACGATCGTAGGCACCGGCGAGGGGTTGGCCCTTCAGGGTATCCATGTTCTGCCAGTAATCGTCGGCGAACAACACGTTGGCGTAGATCGCCATCGCTGGATCGCCAGTGAGGCCGAGCGGATAGGGATCGAGTGTGGTCAGATGGTCCACCCAGATGCCCTGGGCCCCGAGAATGCGGGCCAGTTCGGCCACGACGGAAGCGCCGCGGCTGTGGCCGACCAGGTGCAGCGGCAGCTCGGCGAGCGGCCGTCCGGCCAGCTCGGGGATCAGGTTGGTGGAAAGCAGCGCCAGGGCGGCTTGGCTGGCAATCTGCGCCGTGGACGCTGATGGAAGAAGACCGGAAAGGCTCGACCAATTGAGCGCGACGACGATCTCGCCGGAGTCTGATGCCAGCGGGCTGACGCCATCGAGAAAGTCCTGGGAGAGCGAATAGACGCTGCCGCTCCGGGTGATCGTAATCTCGTAGGACGCGGAATTTGAGCCCGGGAAGCTGTGATATTGCGGGATCTTGTCGCCCATCGGAATGACCCAGTCGGTCACGTTGCCGTTGAAGCCGTGGGTGATGAGGGTAACGCCCGCGCCAGGCGCCAAGGGCGCTCCGCAGAGGAAGAGCAGCGCCGCCAAGGGGAAATACCATTCCCCCAGCAGAGGACACAGGTCTGCGGGTGCTCAAGGCATTCAATAAACCCCATTTCCGGGCATAGTCAAGGGATGGCCAGTGCGTCGGGCGGGTGATTGAGCTTATGCCTTCGCCCTGTTCGGGCGGCGGATCCGCTTGTAGGGAACAACGCTACAGAACCATCCGTACTTTACCGGACAGACAAAGTCTTCCATTTCTGGTAAACGTAATCGCGGAACGAAAGCCGTTAGAGAAGCATCGGGCAGGCAGGCGCGCCTTGAGTCTGCGCCAGCCCATTTGGAGGGTGAGGTGCCCTCCGATACGGGGACGTTGCGGTTTACACATCAACCTCTAAGCGGGTGTTTTATGAAAAGAACCAGCCCCTTCTTCACCACGATATTCTGCCTCACGATCCTTACTGCGACAACATTGGCGCAGAGTCGTCTTGCCAATGCTCTGGTACTGGTGAATTCGACCAGCACGGCTTATTATCAGGACTTTGCGCATCTTATACAGCCGTACCTGGCTCATTTTGGGGTTCCCCATACGGTTCTGGATATCGCCACGACACCAGTCCCCGCTAATATTGGCGACTATGCGCTGGTGATTATCGGCCACCGTCAGATTGACGCCGGCAATGCCTGCGCAGGTGGGCCTTGCCTTGATTCCAGCGAACAGTCCATGCTCGCCTCTGCGATTAATGCGGGGACAGGATTTGTCAACTTCGACAATGACCTGTCAGCCGATGGGGCTACCGGCCGCTACCAGTTCGTTCGAGACATCTTTAACTTTGGCTACAACACGAGCACCAACGGCTCAGATGTTACCTTTGCCACGCCGGCCACGCATTACATCATCCAGAATCACGCCGGTGCAGAGACCATCGCAACCACGTCAATGAAACTGGCCGGCATTACGCTGCCTGGAAATGTGACGTCTCTTGCCTCCAGTGGCTCCCAGGCCTTTCTCGCAGTGACCAGTTGCGGCACCGGCCGCGCGGTTCAGTTCGGCAGTTATGACTGGATTTCGCACAGCGTGCAGGGGCCGCTCCTGGGTCTGGATGATTTGTTTTGGCGCAGCCTGGTATGGGCTGCTCGCAAGCCGTTTGCCATGCAAGCATTACCTCCATTCGTCACGATGCGTATCGATGATGAAACCGGTCCTTTCGCGTGGATCAACACCGCCAATGAATTCGGCTTCAAGCCCTGGGTGGGCGTGTTCTTGCACAGCGTGAGTGACACGGATGCAGCAACCCTCTCTTCGCTGGTCAATGCCGGTAAAGCAACGGCTGCAATACATGCTTTCAATGACCCTGGCTTTTTCTACTTCAACCGCAGCGGCGGGGCCAACTTCCCGGATGCCACGATAGCCGCCTACTTTGCGGAGGCCACTCAATGGCTCACGACTCATAACATCCCCGTGTCTAAAGTCGTATTGCCTCATGGTTATGAATTTGGCAACAACGTTTTCCAGGAATTGAAGGACTGGGGAGTTGAGTTCATTGGTACACGAGTGACTCCCGGGGTCCCCTTTGTCGGTTCAGCTTGGCTTATGAACGGCCCCTTCCGTCTCTATGAAACCGGCGTTAACAGTGAGGTGCGGCCCGTGTATTACGCGGACTACATCACCATCCCGGGCCATCCCGAGTTTGCTGGGCAGTTCTTCAACTGTATCAGCGAGGTGTGGGAGGATGCCGGATACGACACTTGGGTTCCCAACAACGATGTTGCGAGATCGGTTGGCCGGGGCACGCGGCAGACGCTGCGTGCGCTGGACAGTATGTCACTGGCGACACTGTTCACCCACGGCTTCTATATTGATTCGGCGATCACCCCCGACAACTGGCGCGCCATCCTGCAAGGAATCACAAACAATATCGCGCGCGCTCACCCCATTCATGTCACCCTTGACTATGCCTGCCAGTATCTTCGTGCCATACACAATTCCGAGATCACATCCAGTGTCTATCAACCCGCGTCGAGGCAGATCACGATCCACTTTGGCGGCCAAACAGATATGGCAACGAAGTGCTATGTGTTCACCGAACAGGGCGGGAGCATCCTGCCGATCATGGTTGATGTGCCCACCTTCAGTGGCGCAGCTGAGGGCGACTTTACCCTTCCTGGACCGTTAGATCGCATTGTGGTGATGCCATCTTCAGCATCTTTGGCCACGGGTGGCACGCTACAGTTCACGGCTCAAGGTTACGACGCTTCCAACAACCTGATCCCCAATCTTCCATTCGCCTGGAATGTAGTTAATGGAGGTGGCGCCATTAGCGACAGTGGGCTATTCACTGCGAGCTCTACTCCTGGTCAATATGACAGCACCATTCGCGCCTCTTTTGGAAGCATTAATGGCTACGCCTCGGTCCAGGTCGTAGCCCCATCCCTGCACCATTTTACCTTCGAGCCAATCACCAGCCCCAAGTATGCGGGTATTCCATTTGGCGTAACGATCAAAGCACGCGACGTGTCCGCTAACCTGCTTACGAGCTACTCCGGTCAGGCAGCATTAAGTGATACGACAGGCACCATTCTTCCTTCTCAAACAGGAAACTTTGTTGGCGGACAGTGGACTGGGGATGTTACCATAGGGAGCGAAGCCCATGGAGTGAGCATTACGGCAGGCGCTGGGGGTGCCACAGGTGCCAGCGTTGCGTTTGAGGTGCAGGGAGAAGCCGGCTTCTACCAGGTAACCTCGTCATTGTATCAGCATCCGACGAATGTGCCTTTTCAAATTACGGTCACCAGGTACCCAGGTGCCACCGTCCAAAGCTGGGATGACGCCCATCAGGACCCGGTTCTGCCAACCATTACCAACGGCGGCCTCCTGAATGACCACGACGGCAACTGGGATGAGTTCTGGAACGCGACTTACCGTCCGACTCCTGCCATTTTTGTCGGCCACAATGAATTTGAGAACAACGGTCTCCAGCCCATACATTTCTTCTCCGCTGGGATTCCCAATGGTTCCTATCAGGTGCGGGCCAGCCTGTACACCTACATTCACACCCGCTATTACTATGGCTTCACCAGGAACGAAGCCATGGCCAGGACGCGCTCGGTGGATAATGTGAAGGGCGAGCAGAACGGATCGGGGGGGCTGGAATTTGCGGAATACTCACTGGGAACGGTAAGCATCACCAATGGCCGCTTTGATCTGTGGGCCAGTGATGGAGACGTCATCAACGACACGGCTTACTTCTTCGGCTGGGGCGCGATTAGCCTGACACCGGTGAACGCAAATCCGGATGCCACGATCCAAAGCTGGGATGACAGTCATCAGGACCCGGTTCTGCCAACCATTACCAACGGAGGCCTCCTGAACGACCATGACGGCAACTGGGACGAGTTCTGGTCCCAAGGTTACCGTCCGACCCCCGCCATTTATGCCGGCCACAATGAATTTGAGAACAACGGTCTCCAGCCTATGCACTTCTTCTCCGATGGGATTCCCAACGGTTCCTATGAGGTCCGGGCCAACCTGTACACCTACATTCACACCCGCTATTACTATGGCTTCACTAGGAACGAAGCCATGGCCAAGACGCGCTCGGTGGATAATGTGAAGGGCGAGCAAAATGGAACGGGGGGGCTGGAATTTGCGGAATACTCACTGGGAACGTTAAGCATCACCAATGGCCGCTTTGATCTGTGGGCCAGTGATGGAGACGTTATCAATGACACGGCTTACCTCTTCGGCTGGGGCGCGATTCGCCTTGTCGCTGCCAGTGGCTTCAGTATCGCGCTAACCTCCAGTTCCCAGACGATGCTATTTGACGCTAACGGCAATGGAACTTATGGTGAACCTGGGGATAATGTAAGGACGCTGGTGAACGGAACCCTCAACATTTTAGCTCGTGATACCACGCCCGGGACGGGCATCCGCATTACAGCCAGCGATTCTCTAGGTCGGACCGGCTATAACACGTACACCTTCACGCTGAACCCATGCATCACGACGCACCCGAGCAATCAGGCCGTGACTGTGGGGCAGACGGCGAGCTTCAGCGCGGCCGCCAGTGGCACACCTGTGCCGACGGTGCAGTGGCAGGTGAGCACGGACAACGCGCTCACGTGGAGTGACGTTTCGGGCGCGACGGCCCCGACGCTCACGTTCGTGGCGCAGGCCGCCGACCAGGGCAAGCGGTATCACGCCGTGTTTACCAACGTGGCGGGAGCGGCGACCAGCGACGCGGCCACGCTGACGGTCTATGCGCGTCCGACGGCCGTGGTGAGCGGCACGACGGCCATCTGCCGGGGCAGCGCGGCGACCGTGACGGCGGCACTGACCGGGCAAGGGCCCTGGAACGTGACGTATTTCGACGGGACTACCACCACGCCCCACACCGGGGTGGGTGGCACCGGCACCAGCGGGACCGACAGCTTGAACGTCAGCCCGACGTCCACCCGGACCTACACGGTGACGGCGTTGAGCGATGCGCATGGCGCGGCGCAGGCGGGGGACCTGACCGGCAGCGCAGTGGTAACCGTGAATGTGCCGCCGGGGGCGCCGAGCCCCAACGCCAGTTACAGCGTGGCGCCGACTTTGAGTCTGAAGATTGACATCGCGGCGTTGCTCGGGACCTGGCAGGGCTCTGGGCTAGGGGTGCAGAGTGCCGGCCCCGGCAGCAGCGCGGGGGGGACGGTCAGCAGGGACAGCCGGCGCATCTACTACACTCCTCCGAGTGGCACGTTAAGCGAGGACCACATTCCCTACACGGTGAGCGACGGGAATGGGTGCACGACGGCGGCGACGATTGATGTGTTCTTTGTGTCTACACCCGGGGCCGCGAAGGGTATCACCCTTTCCGGGGGGATGGTGACGGTTATGTTCGCGGGTATTCCTGGATACGGGTATGAGGTGCAGCGTTGCCCGGACCCGAGTTTCGCGAGCTATACCACAGTGCTGGCGACGAACGCGCCGGCGGCGGGGGTATTTATGTTTAGCGAGAGCCCGCCTGGCAACTCGGCCTATTACCGCTTGACGTCGCATTAGTACCTAGCACTGGCCAAAGCACGGAAGGCTAGGCCCTCGCTGAACGCGGTGACGGCATGGGTGGTGGGCGATTGTCCTACCGTCTTGGGTGGGATCTGCGCAGGCCCATTTAGGAACGTTGCCTTTTTCCGCATTGAACCTTGGCAGACCACGGCCTTGAATGGGGCTATGAACTACATGGTTCGATTGGCCGCTAGGGCAGTGCCGCCCGAGGCGGAGTGGGCCGACCCGATCTGGACTCAGGCCGAGACGCTTGAAATCGCGCATTTCCGCCCGGAAGGCAGCGACCATCGTCCGAAGACTTCGGCCCGGATGCTCTACGACACCCGGGGCCTCTACGGAATTCTTCCGGGTGCAGGACCGCTACGTGCGCTGCGTGCGAACTCAATACCTCGATCCCGTCTGGAGGGACAGTTGCGTGGAATTCTTCGCGCAGCCGAAAACTGACCGGGGCTATTTCAATTTCGAGTTCAACTGCGGCGGGGCATTCCTCTGCATGTACATCACCAATCCCGAGCGGACGCCGGACGGGTTCAAAGAGTTCGTCAAGGTGCCGGTGGCGATTGGCCAGACGATCCAGGCCCGGTCATCCCTGCCGCAGCGGGTTGAGCCCGAGATCACGACGCCGGTGGTCTGGACGCTAAGCTTCTTCATCCCCCTGGCGCTGTTCGAGCATTATCTGGGTCCGCTGGGAGTCTCTGCCAGGCCAGGCCTGGCGCGGCAATTTCTTCAAGTGCGCCGACGAAAGCTCGCACCCGCACTGGGCCTCGTGGTCGCCGGTGGACGAATTCAACTTCCACCGGCCGAATTGCTTTGGCTCGATTCGAGTTTGCCTGAGTCTGCCGTTAGTTGCTGGCCGCCGCAGCGAGCTTCCGCTGCGCCAGCACCCACTTGAAGATCAATTTGACCTCGTCGCCGGTCTTGATGAGGCCGAGGGCGATCTTGGGGGCCGGTGGTTCGACCTTGAAATCGGTCATCTTGAGGGTGGTGCTGCCGGTGATCTCCAGTTTCTTGTCCGCCAGCGGCAGCACATTTACTACCATCGCGATCTTGTTGGTGACGCCGGCGATGGCGAGGTCGCCCTTGGCGTCGAAGACATAAGGGGCGTCCTTGGCTTTGGGAGCTTCCTTGAGCTTGAGTTCCGTCAGCCGGTAAACAATGCGCTTGTTGGCGGGCTCGCGGAGGTGCTCCCACATAATTTCGTCCATCTTGTCGCTGTAGGGCTTGCCATCCTTCTCGAGGCTCTTGAGCGAGCGGACCTGGATGAACACCTCCGCCTTGGCCGCCACAGTGCTGGGCGTCGCCGCCTGGCCGGGTTCGGTCGGGAAGCCGGGGCCGACTTCGAGCAAGCCGCCGATGAAGGGGCTTTCGACTTGCCAGTCGTGGATGTTGGAGGTGCCTTCGATTCGCATCTTGCTGCCCGACCTGGCCGCGTAGGTGGTCATCTGCTCGGCCGCGGGGAGCGACACCGTTGCGAGCAACAAGAGAGCGATATTACCCGTGATTACTGTTCGTATCTTCATGTTCATTTCTATGTCTAGCGCATCAGGTTATGGGATTATGGACGTGAGAGCCATCATTTCAATTCATACAACTCCGGTTTGAGTTCGATCCGTTTGCCGCCGAGGATGGCCTCGTTGGCCTTGACGGCGGTGACGACGGCCTGGAATCCCTCCAGGTAGCCGGCGGCGGCCCGCCGCGGCACTTTGCCGAGGTGCTCGATCAGGCCGTCCACATCATCCGCGCCGTAGCTGGACTTGTAGTCTTCGGCCGCCGCTTCGAGGTCCACGGCGTTGCGGAGGAAGTTGCCCAGGGCGTACGAAAGCGGGGTGTTGGCGAACGGATCATCCTGCGCCGGCTGGGGCTGGTCGTTGGCGGACACGCCCTTGCTCTTGCCGGCGACGAGGGCGATGCCGGTTTCCTTGTAGAAGGTCATCTTGTCGGCATAGACCTCCCAGCCCAGGAGGGGAGAATCCACTTCCTTGAACATCCAGGCCTTGCTCTCGCGCATCATGATGGCGGCGTCGCTGCCGTAGAGCATCTCGTACTCGCCGTCGAACGAGTTCGCCAGGGTGCAATCGTAGATCATGCGTACGTCTCCAGGGAACTCAAATACGGCCTGCACCGTGTCCGGCACGTCCCGGCCATCTTTCCAGAAGTTGACGGAGCCAAAGCCGGTGACGGCGGTGGGCAGCGCATTGAGGAACCAGCCGGCCTGGTCAACCTGGTGCATCCCGATCTCGCCGATCAGGCCGAGGGAGGTTTCCTTGCTCAGACGCCAGTTGAGTGCCTTCTCGCGTTCCGGGCTAGGTGAAGTGGAGCGCCAGCTTGTCTTCTTGTGCCATTGCGCGCGGGCAAGGACCGTCTTGCCCAGGGCCCCCGAGCGAATGAAGGGGAGCAGGAAATGGCGCTGCGGATCGGAGCGCATCTGCAAGCCAGCCTGGAAAACCAACTGTTTGGCGGCTTTGGCGGCCAGGGCGATTTCGCGGGCGTCTTCAACCGTTTGAGCCAGCGGGGCTTCGCAGTAAACATGCTTGCCGGCTTTGAGCGCCGCCAGGGCCAGATCCTTGTGCGTGAAGGTCGGGGTGGCAATGATGACGGTCTTGATGTCCTTATTGGCGAGAATCGTCTTGTAATCGTCGGTCTGGGCGGCTCCGGGGGCGGCGCTGGCAATGCGCTTTAGCGAGGCGGGGTAAGTGTCACAGATGGCGGCGACGTCGGCCTGGGGCAACCGAGCCAGAGTGTTGATAATCTCGCGGCCCCGCGCGCCAAGGCCAATGACCCCAACCTTGATTCTGACGGGGGCGGCTTTGGTCTCGCCGCCGGGCGCGGCGTTGGTCTGGGCGACCAGCTCGACGCCGCCGAGCATGGTCATGAGGGTGGCGACGGAGCCGCCCTTGAGGAAATCGCGCCGGTTATATCCCAACGCATCACTTGTGTTGTCGCTCATATCAGTCAACTCGCTCACTGCCAATCGTGCGTCGCCGGCTTTCATCTTCGGCCCGTGGACTCCAGACTTTAGACCTTGGACTTTGGACTATTCCACCGCCGTCTTCAGCGGCTTGGCGTCCATCTTCTCCAATCCCAGCGCCCACTTGATCCCGCCCAGAATGTGTTTCTGGTAGGCCTCGGCCACGGCCTTGGGGTTCTTGCGGTCCGGCCAGTTCGGGTCCCACACATCCTCCCGATGGCCGAGCGAGGTGTAGAACACCCGGCCGGTCCCGTATTCTTTGCACCAGGCAATGGGATAATCGCCGGGGGTCTTGTCATTAGGATGCTTGTCGAGCGTCAGGAGGCCGTGAACCTTGGTCCGGTCGAAGTTCTTGAACTGGTAAATCTCATCGAACACCTCCCAATTGCCGGGCAGATGTTTGCACGCCGGGCATTCCTGGTCCTGGTTAATCGCGTCGACCTTTACCTGCGCCCCGTGGGTCTTGAACTCGCCGCCAATCATTTCGATATACCCCGCAAACCCATGGAAGGTGTCGGTGGCGGAGTGCATGCCCACGAAGCCTTTGCCCGATTTGATCCAATCCAGGAAGGCCTGGTTGTCCAGCAGCGGCAGATCTCCCGTTGTGTTGGCAAAGATCACCGCATCGTACTGCTTGAGCGCCTTGGGGCTCATCTTTTCCGCCAGCACCGCTTTGATGGCCGCATTCACCTTCTCCTTGTCGGGCTTGCCATCGTCACCCTTGAACTGCGGGTCATTCGGCTCGACGCGCGCGTAGTCCACGGTGAATGCGCTGCTCTCCTTGGCCAATTCGGCCAGCACCTTCTCAGCGGTGGGAATCGAGCTATGACGGAACCCCTTGGTTACCGTTACGACCAGCACCCGCTTGGGTGAAGCCTTCTTCAGCGAAGCACACCCGAAGGTGCCGGCAACCATTACGCCGGCCAACCCCAGTCTGCCTAACATTGCGATCTTCGATGTATTCATAAGCTTAACCGTGCCACGGTCCGCACGTTCGTGAAACGTGAGACTCGTTTTGCGGGCATGAAATTCAATCTGAGCTCAGAGGTCAAGGTTTCTGTCTTCGCATTTCCTTGACGGGCACTGCGGGCCGGTGTTCTATACTCGCCCAATACACGCCGGCGCAGGACTCGCTCGGGTGGTAGCAAACGCGGGTCCCGGCGGCCAGATAACAAACGCTATGGCTGATTTTAGGTTTACCTGCACGCATTGCGGGCAAGAGATCGAATGTGATGAACTGTGGAGCGGGCGCGAGATTCAGTGCCCGACCTGCCAGGCCCAATTGGCTGTGCCTCCCAAACCCGACGCGCCGCCGCACGCGGCTCTGGCTTCCGCCAAACCGGGGCAGGCGAGGCTTTCCATCGGACAATCCCGGACCGAGCGCAACGCGGCTCCACCCCCGCCGCCGCCCCAGATGGCGACGCTGCAACAGCAGTTGAATCAGGCCAAGCTCGCCAAGAAGGGCAACCCCATGAAGTGGGTGACCATCGGCGCGGTGATCATTGTGGTGGCAGTGGGTGCTTATCTCGGGTACCCGTACCTCCGTGATTGGATGGCCAAACGGAGCGAGACAGCCAAGCAAGCCAGCGCCCCGCCACCGGTCACCAATGCCGTGCCGGCGGAACCGCCGCCACCGCCTAAACCGTTGCCCGTGCTCCCCGCCGTTTGGACGTTGGATGTGGACAAGGCGAAGATCCCGGAAGGCAAGGTCAATGGCCTGATCTCCGGCACCAACTTCCTCCCCGAATTCGCCAGTTTGGACAAAGTCGGACCGGCCTACCTGCTCCGGTTGTTGCAGGGCACGCCCGCGGCGCCGGACGCGGGCTTCATGGTCTATCTGCGGCTGAACGTCGGGGAAAGCGTCACCGGCCACACCTGGACTGTGTCGCAGGATCTGAAAGACAGGACCCTGCCGCAAGTGGTCAAGCTCTTGAAGACCAACCCGCGATACGCGGCCAAGCAGAAGACCTTTTCCTCGGGTTACGCGATGAAGCTCGAATTGGGCCAGATCACCAACGGTGTGATCCCCGGCAAGATCTTCCTCGCCCTGCCGGACCCCGAGCAGAGCGTCGCCGCTGGCGTGTTCGCCGCCAACACCACGCTGGCCGACGCGAGCGGCGCGGTGTCCGCGAGCCCTGTCGTCGCGCCCAACCCGGTCGCCCCGCCGCCCGCGCCCGGCGGGGCGGAACGATCGGCCTTCGACAAGCGTTACGGCGTCCGGAAGTAGCCGGCCCTGGGTGGGCAACCGGTCATCGGAGATGAGTGGCGGGGGCGAGGACGCTCGCCCTCCCGTCGCGGTTGACACGACGGCGCGGGGTTTGCTAGGCATGGGGCGATGATTCGCGACGGGGTGCACGCCGGTGGCAACGCCTGGAGATGGCTGGGCGATTATGACCTCGCGTGAACGAGTCCTGAACGCGCTGGCTCGCCGGCCAATTGACCGCACCCCGCGCCTGCTTTACGAGGAAGCCATCGGCTACACCCCGCCGATCGAACGTCTGCTGCGCGAGAAGTGCGCTCCGCAGTCGCCCCGGGATTACTTTGACATGGACATCACGCGGGTGACCACCGAGCCGACCAGGCTGCCGGCCAGCCGCTTTGCGGAATGGCTCGGCCCAGCCGCCGGCGAGGCACTGGCGAGCGGCCAGGTGGATGAATGGGGTGTGTGGTGGCGAGCGGGGACTTTCCATCACTTCGCCCAGATCGAGTCGCCGCTGCGCGGCATTCAGGATTCTGGCCGGCTGTACGAGTATCCGTGGCCGGACCTCGACCAGCCGTATCGGTTCCACGGCGTGCACCAGCGCGTGGCCGAGCTTCAGGCCCGGGGACTGGCCGTGGCGGCTTTTACCGGCTCGGTCTTCGAGCAGGCGTGGTACATCCGCGGCCTGGAGGACCTGATGATGGACCTGGTGCGGGCACCGGAAGTGGCGCACTACTTGTTCGAGCGCACGGCCGCCTTGCAGCAGTTCGCCGCCGAACAGTTTGCCCGGGCGGGAGTTGACATCATCATCACCGGCGACGACGTAGCGGGGCAGCAGGGCCTGCTCATGAGCATCCCAACCTGGCGCACGTTCCTGAAGCCGCGCCTGGCGGCCACCGTTCGCGCGGTGAAACAGGCCAACCCCGCGTCGTTCGTCTTCTACCACTCTGACGGCAATGTCGAGCCGCTGATCCCGGAGCTGATTGAAACCGGCATCGAGATCCTCAATCCCGTTCAGCCCGAGTGTATGGACCCGGCGGCGATCAAACGGCGGTTCGGTGACCGGCTTTCCTTCTGGGGCACGGTGAGCGTGCAACGGACGATGCCGCTCGGCACGCCCGACCAGGTGCGGGCGGAGGTGCGGGCGCGGATCCGGGATGTGGGCCGCGGCGGCGGGCTGATCCTGGCGCCGGCGCACGTGCTGGGCCCGGAAACGCCGTGGGAGAATATCGTTGCTTTCTTCGAGGCAGCGGATGAAATGTGCGGGTAACTGATTGCCGGAAGGTGGGGCCTGCACTCTGTGGGCGTTTTAGCGCGCCTGTGCGGCTGCTTCGTAGCGCAGATTTGCAATCTGCCGTATCGCCGATTTGTAATCGGCCGGGCGCCCAGTTCTTTCGAGCCGGTGCGGATGGGGGCAGCTCAGCAGGTTGCAAACCTGCGGTACAGCAGATTGCAAATCTGCGCTACGCCATACAGGTGCCCGTGCGCACCGCGGCTCGCAGGACTGCAAGCCCTACCTGGCCGGTGAACCTCTTGAATCTATGGCAGCTATAAAACCTCTGAAACTCGCCTGCATCGGCTGCGGGGCGCGGGCGCAAACCTACGCCACCCTGGCCCGGCGCTGGCCGGAGCGCTATGAAGTTGTCGCCGGCGCCGACCCGCTGCCGCAGCGGGTCGAGAAACTGCGCGGCATCTCGGGGCGGGCCGACTTCCAGGGCTTCCCCGACGCCGACGCCTTGCTGGCCGCGGGCAAACTGGCCGATGTCGCCATCGTCGCCACGCAGGACAATGACCACTTCCACTGCTGCACCGGCGCGCTGCGGCTGGGCTACCATGTGCTGCTGGAGAAGCCCATCTCGACGCGCGTCGAGCAGGTGCTGGCGATCGAGCGCCTGGCCCGCCAGATGGACCGGCGCGTGCTGGTCTGCTTCGTGCTGCGGTTCGCCGCCTTCTACCGCAAGGTGAAGGAACTCATCAACTCGGGCCTGGTGGGCGAAGTGGTTTCCATTCAGGCCAGCGAAGGCGTGATGCCCTGGCACCAGGCGCACTCGTTCGTGCGCGGCCACTGGTCAGTCGCCAGCAAGAGCTCGCCGATGATCATGTCCAAGTGCTGCCATGATACCGACGCGGTGCATTGGCTGGTCGGGCGGCGTTGCCGGCGCGTCGCCAGCTTCGGCTCGCTGGAATACTTCCGACCCGAGCGCGCTCCCGCCGGCGCGCCGGCCCGGTGCACCGATGGCTGCCCGGTCGGCGACACCTGTCCCTACAACGCCCTGCGCTACACCACTGATATGCGCGTGCCTTGGCTGGCGATGGTCTATGACCGCGCACAGGAAGCGACCGCGGACGAGATCACCGCCTGGCTGCGCACCAGCCCCTGGGGCCGTTGTGTTTACCGTTGTGACAACGACGCCGTGGACCGGCAGGTGCTCGCGCTCGAGTTCGAAGGCGGGGTGACCGGCACGTTCACGATGACCGCCTTCGACACTGGCCGCCATATCGAGGTCTGCGGCACGCGCGGCGTGCTCAAGGGCGGCGAGAGCTACCTCCGCCATTTCGGCACCCATCTCATCTTCATCCCCCACGAAGGCGAGGTGATTCGGTACACGGTGCAGGCCGAAGACGGCGGCTACGAACTCCACGGCGGCGGCGACCCCGGCCTGGTCAAAGCGCTGTATGACGAGATGACCAGCCCGCCCGGGACGCCGCTTGAGCCGGCCTGGACTCGACGGTGCACAGCCACCTGATCGCCTTCGCCGCCGAAGAAGCGCGCCTGACCGGCCGCACGGTGGACCTCGAAGAATTCTGTCGCCGGGTGCCGGCGTCATAGCGGCGACCGTCATCAACATCAGCGCGGGCAGCCTGGTCTCGAAGACCTTGGCTGCCCGCGCCGCCGCCAATTCAAGATCGGGGTGCAGGCTCTCAGTAAGCCGGATAGACGGTGCGGTAGAAACGCTGTGGGGCGGCGCCGACAGGATCGCTCAACTCCACCACGCCAATACCGTGACCTTGGTCGGAGACCGGAGCGGTCACGTTGGTCTGCTTCTGCCATGAGCCGGTGACGGCAGTGGCCGCCTCGACCGTGTATGTGACACCGGGCTGGCCGGTCATTCGCACCACGCAATTCCCATTAGTGACCGCGGGTGCGGCAAAGAGACTCCAGGCCGAGAGCCGAAAGATGTTGCCCCCGCCCCTGCTGCCGCCCCAGGCAGCCGTTCCGTAAAGGCCACCGTCCAAGCCGAAGACCACGCCGGCGGGAACCATACTGTGTTCACCGAATGCGATCAGTGTGGTCAAAGCGCCGGAGGTCGTCACGCGCAAAGCCGTGCCGGAGGTCCACGAAATATCTACGCTCCCACCCGCACCGAGGAAGTTGTGCACCCACCACCTGATTCCGCCGGTAGTCCCGTAAAGCGCGCCGTCCAGGCCCACGGCAAATGTGGAGCCCGACTCGTCAAACATGTAATCCTCCAGCGCAACCAAGTTGGCCAGAATTCCGTTAGTCGTAATGCGGAAGACGTTGCCATCGCCTTCTTCGAACACGATGCCGATGCCATTTGTCTCCCAGACGAGGGTATCGGCGGTAGTTCTTCCGTAGAGGGCGCCGTCCGGCCCAAAGACAAGGCCCGATTTGGGCAGCGCGCCATTGGTGCCCGTGAACGAGAAGAGCGTGGTCAATTGGCCGTTGGTGGCGACCCGGAAGACGGTGCCCTGACCGCCGCTACCTCCCAGAGCCGTGGTGCCGTAGAAAACCCCGTCCGATCCCAGCGCAAGCTTTCCATAGGGCAGAGCGCCGTTCGTGCAGTCAAAGGCGAGCAAGGTGGTCAGCGTGCCATCAGTGGTGACGCGGAAAATCGTGCCTTTGTCGTTCAGCCCGCCCCAGGCGGTGGTGCCGTAGAGCGCGCCATCGTTGCCACAGGCTAGCCCGGCGCGGGGATAGGCGCCGTTGGGGCCGGCAAACGAGACCAGCGAAGCCAGCGCGCCGTTGGTCGTCAGCCTGAAGATGCTCCCCATGTTGCTCGTTCCGCCGAAGAGTGTCGTGCCGTAAAGCGCGCCATCGGGCCCGAAGGTCATCGGGGTGCGCGGGCTCCGGCCATTGTCCCCCGTGAAAGAGGCTAGCGAGAGAACGTCTCCGTTGGTGGCTGCGCGAAAGCAGGTGCCGAAGTCCTTAGCGCCGCCGCTGGCAGTCGTGCCGTAAAAAGCGCCGTCAGGCGCTCGCGTGAGGGCGGCTTTCGGCTCTTTGCCCGCGACGTTGGTGAAGGAGACGAGGGTGGTCAAAGCGCCATTCGTCGTCACCCGGAAGATGCGGCCATAACCAGTCCACACAGGTTCATAGTAAAGATCAAGTTGTCCGCCCGAGCACGCGCCCAGCGGGTCGTAGTCATGGAGGCGCGACGAGAGGAAGTAGCACGTGCTGCCGTAGAAAGCGCCGTCCGGCCCAAGGGTGAGGGTTGCCCGCGCCCGGCCCCGTTGCTGGCGTCGAGCGATACCAGCGTGGTCAGATCGCCGTTGGTGGTAACGCGGAAGATCGTGCCTTGGTCGTGCGTGCCGCCGTACATCGTTGTGCCGTAAAGCGCGCCGTCCTCGCCCGGCGCCAAGCTGGCGTACGGGTGCGCCCCGTTGGCGCCGGTAAACGACACCAGTGAGGTGAAGGCGCCATTGGTGGTCACACGGAACACCGTGCCCAGGTTGCTTACGCCCCAGGAGTAGGTTGTGCCATAAAGGGCGCCGCCGTTGCCAAAGACCAGCTTCCCGTAAGGGTCCGGCGAGGTGTTCGGCCACTCGTCTGGCCCGCCAAACGAGTAGAGCGTGGTGATCTGCCCCCTGGTGGTGACGCGGAAGATGTTGCCGCGACGGGAATTGCCGCCGGCATGAGTTGAGCCGTAAAAGGCGCCGTCCGGTCCGAGCGTGAGCGCCGCATACGGGTAAAACCCGTTCGTCCCATCAAAGAGAACCACCGTGCTCAGTTCACCATTTGTTGTTACGCGGAACACCGTGCCATAACGAGCCGAGCTTTCCCAAGAGCCATAAGATGTCGTGCCATAGAACGCGCCATCATCGCCCAGCGTCAAACCTGCGTAAGGGTGGCAGCCGTTTGTCTCACTAACGGTGGCCACCGTGCTCATGTTCACCGTTGGTTGTGACCCGGAACACGGTGCCATAATAATCCGGCTCGCCCCACGAACCCCAGGCGGTCGTGCCGTAAAACGCCCCATCGGGGCCTTGGGTCAGGCCAGCCTCCGGCCGGCTGTTGAGCGACGCCAGGAGCGTCACCGCGCCGTTGGTGGTGACCCGAATAACGGCGCCTTGACCGTTCGTGCCGCCCTGGCTCGTTGTGCCATAGAACGCCCCGTCGGCCCCTTGCACCAACTCGCCGTACGGATTGGCGGGACCAAGCGGAAAGCTGAAAAGCTCTTGAAACCGAACGGCGTTCAAGCGCTGTGCGGGTGCCAGGCAGACTAGTCCAAGAGTTGCATGGAGGAGGGGTGATAGGATTGTCTTCATCGTTCTGTTCTTTCTTTCTCTCAGTTTGTTGGTTGTTGCGCTGGGGTTTCACCTCACGGGCAAAACCCTGTTCCAACCAACAATGCGGAATTGGGAGGCGAAAAGGATCATTGCGAACGTCAGAAAGATGGTTTCCGGGAATACGCCCCGGCCTTTCGGCCCCGGCACTTGCTCCCCACGATGGTCACGGTAGTTCTTTGATGCGGATATTGCGGAAGCAGACAGTGCCGCTCCAGCTTTCCACCAGGAGCGGGCCTGGTTGGAGATCATGACGCCGGGCCGAGAAGGCCCGCAGCCTCCTCGAGGAGGAGCTGAATCAACAGGAGGTTGCGGGTGTTGGTCAGAGTCTTGGGCTGTTGCCGCAGTCCGGGAACCGAGTCCTTGGCCTGCTGTAGCAGTCTGCGGGCTTCACCCTCCTGGCCGAGGCGTTGGCTGGCCATGCTCTGCAAAATAAGCGCGTACACCTTACAGGACTCCCCTTTCCACTCCGCCGCCTTTCGCGCGGAAGCCAATGCCTCCGCATGCCGGCCGGAGCGGTACTCGAAGAGACTGCGGTGGACGCGAAACCACGCAAGCTTGTAATCATTCGTGAAGATAGTCTCGGATTCTGGCAAAGCGTTGCTTGCGAGGTTCAGTAGTTCCGGGCTCGGGCGGGACGGGAGTAATATTGCCCGGAGTACGCCTCCGGCATCATCGAACGGCTTGCCTTTCGCAACGGCGACCTTCCTGCACAGCGTAAGGTGCCTCTCGTCATTCCCCGGCGCGCACGAAAGCCACCGCCATCCACTGTTCAGTCGTCGGCAATTCCTTATCCGCAAACCCCCAATCGAAAGCGGGGTGCTGCAGCGCCTCGCTGAAAGCCGCCGCAGCCTCCTGCCAGTTTTGGTTTTGACATAGCACCTTGCCACGTTGAAGGGCAGATTGAATTGCGGTTGCGATCGTTTTCGCTTTCTCGGTGTCAGCCAGCCTCTTCTTCCATTCGGACGCCTGCCCCGACCGATCTGTGCCTTCATAAAGTCCGACCACACGCTCAAGGGCTTCTTTCAGGCGCAGGTGCCTGACCTCCAATGGTATATTCTGCTCGCGTTCTTTCATGCCCGCGTAGCCGGACAAGAGTAATGGCTCGGCTTCAGAGTATTTCTTCTGCCCCAGCAGACTGCCCCCAACATGCTGCGGGCGTTGAAAGTGCGCCACTCATCCGGAGTTCTCTTCTCACGGATGGCCAAGCACTCGCGGAGCACCGGCTCGGCGTCAGTGAACCTCTTTATCCTGAGCATTATCTCGGCCCGCATCGCGAGCGCCGCCGCCAGCTCCGGGTCATCAACCTTTAGCCTCGCGCGCAGGTTCTGGACCCACTCCCGGTAAACATCATCGGCTTCGGCGTGCCTGCCTTGCTTCTCAAGCACCGCGGCAAGTCACGGTGGAAGTGGGAAACACAAGTCAGGCCGAGCGTAGGCAGCTTCTTGCTCACTGCCAATGCCTCGCGATGCATTTCCTCCGCCTCTGATGTCTTGTCTTCTTTTTCCAGCAACAGCGCAAGGCTGCGGTAGGAGTGGGCAAGTTCGTCGTATTGATTGCCCCGCAGCCTTTGCCGCGCGGTCAAAACCTGGCGACGAGTTGTCTCGGCTTCTGCTAGCATGCCTCGGTTCTCCAGGAATTCCGCGATGGTGTTGAGCGAGCTGAGCGCGTTGGTTTGTTCACTGCCCGATAGCTGCTCCCGCATTGCCAGCAGCTCGCTATACTCTGGCCGGGCGGCCACCGCCCGGTCTTGCTTCTCCAGCACCTTCAAAATACCACCAGCAGGTTAGCCACACTGGGGTGTTCGTTGCCCAGCAGCTTCTTTTGCGTAACGAGCATTTCGCGGTAGCACGCCTCCGCTTCCGCGATTTTGCCTTGCGACAAAAGCAGTTGCGCGTATGCCGCGGCAACTCGCTCGAGGGTGGCGAATGCTTGCCTATCTCCGTTATCCAACAGTTTCTTGAGTATCCCCAGTGCCTCGCGATACGGCTCTTCAGCCTCGGCCTGCTTGCCCTGGTTGCAAAGGGCGCTCGCCAAACCCTCCAGCAAAGTCGCCCCGCGCGCATCCTCGTTCCCCGACGTCTTCCGGCGTAAGGCGAGGCTCTCGCGGTACAAAGCCTCTAGTTCAACCTTCTTGTCTTGCCGGCGCAGGCACTCTGCCAGTTCCTTGAAAATGCTTCCTGTGTAGACGCTATTCTCGCCGTTAAAGGCTCGGTGAATTGCCAGACTTTCCCAAAGAGCGGATTCAGCCTCGCTCAGCTTGCCTTGACGCTTGAGCACGGCGGCCAAATAGAGGAGGGACGTTGCCGACTGTGGACGCCCGGTTTCCCCTGCCTTCCTCTGGATGGCCAGGGCCTCGCGGATGGTCGCCTCGGCCTCACTCAGCTTGCCTTGGCCGCGGAGCAGCATCGCGAGGCCACTGAGTGCGCCGGCCACATCCAGATGTTCATTCCCCAGAAGCCTCCTCCGCAGCGCCAGCGCCTCGCGACACATGGGCTCAGCTTCGGCCGGCTTGCCCGCAAGCCGAAGAGTGCCGGCGAGGAGGGCGGTCGAATCGGCTACCGCTTTGTTCTCGTTACCCAGGAACCTCCGCTGCAGAGCCAGCGCCCGGCGCAGTAAGGCCTCCGCTTCGGTCAGGTCGGCGGGCTTACCGCGCCGGGCCAAGACGGCACCCAGAATGTATAGGGAATCGGCCACCAGCACGTTGGTCTCGCCGAAAACTGATTTCCTCAAGCGCACCCCCTCGCGTGCCAGGGCTTCGGCTTTGCTGAACTCACCCAGCTTCATATAGGTGAAACCAATAGTGAGCAGCAGTTCCGCTTCAACCTCCGGCTGGTTAGTAAGGTCCTTGCCCGCACGCTCGGCGGTCTTGTCTAGGATCTCTCGCAGCATGGTCGTGTCCCGGCCCTGCGCGACCGCAGGATTTACGCCTTGGAGCATCTCTTTGAGAAACTGGGCCACGTGCTGGCTCTTGGTGGATTCAATCTGGGCTTTTGCTTCCGCCGCAACCGCAAGCCGCCGCGCCGCTCTCTCCTTAAACACGAGCCAAGTCGAAACCGCCAACCCAAGCATCAGCGCAGTCGCCACAGCCCCTGCCGCTACAAAGACCAGCCTGTTCCGGTACACCAGCTTCTGGAACCGATACCACCGGCTCGGCGGCCGCGCTTCCACCAGCTCGTTCCTCAAATGATGCCCCAGATCATCCGCCAAAGCGTCGGCGGTCGGATACCGCCGCGCCCGGTCCTTCTCCAGGCACTTCATTACGATCCAGTCCAGGTCGCCGCGAACCAGATGGACGAGCTTCGGCGGCTCGGCATGGCGCTGTTTGGCGACGGCGCTCAAGTCAGCGGCAGCCAGCGTGCTCAGACGCGTCGAGGGCCGCGGCGGCTCCTCTCCCGGATCATCCGCCGCATTTCGTCCACCCCCGCGCGCAGCAGGTCCTTCTGCTCAAACGGCAGGCGACCGGTGAGCAGTTCATACAGCAGAACACCCGAGCGCGTAGATGTCGCTGCGGGTATCAATATCCAACCCGCTCAGCTCGGCTTGCTCGGGACTCATATACGCCGGGGTCCCGATGAACTGCTCGAAGGATGTGAACAGCGTCTTGTCGGTCAGCACCTGGCCGCCGGTTGCCTTGGCAATGCCAAAATCTATCACCTTGGGCACCGGCAGCCGTCGTGGAGCGTCACCAGGATGTTCGAAGGCTTGATGTCCCGGTGGATTATCCCCTTCTGGTGCGCGTGCTGGATCGGCATGACATACCTGCATGAACAACTCCAATCGTTCCTTGGTGTCGAGGTGGTTCTGGTCGCAATAATCGGTGATCTTGATGCCCCGCACCAGTTCCATTACGAAGTAACGGTCGCCCGGTGTCCGTCGCCCCAGCATCCAGCACCTTGGCGATGTTCGGATGGTCCATGAGCGCCAGGGCCTGGCGCTCGGCCTCGAACCGCGCCACCACCGTCTTGGTGTCCATGCCCAGCTTGATGACCTTGAAGGCGACCCGGCGCCGGATCGGCTCGGTCTGCTCGGCCATATAGACCACCCCGCAGCCGCCTTCGCCGATCTGTTCCAACAGCTTGTAGTGGCCGATGCGGTCGCCCGGCTTTTCCGCAATCGGCACCGTCAGCGCAATAGTCGGCTGCGGGCCTGGGGCGGCGCCGGGCGGGGTTGGCGTGGGGGGCCTCCTCTCCCCGGCCCTCTCCTCCGGTGGAGGCGAGGGAGAACCCGCAGCTCCCGGACTGGCGGACAGGAATGTCCGGGCTCCGGGGGCGGGGACTTCGAGGAAGTCGTTGATAGGCTGTGCGGCCTGGAGGAGAGTCTCGAGGCGCTGGCGGAGCTGGTCATCCCCGGCACACGCTTCACGCAGGAATGCCGCCCGCGCTTCCGGCGTTGGCAACTGGATTGCTGCGTTGAACAGACTCTCTTCGCGTTTCCCCGTCTCGCTCATAGGACACCTTGCGGTGGGGTTCTAGCTGATAATGCGAGCTGGAGGAAGGAAAAAGATCAGCCGAAGGCCCTTGCCACCGCGCGTTCGAGAGCGGGTATCGAGAAACCTGAACTTTGAAGTCTAAGCCCCGGCCGACTCAGTCGTGCATGGGGGCCTCGAGGAGTCGAGGCCTGCGCTCGTGGAGGGGAAGCCAGATGCGAAAGGTGGTGCCGCGGCCGACCTGGCTTTCGATCTCGATGCGGCCGCCATGGGCGCGGACGATGCGCTGGACGATCATCAGGCCCAAACCGGTGCCTTTCTTCTTGGTGGTGTAGAAGGGCTCAAAGATGCGGTTGATCTGCTCCTGCGGAATGCCGCCGCCGGTGTCAGCTACGCTCACCCACACCCCGTCGGCGCCTTCGCCCGTTTGCAGTGTGAGGGTGCCGTCTTTGGTCAGCGCCTGCATGGCGTTCTTGATCAGATTGACGAGCACCTGCTGGATCTGCATCGGGTCAATGGGGGTCGCCGGCAACTGGCGGGCGAGGCGGAGACGGAGGTTCAGGCCGCGGTTATCCAGCTCCGGCTGGAGCAGCTCGAGGGTCTTGTGCACAACCTCGTTGAGCAGGCCGAGTTTGAACTGTGGCGCCACGGGCCGTATCGCCTGTAGGAACTGCGTGATGATGTAATCGAGCCGGTTGATTTCGCCGCGGGCAACCAGGAGATACTGCTCGAGTTTGGGAATTAGCTCGCGGGCCTCGTTCGCGCCGCTAACCTCCTGCGCCCGGGCCCGGCCGCGCCTGGCGGCGGGAGCTTTGGCGGGCGGTTCGGTCGCGGCGGCCCGGAGCCGCTTGAGTTCGCGTTCCATTAGCTGCAAGTGGATGTGCAGGGCGTTGAGGGGATTGCCGAGCTCATGGGCGACGCTGGCGGCCAGCAGGGTCAGCGCCTGAATCCGCTCGCTCTCGATGGCCTCGATGGTCTGCTGCCGCGCCTCGGTGGCGTCGTGAAGGATCAAGGCGACCCCGGCGCTACCGGCCGCCTCGCCGTCGAGCGGCGCGGCATACAGCCGCAGGAACCGCGGGCGGGGATATTGGACCTCAAACTCGTGTCGCACCACACCCTGGCCGCCCGAGTGATCGAACTGGCGAATCTTCTCCCATTCGAACTCGGGAATGACATCCGTAATGGCCTGGCCCTCGGCGTTGGGCTGGAGCCCGAGATAGCGTGTGACGGCCGAGTTAAAATAGAGGATACGCCCCGCTTGATCCACAACCAGGACGCCGTCCTCGATGGTGTTGAACAGCGTCTCAAGGAAAGTTCGCTCGCGCGCCAGGCGTTGCACGACCGTTTGCAGGCCGGCTTCGTCCAAACGCCCAATGCGTGGCAATACCTTGTCAAGGAAGCTGGTTTTGCTGGGCATGTTAGGGAGCGTGAAGCGTGAAACGTGAAACGTGAAGGGTAAAGCAAGAAAGCGGCTGCGCGGCGTGCGGCGCGCGCGGCCAAGGATTCGTGCCCTCCACTAGAACCATCCCTTCTTCCGGAAATACCAGTAGGTCGCCAGCGTGGACAGCAAGGTAACCAAGGAGGCGGCGGCATAGCCATATTTCCAGTCCACCTCGGGCAGGTGTTTGAAATTCATGCCATACCAGGTGCCGACCATCATCAAGGGGGTCGTGACGACGGTAATCATCGTCAGCAGCTTCACCACCTCGCTGGTGCGATTCGAGGACATGTTCAGATAGACCTGGAGGATGCCGGTCAGCGTATCGGTGTAGCCCTGGGCCAGCTCGGAGATGTGGAACAGGTCGTCATAAACGTCCCGGTAATACGGCACCAGATGGGCGCGGATGAGCTTGAACTCGCCGCGGGCGAACCGGGCCAGCACCTCGCGCTGCGGCCCGATGATCTGGCGGAGGTGCAGCACCTCCTTCTTGATCTGGAGAATCTTGTTGAGCGTGTGCGCCGTCGGGTGCTGCAACGCCTGCTGCTCCAGCTCGGCGATTTCCAACGACAGCTCGTCCAGGGCCGGCTTGTAGTTGTCCACGATGGAATCCAGCAGCGTGTGGGCGACGCGGTCGGGGGCGCGGGCAATCTGCGTCGTGGCCTTGACCGCCCGCTCTTCGGTCAGGGACACGCTGCGGAGCGGGCCGGCGTGATAGGTGACGAGGAAATTCTTGCCGAGAAAGAAGTTCAGTTCGCTGGTGGCGAAAACCCCGTCCTTCCGGCTGTAGTCCACCGCATGGATCACGATAAACAGGTACGGCGTGAACCAGTCTCCCTCTTTGGGAGAATACTCGTCCACCTTCGGCGAGGGACTCGCGGTGACACAATCCTCGATCGAGAGGGGGTGGAAGTGAAAGACATCCTCCAGGACATACTTGGTCTCCTCGGGCGTCGGGCTCTCCAGGTCCACCCAGAGGAACAGGTTGGTGTCGCTGAGCAGCGTGGGCATCAGGAACATCTCGATGTCCTTGCTGTGCAGCCGGCCCTGAGTTGTAAATACAAGCGAGCGAATCATGCAATGGCCCGGCGCGAGGCGCTCGTGTCAGGCTGGCGAACATCCTAGGCCGCCGGGGGCGAAACGCAAGTTCCTTGGATGACAGATCAGGACAAGGCGTAGCGCAGGCGTCCTCGCGAGCCCTGACTTCCCCCCAGAGGTTTGCCCGACCGCGCCAACCGAGGAAATTGACGCCCACTCCGCAACCAAAACCTCTCGCCGGTGTTTCTTGGAAGGCATGAGGCACTTCGGAAAAGAGCCCGTCTGGCTCTCGGCTGGCCTGGCATTGAGCCCGACCACGGGAATACTGGTTACAGACGCTTCGGGTAATCCATACTGGCGGGAAAGTGGTGGGTTGGCTGGGACTCGAACCCAGGACCAACGGCTTAAAAGGCCGCTGCTCTACCGACTGAGCTACCAACCCGGGGCCGCAAAGGAGCAGCCGGACTTCGGCCCTGAACTTGCGGGATTGAACCAACGCGGAACACGCCGGCCAAATCATGAGCGCCGTAGAACCTAATCAACCAACCCCGCTGGTGCAAGGCATTTCCCCGCACAACCCCTTTACTTGCCATCCACCGTCTGCCGGATACATTGCTTCACATTTATGAAATCGCCTCTTCCCCTGGTGCTATCGCTCGCCGTGTTACTGGCCGGGTGCGCCACGCAAGACCAAGCCCAAATCGCGGCGCACCAGACCCCCTACCACAAACCCTTGACCTCCCCGGGCGCGAAATTCGGCGCCCTGCCGCCCGTCGTGCAGCTCACCGTGCTCGCCGAGGTCGGCCCGGAGGAGATCACGGATGCTGTCCGGGACACCAGCTCTGGCCGCGTCGTGTATAAGATCTATTTCCGGGACAGCGAGATCTTCCCGCCGCTCTTCGTCGCGCCCGACGGCAGCGTGCTCAATCCCGATCTGACGGTGGCCGTCAGCGCCAGGCAGGGCACGCGAGTCAAGCCCGCTGACGTGCCGGTCAAGGTCAAGAAAGCGGTTCAGGATCGCGCGGCGGCGGCTGAGGTCGCCTATGTCAGCAAAGAGACCTGGGCCGAGCGGGTGGTTTACGTCGTTACCTTCAAAGACCAGGCCCATAACCCAAGACTCCTCGTCGGAGAAGACGGCGTCCTCCTGGACGAAACCGAGTGAGCAGCCCAGTCGGGTAGGGCACGTCACTCTGTGCGTGCCGCCGATCCGCTTATCGTCGCGGGGCTATCAAGCCGCTCCCATCTTACCAGACGCCTAGTTCCTCGAGTTGGCGCGTTGCCAAGCCCTTCCAATTCCGGTTCGCCGCCGGGCTGGCAGGGCTGGGGTGCAAGATCCGCCCGACCTTCAAGGCGCTCTGTGGGAGTAGGAGTTGCCCGCGCCGGGTGGCAAAATCGCCCACGCCCACCAGCCATTCAGGTTGGAGGGCGGTGACCACGGCCCGCAGGTGCCGGTCGCAGGCGGCAAACAAAGCCGCCCTCTCCGACGCGGGCAGTTTGTCCGGCGTGCGGTTGCGGCCACGGTTCTCCAGGAAAGCCAGCGGGCAGTAGTTCATCACGATATGCTCGGCGAAGAACCGTTCCGGCGTCCCGAATCGTTCTGCAAACAATCCCCAGAGTCGCCGGCCGCTGACTTCGGAGCGCGCACAGGCAAACCCGGTCACCAGCCGCTGCGGATGCTCCCGGCCGGGTTTGCCGACGGGACCTTCGATCTTCAGCCAGTCACGCACGGCGGCGACTTCGCCGAACGGTACTCCGGTCTGCACCATCCCGAATGGCCCGGGATTCATCCCGAGGAAAACTATTCGTTTGGGCGTGACGCTGGACTTGCGCAGGTAGGCCTCATACGGAGCCCAGGCATAAACGAGCGGGTTATAGACATATGTGACCGGCGGCCTGAATTTCAACCGGGTCGTTTCCGCGCAAAGCCGCCGGGCTGCCGCGACGAGTGCTTCCGTGATGGTTGTGCTTTTCAGAGCCGGCTCAGTGCCGCGGCGGATGCGGTCCGCCCTCCCTTGGCCGATGCAACTGGCGCAAGCCGCGGCGCAACGTCTCGATCTCCTGCTCTTCCGCGTTCTTCTGCCGCTCGGCCAATTCCAGCGTCTCCAGCACCTCCTCCATATCATTGAGTGCACCCCGGAGCGTCTCGATGATCTGGTTGACTTCCTCGATCGCCTGCGCAACCGCCGCAGGTGATGCCTGGTGCCGTTCCCGGACCGGCGCTGGGGGGACCTCCCTTTCCACCGGAGCATGTTCTGCAACCGGCTGAGTCAGTGCCGCCGCCTCTTCCGCTGGTGGAAGCGCTTGCGGAGCCAGCGTTTGCGGTCGCCCCTGCCCGCGACCTCTGCGTCCCCGGCCGCCCCGGCGGCCGCGCCGGCGCGGCTCAGACGCCTCAGACTGGCTTGGGGCTGCGGTTTCTGGCTTGGGTTCCTGGTCGGGAGTCATGCCTGCTCCAAGGTGCACGCAACCGCTGCAAATGCAATGGCAATTGTGCGCCGAATTATGGCCCCACCTCTGAACACGACTGATTGCAGGATCCAAGGGGCCTGCGCAGTCCTCCCAACCTCGCCCGATTCGCCCGATTCGCCGGCCCGGAGTTTCGCGGTTCAAACACGCCTCGTCCCAGCGGCGCACTTCCTGACCTGCTCCACCGCCTTCTCGAAACCGCGCAGGGCCAGCGGTGACAACTCCTCTCCCAGGCCAAGGTTCTCGACGGGAATCGTCAGCCACCAGGCCTCGGGGACGTGGCCAAAGACATCCCGCGCCAGCGCCAGCACAGTCGCCGGGCTGGCCGCGTGGGCCATCACCTGCGAGGTGGCTGCGGGTGCCAGCGCGCGCATCTGCACTTCCTGTGGCGCATCCACTGCCGCATCCACGAAGATGACGATGCACGCCTGCGAAACTGCCTCCGCCAGTTCCGGCGTCAGCAGCGGGCAGGCCAGCGTGCGCACGCCCTGCAGAGCCAACTTCGCGACAGCCTCCGCCACCTTTGGCCCCACGCCGTCATCCCGACGCAAAGTGTTCCCGTAGCCGATGACCAGGAGGCCCGCCGGTGACTCTGGTTGTTCTGGTGCCATTCGCTGACCACGGAATATGTCGGAAGCCGCAGAGATCTCCAGACCTGAATCTCCCCCACCGTTCGGTTTCCACATTGGGGAGTTTCTATCAGCACCGGTCTTAACAAGCGGGGACTATTCGTTCAGCCTACCGATTTGGTTTTGCCAATTTGGTTCTTGCACCGAGACCCTGCGTCTGATAGGCAGGTGCTGTCACTGGAAAGGGCAGTATGATACAGCCTCGCCTTCGCCAACTGACTCTGGCCCTTGTGCTCCTTTGCGCATCCCAGACGCCAGCCGCAATACTTTACGTGGATCTGAACAGCACCAACTCGACCCTACCTTACACGAACTGGGTTACGGCCGCGACAAACATTCAGGATGCCGTTGATGCAGCCGATGCAGGAGATCAGGTTCTGGTGGCCAATGGCGTTTATCAGACCGGCGCGAGGCTGGCCGTTGACGGAGCGCAACACCGCGTCGTCGTGACAAACGCAATTGTGCTGCAGAGCTTCAACGGCCCAACGCTGACCACCATAGATGGCGGCGGGGCGATACGGTGCGTGTACCTGGCCAATGGGGCGGTGTTGTCGGGTTTTGCTGTAAGCAACGGCCGCGGAGGGAACGGAGGGGGCGTATTCTGCGCTTCCAGGAATGAGGCAGTAGTCAACTGCCAAGTGGTTAGCAACTCCGGGTTTTACGGGGGCGGCGTGTGTGGCGGTAGCGTTACCAATTGCACGCTGACGAACAACTCCGCCGGCGGCTATGGCGGTGGGGCGTACGACTGCACACTGAACGCCTGCGTCATTGCTTCCAACTCAGCACCTTCGTTTCGCGGAGGAGGCGCGGCGTGGTGTGCCCTGAACAACTGCGTGCTAGCGGACAATTCGGCTGGCGAAGGCGGCGGCGCCTACCAGAGCACGCTCGGCACCTGCGTCCTCAGGGGGAACAGCGGCGCCTGGGGCGGCGGAGCGTCAGGCTGCACCTTGAACAACTGCCTCGTCACCGGAAACCTGGCTTACAACAGCAATTGGGAAGCGACGGCAGCCTCCTTGGGTGGCGGGACGGTGTTCGGCAACGCGAATAATTGCACCATCGTTGGTAATTCAGTCCGCAAGCCTCCCCGATCATCCTCCACCTATCAAGGTGGGGGGACGTGTTTCACGGTGCTGAGCAATTGCATCATCTATTTCAATAGCGGCTCGGCTACACCGAACTGGAGCGCGGGCGCTCTGACCGATTGCTGCACCACGCCCGATGCCGGCCCCGGCAACATTACGAACGCTCCGCTCTTCGTGGACCAGACCAACGGCAACCTCCGGTTACAGGCCAATTCTCCCTGCATCAACGCGGGGAACAATGCCGCTGTCGTCGGCGGCACCGACCTCGACGACAATCCACGCATCCGAGGTGGCACGGTGGACATCGGCGCCTACGAATTTCAGAATCCAACCTCCGTGATCTCCTACGCCTGGCTGCAGCAATACGGTTTGCTCACAGACGGCACGGCAGATTTGGCCGATCGGGACAACGACGGCATGAACAATTGGCAGGAGTGGATTTGCGGCACCGATCCAACCAATAGTCTATCCGTCCTGAAAATGCTGGCTCCGTCCAACAGCCTCTCCGGCGTCACCGTGAATTGGCAGAGCGTAAGCGGTAAGATGTATTACCTTCAGCGGGGGACCAATCTTGTCCTGCCGCCGGGGCTTGTCCCGCTCCAGAGCAACATTGTCGGCCAGGCTGGACTGACCAGCTTCACCGACACCACCGCTACCAATACCGGGTCCTACTTCTACCGGGTTGGCGTGCAGGGGTCTGGCGGTTGACGCCGACGGTCAGCAGATCGGCGGCTTGGCTGGTCCCGGCTCTACTTTGCGCCTTCCCGCCTTCACTGTTCAATCCATCAACAGTGGCCAGCTCACCCGCCTGCGACCTCGTCAAAGAGCGCACCGTCCGGCCCAACAAGCCGGACGTGCAAAGGCATCTGCCCCACGGCGTGCGTCGAGCAGCTCAAGCACGGGTCATAGCAACGGATGCCGTGCTCGACGCGGTTGAGCATGGGTTCGGGAATCTTGTTGCCGCGGACGTAATGCCGCGCCATCTGGCCACGGTCTGGTTCATCGCCAGATTGTTCTGGCCGGTGGCGACAATCAGGTTGACCTTCTTCAACAGGCCGTCGCGGTCCACGGTGTAATCGTGGAAGAGCGTGCCGCGCGGGGCTTCGCTGACGCCCACCCCGCGCAGGCTGTTGATGCCGGCGTCGGCACGCAAACTTCGGGCAGCCAGGCGCGAATGCGGTCGCGGCCTTCCTCGGTCAGCGGGCTGCGGACCAGCCTGCCGCCGGCCAGCCCATAGCTGACCACCTCGATGTCTGACGCGGCGCTCTGTCGCAGCTTCCATCGGAGTGCTGGTGCATGGCGGAGTTTGTCTGTCGGCACCGGAACGATCAAAGCCCCCCGCACCCCCGCCTGTGGCTCGTTGCGGCTCACGCCAAGGGAGTGGTCCAGGAATTGAAGGTCAACGCAACAAAAAGATGGTTCAAAAAAACGGTTCTTCACGGAATTCCGAACAAGTGTCCTGACCCCGCTACCCCCACGCGCCTCCTTGGGCGGGGAGCCGAAAACCCACA
This sequence comes from uncultured Verrucomicrobiae bacterium, assembly GCA_963822005.1. Lineage (GTDB taxonomy): Bacteria > Verrucomicrobiota > Verrucomicrobiia > Limisphaerales > UBA8199 > PALSA-1440. The sequence goes on along the minus strand of CAWGGD010000049.1, from coordinate 43,744 downwards.
GTGGAGATGTGGGCCCGCCTCAATCCGTCAGCGGGTTCTCGGGTATATCAGTTGCTGCAGGTCAGCCGCGCGCGATTTCATGCAGGACGGCGCCACCGGGGCCGATGAGCCGGATGTGCAGGGGCATCTGGCCGACGGCGTGCGTCGAGCAGCTCAAGCACGGGTCATAGCAACGGATGCCGTGCTCGACGCGGTTGAGCATGGGTTCGGGAATCTGGTTGCCGCGTACGTAATGCCGCGCGATCTGGGCCACGGTCTGGTTCATCGCCAGGTTGTTCTGGCCGGTGGCGACAATCAGGTTGACCTTCTTCAACAGGCCGTCCCGGTCCACGGTGTAATCGTGGAAGAGCGTGCCGCGCGGGGCTTCGCTGACGCCCACCCCGCGCAGGCTGTTGATGCCGGCGTCGGCGCGCAGGTCTTCGCTGAGCAGGTCCACGTCGTCCAGGTAGGCTTCGACGCGCTCGATGGAGGTGAGGATCTCAATCAGCCGGGCGTAATGGTAGAGGAACGACGAAGTCACCGCGCTGCGTCCGCGTCCCAGCTTCTTGAACTTCTTCAGTTCGGCGTCCGCCTTGGGCGTGCCCATCTGCTCGGCCACATTCAGCCGGGCCAGCGGCCCCACGCGATACATCCCGTCCGGGAACCCGAGCGGGCTGTAATAGGGCGACTTGAGGTAGGAAGAGGTTTGCACCGATTCGCCGATGTACCTCGTGGTACTTCTGCGGATCGAGCTGGTCGGCAATGACGCTCCCGCTGCTGTCGGTAAAGCGGAGTTTGCCGCCATGATGCTCCCAAGTGCCGTCCGGCTCGACCAGCCCCATGAAGAGGGACGGGAAGTTGCCGAAGATCTGGACTTCTTTCTTGTGCGTTTCGAGCACCTTCCGCCAGAGGTCGAAGGCCGTCTTGGTCGTGGTGTAGGCTTCGGGCAGCCAGGCGCGAATGCGCGCGCGCCCTTCTTCGGTCAGCGGGCTGCGCACGCCGCCGGGCACGGCCCAGGCCGGATGAATCTTCTGGCCGCCGAGCACCGCGATGATCTCCTGCCCGAACTGGCGGAGGCGGATGCCGGCCCGGGCCAGGTCGGCGTTCGAAGCCATCAGTCCGAACACACTCCGCTTCGCCGGGGCCGTGTCCCAGCCGAGCAGGAAATCCGGCGCGCTGAGGTGAAAGAAGCTCAGGGCATGGCTCTGGATGATCTGGCCGAGGTTCATCAGCCGGCGCAGCTTGTCCGCCGCCGGCGGGATGTTCACGGCCATGATGGCGTCGCCCGCTTTGGCCGAGGCCAGCAAATGGCTGACCGGGCAGATGCCGCAAATCCGCGGCGTGATGCCGGGCATCTCGCTGTAGGGTCGCCCCTCGCAGAACTTCTCGAACCCGCGAAACTCGACCACGTGGAACTCGGCGTCCGACACATTGCCGGCGTCGTCCATGAAAATGCTGATCTTGGCGTGCCCCTCGATGCGGGTCACCGGGTCAATGACGATCCGTTGAGTCATAATTATCCGAACTTGATGTCCTCGCCCGCAAGTTGCGGCGCTTTGCCCTCGAGCACGGCTCCCAGGAACGCCTTGATGCGATCCGCCGGTGGTGGGCAGCCGGGCAGGAAATACTCCACCGGCACGACCTCATGCACGGGCATCACCCGCGGCAGGAGCGCCGGCACGATGCCCGGTTCTTTGGGCACACCCGGGTTGGCCTGAGCGCACTCGACGTAGGCCCGCTGCAGCACGCTTTCCGCGTTGCCCAGCCCAAGCTGATTGCGGATGGCCGGCACGTTTGCCGTCACCGCGCAGTCGCCGAACGAAACCAGCGTCCGGGTCCGCGCCCGGACCTTGTGCAGCAGCTCCAGGTTGTCCTCGTTGCAGATGGCGCCTTCGATCAGGCACACGTCCACGTTCTCGGGGTATTCCTTCACGTCCATGACCGGGCTGAAGACGATCTCCGCCTTCCCGGCCAGCTCGAAGAGGAACTCATCCAGATCCAGGAATGACATGTGGCAGCCGGAACAGCCGCCAAACCAGACGGTGGCCAGGCGCAACGCGGGCTGCGCGCCGGCGGCATGCTGGGTTTCTTGCTTTGTATCCATATCAGTCCGCGATCCATTGCTTCTTCTCCCGGGCGGTGACGATGAACTCCAGCTTGGTGCGGTCGCGCTCCATCTCGCCCGACCGTCGCGCCTTTGTTGAAGAGCGCGCCCGTCGGGACAGGACATCACGCACTTGCCGCACTTGGTGCATGTGTCGGATGTGCCCCACGGCTGGTTCAGGTCGGTGATGATCCGCCCCCGGCCGCCGCGTCCGGATACGTTCTTGGTTCCCGCCCCTTCAATGTGCCAGCAGACGCGCACACACCGGGTGCACAGGATGCACCGATTATGGTCCATCCCGAACAGCGGGTGCGTGTTGTCCACCTCCCATTTCGGGAAGCGGTACTCGGTAGCGCACGTGGTCCATCCCCAGGCGGCAGGCCAGCCCTTGCAGCTCGCAATGCCCGTTGGCGACGCACACCGCGCACACATGATTCCGCTCCGCAAACAGCAACTCCAGCGTCATCCGCCGGTACCGGCGCAGCCGCTCGGTGTCCGTCTGGATCTCCATCCCCTCGCTCACCTTCGTCGTGCAGGCCGGGAGTAGCTTGGCAACTCCCGCCACCTCCACGAGGCAAAGCCGGCACGCGCCGACATCATAGATGCCTTCCAGGTGGCAGAGACTCGGGATGCTGATCCCCGCGTCTATCGCGGCGTCCAGGATGGTCGCGCTCTCGTCGGCGCTGACTTGCTTTCCGTCAATCGTTAAAGTCTTGGCAGCCATATTGTCTCGCGTTAGATCATCGGGGACAGCGCTTCTTCTTCTGCCTGCCCGCTGCCCTCAATACCGCTCGGGCTGTCCTGCCTCAGCAGGTCGGTGTATTCCTTGCGGAAGAACCGCAAGGTGCTTACCACCGGGTTGGGCGCGGTCTGGCCCAGGCCGCACAGGCTGGTGCTCCTCACCATCTCGCAGAGGTCCTCGAGATTCTGCAGGTCGCGGGCGGTGGCTTTCCGCTGCAGGATTTTCGTCAGCAACCCGTGCATCTGCACTGTCCCGGCCCGGCACGGAATGCATTTGCCGCACGATTCCTCCATGCAGAACTCCATGAAAAACCGCGCCACGTCCGCCATCTGCGTCGTCTCGTCCATGACGATCATGCCGCCCGAGCCCATGATGGACCCGAGCTTGGTCAGCGAATCGTAGTCCACCGGCGTATCGAGCGCGTCGGCCGGAATGCAGCCGCCCGACGGCCCGCCGGTCTGCACCGCCTTGATTTTGCCGCCGTCCGGCGCCCCGCCGCCCATGGTCTCGACGATCTGCCGCAGCGTCGTGCCCATCGGCACCTCGATCAGGCCCGTGTTGGTGATCTTGCCCGCCAGCGCGAACACCTTGGTCCCCTTGCTCTTCTCGGTGCCGATGCCCGCAAACCATTCGGCCCCCTTGCGGATGATCGGCGCCACGTTCGCGAACGTCTCCACGTTGTTGATCAGCGTCGGGCTGCCCCACAAACCGCTCTCCGCTGGGAAGGGCGGCCGCGGGCGCGGCGTGCCCCGCTTGCCTTCCACCGACGACATCAGCGCCGTCTCCTCCCCGCAGACGAACGCCCCCGCCCCGATCCGCAGATCTATGTTGAAGTTGAAGGGCGACTCGAAGATACCGCTGCCCAGCAGCCCGTGCTGTTTCGCCTGTTTGATCGCCGTTTGCAGCCGGCTGATCGCCAGCGGATACTCGGCCCGGACGTAGATGAACCCCTGGCCCGCTCCAACCGCGTAGGCCGCGATCGCCATGCCCTCCAGCACGCAGTGCGGATCGCTCTCCAGCACGCTCCGGTCCATGAACGCACCGGGGTCTCCTTCGTCGGCGTTGCAAATCACGTATTTCTGCTGGCTCGCCGTCTTGGCCACCGTCGCCCACTTCAGGCCAGTTGGGTAACCCGCTCCGCCGCGCCCGCGCAGCCCGCTCTTGATCATCGCGTCCACCACTTCCTTCGGCGTCATCTCCCGCAGCACGTCGTGCAGCGCCTGGTAACCCTCCGCGGCGATATACGATTCGATCCGTTCCGGGTCCACGATGCCGCTGTTGGCCAGCACGATGGACAACTGCTCCGCAAAGAACGGATGCTTGGGATCACCCCGCTGCACCGTCGTGGTGCCCCCCTTGAGCGTCCCCACCAGTGAGGCGGCATCCTCCGGCCTGACCCTCTCGTAAAGCGGCCCCTGGCCGTCCGTGCTGATCTCGACCGTCGCCCCGGCTTCATGCGTGTCCACTTGGACCAGCGGACCCTGGCAGCACAACTTCATGCAGCCGACCCCGCGCACCTCCACCTCGGCTTCCAGCCCCGCCTCTTTCACCGCCTTTTCCAGGGCTTCCTTGACCCCTTTTGAGTCGGACGAAATGCACCCCGCCGCCATGCAGCAGCGGATCACATGCTTCTTCCGCGAAGAGCGTTCCTTCTCCGCGATCTCGATCAAATCATCAATGACCATCGCCGACCCATCCTTTCACTTTCGCCAGCGCCATCTCCGCCGTCTGCCGCGGCGTCACCGTCCCGTCATACACCACCGCCGGGGCGATGCCGCACGCCCCGATGCAGCGGGCCGCCAAGAGCGACAGCTCGCCGTCGGGCGTCGTCTCGCCCGCCTTGATCTGCGCCTTCTCCTCGATCGCCGCCAGCACCTTGTCCGCCCCCTTCACGTAACAGGCCGTGCCCATGCAGACCACGCAGGTGTGCCGGCCCTTGGGCTTGAGCGTGAAGAAATGGTAGAACGTCGCCACCCCGTACACCCGGCTGGTCGGCAGCTTCAGCCGGTAGGCGATGAACAGCAGCAGGTCGTCCTCCAGGTAGCCGAACAGCTCCTGCGCCTTGTGCAGCACCTCGATCAGCGCATCCTGCTTGAACTGATGCTTCTTGATGTGCGCTTCGAGAATCTTGAAGCGCTTGTCCCCGCTGGCGTGCTCCAGCACACCGGGCAGCCGGTTTTTCTTCCTATTTGCAGGCCTGACCATCATATCGCTTAACGGAATTGTGGTGAAGTTCCGCACCGGCGTACTGGCGCAGAACACCTCATCTATTCCTGCCGGCCAAGATAACACCCGCGGTTAGATCTGCTGTGCGTGGATTGCCAATTGATGAACTTTTTTTGTGGTCGCCCTGACACGGAACCACCCTCTTCTTGGCAGGCAGGTGAAGAATCGGAGAAGAATTGGATGTCGGAACTTAATGAGAATGTCCCCATTCCAACTTAATGAAAATGTCCCTATTGGGACCGGATGGCGTGAGCCAATCTGTCCCTTACGTGGAGACATTGACGATGAATCGGAAGGAACGGAATCGGATCACTATCATGGCGGGCGTGAAAGCCAAAGAGCTGAGCCAAGTGCAGGCGGCCGAGTTGCTCGGGTTGAGCTATCGGCAGGCCAAGCGTGTTTGGCGGCGATATCAGGACCAAGGCGACGCGGGCTTGGTGCATCGGCTCCGTGGCAAGCCGGGATTACGGCACAAGCCCCTGCCGTTGCGGGTGCAAGTGCTGGCGCGCTGCGCCGAGGAACGCTACGCGGATTTCGGTCCGACGCTGCTGGCCGAGGAGTTGGCGAAGGAAGGCCTGGTGGTGGATCACGACACGCTGCGGCGGTGGCTGTTGGCGGCGGGGAACCGGACGGTGCGGCGGCGACGCCAGCAGCATCGACAATGGCGGGAGCGCAAGCCGTGCTTTGGGGCGATGGTGCAACTGGACGGCTCGCATCATGACTGGTTTGAAGGGCGGCGTGGGAAGTGCGTGCTGATGGTGATGGTGGACGACGCGACCAACCGGATCCGGGTGAGGTTTTTCGAGGAAGAAACCACGCGGGCCAGCTACGATCTGCTGGAGGGCTGGGTGCGCCAGAACGGGCTGCTGGGCGCTTTGTATGTGGACCGGGACAGCATCTACCGTTGCGAAGGCCAGAGCAGCGTGGCGGACCAGCTGGCGGGCCAGGAACGGCAAACCCAGTTTGGCCGGGCGATGCGGCAACTGGGGGTGGAGCTGATTTTGGCCAACAGCCCGCAAGCCAAGGGTCGGGTGGAGCGGATGAACGGGGTATTGCAAGATCGGCTGGTCAAGGCGCTGCGGCTAGCTGGGATCAACGATCTGGAAAGCGCGAATCGGTTTTTGGATGAAACCTTCTTGCGGGAGTTCAATCGGCGGTTTGAACGGGTGGCGGCCAGTCCGCTGGACGCGCATCGGGGCGTGCCCCGGAACCTGGAGGAGGTTTTGAGCTGGGAAGAGGAGCGGGTGGTGCAGCGAGACTGGACGGTGGCTTGTGAAGGCCAGTGGTATCAATTGGACCGGCAGCACGAGGCGCTGAGCCTATCAGGCCGGAAGGTGGTAGTGCGGACACTGCGCGATGGTCAGGTCCAACTGGTCTATCGTGGCAGGAAACTCAAATGGAAGGAACTGCCCAAGCGTCCCGCGCGGGTTCAGCCCAGCACACCCAGCAAGCCTGCCCGAGCGATAAAACCACCCGGGGCGGACCATCCGTGGCGAGGTCCGCTGCTGCGCGCAGGGCGCTCGGCACGGTTTGGGGTGGGGGATTCCGGTCAGCCTCCGCTACGCTCCGGCTTCCCTCCATGCCCCACCCCAAACCGAAGAAACAAAGAAGCAATAGCAGTTAACAAAAGGGGACATTCTCCAGTAAGTTACAAAGGGGACATTTCTATTAAGTTTTGACACGGAGAAGAATTGGATTGCTGGGGTTGGCTGAAACGGCGACTCTCGGCGGCTTATAAGCGGGCACCGGGCTTGGCTCAGCTCAGCTCGGGCCAGCCCGCGTTTATGGCGAATCGCTTAACCAGGTGGCTGCTGGCGCAACGGAGTTCACCCCGGCTGGCATTTCTCTTGCAGATCGGGTGCCGGGTGCTGAACTCGTTCTGCTCGTTGTTATGGATCCGGCTGCTGTTGCAGAGCATGGGGCCGGCCCTCAACGGTTTGTTGCTGAACTTCCAGTCTATCACGAGCCTGGGCGGGCTGGGGGACCTCGGAATGGGAGGCCTGGTCAACATCCAGACCAGCCGCATACTCGGCCAGGGGAAGGAGGAGGAGCTGAGGAAATTCCTGGCGGCGGCACGGGCCTTCTTCGGGATGATGGCGTTGGTAGCCGGGTGCATTTTTCTGGTCATCGCGCCCGGGCTGTTCCGGTGGCAGAAGTTCGCCGCGGTACCCGGGGTGGGGCCGCTGGCCGGGCTCTGCGTGCTCGGGGCGCTGGCCATCGCGCTGCTGATCCTCAACAGCTACATCGCCAATCTGAATTACGGCTGCGGGAATGTGGTGTGGCCGGTGGTGCCGGTCTTCCTCATTACGCAACTGGGCTTCTTCGCGCACTGGTTGCTGGCCCGCAAGGGCGTTTGGTTGTGGATGCAGTATCTTCCGTATTTAACCGGAGCGATGCTGATTTTTCTGCTGGGTTGGGTGTGGATCCGGATTTCGCATCCGTCCCTGGGGACGGTGCGGCCGTTGACAGTGGACCGGAAACAGTTCGTGGAGTTGGCTGGGAAGAGCTTCTGGGTTTACCTGTATGGCCTGGCGGGGGTGATTTCTGCGACGATCAGCGCGCTGCTGATCACGGCGCGGTTCGGCCCGGAGATGCTGGTGACCTTCCGCTACAACACCAAGCTCAGTGAACTGGCTTATTTCGTGGTCAACAGCCGCCTGCCTGGCCAGCCTGCCCAAGATCACGCAGTGGCTGGCCTCGCCGGAGGCAGCCATCCGCGAGCGGGCGGTGCGGGAGGCGGAGCGGTTGAACAGGTTTCAAACGCTCATGGGCTGCTCCGCGGCGGTGGTCTATCTGATCATCAATGACTGGTTCGTCGGGGTCTGGCTGGGCAAGGACCTCCATGCGCCGGTGTCGTGGCAGGCGGCCTTCGCCGCCAACCTGGCGGTGATGTCCGCTGGCCAGGCGGGGCTCGAACTGGCCTGCCGTTGCAGTGACGAGGGGATACGGGTCGGCGGCATCATCATCGCCAGCGCGGTTGTCCTGAACCTGGCTTTGTGCTTTGTGGCGATGAAGTTGGGGTCAATCTTCGGCTTCGCCCTGGCGATGGTGGTGACAAACTCTCTGCTGACACAAGTGCTGGGCTGGTACGCCTGCCGGAAGATGAACACTTCCTGGTGGCGGCTGTCGGCAAGAAACTGGCTGCTGGCCATGGGGGCATTAGGAGTGGGTGCGCTGCTGCGGGTTTATCTGCCAATCAGCTCGGCCCTGACGGCCGGGGCGTCAGCGGTGGTGTGCCTGGCTGCCATGCTGGTGTTGGCTTCTCTCCTTGGGATCCGGATGAACGACTTGCGCGCAGAGGTCACCATCCTGCGAGGGATTTTCGGAGGGTACTCACGCAATTGACCAGAGACGGGGAAAACCCTATAATCGGAGGTGCTGCATGCCACTAGTTCCTGCAAAGCTGAGAGATTCAATACGCAGTGACGGCCCGCTGGTAACAGTTGGGAAATGCGCTCGTTATCCATTCAAGAAACTCGGCGAGCGGGCATTAACTGGCTGGCGCCGAATGCTTTTGCGCAGGAGCACCCCCGCCGAAATCTTTGCCAAGATTCATGAGAGGAACCTCTGGGGTGACAGCGAGAGTGCCAGCGGTGCAGGGTCAAGCCTGCGCTACACAGAAAACCTGAGGAAACATCTACCCGCCCTATTCGACACTCTGTCAATTAAATCAGTGTACGATGCGCCCTGCGGGGATTTCAATTGGATGAGGAAAGTGGTTTTCGACAACGACATTTCGTACCTTGGCGCCGACATCGTACCGGCGCTGATTGAGGAAAACGCGAAATATAATCAAGAGAGACGCATCAGATTTAGTGTGGCAGATATCACCGTCGACAAATTCCCCAAGGTTGACTTGTGGATTTGCCGCGACTGTTTGTTTCACCTCAGCAATAAGGACATTTATCTGGCCCTGAAGAACTATGTGTCATCGGAGGTCCCTTACATCCTTACAACGACTCATATAAATGATACCGGATTCAGGAATGCCGATATTCCCACCGGAGACTTCAGGCTGATTGATCTGTTCTCGGCTCCGTTTTACCTTCCCAAGGAGGTCGGATTTCGAATTGTTGATTGGGTTGACGCCCACCCCCCTAGAGAAATGTGTTTGTGGACGAGGGAGCAGGTTTCTAAAGCGCTCCCCAGAATGAAAGCCGCGCTCGAGCTCCTGCCCTGAACCCATAGCCAATCTCCCTCATATGTGCTTGGTTTGCTCACAAACAGGACTTATCTGGATTGTCTTATGCAGGGGACGAGACAGTGCTGGGAGGTTGACAAAGCAGATGCTGATCCCGGTTGACGGGGTGCCTGCCGCCACGGTTCAGGACGGCGACAGCAAAGACATCGGGCCCCGGTCAGCCAACAATGGCTTTCATTTTATATCGGACAGCTTAAGATTCTTTTCCTGGGAAGTTTGGTTGATGGACAGAAGGTGGGCTGGGCGAAACCAGCGGGGGGCTCGCCGGCCCCATTAAGTCGACGTATCAGGTGGAATAGAAAATGAATTTGACTCACATCGTAGGAAGATGGCTGCCTCGACGCTTGAAAGAAGCGGCGAAGAAAGAAATCCACCGCCGCTTTGAAATCCCCTCGATGGAGTGGAGCCTGGGGAATATGCGGCAACTGGGCTTTCGCCCGGCGGGTGTGGTGGATATCGGAGCTTACAAGGGGGAATGGACGGAAATGGCGCGAAAGATCTTCCCGGAGGCCGCATTTCTGATGCTCGAGGCCCAGGAGTCCCAACGCGAGACCTTGGAGCAGGTGAAGAGCCGGAATGGTTCGGCCGTTGATTACCGGATTGCGTTGCTCGGACCGGAGAATCGGGAGGGCGTGGACTTCCACCACTATGACATTGCTCCGACTGGCGCGTCGGTGCTGGTAGCCCAAGCCGGCGCTCCGGCCCGGCCGGTGAAACGCAAGATGGAAACCTTGGATTCGGTCCTCAAGCAACAGAGCTTCCGCCGGCCGGAGCTCATTAAGATAGACGTGCAGGGGTATGAGCTGGAGGTGCTCAAGGGTGGCCGGGAGGCGCTTGACTGCGGCGGAGGCCATCGTGATGGAGGTCTCCCTGATCGAGCTCTACAAAGGCAATCCGCTACTGCACGAGGTGATCGCCTTCATGCACGAGCGGGGGTTCCTGTGCTATGATATACCGACCCTGATGCGGCGACCTAAGGACAGGACGCTATGGCAGGTGGATATGATTTTCGTCAAGGCCAGCTCCCCGCTCGTCAAAGACAAAACCGGGCTCATACCAGATAGAAGCACCTCCGACAGCCAATCGTGACGAAATGAAGCCGACGCTTCCCCGGGTTCTGGTGGCCGCCCCGGGATGGCACATCCACCGCACAGCCGAGGGCCTGGAAAAGCGGGGCGCGCTGGCCGGCCTTTGGCTGGTTGGGAGGAGGAAACGCATCACTAGTGTTCCGCCCGAGCGAGTCCGCTGCTGCCTGGTGTTCCACCTGGCGATGATGCCGTTCTATTTCTACACCCCGCAAATCTGGTCGGAGCGCATGTTCTATGCGTTCCTGCCGATCTGGAAAGCGTGGTTCCGGGCGCAGTCCTTGCCCGCCTGCAATGTCGTCCACGCCATTGTCGGTTTCGCCACCGAACCTTTTGACCGCGCCGAGCAAATCGGCGCCCTCAAGGTGATTGATTGCCCGAACAGCCACCCCGTCACTTACTACGGGTTCTGGCAGCGCGAATGTGATCTCTGGTGTCCCGGAGAGAAGGTTCCCATCCCGCGATGGATGTTCGCTCGCATGAACCGGGAATTGGAACGCGCCGACCTGATTATCGTGCAGTCGAAGTTCTGCCAAGAGTCCATGGTGCTGAACGGGATTCCGGCGGACAAGGTGATGGTGAACCCGATGGGGGTGGACGTCTCCATCTTCAAGCCGAGAACGGAAGTGCCCGTCAAACCGCGGTTCATTTCTGTCGGCACGATCTGTCTGCGCAAGGGCCACCAGTATCTGCTGCCTGCCTTCGATATCGTCAAGCAGCGCCTGCCGGAGGCGGAACTGATCTGTGTGGGCGGCTACAAGCAGGATTTCCGAATGCTGCAGCCTCGATGGGACGGGACATTCACCCGGTATCAGAGCCTGTCCCAGCCTCAGGTGGCCGAGTTGTTGCGCACCTGTACAGCCTTTGTGTTCCCCTCGCAGGAGGAAGGGATTGCCCGGGCGCAAGTGGAGGCGCTGGCGTGCGGTCTGCCGGTGGTGGGCACGCATGAGGGTGGGGCGACCACGCTGGTTCAGGACGGGGTGGAAGGCTTCATTGTGCGCGGTCGGAACCCGGCGGACATTGCGCAGGCGATGATCCGCCTCGCCGAGGACCGCGAGCTGAACCGGCGGATGGGCCTGGCGGCCCATCAGAAAGGCGCCGTGCGCAATACCTGGCAGGATTACAGCGACCGCCTCCTGGCGGAGTATCAGACACGGCTGAAAAGCTGAGGCCTGGCGCCCAAAATGAAGCTTGCTCTTATAACCACTGACACCCGTGAGGTGCTGAAAGACTACCACACGCCCACCCCTCATTTCGGCACCGCCCCGGAAGCCTTGATGCAGGGGTTTGCAGGGCTGCCGGAGGTCGAAGTGCATGTCGTCGCTTGCCTCCGCCAGAAGGTGAACTCGCCCCCCAGGCTGGCCCCCAACATTCTCTTTCACAGCCTCCACGTCCCGAAGATCGGCTGGATGAGGACCGCCTATCAGGGTTGCATCCGCGCCGTTCGCAAGAAGCTCCAAGCCATTCAACCTGACTTAGTGCATGGCCAGGGCACGGAGTTGGATTGCGCGCTCGACGCGGTTTTTTCCGGCTTCCCCAACGTGCTGACCATTCACGGAAACATGCGGCTAATTGCGATCGTAAACGAGGCCAGGCCCTTCTCCTTTGAATGGCTGGCCGCGCGGATCGAAAGGATAACCCTTCCGCGCTCCGCTGGGGTGGTTTGCATTACCCATTACACCCGGAACGCTGTCTTGAATCTGGCCCGGCGCACGTGGGTGGTCCCGAACGCCGTGGATGCTTCCTTCTTCGACATCAACGCCGCCCCCGATTCCGAGGCCCCCGCAAGAATGCTCTGCGTGGGCCACGTCTGCATGCGAAAGAACCAGAATGCTCTCATCCGTGCGCTCGACGCTTTGGCCGCAAAGCACAGATTTGAACTCCGGTTCTGCGGCGGAGCCAAGCGGGGCGACCTTTACGTCGAGGAATTCTTTGACTTGGTCGAGGCCCGGCCCTGGTGTGTTTACAACGGATTGACCACCCGGGATGCCCTCAAAGACCTCTTGGGCCAGGCGTCTGTGCTGGTGTTACCCTCGCTGGAAGACAACTGCCCGATGACCGTCCTCGAAGCCATGGCGGCGGGAGTACCCGTGGTCGCTGCCAGGGTGGGTGGCTTGCCGGACTTGATCGAAGATCGCAAGACGGGGTTCTTCTGCGACCCGCTGGACGCCGCCAGTATGGCGGCTGCCATCGAGCGGGTGTTGCGCAATCCTTCCGCCGCCGCCGAAGTAGCCCGGCAGGCGGGCCAAGCCGCGCGGGAGCGGTTTCATCCCAAGATCGTCGCCCGACGGCACCTGGAGATTTACCGCGAAGTCCTGGGCAGCGCCTCGTAGTGTCGCTTGAAGGCTATCCTTCTTCCAGCCGGGAGCCGAGAGCTCAATGCTGGTGAATAGCCTGCTTGGTCGGCGGCAGTCTGATTACTCCGCCGTCAAGCCCGATCCGCCCACAGGGCGGTAGGATCGGATGACGGCTGGATTCTGAATCCACGCTCGCCCAGCCACTTGCTGCATTGGGCTTTGAGGTCTTCCCCGTGGGTCTCAACAAAGATGCGCTTTATGGACTGCACGATATCCCCAATCCCCTGTAACACTTCCAGCTCGGCTCCCTCAACATCAATCTTCAGGAAACTGGGCGGTTCGAGTCTCTGCTCCCGAACCAGGTCGGCTATGGAATACACCTGCACGTCCATCCGCCCGCGGGGTTGGAGCCCCGGCATGCCCGCGACCGCCCCCAGATGCCCCCCGCGCGGATCGTCATTGTATTCAAAGCACGTCACTTCGGTCCGCGAGCCCACCGCCCAAGGAAATACCTGCGCCCTTCGGAGATTCCTGTAGTTGAGCACGCAGACTTCGTGATTCGAGGGGACCGGTTCGAATCCATAGAACCGAGCGTCGGGATACAGAGCAGCAAAACGCAGCGAGGCAATGCCGATATTGGCGCCAACGTCATAAATCACCTCCGGCCGCAACACCGGTAGTTCCTCCGGAACCAGCCGGCACTCGGGCGAGAAAAACTCCGCAATCGTTCCCGCCTCCACCCCATTATCGCGCGCGTAAACCCGAAACCCCGCGCTTCCCGTCTTGATCGAAAAGTCCAGAACCCGCTCGGGCGAGTAACTGCTCCAGCCGCGAAACACCAGGGAGGGCTTGATTCCGATGTAATAGAAAAGCCGGAGGCTGTCCTTCAGTGAACCGCCGCAGACCCAGGCGAACTTCAGCCTCTCGACGAGGGAGCCAGCCCGTTCTCGCAATGTCCGCGCCGGTGTTTTTCGGCAGCAGGGTTCGCGGCGTGGCCCGGTCGTCATCTGGCGGATCTTGCGCGAATCAGCTCCCGAATTCAAACCTATTCGCAATCCGATGCCGTCGAAACTCCCGCCGCCGCCCGCCGCGCGCCGACGTCTTGGAGCTGCCGGGAAGCACCTAGCCGCGTCTAGCAGGGGCGTTCGAGCTGCTGCCCCGCTGCCAGTCACCTGGGCGGCCGCGAAGCACACTTGTGCTTGCGTGCCCCCGCCCGCCCCCGCAAACATTCCGCGTGGAAAGCAAGTCCCTGCTTCGACAGATGTTGGGCGGTGTCAGCGCCCTCCGGCGCCGATTCATGAATGTCTGCTGGCTCGCTGAAGCGCGGCTCCGTGGACTTGAGTTGGGCGACCGAATCATCCTCAACGGCCGGCCGTGCCTCTATCGCCATCCCGGGTCGCGAATTGTCCTGGCCAACGGCATTTGCCTCAACAGTTCACTCCGCAGCAATCCCCTGGGTTGCTCCCAGCCGGTCGTGCTGCGCACCCTGCGGCCCGGCGCGGAGATTATTCTTGGTCCTGGGGTGGGCATCAGCGGCAGCTCCGTATGCGCCGCCCTGCGAATTCACATCGGCGAAGGAACGTTTGTGGGGGCCGGGACCATGATCTTCGATAACGATTTCCACTCCCCGGTTGGAGAATGGTGCTGGGGCCATGCCGCCCCCGACAACCCCAAGCCCGTCATCATCGGTCGCGGCGCCTTCATCGGCGCCCGCACCATCATCCTCAAGGGGGTGACCATCGGTGACCGGGCCATCGTCGGGGCCGGGGCGGTGGTGGCCAAAGATGTGCCGGCTCGAACGATTACGGCTGGGAATCCGGCGCGAGTAATAACGCCGCCTTGATCCTCTCTCAGTTTTCCCTTCCGTAGCCTCCGCGTGTCCGCCCCGGTTGCTGCAAGTTGCCCGCGGCTCGCCAGCCAGGGACCATCCGCCAACGGCACTGCGTTTCCAAGGGCACCTGCGCAACGTGTCGGCTGACTCCATTGCGCGTGAAGCTTCAGGAGCGAGGCTCTGACTTGCGGTCGAGCCGTGTCTGATACTCCGCCAGGAGGCGGTCGCTGTAATCCTGCCACGTGTTGCGCAGAGCGCCTTTCTGATGAGCCGCTGCGCCCAGGCGCCGGTTCAGCTCCCGATCCTCCGCCAGCCGGATCATCGCCTGCGCAATGTCCGCCGGGTTCCGACCGCGCACAATGAAGCCTTCCACCCCGTCCTGAACCAGCGTGGTCGCCCCACCCTCATGCGTGCCCACCACCGGCAGACCGCACGCCAGCGCCTCCACTTGCGCCCGCGCAATCCCTTCCTCCTGCGAGGGGAACACAAAGGCTGTACAGGTGCGCAACAACTCGGCCACTTGCGCATGATTCAGACTCTCATAGTGGGTAAAGGTCCCGTCCCATTTCGGCCTGACCTTCCGGAAATCCTGCTTGTACTCCCCCACGCAGATCAGCTCCGCCTCCGGCAGGCGCTGCTTGACGATATCGAAGGCAGGCAGAAGATACTGGTAGCCCTTGCGCAGACAGATCGTGCCCACCGAGATGAACCGGGGCTTGGCGGGCACCTCCGCCCTGGGCTTGAAAATGGACACATCCACGCCCATGCCATTCACCATGACCTTGTCGGCGGGAATCCCGTTCAGCACCATGGACTCCTTGCAGAACCTGGATTGCACTACGATCAGGTCCGCGCGTTCCAGTTCGCGGTTCATGCGGGCGAACATGGGCTGCGGAATCGGCACCTTCTCGCCCGGACACCACAGATCGCATTCCCGCTGCCAGAAACCGTAGTAGGTGACCGGGTGGCTGTTGGGGCAGTCGGCGACCTTCAGCGCCCCGACACACTCCGCCCGGTCAAAGGCCTCCGTGGCAAAACCCAGGATGGCCTGAACGACATCAAACTGCGGACAACGGGCGGAGCGAAATTGTGCGCGCAGCCAGAGCGTGTAAACGTGCAGGAAGAAATACGTCGCTCGCTCACTCCAGATCTGCGGGGTGCCGTGGTAAAACGGCTTCAAGCACAGGTGATAAGGCCAGCAGCGGCGATACTCGCCCGCGGGAAGGCGCGTGGCGTTCTTATCCGCCATCCATAACCCGGCTAGCGCGCGGCGCTCTGAAAACGCCTTGGCGGTATTGTGCAGGTACCAGGCCCGGGTAGTCGTCATGAGGACTTGCATCAGCAAATCATCTTGTGATCTGGCTGTGCATGCCTCAAGCCAATTCAGAAAGATTCAGAGAGATAGCAGCGGCAGGTTGATTGGCGTGACCAAGGGCGCGCCCGGCTGGTCACCCTGGAATGCGCAGGCGTTTGATTCACTTGGCTCGCACGGCAGTGCCAGGAGCGGTTGATGCCCGCGTTCGCGCCTAGATCATAGACCGACCGCAGTGGTCATTTCGCTTTACTCCCGTCGCCACGCTCACTATTTTCTCCGCGCCAGTCCAAAACGACAATCCAAAGTGCGAGTTTTCAAATGAAGAAAAAAGTCGCGAATCCAAAGCCGGAACCCATCCGTTTGCCGCTTCCGTCGGTGCCGACGGGGTTGGGTGAAGGCTTCGATCTCCTTTCAGGAGTTTTTCCTGCGCGCTGCGCTCCTTTCGAGTTTCATTCTTCGGCTCTTGAGCTGATCTATTGCCGT
Organism: uncultured Verrucomicrobiae bacterium; assembly: GCA_963822005.1. Classification (GTDB taxonomy): domain Bacteria; phylum Verrucomicrobiota; class Verrucomicrobiia; order Limisphaerales; family UBA8199; genus PALSA-1440. The sequence goes on along the minus strand of CAWGGD010000049.1, from coordinate 27,481 downwards.
GCCTAAATCACCTCTGACCGTTGCCTGGATTTCCGATTTCCCGATTGAATGGCTGTCGGATATCCCCGAAACCGTGCAGGCGCTGCCGCGCCGTGTCCCCGCAACGTGGCAATTGGTGTTGTTGAACGAATTCGAGAAGAACCCGGCCATCCGGACCCACGTTATTCTCATGCGCGGCCCCATCGCGCAGGACTTTTCCTTCGAGCGTAACGGGACGGTGTTTCACGTCTTGAAAGCGAAGGGAAAACGGCGGTTGGCAACGTTCTACTGGCTGGACACGCTGCTGATCCGTCGCGTGTGCCAGCGCATCCAGCCGGATTTGGTTCACGCCTGGGGCAGCGAGAAGGCCTCAGGCCTGATCGCCTCGCGGCTCCGCTGGCCGTATGTGATGACCATTCAAGGCTTGTTCGCTTGGTACCATCAGCGAATCAAAATGCCCCCCTATGATCGGTTTCTCGTAATGGTTGAGCGCATCAGCCTCAACCGCGCGCGGGTGGTAACCACGGAGTCAAACTTCGCCGTCCGGTTTCTCGCCGAAAATTTCCCCGGGCCGAAAATCCTCCAGGCCGAACATGCACCCAACGTTGTCTTTCGCCAGGTGCTGCGCCGGCCTCAAACTGCCCCAGTCCAGTTCCTGAGCGTTGGCGGGTTGGGGCAGCGCAAAGGCACAGATATGCTTTTTACGGGGCTGGATCGGTTGCGTGCCGAAATGGATTTCCGACTCAAGGTCATTTCTTCACCCTCGCCGCAATACATTGAGTAGTTGCGCGGTTCGGTGTCAGCGCCAACCTGGGAACGCGTCGAGTTCAAGCACCACTTGCTGCCGCACGAGGTCGCGGCAGAAATGGAGACGCCCACGATGTTGCTGATGCCAACGCGCGCGGATACGAGTCCTAACGCCGTGAAGGAAGCGGTTGTTGCCGGCCTGCCGGTCGTGGCCGCCACGGTAGGCGGAATTCCCGACTACGTGGTGCAGGGCAAGAACGGCCTCTTGTTTCCGGCAGGGGATTTGGAGGCGTTCACCCAATCGATCCGGTCCGCCTGCGCGCATCCGCTCTTTGCCCGCGGCCAGGTGGAGCCCGCAACGCTCGCGGTGGAACGCGATTACCTTTCCCCGGAAATGATGGCGAAGAATTTCCTGGCCGCCTACGAAACCGCCCTTGCCATTGGACGCTGATCCTTGAGCAGCGCCTCATAGAGGCGCTTGAGCTGCTGCCCCACTTCAAGCCAGGTGAGGGGCCGGGGCGGCGGTTTCAGGCCCGGCGCGGCGTCATAGAACTGCCGCAGGAACACCGCCGTGCGCTCCGCCGACCGGGGAACCGGGCAATAACACGCACTTTGTCCAAAGACGGTTCTGGCCCAGGGCAGGTCGCTCAGCAGCAACGGACATTCGCACGCGGCGGCTTCAAGGGCTGAGAGGCTCATGCTCTCCATGGCGCTCAGCAGCACGAAGCCGCGGGCCTCACGATATACCTGAGCCAGTCTCGCCCGATCCTCAATGGGACCCTCATACCGGATCGTTTGCGGATGCGCCCTGGCCAACTCGAGAAACCGCTGTGCGTAGGCATCCGATGTGGAGTAAGGTTTGCCGATGATCCACAGCGGCGTCTGCGCCTGCACAGCGGCCGCCGCAACTTCCAGCACGCGCTTGCGCTCGGTGATCGTGGCCGTGCAAACCATCCAGGGCCCGCGCCGGCCCGGGCGGCTTTGCAGGAAAACGTCTTCTGTTCCATTGGGAATCACGTGGATTCGTTCCGGCGGCGCTTCGAACAGGTCGGCCATCAACCACGCTTCCCAGGAGGTCAGCGCAACGCAAGCGTCCACCAGGCGGTAGGATTCCCACTGATGCCCCGAGACCACTAAGGGCGGCAGTGTGCGTTTCATCGCGTGCGTGAGGAGCTTCTGGAGCCTGAGCCGAGCTCGCGAGCGGGAGCCTTGCTCGGTCAACAGCTCGGCTTGGACGACTTTCATTCCCTTTTGCTGGGCCAAGTGCACGATATCCGTGGGAATCCGCCCGAAAAAGTGCACGACCTCACCGGTCTGCTCGCCGTCCCACCATCGCAGGAATTCCACCTCTACCCCCAACGCTTGGAGGGCATCGAGGTGCGAAAGATTTGAATCTGCAGGCCGCCGTGGGCCCAGGCAAAGGGCACCAGATGGTAAAAGAGCACTTTCATGGTGGCTCAGGCGGCGGGACCGGGCAATTGCACATAGTTAACTCGGAGTTCACCATCGGCAACCGATGCCGGGTCAGAAATATCAGCATCCGGGCTGCGCCCGGGCTGCTAATCCACGGATTCTTTGGGTGGCGGCGCATGGACGGGTTTTGCATCCCGGGCGCACTGGGTTCGGGCTTGTTTGCTCGGACAACCACGCTTGGCTTGCCAGGCTGGCTGATGGTTACGGCAAAACTGCGGGCATTCACGAGTTTGTTTGCGCGTCGCCCGGACGCTCACTATGGGGCGACAGCGGCGCAAGGGTGAGCCAACACCGTGCCCGAATCAAGCCCGGAAGACACCTCGTGGCGCCACGCCGGCGTCCCTCACCGCGCATTGACCCGAGGCCAGCAAAACCTTTAGAGTGGGCGGCGGACCGGTATGCGAGAACTGCAAAAGACAATGCGATCAGCTTTTAGCGTGGTGAGCCGTTTGTTCTGGTTGCTGCTGCCCCTGCCGGCCGCTTGCGGAGCGAACATTCTGACTAACGAGTGGTCGCTGGCCATCGGTAGCGGCAGCGACTCCGCGCCGGCCGTGGCACCCAATGGCACCATCTACTTCGGCACGTTTAGGGGCAAGCTCTGGGCTGTCAATCCGGACGGGTCGCCCAAGTGGACTTTCAAGGCGCACAGCGAAATCAAGTCCGCCCCCGCTGTTGGCACGGACGGCACAGTATATTTTGGCAGCCGGGACTGCAAATTCTACGCCGTGCGGCCCGATGGCAAGAAACGCTGGGAGTTCCAGACAGGGGGCTGGGTAGATTCATCGCCCGCGCTGGCACACGATGGCACCATCTATTTCGGATCGTGGGACCAGAATCTCTACGCACTGGACGCACAGGGCAAAAAGCTGTGGCAATTCACAACGCCTGGCGAGATTGTTTCCTCGCCGGCCATAGGCGCCGACGGCACAATCTACTTCGGGTCGCATGACAAGAAATTCTACGCGCTGGCGACTGACGGTCGGAAGAAATGGGAGTTCCCAACCGACGGCCCAATTCTCTCGTCGCCGGCGCTAAACCAGGATCAATGCCTCTACTTCACCTCGGTGGACGGCTGCCTTTATGCGCTCAACCTGGACGGCAGCCTGCGGTGGCGCCTGCGCACCGGCGGCATCACAGAATCCTCTCCGGTGATCGGTCCGGACGGCACGATTTACGTGGGAGTGCTTCCGCACCTCTGGGCAATCAGCGCGGACGGCAAGAAGAAGTGGGGGCGAGTGGGCGGCGAGGAGGAATACCCGTTTGAGACCTCGCCGGTCGTCCTGGCGAGCGGCTCGATTTGTTGCGTCTCCCGTCTTGGCATGCTGTGCTACTTCAGCCCGGAGGGGGTCATGAAGTGGATGTATTATCTTTACGGCTATGGCTATGGCTCACCGGCAGTGGGGCCGACCGGCGCCATCTACGTGCCCGATGGTGGCGTTGCCGGGGGGCGCTTTCACCGCCTTGCGCGCCGATGCCGCACTGGCCCGCACGCCCTGGCCCAAGTTCCGCGGCAACGCGAGGAACACCGGCAACCTCCAGGACGCGACTCCCTAGCGCAGAACAAGCGCCGCGAGATTTGAAATTGTGCGGAGCCAATCGCCGAGTAATAATGCATCCTCCATGCCGAACGCAGCTACTCAGCCGCATACTCAACGGGAGGCGCAAGTGTCTCCCACCCCCTCCGATCCGCAGCTCTGTTATGTGATTGGATCAGGACCGACCGGGGTCGCTTGCGCGAAAGCCCTGCTGGATGCTGGCCGCCGCGTTCGGATGCTGGACGCCGGGCTGACCCTGGAGCCGGACCGTGCGGCTCTCGTCGAAAAGCTTAAGGGTCGGCGGCCCGAAGAGTGGACGCCGGCCGATCTGGCGCCTTACCAGGCAGGAATGAATCCCGACGTGGGCGGCGTTCCGCTCAAGCTGGTTTACGGTTCCGACTTTGCCTACCGCGAGGCGGATGAACATCTGGGCACGCACTATGATAACGTCGGCCTGCGCCCGTCCCTGGCCCGAGGCGGGCTGAGCAACGTCTGGGGGGCGGCCATGATGCCGTTCCTGGACCGCGACCTGGCTGAGTGGCCCTTCAAGCTCTCAGCACTCGCGCCGCACTACGCGGCCGTCCTGCAACTTACCGGGCTGGCAGGCCGTCGTGACCAACTGGAGGAGTTGTTTCCCCTTTACACCGACAGCTTCACCGACCTGCGGCCCAGCCAACAGGGCCTGCGACTCTTGGAGCGAATGCAGCGCCACCAGGCGGCCCTGGCTCAGGCTGGCATCCGTTTTGGCCGCTCGCGGCTGGCGGTGCGGGGCAATCTTCCGTCGGTCGAGGGCGGCTGCGCTTATTGCCGGCTTTGCATGTACGGCTGCCCCTATGGCTACATCTACACCTCGGCGGATACGGTCGCCCAACTGCAGAGTAACCCCAATTTCACCTACCAGTCCGGCGTCATCATCGAGGAGGTCCGCGAATCCGCTCAAGGAGCCGAGCTGCTCGGCTACGACCGGGCGAGTCGGCGGCCCTTGACCTGGCAGGGCGGCCGGGTCTTCCTGGCCGCCGGAACCATCGCCACCACTCGCATCCTGCTCCGTTCCCTGGGCGCCTATGGCCAGACCACCTGGCTCAAGGACAGCCAGTACTTCCTGGTCCCCCTCGTGCTCTTCCGAAAAGTCCGCGGCGCCACCCGCGAATGGTTGCACGCGCTTAGCCAGCTCTTTGTCGAGATCGCCGACCCCCGCGGACACGACACCACTGCCCATGTCCAGGTTTACTCGAACAACGACCTGATCAGTCAGGCGGTGGCTGGGGCCTTCGGTCCGCTGCAAGGCCCGCTGGGGTTCCTGCTCCGCGACCTGCAAGAGCGCCTGCTCGTCGCTCAAGGATACATTCATTCACAGTACAGCTCGCGCATCGCCGTCTGTCTCAGGAAAGACCCGAGCTCCGGGAAAGCGCGCCTGGAACTCCGGGCGGAGCTGAATCCCCTGGCCCGGCAGCGCGTGCGGAAACTCGTGTTCAAGCTCTGCCAGCACGCCTGGCACCTCGGCGCGATGCCGCTGCCGGTGATGCTCAAGTTCTCCGAACCGGGTCGCAGCTTTCACTGCGGCGGCAGCTTCCCCATGGCCCCGAAGCCCCAGGGGTTCCAAACCGACCTTCTCGGACGGTTGCCCGGCTGGAACAGAGTTCACGCGGTGGACGCCACCGTGTTCCCCAGCATTCCCGCGACGAGCATTACGTTCTCGGCCATGGCGAATGCGCACCGGATCGGCTGCGAAGCAACGCAGCAAGAGCCAGGAAGTTAGTTCAGTCGTACCGCGGTTAGGCGCACATCGGGTGCGCTCTTGCCGGCGACCACCACAGCCATAAGGATCGAATAGCGCCAGGGAGCAGGAGGGTGACGCAAGGCCGTTTTCAGGCCCACGGCGTTCTGATTTCAGGGGATGGACTTCTTTTCCAGCTTTGCCACAAAGTGCAGTTTGCGTCCAAATACCCATGTCGCGGGCCAAGGGTAGAGGCCGATGCGGGTCTTGAGCGATACCGGCACCAGGCCAAGGGACGCAAAGGTCTCGGTCCAGCGGCGTGCGGGCCAATAGTTATAGGGCAGCACCACGCCGTGCCGAGCGTTGCCCACCCAATCCATGAACCGAAGCGTCGGCTCGGCTAGAAGCCCGTCGCGGTTGTGGTCCTTGATGAGAACACACTGGCGTGCCACCCGGGCAGCTTCGCTGAGCAGGATTCCGGGATCGCGCGTGTGATGCAGCGCGTCCACAAACAATACGGCGTCAAAGCTCGCGTCACCGTGAGGGATTACTTCGCCCTCGAAGGGCTCTACGGGAATATGTGTTTGCGGACGAATCAGGATGTCAATCCCACGTATCTTGACGTCCGGCCGCTGATCCATGATGAGTCTGGAGATAAGGCCATCGCCGCAGCCGACATCGAGCACGCGAGCATTGGGCGGTAGCAGCGGTGCCAGCTGCCCGGACAACACGCGCACCCGGCGATTGTAAACGTAAGCACCATGGACTTGTTCGAGGAGGCTCATTAGTCAGAGGTGAAGGTTGCTCAGGTTCTCTTCATGCCGAGAACGCTGAGGAAGGATCTGGCAGAGTTGGCTTAGCACGGAGGGCCAGGGAGAGAATTGCCCGAACTGGTGGCTCGCACTTTGTCTCCCTGAGCCCCTCACCCGCCCTGAAGGGCACCCTCTCCCCATCCAGGGGGGAGAGGGAAAAGGGTGAGGGGGCCGTCTGTCGAGCCGAGGTTCGTGGAGAGGAAGGTCGGGACGGAGTTCGGGCTTCGTGGGTCACGGCGCTTGGGATTGTTGGTTCACCGCGCATTCTCGTGTTTTGGTCCTGAGCCCGGGTTGTCCCGGCTGGTACCGCGCGGGTTGAACTCCACCAGGTGCCAGACACAAGGTGGCTGGGTTCCCCACATTTTCAAGGTCACTGTGTGCAGTTCTCGTGCGTCCATCCTTTGCAGCCACTGCCCCCAGGGCTCGTTCAATTTGTCGGCCACCATGAGAGCGTATCTGATGCGGCGCTGCCGGATCTCCTCCGCGGAGTCGGAGGCCTTTACGTGAAGGACACGGCGCGAACCGAACGGCTTCCAGAGAGAAGGCTCCGGGAAATCGGCCGCGGAGAACCCTATTACCTTCGCGTCGGAGGGCAACAACGCGACTAGCGGCGTAAACACCTCCGCCCTCCTGCCTTTGGCCGAATAGGCCTCCATCGCGAGCGAGGCCAGTTTGCTCGGCTGTAAACGGGGGCCGTAATGTTCGAAAAACCATGCCGCCGGCCACAACGGTCTGGCCGGTGAAATGACCAGCAGCAAGCCGGCCAGGCCGCAGGACAAAAGGGCCCATGTCCGCCACCAACTTCGCCTGACAAGTCCGGACTGGGCAGGGCCTCGCAGCAGACCCATAGCCAGCAAGGGATAGTAGGCCGCGAGGTACCTCGGCAGGCTGCAAAAGTCCAACTTCGCCATCAGGAAGAGCAAGCTGACCCAAGGTGCGAGACAGACAAACCGCAAGGCCAGGTTGCCGGACGGCACCGCCTGGGGCTTCGCCCGCTGTTTCGCTTTGCGGATGACTGCTAACAGGCTCAGGCCAAGCAGAATCGTCATTCCAAAGCCCAGGCCCGCGCCTTCCTCAACTTGCAACTCGTGCAAGTGCGTCACCCCCGGTCCGAACTGCTTGTCCCACAGCGCTGCCAAAGAAGCCGGGGTCAGCGCGTCGGAGGCACGGTTCCAGGCCGAGGCGAAAGGAAACACCGGGGGAGCTAGATTAGCGAGGGCCAGCATGACGCCGTTAGCAAGCAGGAGCACCCACGCCGGCGCGACGCCAAACTTCACATCCTCGGCCGCCGCCCCAGTCCAGTCGCCGCAATGAACTGCATTCAAGGAGGAGATGGGCAGGAGGGATGCCCCTATCGCAGAAGGGATGACGACCGCCAAAGCCAATGGGTGTGCGAGCCAAATCCGCCAAGTCGGCACAAACGCCACCGCCCAGGGCAGCAATAACGGAAGGTTGGTGGGCTTCGATCCGGTCAACAGGGCCGCCGAAAGGAGCGAAAGGCAGACATCCGAAGCGCGGGCGGATTTCCGGGCTCGCAGCGCGAAGTAGACCGCCGCCAGCGAGTAAACTGTGCTGAACATGTCGCTCGAAACGCTGCCAGCTTGCAGCAGGTAGCAATACCCGGTTGGCAATAGCCACATCCAGTGCCAGGCCGCACGCGGCCTCACGCCAACCTGTCTGAACACGCTGAACACCAGCCCCGGCAGCAGCAGAAACGATGCTGCGTTGATCAAGAACAGCGAGCGGTCCGTCCTGGTGAAGGCAATCAGCGGGGCCGAAAGCCACTCGATGCCGCAGGCGCGCGTGTTCACGCGGTTGAAGTCAGTATGAATCCAGTGCCACTGTCCCTCTGCCAGCCAGTGCAGGACGCGCGGGATTCGGTAGGCCATCGCGTCGTAGTTGCTCGGAGCATGAATGGCGCCACCCAGAATCGCCAGCGACGCCAAAACCAGGAACGCCAGCGGGAATGTCCGCCGAAAGCGCCGGCGCCCCCTCCGCAGGTTCCAACCCCGAAGGCCTCCCGGGAATAGCCTCTTCTGCAGCACCCACACCGCCCCCGAGCCGAGCAGAAATGTCACCGTGTACCCTGCCGCATTCAGTTGGTGGAGCGCGGACAACACCCACCCGGTGCAACAGCAGAACGAGCTGAACAACACCCAGGCAGCCACCAACACCGGGCTGTTTCGGCTCGTTCGCGGATTGGGCTGTTGGCTGATCAAGGCGGCTTTCGTATCAGGCGGCGCTGGCCGGATGGCTTTCTTCGAACATCAAATCACCACAATAGGCAGCTACAAGGTAGCTACACGCTGCGGTGGCCGTCAATCTCCAAGCCCGTGCCGTTAGACCATTGGTCCGAGGTCCTCAGGCAGTTTCTCTGGAATGACTCCCTCAGCCGTCAGTCTAAGTCAACGTGACGGCGCGAGCGCCTTGCTGGCGATGTCGCGGCGGAAGTGGGCGTCTTCGAAGCGAACGGTTTCCACAGCGGCGTAGGCGGCTTCGCGCCCCAGGCGTTAAGGGCACTGCTCGGACAGTTGGTCCAGGCTCGAGGTTAGCTCGTGTAGAGCCGTGCAATAGCTCCACCGATCAATGCCGGCGAGGAATATGACAAGCTCAGTAACTTTATGGCGGCGCTTGCATGCGGTTCAGAAACCGCCGTTGCAGGAGGTCGTAGCCGATGACTTCGAAGCCGGCTTCCTTCAGGGCGGGCTTGAGCCGGGGATCGCAGAGCATGTCGGTCTCCGCCTGGCGGTGCCGGGACATCTGGGCGGGGGCGCCGGGGTTGAGATCGCGGAGCGCGGCCAGCTCGGGCGTGTCGGTGCCTATATGGCAGACGACCAGGTAAACGCCCGGCTGGTCAATCGGGCGCAGCCCGGCGAGAAGGAAGTCCGCCTTCTTGTCCGGGGCGACGTCATAGACGATCGGTCCAGGCCGTTCGCCGAACCAGCGCGGCACGGCCAGGCCGTAGTGGCGGGCGACCTTCTCGAAGCGCGCCTTGAGTTCCGGCGTGGTCACCGGCCCGCTCATGTGGTGGTCCATGTAGGACAGCTTGAGGCCCTTGCGCAAGGCCAGCTCGACCTGGGCGCGGAATTCGCGCTCGGCTTCGTCGGGATTCGGCTGGTGGGCGATCAGTTCCTTGCGGGTGCCGAAGAACTTGCCCCATTCGTCAACGAGCGAGGGGACTTCCTTCGCCGGCAAGACCGGTCCGCAGCGGTAGGGAGTCCACTCACAGTTGAGGGTGGTGTGCAGCCCAACGCTGACTTCTGGGTGCCGCTTGAGAATCGTGATGGCTTCGTCGAGCCAGGGGGTGTTGACCATGACGCCGACGGCGCTGGCGGTGCCTTCCTTGAGGGTGCGTTCGACGGCCATGTTGACGGCGTGACAGAGCCCGGCGTCGTCGAGCCTGAAGATGATCCGCTTCTTGCCGTCGGCGAATAAGTCGGCGCCGGGTGCGGCGGCGGATGGCGGCTGTTCCGAGGCGTATTTGGCATCAGACGGGCTTCCCGTGGACGCGGGCCGATCAGGCTGGGCCTGGAGCGAGAGGATGGCAGCGAGCAGGCCCGCCGCAGCAAGGGCTGGGAGGACTGGAACCGGTGGGAGAAAGATGGTTTTCATGGGTTGCAACGCTGCCGACGAGCCGTGGCGAGCGGCGCGCCACTGACGCCCGATTGAAACACCTGCATGACCGAGCTCATCGTCATCGGCTCAATCCGTTTGATACTCCCACTCAAGCCCTTTGGGTTTGGATGTGGCATTTTGGGCAATTGGGCGGGGAGTGTTACGAGCACTCCCCGCAGCACTAACACAATTAACCGTGTCCGCGAGGACACATTACTGAGTCAACGTATGAAGTATTATACTTCCACCACCGAATACAACTGCGAAATCGACCTTCACGCCCACCAGATGTACGTCTGCGTCATGGACCGCCAGGGCAAGAAACTGGTCCACTGCAACGTCCAGGACAACGACTTCGCCTACTTCCTCAAACTCATCAAACCCTACCGCCACGACCTCACCGTCTGCGCCGAATGCATGTTCGGCTTGTACTGGCTGGCCGACGCCTGCCAAGCCGAGGGCCTGCCCTTCGTCCTCGCCCACGCGCTCTACCTCCACCTCATCCACGGCGGCAAAAACAAGAATGACCGCATCGACTCCGAGAAGCTGGCCCACCTGCTCCGTTCCAATCTCATCCCCCCCTCTACGTCTATCCCGCCGCCAAACGCCCCCGCGCGCACTCCTGCGCCAGCGCATCTTCTACGTCTGGCGCCGTTCCGAACTGCTCCACCGCATCCACTCCCACCAACTGGCCCACAACCGCACCCCAGCCAAACAAACCCGGCGTTCCCGCGACTTCTGGGAATAACTTCTCCTCAAAGCCGAAAACCATCCTTTGCGCCAGATCGCGCTCAAGAACGACCTGGCCATGGTCCGCCACTTCGATGAGCAGATCTTTCAGCTCGAGGAGGAACTCAACCGCCAGACTAAACGCGTCGCCGGTCGCGAATACACCCTCCTCAAGACCCTGCCCGGCATCGGCGAAAGCCTCGGCCTGACCATCCTCTATTAGATCGTCCACATTGACCGCTTCCCCTCCGTCAAAGACTTCCTCTCCTACTGCCGCCTGGTCAAAGGCACCGTCGCCAGCGCCGGCAAGATCAAGGGCCTGCGCGGCGCCAAGCTCGGCAACCCCTACCTCCGCTGGGCCTTCGGCGAAGCCGCCGTCATCGCCAAACGCGACCACTACCAGCTCAAGCCCCTGGCCCAACGCCTGGAAACCAAAATGAACGGCAACAAGTTCAAAGCCAACACCGTCATCGCCATCAAACTGGCTCGCGCCGCTTACTTTATGCTCAAGAACAAAACCGTCTTCGACCCGGACCGGCTCACCGCCGCCCTGGCCAAGAATTAGACTTTGGCCCTGACCGCGGCCAACCCGGACAGCCTAACTGGATGCGCTCAAAGGCTAGGCCCCCACTAGCCGCAGACTTTTATCCTTGGCACTTCAGTGCCGCCACGTCTGCGTTGGGCAAGCCAGCAATCCAGCCGTTTTGAATGGGAGCTGCGGTCAGGTGCCTCATCGCTCATTGACTCCGCCACGCCGCGGCACTATCTCTGCCTTACCCAAGAGACGGACGAGGGAGACCGGACTGGCCACCGTGCCCCCGGTTTCCTTCGTTCGCAAATCCAGCCAGCCCACCGGAGTCTCTGCACCGCCAACATAACCTCGGAACGACCTTATATTTTGGAGCATCCGCCCCAGCGACACGTCCGCCTTAAAACTGGAGCCCCGACCCGGTTCGGGGCAGCCGTCCCTCCCTTTGAATGGATAGTCCCTGGGTTGACTGCCGTGTGTTTCTGGTCCGCGCTACGGCGTCTGATCGCAGCGCTGGAAGGCCCCGGGCGGTTCGGGCTTCGGCCCGGACGGCTCACTGGCCCGATTGAGTCCGAATAGGTGTTTAGCCGGATGCCCCGTGGATCCGAGCTGCCTAACTGAAAACTAAGCCGGAGTTCCCGCTCCGAGGATCGCTAAACGGAAGGCTTTAAGCCTCCCGTAAAAAAATGCTTTTGCCTATTGACGGCGCGGGCTTGATAGGGGTTAGGCTTTGTGCTCAAAACTGATCTGGTCCGAATAATTCTCTTTCGCCGCCTCCTTGCGGAGCAAGGTCGTGGCCTGCGACTGAAATGAGCGCGGGACTGAAACGCCATAGAAACCAGCCGGACGTGTCCCGGCAGTTCCCGCGCTCTTGTCAATCATCCCCGGGATACCCGCGTCCGTGAAGACCTTAGCGACGCGCTCAGCAATCTCCGGCTTGATAACGGCTACGCGAACGAACTTGCTCACATCATACGAGCCGGATGAGTTCGTCGGCTTGGCGGGTTGTGAACATGCACAGAGGGCCAGTAGTGCCGATGTGGTGATGCAAAGCGTGAAAACAAGGGGAATGAACTTCTCACGTTTGGTGTGTTGTGGGCTAACTGTGATTATGCGACGGCTGGTTCGTATATCCGAGCCGCCAATTCCCCTGTCCTTTTGTGTGTAAGCTGCTCATACCCAGGCACACTTGAGCTGGTTATACGACCGCTGGTTCGTATATCACAAGCCCCAAATGTCTACCCGTAGTGTCGGTCACGCTCAGCGGAGCGCGGCCAGGGCCTTGCTGGCGATGTCGCGGCGGAAGTGGGCGCCTTCGAAGCGGATGGTTTCAACGGCGGCATAGGCGGCCTGCGCGCGGCGCTCGCAGGTCCTTCGCCCAGGCCGTAACGCCCAGCACGCGGCCGCCGCTGGTGACGATTTGGTCCCCGGCGCCGGCGGTGCCGGCGTGAAAGACTTTCGTGTTCGGCAGACGGGCGGCTTCGTCCAGGCCGCGAATCGGCTTGCCCTTGGCGTAGCTGCCGGGATAACCCGCTGAGGCCATCACCACGCACACCGAAGGCATCGGGTTCCACTTCAATTCCATCTGCCCGAGCGTGCCGTCTACGCTGGCGGCCAGCAGCTCGACCAGGTCGTTCTCCAGGCGCGTCAGGTAAACCTGTGTCTCCGGGTCGCCGAAGCGGGCGTTGAACTCCAGCACCTTCGGCCCGGCTCGGGTAAGCATTACGCCCGGGTAGAGGATGCCATGGAAATCAATGCCTTCGGCGGCGCAACCGCGCAGCCAGGGATCGAGAATGCTGCCGCCCGGCCGCGGCAAGCTGCGAGCTCGCTCAGGAACGGCGTCGGGGAATAGGCGCCCATGCCGCCGGTGTTCAGGCCGGCGTCGCCGTCCAGCGCGCGCTTGTGGTCCTGGGCGGTAGGGAAGAGCTTCGCGGTGCGGCCGTCGCAGAGGGCATGGAGGGAGATTTCCATGCCTTCGAGCAGTTCCTGGATGACGATCTTGCCGCCGGCGGCGCCGAAGGACTTCTTGACGAGGACCTCCTCGATGGCGCGGTCGGCCTGGGCCATGTCGCGGCAGATCAGGACGCCTTTGCCCAGCGCCAGGCCGTCGGCTTTCACGGCGCAACGGCCGCCCAGCGAGGCGGCGAAGCGCGAAGCGGAGGGGACATCGGTGAACGTGCCGGCGCGCGCGGTGGGGATGTCGTATTGCTCCATGAACCGCTGGGAGAAGACCTTGGAGGCTTCAAATTGGGCGGCCTGCTGGTTCGGGCCCCAGATGCGAAGCCCGCTCTTCTGGAACAAGTCCACGATGCCGAGGGCCAAAGGGTTGTCCGGGCCGACGACGGTCAGGTCGGCGCGGTTGTCGCGGGCGAAAGCGTGCAGGGCGGGCAGGTCCTCCGCGCCGAGGCTGACGCACTGAACGAGGGCGCCGTCTTTCGCCAGGCGCTCCTGCGCGATGCCGGCGTTGCCGGGGGCGCACCAGAGGCGGGTGACATGGGGGGATTGGGCCAGCTTCCAAACCAAAGCGTGCTCGCGGCCCCCGGAGCCAATGACCAGGATTTGCATCGGGGCCATTGAATCAGGAAGCAGCGGGAGGGCCAGAGGAAATTATTTGCTTCGGGCTGGACATTTGGCCGGGTTGGTGTAAACGAATGGCCTGTTAACAAACGAGCACAACGAACAACTATGAAAAGCGGATTTAGAATGATATTGGCTCTCGGCTTCGGATTGGCGCTGCTGCAAGTGGGCATGGCGGCCCAGGACAAGCCGGTTTCGACGAGTGCGGCAAGCAAAGCGCCCACCTTGCTCAGCACGACTGCCTCCACCAATGCGCCGACGCTCTCCCCCAAGGAGCAGAAGGAGAACATGAGCTACGCGATCGGCACGGACATCGGCAACAACCTCAAACGGGGCGGGGTGGAGCTGGATATGGATGTGCTGGCCAGCGCGATGAAGAACGCCATGGCGGGCCAGCCGTCGAAGCTCAATGAGCAGCAGGTGCGGGAAGCCATCAATAATTACCGGCAGGCAGCGCGCGCCAAGTTCGAAGAAACCCGGCGCCAAGCCGCCGAGAAGAACCGCAAGGAAGGCGAAACGTTCCTGGCGGAAAACAAGAAGAAGCCCGGCGTCAAGACCCACCAGGCGACACTGCCGGATGGGACCAAGGCCGAGATGCAATACAAAGTCATCACCGAAGGCACGGGCGCGATCCCGAAGAGCAACGACATGGTGGTGGTCAATTACCGCGGGACGCTGATTGACGGCAAGGAGTTCGACAGCTCCGCCAAGCACGGAGGCCAGCCGGCGAAGTTCCGGGTGAACGGGGTCGTGCCCGGCTGGACCGAAGCGCTGCAAATGATGAAGACCGGCTCGAAGTGGGAGCTTTATCTGCCTGCCAGCCTGGGCTATGGCGACCGCGGGGGGCCGAACATCGAGCCAGGCACCACCCTCCTCTTCGAGGTGGAACTGACCGGGATTGAAGCGCCGCCGCCACCGGCCCCTCCCCCCGCGCCGCTGACCAGCGACATCATCAAGGTGCCGTCCGCGGAAGAACTCAAGAAGGGCGCCAAGATCGAAGTCATCAAGGCCGAGGACCTGGACAAATATACCAACGCCGCGGCCAAGAAGCCGGAGAAGAGTAAGCATAGCTAGCCGCCGAGGCGGTCAAATCGCCGACTCGCGGGTCACTCCAGCACCCTCCCTGCCCTTTCGCCACCTGGCCAATCAGCCAGGCCGGCTGGCGCTTGCGCCCGGACAAACCTCAGAATCCTCTCGGCGTGGTCGGCTGCGACGAGCGCGACCATGCCGACGCCCATGTTGAACACCTGATACAGCTCGTCCTCCGGCACGCCACCTTTGGCCTGAAGGAGCCGGAAAATCGGGGGCATCTCCCATGTGCCCTTGCGGATGATGACATCGCAGCCCTTGGGCAAGCACGCGCGGGATGTTATCCACGAAACCACCCCCGGTGATATGGGCGAAGGCCCTGATAGTAGGACGAGCGTCCCGCTTGTCCTTTGGACGCGGTCCGGAAGCGGGCTTAGGGGACAGGCGGGACGCCTGTCCTACGTTGAACTTCCGCAGCAGCTTTTGAATCAACGGGCCGTAGCTGAGGTGCACCTTCAGCAGCTCATCGCCAACGGTGTTGCGCAGTTCAGGCACGTAGCTCCGGGGCTTCAGCCGCATCTGCTCGAAGAGAATCTTGCGGGCCAGCGAATAGCCGTTGGTGTGCAGACCGCTGGCGCCCAAGCCGATCACCGCATCGCCCGGTCGCACGGCCTTGCCGTCGAGCATCCGGGATTTCTCGACCACGCCGACAATCGTGCCGCTTACGTCGTATTCCCCCGCCCGGTAGAAGCCCGGCATCTGGGCGGTCTCGCCGCCGATGAGGGCGCAGTGGTTCTCCGCGCAGGCTTTGGCAAACCCTTTGATGATCTCCCTGAACACCCGCGGCTCCAGCTGGCCCGTGCCGAGGTAGTCCAGGAAGAAGAGCGGCTCCGCGCCAAGCACCGCGATGTCGTTGACGCAATGGTTCACGAGATCCTGCCCGATGGTGTCATGGCGGTCCATCGCAAAGGCCAGCTTGAGCTTGGTGCCGACGCCATCCACGCTCGATACCAGCACCGGCTGACGATACCTGCTGATGTCCAGCGCGAATAGGCCGCCAAACCCGCCGACCTTGCCGAGCACGCCGGGCCGATGCGTGGCCGCCAGCAAGTCGCGGCAGCGTGGATTTGACCTCGTTGCCCAGGTCAATATCCACCCCGGCGCGGGCGTATGCCTTTGGTTTCATGCGCGGGAAAAGTAGTGCCCTGCGTCCCGGAGTCCAAGCTTTAGCTCGCTCGAACTTCATTCCGGCAAAGGTTGGTCCTTGGTCTCCGGCGCCAGCCAGATCAGGCCCAAGCCCACCAGGTAAATGAGCGTAATCATCGCGCCGGCTTTGGCGTAGCTGCCTCCATAGGCGGCAACCAACTGCCCCTGGGTGAGCGCGCCTACCGCTGCCAAAATACGCCCGGAGTTGTAGCACAGACCCTGGCCGGTCGCCCGCACGCGGGTGGGAAACAACTCGGGCAGGTACAGCGGCAGCCAGCCGTAAAACGCCGCGGTAGCCGCCCCCACGAGCGTGACAAGGATCAGAAAGGTGGCGCCGTATTCGTTGACAAAGCGGAACAGCCACGCGCACAGCAGCAGTGAAAACAAGCAGAGCGCGAAATACGCCGGACGCCGTCCGATGCGCCCGGCGGCCAGCGCGCCCGCCAAAGAACCGCCCATCGCCCCGGCACTGACCAGGATCTGCGCCATGGCCTTCGCCGTCGGGACCCGGCCGCCGGTCATTTGGTCCGCCCAGAGCGGCAGCCACTGGACCGAGCCCCAGGTCCCGATCAGCGCGATGGACGCCAGGCCTATCCCCAGCAGCATCTTGGCAATCAACCCGGAGGACAAGATTTCCCGGACGGGGCGCGCTGCGTGTTTCTGCACGGCGGCTTTCCAGCGCTCGGATTCGGGCACGACCAACTGAATGCCCAGCGCCAACAGCGCGGGCACGGCGCCGGCAATCATAATCCACCGCCAGGATTCCCGGGTGACGGCAAAAGCCAGCCCCACCAGCGCGATCAGCAGGTAACCCGCGTTGGACGCAGTGCCGATGATCCCGGCCAGCAAGGCGCGCTTGCCAGACGGCCAGGCCTCCATCACCAGCGCCACGCCCAGCGACCATTCGCCGCCCATGCCGAACGCGGCGATAAAGCGCAAGGCCCCCAGGTGCCACGGTTCCTGCGCAAAGTAGCACAGGCCGGTGAAGATCGAATAGGTCAGAATGCTCAGGACCATGGCCCGCACCCGCCCCACGCGGTCGCCCAGCCACCCGAACACCAGCCCGCCCGCAGCTGCGCCCACCAGAAACAGGGCGGTGATCCGCCCCATCCATAAACCGACAAACTGGTCCTGGCCCACCGCCGAGGCAGGCAGCATGCTTTGCAGCGCGGGCCGGGCCACGAGCGGGAAAATCCCCATCTCCACCCCGTCAAACATCCACCCCAGGAAGGCCGCAGCCAGCACCAGCCATTGGGCGCGGGTTGTGGCGGTGCCGGCGGGAGCGGCTGCGGTGGGTGCGCTCGTGGTCATAGGCTGCTTCAGGGCTCGTCGGATGATTCTGCGAACTCCTAACCAAAGCGGTTTTGGGCGGCCACGGTCAAACCCTAATTCAAGGCGCAACTTTCTGCCGGCGGCGCTTTTCAATTTGCTGTGGCGCCAGATTATGGATAAATAGTTATATGCGCTGGCGGGTAATTGCGTTGGTTTCGCTCGGCGTCAATATCGCATTGGCCGCCGCGTGGCTGTCTGCCACGCGCCAGCGGGCGGCCAGCTTGGCGACCGCCGCCGCGGCCCTGGCAAACACCTCCGCCGTGCCGGCGAAAACCAACCTCGTCGTGCGCCGGCAGTATTTCTCCTGGCAGGAGGTTGAGTCAGCCGATTTCCCGACCTACGTCGCCAACTTGCGCCAGATCGGTTGCCCGGAGCAAACCATTCGCGACATCATCATCGCCGAAGTGAATGCGGTTTACTCGCGCAAACGGGCGGTCGAGCTGGTCACGCCCGAACAACAATGGTGGCGGAGCGAGCCGGACACGAACGTGATCCGCGTGGCGGCGGAGAAGGCCCGCGAATTGGAGGAGCAGAGGCGCGCCCTGCTAACGAGCCTGCTGGGAGCTACTTGGGAGACGCGTGATCTGGTAAGCATTCCCCGGCCCTCCCGGCCCGGCGTCGTCCTCGACGGACCCGTGCTGGGGGCGTTGCCGGCGGATACGAAACAGGCGCTTCAGGATGTCAGCCTTCGCTCCCAAGACCGCATGCAGGCTTACCTGGACGCGCAACGCAGCGCCGGCAAAGAGCCCGACCCGGCGGAACTGGCCAAGCTTCGGCAGCAAACCCGGGACGACCTGGCCCGCCTGCTCAGTCCGCCGGACCTCGAGGAATTCCTGCTGCGCTACTCGCAAAATGCCAATGACCTCCGCACCGAGTTCGGCCAGCTCCGCTTCTTCGACCCCACACCCGATGAGTTCCGCGCGGTGTTCCGCGCCACCGATTCCCTCAACCAGCGCATCCAGTTGCTGGCGGATGCCAAGGACCCCAGCAGCCTCGAAGCGCGGAAGGCGCTGGAGAACCAGCGCGACAATGCGATCAAGGTTGCCCTGGGCCCGAAGCGCTATGAGGAGTATCGGACGCTCCACGACCCGGTTTATCGCGATGCCGTGGCGGCCGCCGAGGAAGCCGGCACGCCAGAGGCGGCGCGGGCGATCTACGCCATCAACCTGGCAGCCCTCGCCGAACAGAAACGCATTCGCGGCGACACCAATTTGACCACGGAGCAGAGAAACATCGAGCTGAAGCGGCTTGAACTGGAGCAACTCCAGGCCAACGCCCTCGCGACCGGGCAGAACCTGCCGCCCGAACCGCCCCCGGAACCGCCGACACCCCCGCCGAAGAAGGTCTATGTATTAAGCGCAGGCGACAGCGCGGCCACCATCGCGCTGATGTACGGCCTGCCAGTCAGCGCCCTGAAGGCCGCCAACCCCAAGGTGGACTTCAATAAGCCTTTGAAACCCGGCGTCGCCATTACCATCCCCCCCTCGCCTTGGACGCCGGCCACTTCGCCTTGAGACCGTAGCGCCGGCTTTCCCGACCATGTTATCATGATCTCGCGAACCCAATCGGACCAACTGTTTGCTGAGGCGCTGCAATTTATCCCGGGTGGGGTGAACTCGCCCGTGCGCGCGTTTCGCGCCGTGGGCGGCCACCCGTTCTTCGTCAACCGGGCGAAGGGCGCCCGGGTCTGGGACGTGGACGGCAACGAGTATCTTGATTACGTCGGCACCTGGGGACCGGCCATTCTCGGCCATGCTCATCCCCGCATCATTGATGCGGTGCGGGCGGCGGCGCAGCACGGCACCAGTTTCGGCATACCTAATCCGCTCGAGGTCACCCTGGCGAAGATGATCTGCGCCTGGGTCCCGAGCGTGCACAAGGTGCGAATGTGCAACTCGGGCACCGAGGCCACGATGTCCGCCATCCGCCTGGCGCGCGGCTTCACCAAACGCGACAAGATCATCAAGTTCGACGGCTGCTACCACGGACACGCCGACTCGCTGCTGGTCAAGGCCGGCTCGGGGGCGCTGACGTTCGGGAACCCGGACAGCGCGGGAGTGCCGGCCGCATTCACGCAGCACACGATTGTCCTGCCCTTCAACGACCCGGCGGCGGTCACGGCCGCCTTGGCGGCGAACCAGGGACAAATCGCCGGCATCATCGTCGAACCAGTGCCCGGCAACGCCGGCTTGTATTTGCCAAAGCCCGGCTATTTGGAGTTTCTGCGCGAGGTCACCGCAGCCGCCGGCGCCCTGCTGATCTTCGACGAGGTCATGACCGGTTTCCGCCTCGCCAAAGGCGGCGCCCAGGAGCGTTTCGGCATCACGCCGGACCTGACCTGCTTCGGGAAGGTCATTGGCGGCGGCCTGCCGGTCGGCGCGTTCGGCGGGCGCGCCGAGATCATGGATTGCCTGGCGCCGGTCGGTCCGGTCTATCAGGCAGGCACGCTGAGCGGCAACCCGCTGGCGATGGCCGCCGGCATCGCGGCCCTCGAGGAACTGGCGGCCAGCGACGCCTACGCGAAGCTCGAACAACTCGGCGCCGACCTTGAAGCCGGCCTGAAGCGCGCCGCCGAGGCCGCCGGCGTCCCCGTCCAGTTCAACCGTTGCGGCTCGATGTTCTGCGGCTACTTCACCAGCGAGCCGGTGCAGAACCTGGCCGATGCGATGAAGAGCGACCGGGCGCGCTTCGCGAAGTACTTTCACGGGATGCTGGCTGAAGGCATCTACCTTGCGCCGTCACAGTTCGAGGCCGGTTTCCTTTCCACCGCCCACACGGCGGCGGATATCGAGCAAACGGTGAACGCGGCAGCCAGAGTGATGAAGACTCTATAGCCGCTATGCGCATCCTGGCCCTGGACCATGGCACCAAACGCATCGGCATCGCCCTCAGTGACGAGCTCAAGCTGATTGCCCAGCCGCTCGAGTTCGTTGCCGCCGAACCCTTTGCCGATGTCTTGGCCCGGCTCAGGGAGCTGATCCGGGACAAGCAGGTCGAGTTGATCCTCGTCGGGCTGCCGCGCAACATGAACGGCACTTACGGCCCGGCAGCGCTCAAAGTGCAGGGCTTTGTGGCGGCCCTGCGCGGAGCGCTCACCGTGCCCATCCAGACCTGGGACGAGCGCCTCACCTCGGCCCAGGCCAATCGCCTCCTGATCCAAGGCAACGTCCGCCGCGACAAACGGAAGAAAAAAGTGGACCAGATGGCCGCCGCCATCCTGCTGCAGAGCTATCTGGACAGCCTGGCCACCTAAGACGCGGCGTCTCGAATTGCGGTTACGCGTCAACTGTTACGCAACACGCGACATTCTGATGCACCTGCTCAAATTCAAACTCACGCTCGCCTACGACGGCACCGCCTATCAAGGCTGGCAGGTCCAGAAAATCGGCACCGGCGTGCAGGAAAAAGTCGAAGCCGCGCTCGCGAAACTCTTTCCCAGCCGCCCCCGCCTTCACAGCTCGAGCCGCACTGACACCGGCGTCCACGCCCTGGGTATGGTGGCGCATTTCGAAGTCCCGCGCCCCGAGTGCCGCCTGGCCCCCCGCAAGCTGGCTCTGGCTCTCAATGCCTGGCTGCCGGAAGACATTCGCGTCCTCTCCGCCGCCCGCGCCCCGCAGGCGTTCCACGCCCGCTTCGACGCCGCCGCCAAGCAGTATCGTTACTTCGTCTGGAACCACGCGGCCATGAATCCCTTGCTCCGCCACACGGCCTGGCACGTGCCTCGCCCGCTCGACTTGGCCGCCATGCGCGCCGCCGCCCCCTTGTTTGTGGGACGGCATGACTTTCAGTCCTTTGCCGCCAACCCGGGCTATGCCAAAGAGTCCACCGTCCGCACTCTGACCCGTTGCGATCTGACCCGGCGCGGCCCCTTGCTGACCTTCACCATCCAGGGAGACGGCTTTCTCTACAAGATGTGCCGCGGCATCGTCGGCACCCTCGTGCAGGTCGGATTGGGCCAGCTTCCCGGCGGATCAGGTCAGGCAAATGCTCCGCCAACGCGACCGGCGCGTCGCCGGCATGACCGCGCCCGCGCGCGGACTGGTCTTGTGGAAGGTATCTTATGCACGTCGTGCTGCTGGAACCGGAAATCCCCCCTAACACCGGCAACGTCGCGCGGCTCTGCTCCGCCACCAGGAGCACCCTGCACCTGGTCGAACCGCTCGGCTTCGAGCTGAACGACGCCCAACTCAAGCGGGCCGGAATGGACTACTGGCGGCATGTCGCCTGGCATCGCTGGCCGGACTGGGCGGCTTTCCGCCGGGCCCTTCCGGTCAACGCCCGCCTCTGGTTTGTCGAATCTAAGCGGCCCGCGACTCTATACGGAAGCCAGCTTCGCACCCGATGATTATCTCGTATTTGGCCGGGAAACCGCCGGCCTGCCGAAGAAGCTTCTGCGGGAATATCCCAACTCCTGGCTGCGCATTCCCATGTTCCACGCCCAAGCCCGCTCGCTGAACCTCTCCAACTGTGTCGCGTTGGTGTTGTTCGAGGCCCTGCGCCAGCAGGGATTCAACGGCGAGGTCTGACAAGGGGCGGGGGCGGCGTGAAACGTGAAACGTGACGCGTGATCGGAAGCTGGAGCCAACACACACCACGCACACGCAACACGTCCTACGCCCTCACAGTCCCGCCTCGGCCTCCCGGATCAGCGCGATCACCTTCGCCGGCTGGTCGGCCGTCAGCAGGCTTTGCCGCAGCTTCGGATTACGGAGCAGCCGGGTCAGGCGGGCGAGAACCGCCAGGTGCAGGGTTACCGTCGGCGCCACCAGCAGGAAAAACAGCCGCGCCGGCACGCTGTCAATCGCGCCATACGGTATTCCCGTCGCATGCCGGCCAAAGACCATAATCGGCTGGTCCACCAGGCCCACCAGCGCGTTGCGCGAGTGCGGCAGCGCGATGCCGTCGCCGATGCCGGTGCTGTGCAGTTGTTCGCGCTCATGCAGCGCGCGCAGCAACGTCTGCCGCGCCTCCGGCTGCCAGGCAAGCTGCGGGATTTGATTGACCAGTTCGCCCAGCACGGAATCCCGGTCCGCGCTCTTCAAATTCAGATTAATGACTGCCGGCGGCAGCAGTTGGCTGAGGACAACCGTTTGGGGTTTCTGCATAGAGCGGGTGATCGTAATCCGCCACGCCACCGGACGGAAGCAAATAGCTCCAAAGCGTAAGATGCTAGAAAGATGCTAGAAAGAGGTTGCAGAGACGCGTGAACTTTGGTCTGCTTCTCCCGCGCGATGGCAAATGCAATTCATGTACCCAAGTCCCATCTGATTATGGGATTGTCGCTGCCGCTGGCGGTGCTGGTTGGGTATTTTGTGGCCGAGCCGATGGAACTGGGCAGCCTCGCCGTGGTCGTCTTTGTCTTGGTGGTGCTTTCGATTCCGCTGCTGATGAAATGGTATCAGCCGCTCCTGGTGCTTGCCTGGAATGCGGCCATTTGCCCTGTCTTTCTCCCGGGCCGCCCCGCTTTGTGGGCGATCCTGGCGTTTGTCGGCTTGCTCTTCGCCGTGCTCAACCGGGCGGTCAGCCCGGACACGCGATTTGTCATTGAACCCTCGATCATCAAGCCGTTGCTCGTTCTGGCGGGCGTAGTAGTGGTGACGGGCGTGATGACGGGCGGCTTTGGCGTGCTGATGCTGGGCGGAGGCCGCTACGGCGGCAGAAGATACTTCTACTTCCTGGCGGCAGTCGTCGGCTACTTTGTCTTCACCAGCCGACGCATTCCGCTGCATCGGACCTGGTTGTATGTGGCCATGTTTTTCCTTCCCGCGTTGACCTTCGGCCTGGGCGACCTGGCCATCGTGGCCGGGGTGAAGTCAGAGCTTCTGTGGTTCTTTGTTACGCCAAACATGGGGCTGCACGAGGCCATGCTCGACACACCTTCAGTCATCTCGGCGCAGCTAATCCGTCTGGCTAACCTTTCCGTTGTGGGGATGGGCATTTACGGCTACCTGCTGGCGCGCTTTGGCATTCGCGGGTTGCTCGATTTGACGCGGCCATGGCGGCTGCTTCTGCTGTTTTGGCGCTGGGCGCAGGCCTGGCATCGGGATTCCGGTCCTTCGTCGTGCTTGGCGCCCTCACCTTTGCCATCTTGTTTTATTTGGAGAGGCTTCACCGGACCCGCTACCTGGCAGCCTTGCTGGCGGTGATCCTGGTCGGCGGCGCAGTCGTGCTGCCCCAGGCGGAGAAACTGCCGCTCATGGCGCAGCGCGCGCTGAGTTTCCTCCCCGGCAAGTTTCATAGCGTGGCGCGGGAAAGCGCCCAAGGAACCCTGGAATGGCGGCTGGGAATGTGGAAAGACCTGCTGCCGGAAATACCCAAGCACCTATTCCGGGGCACAGGCTGGGGCGTCGATGCGCGCGAGTTTTTCGCTGTCACGGAAACCGGCGAAGCCGGCAACCCATTCGCGAGCACGATATTGGTGGGTAACTTCCACAATGGCCCCCTTTCGGTCCTGATTCCTTTTGGCATTTATGGGGCTATCGCCTTCATTTGGTTCCTGGTTGCGGGCCTGCGGGTGCTGCATCGGAATTGGAAATTCGGCGACCCGGCGCTCCAAAGGGTGAATGCACTGCTGCTGGCGGCCTTCGCCGCCCGGGCGCTATTCTTCCTCTGCTTCTTTGGCTCCTTGGACTCCGACATGGCGATGTTTCACGGGCTTGCTGGGGATGAGCGTGGCGCTGAACGGAGCCGGGCCATCCCCGGCGCGGGAGGAACAACCTGCCACTGGCGTGGAATTCAATACCGAGTATATTAAGGCCTAGCGCGCAACGGGCACCGGCTGAGTAATGTCTAACGCATCTGCACTTTTTCGATCGCTCCTCACCTATGGGCTTTGCCTGCCGCTGGCGGTCTTTCTGGGTTACCTGCTGGCCAATCCGCTGGACTTCGCTACTGTACGGCTGTGGTCGTGGTCGTCTTCTCTGCGTGCTGGCCATCCCGCTGCTTTTGCGCTGGCACCATCCCTGGCTGATTGCCACCTGGAACAGCACCGCCCTGCTGTTCTTTATACCGGGCAGGCCGCAGGTCTGGATGGGGCTGGCCGCGGCCAGTCTCACCATCTCCATCCTGCAATACACGCTCAATCGGCAGATGAAGTTCCTGCACGCGCCCACGGTGGCTCGGCCGCTGCTGTTCCTCACCGTTGTGGTTCTGCTCACGGCGCGGCTCACCGGCGGAATCGGGTTCAAGGCTTTAGGCGGGGACACTCATTGGCGGAAAGCACTACTTCATGGTGTTCGCGGCGGTGATGGGTTATTTCGCCATTATCAACCGCCGGATTCCCCCGAAACGGGCGGGACTCTACGTGGCGCTCTTCTTCCTGGGAGCCGCGACCACGGCGATAGCGCATCTGCCGGGTGTAATCAGCCCAGCCTTCAATTGGATCTTTCTGATCTTTCCCGTGGCAAGCCTGTCACCCTTCCAGGACCAGAATAGCGTGGTCGGGCCAGCCGAGTGACTTTGTGTCGCGCTTGTTCGGCCTGGCCTCCCTGGGTGTCGCGGTCTATTGCCTGATGCTGGCCCGCTATGGCATCCGGGGTGTCCTGGATGGCACCAAGCCCTGGCGGTTGGTCGTGCTCTGCGGCTTTCTGCGTGGTTGGCCCTGGTGGGCGGCTTCCGGTCAACGGTGATCACGGTGGTGGCGGTTTTCGCGCTGCTGTTCTACCTCGAGCGGCTGCACCATACGCGGCTGCTGCTGCCTGTCGTCTTCGTGTTTCTAGCGGCTGGCGGGCTCCTGATCCTCTTTGCGCCCCGGCTGCCGCTGCACGATTCAACGTTCGCTGGCCGTTGTGCCATTTATCCAGATTGATCCCCTGGTGCGGATGGATGCCCAGGCGTTCGAGTGATTGGCGGCTGGGGATGTGGCGGGACCTGGCCCCGCAAATCCCGCAGTATCTCCTCCTCGGCAAAGGCTACGCCTTCAGCGGCACCGAGAAGGCCACAGATCGGGGACAAGATGGAAGGCACAGAAATGACCGGCAACTATCACAACGGGCCGTTGTCTGTTCTGCTGCCATTCGGGATTTTTGGCTCGATTGCCTTTGTTTGGCTCCTGATCGCTGGCATACGGGTGGTCTATCAGAATTACCAGTTTGGCGATCCGGCCTACCATCACATGAATACTTTCCTGTTTGCCTATTTTGTCGTGAAATCCGTCTTCTTCTTTACGGTCTTCGGCGCGTTGGCCACGGACTTGCCGATGTTCCTGGGGCTGCTGGCCATGAGCATCAGCCTCAACGGCGGGGTGGCGAAACCTGTGGTGGCGCCCCAGCCCAAGGTCGTCTTCAACCGATTCAAGCTCCACCCAAGCGTCCGGCGGCCGGTCGGCGCGTAGCTGTCCGCCGGGCGCCACAGGTATGCAAGATGAATGTCAGCTGACGATCCTGATGCCGTGTCTCAACGAGGCGGAAACCCTGGCGGCCTGCATCGCCAAGGCGCGCGCCGGGCTCGAGCGGGCGGGCCTGCGCGGAGAAGTGCTGGTGGCCGACAACGGGAGCACCGACGGGTCAGTGGCCATCGCCGAGAAGGCGGGAGCGCGGGTCGTCGCAGTGAAGGAGAAAGGCTATGGAAGCGCCTTGCGAGGCGGCATTGAGGCGGCGCGAGGGAAATGGGTCATCATGGGGGACGCGGACGACAGCTACGATTTCTCCAGGATCGAAGGTTTCGTGGAGAAGTTCCGGGAAGGCTACGACCTGGTGATGGGCTGCCGGCTGCCCGGCGGGGGCGGGGCGATTGCGCCCGGGGCGATGCCGTGGAAGAACCGGTGGCTCGGCAATCCGAGCCTCTCATTCATCGGGCGGCTTTTGTTCAAATGCCCGGCGCGTGATTTCCATTGCGGCCTGCGCGGCTTTACCCGGGAGGCCTACCGCAAGATGGAGCTAAAGACGACCGGGATGGAATTCGCCTCGGAGATGGTGATCAAAGCGACCTTGAAGTCTTTGCGCATCGCGGAGGTTCCGATCACCCTGCATCCGGACGGGCGCTCGCGGCCGCCGCATTTGAAACCGTGGCGGGACGGGTGGCGGCACCTGCGGTTCATGCTGATTTACTCACCCCGCTGGCTGTTTCTCGTGCCGGGTCTGCTGCTGGGAGTGCTGGGAGCCGCCGCCGCAACGGCCCTGGCCATTGCGCCGATTCACATCGGCAAGGTCGAGTTCAGCACCGGCACCCTCGCCGTGGCCTGCATGTCGGTGATCATCGGCTCTCAACTGGTCGCCTTTGCCTTCTTCACCAAGGTCTTCGCCATCGGGGAGGGCCTGCTGCCCCAGGACCCGAAATTCTCCAGGGTTTTCAGGATCTTCACCCTGGAGAAGGGGATAGGTCTTGGGCTCGCCATTCTGCTGCTGGGCGTTGGGTTGCTGCTGCACGGGGTATGGATTTGGAAGCGAGCCGGGTATGGTCTGCTGTCTTACGGGGACAATATGCGGCGGCTGCTGCCGGCGGTGACCCTGATCGTCGTCTCCATCCAGACCGTCTTCTCAAGTTTCTTCATGAGCGTCCTGGGTCTGAGAACGGATTCACGCCGCCCACCGAACACGTAGCCGCTTCATAGAGAATCCTGGAGAGGGGGGAGTCAGGGGTTCCAGCTTCTGCACCCGAATCAAATCCGCAATGAAGAAGACCGGCACTTCGATTTATTTGCCGATCTGCCCGCTGGTATTTCCCGGAGCAGATTGGAGGTGGCCGCCACGGGGGACGGCCTCGCATCTGAACGGGGTCACTTCCGTCCGGGAACCGACGGCCCAGGGGAACGCCGCGGCCTGCCGGAGGTTCCGGTAGTTGAGCAGGCATGCCTCGTGATTCACGGGCAGCGGCTTGAAGGCGTAGAACCGGGCGTTTGGCTAGCGCGTGGCAAAGCGCAGGGAGGCAATGCCGATGTTGGCGCCGACGTTACAGATCACCTTCGGCGCCAGTGGCGGGAGCTCCGCCGGCAGGATCCTGGATTGCGGCGAGAAGAACTCGGCAATGACGCCCGGCTCCAATCCATTATCGCGGGCGTAGACCCGGAAGCGGGTCGCGCTCGCAGCCCAGATCGAGAAGGTGAGAATTCGCTCTGGCGCACGACGGCTCCAGCCGCGAGCAACCAAGGATGGCTCAGTCCAGCATAGTGGAAGAGCCGGAGGCTGTCCTGCAGTGGCCCGCCGCACACCCAGGCAAACTTCAGCAGGTCCAGCCGCGTTCTAACTCGTTGCCCTAGCATCGG
>CAWGGD010000048.1:0-360134 GCA_963822005.1 uncultured Verrucomicrobiae bacterium | reverse complement strand
AGGCCGGTCATCAGGATGAAAGGAATCGCGGCGGTGGCGGGCTCCTTGCGCAGCGAAGCCAGGGTCGAATAGCCGTCCACCTTCTCCATGTTCACGTCGCAGAGGATCAGGTCGGGCAGCTCCTTGCGGAGCCCGGTCAATGCCCACCGCGCCGTTCTCGGCTTCGATCACGTCAAAGCCTTTTTGGGCCAGCACGATGTGCACCATCTCGCGCAGCGATTCTTCGTCGTCTATGACCAGGATTCGTTTCATCGGTTGCCTGCCGTCGCCGACAGCCTTGCCGGAAGCCCGGGGCGCAGGGGCGCTCGGGCGGTGTCTCAAAGCTATGCCAAGCACGCGACACCTCTCCACAGCGACTTAACTCTTTCCGCCGGCGCTTTCGGCGAAAGCGCCCTACCCTGGTAGGGCTGCCTCGCCGAGGCAGCCGGGACTTACGACGCTATGTATAGTTCCTGTTGGCCCATCGGCATACAGGCGCGAGGCATCTTGGCCCGGCCAGGGCCACACACAAGCAAATCCTTTGCCCAATGAGTCCGTTTGCACCCTCTCCCCCTCCGACTCGCCGCGCTGTCGCGCCCTCGCAGCGGTGGGGAGAGGGATGGGGGCCGTCTGTCGTACCGAGGTTCATGGAGAGGATGCCCTCTGGGCGGGTGAGGGGATTCGCTTCAAAGCGCGAGCGCGTAGTTCGGGAAATGAAGTTCGGGGAATTAACTTGCAACCGAGACCTGCCACAGTTGCGCCACGACTTCGGCCACGGGCAACCGGGCCAGGCCGCCCGGGTAGCGCAGCAGAACCACCGTTTGACTGGGCGGCCGCCAGATTTCTTCGGCGGTATCCCCCCACAGGAGCAAACAGGGCAGGCCGACCGCCGCGGCGAGGTGCGAGATGCCGGAGTCGTGGCCGATAAAGGCGCGGCAGCCGGCGAGCCGGCGGGCCAGCTCGGCCAACGGGAGACTTTGGGCCACGTGCGAGCGGGCGGGAGGCAGCGTGGCGGCCAGGCGTTGCAGGCGCTCGCCTTCGGCCTCGCCGCCCACGACGAGCAAATCGAGGTCCGTG
This sequence comes from uncultured Verrucomicrobiae bacterium, assembly GCA_963822005.1. Lineage (GTDB taxonomy): Bacteria > Verrucomicrobiota > Verrucomicrobiia > Limisphaerales > UBA8199 > PALSA-1440. Next base: position 359,078 of record CAWGGD010000048.1, on the reverse strand, counting down.
GATTCGGTCAGGAGCTGCAGCAGCTCCGCCCAGTTTGCTTCCGGCCAGTTCTTGCGCTCGCTGCCGCTGCCGGGATGAAGCGCAAGTGGGGCCGGGGGGAGGGGCGAGGGGCGAGGGACGGCGGGCGGGGGGACAGGGACAGTCGCGGAATGTGGTCGGCGTCGAAGATGGCGAGGCGCTCGAGCGGTTGGAGATAGACCTTCGCGGCGTGGACACCGGCTTTCTCGTCTGCCCGGTGCGGACCGGCGATAAACTGGGCGCGCGTGCAAAGGCCCACATTGGTTTGGAAAATGCCGTCAGGGTCGAACAGATAGGAGAGGATCAAGTCGAACTCGGAGAAGTAGTCGGCGAGGTGTTCGGCGAGCTGGCCGCCGCGGGCAAAGAAGCCTGCGAGCGAGCGCGCTTCGATGGACTGCACCCGGTTGACGAGGCCGCCGGCTTGGGCCAGTTCGGCGATGTGCGGGTAGCCCAGCACTTCGAGGTGGGCTTCAGGAAACTGCCGGCGCAAGGCGGTGAGCGCCGGCAAGGTCAGAATGAAGTCCCCGATGGCCCCGCCGCGTATAACCAGAATCCGGCCCTGGAACGAATTCACGGGATCAGGGGCCGGAGTTACGGCTAAGTGACCGACCTGAATACGGTCAGTCCGAGGGCGGCGACGAACAAGCCGAACGCCAGGCGCAGGCTGCAACCGACCTTGATCCGCTGTTCCGTTGCCGTGCCCCAGGCCAGGAAATCGCGGAGGCGCCAGGGTGAGATGGTGAGCCAGATGCCGGCGACGATCAGGACATAGGCCCACGTTTGGATGACGAGCACCCAGGGGGTCTGCGGCAGGGCGGGGCGGCCGGTATCCACCATCAGCTTGGCCAGCAGCAGTAGCACGATGGCCAGCCCGCGCACGGCCAGGAAATCCTGCACGAAAATGCAGGTGCCCAGGCCCACGCCGGCAAAGCCGGTGAACAGGATGCTCTTGTAGGCAGCGAAATCGGCGAGGGATTCCTGGCCGAGGTTCCACAGGAACCAAAGGGTGCCGAACACGACCAGGGCGATGCCCCAGGGGATGGAGCGCGGGAATCGCCGCACTGCCGCCGTGAAGGCGGCCGGTTTGAGCAGGCCGTAGATCTGGGGCAGACCCAGGCCGAGGCCGAGTAGAACGCTCAGCGTTGAAAGCTTCAATGTCATGGCAACAACTAGGCCGGGAGGATGGAAGATGGCGCGAACTGAAGCAAGCCGCGATGTCTGAGAGCAAATCGCCGCGGCGATTGCCGAGCGCCGGCCAAGGAGGCTCGGATTATGTGGTACTTATTTATTCAGAGCCACTTCCCGGATCACTGCGAGTGGAGTCACGTGCCCGTCGGTTCCTTGCGCTCCGGCGCACGCGGGGCGTCGAAGGCGATGCTCCAGGACAAGTCGCGTTCGGTGAACTCGACTTCCTGCATCCACAGTCCCTCGGCGACGTGGGTCAGCCGCGCCGAATCCGGGCCCAGCGGGAACTGAAACTTCGGAGTGTAGCCCGCCGGAATGCGGAAGAACGCTTTGCCGCGAATCCCCGGCATCCGCTCGTAACGGCCCGAAAGCACGCGAGCCGAATCGTCCCAGGCGAGTTGTTTCACCTCGTGCCACCCCTGGAGCAGGTGCATGTCGGTGCCCACCAACTGCGGGAGACCCGTCACGCGGCGGATGGACAGGATGCGCGAAGATCCGCCCGGCAGCGACAGCTCCACGCCGTCCCGCAGCATCCCGAGGAACCGTTCCTCCCAAAACTCGAACACGGCATACTCCGCCCGCGAATCCAACCCCAGGTCCGCGAACCGCACCGCACGCGTCCCGGGCGTCCGCTCGAAGTTGAACAGGCCGACCACGTCCCAGGCCCCTGCCGCGTTGGTCATCTTCAGATGCCACACCGACGGGACGTCGCGCTCGAACAGGTCGAGCGGCCGCATCGGCGGGTTTCCCGGGGGCATGCATTGCTGCATCAGGCGGATGCGCGAAGGCGGCAGGTAGCAGAGTTCGTCGCTCCACGAGATGCTGCAGCCGGCAAGGGTCATCAGGGCCGCGCGGACGCGAACTTCCTCGACGCTGCCTTGCATGCGTACGCTCATGTCGCAGACCTCGCGATGGTAGGGCTGGTCGTTCAACCACCAACCGGCCGCCAGCGCGTGGGCGTTGTCCCGCAGCACGTCGAACCGTCCCGGGATTCCGGCATCGAGGGTGTCGTCGCCGCCAATCACGCTGTTCGCCCGCCCGACGCTCAGGTACCTGGCGGAGTCTGGCAATAGCGAATCCACGCCTCTTCGCCGGCCCCCTCGCGGATCGCCTCCATGGACCGCCGCAGCGCCGACCACCCGCGCGTTGCCTTCCGATCTTGCTGCACGAATTGCTCGCCTCCCGCCGCCGCAATGAAATCTATCTTGTAGTAGCTGACACCTTCGCCCGTCAGCCGCCGGAACGTCTTGACGATCTCGCGGTACGCCTCGGGCTGGGTAGCGTCGAGCTCGTAGCAATTAGGATTCGGCACCCAGTACCAGCGCCAGTTCACCCGCGGCTTTCCGTCCGACCCGCGCAGCATCCAGTCCGGATGCTGGCGGTAAAGCTCGCTGGTTTCGGCCACATCGGTGGGTGAGATCCAGACCCCCAGCCGGAGGTTGTGCCGCCGTTTCAGCTCGTCCGCCAGCCAGCGCAAGCCGTGAGGGAAGCGCTCGTTCGTCACCCAATCGCCGGTGATGTCTCCCCGTTGCCAGCCGTGATCGAGCTGCATGATCTGGAGGCCCAGCGGCTGGAAATGCCGCGCGGCAACCGCCGCGTTCGCCAGCACCTTCTCCTCGGTCATCCCCATCCGATGGGCGTACCATGAACACCACAGGCCGGTGGGACCGGTTCGCGCCGGATGCGGACTGCACCGGGCCAGCGCCTCGCCATACGCTTCGAGAAGCTGAAACGCATCAGATCCCGCCGTCACGCAAATACGGTTCAGCTCAATCGTTTCGCCGGCTCCCAGCACGCGCCCCATAAACCGGGAAGCGGCGGACAGAGAAGTCCCGCCATCATCAACGCGGAACGTTGCCGCCAGGTCGGGGCTCGCCTCCTCGGCCCGTAGATAACCAATCACGCAGGCAGCGGCGGGTTCGCGGCCCGCCAGGGCCAGCACGCCGCTGCTGCGGTATTCATGAACCGTCGCCGGATCCGAACCGCCTGGGGATGCGAACGCTTTCGAGCGAAGCAGGGAGTGGCCTTGGATGTACACCGCCGCCGGACTCTCCCAGGTCGAGCCAAGCTCCCACCCGCCGCGGTCGCCGATCTTGAGGAGCTCCGTGGTGCCGAGACGGATTTCGGCGGCACTCCCGTTGACGATGCGGCCCCCAACGGTAAGAACGGCGCGGTTGGGATAGAGTCGCAGCTCGCGCTCGATGCGCACGCCGCCGTGCTCCCAGGTTTGGAGCAGGCACAGGCCGTCACCGAGCGGGTCACGAAACTCCCGCGAGGCGGCCGGCGCCGGCGTGGCAACGGCGTTGGTTCCATTCACCTCCACGGCAAATCCAACGCCCGCGAGAGTGACCGGGACGGGGTCATGCCAGGCTGCATTCCATCGGCCAGTTTCGCGTTCGAGCCGGACCGTCAGCGCGCGATTCGTGAGCACCGCTTCCTGGGGTGACGCGCCGGGGCCAGCGCCGGTTGCGCGCACGCGCGCCAGCAGCTCGCTCCGCTGCGATGCACCAGCCGCACGCTGCGCCAGGCGGGCCCTGATTCGGGCGATGGCGGCCGCCGCTTCCTCGGCCTCGTCCAGGTCGTGAGTCAACACCGCCCGCGGAACAGTCGCCCATTCCGTCTGCCGGCCGGACAGCTCCTTAAGTGAATTCACAGCCTGATCCCATTTGGCGCGAAACCTAGCCGGAAGGTTCGTGAGGTTGGACACCCCGCCGACACCGACGCCATCCGGCAGCACCACAGCCTGCCGCAACCCCGTCAGCATGTTGGCCAGATGTGCGCGCAGCTCGGTGTCTGAGATCGGATCACCGTAGACTTCGACTTCCCACACATCGGTATGATCGGTCGGCCCGCCGGAGCGCAGCACCAGCAAGCGCACCTGGTCGGTGGTGACCGCCTCGAACTGCGCCCGCCAGGCCGGAGATTTGGCGTCGCGCACCGACGCCACCGTCCTGAACTCGCCGCCCGTCCTCACCTGGATGTCCGCGTCTATGATGCCGTCGTTGTCAACCCGCTCCCCGAACACCGCCACCCCGCTGACGCTCCGCGGGCCGCCGGCAGGCGACAGAGTCACCCACTGTGGAGCCGTGGCGCTGGGGCGCAGGGGCGCTACCCACTTGGTATGCCGCCGGTCGCCGTCGCAAATGCGCTCCGGCGCATACTGGTCGCTAAGCGAACTGGACGCTTCGGCCCGGCGTATCTTCACGGGAGATTGCGCGGCGGATTGCCAGTCTGCCGGTATAGGTTCGACACGACCCGCGGCCAACACCGCCCCGTGCGGCCCCCAGGCCAGAAACACGGCGAGGGCAAATCGGAGTCCGCCCGGGGAAAGCCGCGACCGGTCGTCGTGGTTTGAGGTCCGGCATTCGCCGGGAAGAAACGCAGGCTCTTGATCCGCGGGGCTCATTGTGCGGGCCATCATATTGGGCGTCCCACCCGAGTCAAACGGCAACCAGAGATCCCATCAGGCAAAACCATCTGCAGATACTTGTTGACGAGGTCCAACCAAAGGCCTCGCTGCTCATTACTCTTCCTCTCCTGGGTGAGACGACGATGATGCCAAGGCCGACGAATCGGGTCGGCGGCAGGATTACCCTCCCGCCTCCCACACCATCCGCGTCTGCTGGCGCGGTGGCTTGCCACGCCCTAGCGAGCGGGGCTTAGCGACGGGCGAGCGCAACCCACGGCTCTTGGCAGGCGGGGGGGAAGAGCTGGCGGCGAGAGGCGATGCGGCTTGCGAAGAAATACTTGAACAAGCGTCGCAGTTATGCTATCTAATGTGGAACATGAAAAAACTAGTTATACTCCTCAGTGTTGTGGCAGTGTCGCTCGCGTTGCAGGCTGGCGACGGCGCTTGCTCGAAAGACAAAGCGGCCTGCGATAAATCCAAAGTCGCGGCTGGTGAGAAGGTGAAAATCGGCACCTGTGACAAGGCCGCGGCCGAGGCAAAGGCTTGCTGTCCCGCCGCCAAGAAGGCCGAGGAGGCGGCGAAAACGCCGGCTCCAAGTCCGAAGACGGCGTCGTAGCCAGCAGTCATTTCGATCACGCAGACCCCTGCCTCACCCATGGGGCGGGGGTTTTTTGCGCCCGGCGAGCGTAACTCACGGCTCTTGGCGGGCCGGGGAAATTGGCTTCGTGTCCAGGGCCGCGTCCGCGTCCGCCTTCGCCGGAGACTGCGGCGGGACAAGAGGGCGCGCTGTCCGCCCCTGGTGGAGGCGCGGGTCTTGTGCGCCGGAAGCGGGGCGGCTGACGTTGGCTTTGCGGCGGAGTGGCGCTGGCTGCCGAGTCTGCGAGGTAGCCATCTGGCGAGCTGTGTTGGCCGGCGGACTGCAAGGAGCACCTACACAGCGAGCCTCCGGTGCGCCACGGAGCCGCGGTTGTGCGAGCGCGAAGCGCGAGGCGTCGTAATTTGCAGCGCGAAGCGCTCTGACATTGACGTTGCCCGCGTAAATGGGGGAGGGGGGCCGCGAGGGCGCGCTGTCCGCCCCTGGTGTAGGCGCGCGTCGCGTGCGCCGGAAGCGGGGCGGCTGAAGTTGCTGTTGGCGGCGGAGTGGCGGCCCTTTGTGGGGAGCCTGAAAGCTTGTTGATTGTCAGGAACGGGTTCGGCGGCGATGGAAAGCCCATCAAGCCGAGCAAGACTCATCCCGAGCAGCACGCCGGACGCGGGCTCAGGGATTACCGTGTAGTCGTAAGAGTAATAGAGAGAGGCGGTTCCGTCGTAGCTGGAAGCCAGAATATCTTCTGGGTAAGTTGATTCGGCCTCGCCAAAGAGCTGCAAAGGGATTTCGAAGGGGTCTACGCCAACAAAGCGCCCGAAACCGGCAGTGATGGTGTTAAAGGCAAAATTGTTGCCCGAGCCATCGAGTTGAACGTAGCCTTCGCCAAGGTCATAATCGTAATAGGCGAGGGGCGCAGAGTCTGAGAAGAGGGCGACCGTGGGACCCCATCCCATTTCCGACACCGGCGCGAGGGTGGTCGAGAAGGTGACGGAAAGCTCCGAGTCTTCAAAGGTGCTCCAAAGTTGGGCGGAGCCGCTGACGTTCACCTCGGCGGACATCGTGACGCTGTTGAGTGTCCCCAGGCTGGAGTCGAAAGGCATGATTTGGAATGGGGTCCAGTCCCCAAGGGAGTTGCGGTTCTGCCAGTATTCGATTGTTTCGGCCCTCGCAAAGGGGGTCAGCGCCATGAGGAGGGCGGCCGCGAGTGGGACCACGGTGGATTTGGCAAGTCTGGTTAGCAGCATAATGGTGTGATTATGCACTTCGTCGGCCTGAGTTCAAGTACAAAATGACGAGAATGGCGAAAGATCGAAGGGGAGTGGGATGAACAGGGGTTTGGCGAGTGCGAAGCACGAGCCTTCAGCCTTGGGCCGCGCCAGCGGCCTCATGCATTGTCTTTGCGGTGCTGACGGGCGCGCGCCCAGAGCGTTCGATAACCCAGCGGGTTGGAATGCACTGCCGGCTTTCGAACTGGATGGGGCCCGGTCGCGCGCGCCCGTAGCGAAAGGGCCGCCGAGGAGGACGTCCGATAACCACAGAAGGCGGCCCGGTGCCCGCAGCGGCGCCCCGGGGACGTGCCATTAGAGGTGAGGTGTGAATGCAACCAGGACATCCGATGGCCCAGACGGTCCGACGGTTGGGCGCCGGCGGGCATGAGCGTCAGCATCCGCGCGCGGCAACCAGCGTTCGACAAAGAGAGGGCGGACGGCGGTTGCGCGCTTCCATTCGTGGTTGTGAGCGCGGAACGAGGTGGGTCGCGAGGGGCGAGTGGAGCGCGAACTGACTTTCGCTTCGAGCGTCAGCGAGCTAGAGTTGGTGTCAGGCCGAAGGCCGCGTCAGGGTCGTATAGCTCCTGCAGTTGAATCCGTTTCGGGCAGCTCGTGGCCGGCGACGGTGCAGGTGGGAGGCTCTTTGATCTTGCCCAGGTCGTATTCCCCGCCCGCCGGGCATTGGGGCTTGGTCCGAAGATACAACGTCGGGCCAAACAGGTCGTCGTCGTGAGGCCGAACACCCAAGCCCCTGCGGGTGTCCAGGGCCCACTGAGCTTTGGCTTCGTCAATGTGTCGGAGGTTGCTGATGCACAGGGTTTGGGCAGAACGGGCACGCGACCGGGCGAACGCCGGGATGGCCATTACGGCCAACAGTCCGATGATTGCCACCACGATCATGATTTCTGTGAGGGTAAAACCTGCCTGTGGAACTTGCCGGGCTGGCATAAACGTTAAAGTGATTTCGTGCTTGTTGTGGCGGGCTGATTCACAGCCTGCTTTTGTTTCAAAGCTCTGCTCGATTGATGCTCAAATGATGGAGGGCGGGAGCAAGTCCAGCTACCCGGGTCATGGCGCTTACGGGGAAGCGATGGCCAACCCGGGGATGGTGATCAGGCCCTTGGCGACCGCAAACCGGGTCAGACCCGCAATGTTGTGGATGTTGAGCTTGCACATGAGGCGCTCGCGGTGGGTTTCGACGGTGCGGGTGCCGATGTTGAGGCGACAGCCGATTTCCTTGTTGCAGAGACCCTCGGCGATCCAGGTCAGGACTTCGCGCTCGCGGTTCGTGAGATCGGACGTGTCGGGACCCTGCTTGTTGCCGCGAACCATTTGGTTGAGGGCAACGCGAGCAACCTCGGGGCTGAAGAAGGGCTGGCCAGCTTTGACTGTTTCGATGGCCTGCACAAATTCCTCAGGCGACGCCTGCTTGAGAATAAAGCCCCTGGCGCCCAACTGGGCGCAGCGCAGCACAAGCTCGGTGTTAGTGTGCATGGAGAGCAGCAGCACTTTGATTTGCGGCAGTTCCTTCTGCAGGGTTTGGGTGACCGCCAGGCCGGTGAGGTGGGGCATGTCGATGTCGGTCAGAAGCACGTCCGGCACGAGCTGCCTGGCTAGACGCAGGGCTTCCTGGCCATCGGGGGCTTCGCCCACTACTTCCAGGTGTGCGTGGCGTTCCAGACAGGAAACAATGCCCCGGCGCACGACCGGATGGTCGTCGGCCAAGAGAACCCTGATGAGTTGGCTGTCACGGGGACGGAGGCGTCCGTCAGCAGCGCCGGGGTGCGACCGGAGGTTGATGTTCTTGGCCGAAGCGGGTGCGGGGATGGCAGGTGCCGGAGGTTTCATGCGGAGTATGTTGACCATGTGATCCTTTTGCGCCGTCGCGGGCGAGGGGGAACGCTGCCGAGAGGAAGGAGTGGCTCGGTCGCGCGGACCGCCCTGTCAAACCGACTATGACGCCCGAAAAATAGGGACATATTGCGCTGAAAGTGTGGCACGGGAGGTGTAAAGCAACAATACGGGGCGGTTCTGGAAATGATACCGGGGCTGGCCCGGGGCCGCTGGTCGGGTCAGGCGCCGACGGCTAGGAAGCGGCGTCGAAGCGAGCGATTCAAGGATGTGAGGGGCTAACGCAGCCAGCCGCTGAGAACGAGCCAACTCCAGACGAACGGCTGCCACCACGGGAGACGAGGACGGAACTGAGGAGGACGACCGCACGCAACCCACCACTGCACGGGCAACGACACGCGCTGGAAATAGAACCCAGCGACGCGGCACTGAAAACGCTGCCAACCCCGCTGAGCGGGACCGAGGAGGCCGACCAGGAGATGCCACCACGCACTGGACGCGTAGGAGAGCCCGCGACGCCCGACAGCCCGAAGAAGTCGTTTATCTGACTTTGCCTCTGTCCGAAGCGGAGTGGCAGGGCGCATTCCAATGGTTGCAGCAGGCGTGCCAGCCCGTGGGGTTAAGGGGGCGGGGCTCTGCCGGCCCCGAAGCACCCGAAGGGCCGCAAGCGCCGGAGCGGGTGGGACGCAGGAACGGACACAAAAGGTTGGACGCGGGAGTTGGCGTTCGATGGGTGGAGGTCCAATCCGAGCGAGCGCGAGCGAGCTGGCTGTGTTAGCTGAGGACGCTGGAATTAGGGAAATTGGAAGGCCCGGTAGAAGCGGCGGAGGTAGTTGCTGGCTTTTGGGTCGGTGTAGAAGAGCACGTTGGTGGGCGTCGTGTTGGTAAACAGCGGCGCCCAACCCGCCAGGTTCGTCGAGGCCTCGAGCACCAGCGTGCCGGGCCGCAACACATCGTCCACTCGCAGTTGGAATGTGCCGTTGGTCGGTTGGAGCCCGGTCAGCACCGGCGACGGGACGCAGATGTATTTCACTGTGGCATAATCGTTACCGCTGCCGCTCCCAGTCGAATACCCCGTCACGATCACGTTGCCGCTGCGGTCCACCGCCATGGCAGTGGCCGAGTCACCGCCGTTCGCCGACCCGTTGTAGCGGTTGGTCCAGAGGGCCACCCCCGCGCTCGAATACTTGATCGTCGCGTAATCGTAACCGCTTGCGCTGCCCATCGAATACCCCGTCACGATCACGTTGTTGCTGACGTCCACTGCCACGGCGGTGGCCCAATCGCGGTAGTTTAACGGGATTCCCGGCCCGCTGTAGAGGTTGGTCCAGAGCGGCACGCCCGCGTTCGAATATTTGATTGTCGCGTAAACCTCATCGTTCCCACTGACGTTCGTACCGATGGAAGGGCCTGTCACGATCACGTTGCCGCTGCGGTCCACCGCCAGGGCGGTGGGGAAGTCAGTGCTGTTCCCCAGCCCGTTGTAGCGGTTGGTCCAGAGCGCCACACCCGCGCTCGAATACTGGATCGTCGCGTAATCCGCCTGGTTTCCGCTGCCATACGAGGACCCCGTGACGATGACGTTGTCGCTGCGGTCCACCGCCACGGCGCTGGCGGAGTCACTGTGCCCTGGCCCGCTGTAGCGGTTGGTCCAAAGCGGCACGCCGGCGCTCGAATACTTGATCGTCGCGTATTCTACAAAGCCTACGCTGCCAACGGAATACCCCGTCACGATCACGTTGTTGCTGCCGTCCACCGCCACAGCGTTGGCGGAGTCATTGTGCCGCGGTCCGCTGTAGAGGTTGGTCCAGAGCGGCACGCCCGCGCTCGAATACTTGATCGTCGCGTAATTGGGAATGCTTCCGCTGCCAGACCACCCCGTTACGATCACGTCGTTGCTGCCGTCCACCGCCACGGCCGAGGGTTGGTCAGCGGTGTTCGCCGGCCCATTGTAGTGGTTGGTCCAAAGCGGCACGCCGGCGCTCGAATACTTGATCGTCGCGTAATCGGCAGAGCTTTCGCCGCCATCCGAAGCCCCCGTGACGATCACGTCGTTGTTGCTGTCCACCGCCACGGCGCTGGCTCGGTCGTAACCGTTCGCGGGCCCATCATAGCGGTTGGTCCACAGCGGTACGCCCGCACTCGAATACTTAATCGTCACGTAATCGACATAGTACGCGCTGTCGATGGACTCCCCCGTCACGATCACGTTGTTGCTGCCGTCCACCGCGATGGCCGTGGCTTTGTCGGCACCGTTCGCGGGCCCGTTGTAGCGTTGGACCCAGGCCTGGAAGCCGGTTTCGGCGCGCGTCACGGCCGGGAAAAGCAGGAATATCAGTAGCGGCCAGGCCAGTAGGAGCTTTCGGAAGGTTGTCCGCATGCTGCTGTCCTTTCAGACGGGGGTGGTTTGGTGGTTTGAATGCTCTGTTGGGGAGGGTGGCGGGGTATAAAACACAGGCACCCCTTGGCGACACGCCCAAGGGTTCAACAGCGTGGTGCCGCTGCTTGAGCTCATTCTTGCCTCAACAGCGGCAACTATGCCCCCGCCACGGCCCATGTCGAGCGTAGAGTGGGGAAAAGGTGCTGAGGCGAGGCGGAGTGAGAGGCTAGCGCCGCCAGCCGCTGAGAACCAGCCACCGCCAGACGAACGGCTGCCACCACGGGAGACGAGGACGGAACTGAGGGGTACAACCGCACGCCCGCCACCACTGCACCGGCAACGAAACGCGCTGGAAATAGAGCCCAGCAACCCGACACTGGAAACGCTGCCAACGAACGCCGACCAGGAGATGCCAACACGCACTGGACGCGTAGGAGAACCCACGACTCCCGACAGCCCGAAGGAGTCGTATCAACTAACTTTGTCTTTGTCCGGAGCGGAGTGGCAGGGCGCATTCCAATTATTGCAGTAGGCGTGCCAGCCTGGGGGAGAAGGGGAGGCTGGCGCGACTACTGCATCGTGATTGCGCCCGAACGAAACGCTCCGCGCCGGAGTGGGTCACCAGGGGACGTTCGTGGTTCTAACCGGCTGGCGAGCATCGAGGCGCAGCTGGGGCGGGGCGCCGTCTTTAGCGCCGGGTATTGCTCGTGGAGGGCGCGTGAAACGGCGCCTTGTGCGGTGGGCTTGGCGGCTCCGGACCGGACAGTGGTTTGTTCATGACGCAAACGACAAGGCTTCATGGCAGCCAATGCGCTTGCCGGATGCGAGCTGAACCCCAACGATTGATTATCCCCACGCGAAGAGGAAGACTCTCCGTCTTTGCTGGCTACCGCGCTTCGGCGACTGGTGCGGCTCACGGCGGGCATGGCCGGGATGGGTTTGCTGAGGATGATGGCGGTGACCTGTCTGGATGTTGTCATGCGAAAGTTGGGTCACCGCGCTCCACCCGGAGCGACACGGTGGCGCAGGAGAGCCGTGCCGTTCCCATGAAGAAATCCGCAGCGACGCCATGCGACGAAGCCAATGCAAAGGTTTAGAATCTGAAGTCTTAGGTCTAATATCGCTGGCTTCAGCAATGTTCGGCACTAAAATTGCTCCCGTCAAAGCTGCGGGCCTGGCAATGGGAAATTATGAATTATGCCTGTTAGTGCCCAAGCGTTGCTTCTTGCGTACCCATGTATGAGTCCGGATCGGCTGCAGTTGCAGCGTTTTGAGTTGAAATACGTGATCGCGGCTGAACTGGCCTCAGCAGTTCGCGAGTTCGTGCGGTGCTATCTCAGTTGGACCCACATTGCGCCAGCCGGCCAGGCAACTCATACCCCATCCACAGCCTTTATCTGGATTCTGAAAACCTGGCGCTGTATTGGAACACCGTCAGCGGTCTGAAGAACCCTTATAAACTGCGTTTGCGGTATTATGACTCCGAACCTGAGTCGCCTGTCTGCTTCGAAATCAAGCGAAGGAGCAGTGAGGCGCTCTTTGAACAACGCGGAGCGGTCCGGCGGGAGTTTGTGAACCGGATTCTGGCAGGGGAGTCTCCGGGAGCACACCTGGTTTCACACGACCCGCGCCAAGTCGCAGCCGTGCAAAACTTCTGCGAGTTTAATGGTTACGACAGTTCGCTGGAGCGGAGTTTGCCTTTCTGGGTCAGCATTCCCCCGGGGCTAACCCTTTATCCTGCTGAATTGGTGGCCCTGGTTATCAAGCGATGAACTCGCACAACAACGGTGAACGGAACGGCTTTTCGCACTCAAGGACGAGAGCGGATAGCCCGCTTGGAAATCATGGATGCGGCAGACTCGGAGGTCTGCTCGCTACCTCAAGGCCTGGCAAGCGGTTTGGGCAACACGCCCTGTCCCGGGCGTTTCTTCAATTGCTGCTGGTTCTCGCTCCACTACTGCCGGCGCTGTGGGCTTCGGGGCAAGACGAAGCCTGGCCTGACGTCTTCAATCCGTTTCGGGTACGAACGCTCTTTATCGAGCTTGATGCCGCGACCTGGGATGCGATCAAGCACGACCAGAATTACAGCAATTGCAACACTCCGGGATGCGACCCGGCGTTGAATCTCCGCGCGCAATGCCTGATGTGGGACGACGCGAATACCAATCGCATGCTCGTGCAGATTCGCCGCAAATCGGATCCTGCGCTGCCCGACGAGAGCAATCCCCAGAAGGTTAGCCTTAAGATTGACGTCAATGAATATGTGACCGGCCAGGAATGGCGCGGGCTGAAGAAGATCAGCCTGGAGAACGGCGCGGGAGGCAACGGCGTCCTTCGGGAAGGCCTGAGCATGCAGCTTTATCGAATCGCCGGGGAACAGGGCTTTTACAATTATCAACCCGGCTATTCAGCCTGGGTGCGCTTAGTGGTGAACGGAAGTTACGTGGGTCTTTACTCGAGTCCCGAGCAGCGCGATAAGACCTTTCTCCAGCAACGGGGAATGTACAAGCCCGGAGCATCCTGGCTCTATGAAATCAACGGCGGCATAACTCTCGATACCACAGTTGCAGTTACGAACAGCCCCACAGACGAGCACCTGTGCTACACACCGTTCAGGACAACCTGTCCGCAGCCGAACCTCGAAGCCGACCTGCCGCTGTGGGTGGATATGCAAACGATGCTGACCATGGCCGCGATTGAGGCCTTTTGCGCCAATAACGACGGCCTGTTCACGCATAACGGCAAGAACAGCTTTGCGGTCGATTTCCTACCCAGCACGCAGTTGAAGCGACTTTACTTTCCCTGGGACCTGGACGCGACTGTCACTTCGGAGACTTTCGACATCTATAACGGAGGCCCTGGGAACCCGAGCTCTCACGTTTATCAGCGGCAAATACTGGACCATTACTGGTTCCGCCAGGTCTACCGACATATCATGACGGACCTCCTGAACGGGCCGCTTTCAACAGGTGTGGTCACGGATTTCATGAGCCGTCTTGAGCCGGTTCTCGCGCCTTACCTGGCAGAAGACCCGAATGCCGGGGACAGCTTCGAGGCGGTCAGGACCTACATAACGAACCGGGTGGCGAATGTGCGGGCGCAGGTAGGCGCGGTGACGGGCTGGCCGCTGTTTAGCCAGCCGGGAGGTGCGATTACCCCCGGGTTTCAGCTCACGCTCACCCACACGAACGCCGTCGGCGCCATTTATTACACGATGGATGGAACTGACCCGCGCGGCTTGGGGGGCCTCACAAACGGCCTGACTTATTCCGCCCCCGTGACGCTGACGAACACGACGCATGTCGCGGCTCGGGTGAAAAGCGGCACGAACTGGAGCGCGCTGCGGCAGGCGACGTTCAACGTTCCGGACCAAGCCAGCGCAATCAAGATTACAGAGATCATGTACCACCCCAGGCCGCCGTCCACGAATGACGATGCTGGCGACTACGAGTTTATCGAATTGAAAAACACCGGTGCCACGCCGGTGAACCTCTCCCGGTGTTATTTCACCGGGATTGATTTCACGTTTACGCCGGGAACGACGGTCGCGCCGGGCAGCTTCGTGGTGCTGGTGAGGAACCCCGTGGCTTTTGCCTCACGCTACGGCAGCGTCACTTTTCAGGGGGTGTATTTCGGCGGGCTATCCGCGGCCGGTGAGAAGCTCCGGCTCAGGAATTCCGACGGAACCAACATCTTTTCTGTGGAGTACGACAACAAGCCTTCCTGGCCGCTGGGGGCTGATGGCCTCGGCTACTCGCTGGTGAACATGAATTCGGCCGGGGACCCAGATGACCCACGCAACTGGCGCGAAAGCACCAATATCAACGGTTCACCCGGGAGAGGACGACCCAGCGCCGCCCTACACGGTGGGTGTGGTGGTGAACGAGGTGCTCGCGCATACGGATCCTCCCCTAGAAGACGCCATCGAGTTGTACAACACAACAACGAACGCCATCGACATCAGTGGTTGGTTCTTGAGTGACCAAAACGACACAGCCGACCCAGCGCGCGTCCTGCTTAAGAAGTACCGCTTTCCCGCCGGCACGGTCATTGCTGCGGGCGGTTACAAGACCCTCTACGAAGCGGATTTCAACCCCGCTTCGGTTAACAGCAACGCCCTGATCAAGTTTGCGTTGAGCCAGTACGGTGAAGGAGCCTACCTCGCGTCCGCCAATGGGGCCGGTGAGTTCACCGGCCACATCGTCGGGCATGGAATTTGGCGCCTCGGATAACGGGTGCTCGTTTGGGCGGTTTTTAACCAGCGCTGGCGTTGATTTTACTTTTCTGGCCCAGCACACCTTTGGTGTCACCAATCCGGCCAGTCAAACGGAATTCCGACTGGGTATCGGGATGACCAATTCCGGCCCGCGCGTGGGCCCGGTAGTGTTCAGCGAGCTCATGTACCACCCGGCGAGCGGCGGGAATGAGTTTCTCGAACTGCAGAACCTCACTGGCACAAACCTGGACCTGGGCGGGTGGAGTTTGACCGGGCCGGGCGGATTCGTGTTTCCCTCAAGCTGCACCATCCCCGGCTAACGGTTTGCTGCTCCTCCTGGGCACAACGAATGTTTCTGCGGAGCAATTCCGAGCTGCCAACGAGGTGCCCCTTTCCGTTCCCATTTTGTCGCACGCCTTCGAATTGGACAACTCGGGTGAAGAACTACGCTTGTGCAAGCCTAACGCGGATCCCGGAACGCCGGCCATCCTGGTGGACCGCGTGCGCTACAACGACAAGGGAATGTGGCCAACGGCTGCCGATGGCGGAGGACCGTCACTCGAGCGGTTCCCTGCCTCCGCTTACGGCAATGAACCGCTTAGCTGGTACGTGCTCAAGCCGGGCGGCTCACCCGGAAGAGCTCCCGGCCTTTCACGCCTGAAGGTGTTGATGGAACTTTCGGGCCTATTGCTCCAATGGGACAGCTTTTCCGGCGGGAAGTACCGCGTGCAACGAGCCGAGGACCTCGATCATTGGGCAGACCTTGGCTCGACGATAACCGCGTCGGGACCCACGACTCAGTACCCTCGATGCGGAGGCCCTTGCCTCAACACGATACTTCTACCGTATTGCTTTCGTGAAGCATTGAATTTTGACCGAACAGTGTCGTGCCAGCGACGCTCAGGATCAGACCCGCCGTTGCTTGCTTTGATTTTCATAACTGATCTTTCGTTAGTTGATTGTTGTTTCGTTTGTCGGATGGGCGCCGATTGTGGCGCCGCTCTGCCAGTATTAGACCTAAGGAACATGAACGTCCGGCGCTGGCCCGGGTTCTGGTTGGGTTCGTCGGGGCCTTCCGTTTTGCGGAGCTGCTCGGCGGACTGGCCGCCTAACGCAACCAGCCGCTGAGAACGAGCCAACGCCAAACGAACGGCTGCCACCACGGGAGACGAGGACGGAACTGAGGAGGACAACCGCACGCACGCCACCACTGCACCGGCAACGTAACGCGCTGGAAATAGAACGCAGCAACCCGACACTGAAACCGCTGCCAACGAACGCCGACCAGGAGATGCCAACACGCACTGGACGCGTAGGAGAACGCGAGACGCCCGACAGCCCGAAGGAGTCGTGATTCTAACTTTGTCTTTGTCCGAAGCGGAGTGGCAGGGCGGCGGTTCGCTCGACCGACTTTGGTGCGCCTGACATGGGCGTGAACTGAAGGGGCGGAAGTCCGCCATGCCGCGTTGGCACCCGACCTCAGTGCCCCAGCATCGCGCGATAAAACCGGCGCTGATAGCTCGCCGCAGCCGTGTCGGTGAAGTCGTAGAGGCCAACGCTATTGGTGAGCACCGGGGTCCACGAATTGAAGTTGGTGGTGGCCAGGATGACGTTGGTCAGCCCGGCAACACCGACCAGGCGCGCGCGGAATTGACGGCCCGGCAACCAGGCGGGGTTGACGAGGTTCGGGGTATGGAAGTTCGTCCGGTCGTTCCAGCGGGCGAGGTAATAAGAAGGTTTGCCTCCCGCCATCTTGAAGTTGCCGGCCGTGAAGACGTCGTCCCCGCAAAGGGCCAGCGCGCTGGCCGTGGCGGCGGTCGTACCCGGAACTGCCACCCCGCTGGCCAGTGCGGACCAGGTAGAGCCGTCCCACCTGGCAATAGAGGCAGCCGTCACGCCCCCCATGTTCGTGAAGTTCCCGCTGGCGTAAAGCACGCCGCCGGCGGCCGCCAAGGCGTAGATGGAGCCGGTACCGACTTGTCCGCCGCCGACACCCGACCAGGTGGTGCCGTCCCACTTGGCGATGTGGCTGGCGGCCACGCCGCCCGCCGTGGTGAACTGGCCGCCTACATAGAGGTCGTTGCCCAGCACAGCCATGGCGACGACGTAGCTGTCGAAGCCGGTGCCGACGATCCGCGCATAGGTGCCATCGAAACGCATGATGTTAGTGCAATCTACGAAGGTGGTGAACGTGGGATCATGCCAGGTGATCTTGAAATGGCCGCCCACATAAATGTCCGAGCCCAGAAAGACGGCCGCGTTCATCCCGGGGCTGGTGTCGTTCAGATAGAACTGCGTCAGCGTGTCGTCGGGATTGTAGGCGAGCACGGTGTTCCAGCTCGCGCCATCCCAGCGCAAGAAGAACGGCGTGCCATACACATACCCGTTATAGGGGGCTCCGGCCACGTAGATGCCGTCGGGACGGACCGTAATGGAAGTAACGGCGCCGCCCGGGTCGCCCACGGCGTTCCAGGTTGTCCCGTCCCAGCGCGCGATATTCTGCACCGGGACTCCGCCGGCGCCGGTGAACCAGCCGCCGACGTAAATTTCGCTGCCGTTGATGGCGATGGCCTTGACGCTAGGCACGCCGGAACCGCTCAGCCCGGTGCCCAAGGCGTTCCAATTCGTTCCGTCGAAGCGGGCGATGTCAATGGCGGAAACCGGGCCAGCCGCGCGGAACGACCCGCCGGCATAGAGATTGCTGCCGTCGCTCGCTATCGCGGTGACGGTGCCGGACAGGCCGTTGTTTCGGCCCGGCGGACCAAACGCGCTCCAGTTCGCGCCGTCCCACGCGGCGACCCCGTTCGCCAGCAGACCGCCGGCCAGGAGGAAATTGCCTCCGACCAACACGTTGGTGCCGGTGGAGCAGACCCGCAGGCCGGAACCGCTCAAGCCGCTGCCGGCGGCGGCCCACGACGTGCCGTTCCAAACCGCGAACATAGACACTTTGACGCCGCCGTTGCTGCCGGCAAAGTTGCCTGCTACGCACACCTGGTCGCCCACGACGCCGATATCTTGTGCCCCGGCGCCGAAGCCGCTGCCGCACAGCGACCAGCTCGCTCCGTCCCACTTGGCAAGGGCGGTGGCGGAAGGCGAGCCGAAGAAACCGCCCGCATAAAGCTCTGTTCCCTTGACTGCCAGCGACATAACTTCACTGTCGAGCCCCCTGCCCAGCGAGGACCAATGGCTGCCGTCCCACCGGGCCACGTTGCTGCTGAGCACCGATGAACCCGAATTGGTGAAGATGCCGCCGGCATAAACAATGCCGTTGGTGACAGTCAGGGCGTACAAACAAGTCGAATTGGTGTCGCCCAACCCCGCTCCGAGCGCATGCCACGCGCTGCCATCCCAGACGCCGACGTTCTTCATGGCAACCCCCGCTACGTTGGTGAAGGTGCCGCCAACATAGAGATTGCCGCCCTCAACCGCCAACGCCATTGGGGTGCCTTTGCTCCACCCGACGCCGCTCCACGTGGTGCCGTCCCACCTGGCCAGGTTGGTGACCGCCACGCCGTCAACGTTAGTGAAAATGCCCGCGGCGTAGAGGGTGTCGCCCACAAAAGCCAAATCATACACTACGGCTGAGGACGCCGCGTAGAACTGGCTCATCGCCGACCATTGCACCCCGTCCCAGACCTCCAGTGCCACAGTACTTACGCCGACCGAGCCGCCGCAGGCGTAGATCCGCCCGTTGTGAGTGGTTACGGCAAAGTTATTCCCGCCGGGACCCGACCAGCCGAACTGCGGGTCCCAATGCTCGTCGCCCGGAACAAACGCCGCGGGCAAGGGCATTGAAGAAAGAACGAGGACGAAACAAAGCCCGGCAAACCTCAGGGAAATGGAAAAGAGGAGCGATTGCATGAGTTCCCCCGCCTAAAGAGATTGCAGCGCTTGGATCGTGGGGGCGCAAACCCGGCGGACCGATGGCGCCCCTCGACCGCGAGCCAGGAACGGCGCGCGGCCTCTGCGTTTCTTGTTCAGAGCAGATAGAAGCATGGATTTGGTCTGCATCTCTATGACACGCAGCGCAAGGTTTTCTTAGAGGTTTAGTTCAACAGTATGGTTGGCAAATCATTGGGACAAAGACAAAGTCAAAGAACAAAGTCGACTGGGTGGTGAGGGAGCACCTGTGGTATGGTCTTGGAGCGGAGGTCGAAGCAGTTGCGGTGTTGCTGTTCCCGTTTGTCTTTCATGGCTCCTGCCACTCGCGGCCTGAGATTGGGTGGATGCCCCTGGCGGACGTGATGGTCTTGAATCTGGACCACTACCGGCTGGATGCGGACTACAAGCATGGCCTGCACTTCACGGCGCTGCCGACGGCCTGGGTGGCCGGTTTCGACAAGCGTGATGCCGGAGATTTTCGGCGGGCGGCAGCAGCGGCGGAACTCGGTGGCCCGGTGCGCCTCGCGCAACCGGCCGCCCGCCAGAATTGCCCGGCCAACGAAACGGGCTGGAAATAGAACGCAGCGACGCGACACACTGCGTGAAATACACGCAGAATGTATGAGGATTCCCCGCACCGGCAGGGACGGGGCGATGGGCGCAGTCTGCCGCCGACGCCAAGGCCAGGGCGGGTTTTGTTGAGGCGTGGCTCATGTCGTCAATCATGTCGTCAATTTTGAGTTCAAGATTGTCATTGCAACAACAGCCCGAATGGCGATACTTATAGGAGAGCGAGCCAGTGGCTCGAGTTATGCTGAATATCGTATGACGGCTCTTGGTACAATGCCTGTTTAAGACCTCCACTGCGTAGAGGCTGCTATGAACAAAAATTCAACCAGGTTAGCCTGGCCCTGCCGAAGGGCCAGAGGAGATGGCCGAGCTGGCGTCTCGGGCTTCACCTTGATCGAACTGCTGGTGGTCATTGCCATTATTGCGATTCTGGCGGCGTTGCTGTTGCCCGCCCTGACCAAGGCCAAGGCCAAGGCGCAAGGCATCTACTGCTTGAACAATACGAAGCAGCTCGCGCTCGCCTCGGCCATGTACTGGCACGACAACAACGATCGCATCGTCCCTGCCCTCCACGGCGGTGCAGCCCGGGGAGGCGTGGGCGACCCGGTTTGGGGCAACGGCTGGGTAATGGGCTGGCTCGATTGGACCACGTTTGCGGATAACGTTAACTATGATTTCCTCGTTAACGACAAGTGGGCCCGGCTGGCGCAGTATGTCGGCCGGTCCAAGCGGGTATTCAAGTGCCCCGCGGATAGTTACCTCAGCGCCCAGCAGAAGACGGCCCGGTGGCCGGAGCGCGTGCGCAGCCTCTCTGGAAATGTTGGCTTTGGCGGCGGCAACGCCGAGACGGGGCCCTGGGGCAGCATCTACGCGCATTACACCAAGGCTACCCAACTCCTCTACCCCGGCCCCTCTGGAACATGGATCTTCGTTGATGAGCATCCTGACAGCATTAACGACGCCGCCTTCTTTAATCCTAAACCCAAGACGTTGATTGTTGATACCCCGGCGACCTACCATAACGGAGCGTGCGGATTTTCGTTTGCGGATGGGCATTCAGAAATCCACAAGTGGAGAGGTTGCATGCTCACTTGGAACGGCGGCCGGGCGCGACGAGTGAATGCCGTGGACGGGGACTATCTCGTCAATTCCGTCAGCGGTTCGGCACAGGATCCGGATCTCTATTGGCTGGCTTACCACGGCGGAACAGTTAAAGCCGACTCGGCTAACGGGAATTGGTGACGCCCCCTCATAAACTGCCATGAAAAGCCCAATCTGGTTGCCGGGGATTCTCGCCGTCAGCCTGCTCACCTCAGGAGGGTGCGGCAAGTCTGACTCGTCCACAGCCTCAACGGGCGAGGTGCCGCTGATCAATGCCACTCAGTTCCGGCCGGCTTTTGAAACCGCCCCTCCCGAAATCAAGGCCGTGGTGGATAACGTCATGATGTCTATCCAGGGCTCGCTCTACACGGATGCGCTGGCAGGACTGGACAAACTGGCCAACACCCCCACACTTACCGAGCCGCAGAAGAAAGTGGTCGCCGACCTCGCCGACCAGATCAAAAAGAAGATGGCCGCCTTGGCGCCCAAGCCGAGCCAGTAGCCAATATCAGGAACGCCTCCGGGTGGCAGGGTTGATCCACAACCCGGCGGAAGGCCTCCATCAACCGATCTTACTCACGGTCGTCCGCTTGGCCGTAGAGCGTGAAGGTGCCGGTGCGGTGGATCTTGACGTTCAGGAGCTGGCCGCGGTACTCGGGCGAACCGTCGAACACGACGATTTTGTTGCAGCGGGTGCGGCCAGTCAGGCGCGCGGGGTTCTTCTTGCTCGGGCCTTCGACGAGAATCTGCACCTGGCGGCCCACGAACCTCTGGTGCTGCCGTGCGCCGGACTCATTCACCGCCTCGAGGAGGCGCTGGTTGCGCTCTTCCTTGACGCTCTGGGGCACCTGCCCGGGCAGGTCGGCGGCTGGGGTATTGCGCCGCTGAGAGTACTTGAACACAAACGCCTGGTCGAACCCGACCTCGCGGACCAGCGAGAGTGTTTGCTCGAAATCCGCCTCCGTTTCGCCGGGAAATCCGACAATGAAGTCGGTGCAGACGCCTATGCCGGGGCTCGCCGAGCGCAGCTTCTCGATGATGCGCAAGAACCGCTGCCGCGTGTAGCCGCGGTGCATCAGCTTCAGGACGCGGTCGCTGCCGCTTTGGACGGGGATGTGGGCGCTCTCGGCCAGCTTGGGGAGCCGGCCGTAGGCTTCGACGAGGTCGTCGCCGTAGCCTTTCGGGTGGGGCGAGGTGAAACGGATGCGCTCCAACCCTTCGATGGCATCCACGGCTTCAAGCAGTTGCACGAACGGGGACTTGCCGTGCCGGGTGGGAATCAGGCCCCGGCCGTAGCTGGTGACGATTTGGCCCAGGAGGATGATCTCCTTGACGCCTTGCGCGACCAGTTGGCGGCACTCGGCGACGATGTCGGGAATTGTCCGGCTGCGCTCCTCGCCGCGGGTGTAGGGGACGATGCAGAAGGTGCAGTACCTGGTTGCAGCCCTGCATGATGCTCACGAACGCGGCGACGGACCTCCGGCCGTTCCCGTTGAGCAGGTGCTCGCGCACAGCCGCCTCGCTGCCCTCTTCCGCGGCGACCTCGACCACCTGGTCCCGCCGGCCGGCGAGGAGGTCATCCAGGTACTCGGCCGTGCGATGGAACTTCTGCGTGCCGACAACGAGGTCCACGTCCGGCAGGCGGTCAACCAGCTCGTGTCCCCGGCTCTGGGCGACGCAGCCCAGGAAGCCGAGCACGACGTTCGGCCGGCGGCGGCGGGTCTCAGCGATGAGATTTTCCATCTTGCGCAGCGCCTTCTGCTCGGCCAGGTCCCGCACGGTGCAGGTGTTGAGCAGGATGACGTCGGCGGCGGCCTCCGACGGCGCGAGGGAATAACCCTTGGCGACGAGCTGGGCGGCGACAGCTTCACTGTCGCGCTCGTTCATCTGGCACCCGTAAGTTTTGATATAGACACTCGGCATTGGGGCTGAAAGCAGCCCCGCAAGGTAGGTCAGGAGCGAGGGGTTGAAAAGGTGGAATTGGGATACAGGAGGGTGGCGGGGCGAAGCTGCGGCCGACGGCCGGCGCGCCGGTCACCGAACCGGCACCTCGCGTCCACCGGCAGCCGGCGTCTCGAGAAAAAGGCCCGGAGTGAGCCTAGCAATAGAGGAACAATAGAGGAACAATAGAGGAGCAATCGAGACTACCCAGTCGGCACCAAGCCATACGGCCCCTCGGCCGCGGCCATACGTAGGCCTGCCCCGGCGGGGCGGAACGGGGGGGTATAAAAAAAGTGCAAGAAAATGCGAGAAGGGTGTTGACAAGAGTGTCCTGAGTGTATTACTTGTAGTAGTACAGTAATGAACTAACGTGAACTTGAACATTGCCATCAACACCGGTTCGGCCACGCCGATCTACAAGCAGCTCACCGACCAGGTGCGCCTGGCGGTGGCGACGGGCAGGCTGGCGGTGGGGGACCAGCTCCCGAGCGTGCGCGCCCTGGCGGAGGAGCT
This sequence comes from uncultured Verrucomicrobiae bacterium, assembly GCA_963822005.1. Classification (GTDB taxonomy): domain Bacteria; phylum Verrucomicrobiota; class Verrucomicrobiia; order Limisphaerales; family UBA8199; genus PALSA-1440. The sequence goes on along the minus strand of CAWGGD010000048.1, from coordinate 336,155 downwards.
GGTCATCAATCCCAACACGGTCGCCCGGGCGTACACCGATCTGGCGCGCGAGGGGCTGATCGAATCGCGCGCGGGGCGGGGGGTGTTCATCACGCGTAAGCGGAAGATGTTCACGCGGGAGGAAGGGCGGCGGCGGCTGGAGCCGCTGATGGAAGGGCTGATCGGCGAGGCGATGGTGATGGATTTTACGCGGGAGGAACTGCGGGAGGCGTTCGAGAAGAAGCTGGGGCAGTGCCGGTGGAACCACACGAAAGGAGACGAGTGAAATCATGAATGAGCAACCTGTCATCCGCACCCAGGGTTTGACGCGCTACTTTGGCGCCCGGCCGGCGGTGTATGAACTGAACCTGGAGGTGCCGCGCGGAGGGGTGTTCGCGCTGCTGGGCCGCAACGGCTCCGGCAAGACCACCACCATCCGTATGCTGCTGGGGCTCCTCGAACCCACTCGCGGCGGCGGGAGCATCCTCGGCTACGACATTCGGGCGCTGCCGCCGGAAGCCCGGGCGCGCATCGGCTACCTGACCGAAGAACACCAGCTCTACGGCTGGATGAGCGTGCGCCAGTCCGGCGAGTTCCAATCGCGCTTCTATCCCACTTGGAACGAGAAGGTCTTCCGCGGGATCATCGGCCACTTCGGCCTCCGGCCCACCGCATTGGTGAAGAGTCTGTCGCGCGGCGAGCGGGCGGGTCTTTGCGTGGCAGTGACGCTGGCGCCGGAGCCGGAGCTGCTCATCCTGGACGACCCGGCGATGGGCCTCGATCCGGTCGCGCGCCGGTCCCTGGTCGAGTCCATGATTTACCTCACGCGCCGCTCCGACCGGACGATCTTCTTCTCCACGCATCAACTGCCCGACGTCGAGCGGGTGGCGGATTACATTGCGGTGCTCGACCACAGTGTGCTGCGCGCATGTTGTCCGCTGGAGGCGTTCCGGAGCAGCGTCCGGCAGGTGCGGCTGCGCTTTGCCGGCACCCCGCCTCCCCTGCCGAAGATTCCCGGGCTGTTGCAAGCGGTCCGGTCCGAAGGCGAATTGCGGCTCACGTGCGTCCATTACAACGGCGCGACCGAGGCGGCGCTTCGCAGTCTGGCGCCCACGCAGATGGAGCAGGTGCCGCTGAGCCTGGAGGACGCCTTCATCAGCTACCTGGGCGACCGAGGCGAGAAATCATTCATCCTGTCAGAAACGGAGGCATAACCATGAAGACACTCGTGTTCAAAGAATTCCGTGAGAATGTGAAGCTGGCGGCACTCGGCCTGGTGATCTATACGGTGCTGCTCGCTGTGCAGTATTGGGGGTACATCCAGTCGCCGAACAGCCTGTGGCGGCCGCTGGTGGACGACGAGCTGCTGTTGGCCACCGCATGGTTCGGCGGCATTTTCGGCGCGGTGCTCGGCTGGCTGCAGATTCACAACGAGCGGCGGCCCGACTTGTGGGCGTTTCTGCTGCACCGGCCGATGACGCGGACGGAGATCTTCCTCGGCAAGGCGGTCGCGGGACTTGGCCTTTACGCGGTGGTGGCGGGCGTGCCGCTGGTGTGTTTCGTCACCTGGGCCGCGTGGCCGGGGCATGTGGCTACGCCGTTCGAGCCGGCGATGCTCAAGTCGGTGACGGCGATGTTTCTCACGGGCATTCTCTACTACTTTGCGGGCATGTTGACCGGCCTGCGGCAGGCGCGGTGGTACGCCAGCCGCGCGCTGGGGGTAGGGGTGGCCCTGATTGTTACGTTAAGCTTGCTGGTCTTGCCGACGTTCTGGCAGGCGCTGCTGGTCATCCTCGTCGGCGCAGGGATGCTCGCGACCGCCGTGTGGGGCGGCTTCCAAAGCCACGGCTACTACCGCAGCCAGCCGGCGTGGGGTAAAGCCGCGCTGACGGGTTCCGTCCTGGTGGGCTGCACAATTGTGGTCTTCCTGGCGGGGGTGACGTTGGGCAATTTCCTTGGCAGACCGGACCGCAACATGAAGTGGACCCGCTATCAAGTCACCGAGGACGGGGCCATCGTCAAGGTAACCGAGGGCCCGGGCAAGGCCTCGGAGATCGTGGATTTGGAGGGCAAGCCGGTGATGGATGGCGCGACCGGCCGCAAGGCCGAGCTGTCCACGCTTGAACGGCGCTTCGTCGAAGCCGACCACATCTACGTCCCCCGGAATGACGAGCTGGACTTTGCTTCGTGGATAGGGGCAGACAAGAACCTGGTGGTGCCCTGGCGCGCGACGTCAGACACGCTTTGGTATTACTGGCGCCGGTACGACCGGATGGTGGGCTACGATATCGCGACCCGCCGCTGCATCGGCAGCCTCGGGCCGCAGGGATTTGCCCGCGACCTGGTGGGTGGCGGGGACCGGTTTAGCACGCCCGGGAGACTGGCGGAGGCGCGCACCCTCCAGACCGCGACGGCAGTTTACGCGGTGAACCTCGAGCAGCGGGAGGTCAAACTGCTCTTCACCACGACGAGCGATGATCCGATTCTCGCGGTTTCCGAATTCATGCGGCACCACCAGGAGTGGAAACACACAGGCGTGGTGACGAAGCGGTTCGTGCATCTGCTGACGGCCGAGGGTCAAGCGGTGTGGAGAACGCCTTACGAACCACCGAGTTCTGCTTACCGGAGCCTTGCGATCTACTGTCTGAAGCCGCCGGGGCAATTCATAGCTTGGATGGCGCCGGATTTCGAGGAAAACGAGCGGGCGGAATGGAAACTGCCGATCCAGGTGAGCTGGCTGTTCCGCGACCAGGGAGTGGTCAAGCGCGCAGAGGTGGCCTCGCTGCCGCCTTACCGCTCCGGACCCACGCTGGGCGAAGAGCTGCTGGGAGTCGCTGTGCCGCCCGCGCTGGTGGCGAGCGTCCACCTTATGAGAGAGAGTTTTTGGCTGCCGCGTCTGCCGGGGAGGGTGCTGGCGTTCAGTTGGGCCAGCGCAGTCCTGGTATGCCTGCCGATGGGGTGGTGGCTGGGGCGGCGTTACCGGTTCGCGTTTGGGGCGCAGGCGGGCTGGGCGGTGTTTCATCTGCTGTTCGGCTTGCCTGGGCTGGTGGCGTTTCTGAGCGTGCAGGAATGGCCGGCGCGCGAAGCTTGTCCGAACTGCGAGCGTCTGCGGCTGGTGGATCGGCCGCAGTGCGAGCATTGCGGGGCGGCCTTTGCGCCGCCGGAGAAGACCGGCACGGAGATCTTCGAGCCCTTGGGGGCAAAGGTGGAAGTTCAGGCCGGGGGCTGAAGCCGTGGGGCTACCATCGCGGCACCGCTGCGCGATGATGACCTCATTCGGGCGTTGTGGAGATGCGCCCTGCGTCACGGCTTATGTCCCGCCCCGAAACGGCTTGAGAGCTGGCGGCTGGCCTGGGTAGAGTCGCGGCTGTCATGGCCGCAGTTGAGACACGCCGGGAGGAAACAGACTGGAAGCGTTTATTGGGCATCTGTCTGGTCCTGGCGTTGAGCACCCTGGTGGTGTATTGGCCGATCACGCGGCACGAGTTCGTCAACTACGACGACACGGATTACGTGACGGCGAACCCCTATGTGCAGGCCGGACTAAGCGCCAAAGGGCTCGCTTGGGTATGGCATAGCGAGGTGGCGCGGAATTGGCACCCGGTGACGATGCTGTCGCACATGCTCGATTGCCAGCTCTATGGCATGAAGCCAAGCGGGCATCACCTGACGAGCCTCTTGTTGCACGTTGCCAACACGGTGCTGCTGTTTCTGCTGCTGTGGAGGATGACGGGCCTACGCCACGCCGAAGTGCAGGGGCATGCGCCCGCCTCGGGGTTTTCTGGCGTCGTGGACTCGCAGGCTTCGTTTGCGGCTACGGCCACGCAGGCGGGGGCGGTTTGGTGCAGCGGATTCGTGGCGGGGCTATTTGCGCTGCACCCGCTGCATGTCGAATCGGTGGCGTGGGTGGCCGAGCGGAAGGACGTGCTGAGCACGTTTTTCTTCCTGCTGACGTTGGGGGCGTATGGGTGCTACGCGGGGAAGTCCGAAGTCCGAAGTCCGAAACCCGAAGCCCGAGGGCGGAATTACCGATCGCCAATGGCCAATGGCCAATCCGGCTACTATTGGCTGGCGCTGGGCTTGTTTGCTTTGGGGCTGATGAGCAAGCCGATGCTGGTGACGGTGCCATTCGTGCTGCTGCTGCTCGATTACTGGCCATTAAAGCGATTGCGGAGCGCAGAATGCGGAGTGCGGAGTGGAGGTCACCAGGGTTGCCAGCCACCGGGTCCCGGCATTCCTGCTCTTCTGGTTGAGAAGGTGCCGTTCTTCCTGCTGAGCGCAGTCTCGTGCGTTATCACGTTCCGCGTGCAGCAGAGCGGCGGAGCGGTGCTGGATGTGGGCAACTTTCCCATCGGCGCCCGGGTGGCCAACGCGGTGATGTCCTATGTGCGTTATCTGGGGAAGATGCTTTGGCCGGAAGACCTGGCGGCACTCTATCTGCGGAAAGCGCCCTGGCCGGCCTGGGAGGTGGGCCTGGCGGCAGTGGCACTGGTGGCGGGATCGGCGGCAGTAGTCTGGTTGGCTCGACGGCGTCCGTATTTGGCGGTGGGGTGGTTTTGGTACCTGGGGACGCTGGTGCCGGTGATCGGGGTGGTGCAGGTGGGCATGCAGACGATGGCGGATCGCTACACGTATATCCCCCTGATTGGCATCTTCATCATGATCGCGTGGGGCGGGTGGGAGATGGCCAGCCGGTGGGCCGGGCGTAGCGCAGATTTCCAATCTGCTGTACCGCGGATTTCCAACCCGCAGAGCGTCGGAACCACTCGCGGCGTCGGCAGGTTGGAAACCTGCGATACGGCAGATTGGAAATCTGCGCTACGGGGGCCGCGGGTGCGCGGGTTGCAGGTTGTGGCCGTGCTGGTGTTGGTTACGTGCATAGTGTTGACGCGAAATCAGGTGGCGTGGTGGAAGGACAGCGAAACGCTGTTCCAGCGGATGATCACCGCCGTTGAGGGCAATTACATGGCGCACTATAACCTCGGCAACCTTTACAGCCGGCAGGACAAACTGGCCGAGGCGGCGAAGCATTACGAGGCCGCGCTGAGCGCCCAACCCATTTACGCGGAGGCGCACAACAATCTTGGCGGCGTGCTGCTGCGACAGCGACGGTTCGACGAGGCGGTGGCGCACTATTCGGCGGCTGCACGCCTCAAGCCCGAGTATCTGTATTACTTCAACCTGGGCAATGCTTTCGTGGATGGGGGCAAACCAGGCGAGGCCGTCGCCAATTATCAGCAGGCCCTGCGGCTGAACCCGAATTCGAGCCAGGCCCACCATAACCTGGGGCTGGCGTTGCAGGCGCTGGGAAAGGCTGCGGAGGCGATGGCTGAGTTTCGGGCCGCGCTTCGGTTGCAACCGGACTATGAGAGCGCCGAGCATCACCTGGCCAACCGGCTGGCGGATGCGGGCCGGCTGGAGGAGGCGATGACGCATTACACGGCGGCGTTGCGGCTGGATCCCAACCATGCGGAGAGCTACAACGGGTTGGGGATCTGCTACGCCATGCAGGGGAACCTTCCCGAGGCCGAGCGGCAGTTCCGGGAGGCCGTGCGGTTGAAGCCGGATCACGCCGGGGCGCACAGCAACCTGGGGAATGCGCTGGGGGCGCAGAACAGACTGGCGGAGGCCATCCCGCACTATCAGAAGGCCCTGGAGATTGACCCCAAGGACTACCAGACCCACTTCAACCTGGGGGTGTCGCTGCTGCGGCAGGGGCGGAAGCCTGAGGCCAAGGCTCGCTTCCTGGAGGCGTTGCGGTTGCAGCCGGATTACCCGGAGGCACGCAAAGCCCTGGCGGCACTGGACTCCGGCGTCGAGCAGAAACAGTAGCCGGCAGTGCTCCCGGTTCAAACGGCTTGCGACCGCAGCCGAATGCTGCAACTTTCAAGACGGCACCGGATCAAGTGTATGAGCAGCCAACATGAACAGCTATGCCGCAGGAGCAGTTGAAGATTCTACTGATTGAGCATGACCCCGGGTTTGCCCGCTACGTGGGCGAGATGCTGGGGCAAGCGCGGGAGCTGGCGGCCGAGATGCGGTGGGCGGGCGACTTGGGGAACGGCTTGTCTGAGCTGGAGGCAACGCCGTTTGATGCGGTGCTGCTGGACATTTGCGTGCTGGACGGCGCCGGGCTGGCCAACATTCCGCTGATCAAGGCCCAGACGCCGCAGGTGCCCATCATCGCGGTCGGCGATAGCGATGACGAAATTGTGGCACTCGAAGCCGTCCACGCGGGCGCCCAGGATTACCTGGTCAAGAGCCAGCTCACGCCGGCGTGGCTGGAACGCTCGATCCGCTATGCCATCGAACGGCACCGTATGGACATGGCGCTGCTGGAGGCCGAAGAGAAATACCACAGTGTCTTCGACCACCTGGCGGAGGGCATTTTCCAGACGACACCCGGGGGACGTTATTTGATGGCCAACGCCGCGCTGGCGCGGATTTTTGGCTATTCGTCCCCCGAAGAACTGATGCAGGAGCTGACTGACATCGGCCGGCGTGTCTACGTCGAGGAGGGCCGGCGTGAGGAGTTCATGCGGCTGATGCAAGAACACAACACCATCACGAGGTTCGAATCGCCCGTCTATCGCAAGGACGGCACGGTGATCTGGATTTCGGAGAACTGCCGGGCCATCCGCGATGCCCGCGGCCGGCTGCTTTACTACGAAGGCACGGTCGAGGACGTCACCCAGCGCCGGCAGGCGGAGGAGAACTTGCGCAATTCCGAGGCGCTCTACCATTCCCTGGTGGAGACGCTGCCGCAGAATATCTTCCGCAAGGACCTCGAGGGGCGGTTCACCTTCGGCAATCAGCAGTTCTGCCAGATCCTGGGCCGGACCCTGGAGGAGATCGTCGGCAAGACCGACTTCGACTTCTTCCCGCGCGAACTGGCGGAGAAGTACCAGCGCGACGACCGGCGGGTAATGCAGACCGGGAAGGCTTACGACACGGTCGAGGAACACCAGCCGCCGGGGGGCGACAAGATGTACGTGCAGGTGGTCAAGACGCCGCTCTATGGGGCCGACGACGCGGTTATGGGACTACAAGGCATTTTCTGGGACATTACGCAGCAGCGGCTGGCGGATGAGAAAATCCGCCGAGCGAACGCGCTGCTGGCCCAAAGCCGCAGGGAGATCCAGGCCAAAAACGCCCAGATGGAGGAGGACCTGAAGATGGCGCGCGAGATCCAGGTCACGATGCTGCCGCAGCAGTATCCGACCTTTCCGCGTTCGGCGCCGCCCGCCCAGAGCGCCTTGCAGTTCACGCATCGGTATCTGCCCGCGGGCAGCGTGGGGGGCGACTTCTTCACGGTGTCCGCGCTTTCCGAAAAGGAGGCGGGCGTGTTTATCTGCGACGTGGCGGGGCACGGCGTCCGGTCGGCGCTGGTGACGGCGATGGTCCGGGCGCTGGCGGAGGAACTCAAGCCGCTGGCCACGAATCCCGGGCGGTTCCTGAGCAAGCTGAACTCGGACCTCCACGCGATCCTCAAACACACGGGGACGCCGATGCTCACCACCGCGTTCTACCTGGTGGCAGACTGGACGACGGGCCGGATGCGGTACGCCAACGCTGGCCATCCGAAACCGCTGCACATCCGACGCAACGCCGGTGAGGTCGCGCCGCTGACCAATGCCCGGGGCCTGAGCCTGCCGGTGCTCGGGCTGTTTGCCGACGCGGCCTACACCACGGCCGAGGCCAATCTCAGCCCGGGGGACCTGGTCATGCTTTTCACAGACGGCCTCTACGAAGTCGAGGACCGCCAGAATGAACTTTATTCCCAGGCACTGCTGGTCGCCGGCGTGCGGCGCCGGGCCCAACAGCCGGCCGCGCAGTTGTTCGACGAACTGCTGGCGGAGATCAGGCACTTCGCGGCGGACAACAGCTTTGCCGACGACGTCTGCCTGGTGGGCATCGAGTACGCGGGCGCGGGAGCGGGCGCGGCGGGCTATAATGCGACCGCCGGTAAACGCCCTGCCGCCCGGGTTCAGCCAAGGCGCTGACTTTACTACGTAGCGCTACGGATGGACGGCTTCCGCAAGAAATCCCGAAAGAAACCCTTTACTGCTGCGGGTTCATGAATAAATTATGTGCCAGCCGCCACCTGTGGCGGGACCGCGAATGGAATTGCAGAAGCGTGAAACAAACGGTGGGCTGCGAGCCAATCTCAACGGCAGTGCGGCATACTTACCGGCCCGGGAGGCCGGCGTCCAGTTCCCAGGCGAGCGACGGTGTTCGCCGGCTTGTTTCCCAGCCTGCGCGGTCATGTCGCACCCACACACCCGGCTGAAAAGCTGAACAACACGAGACTACTCCCATGGACCTGCATCATCCCATCCTCCGCGAGTTTCCGGAACACCGTGAGACGATCCGGCGACTCAAAGGATCGGACGACCACTTCCGGAACATCTACGACGAGTATCACCGTCTGGATGACGAGATCTACCGCATCGAAGAGGAAATTGACTTTGCCACGGATCAGGAGATCGAAGAACTCAAGATGCGGCGAGCAAAGCTCAAAGACTACATCTACCACGTGATCCGCCATACCCCCGCCACCGCCTGCCCGGCCTGCGAAGGAACGGGCGTCGCCCGCTAAGGGGTAGCCGCGGGGTTTGCCGCCTGCTGCGAAACCGGCGGCAGACCAGAGGAGTTCACTCTGCCATCGCTTTGACCGCGCGGCTTTGCGCGGCGCGCTTGCGCTGGACCTCGTTCAGTATCTTCTTGCGGAGGCGCAGGTTCTTGGGCGTGGCCTCGACATATTCGTCGGGCCCGATGTATTCGAGGGCGCGTTCGAGCGACATCTTGAGCGGGGGGTTGAGCTGGATGCCCTTGCCGTCCCCCTGCGAGCGCATGTTGGTCAGCTTCTTCGCCTTGCAGGGATTGACGGGGATATCGTTGTCGCGGGCGTTCTCGCCGACGATCATGCCGGCGTAGATGGCGTCGCCGGGTTCCACCATCAGGCGGCCGCGTTCCTGGATCATGTTCAGCGCGTAGGCCATCGCTTCGCCGCTTTCCATGCTGACGAGCGAGCCGTTTTTGCGCGCGGCGATTTCACCCCGGTCGGGGCCGTACTCATGAAAGAGATGGCTCATCACCCCGAGGCCGCGCGTCTGGTTGACCAAATCGGTCTCGAAGCCGATCAAACCGCGCATCGGGATCAGCGCTTCGATGCTGACCTGGTCCCCGTGATGGTTCATGCTGGTGATCTCCGCCTTGCGGCCAGCCAGGTTCTCGAGCACCACGCCCATGGCGTCCTTGGGCGTTTCGAGGAAGAGCCGTTCGATGGGCTCCAGTTGGTTGCCCTTCTCGTCCTGGCGATAAATGACCTCGGGACGCGACACCAGGACCTCGTGGCCTTCCCGGCGCATCTGCTCGACGAGGATGGCGATTTGCATCTCGCCGCGACCGCTGACGTTGAAGATGTTGGGCGCGTCGGTTTGCTCGATGCGCAAGGCGACATTGGTGCGGACTTCCTTGACCAGCCGTTCCCAGATATGGCGGGCGGTGACGAGCTGGCCGTCAATGCCGGCGAGCGGGCCGTCGTTGACGGCGAACTGCATCTGGATGGTGGGCGGGTCAATCGGCACGAACGGCAGCGGCGCGCGCGCCTCCGAATCGGTGATCGTCTCGCCGATGAACACATCGTCGAACCCGGTCAAGCCGACCACGTCACCCGCGTGCGCCTCGGGGATCTCGATGCGCTTGAGGCCCTCGAAATGGAAGATCGCCGTGATCTTGGCGGTGGTCTTGCGCCCGTCACCATGGATGCAGACGGAGGTGTCGCCGACCTTGACCTTGCCGCTGTAAATCTTGCCGAAAGCAATCCGGCCCAGGTAATCGGAGTAATCCAGGTTGGCGGCCAGCAGCCGGAACCCCTCGCCGGCGTGCGCGCGCGGTGGCGGGATGTGTTTGATGATCGCGTCGAAGAGCGGCTCCATCGTGCCGGTGACGTGCTTGAGGTCCGTCTTGGCATAACCATCCCGGGCGCTGGCGTAGATCACCGGGAAATCCATCTGCTCGTCGGTGGCGTGGAGCGAGACGAACAGGTCCCACACCGCATCGAGCACCTTGTGCGGGTCGGCATTCTCGCGGTCCACCTTGTTGATGACGACAATGGGCTTGGCGCCGGCCTCGAGCGCCTTGCGCAGGACGAAACGCGTTTGCGCCTGCGGGCCGTCCGCCGCATCCACTACCAGCAGCACCCCATCAATCATGTTCATGATGCGCTCGACCTCGCCGCCAAAATCCGCATGGCCGGGGGTATCCACGATGTTGATGTGGTAATCTTTGTATTTGAACGCGGCGTTCTTGGCTTTGATGGTGATGCCCTTCTCGCGTTCCAGGTCCATCGAGTCCATGATGCGCTCCTCGGTGGCAATGGCCTGGTTGGCGCGGAAGGTGCCGGACTGTTTGAGCAGGCAATCCACGAGAGTGGTCTTGCCGTGGTCAACGTGGGCGATGATGGCGATGTTGCGTATATGCTGCATAATTGGTCTGTGCCAAACCGCGGTCAATGCAGCCGCTAATGTGAACTGGCGCGATGCGTCTCCGCATCAACGGGGCTGCGGCCACAACCTCCGGCTTGGAATCAGGGGCATAATGTGCCCTGCCCAACCAAAACGTCAAGTTTGGGAACCGGCCCTATTCTGGCGCTGCGCCGTCATGGAGGCAACCTGATCATCTTGGGAATCCCGCGGGCCCAGCACCTGGTCCTGCCAGGCCAATAACGCCTGCTGGAGCTTCTGATGGTTCAAGTGCGCGAGCATCCGAGCGAAAGTCGATTCGCTGGGGGGAAGGTAGCGATGGATCCGGCGGGTCCAGTCCCGCGGGAAGCCCAAGGCTTGCATCTGCTCCCGAGTGAGATTAGCGGCAAAGGCGGCCAAATCCCGCTGCCCCAGGCAGACCTTGGATAGCAGGGCACAAACGGCCACCGCCACCAGGCTGCTGAGCCGGAAACGGCACCGGCGCTTGCGCCAATCGCCCAACCCTTCGAAAAAGAGCCTCATTTGCCGCAGTTCGGTGGGTGACTGAGGGCACTCGGGCGGATGACTTTGCTCGCAGGACTGACAGGCCGCCGGCAGATTGCGCCCCCGCAGAATCGTCCGCGCCCCAGGGCAAAGCTCGCGCACCCAAAGCGCCTTGGGCCGGTCATGGGCCTGGTAAAAATCCTGCCGCGAACGCTGGCAGCCTTCGGTCTGACCCAGCAACGTCCAGCCGCTGACCTTGTAAGAGGTGCCCAGATACTGTTCCCGGTCCACAAAGCTCTCCGCCACCAACACCGCATGTCCATAGGCCCGCTCCCAATCCGCACGGAGCCGCCGCACCGTCAGTCTCATCAGCCGGCTGGCCAGATTGGGCACATGAAACCACGGCCGGATCAGAAACCGGCTGTTGTTAACCACCAACGGCAGGCGTCGCTGCTTCTGCCGCGCCGACCACCCCATCCACGCTTCCCGCAGCTTCAACTGGTAGGCCGCCGCACTCCAGGCCAGCAGCGCGACCCATTGACCCTGATACTCGGCCACGTAACGCAATTGCTCCCCCACCAACTGCGCGTTGCCCAGATAGTGCTCGCTGACGATGAGCTGGTCAAAACGCTCGCGCTCCCCGGGGTCAATTAGGCGCACCTGCACGCCAGCCAGCAACGCTTGCTCCGCTTCCGTGATGATGGGCCGAGATCTGGTCTTCATGCCTGCACCCTAAAAAGAGTGCAGCCCCTTGTTCAGCCCGAAATGCCAACCCCCTCACGCAGCACGATTTACGCCCCTCGTGACTCCGCCATAAGACAACCAGCAGTTCGCGGGCTTCCATCCGGATTCTTCACTGACGCAGTCGCCAGTATGGGGTCAACCGAAACAGCTTCGGCTCGAACGGTTCGTTGGTCGTTGAGATCACGCTCGACACCATTTGAGTTGTCCCCGACCACAGCTCAACCGCCCGCCACGGTCCGGCGAAGGGCACGGGCAGGTTGGTCAGTCCAAAGTGGAAGGTGTTGGACTGGGTCCCGCTCCTGTTCCAGACGAGCACCGCCCACTCAGGCCCGTCGAATGAGTCCAGCGGCTTCACGTAGGCGCGAACCACGTCGTTATCAAACACATTCCATCCCGTCACCTGCGCCGGGTCCTGCTGGATGGCGATGACGTTCGTGTTGAGCATCGCCGTGAGCACCTCCGGCGGCGGCGGGGAGAGGGCGTTACTGGCGTAAGATTGAAACCGTTGACAAATCAAGGAACCCGACAACATCGAAACCAAGCTCATCTGCGACTTCATCCCGTTGCCGTAATTGATCGCCAGGCTGTAGTAGCTATTGCTCGCCACAAGGACCCCCGTGTTCGGCACGAAGGTTGACCAGTACGTGTGGTTCGCGGCAATCTCATTACCCAGGCGGTCGAGCCAGTAAAGCACGGAGTCGCCCCAGTCACGGCTGGCGAGTTGGCCGTCCGCCAACAGCTTGAGCCTTGGATCTTGACTTACGCCGAATCCGTCCGTCGGCGTGCAGTAGGTTTCAATCCATAAAGGTGCTCGATTATTCGACAGGCAGAGCGTCGCCTCAACGTCATAGAAGGTGGCGAGCCAGGACGCGGACCCCACGCCGTCGAACTTGATGAGGTCAATGTCCCACTCACAGAACGTTTCCGCGTCCTGCCTGGGGTATCCCCCGGTTGCCGGGGCGGCTGGGTCACCCGCATACCTAGAGCTCAGGTACAAACCGACTTTGAATCCCATGGAGTGCAACCCGTCAACAAAGGCCCGCATTCCCTGCGGGTAATAGGAGGGCTTGGGAATCAATCGGTGGCTGGTTCCGTCCCGGTTGGCTTCATGCCAGCCATCATCTATGCCGAGCCATATCCAACCGGCATCCCGCAGGCCCCAGTGGATGAACTGGTTGGCCACGTTTGAAATCGCCGCCCCCGTGGGACTCAGGTGCATATCAAACCATGAGTTCCAACCCACTCTGGCCTTGCTGGGACGCTGCTGTCCGGGCACGGCCACGTATTGCAGCGGCTTGTTCTGCACGTCTCGCCAAGAGTTCGTAAAGGTGCCGGCGGGCACCTGCTCGAAGCTGGCTGCGCCTTGGAACGTGACCGTGTTTGCGAAGGTGTTGGTCCCGTAGAACCAGGTATCAGACACAAATTGATTCACGGCGGGGCCGGTGAGGCTGACGCTCCAAGGCACGTAGTTTGTGCCCAGCCGGCAGCGGAATGCCTCCGTGATGGGGGGGGCCAGGGTGTAGAAGGCGCTCACCGGGTCAGGCGGCATTATGGAATAGTAGAGTGGGACACCGTTGCTCCTGAAGAGTACGCGATAGTTGAACACAAGGTCATCGGAGTACCGACTCGATGCGGAATGTAGCGTCTTTGACGTAGTTCGTGATCCAGATACCGTTGATGCCATCGTACACTACACTTGTCCACGGGTACTTCCCGGCGATGTTCGGGTTTGGGGCGTTGGCATCTACCCACCAGTTGGTCCTGTCCCGCTCCGCCAGCAGGTAAACGCTGATAGTGTTTGAACCTTGCTGGATGGTGATATTGGTCGTGCCCGGCGTGCCGCCGCCGGTCCCCGCCAGCGCCAGTAGCGCCCTCGTCGCGGCGTCGAAAGCATTGCTGTTGACCGTGCCGGCCTGAAGCTCCGCGCCGTTCAGATTCGTGATTCCCGCACCGTTGACTGTGATCGCCGCCCCGGGGGTAAGGTTCGCGGCAACGGCTGCGCTTGCGGCCGTATTCGCAAACGTGCTGTAAGGCGTCGCCGTAATTGCCTGTCGTGGACTGAGCAGCACGTAAGGGTCAATGCTGCCATTGGTCCGCACCCCAATCTCCAGCCAGCGGGCCGAACCGTCGAAGATGCTGGCGCCAAAGTCCAGTGCAGCGGCGAAGAGCCCATTGCTGACTGCCACCGCGGTCCTGGTGAGCGCCGGGCCGACATAATTGCCGTTGTTGGTGGCGTCGGCCAATCTGAATCGCAGGTCGTAGCTGCCATTGGCCGGCTGGCCGCCGTCCAGCAGCCGCCCTTGGTAGGTAAAGACTGCGGTTTGAGCCGGCAGCGACGCTGGCGCAATCATGAGTTCAAGCAGAATCAAGAGGAACCGTGCGCTTTTCATTGTCGGTGCCGGATCATGCTGAAAGTCAGGCTCACTGGTTGTACGCCTCTATCGCGAGCGCAAGATCCGATGCGCTGAGCTGCCGATGTTACACGGTGTCCCAACGTCGCCACCAGGCGGTAGAAAAAACCGTCATCGGCCAGTCCATCCAGAGCAGTAATCACAGTCAAAAGCGGCTTCCCGGGAACGAAGCCCATAGGCCCGGTTTGCCAAACTATTCTTGCCAACGCCGGAACAACTGTAAACACCTTTTACCGCAAGGGCTAAGGGTCCTGTCTTGTCCTATCTTGAACTCTGCGAGGCGGCTCGCTAGATTCCGCGTGGGTTCTGCGAGCGCGGGACCCGTGCATGCAAGCAACCAAGCAACTTCGCAAGACGGCCCGAAAAGAGGCGACCCTGCCGGCGCCCCAGGTGCCGCCCGCCAAAGTGATCGCCGAACTCGAACGGTACATCCTGATGGATGGCTTTAAGCTTGTCTTCGACCTCGCCCGCAGCCGGGGCTCGCACTTCGTGGACGCTGCGACCGGCCGCCAACTGATTGACCTCTACAGCTTTTACGCCTCGCAGCCCGTCGGCTTCAACCATCCCTACTTTGACCGCCCGGAAGTCCAGGCCGACCTGCTCGCGGCCGCCATGATCAAGGTGGCCAATGCGGATGTCTATACCGTTCAATACGCGACGTTTGTGCGCGATTTCGCGCGGGTGATGGGGATGCCGCCACTGGACCGCTACTTCTTCATCGAAGGCGGCGCCCTGGCCGTCGAGAACGCCCTCAAGGCCGCGATGGATTGGAAGGTCAGGAAGAACCTCGCTGCCGGGCGGGGGGAACGCGGGACGGAGATCATCCACTTTGAACGCGCCTTCCACGGGCGGAGCGGCTACACGATGAGCCTGACGAACACCGATCTGAACAAGATTGCCTACTTCGCCAAGTTCCCCTGGCCGCGCATCGTCGCCCCGAGCCTGGATTTTGCGCTGCCGCCTGCTGAGCGTGCAGCGGCGGTGAGGGAGAAAGAAGAGCTGGCCCTTAGGCAAATGGGCGACGTGCTGGCGCGGAAAGCCGTGGACATTGCGGCCCTCATCATCGAGCCGATCCAGGGCGAGGGCGGGGATAACCATTTCCGCGGCGAGTTTCTGCACGCGCTGCGGCGGCTATGCGACGAGCACGACGTGCTGCTCATCTTCGACGAAGTCCAATGCGGCATGGGCATTACCGGCCGGAACTGGTGTTGTGAGCATTTCGACGTGCTGCCCGACCTGCTGGTTTTCGGCAAGAAAGCGCAGGTCTGCGGCGTCATGGCCGGGCCGCGCCTGGACGAGGTCAAAGACAATTGCTTCCGCCTGCCCGGCCGCATCAACTCGACGTGGGGCGGCAATTTCACCGACTACGTGCGCTCGACCCATTACCTGCGGATCATCGAGGAGGAACGATTGGTCGAGAACGCGCGCGCCAAAGGCGAAGTTCTCCTGGCCGAACTCGACGCCCTGGCGCGTAAGTATCCTGTGGTCTCCGCCGTCCGTGGCCGCGGGCTGATGCTCGCTTTCGATTTGCCCGATACCGCCACGCGCGACGCCTTCTGGAAAGGCGCCTACGAGCTTGGGCTGCTGGTGGTTCGCTGCGGCGAGCGCTCGATCCGCCTGCGGCCCGTGCTTGATGTCACCGACGAAACCATTCAGGCCGCCATGCGGATCATGAACCAGCAATGCCGCCGCCTGTAGCCGCGGTCCAGAGCTTCTCCATTGGCTATCTGCAATTGGCTATTTCCAGATCTCAACCTTGACCTATGACATCCTCACGCTCCTCTAGACGCCCGCCTGCCGCTTCCGCCTCCACCTCCGCCCTGTTCAAGAAACTGGGCCTCCGGGCCGACAATCCCGGCGTCTTCTGCGGCGAGTGGCTGGGCAGCGGCAAACCGTTGCCGAGCCTTTCGCCCATCGACGGCCGCCTGCTTGCCACCGTCCGCACCGCCACGGCGGGTGAATACGAGCGCGCCGCCCGCCGCGCCCAGGAAGCCTTTCAGAAATGGCAGCTCGTCCCGGCTCCCAAACGCGGCGAGGTCGTCCGCCAGCTCGGCAACGCCCTGCGCGACGCCAAGCGCGACCTTGGGCGCCTCGTCACGCTCGAGGCCGGCAAAATCCTTGCGGAAGGCGAGGGCGAAGTGCAGGAGATGATTGACATCTGCGACTTCGCGGTCGGGCTCTCACGCCAGCTTTACGGGTTGACCATTGCTTCCGAGCGTCCGCAGCACCGCATGATGGAGCAATGGCATCCGCTCGGCATCGTCGGCATCGTCACCGCCTTCAACTTCCCCGTCGCCGTCTGGGCGTGGAATAGCGCCCTGGCGGCGGTCTGCGGCGATGCCACCATCTGGAAGCCGTCCAGCCAGACGCCGCTGACGGCCATTGCGACCATCAAGCTCGGCGAGCGTATCTGTCGCGCCAACAACGTTGACCCGGCCATCTTCAGCCTTGTGATCGGTGACGGTGCCACCGTTGGCGAGCGGCTCATCGGCGACCCGCGGGTGCCGCTAGTCTCGGCAACCGGCTCCACCAGCATGGGCCGGCACGTGGGCGAAGTCGTCAGCCGCCGCCTGGGCCGCAGCCTGCTCGAACTGGGCGGCAACAACGCCATCATCGTCACCCCGACTGCCGACCTCGACTTGGCCATGCGCGCCATCCTGTTCGGCGCGGTCGGCACCGCCGGCCAGCGCTGCACCACCACGCGCCGCATCATCCTGCACCACTCGCTCCGCGCCAAGCTGACCCGGCGCCTCATCAACGCTTACCGGCAGGTCCCCATCGGCAACCCTTTGCAGCCCGGCACGCTCATGGGTCCGCTCATCAACACGCGAGCGGTTCAGGACATGCAGGACGCCCTCGCCGCCGTCCGGCAGCAGGGCGGCCAAATCCTTTACGGCGGCGAACCGCTCAAGGGGCCGAAGTATCCCGGCGGCTGCTACGTCCGCCCTTGTCTGGTCGCGGCCCCGCATGACCTGAAGATCGTCCGCGAGGAAACCTTCGCCCCCATTCTCTACCTGATCACCTATCGCACCTTGGACCAGGCCATTGCTTACCACAACGAGGTGCCCCAGGGCCTCAGCTCCGCCATCTTCACCAACGGCCTGCGCGAGGCTGAGCAGTTCCTCTCCGCCCGTGGCAGCGATTGCGGCATCGCCAATGTGAACATTGGCACCAGCGGTGCTGAAATCGGCGGCGCCTTCGGCGGCGAGAAGGAAACCGGCGGCGGACGTGAGAGCGGCAGCGATTCCTGGAAAGCCTACATGCGCCGGCAGACGGTCACCGTCAATTACTCGAAGGACCTTCCGCTGGCCCAGGGCATCGTGTTCGGCTGAGGGTGTAACGGCGAGGTCTGGCAGGGACACGTTCCTGGGCTTGAGTCAGAGCCGCCGGTTCGGGTGGGTGAGCCCCCTCGCGAGACCACGTTAGTTGCCCCGCCCGCCGGACTGGGCCACGTAGCTGCGTCCGACCTCCGGATCGAAGAAGACGAGTTCCTTTTTCCCGTCCACCTCGGCGATGAAGCAGCTCCCTTTGGGGAACGCGGCGATCAATTCCTGATCCGTCAAGTCTCGCGGTTTGTTGGGAGCCTTCGGGACGACGACCTGTGCCACCATGATTTGCCGGGGCGCCGCTGCGGGTTCGCTCAACCAAAGCGCCACGCCCGCAATCACCGCAGCCAACGCTGCCACGCTGCCCGCCCATCGCGCCAGCCGGCGAAGGCGCTGCCGAGCGCGGAAGGTTCCGAGCGCTTCCGCCTTGAAGGCGGCGTTGGTGGTTTGCCAGTTCTCGTCTCGCAACAGGGCGTCCAGCAAGGCGTCGTCTTGTTCGGGATCAGGATTCGTTCTCATGGCGCAGGTCTTTCAACAGTTGTTCTTTGAGTTTTTGGCGGAGCCGGCCCAGCCGCGATTCGACGGCCTTGTAGGTCTGCCCCGCCTCAGCGGCCAATTCCCGCAGCGGCCGTTTGTCCACGTAAGCGGCCTGGATCAATTCGCGCTCGTCGGGCGGCAGGGCGGCGAGCGCTTCGTGAAGGATTTCGCCAAGCCGATGCTCTGAACTGATGCGGCCATTCGGCTCGGAGGACAACTGATCCAGGGAGACAAACCGGTTCAGGCGCTGCCGCGCACGGCACTGGTCAAGAAACGTGTTCTTGGCCAGCACGCAAAGCCAGGCCCAGAGCCTTCGCTCGTCGCCGAACACGTCACACCGCCTGGCCAGCTTGATGAAGACGGCCTGACAGACTTCGCGCGCTTCGTTCTCGTCCCCGCGCGCGAGGACGAGCAGGAACTTGTAGAGGCGAAAGCTGTACAGGTCATAGAAGCAGGAAAAAGCATCGGCGTCGCCGCGCCGCACCGCGCGCGTCAGCGCCTGGAGGTCGGGCGGGGGAGCCACCGTGTTGGCCTGGGAATTCAAGGGTCGCTCCGGCCGCAGGTGGGCAGCGCCCGCCCGCAGATCAAAACCAAGGGGTTTGATCGCCGTGGTGGCGCTGCCTTCATCGCACGGCAACATGCTTGGCTAGATTGCTATCTTCCCGGCGGGGGGGGCAAGACCGATGGTACTGCGGGATTCCTGGCCCGCTCTTTCGCCAGACAGGCGTTGACGATTGACTCGACCATATCCACAAAAGACTCGGGTCCAGTTGCAACCAGGAGGCTGGTCTCGTTGTGTATCGCCACAGTTCCCTCCAGATTACTGAGGCCGGTGGAGCCGCGCAACCGAGCCGCGTATTTCATTGCTTCCTGCGTTGCCTGGTCAATATCCGTTTGCAGTTTGGCCCTTTCCGCTTCGTTAATCCCGAAAATGCTGAAGGCCTTGACCTTGACTTTAGGCGGCGTGTCGGTCACCGCCTTGTCCGGGACGAACATCACGACGGAGGGCTTAGCCAGGTCGCCTTTGACAATCAGGCGTCCCAGCTCGGGCTTTTGCTCTCCCAACTGGTTGTAAAGGCTGACCAGCGCTTCCAGCAGCCCTCCCTCACCGCCCGTGCGCCGCAGGATCGGCCCGAGCGAATCCTGGTTGATGCGCAGCCTCGGGATCTGGGCGTCGGCCATCTCCCTGGGGATCTCCGCCACGCTCACCCAGTCAACCTTGTATTGGTCCTGCACGGCGGTGAGAAGATCGCGGGGCCTTCCGCCCGGAAAAGCGAAGCCGATCTCCTCCTTGCGCGCCGGCTCGGGGCCTCGCAGGGAGAAGACCACCCCATAGTCTTCCACGGAGTACTTGATCGGGCGGTCAGCGACCTTGACCACGGCGTCCAGCACGTCCACCAACCGCACGTCGTTGAGCGGTGGATTGATTTTGATGGCAATGGCGCCCATATCCACTTGCTCTTGCGGGGGAGCCGGGAGGGGGCTGCCATCTGGTCCCAGCGCCGGCGCAGTGCCCGGCGCAGAGTCGGCCGGGGGATTGGGATTGATCATGAAGTTGATGCCCTTCTTCTCGGGGTCCCGCTTCTTGGCCTCGTCTCTGAGAACGATCACCACTTCAGCCAGTGGCAGGCCATCGAAGCTAACAGAGTCGAGCCGGATGCGGTCGAGTTTGTTGATGATGACCTGCCTACAAGCCAAGTCGATCTTCTCCTTGCGCGCCGGCTCGGACCCTCGCAAGGATAAGACCACGCCATAGTCTTCCACGGAGTATTTGATCGGATGGTCAGCGACCTTGACCACGGCGTCCAGCACGTCCACCAACCGCACGTCGGTGAGCGGTGGGTTAATCTTGACGGCAACGGAGCTTATATCCACCTGTTCTTGCGGGGGAGCTGGGAGGGGGCTGCCATCCGGTCCCAGCGCCGGCGCAATGACCGGTGCAAAGTCCGCCGGCGGATTGGGATTGATCATGAAATTGATCCCTTTCTTCTCGGGGTCGCGTTTCTTGGCCTCGTCTCTCAGCAGTCTCACCACTTCGGCCAATGGCAGGCCGTCGAAGGAAACCATCTCGAGCCGGATGCGGTCGAGTTTGTTGATGATGACCTGGCGTCCCCCGACGGCGGGCGGTGGCGATTTCGCTTCATCCTTGGCCTGCGCCAGCGGGCGGGATGGTGCCAGCAGCGCGAGGGCGGCAATGGTGAGGAAGGTGAGTCTTGTATTCATATCGGTCTCCGCAGTTCGTCGCAATTATGTGTGATCTTTCCGGAAACGCAAAGCCCAACCGGCCTCGCGTCTGCCTTTCAACAGGTAAGACGACGGCCACCCTGAAAATCCCTCGAACTTTCTGGAGGGGAGGGGGGTGCTGCGGGCGGCGCGCTATCCGGCGGCGACAAGGCAGGGCCACACGGCAGTGTTGCCAAGCTGCCCGAGGGGATTACGATGCGTCCTCCAGATGACCGTCCTGCCCATAGTCGAGCGTGAGTTGCGCGTCGCGGCGCGGCTGGGGGCGACCTACTGGACGCGGGTGGGCGTGGGGTCAGCCGCGGTTCTAGTTGGTGCGATCGTCTTCCTGTTCACGTTCGGCCTGCCGCCGGCGCAGACCGGGCGCTACGCCTTCGAGGGGCTGGCGGGCGTCATGCTGCTCTATTGCCTGGCTTACGGGCGGCGTTCGACGGCCGATTGCCTGAGCGTGGAGAAGCGGGAGGGAACCCTTGGCCTGCTGTTTCTCACTGATCTGAAGGGGCACGATGTGGTGCTGGGCAAGCTGGTGGCGACTTCGGTGCGGGGGTTTTATGGGTTGCTGGCGGTGTTTCCGGTGCTCGCCCTGCCGCTGCTGCTGGGCGGGGTCGGCAGCGGCGAGTTCTGGCGCGTGGCGCTGGTGCTGATGGACACCTTCCTATTTTCGCTGGCGATCGGCATGTTCGGCTCGGCGCTGACCCGCGATCTGCGCCGGGCTATGGCGGCCAACTTACTACTGCTGCTGCTCTTCATGGCGGTCCCCCCGGCGTGCGGGTATGCGCTCGCATACTTCGCCCCTGGCCTCCGGTCGGTTCCGCAGCTGGTGTTCTCCTTGTTCTCCTGTCCGGTGTATTCGTTCTATCTCTGCGACGAACTCCAGTACCAGTCGGCCCCAGACCATTTCTGGTGGTCGGTGGCGGTGATCCACGGCTTGACCTGGCTGCTGCTGTTAACCGCCGGCTGGATTGTGCCGCGTGCCTGGCAGGACCGGCCGGCGCGCGCCGCCAGGAGCCGCTCGCGTGAACTCTGGCGCGCCGCGAGTTATGGCCCCGTCGCCGCGCAGAGCGCATTTCGGAAGCGGAGCCTGGACGCGAATGCATTTTACTGGCTTGCCGCCCGCGCTCGGTTGAAGCCGGTCCACGTCTGGCTGGTCCTGGCGTGCCTGGGGGTCTGGTGGCTGGCGGGACGGCTGGGCTTCGGGAGCCTCTGGCTGGACCCGTCTATCGCTGTCCTGACCGCCCTGATGCTGAACTTCACCTTGAAGGTCTGGCTCACGATCGAGGCCGGCCAGCAGTTGGCCGAGGATCGGCGGACGGGGGCGTTCGAGCTGCTGTTGTCCGTGCCGCTGACGGTGGAGGACATTCTGCGGGGACAACTGATGGCGCTGCGGCGGCAGTTCCTGTGGCCGCTCCTCGCCGTCCTCGGCGTGGAGTTGTTGTTGACGGTGGTAGTGCCTCGGCGTCCCTCCGACTGGGAAACCCTGGCCATCTGGCTGGCAGGGATGTTCATGCTGGTGGCGGACCTGCTCGCGTTGAGTTGGGTGGGGATGTGGCGGGCGCTGGTTGCGCGCAGCCACCATGTGGCCACCGTCGGCACTCTGCTGCGGGTGCTGGTGTTGCCGTGGGCGCTGTTCGGCGCGGTCATGGGCGCGGGCAGCCTTTGGTCGGGGTTGAGCCTGGGCAAAGATTGGTCGCCCGGCTGGAGGTTCACGCTGGGGCTGTGGCTGGGCCTGGGGCTGGCGGCCGATCTGGTGTTTGGTCTGACGGCGTGGTGGCAATTGCGCACGCGTTTTCGGGCACTGGCGCTGCGCCGGTTCAACCCGGCGCCGACCGGCCTGGCCGGCTGGTTCGGCGCAGGGCAGGCAGCAGGCGCTGGCCCTCACCATGCCGGAGCTGCAAGCCAAAAGGGCCGGCCTAATGAATCGCGGAGGCGCGATGAGCGCAGAGAAGACAAAGGGAGTCGAATCTCAGCGTTCTTCGTGTCTCTGCGGTTGAAGCTGCCCGCCCGAACGCCGCGCCGGCGGCTGGTGCTGTTCGGCTGCCTGGGGCTGGTCGTAGTTGGCGTTGCTGGCATTGTGTTGCGACCGCGCGCCAACGTGCCGCCGCCCATTGTCGTCTCGCTAAACCAAAGCAATGGGCCAGTGCGGGTCTTCTCCGGTTCAGAGGGCGTGGTCTTGATTCTCCCCGATGATTCGCTTTGGCGTTGGGGCAGGGCACAAACCGCAATCCGTTCCCGGGCAGCGGTCCCGGAACAGGTGGGAGCCAGTTATGATTGGGTCCAGGCCGCTGCGGGCTACGGCCATCTGGTCGGGTTGCGCCGAGACGGCAGTCTTTGGGAGTGGGAAGGTCGCAACTGGAACCCAAGCCAGCCTGCCGGTTCCAACTTCGAGCCGACACTGGTGGATTCAAACCACGTTTGGGCCGGCATCGCCGCATCGGGCGCTCACTCCGTCGCCCTGCGCCGCGACGGCACCCTTTGGGCCTGGGGCGACAACTCCAGGAGCCAGTTGGGCAACGGGCCGGGGCCCAATCAGCCCAACCCGGTGCAGGTGGGCACCAACGCCGATTGGGCGGCCGTTTGCTGCCCGTGGAACAGCACCCTTGCCTTGCGCCGGGACGGCACCCTTTGGGCCTGGGGATCGGTCTGTGTCATCGTGACGGTGACAGGAACCGGCGTGACCTGGCTCAGCCTGCCTTGGCCAACTCGAGTCTGCCTGGAGTCAAATTGGACCGGCTTCATGCCTGGGGCCTTCCTGCCGTTCGTGCGGAACAGAGCAGGTGAGTTATGGGAGCCGTTCCATGCGCCTCCGAACGCCGAGGTTCCCGCCGCTGCCAGCTTCCGATTGATCGCTTCCAACGCGGTCCCTGGCCGTTTTGCCACCGCATTCTGCGGGGAGACGAAGCTGTACGAACTGCGGTCGGATGGCAGCCTCTGGGAAAAAGCGCAGCCCCTGAGCTTCTACACCAGCACGCGCGCGGGAGAATGGCGCCGGCTGGGCAAACGCGCCGACTGGATCGGGCTCTGGGGCGCGCATGGCACCGCGCTGGGGTTGACGGCCGATGGCACGCTCTGGACGTGGGGAATTGACGTGGGCCGGGAACCGACCTTCGATGTCCTGTCCCGGCTCATGCTGGCGCGAAGCTGGCTCACGAGTTTGATTGGCCCGGGGCCCAGACCCACCCTCACAGGCCCCGCGCCAGCCTATCAGAAGCAGAAGCAGCCGCGCCCCTTGATGCGGCTGGTTCCGACCAATTCCGTGCCGCCGGCCAGAGAGGCTGTGCGACAACCCAAATCAGGGAGGGCGAGCGTCCCCGCGAGCCCAAACTGATTGGCAACTCGGCGGAGAAATCAGGGCTCGCGGGGACGCTCGCCCTCCCGGGCTTGGGTTCTGACACGGTGTCCAGACCCGGCCGCGCGGGAAGGTAGTTACTTCTGCGCCCCGGCCAACAGGGTTTCGAAATGGGGCGGCTGTTCTTCGCGGGCGACGACGCTGATCTCGATCTTCTTGAAGCCAGCCGCTTCGAGCCAGCGGTGGAGGTCGCTCTCGGCAAAGCCGGGCCAGCGGTCGCCGTAAAGCTCCTTCGCCCGGTCGAAGCTGTGCCGCGCCAGGTCGAGGATCATGATCTGGCCGCCGCCCTTGAGGATATGGCAGGCGCTGCGAATGGCTTTGGGCGGGTCCTCGGCGTGATGGAGGGCCTGGCTGAGGATGACCAGGTCCACGCTCTCCGGCTCGATGGGCGGGTCCTGCAAATCGCCATGGCGGAACTCGAGGTTCTTCAGGTTATTCTTCTTCGCCCGGGCGGCGCCGAACGCCACGATCTTCTCGGAGTTGTCCACCGCGATGACTTTCCGGCAGCGCCGGGCCAGCAATTCGCTCAACAGACCTTCGCCCGAGCCCAGGTCGGCAACGGCCAAGGGCGGCAGAATCCGCAGCAGCAGGTGCCCGAATGCCTGCCAGGACCGGCCCGGCCCATAAACCCGGTCAAACCGCCCGGCAACGTGATTGAAATAGACCTGCGCCTGTTCCCGGCGGCGGTTGAGGATGCGCTTCACGTTGATCTGGTCGGCGGCGTGCTCGGGCAATTCCCGGGCGCCGCGGATGGCCAGTTGGATGAATTCGCCCGCGCCGCCCGCCGCTAAGCTCAGCTTGTAGAAGGTGCGTTTGCCCTCCCGGCGGGACTCCACCAGTCCTGAATCCTGGAGCAGCCCCAGATGGGTCGAGATGCGCGATTGGCCCATGCGGGTGATTTCCTGCAACTCGTGCACGGACAGCTCGTCCTTGTCCAGCAACGCGACGATGCGCAAGCGCGTCGGGTCGGACAGGGCGCGGAGAAATTTCAAGGTGGAAGCCATGTTGTGATTCTAAAAGATACCAGTTGACGGCGGCACACTTTGATATATCATCTTATCCTGATACGTCAATATGACGGCTAACTGCAATATACATACTCTAACTGAATGAGCCAGAATTACATCTTTTCTTCCGAGTCCGTTGGCGAGGGCCATCCGGACAAAGTGTGCGATACGATTTCCGATGCGGTGCTGGACGCCTGCCTGCGCGTGGACAAGATGAGCCGCGTGGCCTGCGAATGCTACGCCAAGTCCAACGTGGTGATCGTCGGCGGCGAGATCACCATCCCGAAGATTGGGATGCGGCACCCCAGCGAAGCGATTGATTTCATCGGGGTGGCCCGCCAGGCGATCCGGGACATCGGCTACGTGAACGATGACGATGTCTTCCACGCGGACAAGGTTTTCGTCAACTGCCTGATCACCGGCCAGTCGCCGGACATCAAGCAGGGGGTGGACGCCAGGAAAGCCAAGGGCAAGAAGACCGCCAAGCAGGGTGCGGGAGATCAGGGCCTCATGTTTGGTTTTGCCTGCAACGAGACGCCGGAGAAGATGCCGGCCCCGATCATGTTCGCCCACCGGCTCGGGCGCGAACTCACCGCCATCCGCAAGTCCGGCAAGGTCCCCTGGCTGCGCCCCGACGCCAAGTCCCAGGTGTCCGTCGCCTACCGCGACGGCAAGCCGGTCGCCATCACCAACGTGGTGATCTCGACCCAGCACGCGGCCAGCGTCAGCCACGCGGAGATCGAGAGATTCTGCATCGCCCACGTCATTCGCAAAGTGCTCCCCGCCAAACTCCTCACGGCCAGGACCGAGTACCTCATCAATCCCACCGGGCGCTTTGTGGTCGGCGGGCCCCAGGGCGACACCGGCTTGACCGGCCGCAAGATCATCGTGGATTCCTACGGCGGGATGGGGCGACACGGCGGCGGGGCCTTTTCGGGCAAGGACCCGACAAAAGTGGACCGCAGCGCCGCCTACATGGCGCGTTGGGTGGCCAAGAACGTGGTGGTGGCAAAGCTCGCCGCCAGGTGCGAACTCCAGTTCGCCTATGCCATCGGCCACCCGCGCCCGGTGAGCGTGGCGGTGGACACCTTCGGCACCGCGACCGTGCCGGAAAGCCGCATCATACGCGCCATCAACCGCGTCTTCAGCTTCGAGCCCGCCGACATCATCCAACAACTCAATCTGCGACGGCCGATCTACACCCAAACCACGAACTACGGTCACTTCGGCAAGAGCGGAAAAGACATCACCTGGGAACAGACCGACCAGGCCAAAGCCCTGCGGAAAGCCGCCGCAGTAACGGCATAGGCCGCCCGATGCCACCGCGATCCCATTTGAAATCTCATATCTGAACTCATTATTATGCCTGCCTTAACCAAAACGAACGGCCGCAAACCCGCCGCCCCCGCGGCTCCGGCCAACAAAGACTACCATGTCAAGGACCTCAGCCTCGCTGATTGGGGCCGCAAGGAAATCTCCGTGGCCGAGCAGGAGATGCCCGGCCTGATGGCCGTGCGCGAAAAGCACGGCGCGGAGAAACCCCTCAAGGGCGTCCGGGTAACGGGCTCGCTGCACATGACGATCGAGACGGCGGTGCTCATCGAGACCCTGGCCGAGCTGGGCGCCGCGGTGCGCTGGGCCAGTTGCAACATCTTCAGCACGCAGGACCAGGCCGCCGCGGCCATCGCCCAGGCCGGCATTTCCGTCTTCGCCTTCAAAGGGGAATCGCTGGCGGAATACTGGGACTTCACGCTGGCCGCGTTGACGCATCCCGGCGGCAAAGGGCCCGAGCTGATCGTGGACGACGGTGGGGACGCCACGCTGCTGTTGCACAAGGGCTACGAGATGGAACAAGGCAGCGATTGGGTCCACAGCCCGAGCGGCAGCCACGAGGAGCAGGTCATCAAGAACCTGCTCAAGCGCTGCGCCAAAGAGCGTCCCGGCTGGTTCTCCGCGGTCGTCAAAGAATGGAAGGGCGTCAGCGAAGAGACCACCACGGGCGTGCATCGGCTTTACCAGATGCTCGAAGCCGGCAAGCTGCTGGTGCCCGCCATCAACGTCAATGACTCGGTGACCAAGTCCAAGTTTGACAACCTCTACGGCTGCCGCGAATCGCTCGCCGACGGCCTGAAGCGGGCCCTCGGGGTGATGATTGCCGGCAAGACGGCCTGTGTCTGCGGCTACGGGGATGTCGGCAAAGGCAGCGCGCACAGCCTGCGCGGCTTCGGCGCCCGCGTCATTGTCACAGAGATTGACCCGATCAACGCCTTGCAGGCGGCGATGGAAGGCTTCGAGGTGGCGACAGTCGAGGACACGCTGGGCGAGGCGGACATCTACGTCACCTGCACCGGCAACCGCGACGTCATCACGCTCGAACACATGCTCCAGATGAAGGACCAGGCGATCGTCTGCAACATCGGCCACTTCGACAACGAAATCCAGGTGGACCGGCTCAACCAGGCCAAGGGGGTGGCGCGGGTGAACATCAAGCCGCAGGTGGACCGCTACGACCTGCCGGGCGATCGCAGCATGTATTTGCTGGCGGAAGGCCGGCTGGTGAACCTGGGCTGCGCCGAAGGCCACCCGAGCTTCGTGATGTCCAATTCCTTCACCAACCAGGTCCTGGCGCAACTCGACTTGTGGGCCAACCGCAAGCAGTACAAGCCTGCCGTCTATCGCCTGTCCAAGAAACTCGACGAGGAGGTGGCGCGTTTGCACCTGGACAAGATCGGCGTGAAGCTGACGAAACTCACCAAGCACCAGGCGGACTATATCGGCGTGCCGGTCGAAGGCCCTTACAAGCCGGACCACTACCGGTATTAGCGGTCAGAAAAATTGCTGAATCCGTTGTTGACGGGACGGGCTGGTTTGCTAGAAATCCAGCGTCCGTTCAACGAGCGTACGTGTTGGTGTCCGAAGACAGATTGTCCGCAACTAATTGGAAACGATGACATTCAGTGATCCTGCCGGTGCAGACCTCCCCACTTCGTTTTGTTGAGCAGACCTGACCCTATGAACCTAAACAGGCTCTTTGTTGGCAACTTGTCCTACCAGACCATGGAAAATGATCTGCAGGAACATTTCTCACAGGCCGGCGTCGTGACGACGGTCAACCTGATGCTGGACAAGGTAACGGGCAAATCGCGCGGCTTCGCCTTCATTGAATTCGCCACGGCGGAAGAGGCGAACAAAGCCGTCGAGCAACTCCATAACAAAGAGTTTCAAGGCCGCGCGCTGACGGTGAACATAGCCCGGCCGCGGGAAGACCGCGCCCCGCGCTACGGCGGCGACCGGCCCCGCGCCAGCGAAGCGCGAGCCTGAGACCGCTCGTTCAAGCGTGGGGGCTTTGCGGGAACCAGCGCGCTGAAAGGGCAGCAACGGGTGCGCGCCTCCGCCCGGGCCGGAGGGTGGGGTCGGCGGGGCACGAATCCGGGTTTGACACCTGCGGGCGACAACTCTAGTTTGAAGCAAAATCAATTTTATGGCTGAGAATATTCCAAACATTCCGAGTGGCGCGGTGCCACCCAAGAAGGAAACCGGCAAGGTCCAACCCAAGAAGGAAACGGTGCGGATCAACTTGCCGCCCAAGCCCTCAGCCGCCCCGACCATCAAGCTGCCGACGCTGCCCCCCGGCGGACCGTCTGGCGGCCCCGCCCCTACGGCCCCGGCCCCCGCCCGTCCGGCGGGCGCCCCAGCCGCGCCGAGCGCCCCGCGCGCCGGCGCTGCCGCCCCGGCCGCCCCCCGCGCTGCGTCCGCGGCCGCCCCACGCCCGGCGCCGGCACCGATGGGCACGGCGCGCCAGGTGAGCACGGCGGACGCCGTCCTGGCAATCGCGGCAGCGGTGGTCGGCTTAGCCGCACTTTTCTCGACGCTGAATAACATGTTCGAGTGGATCTGGAAGTCGTGACCAGGCGCTGATCGGATTCGATTTCCGACGGCCGGTGCGGCGTATCCGGGTTTTGTGGTGTAACATCCTCGGTTTGATTGATTCCCATTTATTTATGGCAGGTCCTAACATTGTAACGTTAACCCAGGAGAACTTTGCCGCCGAGGTGCTCAAAGCACCGGTGCCGGTGCTGGTGGATTTCTGGGCGGAGTGGTGCGGCCCGTGCAAGATGATCGGGCCGATCCTGGATGAAATAGCCGACGAATACGGGGGCCGGGTGAAGGTCGGCAAGGTGAACATTGACCAGCAGCAGGGGCTGGCGGCCGAGTATGGCGTCCGCGCCATTCCGACGCTGCTGCTGTTCCAGCAAGGCCAGGTGGCGGACCAGATGGTTGGCCTGCGCAGCAAGCGCGATCTCAAGGCCAGCCTCGACCGCGTCGCGGCCTAGGCGTTCCGGTGGTCATCACGCCCGGGCAGTTGTCGCGACGGGCTGATTTCTATCATCAGCTCGGCCAGCTCACAGGCGCCGGGCTGGGCCTGATCCGGGCGCTGGAGCAACTCAAACGGAACCCTCCGGACCGCACGTACCGTGGGCCCATTAGCCGGGTGCTTCAGCAAATCACCGACGGCGCAACCTTCACCGACGCGGTACAAAGCTGCGGCCATTGGCTGCCGGCGTTCGATGTCGCCCTGCTGCAGGCCGGTGAGCAGAGCGGGCGGCTGGAGGCCTGCTTCCGGCTGCTGGCGGATTACTACACCGACCGTGCGCGGCTGGCGCGCCAGATGATCGGCGACCTGGCCTACCCGGCCTTCCTGCTCCACTTTGCGGTCTTCATCTTGCCGTTCGCGCGGTTCTTCAGCTCGGGGGATTGGGTGGCGTACTTGAGCCAGACCTTTGGGGTGTTGATCCCGCTCTACGTGGTCCTCGCGCTGGTGGTGTTCGCGGCCCAGAGCCGGCACGGAGAGCGGTGGCGCGCCGTCGTTGAGACGGTGCTTCATCCGGTGCCCGTGCTGGGCCGGGCGCGGCGCGAGCTGGCGCTGGGACGGCTGGCCGCGGCGCTCGAAGCGCTGCTCAGCGCCGGGGTGACGATCATCGAAGCCTGGGAACTGGCGGCCACGGCGAGCGGTTCGCCGGCCCTGCGCCGCACCGTCCTGGGTTGGCGCCCGCTGGTAAATGCCGGTCAGACGCCCGCCGAGGCGATCAACGCCTCGGGGAGGTTCCCGGACCTCTTTGCCAACCAGTACGCGACCGGCGAACTGAGCGGACAATTGGACGACACCTTGCGGCGCCTGCACGCTTATTACCAGGAGGAAGGCTCGCGCAAACTCCATGCCGTAGCACGCTGGGTGCCACGTGCGGTTTACCTCTGCATCATGCTGCTGATCGCCTACCAAGTCGTCCGGTTCTACACCGGCTACTTCAACCAAGTACGGGACGCGGGCGGATTCTAAGCTGTCGGTTTCGCCAATCCACCAGCGTATTTCTGCCTCTGACTCGGGCAACCAGAGCACACCCCCAGCAGCCAGCACCTCCACCAGGCACTCCACATAGTACCTCCGTAGTACCTCCGTGGTACCTCCGTAGTACCTCCGTATGGCTAACGGAGGTACTGCTTAGGTACTACGGAGGTATAACGGAGGTACTACGGAGGTACATCAGAGGTACCATGGGACCACTAGCGGGTGGCGAGAGCGTTGGGGTGGAAGCCAGCGCATCCGCAGCCCGGGGGGAACGCAACTCTGCCACTGGAACCTTGCATGCCGACCGCAAATGCATAGCTTGAGGCGATGACTCTAGCTGAAATCCTCAATAACGAAGAGCTGCGCCGCCACGAGTTTCCGGTCACCCGGGACAAGGTTTTCCTGGCGCATGCGGGTGATTGTCCGTTGCCCCGGCGCGTGGCGGAGGCGATTGCCGACTACACCCGCGAAGCCGCCACGGGCGACCAGGAAAAGTTCGTCTATCCGGCGATCCTGGACCAGGGCCGCAAACTGGCGGCGCAAATGCTAAAATGCCAGCCGGACGAGGTGGCTTTCGTGGGGCCAACGTCGCTGGCGCTGAGTTTCCTGGCCAGCGGGCTAAAGCTGCGGCGCGGCGACAACATCCTGATCTACTTCGATGATTACCCGTCGAACGTGTATCCCTGGATGGCGCTGGCGGAGCAGGGGGTGGAAGTGCGGCTGATGAACACGCGCGGGCTGGGGGTGATCCGGCCGCAGGACGTGGCGGGGCAGGTGGATGAGAACACGCGGCTGGTGGCGCTGGCGTCGTGCCACTTCATCAGCGGCTACCGGCTGGATTTCCAGGCGATCGGCAAGTATCTGCGCGAGCGCAATATCCTCTTCTGCCTCGATGCCATCCAAACCCTGGGGGCGTTTCCGACGACGGTGGAGCACGTGGACCTGCTGGCGGCGGACGCGCACAAATGGCTGCTGGGGCCGTGCGGGGCCGGGGTGATGTATGTGCGCGGGCCAGTGCAGGCGAACATCAACCCGCCGATTTACGGCTGGAACAACGTGCGCTGTCCAAACTACGTGGCGCAGGAACAGATCGTCCTCCGGACGGGCTCGCAGAAATATGAAGCAGGCACGCACAACCTGCTGGGGATTGTCGGGCTGGTGACGGCGATGGGGCTGATCGTGGAGCTGGGGGTGGAGAACATCGCGCGGGAGCTGCTGCGGAAGCGCGCCTGGCTGGTGCCCGCCTTGCAGGCGAAAGGCTGCACGGTCGTGCAAGCGGATGCGCCGGCGCCGGCTGCCAGCGGCATCGTCTCGTTCAGCCGGCCCGGGGGTGACCTGGCGGCATTACACCAGAAGCTGGTCGAGGCGGGGGTGCTCACGTCGTTGCGCGCGGACCGGAGCGGGCAGAAGTACATCCGGCTGTCGCCGCACTTCTACAACACCGACGCGGAGCTGGCGCGGGTGCTCGAGCTGATCTAGGGCGTATGCGACCGGTGGATGTGCAACAGATCGGCGAGGAACTGGCCATCAAGTGGGAGGATGGCAGCGAGAGCTTCATTGCGCTGGAGAAGCTGCGGCGGGCGTGCCCGTGCGCGGGCTGCAAGGGCGAAGTGGACGTGATGGGGAATCTTTACAAGGGCCCCGAGCGGTCTTTGACGCCGGCGGCGTTCCGGCTGGTGCGCCTGGAACGGGTGGGCACTTACGCCATCCAGCCTGTTTGGGCGGATGGGCATGCGACGGGGATTTATTCCTTCGATTACCTCCGGCGAGCAACGGAGGCAGGCGAGACGCATTTGTAGTCCCACTGAGACTGGTCTGCCTCTGTGTCCATCCCGCCTCTGCGGTCTAAAGTCGCTGGAGTGCTAATCGTCTTTTCGCGCCTTCAGCCACTTCCTGACCTGGTCGTGGTTCGTCAAGTCGTAAGCGGTCAGTCGCGGTCTTCGGAGCGGGGCACCGGTCCTGGAACGGGCAAGACTCCTGGAAGCCAGCGCACCGCATTGTCGTGATACAACTTGCGCAGGACTGCCTTGGGCAAGTGCAGGCCCGGGATGTTGTGTTCCTTGTACTGGACCGTTTGGTTGCTGGAGAAGTACTTCCAATCCCGCTCGCAGGTGTCGGTCCATTTCCGCAGCGTCGGCTCGGTCTTGTCGGTCGGCAGGAACACCAAATCGGTGCCATAGAGGATGCGATCCTGGTACTTGATCAGGAACGCCCGGACTTTGTCGCGGGGCTGAAGCATGAGGTAGGGGACCCGAGCGGCGGTATCCACGGCAAAATTGGGATATCGGTCCAGCCGCAGGGCAATCTCATGGACATCCGTCTCCATGCTTCCCAGATGGGCGCCCACGACCCGGAGCTGCGGATGGCGGGCCAACATCTGGTCGCGCGCCGCGAGAATCGCCGCTTTGGAAGGATATTCCGGGTGCAGGTAGGCATATTCGGCGGGGTACTTCTGGTAATACCCATAATCCGGGCTGGCCGGATTGGGCGGCTCCCAGCACGAAGAGGGCTCCGCCAGGTGAGCGACCACCGTCTTGTGACACGCGGCAATGTGCTGGTAAATCGGGTCGAAGACCGGGTCATCGGCCATTAAGAACTTCCCTGCCTTGGTTCGTATTTGCATGCCGATGGTCTTGTAGATCTTGACTGCGATGGCCCCGGCCGAGAAGTCCTGGTCGAGCTGCTGGATGACCCGCCGGCTGAATCCGGGGGCTTCGAAGTCATAAGGGCTGAATGTGGTACAGAAGGCGGCGCGGCCCGCGCTGCTCCGGGATACACTCAAGATCTGGCCGCGCTGCGGCTCGAGGCCCTCGTAACCGGCCTCCCGATCATCAATCACACAGATGTTCAGGAGTCCCAATCGCAGACGCTGCAGCAGGAGCTGGAAAGCCGGGTCGTTCTTGTAAACGTGGACGTGGGCATCAATGGGATTCAGCCTGGCCCAGGCTTCCAAGGCTGCATTCTGGCCCGGGCGAGTGTCGTCCGCCTCCTGTCCGGCCTGCAAAACAGGCGATAATCCGAGGGTGGCCGTGAGCAAGCCGACGGCACAACCAGCCCGCCCAGCATCGCATCTTAGGCAGCTTCAATCGCCCCACTGAGCCCGCGGCAAATGGCGACCAACCCAAAGCCTCTTTGTCGGATGGGCCGTTGCTCGACAAAGGTTGCGATACGCCGAAAAGCGGCAGAGGACAGCCGCACTCCAAGACGCTACCGCGTTTCTCGGCACCCCGCGCCTTCCGCAAGGTCTTGGAGTGCGGCTGTCCTCTGCCGCTGTCATATCGCTGATCACTGCAGGCAATCACTAGTACACTCGCGCGCGTTTGGGTCAAGCGCCGCCATCACGCGCCGCGCCATCAGGGCGCTTCTCGACAGTACCACCGGAGCGCCGACTTCAGTCGGCTTAGGGTGAACAGAGGCTAAGGGGGGGCCGTTTTGACCTGCGCGAAGTTTAAGCCGACTGAAGTCGGCGCTCCGATCTGGCGCGGTCCGGCGTTGGTGGTACTGATGAGATGCCGCACCATCACGCCACGCGGTTGAAAAGGGAAGTGACAGTTGTGGCGCCCCGCCTAAACTCGGCCCAGCCAGATGAACGCAAACTCGACCAAACCACTTCCGGGCCGATTGAGCTCGCTCGACGCGTATCGTGGTTTCGCGATGTTCCTGATGATGGCGGAAGTGTTGCGGCTTTGCCGGGTGTCCGCGGCGATACCGGACAGCGGCTTTTGGCGGATGCTTTGCCACCACCAAAGCCACGTGGACTGGGTCGGCTGCTCCCTGCACGACCTGATCCAGCCGTCCTTCTCGTTCATGGTGGGCGTGGCGCTGCCGTTTTCGATCGCGAGCCGGGCGGCACGCGGCCAGTCGCGCGGCCGGACGATTGGGCACGCGCTTTGGCGCGCGCTCGTGCTGGTTCTGCTGGGCGTGTTCCTGCGGTCGGTCGGACATCCGCAAACCCGGTGGACTTTCGAGGACACGCTCACCCAGATTGGCCTGGGGTATTTCTTTCTGTTTCTGCTCGGATTGCGGCCGGTGCGCGAACAGTGGATTGCGCTGAGCGGGATTCTGCTCGGTTATTGGGCGGCCTTCGCGCTTTACCCGCTGCCCGCCGCCGATTTCGACCTTGCCAAGGTTGGGGTGTCGCCGGGCTGGCGAGAACAACACTGGCTCAGCGGCTTCGCGGGGCACTGGAATATGAACACCAATCCGGCCTGGGCCTTCGATGTTTGGTGGCTAAACCTCTTCCGGCGGGTGAAACCGTTTGCGTTCAACGGCGGCGGCTATGCCACGCTCAGTTTCATTCCCACGCTGGGCACGATGATTTTGGGGCTGCTGGCCGGCGGAGTGCTGCGGAGTGATCGGGCGCCGTGGCAGAAGGTGAAATGGCTGGCGGCGGCTGGAATCATCGGCCTGGTCCTGGGCAGTGCCATCGGCTGGGCCGGCCTCTGTCCCGTCGTGAAACGCATTTGGACGCCGAGTTGGGTGATCTTCAGCGGCGGCTGGTGCTTTCTGCTGCTGGCCGGATTCTTCGCCATCATTGACGTGCTCGGCCGAAGAGCCTGGGCGTTTCCGTTGATCGTGATCGGCCTGAACTCCATTGCCGCCTATGGCATGAGCTGGCTGATCGAGAAGTTCATCGCGGAGACGTTGAAAATCCACCTGGGGCAGGACTTCTTCAAGCTGTTCGGCGCGCCGTACGAGGCGCTGTGCCATGGCGCCGCGACGTTGCTGGTGATGTGGCTGCTGCTGTTCTGGATGTATCGCCGGAGCTTGTTCTTACGAATTTGAAGCGAGGCACAGACGAGAATCCGCCGGCCAGAACCATCACCAACCACCGCATCATTGTTGAGGAACAGCCCTTTCAGTTTTAGCTTGGTTGCCTGGTTAGGGCTGGGAGCGGTTCAGGAGACTGAGCCGCTCTTTTCTATTGATCGGTGAAAGGGCCGTTCCCGACCGGGAGCCAATCGCGTCACCCGAGGTCAATTCCAAGGGTTTGCCTAGTTGGTTGTGCTGCTCGATAGAGCGATGTTGGCTGCATCAGGCTGTGAATTGCTAAACCACCACAGCCAGAAAGCGGCCACCCCCGGCTGCGAGAAGCGACTCGATAGCGAGTCGCTCTTTTTGTGGACGGGAACCCTCTTCGCCAGAATAGTCCGTGAGCCGGCTGCTTAAACCTCCCTCACCACCGCCTCATTCCAAAACAACGAGATCCATTGGGGGGGTACAAGGCAAGTGCCACCCGGGAGGAACGCGGGTGGCACTCGGTTATCAGGGAAGGCTTTGCAAGGCTAGGGCCTGCCGCAGCGCTCCCTGGAAGTTCATAGGCACGTTAAGGATGTGCCAGGTTCCGGCTCTTCGAAGCCTTTCGTATTGGCTTTGTGTTTTTCTTGTAACTGTTCCGGCTCGTAAGTGGCGCTGAGGTCATGCCGCCGCTTGGTGGTCTGCGATGTTGGTCGATCCTCACCCGGGAAGGTTTCGAAGGCAAAGCCTATCTTCTTCTGCGTGGAAACCATTGACACCCCGCGTCAAACTGATGCCCGGACCATTGCCATTGGTTGTGAAGTAGATGTTTCGTCGTTGGTGACATCAGTCGACACGTAAGGATTGAACCCGATGGCAGCAGTTGTCAGATTGAAGAACCTCCAAGAACTCCTGTGTTGTTCGCTTTCTTGACGGCCGGACCAGCTTCCACTGATCTTGGAGACCCGATGGCTTTGCGGCACGCCTCGGTAAGTGACTTTGCCGTAGGTGTGGAACAGGCCAGGGTCAGCCGTTGGGCGGGGACGACCTTTGCGCTGAAGCTGATGGCTGTTGGTGGTACCTGTGACATTGGTCGTATAGGAGATGTTCGTGGTGATGATGGTAACGTTGGTCGTACCACGAGGTGATCGTGCCATCCGCATTGGTGACGTAGACCGTAGTCCATCCGTCACGGTTTGGGTGGCCTCATTGGTAGAGACACTGGTTTGCTGGTTGAGGATTTCAACGAAGTAACCCACCACGCGCCCCTTTTCGTCGTACCGCCAGGGGCCATTGACGGTGCCGAAACCAAACAGTGGTGCTGCCACTGCCGCCGGAGCGCTTCCGTCTCGGAGTGATACCCCGGCCCACACCGCCGCCGACTTTCCGCCCCTGCTCGCCGATGCTGTCACCGGCGCTTTGCTTGCCGACGAGGAGCTGGTAGCCGCTGAAGGTGCCCGGTTCGGTTCGTTATGGCGTAACTTGAGGAACGCGATGCCTTGCTGGCCACTGCCGCTCAACAGGCAGTCCCAAGTCGGGCCGACCGGGGAGGCGTATTGCTGAGCCGCCGCTGGCAACCCGCTGAGAACCAGCAGGGTGGCGAGGGCCACAGCGCTGCGGATAGTTGCTTTCATATGTTCTTAAGAGTTATCAGACGTTTGAGGGCCGGCGCGGGTTACTGCGCGGAGGCGACCGGAACCGGGTTCTGGAAGACCGCTTGACTCTCGGCCTGCTTCGCCGCGGCCTGCGGGTCCTGGAATTCAGCATTGGCGGTCGGCTTGCTCCAATCCTTGGGCTTGCCGCTGTCCCACGGACCCCATTCTCCCTCCAGGAGGTCCTTCTTCGGCACGGGGGTCTTCAGGTACTTGGTTTCGGTCGGCTGGTAGTCCGCGTCCTGAACGATCGTGGGCGTGATGAAGATCACGAGGTCGGTGTTTTTCCGGTCCTTCGAGTCGCTGCGGAAGAGGTAGCCGAGCACCGGGATGTCGCCGAGCAGGGGGACCTTGGTGTTGCCATTGTTGATCTGATCCTGAATCAGGCCGCCCATGACCAGCGTATTGCCGCTGGGGATCATGACCTGGGTGGTCATTTTGCGCGTCAGGAAAGAGTCCACCACGTTCCGTTGATCGGCGACCTGGCTGACGTAGGGGCGACCGAGCTTGGTGATGGAGGGGATGACGGAGAGGTTGACGAAGTCGTTGGCGGAGATGCGGGGGGTCACCTCGAGGCGAACGGTCAGGTTGGAATAGCTGATGGTCGAGCCGCCGGAGGTCTGGACGGTGCCCGCGGTAATATTGATGATGGGGTAGAGTTCGCCCACCTCGACGACGGCCTTTTCGTTGTCGGTGGTGACGGTGCGGGGCGTGGAGATTTCTCTGACCTCGGCGTAGGTGTTGAGGAAGGAGAGGGTGGCGCTGAGGCCGTCGGCATCGAGGAAAGCGGTGGCGGGATTGAAGCCTTTGGCGGTGTCGAACAGCATCTTGGGGAAGCTTTGGGACAGGGTGTTGTTGAGCGACTCACTGGGCTGGTTTTGCTGCAGGTTGTTGCCGAAGCTGAACCGCTGGTTTTCCAGGGTGGCGGTCCAATCCATGCCCTTCTTGGTCGTCGGGTTGACGGTGGTTTCCAGGACCTTCGTTTCGATCAGCACCTGCTTGGTCCGCCTGTCCAGGCGTGCGACCAGGTTGGTGACATCGACCATTTCCTTTTCGGTGGCGACAACGACCAACTGGCTGGTGCGGCCATCGACCACCACTTTGCTGCGCTTCATATCAATCGCGCTTTGCACCGCGGAGACCACGTTCGACGGGCTGGCATACTGGAGCTGGATGATCTCGGTGACCAGCGGGTCCGGGGCGGCTGGGTCCTTGACGGTAATACGGGCGATCTTGCTCTTGGGGTCTTCGACCAACTGGAGGCTGTGGTTGTTGAGGAGGGCGGTCAGCGCCTGCTCGGCCGTGACGGTCTCCCAGCGAATCGTGACATTGGGCTGCGGCTGGACTTTGCCGTCTTGCCCGACCTGGCCGAAGCCGATTTTGGGATCGAGCATATAGTTAATGCCGGCCTGGCGGGCGAGGTTCCGGATCGCGTCCGTCAGCGGCACGTCGTCCATAACGATGAGGGGAATCACCACGCCGGGCTGGGCCTGGGCGTTCGCGGCTTTGGTTTGCTCAGCGGCCGGGGCCGGCGCTGCGGCGGCGGGAGCCGCGGCTGGGGCGGCGTCGTTGGCGGCGACCTGGGCGGTGGCCGGTGCTTCGGCCGCGGGCGCAGTTCCGGCGGTGGCCGGGGCGGCGGCCGGCGCCGCCGCTTCAGGCGCAGGGGCCTGGGCGGGGGCCTGGTCGGCCGGTGCAGCCGGTTGGGCCGCATCGGCAGGAGTGGTCGCATTGGCGGCGGCAGCGTCGCCAGCGGGGGCGGTGGTTTGGGCAAAGCCAGCCAAACTGCAGGCGACCATCCCAACGAGCGTGAGCGAGACGAGTATATGTTTCATGTGTATAAAATGGAACCGACATTGACCGGACGTTGACAGAATGCTCTGTTTCATCTGGGGGCCTTTGAGCAGTCAGGGTGCCAAGGGGATAAACGGGGGTGCTTGTCCAATTAAGTGCCCAAAAGTGGCCAAGGTGTCACACCGGTGTCTATCATCAGGACAATAGGGTCTGGGGGACAGGAATGTCCGGGCTCCTGACCAACACGCTTGATCACACCCAGAGCCCGACGCGGGCGCATCTCGACAGTACCACCGGAGCGCCGACTTCAGTCGGCTTAGGGCGAACAGAGGCTAAGGGGGAGCCGTTTGGATCTGCGCGAAGTTTAAGCCGACTGAAGTCGGCGCTCCGATCTGGCGCGGTCCGGTGATGGTGGTACTGATGAGATGCGCCCGCCCGACGCGGGATGGAGAAGGCGCAAACTCGAGGGCGCGCACGGGGTGTGCGCCCTGCTGGCAGGCAGCGCGAGCGATCAGCGACCGGGGCGGAGCCGCAGGACACGCTGCTCGCCGTTCACCAACACGACGGCGGCATCGTTCTTGATTTCGACGACGCGAATGCGCGC
Organism: uncultured Verrucomicrobiae bacterium; assembly: GCA_963822005.1. Lineage (GTDB taxonomy): Bacteria > Verrucomicrobiota > Verrucomicrobiia > Limisphaerales > UBA8199 > PALSA-1440. The sequence goes on along the minus strand of CAWGGD010000048.1, from coordinate 297,463 downwards.
GCGGCCATTGCTGGTGGGGACTTCGCCTTCCTCGCCCACGGCGAAGGTGCGGAAGTTAATGATGGCGAGGCGGCGTTCAGCCGAGCCCGAGATGCCGTTGAGTTCCAAGTCCACGGGGGGAGGGGCGACAGTAGTGCCGGTGACAGCCTGGGGTGGTTTGGCGCGCAGGCGGGTGGACTGCGGGAAGAACGGGTCTTTGATCGGTTCCTGCAGGCGGAAGACGGACTTCGGAATCTCCGGTTCGGCCGGGGTCCGAGCGGCGGGGCTGGCCGGCTTGGTGGCGGCCGGGGTCTGGGCGGCTCCGGCGGTTAACGCCGGGCAGAACACGACGGCGGCGAGCAGCAAGGTTCGAATCTGGAACTGTGGGTGTGAAAGCAGCATAGGGTGCAAGGAAGCTTCAGGACGGATTAGTCTTGACGAGGGTGACAATGTCCAACTTAAACGAGAGCGACTCGGGTGCGACCGTGAGAGAAGGGGGGGTCACGTCCAGGGTCAGATTCAAGAGGCGGAAGTGGGGAAAGCGGTTTTCCAGGTCGGCGAGGAAAAGGCCCAGGTCATGGAAATGGGCGGTGCCGGCGATGGTCAGCGTGGCCTGTTTGTAGGGGAAGCTCGGGAGCAGGTTAACATCCACCGGCAAGCTGAGCTGGCTGTATTGGGGGATCTCAACTTTGTAGGGGCCCTTGAACTGGCGCAGGGTGTTGATGACCCAGGCGTACAAGTCGCCGGCAGCGATGTCAGTTTCGGCTTCGGTCAGCGCTTTCCTGGCCTGCTCCAGTTCGAGGCGGATCACGTCGGCGCGTTTGGCCGCGGCCAGCATTTGCTGGAGTTTCTCGTTGGAGGCGGCCTTCTTTTGAGCCAAGGCGGCCAGATATTGGTTCTGGTACGAGATCAGTCCAAAGTAGAGGCCGACGACGGCGATCAAGGTCACCAGACCCACAAGGATCAGGCGGTTCAACTTTTCCTTGGATAGCTTATGGCGTTTCATCGTGTTTCCTCCGGGAAGCGGCATTCCAGGGTAAAGCGCGCGCTCCGCTTGCCGGTCAGCGCGTCCAGTTGCGGGGGGGCGAGGTTCTTGAGGTTGATGGCGTTGGTCTTGATCAGCATTTGCTTGAAATAGAGGTTGGTGGCGAGGGCATTCTTGTAGAGGCCCACCTGGTCGCCGGGATTGGACGAGGAGTCGGCGCCTTCGAGGGTCAGCAGGATTTTCTCGGTGGCGGTGGGGGGTTTGGCCGGAACGATGATCCCGCTGTCGTTGGTGCGGACCTTGGTGCCCTCGAAGGCGGTGTAGATCTGATCGACCCGGAGGCGGAGCAACTGGACGTCGTCCACAATGGTTTGCTGGAGGGCATTGAGGAGCGTGGCGGTGAGCAGGCGGCTGGAGGACAGGCGGCGCAAGGCGCTGAGTTTCTGATTGGCGTCGGCGGCCTTGGCCTGATTGTCGAGGACGACTTTGTGGGCCGTGCTGTGGGACTGGATCTGGCCTTCGAGCCGGCTCAGCTCGCTCTTGGCCAGCATCGCCTTGAACTGCAGGAACCCGCTCCAGCCCAGCAGCGCGATCACGATCAGGGCCCCGATCCAGATCGCCCGTTTGACCGGGTCGCGGCGGCGGGACTCCTCGGCGGCCTGGGCTTCGGCAAGTAGATTAAGGCGGATAGGCATAAAGCGAAGGTGGGGTCAGAGAGCGGCCAGGGCGGCGCCCAGGGCCACGGTGAGTTCCGGGGCCACCTGCTCGATTTCGCCGGCCTGCTGAGGGGTGAGGTCCATCTGGAGAAAGGTGATCGGGTTGAGCAGCTTGCACTCGACCATCAACGCCTGCTGGAGCTTCTGAACCATGAAATCCGACCGGGCGGACCCGCCCGTGAGATAGACATGGGTAACGGGGCGATCCTGCTGGTGCTCGAAGAAGTCAATCGAGGCGCGCAGTTCGCGCCCCAGGGGCAGCAGGAGCGGTTCGAGCTGGGCCTCGACCTCGCCGGGCATGCCGATCTTGATGCCTTCGGCCTCCGCGTAACTGACACTCAGGGTTTCGGCCAGCCCGCTGGTCAAGCGATCGCCCCCGACGCCGACGACACGGCTGAGCACCAATTCGCCCTGGTGCACGATGCAAATGGAGGAGCCCTTGAAACCGATGTCCACCAACGCGACCGCCTCCTTGGCGAACTCCTCCGGCAGCACCTTCTCGCACACGTTGACCGGCCCGATGAGAGCGGGGGTGATGCACTCCAGGGTCAGGCCCGCGCCCCGGGCACCCCCGACATAATCGTCCACGAGTTGCTTGCGGACCCCAGCGACCAGCACCCGCTGCCGGAGCGGGCCGGCGGCCTCTTTGCTCTTCTCGGCCGGCTTCGGCGACTGCGCCGGCGCGCCGATATGGCAGTCGAACACGTAGCCGGGGAGGTCCTGCTGGAGATAGGTCTTGGCGCTGAGCTTGAGCACCATGCGCAAGTCGTGGACCGGCAGGCGGGGCATGTCGGCGTGGCGCATCAGCGCGTCGTTGATCCCCACGGTCAGCGTGACCGACTTGGTCTTGGCTCCGAGCGCCTGGGTGACCGCCAGCAAATGCGCGGCGAGCATCTCGGCGGAGATGGTCTTCTCGAAGACGGGCGCGTCCAACACGGCGTAACCGCCCAAGGCATAGCCCTGCCCGCGGCGCTGCAACTGGACGGCCTTGGTGCTGCGCCCGCCCAGGTCCACCGCCAGCATCTGATCTCGCGTCCTGCCGCTTCGACTGTCAAAAATTGGAAAGGCCATGCGCGTCTTTTATACAGTTAGTTCGCCATTTCGCTACCCGCCGCGTCTGGGAAAGCGTTGCCCGGCATTTGGGCGGTGCGGCGGTTTCCGCCAAGCCGTGCGGTTCAGCGGCCAAGTGGCCTGAACACGTAACTGCTTCCAGGCCGGGAAAGACAGCACATCAAAGGCCAATATTGTCGTCGGCGCCGCTCAACCGCGGGGCGGCTGGGCATTCCAAATGCTCCTGGATCCGACGGCGCCTCCATTTCCGGATCTCGGATGGACGCCGATCTGCGACCAGACTATGAAAACAGCGCACTATGGATTGGCCCTGGCAGGGGGGCTGTGGCTGGCCACCCTGGCGAGCCTGGCCGCCCAGAGCTACACTTTCACTACCCTCGCCGGCAACCCAGCGATTACAAACACCAGCGGGGACCCGGTCGGCGATTACGCTGACGGCGCGAACAGCGCAGCGCGGTTTAACTTTCCGCTGGCGGTGGCCGTGGATCAGGCAGGGACAGTTTTTGTGGCCGATACGCTGAACAACGCCATCCGCGCGCTCCGGCGCGAGGTCAGCGGCTGGGTGGTAACCACCGTGGCTGGCGCTGGGCCGACCAACTCCGGGAGTGCCGACGGCACCAACAGCCAGGCGCAGTTCAGCATGCCGCAGGGCGTGGCGGCGGACAGCCGAGGCGACCTCTACGTGGCCGACACGGTTAACTCCACCATCCGGAAGATCACGGCTGCCGGCAGCGACTGGGTGGTGACCACCATTGCCGGCACGGCTGACGCGAGCGGGACGAACGACGGCGTTGGCAGCGACGCCCGGTTTTTAGCCCCCGTCAGCGTGGCCGTGGACGCCGCCACCAATGTCTATGTGGCGGATTACACCGCCAACACCATTCGGAAGCTGAAGCCGGTGGGGACGAACTGGGTAGTGAGCACGATCGCCGGGGCCTGCCTGCAAACAGGCAGCGAGGATGGCACCAATGGCCAGGCGCGCTTCAGAGGCCCCGGCAGCATCGTGGCCGACAGCGCGGGCCGCGTCTATGTGAGCGATTGGGACAACGGCACGATCCGCATGATTACCCCCGTGGGCACCAACTATCTCGTTACCACCATTGCGGGAAAGGCAGGCATTACCAACCCGATTCCGGTGGACGGCACGGGCAGCAACGCGCGCTTTAGCTCTCCTCTCGGCGGCATCGGCGTGGACAGCGCCGGCACGCTCTACGTCACCGACGCCGGCATGGTCCGGAAGGTCACGCCCGTCGGGACGAACTGGATGGTGACGACCATTGCGGGCGCCTACGGGCAGACCAGTTGGGTGGATGGCACCGGGAGCGCCGTGCGGTTCTACTGGCCGCAGGCAGTAGCGGCGGACAGTGCCGGGGATCTTTACGTCGCCGACAGCAACAACCACGCGATTCGCATGGGCCTGACCCCTTCGGTTCTGTCGCCTACCCTGCACATCGCGCTGGATTCAGGCCACATCATTCTCTCCTGGCCACTAAGGACAGCCGGACTGGTGCTCCAAACTCGCACTTCCGCGTCGGCGGGCGGCACCTGGACCTCCCTGACCAATGGCGTCAGAGTCGCGGGGGACAGCTTTGTCCTGACCACCAACCTCACCCCTCAGAACGTTTTCTACGGCCTGGGTCGGCCGTGATGGGGAGGGCGAGCGTCCTCCCGAACCGGCGCGAAGCAATTCTCGTTATGGCGATTTCGCTCGGAATCTCCCGCAAATCCAGCCCTCTGCACCTCCATAAACCGGCCTTGTGCCAGAAATTGAATGGTAGAAGTGCTGTTGCCAAAGGATAGCCGGAGGTCGCTTGATCGGCCAACCCGGAGGGTTGCCAGACGGTAGCCGGAGGTCGCCGGGGGTTTTGGGGGCGGCGACCACCGGGCAACGGCGCAGGAGCGGTCCTGCACCCCGGCGGGGTGCCAGACTCGTCACTGCGGAGTTTGCTCGAGGCTGCGGGTTGTGGTCATGTCTCCGAGGTCTGGCACCCCTCCGGGGTGCTCGGCTATTCGCTGCGGTTTTCCGGTGGTCGTTCCCCCCTTTGCCCTGAACGACCACCGGCTACCCTCTACCAACCCTCCGGGTTGGCCCTGGAGTTCGGACATTCTCCCTCGCTCAGTGGTAGCCCATCCCACCGCTCGGGTAGTACGAGCGCGGAAAGCACCGGTTTGCCCAGGGCTTTGGCCATCATGAGAATTGCTTCGGAGCGAACCGGCGCCCCTCAAGCAGGTTGGCACGGATTGTGCGCATGGTACTTCGCTGAACTGCCACGTTCGAGCGGAGTGCGGTTGGACGTGACAGAATGTTGTATGTGATTTGCTGATGAAGACGGCCCTTAATCGAGTGGAGGCCAGGGTTTCAAGCCCCGTGGATCTTAGCGCTCATGTCGCTCGTGGGTTTGTGCGGCTGTCTCATCCTTTAACGGGTGCGTCCCAAACCTAGACAGCCAGGCCAACCTTATGAATATACGCTGCGCCAAGAAACCTGAGAGCGGAATGACCCTGGTGGATGTCGTCATGGCCGCCGCCATGCTCGGCATCATGGCCAGCGGCATTTTTGGCTCTTTCCGCTACGGTTTCTTCACCCTCCAGTTGCTGCGGGAAAACCAGCGGGCGACCCAGGTCATTCTCGAAAAGGTGGAAACCATCCGGCTTTACAGTTGGGATCAGGTCGTCAACACTCCGGGTTTCATCCCCACCACGTTCACGGACGTGTACGACCCCCAAGGCGCGAGCGGGAGCCAGGGGGCCACCTACAGCGGAACGGTTAGCGTCGCTCCCTGCTCCCTGACCCCCGAGCTACGCCGCCAACATGCGCGAGCTCACCGTGACGCTGAGCTGGAACACGCGCGGTATCCCCCACACGCGCACCATCAAGACCTATATCGCCAAAGACGGCATCCAGAATTATGTATATTAGAGTTGTCGGGAGAGCAAAACGGGCCTGGACGCTGGTGGAAATGATGGTGGCCGTGTGCCTCTTCACCCTGGGCAGCGCGAGTTTGATGGGCCTCTACGTCTTCAGCGTCAAGACCATGGCCTCGATGTACAGCTACTCCGTGCTCGATCAGTATAACCGGCAGGCCATGGACCAGCTCACCCGCGAAATCCGCCAGGCCAAACAGGTGTTAAACTACACGACCAACAGCATCACGGTCCTGACGGCGAATGACGACGGCTCCACCGGTCCGGCCGTCACCTACTCCTTCAGCCCCACCAGCAAGAAAATGCTGCGCACCTCTTCGGATGGGACCTCGCGAGTCCTGCTCAACGATTGCAGCCTGCTCCAGTTCGATCTGTTTACGCGCTGCCCCAGCAACGCCGTGTTCGGCGCTTTTCCCGTGGCGATCACCAACTGGCAGCAGACGGTCAAAGTCCTCCAGTTGACCTGGAAAACCATGGTCACGCAACCGACCGGCATCGCCAACAGCGAGAACGTCCAGACCGCCCGGATCGTCATCCGCAAACAACAAACCAGTTAGATGTTTTATGAAAATTAGATTATCCAGAAAGCTCAAGCAGGCAGCCAGCGCTCTGCTGGTCACCATGGTTCTCGGGGGGATCCTCTGCCTGTTCGTGATGTACTACCTGTCGCTCATCCAGCAGCAAAACGTCCTCAGTGTCCGCTCCCAGGCCTGGAACATCGCCATCGCCGTCACCGAGGCCGGCATCGAAGAGGGCCTCCAGGCGCTCAATAGCAGCGACACGACCGCGCCTGCTGGCGCTGGCACAATTTGGCACTTCGACGGCACGCTTTACTGGCGCACCAACAATGATGCATCTCTGGGCGGCAACTGGTACGAGGTCTCGATCAACACCGGCCTCCGGCAGATTACGGCCCGGTCCTATGTCGCCCTGCCGGCGATGGCCGCCAATACCCCTGAGGTGTTCCTGGCCGTGGCGGCTGTCCCCACCCCCTCCGCCAATCGCTTTCTGGTCAGCCGGGCGGTGCGTGTGCGCTACCAGAAAGGCGGCTTGTACCTCGCCCCCCTGGTCGCCAAACACCTGATTGACCTCAAAGGCAACGGCGTCCTGACCGACAGCTTTGACTCGCAGAGTCTCTGGATGAGCTTTTTCGGCCAGTACGACGCGACCAAGTTCACCCCCGGCGACAAGGGTGACGTGGCGAGCAACGACGGCGTCGTCAGCACGATCAGTGTTCAAAACGCCAATATCTATGGCAAGGCGCACACCGGGGCGGAAGGCACCGTCACCGTCGGCAGCCAAGGCGCCGTGGGCACCCACGCCTGGCAGGCCGCCGGCAACAAGGGCTTCCAGGAGGGCTACGTCCTCAACGATGCCAACTTCACCTTCCCCGAACCCTCCCTGCCCTATTCCTCGGGCCTGCCGCTGGGCGGCCCGCAAACCATCGTGACGGTCACCTACGACTACACGCAGACGCCCACCAATTCGACCTCTTATCCGAATCCTCCGCCCTGGAGCGGAGTCACGACGAACATTGTCAGTTATAACACCGACACGAATCGCCCGAGCCCGCCGCCGCTCGGGCTGGTCACGAACACCGTTTGGCATACCACCACCAACACCGTGAGCCGGGCCACCTTGTGGAAGCCGGACGATGGAACGTATGTGCCCCCCTTAGTCAAGAGCGGTCCGTGGTACTTTTACGACCATATTACCGGTTACACCACCTGGCCGAGCTATACCTACACCTGGCCCAACTTCTCCTACTCCTACAATCTTTACGGCACTAACGCCATCTCCACGACCAACACCTACGATCACGTGCTCACCACCGGAGATTACTACACGACCGCGGACCTGTCCGGTAAGACGATCGTCACGGGCGAGGCGCGGCTGGTCCTGCCGAATGGGCTGGCCATGAGCGGCAACTGATCAGATAACCATCGCTCCGGGTGGCAGCCTCAAGATGTACTGCGGCGGCACCTCATGCACGGTGGGCGGCAATGGCGTTCTCAACCAGGCCGGCTACGCCGAAGACTTCATTCTGGAATGCACCCCCAGCGTCACGACCTTCAACTTCAACGGCAACGGCGAGTTCATCGGCGTGCTCGTCGCCCCGGAAGCCAACATGAACCTCAACGGCGGCGGCCACCTGAACACCGATTTCATCGGATCTATCATGATGAACTCGATTGGCATGAACGGGCATTTCAGCTTCCATTACGACGAAGCCCTCGGCCGGCTGAACAATAACCCCCGGATCCTCGTCACCTCCTGGGACGAGATCAAGTAAGGGATTTAGATTTCAGTCCAGGAGGTAATCTGGTAGCCGCGGATGGGCCCGTTCCGTATGAGGTTCTCGTCGAAATGATACTGGAAATGGCCGTTCATCTGGATGCTCTTGACGGAGCAGGAGCCTTGAAAATCAATGGGTAGCTTGGGGTCGCCGCCGCCGCTCAACTGCAAGTCGGCGCTCGGGGCATAGATGTTGCCGAGAATAAGGTAGTTGCCCGAAAGGGAGACGCTCGTATTTGCGGGCAGGCCGTAGTAATAAAAGTTGCCGCAGTTGCCCTGGTTGTTCAGCTTGGCGATGCTGGTCGTCGCTCCGCCGACATACAGTTCCAGGCTGGCTCCGGGTGCGATGGTAATGCTCGAAGCCCCGGACATGATGAAATCCCCGGTCACATAGACCCGGGCCAGGCCTTCCACCATGACTTGGTCGCCGGTTTGCAGCTTGACATTGCCCGAGCACATATAGTTGTCGTTGCCCAGGTACCAGGTGTAGGAGTTGGTGCCGACGGTCTTGGGCATCGGGGGGAGACCGGTTTGGTAAGGCGGCAGCACCGCCGGAAGGTCCATGTTGAAATCATTCTTGTAATGTCCCTCTTGCAGCCCCCCTCCCAGCGGCCAGCTCAGGTCCCCCACCGTCCCTTGCGACCCCACGGCATAACTTCCATTGGGGCCGGTGTAGAGTGTTCCTCTAACATCGGCGTTCTGCACGTTGATCATGCCTTGGGTCGAGGCGACGTCACCGCCGGCCTTTCGCCTCTTCGGATCATAGAGCCCGTTCGTGCTGTAATTCGGGTCCATAGAATCGAAACTGTCGGTCGCGACGCCGTTTCCCTTAAGGTCGATGTTGTCAATGGCCACCATGGCGCCCCGGAAGATAGAGCCGGTGGCGGTGGTGGCCCGGACCGAACGGGAGACGGTGGCCGAGAGCGTGGGAATGGTCACATAACCGGTGGCGTAAATCACCGGGTAAGTCGCGGCCGTCATGGCGACCTCGTAGTAGCCATCCGGCAGGGTGCGCCGCGGGGCGTGGTACATCCCGTCCGACAGGAGCGTCCAGCCGTTGGCGCTACGATTGATGTTCGTGGTGAAAAGCAGGGCCGAAGGGTTAAGCTGGGCCATGGCTTCCTCGACCCCGGCTTCGGCCAGGGCCATGGCCGCGTTCCAGGCTTGCGATCGGACGACCGAAACATGCTGCCAGCGGGTCAAGGACAGATAGCCGGCCAGGCCCAGTCCTAAGACAAAAGTGACGCCCATGGCAATGAGCAACACGCTGCCCTGGACCTTCCGTTGTGGGTGGAGACGAAGCTTCATGATACCATGCTACTGTTTGTTACGGAGGACGATCTGAGCGGTTTGCACGCTCTCGGTGTTCACTTTGTCGCCGAGAATGGTCCGCGAACATTTCCAGCTCATGTTGATCAGCTTGGCAATGCTCAGGTCATACGCCCCGGCCGTGTTGGTGGCGGGAAAAAAGACGTAGTTGGTGCCCTTTTGCGGCGCCCGTTGGTAGAACTCGAAATCCCAACGGTCACACTCGGTCAAATAGACCTGGTCGGCCTGGCCGGTCTTCTGGCAAACCAGCGTGCGGGGGCCTGCGCTCCAGGTGTAGGTGATCGCCGCGCCCTGGGCGGCGTTGGTCACGGTAAGCCATTTGGTGGTGCCGCTGTTTTGAAAGGCGGTTACCTGGGCCGCCTGGCGGATCTCCCGGGACATGAGATCGAGGGCGTTGCGGCTTTTGGCGTCCAGGTCAGCATAGTTGCTCATGGCGGCGAAGCTGCGGCTGCTGTACAACCACAGTGAGCCGGCCATCGCCATGGCCAGCGAGCCCAGGGCCACGCTGACCATCAGCTCGACGAGCGTCAGGCCGGCGGCCCGGCGTGCGCGGGAAGAAGTGCGAGCGGGCTGGCAGTTCATAGAGACCCCCAGATGTAGTTCTGCATGCCGTTGCGCGCGACGCGCGTCCGCATCTGGCGCGCATGCACGATGCGCTTGGCGCCGTTGTAGTTGGTCCAGTAGAGGCTCACGGTAATGGTGCGCATGTTGGTGCGGTAAGCCTCGGGCAGGTCGCCCACGGCGGGCAGGCTGGCCTGGACGTAGCCGGCGTATAGAGCGCCGCGGCTGCTCTTGTTCGGATCCTGCGGATCGTAGGGCTCGACGAAGGTCGGCTTGAGATAGTTGTTGGTGTCATTGATCTGGCTCCAGGTGAATAGGCGGACGGCCTCCAGCTTTTGGACCATGATCTGAGTGGCGCGCAGGTTCTCGCGCGTGGACTGGATGAAACAAAAGCCCGCGCCAAACGCCGCGTAAAGCGAGGTGCCGACGAGTCCCAGGATCACTGCCCCCACCAGGACTTCGACCAGAGAGTACGCCTTTTCAGAAAGGTTCCCCCGAGGCGGCGCTGCCCCTCGGGGCGAACGCTCTGCGCACTGCAGTTCAATTCTCATAACAATCCGCTCTCAATTCTACGTGCACGACTCTACTACCGGCAGGACTTTGAACAATCGGGGCGGGGCAGAATTGTGCCCCCGGGGAAAGCCAGAAATGCCGCCCCGGGGAAACCCCGGGGTTCGGGGACGCCTTTTTGAAAACCTGAAAGGCCGGAATGAATCGCTCCGCTGAAAGGTGGGAGCCGTCCGCCGAGGGCCAACGCAATTTAGATGCGCACAGCTAATCCGACATCAACCACGGATTACACAGATTTCACGGATGAGTATCCGCGTAATCCCCGTAATCCGCGGTCAAAAGTGTCGAGGAACTTAGTGTTCTGGGTCATAAGTTCGGTGACGTATTCTGAACCGGCATGATGTAGCGCAGATTTGCAATCTGCTGTATCGCAGGTTTGTAACCTGCCAGTTTCCAATCAATGCTGGTGGGCTTTGTAACGCGGACGCTCTGCCGATTGCAAATCGGCGATACGGCAGATTGAAAATCTGCGCTACGTCAGCGTATTTCCGTCCGTGGGAACTTAGGCGCGCCTATATAGCACTGCCGGAACGCGCGTCTCGCCCAGGCAGTGGCCCGAGTTGCTAGGTCTTAGGGCACCGCCAGCCGATAGAAGCGGCTGGTGAAATTCGTCGCATTCCGGTCCAGGAACACGATGATCCCATTCGCATCGGCAGAGTTGGTGCCGATGGTCGCCCAGGAGCCGCCCAGGCTCTCGCAGGCCTGGATGAGGTAGGTGGCGTCCGGAGCGCCGGAAGCTTTGACCTCCATGCTCCGGTCCGGCTGCGGCACCAGGCTCTGGATGACCGGCGGGACGGTAATGGCTTGCACGGTCACCTCCACCTTGCCGTTGCCGGTAGCCCCGAATGGGTCGCTGACCGTGTAGGTGAAACTGTCCGCACCCGTGTAGTTGGCAGGCGGGGTGTAAGTGATGGTCCCGGCAGCCATCGTAACGGTGCCGCCGTTGCTGCTGTTAGCGCCGGTTGCGGTGACCACGAGGGCGTCACCATCCGGGTCGCTGTCCATACTGGCTAGATCTGAAGCCGCAAAGCTGATGGGGGTGTTTCGGCGCGTGGAGATGGAATACTCACCTGCGACCGGCGGTGTGTTCACAACCAGTTGCCGGTTCAGGTCGCCGGAAGAGCCGTTAAAGTTGCCGTTGGGGTCGGAGAAGACGGCGGTGATGGTGTTGCTGCCGTGGGCCAGGGCCGAGCCGAGGACGGTGAGGGTGGCCTGGCCGTTGACCAGAGCAACGGGGCCGGCGAGGTTCTTTGTGCCGTTGGCGACCCATTGCACCGTGCCGCTCGGAACGGCCGTGCTGGGGGCGTTGGCGCTCGCGACCAAACTGAAAGTGACGCTACTGCTCGGCGGGAGGGTTTCCTTGTCCGAGCTCACGGCGACGGTGGTGCTGGCCGGGGTGACGGCGAAGCTGGCGCTGACGGCGCTGGCCAGGCCGTTGGCGGCTGCGGTCAACTGCTTGCCGGTGCCGGCGGCGCTGACCTGAAGACCCGAGAATGTCACCGTGCCGTTGCCGGCGTTGAGGCCGATGTCGAGCGAGGTCGTGCCCTGAAGCGAGCCGGTGCCGGCGCTTAAGCTGAGTGTCACCGGCTGGCTCGCCGCCAGCCCGACGGCGGAATCATTCCCAAACGCATCACGGCTCTTGAGCACCGGCTGCGGGCTGAGGGCCGAGCCGTAGGTCGCCGCCCCGGGTTGGGTGGTGAACGCCAGCCGATCAGCCGCGGCAGGGCTGATGACCACGTTGCCGGAGGTCGCGTTGGTGAGGCTGCCGCTGGTGAACTGAAGTGGTGATCGTTTCCGCCTTGTTGTAGGAGAGATTGCTGAAGGTGGCGAGGCCGTTGGCGGCCGTGGCGGTGAGCGTCCCTTGCAGCGTGGCGGTGCCGGTGCCGCGCGCGGCGGTAACGACCGTGGCATTGTCCCCATTGCGGTTAGCGAAAGTGCGCGCATTGCCGAACTTGTCCTGAATCTGAACCGCCGGCTGCTGGGCGAAGGCCAGGCCCGCGGTGGCCGTGGCCGAGGGTGGGGTTTGGACGGCCAGCTTGCTCGCTGCTCCCGCGGTCTCGGCCAGGAACCCGAAGTTCGCGTTGGTCACCACGCCGCTCATGCTCGCGGTGCCGGTTTTCGTAATATTGCCCGCGGCCAGCGGCGTGCCGGCTGTGGGACGGACGCGGACGTTTTGCCAGGTCATTGTGTTCGTAGTGCCGCCGGCGACGCTCGGGGCGGTGACAGTGAAAGTGAGCTGCGTGGCAGTGACGGAGGTCATCGCCAGGGCGGTGCCACTAGCCGCGCCATTGATATTCCTGGAACTCTTGGAGTCACCAGTGATCTTGACCGTCGGCGCAGTACCGCCGGTGTCGAAAGCAAACCCTGCCGGCGCGTTGAGAATGATCGTTCCCGTGCCGACCGCCCCCACGCTCGCTTCGGTATAGACCGGACCGGTCAAGTTGGTGTAGGCCACGCCGGTGGTGTCGGCGGAGATCGCACTGCCACCGGTCGCCGGCGTCACCGGGCTGGTGCTGACCGTCTGGCTGAGCGCCGCAGAGGTGTTGGTCTTGAAACTGGCGTCCCCGCCATACACCGCCGTGATCGTATGCGAACCGACGCTCAGCCCGTTGGTGGCGAAAGTGGCCTGGCCCGAGCTGAGCGTGCCGGTCCCCAGAGCCGACGCGCCGTCCTTAAAGGTCACGGTCCCGCTGGGCGTCCCGCTGCCCGGCCCTACCGCCGTCACCGTGGCCGTAAAGGTCACTGACTGGTCAAACACACTGGGATTGGCCGAAGAGGTCAGCGTCGTGGTCGTGGCCGCCTGGTTGACGGTCTGCGTCAAAGGCGCAGCCCGTGTTGTCGCTGCCCGTGAAGTTGGTGTCCCCGCTGTAGGCCGCCGTGACCGTGTGGCCGGCCACCGCGAGCATCGAGGCCGCCCCGCTGGTCGCACTGCCGCCGCTCAAGGTGACCGGGGCGCCGAAGGCCACCCCATCAATGGAGAACTGCACCGTGCCGGTGCGCGTGCCCGTCCCCGGCGCCACCGCCGCAACGGTCGCAGTGAACGTCACCGATTGACCAAACACGGAAGGATTGGCCGAGGAACTCACCACGGTCGAACTGCTAGCCTTGCCGACCGTCTGGCCGCCCGCGAGCGTGCCGGTGCTCGGGTTGAAGCCGGCGTCCCCGTTGTAAACGGCGGTTACCGTGGTGTTGCCCACGGGCAGAGTCGAGATCGCCGACACTGGTCGCACTGCCACCTGAGAGCGTCACCGCGCTCCCACAGTTCACTCCGTTGGTCTTGAATTGCACTGTACCAGTGGGCGTGCCGAGGCCCGGCGGCACCGCCGCGACCGTGGCCGTAAACGTCACCGCCTGGCCAAACACCGAGGGATTGACCGAAGCGGCGACCGCCGTGCTCGTGTCGGATTTGTTGACGGTCTGCGTCAACGATGAAGAGGTGCTGGTATTGAAGTTGGCGTCGCCGTTATAGACGGCCGTAATCGAGTGCGTCGCCGCGGACAGCGCTGCGCTCGAGTAGGTCGCCTGGCCGCCGCTCAGGGTGTTGGTCGCCAGCGCGGTCGCGCCGTCCTTGAACGTCACCGTCCCGGTCGGGCGTGCCGCTGCCGGGCGCCGTCGCGCTGACGGTCGCCGTGAAGGTCACCGCTTGCCCGAACACCGACGGATTGACCGACGAGGCCACCGCCGTGCTGCTGCCAGCCTTGTTGACCGTCTGGCTGAGCGCCGCAGAGGTGTTGGTCTTGAAACTGGCGTCCCCGCTATACACCGCCGTGACCGAGTGCGAACCCACGCTCAGTGAACTGCTGGTCAGGGTCGTCTGGCCCGAACTCAACGTGCCCGCCCCCAAGGTCGTCGCGCCGTCCTTGAAGGTCACGGTCCCGCTGGGGATTCCGCTGCCCGGCGCCACCGGAGTGACCGTCGCGGTGAAGGTCACCGGCTGACCCGACACCGACGGGGTGCCCGAGGTGGCCAGGGCCACTGACGTGCCGGCCTGGTTGACGGCTTGGTTCAGCGCCGAGGAAGTGCTGCTGTTGAAACTGGTGTCGCCGCCATAGACCGCGGTGATCGAGTGCGCCCCAACGCTCAGCAAACTGGTGGCAAGAGCGGCCTGACCGGAACTGAGCGTGCCGGTGCCAATGGTCGTTCCGCCATCTTTGAAGGTCACCGTGCCGCTGGGCGCCCCGGTGGCGGGCGCTACTGCCGCCACCGAGGCCGTGAACGTGACCGTCTGCCCAGAAACACTCGGATTAGCCGAGGAAGCCAGCGTCGTGGTGGTGCCGCCGGCATTAACCGTCTGCGTGAGCGGCGAGGCCGTGTTGTCACTGCCCGTGAAGTTGCTGTCGCCGCCGTAAACCGCCGTCACCGTGTGCCCGGCCACCGCAAGCGAGGAAATCGCGCTGCTGGTGGCCGTGCCGCCGGCGAGAGTCACCGGACTGCCGAGCGGCGATCCGTCAATCGAGAACTGCACCGTGCCGGTGCGCGTGCCCGCCCCCGGCGCCACCGCGCTGACGGTCGCCGTAAAGGTCACCGGCTGGCCGAACACGGAGGGATTGACCGAGGAAGCCACGGTCGTGGTGGTGCTGGCTTGGTTGACGGTTTGGGTCACCACCAGGGAGGTGTTGGTGTTGAAGTTGGCATCCCCGCTATAGACCGCGCTCACCAAGTGCGCCCCCGCGATAAACGCGGCGTTGGTGTAGCTGACCTGGCCGGAGACCAGGGTGTTGGTCGCCAGCGCAGTGGCCCCGTCCTTGAAGGTCACCGTGCCGGTGGGCGTGCCCGAACCGGGCGGGAGGGCCGCCACGCTGGCCGTGAAGATGACCGCCTGGCCAAAGACGATGGGGTTGGTCGAGGAACTGAGCGTGACGGTGGTCGAATCGCGATTGACGGTCTGGGTCAGCGCCGAGGAAGTGCTGGCGGTGAAGCTGGCATCGCCGTTATAGACGGCGGTAAGGGAGTGCGCGGCGATGGAGAGGGTGGAGGTGGTAAAGGTGGCCTGGCCGGCACTCAGAGTGGTGGTGGCCAGTGAGGTGGCACCGTCCTTGAACGTCACGGTGCCGGTGGGGGTGCCGCTGCCGGGGGAGTTGGCGGTGACGTTGGCGGTAAAGGTCACCGACTGATTGAAGACCGAGGGGTTGGCCGAGGAAGCCACGGCGGTAGTAGTACCCCCTTTGTTGACCGTCTGGTTAAGCGTCGAAGAGGTGCTCGTGTTGAAACGGCTGTCGCCGCTGTAAACGGCCGTAATCGCGTGCGAGGCCACGCTGAGCGCACTGGTGGTGAAGGTGGCCAAGCCGGCGCTGAGCGTGCCGGTGCCCAACGTGGCAGCGCCGTCCTTGAAGGTCACCGTGCCGCCGGGTGTGCCGCTGCCCGGCGCCACCGCCGCTACGGTTGCCGTGAAGGTCACCGACTGGCCGGACACTGAAGGGTTGGCCGCAGAGGCCACCGTCGAGGTGGTGCTGGCCGCGTTCACCGTGTGGGTCAGAGGCGAAGAGGTATTGGCGCTGCCCGCGAAACTGGTGTCGCCGCTGTAAGCTGCCGTCACGGTGTGCCCGGCCACCGCAAGCGAGGAGATCGCCTCGCTGGTGGCCGTCCCCCCGCTCAAGCTCACCGGGCTGCCGAAGGCCGAGCCGTCAATCGAGAACTGCACCGTGCCGGCAGGCGTGCCCGCCCCCGGCGCTACGGCGTTGACCGTCGCCGTGAAACTCACGGATTGGCCGAACACCGAGGGATTGACGGAAGAGGCCACGATCGTGGTGGTGCTGGCCGGGTTGACGACCTGGGTGAGGGGTGAAGCGCTGCTGTCGCTGATATTGAAGTAGATGCCGCCCTCGTAGGTCGCGGTGATCGAGTGCGAGGCCGCCGAGAGTGCAGCCGTGGTGAAGGTGGCCTGGCCGGCGCTCAGGCTGCCGGTGCCCAGGGTCGTCCCGCCATCTTTGAAGGTCACCGTGCCCGTGGGCGTGCCACTGCCCGGGGGAGTCACGGTCACGGTCGCCGTAAAGGTCACCGCCTGGCCAAAGACCGACGGATTGACCGAAGCCGTAACCGTCGTGCTCGTGTCGGCTCGCTTGATGGGACTGCTGAAGGTCACTTGATCCAGCCAGCCGCAGTTCGAGCCCGCAGTACCCATAGCATCTTTCCGATAAAGCCAGGTCAGGACGTTGGTCGTGACGGGCAACCGGAAGAAATTGGACTGCCAGTTGACTTCGCCCGAAATCTGCCGGGCTAACACGCCGTTGGTATAGAACTCCAGGAAATCGGAACTGGCCTCGGAAGAGACTTTCCACCAGAAGCTGAGATTGGTGGTCCCGCTCACCGTGGTCTGCAACCAGTTGGTCTGGTTGTGCCAAACGGCTCCGCTCTGCGCCGCCCATTGGCCGTCGTGGGTGACGTTGGTTTGGGAGAACCAGCCGTTGTCATAAACGCTGCCCGACGAACTCCACAGCACCCCGGATGTATTCAAGGCCTGCTCCAGGGGCGGCGGCGGCGACGTGACATAGCTGACCTGGTCCACCCACCCGCAGTCGAGCGTGCCGCCGGTTAATTCAAAATCCTTCACATACCGCCACTTCAGCACATTGGTGCCGTCCGGCACCTGGAACGAATGATATTCCCAGTTGCTCGGGACGCTGCGACTCCCTGACAGAACGCCGGAGATGGCGGCCTGCCAGACGCCTCCAATATAGAACTCCAGCCAGTCGGCATACGGCTCGGAGAAAGCCTTCCACCAAAAGGAGATGGTTCCCGGCCCGACCACCGTGGTCTGCATCCAGGTTTCGCCGTTGTCCGAAATCTTGCCGGTTTTCGCCGAATCAATGCCGTCTAAGGTGGTCCCCCCGCCCTGCTCCCCCTCGTAGAACCAGCCCACGTCGCCGGTGCCGCCGGTGGTCCAGACCAGGTTCGTGGCCTCCAGCGCGTTGGCGAGATTGGTCTGCGCCTGCAGCGCCGGGACGTGCAGCAGGGCCAGAGCGCCGAAAACACAGAGAAATGCTCTAGTTCTCATAATCCAGACATTAGCGGGTGTTGTGCCATTCTCAGTTTAGATTTCGTTCCAGGACTGATCTGGTAACCGCGCTGCGGGCCCTTGGTCCGGAGGTTCTCGTCGAAATGAAAGTTGAAATGGCCGTTCATGCCGATGGTGTTGACGGCGATGGCGCCCTGGTAATCCAGCGTGTTGCTGCCGCCGCCGCCGAGTGTCAAATCGGCGCTCGGGGCGTAGAGGGTGCCCAGAAAAACGTCGTTGCCGGAAAGGTCAATCAGCTTGTTGGTGGGCAGGCCGTAGTACGAAAAGTTGGCACAGTTCCCCGCATTGTTCACCGCGGTGATGCTCGTCTTGGCGCCCGCCACATACAGTTCCAGGCTCGCCCCCGGCGCGATGGTGATGCTCGCCTGCCCCGACATGAGGAAATCACCCGTTACGTAGAGTCTCGCCACGCCCAACACCAGGATTTTGTCGCTGGTCTGCATCTTGGCGTCACCCGGGTTCAGGTAGTTGTCATTCCCCAGCACCCAGGTGTAGTTGGTGCCCAGGTAGGTCCCACCCGCCGGGGGCAGGGCGGTCTCGTAGGGCGGCAGCACATCGGGAAAATCCATGTTAAAGTCATTCTTGTAATGGCCCGGCTGCAGGCCGTCGGTCCCCGCCAGCACCCACGCCAGGTCCCCCACGGAGCCTTCCGACCCGATGGTGTAGCTTCCCAGCGGGCCGGTGTAGAGGGTGCCCATGACATTCGCGTTCTGGACATTGATGACACCGTCGGTTGAAGCAACGTCGCCGCCGGCCTTCCGCTTGGCCGGGTCATAGAGGCCGCCGGTGCTGTAGTTGGTGTCCATGGAATTAAAGCTGTCGGTGTTGATCTTGTTTCCCTTGAGGTCAATGTTGACGCGCGCCGCCATGACGCCCCGGAACAGCCCGCCGGGGGAGGTGGTGACCCTGACCGAGCGGGCGATGGTGGCCGAGAGCGTGGGAATGGTGACATAGCCGGTGGCGTACATCACCGGGTTGACATCGGCCGTGATGGCCACGTCGTAGGAACCGTTCCGCAGGGTCCGCCGCGGGGCGTGGTACATCCCGTCCGCTCCCACGCTCCAACCGTTGGCGCCGCGGTTAATGTTCGTCGTGAAAAGCAGGGCCGAAGGATTGAGCTGGGCCATGGCTTCTTCGATCCCGGCCTCGGCCTCGGCCAGCGCGGCGTTCCAGGCCTGCGACCGGGCGACCGAAACATGCTGCCAGCGGGTCACCGACAAGTAGCCGGCCAGACTTAGTCCCAGGACAAAGGTGACGCCCATGGCAACCAGCAGGACGCTGCCCTGGACGTTCCGTTTACTATTGAGGCGAGTATTCATGACTCCAAATTATTGTTTGTTGCGGAGCACAACCTGTGCCGTTTGCACGCTTTCGGTGTTCACTTTGCTGCCGAGAATGGTCCGGGAGCATTTCCAGCTCATGTTGATCAGCTTGCAAAGGTCCAGGTCATAGGCTGCGGCGGTGTTCGTGGCGGGATAGAAGACACAGCTCCCCGTCTTTTGCGGCACCCGTTGGAAAAGCTCGAACTCCCAGCGGTCGCACTCGGTCAAATAGACCTGGTCGGGCTGGCCGGTTTTTTGGCACACCAGGGTGCGGGGCCCGGCGCTCCATTTGTAGGTGATGGTGGTACCCTGGCCTCCGTTGGTCACCGTCAGCGATTTAGTGGACGGCTTGTGTTCGAAACCGATTACTTGGGTGGCCTGGCGGATGTCGCGCGACATAAGATCGAGGGCGTTGCGACTCTTGGCGTCCAGGTCGGCATAGTTGGTCATGGCGGCGAAGCTGCGGCTGCTGAACAGCCAGAGCGAGCTGGCCGCCGCCAGGAACAGGGAGCCCAGGGCCACGCTGACCATCAGCTCGAGGAGCGTCAGGCCGGCTGCCCGGCGCGCCCGGGAAGAAATGCGAGCGGGTTGGCAGTTCACAGAGCCCCCCAGATGTAGTTCTGCATGCCGTTGCGCGCGACCCGCGTTTCCATCTCGCGCGTCTGCACGATGCGCTTGCCGCTGTTGTAGTTGGTCCAGTAGAGCGTTACGGTGATCGTGCGCATGTTCGTGCGATAGGCCTCGGGCAGGTCGCCCGCGGGGGGCAGGCTGGCCTGGAGGTAGCCCGTGTAGCGCGCCCCGCTGCTGGTTGGTGGTGGTGCCCCAGCGGATCATACGCTCGACGAACGTCGGCTTCAGGTAGTTGGTGCTGTCATTGACCTGGCTCCAGGTGAACAGGCGGACCGCTTCCAGCTTCTGCACCATGATCTGGGTGGCGCGCAGGTTCTCGCGCGTGGTTTGGATGACAACAAAGCCCGCGGCGAAGGCGGCGTAAAGCGAGGCCCCGACGAAGCCCAGGATCCCGGCCGCCACCAGGACTTCGACAAACGTGTAGCCGGTCTCGAGCAGGCTGGCCCGAGTTGGCGACCCGCTAGCGGCCGCGCGCTGTTTGCATTGTAATCGAATTCTCATAACGATCTGTTCTCAGTTGTGTGTTAGCGACTCTGCTACCAGTTCATGCTTTTACCGCCCGGGGAAAGCTGCGATTGATCTGCCGGAGGAAACGCGGAATGCGGCCCCGGGGCATCCCCGGGAGCAGCCCCTTTCAGTCCGGATCACAGGGCCCCCCAGATGTATTTCGGCGTCCCGTTGCGGGCCAGCCGCGCCTGGACCGCGCGGGTGTGCACGACCGGTTTGGCGCCCTCGGAGTTGGTCCAGCACAACGTTAGCGTGACGGGGCGCAGGTTGGGACGGGTCGTATCAGCCAGGCCGGTGCCGGAGAGGTAGCCGGCGTACTGCACGCGGCTGGCTTCGAAACCGGCGCCCCGGGGATCATGCGGCTCGACAAAGAGCGGTTGGCGGTAGCTGTTGGTGTCGGAGACCTGGCTCCCGGCGAAGAGGCGAAGCGCTTCGGCTTTCTCCATCAGCACCTGACTCGCGCGCAGGTTCTGCCGCGCGGATTGGATCAGGTTGCCGCCGGCGGAGAGCACTGCGCCGAGCGTGACGGTCACGAACCCCGCGAGGGCAACGGCGGTCACGGCTTCGCGAACGGTGTACCCCATTTCACGGAGCCTGGCATGCGCCAGCGAAGGGGTTTCGGCCGAACTGTGTTTCCACTGCGATCTAGTTTTCATAACAATCTATTTTCAAATCTATGCCAGCGACTTTACTCCCACTGCGTTTTTCAACAATCGGGGCAAGTCGCGATTGTGTTACAGGTGGAAATGCGGAATCCAACCCCGGGCAAACCCCGGGGCCGCGATCGGTTGGGGTACGTCCGGTGTCTGCCGCGCCACGTTTCGTCGCAGCGCAACGAAAGGTCGGGTAGACTGCGGACGGTCGCCTGCGGGGGAAGGCGTCTCTCGGGCGGCGAGGGTTTATGCTCGAAAGAGCAGTTCAACCCGTCGAACACGCGAAATGACGCTAAAGCAAGGCAGATCCGGAAGATTCCCGACCCACCCTTGGGGTGAAATCTCTTCAGGCACATCTGCTTGCGCCTCTTTCGCCTGTTTAACGTGTTTGGCGGGCAACTGCCGCTTCAAGGTTCATGAGAAAGGCTCGCGAGTGGTCCGGGCCGGGCGCAGCCGGGATCTACTTGGCAGTCAAGCCGCTTTGCTGAAGGGCGTTCGCGATTCGGGCCGTATGAGCCGCTTCGATCTGCTCCGCAATCGAGGCTGGGGATTCCTCGACCGAGAAGAGCGAGCGATCCGTCATGTGCAGGGTCGTGGCTTTGGACTCGATCTCGATATACAGAATCTGTTCGCTGTTGATGAGGATTTCGCCGCCCTTAATGATGCGGTTGAGCTTGAGCAGAGGCATAACGCCGCCCAGTGTGCCAGCGGGCGGGCGCATTTCAAGCCCCATCCCTGCTCCGTTACGAGAACCTTTTCGCGCGCAGTTGCAGCTCGTCGAGGAACGCTTGCAGCAGCGCGGAGGTTTTGCCCCGCCACAGCACGCCGACGACCACCGGGGCAAATCCCGGCAACGGCAGGGCCCGCAGGTTGGGCGACAACTTCGCCTTGGGCACCTGGACGGAAACACCGAGGCCGAAGCCGCCGGCGACGTAGGTCTCGATCAAATCCAGCGAGCTGACTTCCATGCCCGGAAACCAATCCACGCCCAGGCGGCTCAGCCCCTGCTGGAAGTGCTTGCAGACGGCCTCCGCAGCCGGCAGGCAGATCAGCGGCTCTTCGATCTTGTCCCGCTGCCAAAGCTGTTCCGCGGCCGTGACCTGGCTGCCCTTGGGGACCAGCAGCACCAGCGGCAGCTCGGCCAGCGCCACCGAGTGCAGGCCCGGCGCGGGCTTCTTCTCGATTACGGTCACCGCCAAATCCAGTTCCTCTTTCTGGAGCAGGCTCTCGAAGTCGGCCGGGTAGCCGTCGCGGAGCGAGATTTTGAGGTTGGGAAACCGTTTGCGCACGCTCTGAAACACTTCGGGCAGGTGCTCGCGCAAGATCATGGTCGCGGCCCCAATGCGAATATGCCGCGCCGTGCCCCCCTGCAATTCCCCCGCCACCAAATCCAGGTTGGCGAAAAACGGCTGGATAAAGCCATAGAGCTTCTGCCCGGCGGGCGTCAGCGCAAACGGCCGCCGCTGGAACAGCGTCACGCCCGAGGTACTCTTCCAACTGCGCCACCTGGCCGCTCACGGCGGGCTGCTGGATGCCGTAGGGGATGTTGCGCACGGCTTCGGTGATGCCGCCGTGCCGGGCCACATAGTAAAACAGTTCGAGGTGGTGAATGTTCATAGGCAGAAAGTCCGCCGTCTTGTTTGCCCGCAGCTTGGGTCAAAGCGCGAGGGGCGGCAATGCCGAAATCGGGCCTGGGCGGCTTGGCACTGCCACCAGGGGCGCTGTACGGATAGGCCATCCCGTATTTCCGGCTGCAGAAAGTCCTTGGCAGGGGCGTCCCGGCACACTAGGCTCGCCACGCTGATTGCCCGAGTTGTTTGCGACAGCCGGGCGAGTTGAAATAACAGTAAATTGCTATGAGTTGAGCCGCCGGGACCTTTGCCCAGCCGGGGGATCCCGGGTGCGAGTCACTACCTCCAAACCAGTAAAACGGCAAACCACCAAGTCTATGAAGAAGCTCATTCCGTTGGTCCTTTGTTCCACGACGGCGGCCATTTGCCTCGCCGCGGTTTCCGCCTGTGCCGGCTATCTGACGCCCCGAGTCCCGCCGCCGGCCATCTCCCAGCCCGCCGCCCGGCCCGCGGGGGAATTGGGCTACGCCCCGCGAAGCCTCACCACCGTGTGGACCGTGACCAGCGTGAAGGACAGCGGCGCCGGATCCCTGCGCGAAGCCATTGGCAGCGCTGCGGCGGGGGATACCGTCGACTTTGCGCTGACCCTGCCGGCGACCATTGTGCTGTCGAATACCCTGGTCATCGCGACCGATGTCGCCGTGCTCGGCCCCGGCCCGGACCAGCTCACAGTGATGCGCAGCGACGCTCCCGGCACGCCGGACTTTCGTGTGTTCCAGGTCGAGACCGGGGTGGTCACCCTGGCCGGCATGACGATTCGGAACGGGAGCGCGTTCAGCGGGACGAACATTCACGACAACCTCGGCGGCGGGATTCTCAACCAGGGCATACTGACGGTGAGCAACTGCGTCGTCACCGGCAATCGGGCGCCCACCACCGATTGGGGGACCACCAACTCCGTCGGGTTCGGCGCCGGCATCTTCACGTACCCCGGCAGCCAGCTTTCGGTCATTAACTCGACCATCAGCGACAACTGGGCCTCCGGGGCGGGGGGCGCCCTTTGCACCTGGCACGCCGATCGTTTTTCGGCCGTGGGCTCCACGTTCAGCAGCAACTTCGCTGCGGTGCAGGGTGGAGCCTTGAACCTCCAAGGCCGCGTGGGCGCCTTCCAAAACTGCACGATAGCCGGCAATTCCACGCTTCCCGACGGAGCCGGCAGCGCCTTCCTGGCGATTAACTATATCGATGAAATTACCAGTGTTACGTTCACGGCCTGCACGATTGGGGGGAATCTCGGCTCGACCAACGGCGCCTGCATCCTCGCTCGGCTGAGCAACCTGGGACTCACCAACAAGTTCCTATCCACCCTGGTCGCATCCAACGCGAGCCCCAACTTCCTCCTCGAGGGCAATCCCGTGCTTGTTTCCCTGGGCCACAACCTGGACAGCGACGGCACCAGCGGATTGGTCAACGGCGCGAACGGCGACCTGGTCGGCACGCAGGCCAGCCCCATTGATAGCAAGCTCGGCCCGCTCCAGAACAACGGCGGGCCCACCCTCACGATGGCCCTGCTCCCGGGCAGTCCGGCGCTCAATGTCGGGTCTTGCGTGGATGCCAATGGCAGCCCCGTGCTCGTGGATCAACGCGGTTTGCCGCGGCCGCAGGGCGGCGGCTGCGACATTGGCGCCTACGAGTTCCAGCCGCTGACCCTCACCTGCCCGCCGGGCGTGGTGGTCGAGTTCCAGAACGAAAGCGGGGCGGTGGTGACCTACAGCGCGGTGGCGAGCAGTTCCTGCTCGAACGTGACCGTGGTTTACACGCCGCCATCGGGGACCATGTTTCCGATTGGAGTGACGCCGGTCCTGGTCCAGGCGACGGACAGTTGCACCAACAGCGCCCAGTGCAGCTTCAACGTGACGGTGCTGGGGGCGCAGGGTGTTAAGTCCAACGTTTTGGCGGAACTCATCGCCTTGCGCGCGAGCACGAACTTCAGCCAACCGCTCGCTCAGAAACTGGACGATGCCATCCGGCACCTGGCCGCTTCGCTCGACCCGGCGTATTGGATTGACCAGACCCACCTCCAACCCGGAGGCGGCAACACCGCCATGAATGAAGAGAAGCTGGCGGTTAACAAGCTGCTGGACATCCGGGACGCGAAGGATTGCCCGGTCGCTCCGGCAGTGCTGCAAGGGTACATAGACCGCATCGTGAAGTCCGATCGGCTCCTGGCCGTCATCAGCATCCAGGACGCGGCCAACGCGGGTCTGAACCCGAAGAAGATCGCGGAGGACCTGGCCATGGTGGCCAAGGGCGATGCCGAAGCCGCCGCCGGTCGGTACGTCAATGCCATCGAGCATTATCGCAATGCCTGGCGCCATGCGGTCCAGTTGCGGCTCAAGGTCGGCCTGGCTCCGGACGGCTCGACGCGCGTGCAGTTCATCGGCAACAACAGCCAGTCGTACCGGATCGAAGTCTCCACGGACATGGCACATTGGGTGCCGCTGGGCACGTGCCGTGCCGATGTTCAGGGGGACGTGCAATTCACCGATCGGAACACGGGGGCTCAGCCGCTGCGGTTCTACCGGGCCCTCGAGCAGTAGTGGCGTAAACGGGAAGTCCATTGACTTGGTTCCGGGCGGGAGTAGGCTCGCTGCCGGCCATACGCCTTGTACCGAGTTCGACCCATGGCTGACGACGCCTGCCAACGATCCTTTACCGCCGCTGGTGACCAGCCCGAACCGCTCGGCTGGTTCGCCGACATGGTGGATCATTGCTACGACTATGCCGAACAGGCCCGGGCGGAGGGCCGGCCGATTGTCGGCATCATGTGCGAGTTTACCCCGCGGGAGATCATCCTGGCGGCGGGCGCCGTGCCGGTGTGCCTGTGCGGGGGCTCGGCGGCCACCATCCCCGCAGCCGAACAGCACCTGCCGGCCAACCTGTGCCCCTTGATCAAGTCCACTTTCGGCTACCACGTCACCGGCAAGAATCCCTTTCTGAACTGGGCCGACCTGGTCGTGGCGGAGACGACCTGCGACGGCAAGAAGAAGATGTTCGAGCTGCTGGGCGCGGCCAAGCCGATGTACGTCCTTGAACTGCCGCAGAAGGCCGAGGAAACCGACGCACTCGAGCATTGGGTGCTCGAGCTGCGCAAGTTTCAACAGTTCCTCGCCACCCGCTATGCGGTGGAAATCACCGACGGCAAACTGCGCCAGGCCATTGAACTGATGAACCGCGAGCGCGGGCTACGCCGCCAGTTGGCCGACCTGATGGTGGCCGAGCCCCCGCCTCTCACGGGCCGGCAGTTGCTCGATCTCAAGAGCCTCATCTCGGGCGTTGAAGCTGACCTGCAGCAGTACGAGCGGGCGTTGGAGTGGTTGGGACAGGGAAGGCAGAATGAAGAAGGCAGAATGAACAAGGCAGAAGGGAGCGGGCGGAGGGCAGCGGTGCGTGTCTTGCTAACGGGGGTCCCGCTGGTGCATGGCGCCGAACGGGTGCTCGAGTTGATCGAGAACGCCGGCGCAGTGGTCGTCTGCATGGAGAACTGCACCGGCCTCAAGCCCATCCTCGAGGACGTGGATTTGAGCAGTGAGCCGGACCCGATCCGGGCCATTGGCCGGAAGTACTACCACCTCCCCTGCTCGGTCATGACGCCCAATCCGCGGCGCTTTGACTCGCTGCGCGCGCTGGCGGCGAAGTTCCGGCCGGCGTGCGTCATCGAACTGGTTTGGCAGGCCTGCCTCACTTACGACGTCGAATCCTGGAAGGTGCGCCAGCTCGTCGAAGAGGAGCTGGGTCTGCCGTACCTGAAAATCACCACCGATTACTCGCCCTCAGACTCCGCCCGCATCACCGGGCGTGTGGAGGCACTGTTCGAGATGGTCCGGGCCAAGGGCAGCCGATTGGTGGCATGATCTGCGCGGGCATAGACGCCGGTTCACGGGCGACCAAGGTGGTCCTGTTCGATCCCGAACAAGCACGCATCATTGGTTCCGGGCTGGCGGATCAGGGCGTGGAGCAGCACCGCCTGGCCGCCGAGTTGTTTGAGCGCACCTGCGGGGATGCGCAGCTCGACCGCGGGGCTGTCGGTCCCATCATCGCCACCGGTTATGGCCGCAACGCGGTGCGCTTCGCGGACACGACCATTACCGAGATCACCTGTCACGCCCAAGGCGTGCACCATCTCGTTCCCACTGCCCGGACCATCGTCGAAATCGGCGGGCAGGACAGTAAGTTCATCACGCTCGAAAACGGTGGCCGGGTGCGGGATTTCTCCATGAACGACCGTTGCGCCGCCGGCAGTGGCCGGTTCCTGGAGGTGGTCGCCGCCCGGCTGGGTGTTGATCTGTCTACCTTGGGCGAACTCAGCCGCCACAGCCGTCAGGCGGCGTTGATCAGCAGCATGTGCGTGGTGTTTGCGGAGACGGAGATCATCGGCCTGCTGGCGGAGGGTGTGGCACCGGCCGACATTGCCGCCGGCGTGCAGAACGCCATCGCCCTCCGCGTCGCGACGCTGGCCGGCAGGACGATCGCGCCACCCGTCTGCTTCACCGGTGGCGTCGCGCTGCAATCGGGCATGGTGCGCGCCCTCGAGACCGCCTTATCCTGCACCGTGTCGGTCTCGCCGTTGCCGCAATACACCGGCGCCCTGGGCGCCGCCATCCTCGCCAGTCGCCAGTCCCACAACCGGCTGCTGTAAGACCTTGTTTGAAAGGCCAACCCAGGGAGGGCGAGCGTCCCCGCGAGCCCAAGAATCTCCGGGAATCTGTGCGAATCAGGGCTCGCGAGGACGCTCCCCCTCCTGAACGGCTAGTTTTCAAACCGGCTCTTAGAGATGTTTTGACAGGCCCTCGGACACCTGCGATGTTCTTATGGCCTAAACACACCCGTATGAAAAAACTAATACTGACTTTCTTTGCAGTTACTGCTGCCGCAAGCGTGTTCGCTCAAGGTAATGTCTATTTTGACAATCGCACGTCACTCGGCACCACGCACATTTGGGGGCCTTCTTCCACCATGCCGTACCTCTCGTTGATCGGCGCGGGCACCAATGATAATCCGCCTGGTACCATCAATTATGCCGCCCGGGGCATGAGCATGATCGGTGCTGGGGGCTTGAGTCAGGCCCAGTCGTTCCGGGCCCAGTTGCTGGCCGCCAACGGCGCGGGCCAACCCGAAAGCAGCCTGACGCCGCAGGGCGCGACGACGACCTTCCGCACCGGGGCTGCGCAGGGCAATCTCGCTGGCATTACGGTCACGCTCGGGAATGTCCCGCCGGACGCGGCGGCTGCCACTTTGGAGATGGTCGTTTGGGACAACAGCAGCGGCCTGTATCCGACCTGGACGGAGGCCTATCCGGCCTGGTTGTCGGGCCTCGTTGGGACCTGGGGCAAGTCCGGGCCGTTCACCGTTTACAACATCGGCGGGAGCATTAATACGCCACCGTCCATGCTGATTCCGAGCTTCAACCTGATCGGCACCCCCGAACCCTCCACCTTGGGGCTGACAGGTCTGGGTCTGGCTGCTCTGTGGCTCTTGCGCCGGCGCACCTGAGACGAGTCCGACCGGTTGCTGGACCTCGCAGCAGGGCGCAGCGCGGCACGATCCGCCCGCAGCCCGGTCAAATGGAATGATGTGCAGGAAAGCTTTGGACGGAAAGGTCCTGTTTGGCGCGTTGGCTGTCGGATTGGCCGTTGGCGGATTGGGCCTGTACAACCACCGTCATCACCCTCCGCCAGTCGCGACGGCGGCGCAAAAGTCGGATTTTCCGGAGCGTCCCGCCCCGGCCCGACCGCGCCTCCCTGCCCCGCGTCTGGCAGCCCGCGCTCCGCAGACTGAACCCGAGCCGGAGGTGCGCTCTACCAACTTGCTGGCGTGGTTGCTCAAGGGGGAGGAGAAGCCCAAGCTCAGCCCGGAGCAGGTCGAGTCCTACCTGGACGCAAACCGGCGCAGTGCCGGCAGCTTGCTGGGCGCTTTCCAGGCCAGCGGCGACAAGCGATGGCTACAGGAAGCCAAGGAGAAGTATCCCAATGATGCTGCGGTGGCTTTTACCGCGCTGTCCAGGAGCGAATCCCCCGAAGAGCGCCGCCAATGGCTGGAGACGCTCAGACGGGTCGCGCCCGATAATGCGCTGGCTGATTATCTCTCGGCGAACGATTATTTGAAGGCAGGGCGCACCGACGACGCCGTGAGGGAACTGGAAGCTGCCTATTCGAAACCGAAGATCCAGGACTACGCGGTGGAGCGACTGCAGAACGCCGAAGAGGCCTACCGGTCGGCCGGCTACTCCGAGGCCGAGGCCAAAGGGGCGGCGATGATGTGGTTGGAGCTTCCGCAGTTATGCCAGCTCAAAGAACTCACCCAGCGCGTGCTCGACCTCGCCGCCTCTTACCGCCAGGCTGGCGATGAAGCCTCCGCGCAGGCCGCCCTGCAGATTGGGTCGAACCTGGGCCAACGCCTTGCCACTGGCCAAGACACCTTGATCCAGGACCTGGTGGGTCTCGCCGTCGAGAAGCTCGCCCTCAGCTCGATGGATCCCGCCAGCCCCTACGGCAACGGCGGGCAGACTGTGAAGGAGCGCATGGACGAACTGGCTCAGCAACGCCAAACGATCAAGGCGCTCGCTCAACCATCGGAGAGCCTGCTGGAACAGCTCCCCGAGCAGGATGTGGTCAGTTACTTCGAGCGCCGGAAAGCGTTTGGCGAATTCCCCGCCATGCAGTGGCTGGTGGCCAAGTACGGCAAGCAATAGCCACCCGCGCCGCCGGGATAAACGGTTTGACCACGGATTTCAGGTAGCACACGGATAGGGGTAAGGAATTCTAACCACGGATAGGAATCGGAAGATTCCTTTATCCGTGTCATCCGTGAAATCAGTGGTTGATCAAAGCTTCAAATGAATTGCTGTGGCTCGGCGACTCGCCTACCTATACAACGAACTCAGCTGCAACAGAAAACAAGTACTGGATCCCGTGAGAATTAGCCTCAACTCGTTGCTTCGTTCCCGAAACCTCTCAAAGCTTGTTTGCGTTTGCTTGGCCTTGGCTTCGCCAGCCAGCCGGCGGGTGCGTCCCGCCCCAACATTGTCTATATCCTGGCGGATGACCTCGGGTACGGGGATGTGCACTGCCTGAACCCGGCGCGGGGCAAGATTCCGACGCCGAACCTGGACCGGCTGGCCGCGCAGGGGATGCAGTTCACGGACGCCCATTCGGGATCGGCGGTGTGCACGCCGACACGGTATGGCATCCTGACCGGCCGATACGCCTGGCGGTCGCGGCTGCAATCGGGGGTGCTGTTGGGTTTCGACCCGCCGTTGATCAACCAGGGTCGGCTGACCGTGCCTGGGCTGCTGAAGCAACACGGTTACCAAACCGCCTGCATCGGCAAATGGCACCTTGGTCTGAGGTTCGCGGCAAGGGGCAGCAAGACGAATGACTTGACCCAGCCGATCCAGGAGGGCCCGACGACGCGCGGTTTTGATTATTACTTCGGCATCAGCGCCTCGCTGGACATGCCGCCGTTTGCGTTCATCGAAAATGACCGGTTCACCGAAACGCCGAGCGTGGAAAAGCAATGGGTGCGCAAAGGCCCGGCCGCACCGGGCTTCGAGGCGGTGGACGCGCTGCCGATGCTCACGCGGAAGGCCGTCGAGTACGTGGGCGGGCGCGCGGCGGAAAAGAAGCCGTTCTTCCTGTATTTGGCGTTGACCGCCCCGCACACACCCATCGTGCCGACCCGAGACTGGGAGGGCAAAAGCGGCCTCAATGACTACGGCGATTTCGTGATGCAGACGGACTGGAGCGTTGGCCAGGTGCTGCAGGCGCTGGACAAGAACCGCCTGGCGGAGAACACGCTGGTGATCTTCACCAGCGACAACGGCTGCTCGCCCGCAGCCAACGTTCAGGAATTGGAAAGCAAGGGGCACTACCCCAGCTACGTTTTCCGCGGGTACAAGGCGGACATTTGGGACGGCGGCCACCATATCCCATTTCTCGCGCGCTGGCCGGGCCAAATCCAGGCCGGCTCTGTCAGCGACCAGTTGACGTGCCTGACCGATCTGATGGCGACCTGCGCCGATATCCTGGGGATCAAGTTGCCCGACGATGCCGGCGAGGACAGCGTCAGCATCCTGCCGGCCTTGCTCGGCCGGGGGACCGGGCCGCTGCGCGAAGCCGTCGTGCACCATTCCATCAACGGCTCGTTCGCACTGCGCCAGGGCAAGTGGAAGCTCGAGCTGTGTCCCGACTCCGGGGGTTGGAGCGCGCCGAAGCCGGGAAGTGCGGAAGCGAAGAAGCTGCCGCCTCTCCAGCTCTATAACCTGGCGGAGGATGTAAGCGAGCGTGCCAACACCCAGAAGGACCACCCGGAAATCGTGGCGCGACTGACGAAGTTGCTGGAGAAATACGTCGCCGAAGGGCGGAGCACCCCCGGCCGGCCGCTCAGCAATGATGTGCCGGTGAATATGTGGAAATCAAAAGTGCCCGGGCCAGACGAGAAGGGCAAGGGGATCACCCGCGATTGACCGTCCGCTTCCGCCTCCACACCATCAGGAACATCAGTCGCGGTTGGTGTAAGCGCGAGGCAGTAGACGGTTTTCTGTACTCACCGAGCTGAAAGCCTTAGGAATGGGAGTTTCTCATTAACTGGGTGACACTTGTTCGGCCCAAGCCGCGTCTCCACCTGCTCGAAGAGCTCTAGCCGGGACAAGCTTACCGCAGGCGGAAGAACCGCGCGGCGTTGGTCATCGCTGTGGAATAGGTCGTCAAAGGGCCGCTGGTGCCCAGGCCTTCGGTCACGTCGCTCCAAGCGCCGGTGGGCGTCGAAGCTGACTGGAGAGTGTAGCCCGTTACCCACGATAGATTCAGCATCCCTCCCGAGCGTTGCCACTGGAGCACCGGCGCACGAACGCGGACCTGCAGGTTGCCGGATTGACCGTTGTAGCCGCCGGCATAGATGAAGTAGGTCGTGCCTGCAGCGCACGAAAAACTGACCGAGGCCTGCCAATAGCCACTGCACGCGGGGGAGTCGTCGTTGCACGCGATACTGGTCAATGCACTACACCCACCGGTGAAAATCTCCAGGTTCGTGTCAAAATCGCTGGGGCAGGTGTCCACCGTGGCCTTGCCCGTGAACAATGGGGTGAACGTATACCAGATCCCCTTGGTCCGTGTCCGGCCCAGGCATGCAGAGAAGCCATCATCGGTCGCGTTGAGCGTACCCCGGGCGACGTAAACGTTTTCCGCGAGGGCGATCGCCCCGCTGCAGTCATCATTGGTCGGTGGGACGACATCCATTTCCACCTTCTGGGCATAGGCACGATGATACCCGCCCTCGGTCTCGTCCCAAACCAGCACGGCTCCTTTTGGCAGCGGCCCGGAGGCGTCAAACGCCATTTGCACACTGTGCTGAGAGAGACCGGGGTTATTTGTGGAAGTGCCATCCGAACGAACCCACTTGGACCAAAGTCGGGAGCCCCCAGCGGCGACTCGGGTGCCGGCGATGTCCCAACTCCAGCCGCCCCGATCATCATAGGCCACAATAGCGCCCTGGCGGGTATCCGACGCGATGTGTGGCGTGTTCTGATCTCCCGGCGCAACCTGGTTCGTCGTGTAGGGTGGAAGTAAGACGCCGCTGGAGTTCCAGAGGCGAGTCCCATTGGCATCGAGGCGCTGGGCGTAAAGGTCACGTGCGTTACCGCCGGAACCTGGGGGAGTCCACGCCCCCCAGTTGCGAGTGTCAAGCCATGCGACAATCGCTCCCTGGGCGCCATCGGTGGCGATGGCGGGCGCGCTGTAGTAGGGAGCGTTGTAGCTCCCAGGAACAACATCGGAATCAATAACGATGGCCCCGCCGGAGGCCCATAAGAGGCTTCCATTCACATCCAGTCGCTGGGCCCGGAGCGTATAGCGGTAGGGATAGGCGCCATCCGTGGCCACCCAGCAAAGGATGATGCCGCCGGAACCATCCCGGACCAGGTCGTAGCCCAGAATCGCGCCGTGGGTGGAAACTACCAGACCCGCACTGCCCCACCTGAGCCCGGCGTTGACTCGCTGCGCCACCACCTGGCCGCTTGCAGTGGACCAGGCGGCGAACACGCCCGAAGGAACGACCGTAGGCCAAAGCCGTCCCGTCCCGTCGCTGATCAGCTTGTAATTGAGCATCTCCGACCCCGGGATGAGCTCGATGCCGTTGATGCCAGGCGCGTCCAGGCTCCCGTTAGCCTGGATATGGGTCAGGCGATGGTCCCAGCCGATAAAGGCCCCGCCGACCTCGTCAGGCGCCACTTGGGGGTGACCCAGACTGGTGATCGAGGAGCCCACTTGCAGAGCCGAAGCACCCCATAAATTGATGCCGCTTGGGTCCAATCTTTGCCCATAAACTGCGCTGGCGGTGTCCGACTGCCCGGTCCACCAGGCAACGAGCAGGCCGCCGCTCCCGTCCGCCGCAAGGTCCGGTTCATGGCACGCGGCCTGGACGCTGACGTAAACCCCGACGTCGCCACCGGGACACCAGAGTTTGTTACCGCTGGCATCGATCCTTTGGGCCACCAGCATCGCGCTGTAATCGGCAGGATTAACGTCAAGACAATCCGTCCAGACCACGATGGCGCCGCCGTTGCCGTCGGAGACCACGCCGCCGTTCCAAAGGTCGTGCGGGCTGGTTTCCTGATCCAGGAAGATCCCGTTTGAACCCCAAAGGTACCTGTTCCGTCGAGTGTCCGGCCGGACTCCGGACAAAGCAACGTAAGCAAGACGACGGCTGTGACTTGGGAGAGGAATCGGCCCGGATGAGGGTGGGCAGGTGAGGCTGCTGGGCAGCTCTGACTTGAACGAGTTTGCATGGCTATTACCTTTCGTTTTAGGTTCGAGCAAGGGTTATCAGGGTTCCGACACTGAACTAATAAAGGGTATAAGCGTTTGCTGTTTGCGCCCCACTGATCCGTTAGCGCCGCGCGGATGAAGGAGACCCCTTTTTGCGTCGCCGTCACACAATGCCGCGCCGATGATCACCTCGTAATCACAGTCCTCCTCTCGGGTTTCTCGAGGAAGCCCTTCCTCGAAGCAGCGTTCTTCCGGTAGCATAGGCATGTATTCTACCCGTATCGTGAAAAGGGCGGTATCCGGTTTACGGCTGATTCTGTCTCAGAAAAAAGCTGATGCCGCCTCAGCAAAAGGCTGAGTGGTGTGTAAGGGAAAATCCGACTTCAAAGGCCTGCCCGCTTCACCAGGATGAAAGAGGGCGCACGCAGGTCCAAGCACTTCAGCGGTTTCCGGTGGGTGCGTAAACCGCTAAGAGCGTGTTTGGAAAACCCATTTTCACGTAGCAGCCGAGGTAACGAGGCTCATTCTCCCCCGTTGACCAGGCGTTCCTATGGAGACCAGAGCCTCGGTACCTCGGCTGCTACCATTTTCAAAACACCTTCTAAAGCGGTTCCGATGCCGTGCCCCCCGCCCACACCCCGCTGCAGCGGAGTGTAAATGGGAGAGCACTGCAGACCACGGAGGCCATCTCTGTCCTGCTGAGGCTCCGGTGTTGAAGGGAGCCGCGGGCTCAACCCATGAAGCATTCGGCCCGACCGCGGCCGGTGCTGGCGGCTGCCGATTCTACTCGACGCGAGAGGCACCCCTGGGAGACCCTAAAGCCATGAGAACACTCGATGGCCCACGGAGGGGCAAGCGGGGCAAGATCGTAGCCAGCCGGAACCGGTTTGGACAATACGAGCGCGAGTGGGTGAGTCCCAGGAAAACAGGCACCCCGGCGCGGCGGCGGGTGTGGGGCCATCTGGCACAGTTTTCGGGCTTGTGGAAGCAGCTCACGGAGGAACAACGCGCCGGCTGGAGAAAGCTGGCCGAGCGCGAACGCAGCCGGCCCACGTTGGGGTAATCCGGGCCGCTGGACGGGCAAGAGCTCTTTAACAAGCTCAACACGGTGCTGGCCACGTGCGAGCGGGAACCGCTGCTGCACGCAAGATCGTGCAGGCAATTCGGCCCGAACCCGGTGGCCGCGTTCCGGATCGCCGCCAACCACGACGGGATTGCCCTCAGGCTGAGCGTGAGGGAAGCGCCGGCGGAAGACCTCATGGTGTTCGCTTCGCCGCCATGTAGCCCGGGGCGAGCTTCCTGCAGCATCTTCAGTTTCCTGGGGTTGTTGCCGGCCGCGGTGCGTGGCGAGAGCGACATCACGGGGCTGTATCTGAAGAAGCTCAGGGAGTGGCGGAAGTTGACGGATGAGAGATTCCAGGTACCTTTGGAAGGTTCGCGGGTATTTGTCCGCGTGGTGCAGCAAGTGGATGGATGGCAGAATCACACGGGGACATTCCGCGCCGGTGCTTTTATACCGGCCAAACAGCGCGGGGCGGGCCGGACGAAGGGCCGACAGGGCGGCGGACGGAGCCGGTAGGCAGACGAGGAGCACACGAGGAACACACGAGGAACACACCAGCGTACCACGGCGGCGCCCGGCCAGGGCCAGGATGGCGTTGCGGGTGGGTTTCGCAGGCTCTAACTGAGCGTCCAAGGCTTGCGCATCGGGCGGGAGAGCATCTTGTTCGCCTCGTGGTCATTCTCAAAGCGCTCGGCCTTCGGATCCCACTTCAGCTTCCGGCCCAGACGGATGGAGATGTTGGCAAGATGGCAGACCGTCGCGACGCGGTGGCCGATGTCAACAGGGAAGTAAGGGTCCTTGCGGCTCTTGACGCACTTGAGGAAGTCGTCGTGCTCGCCTTCGAGGTTGGTGTAGAGGTGAATCTCGTTGGGGCCGATGACCGACTTGAGGATCTCCGGGGAACTGGCCTCTAGCTCAGCCCGCCAGCCCCGGTTGCTGACCCAGCCGTCGGTCCCGACGAACTTGATGCCCGGTGTGCCCGGGACACAGGTCATGATCACGCCGTTGGCGTAGCGGTAGGTGACGTCGTAGTCCTTCACGGTGTTGAAGAGGCCGCCTTCCCAATGGGTGCCTTTGCCCTCGACTTCGATCGGGCCGGTGCGTTCGGTGTCATTGGCCCACTGGGCGGTGTCGAACAGGTGCGCGCCCCAGTCGGGGATGATTCCGCCGGAGTAATCCCAAATCCAGCGGAAGTTGTAGTGCACGCGGTCCTTGGTGTAGGGCGCGTCGGGGGCCGGGCCGAGCCACATCTCGTAGTCCAGTTCGGAGGGCACGGGCTGGGGCGTGGGGTCGCCGGGGAACGTAGGGTGTTGGGGGAGGATCACCTCAATCTTCTGGAGTTTGCCGATGCGACCGTTGCGCACCAACTCCGCCATGCGGTGGTACATGGGCAGCGACCGATCCTCGGTGCTGGTCTGAAAGACGCAGCGATGTTTGCGGATGGTCTGGATGAGGGTCTTGCCCTCATCAATGGTGAGCGTGGGTTTCTCGCACTGGACGTCCTTGCCGGCCCGGGCGGCCATCACGCTGATGAGGGTGTGCCAATGGTCCGGCGTGGAGATCATCACCGCGTCAACGTCTGGCCGCGCCAAAACCTCGCGGAAATCCTTGGTCATGGCGCAGTCCTGGTTGTCATATGCGGAGTCCACCACGGCCTTGGCCTTGCGCATCCGCCAGCCGTCCACGTCGCAGACCATGCGCACGCAGGCGTCGCGCAGCTTGAGGTATTTGTCGAGGTTCCAGCCCAGGCCGTGACTGCCGACGCCGATGAAGCCGAGGGTGATCTTGCGGCTGGGCGCGTCGGCGCCGAGCACGCGCGCCGGAATCAGATAAGGCAATGCCACGCCTGCAGTGGCAGTCCGAAGGAATTGGCGTCGGGAGATTCGTTTCAGGCTCACCACGAGCGGGTTCATGGTTCGGAATGTTAGGGCCAACGCCTCGCTTTGGGCCACACAATTTTGCGGCGTCTCCATGCCGCCGGGCCATGCTTCTGCGCCGACGCTCAAGGCCCAGGCGAAGCCCATCCGGGCTCATTCCGGTATTGCCACGGCGCCTGAGGTTGGTTAAAAGGACTTCCACATGCAGCCGGCTAACGTCGAAGTGTCCACCACCATGCTCGCCCCAGCTCTGCTGGCCGGAGCAATCGTCGTGGCGTTCTTCGCCTGTCACTACAGCACGGAACGCAAGAACCGGCGTGACTTTCTCCGCTGGTGCGAGAGTATCCTGCCTCAACCGCCGACACCTGGGCGTGGCCCCTCTACCTATCCCGCCGGACTACACGGTGTCGGAGCCGCCATCCACGGGGTTGCGAAAGACGTGGATTCGGTAGGATTTTTCATCCGCAAGCACGCCCGCGGATACGCGCTGGTGATCCTCTTTGTGGGACTTGTGTCAGCAGTGCGGTTGTTGCTCGAGCCGGTGCTGCAAGGGCGGTTGTCCTACATCTTCTTCTCCGTTGCCGTGTTGTTGACGGCGTTGGTTGCGGGAATTTGGGAGACGCTGCTGGCGTTGATTCTGGGTTTCCTGGCGGCGGAGTGGTTGATAGTGGAGCCGCGCAGTTCCTTCATGATTTCCGGCACGCACGGGTGGCTGGGGGCCCTTCTGTATTTTGCGCTCGGGCTGGGGATCGTGTGGTTTAAGCGATCGGGCACAGCCGCCGAACGGCGGGCCCTGGCGAGCGATATCGCCCATCTGGACCGGCTTAAGGAACTCGACCGCGAAAGAACCCTGCGCGCGATCCTGGCGCACATCGTCGAAACCTGTGAGGAGGCCGTCTTCAGCCTGACGACCGGCAGCCGGATCATGACTTGGAATGCCGCCGCAGAGAAGCTCTCGGGTTTTTCCGGGCCGGAGGCCATCGGTCAATCCTTGGCTCTCATCCTGCCTCCCGAAGAGCGCTCCCAAGCGGAACGGATTTTCGAAACCATGGAACGCGGTGAGCCGACCCAGCAGTGGCAGACAATGCTCAACCGCAAGGACGGCACCCGGGTCGAAGTATCTCTGAGCGCCGCCTCTGCGCGCGATGCCGAGGGAAAGGTCATCGGCATTTCAGTCTTCGCACGCCCCCGCTCCTCAGCGTCGTGAGGTAGAGACCGAGCACGCCCGGCCAACCATAACCGTCCCCCAATCCTTCGGCGCGCGGGCCCTTCCCCGCCCACGCTTGACTTCGGCCCCGGGACTTTAGAAGTTGGGTTAGAGACTGACGGTTATGCCTTTGTACGAATATGAGCTATGCGAAGGAGACTGCGTGGTGTGCGGCGGGAAGTTCACTTTGTGCCGGCCGCTCTCAGCCCCGCCGTTGACCAAATGCCCGGCGTGCAAGAAGCCGGTTCGGCGGGTGTGGTCCACTTTCAACTCGCCCAAGGCGCTCTCGATTTCCGACGCCAAGAAGGCCGGATTCACCGTGCTCAAGCGCGTCAGCAAGGGCGAGTACGAGCGCCAGTAGGGCGCGAGCTTAATGATCCGCGGTTTGAGGCGCGAAACCGCGTCAAGTCCCTCGGGAAAACTCCGCTCGGTGCTCCGGCCGGCCTTGACTGCGCGATTACCGGCCCCCCTCAACATTCGGCTTCCTTCTGTCAAATCTCCTGTTAATGATTGTGGGGCTTTATTTGACGCGCAGATCATGAAAGACATCGTTCCGTCACCGCCGCCCGTCGTGCGCAACGACGTGGCCGCTGTGCAGGCGCTCTTCCAACAGAGCGTCGTGCCCAGCTATGGCCGCTTCGATATCGTGCTCAGCCACGGGTCGGGGAGCTATGTTTACGATGTGACGGGCCGGCGTTACCTGGACCTGGGAGGCGGGATTGCGGTGAGTTCGCTGGGCCACGCCCACCCGGCCATCACCGAGGCGCTGGCTGAGCAATCGCGGCGGCTGATCCACGTGTCGAATTTTTACTACCATGAGCCGCAGGGGCGGCTGGCGCAAGCGCTCGTGGGCCTGATCGGTCCCGGCAAGTGCTTCTTCTGCAACAGCGGGGTCGAGGCCAACGAAGGCTTGTTCAAGCTGGCCCGGAAGTTCGGACACGAGGAGGGGCGGTTCGAGATCCTCACCACCTTCAACTCGTTCCATGGCCGGACGCTCGCCGGCATCGCCGCCACCGGTCAGGAGAAGGTGAAGAAAGGGTTTGAGCCGATGGTGCCGGGTTTTCGGCAAGTGCCTTATAACGACTTAGGCGCGATGCGGGCGGCGCTTTCGCCCGCGACGGTCGCCATCATGGTTGAAGGGATTCAAGGCGAAGGCGGGGTGACGGCCGCCACGCCCGAATACCTGCTGGGCCTGCGGCAGTTGTGCGATGAGAAGAACCTGCTGCTGTTGATGGATAGCGTCCAATGCGGGCATTTTCGCACTGGCCGGTTCCAGAGCTTCCAACGCATCCTCGAAGGCGTGCCAGGCTGCGAAACATTCGTGCCGGACGGCATTTCGATGGCCAAGTCCCTGGGCGGCGGGTTCCCCATGGGGGCGTTCTGGGTGCGCGCGCCCTACGCCGATGTGTTGGGAGCGGGCACGCATGGCACGACCTACGGCGGCTCGCCGCTCGCCTGCGCGGTCGCGCTGAAGGTCCTCGAGGTGATCGAGCGGGAGAAGCTGGCGGACCATGCGCGCCAGGTTGGTCAGTTCCTCAAGACCGGCTTGCAGGACCTGGCCGGCAAATACCCGACGGTGCTCCAGACCGCGCGCGGCCTGGGTTTAATGCTGGGTATCGAGCTGGCGCCCAGTATCCCCACCCTGCCCGGTGACAGCAGCAAGCCGCCGGCGACCCGCTTCACAAATCTCCTGCATAGCGCCGGGCTGCTGGTCATTCCAGCCGGCGGGCAAGTAATCCGGTTGCTGCCGCCGCTGAACCTGTCGCGCGGCGAGGCGGAGGAAGGATTGAAGCTGATCGAGTCCGTGGTGGCCAGGCTCGCGGCCTGACGTTGTATGAAACACCTGTTAAGCATTGAGGGCTTGGCCCGGTCGGACATGGAAACGATCCTCGCCGACACCGCCAAGGTGAAAAAGGAACGCGGTCGGCACGCCCAACTGCCGCTGGCCGGTCAGAGCTGGGCCATGTTGTTCTCCAAATCCTCGACCCGCACCCGGGTCTCGTTCGAGGTCGGCATCCGAGAGCTGGGCGGGCATGTGATTTTCCTGCCGGCCAACGAGATCCAGCTTGGGCGCGGGGAACCGATCAAGGACACGGCGCGGGTAATGGGCCGGATGGTCCACGGCGCCGTCTTCCGCACCTTCGCCCAGAGCGACGTCGAGGAATTCGCCCACTACGCTGGCATCCCCACGATCAATGCTCTCACCGACCACGAGCATCCCTGCCAAATCCTGACCGACATCTTCACGTTCCAGGAGAAGCGCGGTTCCATTCAGGGCAAGGTCGTCACGTTCATCGGCGATGGCGCCGGCAACGTTGCCACGTCGTGGATCTTTGCCGCTGCCAAGGCGGGGTTTGAACTGCGCATCGCGGCGCCGAAGGCGTTTCAGCCGTCGGCCGACCTGGTAAAGCGGACAGGAGGCAAGATCGTGCTGACCGAAGATGTCCGGGCGGCGGCCGCGGGCGCGGACTTACTCTACACGGATGTCTGGGTTTCCATGGGCCGGGAAAAGGAGTCGGGGGAGCGCCTCAGGCAAATGAGCGGATACCAGATTAACTCCGCAGTGGTCGCACTGGCCCAGCCGGGCGCGCTGGTGATGCATTGCCTGCCAGCGTATCGGGGCAAAGAGATTGACGAGGCCACGTTCGAGGCCAATGCGCAGACGATCTTCGATGAGTCCGAAAACCGGCTCCATGTGCAGAAGGCAATCTTAAGCTGGCTGGTGAGTTAGCCCGCACCGCGCTCGCCCCAGGGATTTGCATGGATTCTGCGGGTCGAACTCCGGTTTGGGTTCATTTCTCTACCTGGCGGCGTACCGGCGCAGGTATTTCACCGCCACGGTCAGGTCCTTCGGCCAGGGCGCGGTGATGGTCAATGCTGCGCCAGTAACGGGATGGGGCAGCGTCAGAGTCTCGGAATGGAGCGCCAGCCGGGCAATGAGGGGACGCTCGATCTGATTCGCTTTAAGCCGGTAGACCGGCTTCAAGCGTGAGAGCAGCAGTGGCCGGCCCCCATAGGCCCGATCCCCAACGGCCGGCAGCCCGGCGTGGCGGAGGTGGACTCGGATCTGATGCGGGCGGTGGGTCAGTGGCTCGCATTGCAGGAGGGTGAACCCGGCAAATCTTTCCTGGACCTGGAAGACCGTCAGCGAACGTTTGCCGCGCCTCCGATCGAGGCACATGAGACCGAGCCGCATGGGGTGTGGCGCCAGTTTCGCTTCTACGGTGAATCGGTCCTCCACAGGCTCGTCCTGCACGAGCGCGGCATGCTTGTGAGCGAGCTTCTCCGTGCTGAACAAATTCACCAGGGTGATGAGCACCGGCTTGCTCTTGGCCAGCAGAATCACGCCGCTGATCTCGCAGTCAAGCCGGTGCGCCGGCATGAGGTAAGTCCGTTGGCTTTCCGCGGCCCAGGACGCGCCGCGCGCGATGCCCGCGTGCAAGAGCTTCGTCAGGCTCGGGCGGTCGGGGTTGACGCGGTCGGGCGAGGTTAGCAAGCCGCTGGGCTTGTCAAGCGCCAGCAGATGCTCGTCCTCATAGAGCACGGAAATTCCCCAGAATTCACGCGTGGCGGGCGAAGAGAGTTTAACGACGGCATTCACGGTCAGTTTGAGAGAACCAGCACTCGATTCATGGGTCGCCGCCCGAGGGCACGCGGACTAGAAGGCCCTGAAGGTCGTGCGCCCCCACGCGGCACTCATCGCCGCAACCGGGCCCTACTTCTTTGTCGCTTTGGGACTCGAACGCATGGCCGGCGGAGGCTGTTGCCGGGCCAAGGGCGTGTCGCGCAGGCCTTTTTCGGCTTCTTTGCGGAACCAGTCGTTAAAGGCTTCATTTTGGCGATTCTGGCGGACGGCCCGGGCGAACGCCGGGAGGCTGGCGTTCATTCCCGCCTCGTCCAGCGGCAGCTTGGACTTCACATAGACAATTACGCCGCCTTCGGTCGTGACCTGGAACGGACTGGCCTTACCCGGCGCCGTGCCGAAGGCGACTTGCTTGAATTGATTCAGGGGAAGATGGCTCTCGACCTCCGCCAGTTCCCGGGTGCTGAGCGAAAACGGGGGCAACTCAACCAGCCGGAGCTTGGCCTCGGCGCAAATAGCCGCAGGCGTCTTGCCCTGCGCCAACCCGTTGGTGAGCGTCTGATAAGAGTCCATACCCGCCTTGCGCGCCAGGTTTAGCGCCTGGCTGAACTGGTAGTCCTGCACCACCTGGGCGCGGATCTGGTCCAGGGGCGGAATCTCGCTCGGGAGCTCCTTGTCCAAGGCAATGATATACACACCGTCCAGGCCGAGGATCGGCCCGGCGAACGGGTCGTTTGTTCTACGCGCAAACGCCTTCTGGGCGAAATCCGGGCCCACCTCCAGCTCCTTTGGCCCGTCCCGGAGGTCAAATGGTGCGGTGACTCGGACCACAAGCCCTTTCTCCTTGGCGAGCTTGCCCAGGTTATCCCCCCGCATTGGTTCCATGTCAAACAGCGGCGTGGCAAACTCCAGGGCCTTCTTCCGGGCTCTCTGCATTGCGAATTCCTTGCGTCTGGCGTCGCGGATTTTCAGCCTCGCATCTTCCAGCGACTGCGCCTTGGCCTCGCGCAGGAAGTTGGTCCCGCCCTGCCGATACGCCTCGTCAATCTGCAGGTCCAGATTGGTCATCCGGGCCAATTCCTGGTTGGCCTCCGCCAGGAAGTTCGTCAGGTCAAACCTGACGTAGCTGACTTGCACGCGATCAGGAATGCGATAGGTCGCCTGCCGGTTCGTGTAGAACTGCACCACAGCGTCCGGCGGCGCCGCAACGCCCGCCAGGTAATTGGAGGCGGAGAAGAACACCGCAGCGGTGGACAACTCCTGCCGCTCGCGCTTGAACAGGTCGCGGATTTCCTGCGGCGTGACCAGTTTCCCGCCCAGGCCCGCGGTGGCGATCAACTCCTGCACGCCCAGGTAATGGCGCACAAAGCGCTCCAGATCATTCAAGTCAAAGCCGCGGGGGCGGAGCACCTGCTTAACAAACATGTCGGGCGAGGTGACGCCGGCCCGCTGGAACTGGCTCAGCATCGCTTTGGCGGCCTGGGCGACCACATCTGTGCCGATATGAATGCCGAGCTGGTCTTGCTTCTGGATCAGCAGCAGCCATTGGTAGGTTTCCCGGTCTATTTCACCGCCCTGCTGCTTGGCTTCGTCATCCGGCCAGTTGCCGGTCATGAAAAAGGCCCGCAAATAAACCTCTTTCCGGGCCTTGACATAGTCCTCCTCGGTGATGCGCTCGCCGTTGATCGAGCCCAGGTTGACCGCGCCGCGGCGGGAGTCGTTCAGCTTGGAATAGGGCGAGAAGAAGATCACGAAACTGATAATCGTGAGCGTGATGATGATCGCCCAGAGCCAGGTCTGATGTTTGCGAATGGTCCCAAACATAATATCAATTTGCCTAAAGAACGCATAACTTACCGGTCTTTCCGCTGCCGGGTCAAACGCAAAATCCACCTTTACAAGCCTGGGCCGGGCTGCAACCCTCCCGCCGTATGCCTAAGAAATTCCTGCCGCTCTTGTCGGTGCCGCTACTCCTGGCCGGCTGCGCCACCCAGCTCACCAATCTGACGCCTTTGCAGCAGTTCCGGGACACGAATAATCTTTATCGCGTCGAAGCCGCCTTCAACTCCCGCCAGCAAACGATCCGGTGGCCGAGCATCCAGCCCAAGATCGTCGTGGGCAAGGAGTCCTACGA
This sequence comes from uncultured Verrucomicrobiae bacterium, assembly GCA_963822005.1. Classification (GTDB taxonomy): domain Bacteria; phylum Verrucomicrobiota; class Verrucomicrobiia; order Limisphaerales; family UBA8199; genus PALSA-1440. The sequence continues at coordinate 254,647 of CAWGGD010000048.1, read as the reverse complement.
CATGCGCCCCACGCCCTTGATGACTAACCGCTGGGAAGGGCTGATACCGGTGCCGCAGGGAACCAGCGCTGTCCGTTACCGTTACAGGTTCGATTACCTGTACAACCGGATGGGGAACCCCGGGACAGACAGTGCCCTCTCCCCGGAGTACACCCTGCGTATCCTAGATCAGTAAGATCAGGCTATTTCGGCGGCGGTGACTTGCCGAAGAGCTTGCCCAGGCCGGTCCAGGCCAGCAAACCCAGGCCGACTGGTGTGCCTGTGACGAACGTGGGAATTCCTGCCAGTACCCCCAGGATGGCGGCGAACGTCAGGGCGCGGCCGGTGGAATCCTGCTTCAGATGCTTCTGGATCAGGAAGGTCGGGACAAACACCGCGGCAAAGCAACCCGGGATGGCCACGATCCAGACCGGCGGCAGCCAATCGAACACCGCCCAGAGGCTATCCACCGCGACGAGGATTAGCGCGGACAGGGCGTGGATGGGGGGTCCCTCTGCCGACACCACTGGCGGCGCCGGCTCAGCCGGCAGGGGCGGCAAGACTTCGACCGGGACCGGCCTGGCAGGAACCTCACTGATTTTCGGCGGCTTTTCCACGCGAGCAGAAGGTCATCTCAGCCCCAAAATGACATGGCGCCCCACGCAGCGCAAGCGGGGCGGCGGTCCGGCCGCCGGTTTCTCCGGCGGCTACTTCCCGCTCACATCCACGCACACCACGTCGCCGACGGCGTTGCGACAGTAGATATGGCCGTTGGAAAGCGCGGGCGCGGTCCAGCATTTCCCCGTGAGGATCTGGGCCCGGGAGATCGGCTTGAATGCTGCGGGAGAGGGCTCGGCAATGATGAGCTCCCCTTTTTCGCTCAATCCCACCAGCTTGCCATCCGCCAGCATCAACGACCCTTTGCGGAACTCGCGATCGGTCCACTTCAGCTCCCCGGTGTCAAAGGCCAGGCAGCGCAGCCCGCTGTCATCAGGGCCGTAGAGATGCCCTTGCCACAGCACGCACGTATTGAAATGGTTGCGCATGTTCTTGTTCTCCCAGACTTTCTCCGGTGTCGGCCCGCCCAGTTTCAGCAACGTGCCGCCGCGGTTGTAGCCTGAGGAGATGAATATCTTGTCGCCAACCACAATCGGATCGGCGGCGTTCACATCGTAATCGGTTTTCCACGGATAACTCCACACCTCCTGGCCGGTCGCAGTCTTCACGGCGACGAGTGATTGGCGGGCAAAGATGGCCAGGCACGGGTCCCCGCCGATGGTCAACGGAACCGGTGTGGAATAAGCCCCGACGCTCTTGGCGGAGGTCCAAACGACTTTGCCTGACTTCCGGTCGAGGGCGATGCCGGCACTGCCCATGTTCTGCACCACCAAGTCCCCCTCGACCAGGGCGGAACTGGCGCAGCCCCACCGGGGTATCTCCAGGCCCAACTCCCGGTTCAGGTTCTTCGACCAAATGACGGTCCCCTTTGCCGCGTCCAGGCAGAACAGGTCTCCTTTTCGGCTGAAGGTATAAACGCGGCCATCCGCCACCGTGGGCGTCGCGCACGGTCCGCCTTCGAAGTTATTCGGGTCGAGCGGGCAGGGGTAGGAATGGTGCCAAAGGACCTTGCCGGTGCGAGCGTCGAGGCAGAAAGTCGAGTCGGTGTCGTTGCTATTGCCCATCGTATAGACGAGCCCCCCGCTGACGGAGAAGGAGGAAAATCCGGTGCCAACTGATCCCTTCCAAAGCCTCTTGGGTCCAGCAGCGGGCCATTGCGCTTGCCAGCCCGCCTCCTTGGAAATGCCGTTCAGGTCCGGCCCGCGCCAGCGGTACCAATCCACTCCGCTCGCGCCGAGGGCCACAGGTGCAACCAGGGCCAAAACTGCCATTGCCGAAAGAATTTTCATGGCGCGGAGTTAATCCGTCTTGTTCAACGTTGTCAATTCCCGCCCGCTGCATGCCGCCTGCTGCAGTAGGGTGTTCAAGGAGGGCCCGTGACCAAGTCTATCCCCGGCTGGAGAGCTGGCGTCTACGCCGGCTTGAACCGTCGGCCTTCTGACTGGGAAGCGCGGGCTTCCGACCTTCCCACGCGTTAACCCGGTGCGGAGGCCAGCGCTCCGAGACCTGGTCACTGGCCCTCCGCGCAGAGCTGGCTGGGGGAGAGGATCGCGGCTCGACAACTTCCTGCGGCCGGGCAACACTGCACGAGCGATGGCCACCAATGCCGATGCTCCGCTCGACCAGCTCTGGAAAGATTACAGCCTGGGGTTCCGCGACTTAGATGACTTGACTCTGGCGCGCTGGCTGGCCCAGACGCTCGGCCAGATTGCCGGCAAGGCCTGGCGCCTCTCGCACCCGCTACTCGGAGCCTACCGCTTGGCCGCGCAGTTGAGCCATGAGCGCCAAATCTGGCTCAAGCGCCTGGTCGCGACGCCCCCTGCCTACTCCGAATCACCTTGCTGCCGCGCGCCGATGTTGCCGTTGCTGACCCGGGACGTGCACGAGGTCGGCCTGATTTGCCAGCATTGCAATGAGACCCTGATCCCGTTCGAGGAAATCCCCGCCGGGCTGCAAGGCGCCCTGGGAGACTGGGCCGCGCAATACGCGCCCGTCCACGCCGTCGCCCATTGGGACGATCGCCAGCGCAAAGCCGCCGGGGATTACGACCACGCGTTCGAGAACGCTGCCGAAGAAGCCGAGGGGCTCCTGGCGCAGGCCGGGGGCGAGCTCGCGCCCCGGCTGCTAGAGTTCTATTCGGCGGTGGTGTGGGAAGACCAGGACGAATGCCTGGAGGTGCGGCCGGAGGATGTGCAACTTTGAATACGCTGAGGAGCCACCCCTACTCACTGGTTCGCCCGGCGAAACTGGCCAGCAGCACGAGGACAGTGTCCAGATCACCGCGCGCGGGACGGACTTCGTAGTAGCGGTTGATCATCAGGGAGAAGACCAGGTGCTCGCCGGCCGCCGTGGTGACATAGCCCGAAATCGTGTTGGCCCAGCGTAGGGTGCCGGTCTTGGCGCGCACATTGCCGGCGGCCGGAGTGTTCTTCATCCGGTTTCTTAACGTACCATCAACGCCCGCAATCGGCAACGCGTCAAGGTAGTCCTGCGCGCATTTGTGCCGGTTCATGAACCGGAGCAGGGTAACGGTCGCGTTGGGCGTGGTCAGGTTGTTCCGTGACAGACCGGACCCCTCCTCGAAGACCACCTCGCCGCGCTTGATGCCGGTTTCGGCCAGGAACTTGTTCAGCTCGCGAATCCCGAGGTCTTCCGAAGTCACATCCCCGGGCGAATCGGCGGTCCGGGACCGCTCGCCGACGTGCGCCAGCAGCAGGTCGGTGTAGAGATTCTGCGAGGGTTTCTGCACCTCGCGGGCGATGTCCCGCAGCGGCAGCGATTCCACCCAACCGAGCTCAAAGAGACTGTCGCCTTGGAAGGGCCGCACCTGCCGGTCAAGCCAATTGAGGGTCCGCACTTTGCCGCTGACCTTGATTCCCCGGCGCGCCAGCGCCTCTTTGAAGAAGGAGGCGAACAACCCCGCCGGATTGTGGAACGTGACCTCGTTGGTGCTGCCCGTGTCGTCCATCGGCATTTGGCCGGTGACATAAATCAGGTTTTGGCAAAGGGGGTGGTAGAATTGGATCTTCCGGGCGGCGCCGCTCTGGACGGTTTCCGTGCGATTGCTCAGCGTGAGCCAGGCGGTGGCGGGCAGCAGCGACAGTTGGCAGGGCGCGCCGATGCGTGCCCCGGGCTTGACCAGGGCTTGCAGCGTGTTGTCGTTGATCGTCAGCGGGGAAATCTCCGCGCCGTAGTAATACTCGAGGTCATCCCACGTCCAGCCGGAGCCAAAGGGCGGTCCGCGGAAGTAGCTGTCGTCGCCCACCAGGTCGCCGGTGATGCGCTTGACGCCGGCGTTGGTGAGAGCGCGCACCAGCGGTTCGAGCGCCCGGTAAATGTCGCCGCCATTGAGGCGCGCGTTGAGGGTAGGGTCGCCACGGCCGTAGAGGATCAAATCGCCTTTGAGCGTGCCCGACCGGCTGGGTTTGGCTCTGGCGTAAAGGGAGGTCTTGATTCGATAATCAGGCCCCAGCCGGTCCAGGGCCAGGGCGACGGTGTATAGCTTCGAATTCGAGGCCGGGCTGAATAGCTTCTGCGGGTTCTGCTCGAACACCGTCACGCCGGTATCCAGGGATACGATTTTCACGCCCCACATGGCGGCGGCGTACTTGGGCTGCCCGATGTGGTCGGCCAGCCGTTGCCGCAGCTCCACCAGTGTGGCCGGGGGCTTTTGCTCCTGCGCCAGCGTGGCGGCCGCGCACAGAGCCGCAAACAGAGAACAAAGCAGCTTGGAGGTGGGGCTCACAAAGCCGGCAAGTAGTACGCGCTCAGGGCGATTCATCGCTCAAATAGTGTCGGCTGCCCCCGCCGCGGCAAGCCCAAATGCCAGGCGCTCTTGGTTGGAGGTCTTAAGGCTTTGCCTTACGTGCTTGCCGCCGATTTTGAACCGTGCGAGAATAACACCCGATGGCGGGTGGCGGAACAGATGCTGATACCCGGTGGACTCCCAGGGACTCTGCTTGTCTTGCTGCTGCTTTCTCTTCATTGCTTTCTAAGTGAGAAACACAGTTGGCACCAATCCTCACACATCATCCTGACCAATGTTTACAGGGGTTTTATGAATCCTCCGCCGCCGGAACCATCACCGATCTGCACGAAAAAGGGCAACCAGTATCAAAACGCAGTATCAGATGAACGTAAAAGTTAACATGAAGCGGGCTCCCAGGCAGCCGCAAGTTAGCGGGTCGCACCCCGCGAATGTTGAACGCCTGGTTCTTTGATCCCGACACGCCGGGTCCGCAGTTTCCCAAAGCTTGGAACGAGCCAAGCTTTCACCCGCTGCCCCGCAGTGAAGTCGCCTCGACGCTTTCATGCTATCCGAAGTACCGGACGCGTGTACGCTTCAACGCAGGTTAAGCGTACACGCGTCCGGTACTTCGGCTGGCATCCTATTGTCAAGTCGCTTCCGCCGCAAGCCCTTTCCATCAAGCTACTCATGCACGCGCGGCAGGATCTAAGAACCATTGATTAACATATAGAAGACTTGATGCTATTGGATATTAAGGCACAAACGTCAAGTTGACTTGAGTTGCCAATCGTCATAAGCTCTGCTTGCCAAATGTATGGGTCTGCGTAAGCAAGGTCAAGGTTTTCCGAGCGCCTTTCCACCGCCGGCCCCTCACCAGGTTTGAATCGGTCACGCCCAACCCTGAACTCAAGCTGCTGGACCAAATGCGGGAGGCCTGGTGCGGTTCTCACCGAGGGCTGGAATGGATTTTTGCCCTCTGCCCTGCCAACCGTCAAAGCGGCAGGGTAACCGCAGAGCCTCAGAAAAACACCGTCAAATCAGCCCATGCGGTTCATTGGAGGTTAGTAAAAATACATCCAGTTCCTGATTCCGCCAGTCACTTCGCTTCCAGGTCTGGCGCCGGGCCGCCCGCCCGCGCAAAGGGATCGCGCTGGCGGACGCCGCGGCGGCCCTCAACCAGCTTGAGGCCGACCTGGTCAGCGGCGTCGCGAGGCCCACGCATCTGGGAGTTGGCGTCCAACCAAACGCGGGGCATGATCCGCGCGTGAGCCTTTGGGTGGAGGCCTGTCAAAAGAATGAGTTGATGCGCATGCTGTCATGTTTTGCCTGGCTGACGCAGGTTCGGAAGAAGCGCCGGGTGGGAGTGCTCCTGAGCCTCGCGCTCGGTCAAATGACCTGGGCCGGAAGCTCGGTGTCCCCGCCGAGCCAAACCGTCATCCTCCACCCCGCCTCGGCCCCGGGGCTGCGGATTGATTTTAACTACAATTGGAAACACGCTCTGCCTCCCTTCCAAAAAGAGCCGGTGCTCCCGGGAAAGGAAGTCGCCCGCGGGCTCATCCCAACCGTTCCGCCCACTCCCTTCCTCCGCAATATCAGCGATAACGAGCTGTACCTGAACACCGACCACACGCAGGATTTCGTGAACGGCAAGTGGGCCACCTATCGCAGCTTTTATGCCGGCCATGTCATCTTCACCAACCTCGGCGTCGCCAGCCTTCGGGACGGCTTGGAGATCCCGTACACGCTCCATCTTACCACCTACGAGCACTGGTGCGCGGGCTGGTTGGAGGTCTGCTCCGGCTGGGCTGGCGAGTTTACTGTCGCCGGCCAGAAATGGCGGCTCACGGTGGTGGACAACCTCAACGGACAGATTGGGCGAGACGACACCCTCTATCTCAAACGCCTGGCGCCCGCAACGACCAGCCGGATGATAACGATCCCCTCCGTGCCCCAGGCTCTTTTCATCGACGGGCACGCTTTCAACCTGGCTTTCACCTTCAATCCCGGCGAGACCGGCCCCGTGCTCGAGGCATTCCTCACGGAAACCAATCTGCCGCTGGGAACGCTGAGCGTGGTCGCCCGGGGTTGCAGTTACGTCCTTCTGAGCAATGAGTGGGTCACCGCGGTCCTGGACGCCACCGCCGGCGCAAGCTCGATCCCCGCCGGGACTTACCGGATAACCGATTGCCTCCTGGATAAGGTCCCGGGCTCGCTCTACCAACCCACGTTTATTCACTGCAACCGAACCGTGGTCATCGAAGCCGGCCAAACCGCCTCGCTGGAAATCGGGCCGCCCCTGCGAAACACCGTCCAGGTAACACGCGAACGGAATCTTTTGCGGCTGGCCTATCAATTGCTCGGCCAAGCCGGAGAGCAGTACGAGTATTACGACTGGAAAGCGCCCCCCCGCTTCACCGTCTGGAACGGGCCGGTTAAGATCGGCAGCGGCACGATGCCCTTTGGCTGACGGAGCTGCGAACCGTACTCATGGCGAGTACCCTTCTACGGTTTCGGCACCCTCAAGGTGGTGGCTTCACAGGCGCTCGGCCCCCTCGGACCCCGCGACGGCCCCGCCGTCCGGGTCAACTGCCCGGTCGGCGATTCCCTGCGCAGCGTTGCCGGGTGGTTGGTCGTGGTGCTGCTGCTCTTGTTGCGCAAGGCCAACCGGGTCCAGGCGGCTTGGACACTGCTGGCTCCGCTCGTTGTGCTCTATTTGCTTCTCGCCGTTACGGAGCGACAGCTTAACGCTTACCTGATCTTCCACATCCACCAATACATCTGCTCGGCCACGGCCGACCTGCTCCGGTACTTTGCCCTGAGCCTGGCTGTATTGCTGGCGGTTACTGACCGCCTCGATATTCCATGGCGCCCGGTGCGCTTTGTGGTGGTATTCCTTTTTCTTCTCCTGTGCACCGACGTGCAGATCGCGACCAATGAATGGCCTTTGGTTGACGCCGGCATATTGGCGGTCATTTTCGCAGTGATCCTGCTGCTGTTCATGGTCGGGCACAGCCTGCTCCAGGCGGCGCTGCGGCGCTGGGTCAAGCCCGCCCGGTTCCGATGGTGGTATGGAGGATTCTGCCTGGTGATCGGCTTGGTCCCGTTGTTGACGCTGGGAGCTCTGGAAGTTCACCTCAGCCGCTCTGTCCAATTGAACAGCACCCGGGAGCAGTTCCGCGTCGCGGTGGTGCTCGCCAGCGCCATATCGCTGCCGTATCTGGTGTTCTTCGCGTTCGTCGTCCTTGGCCTGCGCAGCCACCTGTACCGCGAGCGCCTGGCCCGTGCCTTCGGCCTCGCGAGCCTCGCCGCGGAGCGGAAAGAACCTGCCGACTTGCCAGGCTATGTCGAAACAGTCTGATTGGGAGGGCGAGTGTCGCCCTCCCAAACTGACTGTTTTCACGCCGCCTCAGCCGTGACTATTCATTTGGGGATGGGTAGCGCACGCGTCCCGCGTGCTGTCAAGGGCGTCTCGCCGGTGACCCGTCGCTGACCTGCTCCGGCCCCTTGTCGCTCACTGCTTAGTGACCCCGTGAGTCAGAGAAAAGTTTGCGGCGGGACGCCGCAAACAACACGCCGGAGGCATGTGCTTCCCATCTCCGTTTGCATGGATACGGCTCAGAACTCTGCGAATCGGTGGTTGCTCGGGTCCGAGGTTCAGCTCATTCTGCTCCCGATTAAGAGCGGCCTGTGAACCGCGTGCAAACATGAGGAAACTGAAGCCAGGTTGGATCATCGCATTGGTGCTCCTGGCGCTGGGCATCGGCGGTGCCGTGTTCCCTTTTGTCTGGCCTGACAGGGCCCAGACGGCGCTGAAGGAGACCCGGCGCGAGTTGCGGCAGCAGGGGTTCAAGATTGACCTCGCGGAGTTTGACTTCTCTGCGTCAGCGGACCAGATCCGGCGCGCCTCCGCGCTGACTAATGCGGACTCCGTGGCCCCGACCCACAGCGGAAAGTTCTATGCCCTTAACACCCTCCTCTCGGACGAAAGCCTCAACCTCATGAAGGCGGCGGGGGCGGACACCGCCGTCGTGGTCTGGAGGCAGGAGAAGCTGGGGGCCTACTCCGGCGGCGATCCTTGGATGGAGCAGAGTCTGGCCGGCCAAGACCTGTGGACGGCACTGCGCGAGATTCTGACCGTGAACCGCGCAGCGTTGGACGCAGCTTGCAGAGCAGCGCTGTCCGGCCCCATCCGTTTTGACCTAGCTGCCCAGCATGGCAGCGCGATGTTGCTGCGGCACCTTCCGGCAGTGAAGAAGTTCGTGCGGACACTCGGGACCCGTTGCGTGCTGGAACTGCATGACGGAAACAAAGACACGGCGTGGACCAATCTGTTGGCCTCGACCCGTTTGGTGACGGCTTGGGAACCTGAGCCGACTGAAGTATCGCACCTGGTGCGGTGTGGGTGCGCGGTCATGGCGTACAACACCACCTGGCAAGCCTTGCAGGCGGGCGGTTGGGCGGATGAACGGCTGGCGCAACTTCAGCGCGAGTGGGAATCTGTTGACTTCTTCAAGGGCCGGCCGGAGACGGTGGCGTTCGCTCGTGCCAGCGCGGTGGCGACCTGCCAACTCGAACGCCGGGAACCTTTGGAGCCGAGCTTGTTGCTTAAGGAGTTGTGTCAGTCGCCTCGCAATGCCTGCTACATGTTCCTCGAGCGTTGGCGCCGAATCCTGTACCGGCATCATGGAACCTATGAGCACGAGCGGGCCCTGTTGCTCCATTACCGGGACCGTGAACTCGAACTGCGACGCGCCGCGCGAGCCGAGAGCTGGGTGGAGATGCGTCAGCTTCCCGGGGCAACTAACTCGCTTCCCTTTCAATCGAGATACCCCTCCCGGACGCAAGCCCTGCTGAACATGCGACAAGTGACCATGGCGGCGTACCTGTATTCGCAAGGCGGCGGAGGCCAGGGCCCGCTCAGCCAGCCCGCGATTGCCGAAAGCCGGCGGCGGCTTCTCATCACGGCCATCGCGCTGGAGCGATATCGTGGTCGGCACGGCTCCTATCCACCAACACTGCAGGCGTTGGTGCCTGCACTGCTTCAGCAGGTGCCGGTGGATTTCATGGACGGCCAGCCGCTCCACTATCGGCTGATGGAGGACAGCCATTTCGTTCTGTATTCGGTCGGGCTGGATTGCGTGGATAACGGTGGAGAAATGCGGCGGCTGCGACGATCTGAGTTTCCCTACAATGGCCCACGTGATTCTCTTTTGCTGCTGCAGGGGCCTGATTTGGTTTGGCCACGCCCGGCTACTGCCGCCGAGGTTCAGGCCCAGCAGCAGGAGAAGGAAAGGCAGACCGAGCAGGCCAAGGCGGCTGTGGAGGAACGCGAGGCGGAACTGCAAAGAGAAGCTGAGGCAGCGAGGCAGGCCGCTATCGAGAAGCTGCTGGCCGAGGCGGCAGCAAAGAGGGTTGCGCCACAAGCCACTTCCCAGGACAGCGCGGGAGAGCCGGCTCTTCAAGGGCGGCCCCTCCGGGAATTGCTACGGAATAACAGGACGGCGGGAACCAACCGGCTCACGCTGGATGAACTGCTGACACCTCGGCAGATCACGGACGGTAAGTATGAGGGCGATGCCATCTTTGAGGTGCCGGTGAGTTACGATGCGGCGACGAACCTGGGGCGGATGCACCTCGTCGTGGATGGAGGAATGGATCATTTCATTCGCGGAGAAGAAGGAGAAAGGCAAACCTGCGAGCGTGCGGCCAACGGCAACTGTCTGCTCGGCTGGACTACGACTTACGACCCGCCCGGGAAACATGCCATCCAGGCCGAATTCATTGCCACCAAGGACGAGCAGAAGGAGGAGACGGCCCTTAAGGTCAAGGGGCCAGCGGTGCCCTTCGCCTCAACCAATCTCTGCGTGTTCAGCGCTGCCCATGTTACGTTTGATGACAGCGGGGCGACGCTTTACGCCAAACTGGTCGAGCCGATGGGGGTCTACGTGATCGAACTCACGTCCGTTAACGGGCGACACCTCAAGACGTTGAGCGGGACCACGTCCAACGGCGTAGTCCAGGTGCACTGGGATTTGATTGACGAGCGGGGCATTCGTTACACGAATAATGCCCTTAACACCTCCATCCAGGTGACCTTGCCCGGCTCCGGGCGATCACAGAGGCTCCAGGGGCCCTGAGCCGAGGCGGAACATCGAACGTAGCAGGCCGGCGCGCGCCGGTTCGAACGCGGGAGGGGGCAGCCGCGTCTAATGGGAACGGAACGTCGGCGCCGCAGCCTGGTCAAAGAGAGACGACGCCACGCCAGCGAGGCCGTTGGACCGGGGCCGCGGCTGCGGAGCAAAGGGGACGAGGCGTGGAGGAGACGGGCTAATCATGAGACGATCATGCTATGATCATGCTATAATCATGCGACAATCATGGGACAAACACGCCCACACCCAGCCACTACATAGCCTGCCTCCCGGTTAGCAGACGGCCTTCGGGCGCTTCGGCCGCGCTTTGCCCTGCTACCCTGCGCGGGCCTTCACTTCTCGTAAGCCTTGATGACCTTGAGGATGGCGGCGGCGATTTGCTCCATGTCGGCCTCGGTGTAGGTCGGGAAGGCGAAGCAGGTGAAGGTGTGGGCTTCGTGCCAGCGGGCGTTGGGCACGTCCACGTTCTGGTAGTTGACGCTGGCGGGGTCGGCGTATTCCTTGGACTTGAAGGGGAAGCCGGTGCGGCCAAAGGCGTTGTGCTCCTGGAAAGCGCGTTCGGTGTGGCACTGGGGCCAGAAGACCTTCCAGACGGGCGCGCCTTCGGCGGTCACGGCGGTGACGAACTGCTTGATGTCGCAGGTCAGGTTCTCGACATCCAGCGAGAAGGCCAGCACATACCAGCCGTTCTGCCGCTCGGGCGTGTCGATGGGGAAATACTTGATCCGCTTGGAGGTCTTGAGCGCGTCCACCAGGATCTTGGCGTTGCGGCGGCGGCGGGGCATGTTCCAGGTTTCCATCCGGGCCAGCTCGGCGAGGCCGATGGCGGACTGCATTTCGGTCATGCGATAGTTCCAGCCAACCATGTTGTGGATGTAGGGCAGCTTCTGCTCGAGTTCGAGCAGGCTGAGACGCTGTTTGACGTCGTAGCCGTGGTCGCGGAAGCTGCGGGCCTTCCAGGCCAGTTCTTCGTCGTCGGTGGTGACCATGCCGCCCTCGCCGCCGGTAGTGAACGTCTTGTTCTGGCAGAAGCTGCAGCCGGCGATATGGCCGAGTGTGCCGGTCTTCTTGCCCTTGTAGGCGCCGCCGAAGGCCTCGGCGTTGTCTTCGATGACGTAGAGGTTGTGCTTCCTGGCGAAGGCCAGGATCTTGTCCATGTCGCAGACGTTGCCGTAGAGGTGGACGGGCATGATGGCCTTGGTGCGCTTGGTGACCAGCTTCTCGGCCGACTCGACGCTGATGCAGTGGTCGTCGAGGTTGACGTCGGCGAAGCGGGGGATGGCGCCGGCCTGGACGATGGAGAAGCTGCTGGCGATGAAGGTGTAGCTGGGCACGATGACCTCGTCGCCAGGGCCGATGCCGAGGGAGGTGAGGGCGACGTGGAGAGCGGCGGTGCCGGTGGCAACGCTGATGGCGTAGCGGCTGCCCTGCCATTCGGCGAACTGCTTCTCGAAGTCCATGCCTTGCTTGCCGGTCCAATAGTTCACTTTGCCCGAGCGCAGGACGGCCTCGACGGCCTTGATGGCATTCTCGTCGAATTGGGGCCAGCCTTGGAGTTTGTTGGTGACGGCCTTGGGACCGCCGTTGATTGCCAGTTGGTTGCTCATATCAAGGTTCTTCAGTTGTTCAAATGTCCAACATGCCAGGGGCCAGGTTGAAGGGCCGACACTCGAAGCCCAGCGACTTCGGTGAGGCGAACGCAGGACGGGGGTCTTGATACACCATGCTGATGAGGCTGTCACTGCGGAAGTTAGGCCGGGCGCCGGCCACTTCGAGGAACTTTAGGGCCAGCCAGACAAACTGCCACGGCACAGGCACAAACGAGACCGGTTTGTTCAGTGCCCGGGCTATCTGGCTGAGAATCTCCTTCAACTCCCACCCTTGCGGGTGGGCGATGGTGATGGGATCAGCAGCCCGAGCCACTCGGCCATCGAGACAGGACTGAACCAGCTTGCCCAGGTCTTCATCGTGGACGAGATACTGCACCTGTTTTCCGCCCTGGAGGATCGGGATGAAGCGCGCGCTCCGAACCTGTTGCACCAGCCGGCCAAACATGCTGCCAGGGCGGCCGCTATAAACCAGGCCGGGCCGGATGGTATGGGCGCCCAGGGATTGGGCGGAGCTCTCGATCTGGAGCTTGGCTTTGCCGTAGAGCGAACGGCAGCCGGCAAACGCGCTGATGCTGGAGATGAGGACGACGGACTCGACGCCGGCCTTGCGGGCGGCTTCGAGGAGCTTCTGCGAACCGGTCACGTTGGCCGCAGCGATGCCCTCCCAGCGCCGGGGGCCGAAATCATAGGCGCAATGCACCAGGGCGCGCGCGCCCTTGAGCAGGCCGGGGTCAACTTCCTGGCCCAGACGAAAAGCAACCGCGCCGCTGCCGGGCTCCGGCTGCCGCGTCCACGGGATGATCCGCCAGCCCGCGCCCTCCAGATAACGCTTGAGTCGGCTGCCCACAAAACCGTGGGCGCCGGTCAGGACACAGACTTTAGCTTCTGATGCCATCACATTCGTATGGTGACGCAGCGCAGACTCACGGTCTGTTCAAGGCTTCTTCAGGCCTTCAGGCAAGCCCCCGCCACGCGCTCGATCTGGCTGTCGGTAAGCTCGGGGAACATCGGGAGCGAAATAATCTTCGGGACCAGGGCCTCGGTGACCGGGAAGGTGCCGGGTCGGTAACCCAGGTCGGCAAAGGCCGGCTGGAGGTGGACGGGCACCGGGTAGTGGATGACGTGCGAGACATTCGCGGCGTCAAAGGCGGCCTGCTGTTTCTTGCGGTCGGGCACCTGGACGACGTAAAGGTGATAAACGTGTCTGGCATAAGGCGCCAACTTCGGCGTGACCAGGCCGGTACCGGCCAGCAGGGTGTCATACCTGGCGGCGGCCTTGCGGCGCGCGTCGTTCCATTGCTCGAGCCGGCGCAGTTTGACGCGGAGCACAACGGCCTGCAACGTGTCGAGCCGGCTGTTGAAGCCTATGAGAATGTGCTCGTACTTCACCTTCTGCCCGTAATTGCGCAGCAGCCCGACCCGCTCCGCCAGGTCCGCCCGCGTGGTGGTAATCGCGCCGCCGTCGCCGTAAGCGCCGAGGTTCTTGCCCGGGTAAAAGCTGAAGGCGGCGATATCGCCCATGGTGCCACAGCGCCGGCCTTTGTATTCGGCGCCGTGGGCCTGGCAGGCGTCTTCGATGACGTAGAGCTTGTGCTTGCGGGCCAACTCGAGAATCGGGTCCATGTCCGCCGGCTGGCCGTAGAGGTGCACCGGCAGGATCACCTTGGTGCGCGGGTTGATGGCGCGCTCCACCTGGGCGGGGTCAATCGTGTAGTACTGGGGATCGCAGTCCACCAGCACGGGCCGGGCGCCGGTCTGGTGAATGGCGAGCACCGTGGCGATGAAAGTGTGGGTGCAGGTGATGACCTCGTCGCCCGGGCCCACGCCGCAGGCCAGCAGGGCGATTTGGAGCGCCTCGGTGCCGTTGGCCACCGTGAGGCAATGCGGCGCTTTGCAGAAGGCCGCGAACTCCTGCTCGAAGAGCTTTACGTCCTCGCCCAGGATGAAATCGCCGCGCGAGCAAACTTTAGCCATGGCCGCGTCAACCTCCGGCTTGATCTGCTGGTATTGCGCGACCAGGTCCACGAATTGAATCTTCCCGTTGTTCATAGGTGCTTTAATCCTCCTAAACTGGTTGAGTCTGTCAACCCCGCTTCTCTGGTTCGAAATCCTGCTCTGGCTCTTAATCTTAATCTCAACCCCTCAACCAATGGTCCTTCCCCACCATCCCTTACTTCGCCTGCCGCACCACCCGCGCGCGCTTCAAGGCTTCCTCCGCCTTCGTGAAATACTCTGCCGGTTGCTTCATGGAGAGAATCCACTCCGCATACCGCCGAACGCCTGCCTCGACGCTCACCGTGGGCTCCCACCCGATTGACCGCAACGGGCCGATGTCGGCGGTCAGGTGACGAAAGTCCATCGGCCGATACTGTCCCGGCACGGAGGGCGCCACCTTGGCGCCGTAAGCTGCGCGCAGCAGCTCCGCAAACTGCAAGGATCGTCGTTGGCCGACCGGTTCCGACGTTGAACACGCGCCCGTTGGCCGCGTCGCTTTCCATCGCCGCCACGTTCGCCCGGGCCACGTCTTCCACGAACACGAAATCCCGCGTCTGGCGCCCGTCCTCGTAAATGACTGGTGGCAGCCCGTTCAGCAGGCGCGTCGAGAAAATCGAGCAAATCCCCGTGTAGGGGTTGAACACCGACTGCCGCGGACCATAGGTCAGCATGTAGCGCAAGGCGACCGCCGGGATGCCCCACTCTCGTCCCAGCGCCAGCGTCAGGCGTTCCTCAAAGTACTTCGTCAGGTGATAGGTCCCGATGAGTTTGACCGGCGCGGCTTCATCAATGGGAATTGGTTCCAGCGCCGCCTGGCAGCGCGGGCAATGCACCTCCCAATCCCGCCGTTCCATCTGTTCCAGCGGCCGCGGCTCCGGGTAACAGGGACCGCACTGGGCGCACTCGTATTTGCCTTCCCCATACACCGCCTGCGAGGACGCCACCACGATCTTCTTGATGTCCATTCCATCCGTGCGAATCACCTCGAACAACCGGGCCGTGCCCGCCGCGTTCACCTCGGCCATCTTGGTCAGCTCCAGCGCGAATCCCCCATAGGCCGCCTGGTGGAAGATCACGTCCACCCCTCGCAACGCGCGGCGCACATCATCCGTGTTCCGCACATCGCCCTGGATGAATTCCGCCTCGGCGGGAATCCAGCCCGGCCGGCCTTCAAAGTGGGTGGACGGCTCGAGGTTGTCCAGAATCCGCACGGTGTAGCCGCGCCGCAGCAGCAAATCCACAATATGCGAGCCGATCAGGCCCGCGCCGCCAGTGACAAGTGCTTTTAGCATAAAGTAATTCCCGTGTGCTCTCTTGGCGTTCGAGCCTAGCAGCCGGCTTCACCGGGTCAACCAGCCAGTGAGCGGCCCCTCTTCTCGGGCGTGGTCTGGGGCGCAGCGCTACGCCGTCTAAACAGCCGCTCGTCTCGCGCCTGGAAGCGCAGGTGGCATGTGGGGCACGACGCCAATCCGCGGCCATCCACCGCCAGGCGCGTTCCGCATTCGCACACCCATCCAGTCTGGCGGGCTGGCACCCCCACCATCAGAGCGTGGGCCGACACGTCCCGCGTAACCACCGCCCCCGCTGCAATCATGGCAAATCGGCCGATGCGCAGCCCGCACAGGATCGTCGCGTTGGCGCCGATGCTCGCTCCCTGCTCCACGACCGTCCGACTGAGCCACGCCTTGGACTGATAGCGCCGCGCCGCGCCGGGGAATCGTGGGGAACGCGGCGCCAGATCGTTCGTGAAGACTGCGAATGGGCCGATGAACGCGTTATCGCGCACCACTACTCCCTCCCAAATTGCGACCCCGTTCTTCACCGTAACGCCGTCTCCGATTTGTGCCCCTCCCTCGATGAAGCAATGGTCGCCGATGTTGCAATGACGGCCCACCTGCGCGCCCTTTAACACGTGCGCGAAAGCCCAAATCCGCGTACCCCGCCCAATGGCCGCGGACTCGACGAGGGCCGAAGGGTGCTCAAAGAAACCAGTGGCTCGGGGTGAATTCATCGGAAGACCGGGTCATCAACCTGCGCCAGCCCGGACACGATGAAGCTCTGCCGCTCCTGAGCGCTCCGGTGCGCAAAATCCGCTGCCAGTAATCCCACCGAATGTTTCACCAGCTCAGTCCAGAGTGTAACCCTTGTTCCCCTCGCACCGTAATAAGCGTGTGCGGCCAGCTGCATCCATTCGTCCCTCAGGCCCCCCCTCGCCCTGAGTGCTACCGCCTGCCGCAACCATCGCCAATAAAGCGTCCGGCCCCACCGGGCCCAACTCAACACCGCCCATTGCGAGAATTGCGCCGCCGTCCGCAGCGCGACCAGCGGCATAAGACGCACTTCCGCCCGGCGCAGATGGTCTTTCGTCGGCGTCAAACTTAGCGAACTTGAATGGACCCGGTACTTGCTCAGCACCCGCCCGTCCCACAGCAAATCAAATCCCGTCGCCGCGTGCAGGATCCAAAAGAACCAGTCGGGCGAATATTCCCATTCCCAATGGAAAAACGGCAGCACTTCGTGGGTCACGCTGCTTCTCACCAGCACGGACGGCGCGTTGATCACGTCGTGCTGCAACAGCACCTCCAGGCTCCGCGGTGGCTTGAGCTGCGCCGGCAGGTCCAGAACCTGCTGGCTGGTCTTGGCTGGTCCCCCGGCCTCGTTGATCAACTCCGGCAACCCGTGCACCAGGAACGCTTGCGGATTGGATTCTATGACCTCTACCCGCTTCTCCAGAAACTGCGGGTAAAACAGATCATCCGCCCCGGTGCAGCACCAATACTCGCCCCGCATCGCCGCGTACAGAATCGCCATCCCCCGGCTCAAACCGCGGTTAGGCTTCCAGGCCACCAGTTGAAAGCGGCAGTCCTTGAGGAACGGGGCCAGCACATGGGCGGTGTCATCACTTGAGCCGTCGTCGCCGATGAGCACCTCGTAGTGCGGGTAGGTCTGCGCCTGGATAGATTGACACAGCCCGGGCAGGAACCGGGCGGCATTGTACGCCGGCACCAGGATGCTGACCAGCGGGGTGCGCATGCTCATGCTCAACCCGACACAGGCGCCGGAGCTCCGCTACTCTTCAGCGACTTCTCGATGGCCTCCAGCACCTTGACCACATCCACCGCAAACGGGCCGTCATTCATCGGCAGACGGCCCTCGCCCACGCACTTGAGGAAATACCGGTTTTGCGCTTTCAGCGGCTCCTCCATCCGAACGTTGGGAATCGTAATATCCCCCTCGCGCGTCAGGAGTTGAAACTGGCCGAAGTCCTCATAGTCCTGCCGCACCACCGTCTTGTCATAGACCATAATCGGTCCCGCCGGCGCCATCTCGTCCCAGATCACCATCTTCCTATCCCCCACCACCACGATCTCGCGCAACTTCTTCGGGTCCAGCCAGCTCACCTGGATGTGCGCCAAGACCTGGTTGGGATACCGCAGGGAGATGAACGCCACGTCCTCGATCCCCTCCTGCAGAAAACACCCCCCCACCGCCGAGACAGACTCGGGCCGTGAATTCAGCACCCAATTGAAGATCGCGATGTCGTGCGTTGCCAGGTCGCACACGCTGTTCACATCGCGGCGGACCGGCCCGAGATTTGTGCGCAGCGCGCGCAGATAGTAGATGCGCCCGGGGTCGCCGCTCGTGACCAGTTCCTTCAGTTTGACGATGCCCGAGTTGAACAGGAACACATGCCCCGTCATCAGCACGCGTTGCCGGGCTTTGGCCAACGCCACCAGCTCCGCCGCCTCATGACACGCTGTGCACAGTGGCTTCTCGCAGAGCACATGCTTGTTCGCTTCCAGCGCCGCCTTCACCACCGTGTAGTGCAACCCCGTCGGCGCCGCCACCACCACCGCATCCACCTCCGCCGTCTGCAGCAGCTCGCGGTAATCCTGGAATGCCCTCATGTGCGGATGCTGCTCGCGCATGGCCTCCAGCCGCCTAGGCTCAACGTCGGCGCAAGCCACGACCCGCGAAGCCCGGAGCTGCGAGAACACCCGCACATGATTCGGGCCCCAGTGCCCGCAGCCAATCACGCCGATGCTGATGACGCTCACGGATTCGGCGGCCTTAAAGGCTGTCCCCGAAATCCGCGCGGAACTTGGCGACGAGCTTCTCCGGCCACGGGGTGGTGGGTTTGAGCTTGCCGCCGAAGAACCGCAGCACGGGAGGCTCCTCGTAGAACTTCAGACCGCCAACCAGCTTCCGGTTCTTATAGAGCCAGTGCAGCCGGTCAATCGCGTATTTGACCTGCGACAGGGTGAACACGCGGCGCGGCATCGCCAGGCGCAGCAGCTCGATGTCCGCCAGCACGTCATTGCCATTGGCGTCGCGCACGCTCGAGATGGTGCCGCGCTCCATGCCCCGAACACCGGAAATCAGGAAGAACGCCGACGCCAGCGCGCCCGCGGGATACTCGGTTTGCGGCACATGCGCCAGGAACTGGCCCGCGTCGATATGCACGCCCAGGCCCCCGGCTGGCGTCACCACTGGCACGCCCAGCCGATCCAGCTCGTTGACCATGAACCGGATGAAAATGGGGGATTGCGAGATAATCGTGTCGTCGAGCGTCTCGACCAAGCCGATGGCCATGGCTTCCACCTCGCGGATGGACATCCCGCCGTAGGTGTAGAAGCCCTCGAACAACGGCACGAGATCCTTCATCTTGTTGTGGATCTCCAGATTGTTGGTGCAAATTCCCCCGCCCCGCGTCGAGCTGACCTTGCGGCTCGAAAAGTAGGTGAGGTCAACCAGGCTAATCATTTCGTGCAGGATGTCCTTGATGGACCTATTCTTGAACTCGGGCTCGCGTTGCTTGATGAAGTAAGCGTTCTCCCCGATCAGGCTCGCATCAAGCACGATCATGATCCCGTGTTTCTGGGCCACCTTCCGCACCTCGCGCATATTGGCGATGGAGAACGGCTGCCCGCCGATCAGGTTGGTCGAGGCCTCCAGGCGGATGTAGGCCACCTTGCCGACGCCGTACTTTTTGATGACCTCCTTCAGCTTGGCGACGTCCAGGTTGCCCTTGAACGGATGGTTGCTCTTTACCTTGAGCGCTTCGTCGGTGTAAATCTCCAGGACGACGCCGCCATTGATTTCAATGTGCGCCTTGGTGGTCGTGAAATGGTAGTTCATCGGCACGACATCCCCCGCCTTGATGAACACCTTCGAGATGATGTTCTCGGCCGCACGTCCCTGGTGCACCGGCAGAAAATACTTGCAGTTGAACACCTCGCGGATGGAGTCCTCCAAACGCATGTAACTCTGGGACCCGGCATACGCATCATCGGCCCGCAGCATGGACGACACCTGGTTGTCGCTCATCGCGTTGGTCCCGCTGTCAGTGAGCATGTCCAGGAAGACCGTCTTGGTAGTCAGCAGGAAGGTGTTATACCCCCCTTCGATAATCGCCTTCAGGCGCTCCTCGATCGGGATCAGATTCAGCTTCTGCACAATGCGCACCTTGTGCAATTCGAGGGGGATCTCTTCACCGCTGAAGAACTTGACGTTGTAGCTTTGGTTGTTGTCCATATTAGTTGTTAATTTGACTGTTCGTTATTCTATGCGTCCGGAAACTGCGGTTTCAGGCTCGCTGGCTGGAAGCGCAAGCGAATCGGCACAATTTCATCAGCGCCACACTAGGAGCCCGGGCCGCGCCAAATCAAGGCCGTTTTTAGCACTTTTTAGGCGGCTACAGGAGCGCAGTCCTTTGGCAGCACCCGTGCTGGCGGCCGCGGGCTGGGATCTCGCCTCACGGCAACTTCTGGCTTATGGTTCGAGTGTGAATGTTATCGCCCAGCAACATGACGTTGTCTGGGAGAACAAGCCGGCAAACTTCAGCAAGGTCCGCAAGCTGCTGACGCAGCCCAGGCCCCCCAAGAACTCCCTCGTGGTGTTGCCGGAGATGTTCGCGACCGGCTTCAGCATGAACACGGACGCCATTGCGGAAGGGTCTGGCGGCCCCACGGAGCAGTTCCTTGCTAACACGGCCCGGGAATTCGGCGTCTGCCTGATCGCCGGCGCGGCGATGCGCGGCGGCGACGGCTGCGCGCGGAACCAGGCGCTAGTCTTTTCGCCGGCGGGCCATCTGCTGGCCGCCTGCGCCAAGATGCGGCTGTTCACGCCGGGCGACGAGCCGCAACATTACGCGGCCGGCCGGCACCCGGTCGCCTTTCGCTGGGGCGATTGCACCATTTCGCCCTTTATCTGCTATGATCTGCGCTTTCCGGAGATCTTTCGCGAAGCGGTTACCGCGCACCGACCGGGATTGATCGCCGTGCTCGCGAATTTCCCCGAGAAGCGGATTCATCACTGGCGGCGGCTTCTCCAGGCGCGCGCGATTGAGAACCAGGTTTATGTCGTCGGCGCCAACCGCGTGGGAAGCGCCCCCTATTACACCTACTCCAGGCGCTCGCTCATCATTGACCCGCAGGGCAACATTCTGGCCGACGCCGGAGATCGCGAAGGCTGCATCCGTGCCCGGTTGGACTTGGCTGCGCTGCGAGAGTATCGTGAGGGCTTGCCGTTCCTCGCGGACATGACCAGACGGTAAAGCGTTCGAACTATTTGTCTTCCCCCCCGGCCGGCCTTGGAATAGAATCCGTCCATGCCTGAGATTGTGGATTTTGTTAACCGTGGGGCAGCAACGATAACACCGGCGATTGTGGGGAAAGTGCTTCGACATCTGCCGCAGTGGAAGCTGGAATTCACGCAGATCTACGAGCCCCTCTTCCCGCACCTGGCCGATCAACTCGAATTCCTGGCGGATGCGGTCGAAGACACCGCAGAAGGCGCCTACAAGGATTTGCCGTACATCGCTTTTGCCCAGGCAGTATTCGCTTTGCTTTACGCCCACAAGAAGGTAGGCATCATTCCCGATTCAGTTCTGAACCTCGGCCGCGCCGACGATTCGAGCGTCGTGCGAGCCGTGCTGATACAAAACGAAAAGGCGTTTGCGACCTACGCTGCGGCGCAGAACACCGAGTGGTCCAGGATCACCAGCCAGCCATAAGCGGACGGCGGAGTGATGGGGTGGTGGAGCGGTGGAGAACTGGAACACCGGGCCAATGTCGCTCCATCAATCCACGGATCCAATAATCCGCCAACACATTACTCCAGCTTCCCCAGGCAACTGGTCTTGAGGTAATCGCGAAACTCCTGGCGCTTTTGGATCACGTCATTATGCCCCAGGTCGGTGTAGAGGAAGATGAGCCTGTTGGTTTGGAGGTCGGCCGGCTTTGCCTCGCTCTCTTTGGCGGCGAAAAAGATTGTGCTGCGTTCTTTGAGCTTGGCCATCAACTCTTCGGTCCTCGCCTTGGTCCCCCCGCGTTCGGTGTAGATGTCAATGAACCGGCCCTGCTGTCGGTCAATCCAATCTAGGAATTTGTCCGTTTGGGCGTAGAGGCCGTCAAACAACCAGACTTCGCGGACGCGGTCGGCTAGCCCGCCGCGATCCACAATGGCCGAGATGACCTCGTACCCGCCGCTGTGGCCCGAGAGCACAATTTGCCCGAGGGAGAACTGCTTCCCTTTCAGCGCGGATTTCTGCCGTAGGGTCTGCAGCACGTCCTCCATGAACCGTTTGAAGCCATCCGCGTCCTCCAGCTTCCCGCCAAACGAATCCGGTGCGTTGCGCGGGCCTTGCGGCACGACCAGGACTGCGTTGCGCCGGCTCGCCAATAACTGCTCGATGAGCTGGTATTGCTCCAGGACCCTCGTCACATGGTTCTGCCAGCCATGGAAGTGGACGACGAAGTCAACGTGGTCCGCCTCTCGAAAACCCTTGGGGATGAAGATCGCCACCGTGCTGTCCAAGTAATGGTCCTTGGCGGGGTAGAGTTTGCCTTGGTAGGTATGACCCTCGGCCCTCTTGGGATGGGGGAAGGGAGCAGAGCTTAGTTGCGTAACGATTAACTCACCATCACTGGAGTAACGTTCGGGAAGGCTTTCGCCGTGACCGGACCAATCCGCACAGCCGAGCAGGAGCAGGAGCAGGAGCAGTCGTTTCATGAGTTCGCAGTGAGCCTGGCAGACAGAACGATCCGGCGAAAGAAGATTGAGCCGGAACGTTCCCAGTGTAGAAATTGGACACAAGTGTCTGGCGTTTAGAACAAACTACCGGTGCCGGAAAGGAAATTTGCCATAATCACTGTTGCCTCCTAAGCTGGCCGCAAGTTTGCTGCAAGGGAGCCGACCGGCTGCCGAGATGTTTCGGCAATAGGAATGCCCTGACCGGTCAAACAGAATTCGCATGGCTAGCACATTGAGTCCTAGTGAAGAGGCCCAACTGGCGCAGACGATTGAGATGTTTGAAGTCATCACTCAATCGCAACCGCAGGACTATGAATCGCTGGAGATCCTGAAGGAAGCGTACTCGAAACTGGGCCGCGGAAAGGATGTCGTCAGCACCTCCAAACGCATCGCCGAGGCCTACGTGCAAATGGGCCAGCTTTCCTCGGCCATTCTCGAATACGAAACCATCCTGCAACGCTGCCCGGACGACCCGGATGTGCGAGCCGCGCTGCAGCAAATCGAAACCAAGGCCAACAACTTCCCACTTGAAGGGATGCCGGCAGAGACGCCCGTGATCGCCAGACCGCCTGCCGTAACGGGAAATGCACAGAAACCTGCCGGCCAAGCGCCCCCGGCGGCTATCGACGATGGCCGACAGCCCATGTACAAGCATTTCGTTGAAAGCAAGATCATCACGGCCGGAGATTTCGACTTATGCTGGTCGGCGACCGACTTAGCCATGCCGCCAGCCGGCGTTGTGGAACCATTTATCCAGGTGCTGTCGGACAAGGGTATTCTGCCGGTGGACAAGTCGCTGCGATTACTGTGCGACAAGGCGCGGGCTGCGTTCCTGCCCCTCAAGAACTATGATATTGACATGGACCTGGTGCGGAGCTTCCCGGGGACCACTTGCCGGAGGTGGTGCGTGTTGCCGTTCGACCGCATGAGCAAATCCGTCCTCGTGGCCACGGCTAATCCATTCAACCGGCAGGCCGCCAAAGAACTGGCCGTGGCCACCTCCAGCCGCCTCTTGTGGTATCTGGTGCCACCGGCCGAGCTGGTGAGCAACGTCCGCAAAGCCTTCCGATAGAATCATGCCTCCGGTCAAAACATTTGGCGAGCGCATCGCCGACGCCCTGGTCGAAGATGGCCTGCTCACCGCCCAGCAGGTCGACGAACTGCTTGAGCAGCAGAAGAAAGAAGGCACCCGCCTGCTCAAACTGATTCTCGAGAAGGCTTACGTCACCGAGGCCGACATGGCCGTTTCCATGGGCCGTGTCTTGAACACGCCCCCGATCAACCTCGCCCGCCTCGCTATCCCGCTCGAAGTGACCGACCTGGTCCCGCGCGAGATGGCCCACAACCATAAAGTCGTCCCCGTGTCGCGGCTAGAGAACAAACTGTTCCTGGCCATGGCCGACCCATTGAATGTCTTGGCCATTGACGACGTGCGGCGCATCACGCGGCTGGAGGTGGCCACGCTCATCGCGTCGGAAAGGGCGATCCTAGACAAGCTGAACCAAATTGACTCCTCCAAGAGCGGCAGCATGGAGGACATCATCCAAGACGCCCAGAAGCTGGGCGACGTGGACGCAGACGCCGACAGCCTGGAGGTTTCCAGCGAGGCGGTTGAGGAAGTCAATCTCGACCAACTGGCGGCGTCCAGCGAGGAAGCCCCGGTGGTCAAACTGGCCAATTTGATCCTCGTCCAGGCGGTTAAAGACCGCGCGAGCGACGTCCACATCGAGCCGTTTGAGAAGTTGCTGCGGCTGCGCTACCGCATTGATGGCGCTTTGATGGACGCGACCCCACCGCCCAAGCAGATGCAACTGGCCCTGGTCTCGCGGTTTAAGATCATGAGCAGCCTGGACATCGCGGAACGACGCCTGCCGCAGGACGGACGCTTGCGCATCCGCGTCGGCGGAAAAGACTACGACCTGCGCGTTTCGATCATGCCCACCGTGCACGGCGAGAAGGTGGTGCTGCGCCTCCTCGACAAGACAAACCTCTCGGCGAGCATTGACAAGCTCGGCCTCGACCCGGACACCTTCCTGCAGGTCCGAGCCGCAGTAGATGCTCCGCATGGTCTGATTCTGGTCACTGGCCCGACCGGTTCCGGCAAGACGACCACGCTTTACTCCGCCCTCAACGAACTCAACAACCCGGTTTATAATATCGTGACGGTCGAAGACCCGGTTGAATTCCAGGTTCCCGGCATTAACCAGGTGCCGACGAAGAAGGAAATCGGGCTTACTTTTGCCAACGCGCTCCGCTCGATTCTGCGTCAGGATCCCGACATCATCATGATCGGCGAGATTCGCGACACGGAAACCGCGGAGATCGCCATCGAAGCCGCGCTGACCGGCCATCAGGTCCTGAGCACCATGCACTGCAATGACGCCCCCGGCGCCATTGCGCGCTTGGACGACATGGGCATCGCGCCGTTCCTCATCTCTTCGTCCGTCATTCTCGCCTGCGCGCAGCGCCTCATGCGCCGCATCTGCTCCCACTGCAAGGAGCCGGTTTCTTATCCGCCCAAGATGTTTCAGGACTTGAATATTGACCCGAGCATCTTCGACGGCGTCACGCTGTATCGCGGGCGGGGCTGCGACCGCTGCAAGGAATCCGGCTACGCCGGCCGCATGGCTATTATCGAGGCCATGACTGTCACAGATGAAATCCGCAAACTGATCATCGCCCGCGCCAACACCCGTGAGATCAGCAAGATTGCCATCGGCCAGGGCATGCGGACGCTGCGGATGGTCGCCCTGGATCGCGCCCGCGAGGGCGTCTCCACGCTGGAGCAAGTGCTCGTGCTGACTTCGGCCCACTAGTCCAGAGCGGCGGATCAAGCGGCCCGTTTTCTGTCTATGCTCGAATTTGAACAGGCCCTGGCGCGGGTGCTGGCCGCAGTGCCGACGCCGCGGAGCGAGCGCGTTGGGTTAGGCGACGCTCCGGGGCGCGTGCTCGCTGAGCAAGCCCGCTCGTCCATAGATCTGCCGGTCTTCGATAATTCTGCGATGGACGGCTACGCTTTGCGCGCAGCCGACGTGGCCTCTGCCACATCGGGCTCGCCGGCGCGCCTGCGTCTGGGAGGAAGGGTTGCCGCCGGGCAGGTGTTCGCAGGCGAAGTCAAGCCTGGCTATTGCGTGCGTTTGTTCACCGGTTCGCCCCTGCCGGCGGGCGCCGACGCTGTCGTGATGCAGGAAGACACGCGGGTTGACTCAAAAGCACCGGGCGAGGTGCGGATTCTGGTTCCAGTCAGCCCCGGGGCCAATGTCCGGTTTCGCGGAGAAGACGTCAGGCAGGGCTCGACGCTCGCCGAGGCGGGTGAGGTCCTCAGCGTTGGTCGAATCGGGCTGCTGGCTGCGGCTGGTTTGGCGCGTGTCCAGGTGGGGCGGCAACCCGTGGTGGGTTTGCTGGCCTCCGGGTCGGAATTGACCGAACCGGGACGGCCACTGCAGCCCGGCCGGATTTACGAAAGCAATCGCGCCGCTCTGGCGACGCTAATTCGGCGCGCCGGCGCCATTCCCAAAACGTATCCGCTCCTCGCGGACGCACTCACCGGAACCAGGCTGGCGCTAGCGAAGGCGTTCAAACAATGCGATGTCGTTGTAACTTCCGGTGGCGTTTCGGTTGGTGAGACGGATTTCCTCAAGCAGGCGTTCGAGCACCTCGGCGGTGAGCTGGAATTCTGGAGAGTGGCCATCAAACCGGGGCGGCCGTTTGTCTTTGGCCGCTACCGGAGGAAACTATTCTTTGGCCTGCCCGGCAACCCGGTTTCGGCATTTGTCACCTTCCTATTGCTTGTGCGGCCCACACTGTTGCGCTGGCAGGGCGCGACCGCCGTCGCCCTGCCTGCCCATCGAGGGGTGCTCGCCGAACCGCTGGCCAACGCAGGCGACCGCCCGCACTTGATGCGGGTCCGAGTGGATGCCACCGGGAAGATTCATTCGGCCGGCATGCAAGCCTCCCACGCGCTCAGTTCCCTGGCGGCAGCCAACGGGCTGGTCGCTGTGCCGGCCCACACCACTCTTGCCGCGGGCACGGTTGTGTCTGTGCTGCGCTGGGAAACCTAGCGGAACGATCGTTTCGGAGCCGTGAACGTGGGTGTGGCCGACACCGCTCTCGTTGATTCAACGTTCGGCAAAGGCGGTATCGGCCTCGTTTGCCCGAGCGCCCGCGCGTTGACGTCTGGCAGATTGAGCGGACCAAGCCTGGGATGAAGTACATCCGACTGCATATCGAGCGCACTGCGCGGGGCTGGGCTAGCAGTGATCGGAGTGATCTCTGCCGGCTTTACTGTCGGTAACGCCGCATCGGCAAGGGGGTGCGGGCGCCAGCTTGGATCCACCACCATACGATACTCGTCCATGACCTTCTTGTGCTCCTGCACCTGCACCTTCGACGGGGTGTTGATGCGGAGGCCGAAGGTATCGGAGAGGCTGCCGCGCGTCGCGCCTCGGGCGAAAGGGCTGTCGCTGCTGCCCGGGTCGAATAGTCTGCTCAGCGCCTCTGCGCTTTCCCGGAGGCTGCTGGGCAAGTTCATGTCCTCGTGCAAAACGGATTCACCGGCCGGGTTCACCTCGGTGGGCGGGCCGAGCAGGTCGTTGCTGCCGGGGTGGAGCGGGTTCTTGGCTTCGGGCCGTTTGGCCTCCAGGCGTTGGTAGTACCGTTCCATTGCCGGCAGGTTCTTCTTTTCCTGGCCATCAAGTCCAAGCTCGGGCACCTTCAGAATCTCATCCACGGTTGGGGCAGCCAGCAGGTCTTCTGGCGTCATGAAAACCCAGTCTTTGCGCCGCTCCAGCAGCTCCTTCACCCGCTTGTTCTGGATCACCGGCCCGGTGACGGGGCGGGGCGGACGAGCGACCACGCCATCGAGCGAACTCTTGGGTGCAAAGGACTGCAGCGGCTTGTAAAGGTCCTCTTCCAACTGCGTCAGGCCATCCTTCTTGCTTGTCAACTGTTGCAGGTTGGTGGTGACCTCGCTGCTCCCGGGCACAGGAAACTCATTGATGGGTCGCCCACGCGGCCGGCCCGCCGCCCGGACGCTGCCCCCCAGCAAGTCGCCCAGGAACAAAACCGCTGCGACCAGGCAGATGCGAGAACTTGAAAGCCTGAAACTCATGTTCTAACAGCATCCTAACCGGAGTCGCCCGGTTCGTCAAAGCGCAAATCCACCCCCACATCGCGACAGACCCCGCGTTTGGAGCCGGCCAGAAAGTCCAGCATCACTTTGGCGGGCGCGCTGGAGAACTTTGCCTGGGCGCTGGCCAGGGCCGTCCGCAGGTTCCGTCCCTCGCGGAACAGTGCGCGGTAGAGCTGCTTGAGCTCCAGGCGCTCGGACGGCGGCAGCCCGGCGCGCCGCAAACCGACCGTGTTCAAGCCGCAAATGCCGTTGCCACCGCGCGCCACGGTGTAGGGTGGCAGGTCTTTGCTGATTGCCGCGCCGCCTTGCATGAGGGCCAGCGTGCCCACGCGCACAAACTGGTGGACGATGCAGTTGCCGGAAAGGAAGGCGCCGTCGTGCAGGGTCACATGGCCGGCCAGGAGGGCGCCGTTGGCGAGGATTACGTGGTCGCCCAACCGGCAGTTGTGCGCGACGTGGCAGTTGGCCATCAGGAAAACGTGGGAGCCGATTATCGTGTCCTCAGCCGCCTGGTTTGAGCGGTGCACGGTCACATGCTCGCGGAACACGTTATGGTCGCCAATGCGCAGGCGGGTTGGTGCTCCGTTGTACTTGAGGTCCTGGGGCGCTTCGCCGATCACGCAGCCGGCGTAGAAGCGGTTGTGCGCGCCGATGGTCGTCAGGCCGGTCAGATAAACCTGCGGACCGATGACACAGTCCGGGCCGATCTCCACGCCTTCATCAATAATGGCATAAGGCCCAACGCGAACCGTCGAGTTCAGCTTCGCGTTGGGATGCACAATGGCGGTTGGATGAATCATCGGAACCCAAAGTGGGGCAAGCGCCTCGGTTGCCAAGCCAAAACTTCAAATCACGCCCATCACACCGGCGTCAGGTATAAAAATATCCCAACTCTCTGAGGGACAGGTAGTCCTTGGGCCGCTCGGGGGTCGCCCGGCCAAGAATGACATGGTCCAGCACCTCGATCTTGAGGAGTTGCCCGGCGCGAATCAGGTCGCGCGTGACCTTGATATCGGCCTCCGAAGGGGCTGGGTCGCCGCTCGGGTGGTTGTGGACCAGCACGACGGCGGCGGCATTGGCCTCGATGGCGGGGCGGAACACCTCGCGCGGATGGACGAGGATGGTGTCGAGGGTGCCATCGGCGACCTTCGTTGGCTTACCGATCAGCCGTCGGCGGGTGTTGAGGAGGAGCACCTGGAAGACTTCCGCATTGCGCAGGCGGGTTTCCTCGCGCATGAGGTGGGCGACGGCCTCCGGTGTGTCGAGGAGCGGGGAAGCAGCGCGGACTTCCTCGACGAGCCGGCGGGCGAGGCTGAACGCCGCGACGAGCGTGACGGCTTTGTCCGGCCCGATCCCCGGCTCTTTCGCCAGCTCCTGCCACGAAGCCCGGGCCAGCGCATCGAGGGACCCGTAGCGGTTGACCAGCTGCTTGCCGATCTCGACGACATTGGTCCCCTTCATGCCGGTGCGGAGGAGGATGGCGACCAGTTCGCCGGGGCTGAGAGAATCAGGGCCTTTGTCCCGCAGCCGTTCGCGCGGGCGTTCGCTAGCGGGCTGGTCCTTGAGCTTCATGCCCGCAATGCTCAACTCACCTGCAGCGGGCGCACAATAAACGGCGCGAATTCCTCATGGAGATGCGGGGGGAGCCGGACTTTGAACCGGGCGGCGCGGCCGTTGTAGCGGCGTTCGACGACCTGGCCGACTTCATGCAGCCGGGCGATGACGCCGGCCCGATCATGCGGTACGGCAAGCTCGATGAACTCGCGGGTGGGGCGCAACTGGCTGCCCAGCTCGGCGAGCAAGGCAGGAATCCCCTCGCCGGTGGCAGCGGACAAGGCCACGCCGTGCGGATGCCGCTCCAGGAACCGCGAGAGGGCTTCCCGGCTGCCATTCAAGAGGTCAATCTTGTTGAAGACCATCAGCGTCGGCTTGCCCTCGGCGCCGATTTCCTTGAGCACGGCATCCGCCGACTGGATCTGCTGCTCGGCTTCGGGGTGGCTGGTGTCCACCACGTGCAACAGCAGGTCGGCCTGGACGACTTCCTCGAGGGTCGCTTTGAACGCCTCGACGAGGCCGTGCGGCAGCTTGCGGATGAAACCGACCGTGTCGGTCAGCAGGACGTTTTGGTTCGACGGCAGCCGCAGGCGGCGGGTGGTCGGGTCAAGGGTGGCGAAGAGCTTGTCTTCGGCCAGCACGCTGGCGCCGGTGAGGGTGTTGAGGAGGGTGGACTTGCCGGCGTTGGTGTAGCCGACAATGGAGGCGAGCGCCCAATGGTTGCGCTGCCGCGCGTTGCGCTGGGTGGCGCGGTGGCGACGCACGACCTCGAGTTCGCGCGCGATGCGGGCGATGCGGTCCTGCACGCGGCGGCGGTCGGTTTCCAACTGCGTTTCACCTTCGCCGCCCCTCATGCCGATGCCGCCCGTCTGGCGGGACAGGTGGCCCCAGAAGCGGGTCAGGCGGGGCAGCAGGTGCTGGAGTTGCGCCAGCTCGATCTGGAGTTTGCCTTCACGCGTGCGGGCGCGCTGGGCGAAGATGTCGAGGATAAGCGAGGTGCGGTCGAGGACCTTGCAGTTAAAAGCTTTCTCCAGGTTGCGGCTCTGCGCGGGGGTAAGCTCATCATCGAAGATAACGGTGTCCACATCCGCCTGCTGGCAGTGCCGCGCGAACTCCTCGGCCTTGCCTTTGCCGATATAGGTGGCGGCGCACGGGGCGGCCAGCTTCTGCATCCCATCGCCGACGACGTCGCCGCCCGCGGTGGTGGCCAGCTCGGCAAGCTCCTTCAGCGAATCGTCCAGCTCCGCGCCCCGGCGTGATTTTAGCTCAACCCCCACGAGGAAGACTCGTTCAGTCCGGCGGTTGCTGGTCTCGATCAGTGCTTTCAATTCGTCGCGTTGGTCGCGTCTGCTCGCTTTCCAATTGTCTCTAACCAACCATACCACCTTCCCGGCGGGAGAAAAAGCGCTTTTTCCACGAGAATTGACTGACGGACCATCCCGAATTCCAGGTTGGCCCTTCAGTATCCTCTCCAACACGATCCTTTCCGGGAGCGATGGGGCGAGCCCCCCACACGTTCAGCCCCTTGCCCGCTCCCATTTCTGCCCTCGGGCCCGCGGGCTCCTGGAATCCCTCAAATCCAGGTAACCTGGGCGCAGCGCAGGGCCCGCCTCGGGCGAGCCAACCGCTAGCCAGACAGAAGCGCCCTGCTCTAGTGGAGCTCCCTTACAGTTCACTTTCAGTTCACTTTCAGTTCACTTGTATCTCCTTTGGCCTTCGGGCAGCGAACCCGTGTCACCGCCGCGCCCTTCTGCCTCAGATTGACAGCCCTGGTGCGTCCATTATTCAAAGGAGGAAGGCCCTCGCCCATTGATTGTCTCGCTGACGCCAGCAGTGTTATCAATTTGGGGCATCGCCCTTGGCAGAACCCATTTGGTCGCCAGCGGGGGAACGGCGCCCCTCGAGGAAGGCCTGAAGTTGCTCGGCGAGGTTCATCGTGATGAACGTTTCCCCGCGCGCGGCCAGACGGAACTCGGCGAGGAGGTCCTGGGCGGCATACTGTTGCTGCAGCGCTGCAAGTTGTTGATCGTTCCACGGTGGCGGGCAAGTTCCTCCCAGACCGGCTGGAGGCAGAACATGAGCATTTCGGCCCGGGCGCGGTGGAGCTTTTCATAGGGCATTTGCCGCAAATAACCATCTATCTATCAATCCCGCCCGGCGGCGAAGAGGTTCAAAACGGGGCGATCTGGCTGGCGACCGCCTCGGGACTGCCCTGGGGTCCGAGGTTGATCCAGGTCAAGGGAAGCTGGCGGCGGAACCAGGTCATCTGGCGTTTGGCGAACTGGCGGGTGCGGAGCTTGACCAACTCGATGGTGTCGGCGAGGGAGCGCTCTCCGCGCAGGTGCTCGACAATCTGGCGGTAACCTAGGGCCTGCATGGCGATTTGGTTTTGGGCCAGGCCGCGGCGCAGGACTTGTTCGGTCTCGGCTACCCAGCCCTGGCGGAACATGGCGTCAACGCGGGCGGCGATACGTTGGTGCAGGTCTGCTGTGGAGCGGGCGAAGGCGAAATGAAGGGGCGAGGGGCGAGGGGCGAGGGGCGAGGGTTGCCAATCGGCGCGCTGGGCGGAGAAGGGTTTGCCGGTGAGGCGGATGACTTCGACGGCGCGGATGACGCGGCGCGGGTTCTGGCGGTCAATGCGCTCGTAAGTCGCCGGGTCGCGTTCGGCCAATTCGCGGAGCAGCTCTGGCAGGGGCGTGGCTTCGAGGACGGCCCGCAGGGCGGCGTCGGCGGGCGGCGCGTGGCCCAGACCCTCCAGGAAGGCCTTGAAATAGAGCCCCGTGCCGCCGCAGAGAATCGGCAGCCGGCCGCGGCGCTGGATGTCGGCAACGGCGCGGCGGGCGAGATGGACGAATTGGGCGGCGTCGAAAGGCGCGGTCACATTCACCACATCAACCAGATGATGGGGCAGGCGGGCGCGGTCGGCGGGCGAGGGTTTGGCGGTGCCGATGTCCATCCCGCGATACACTTGCATGGAATCAACGGAGACGATTTCGCCGCCGAGCCTTTCGGCGAGGAGGAGAGCGATGGCAGACTTGCCGACAGCGGTCGGCCCGGCAAGCAGGAGCGGGCGGGGATGGAGGACGGAGGATGGAGGATGGTCTTTGGGCTCGGCTGGCATCGGTTACTCTCGATCTCTTAGCCCGGAACTTCCCAAGAGCGGCAAAGCGCCAATCGAAGATAGCCAATAGCAGATGGCCAATGGCAAATCCGAGTCATGGACGCTTCGGCTCAGGGCGCGGCAAGAGCCGAAGCAAGGCCACGCCCGCCGCAAGAATAGCAATGCTGACCAGGTGCGCTGGCGTGGCCCAGCCGCCCAGGTAATGCTGGTGTTCGGGATAGTCGCCGCGGAATATCTCCACAAACGATCGCAGCACGGCATAGCCGACGAGGTAAACGCCGAAGACCTGCCCGTCGAATTTCCGGCGTCGAAACAGCCAGGCGAGAAAGGCGTAGAGGGCCAGGTTCAGGAGGGAGTCGTAGATCTCGGTCGGATGCACGGGGTAAGTGGGCGGGTTCAGGGGGTTGCCTTCGGGGAAGCGAATGGCCCAGGGCAAGTCGCAGGCGCGGCCGTAACAGCAACCGTTGAGGAGGCAGCCGACGCGGCCGAAGACGTAACCCAGCGCGATGCTCGGCGCGACGATGTCGGCCACTTTCCAGAGCGGCAGTTGCTTCAGCCGGGTGTATAAGATGCCGGCTAGCGTGGCGCCCGTCAGGCCGCCGTAGTAGACCAGGCCACCTTTCCAGACGGCGATAATCTCGGCCATGGGCTGGCCCGCGAAGGATTCGCGCCAAAAGGTAATGACGTAAAGGGCCCGGGCGCCGACGATGGCACCGACGATGAGCCACGGGCCAAGATCAATGATTTTCTCGGCGGCGATGCCCGCATGCGACGCCCGCCGGCCGGCGGTCCAGAGGCCGACCAGGAAGGCCAGCGCCACCATCACGCCATACCAGTGGATGGAGAGCGGGCCAAGCTTAAACGCAATCGGATGCACGGCTAGACTGTAGAACTGAGCGGCAGGGCTGGGAAACCAAATTGTGGTAGTAGGCCCGGGCAGCGGCCAGACCGGGACAGGAGCGCCGCTAATCCTTCGACACCGCAGGCGGTCAGTTGGCGTTGGTGGCGATCACGGGCCGAGGGCGTGGGTGGGGGGGCGATGGCGGCAGCGGCGGGAGCGAAGACGGATCCGGCGGCAGGGGCGGGGGCAATCTATCAACTAGTTCCCGCCAGGCCTGACGTTCGGAGGGGGGCATCAGTTTCCAGCG
Source organism: uncultured Verrucomicrobiae bacterium (assembly GCA_963822005.1). Taxonomy (GTDB): domain Bacteria; phylum Verrucomicrobiota; class Verrucomicrobiia; order Limisphaerales; family UBA8199; genus PALSA-1440. The sequence continues at coordinate 221,557 of CAWGGD010000048.1, read as the reverse complement.
CTCGGCGTTCTTCAGAAACTGCTGGCGCTCAGCCAGGCTTAAGCTGGCAAACTTGGCAAAGGAACGAATGCACTGGGAACGTTGATCTGAAGGCAGACTGCCAAAGACCTGGAGGGTCTTCTCAATCTGCCGTCGCTCAGGCTCGGAGAGGGTCTTGAGCGCTTTGTCCTTCTCGGCGGTGTTGAGTTGGAAGAACTGGTCGAAGCGGGACAGCGTTTTACGGCGTTGATCTTCGGACAGGGAACTCCACTGCTGGACGCCTTTTTCCAGCATCGCGCGCCGCGCCGGCGAGATGTTCGTGAGAATCTGCATTCGCTGCTTTTCGTTGCGGCCCTCGATCTCGGCAAAATACTGGAGGGTGGGTTCGAGGCCCAGGAGGTCCTTCTGGACGTCGGGCGGCAGCTTATCCCATTCCCGCAGACGGTCCTCGACCAGTTGGCGGACGGGCTGGGGGATCAGGGCCAGTTGGGTGGCACGGTTGGTGGCCGGCGCGGTCATGAGGGGCCGCAGATACCAGCGCAGTTCGGTGACCCGCAGCCGCAGCTCGCGGTCATCGGGCTTGAGGGACTCGTATTCGCGCACCTTGGCGAGAATCTGGTTCCGCCTTTCGGGGGTGGCGGTGTAATTGGTCAGGGCCTGCTTACGCTCGGCGGCATTCATCGCCAGCAACTCGCGGAAGAAGCCGATGGGTGATCGGGGCGCCGGCGGTGGCGGCGGCGGTTCGGGCAGCTCCGGCGACTTGATGACGAGCTGGGTGGCGGCGGGAGAGTTGGATGGTGTCGCGGCCGGCAGCTTGGTGGCTGGCTGGGCCGGCAGCGAGGCCGACAGCAGGTGACCGACGCCGAGCAGCACGGCCAGACGCAGCCTTGTGCGGCCGGGCGACGTCATTGCAGGACCGCGAGCAACTGCTCGTCGGGGCCAGGCGCTGGGTTCATCGCCTGAATGGCGTCGAAGTCTCTCAGGATTTCAGGGCCAGGCAGAGAGGAGACGGCCGAAAAGGCCGCGACGCTCTCGACCAAGTTCTTGCGATGGCTGATCTGGACCTGGTGATACGTAAGCAGCCCGGCGCCGACCACAATGGCGGCGAAGGCCACTTTGGGCAGCCAGCGCAGCCACAGCCAGGCCAGCCAACCTTCCACAGGCCGGCGCCGTTCCGCCGCGATTTCCCGCTCGGCTGCCTGCAACACGCGCGCCGTGAAGTTGCTGGGCACCGGCACGTCCGGCAGCCGGCCCAGGGCGGCATTCAGGCCGGCTTCGGCGTCCCAGTCAGCCTGGTCCTCGGGATGGGCGTTCAGCCGGGCGCGCAACTCGGCCAGCTCGGCGTCAGTCAGTTGCCGCCGCCAGCTTAGCTCGCGCAGGTGGTTGTAGATTGGGTCGTTGATCATATCACAATGCCATAAGTATTAAAACCGTTGGGTCCGCAAAGTTGCATTCATTTTGGTCCGTGCCAGGCGCCGGTCTGCAAGTAGGGTTTGAGCTTCTGCTTGAGGGTCTCCCGCCCGCGGTGAATCAGGGACTTGGTGGCCGACACCGAGCAGCGGAGGACGCGGGCGATGTCCTCGTAGCTCAGCTCCTCCTGCCGGCAGAGCGCGATGGCGAGGCGCTGGTTTTCGGGCAGTCCGGCGAGGGCCTCTTCGATCTTGTCGGCCAGCTCGCCGTGCAGGAGGCGCTCGGGCGGGGAAGCGGCTTGCTTGTCCTCGAACTGGTGGAGGGGCTGATCCTCTTGCTCCGGGTGGGGCGCATCCATCGAGTCGGTGTGGTGGCGCGCGCGGCGGCGGATTTCGTTGAGACAGAGGTTCCGGGCGATGGTGAAGAGCCAGGTCGAGAACTTGGCGGAAACGCGATAGCGGTGCGCCGACTTGAACACCTGCACAAAGACCGCCTGAGCGAGGTCCTCCGCCTCGGTGGCGTCGCGCAGCATCCGGCAGGCGACATTCATGACCGGCTGCTTGTATTTGTCCACCAGTTCGGCAAAAGCGGCGGTGTCGCCCTGCTTCACGCGCAACATCAGGGCGGCATCCGGATCGGCCGCGGCGGACATAATGGCCAATCTAGCAAACACTGGGGCAGCGACAAGGTTTCGCGGCGCTTGCGCCGAGGGGAGTTTGCACCCACAGTAAATGGCAATGCAGGATTTGCTCAGCAAGATTGAAGCGAGCGCCGCGGCGCGGCTGTCGCTGCCGCCGGGGCGGCAGGCCGCCCAGGAGCTGGCCCGCTACAAGGCATTTCTGAAGGTGGAAACGCACCGGCTCAAGCTGCGGCATCGGGCCGGCGGCGGCGGCCTCGAAACCTGCCGCGCGCGCGCGGTGATTTTGGACGCGCTGCTGCGGCACCTGTGGGACGTCGCCAAGGGGAGCCTGTCCGAGCAGGCGCGGAAGGAGTTTCCGCCGCTGGCGCTGGTGGCGCTGGGCGGCTACGGGCGGGCGGAGCTGAATCCGCACAGCGACATAGACATCATGTTTCTGCACAGCCGGCAGGTGGCGGCGGGCATCCGCCCGCTGCCGCACCTGTCGCGCATGATTGACGGCCTGCTGTATCCGCTGTGGGACATCGGTCTGAAGCTCGGCCACGCGGTGCGCAGTCTGGAGGACTGCGTGAAGGTGGCCAACAGCGACATGCAGGCCAAGACGTCGCTGATCGAGGCCCGGCTGCTCGCGGGCGACGCGGAGCTGTTCAAGCGATTCCAGAAGACGCTGGTGAGCAAGTGCGTGGCCGGTTACGAACCGGAATACATCGCCATGCGGCTGGCCGACCAGTCGGCGCGGCGCGCCAAGTTCGGCAATTCGGCCTGCATGCAGGAGCCGAACCTCAAGAACGGCTGCGGCGGGCTGCGGGACTATCAAAACCTGCTCTGGATGGCGTTCTTCAAGTATCGCTTCCGCACGCTCAAGGAGCTGCAGGCGCACGGGCTGATCGGCGAGAGCGAGCGCAAGCAACTGGACGCGGCCTATGATTTCCTGCTGCGCGTGCGCAGCGAAATGCACTACCACACCAACCGCGCGATGGACGCGCTGAGCAAGAACCTGCAGCCCGCGGTCGCTTTCAACCTCGGCTACCGGGAACGCTCGCCCAGCAAGCGGATCGAGGATTTCATGCGCGACGTGTACAAGCACGCCCGCCACATCTTCCTGATCACGCGCACGCTGGAGCAGCGGCTGGCGCTGCTGCCGGCGCCGCGGCGGCCGGGGTTTTCGCTGCCCGGCCGGCTCACGGGCCTGCTGCCGGCGGGGCGCAAGCCCGCCAGCGAGCCGGTGGATGGCTTCAAGTTCAATGACGGTGAAATCCACGCCACGTCCAACCGGGTGTTCCGCGAGCAGCCGCGGCGTCTGATGCGCGTCTTTCTGTACGCGCAGCAGCGCGGGTTGCGCCTGCACCCGGACCTGGCGCAGCTCATCCGGAACCACCTTGGACTGGTGGACCGCGCATTCCTGGCGGACGAGCACGTGCGGGAAAGCTTTCTGGCCATTCTCGATCAGCGCGGGAGCGTGGCGCCGATCCTGCGCGCGATGCACGAGGTGGACCTGCTCGGCAAGTACCTGCCCGAGTTCGGCAAGCTGACCTGCCTGGTGCAGCACGAGTTCTATCACCAGTACACCGCCGACGAGCACACGCTGATGTGCCTCGAGCAACTGGACCGGGTCTGGGAGGCCAAGGAGCGGCCCTACGCAACCTACACCCCCCTGTTCCAGAAGCTGGAGCGGCCCTTTGTGCTTTACCTGGCGCTGCTCCTGCACGACGTGGGCAAGGCCGACGGCCATGGCAACCACTCCGAGGTAAGCTGCGAGCTGGCGCTGCGCGCGGCCAGGCGCCTCCAACTGGATGAGGCGGCCACGGCGACCTTGCGGCGGGTCATCGAGCACCACCTGCTGATGGCCAGCGTCTCGCAGCGGCGCGACCTGGACGACCCGGCGGTCATCCGGCAGTTCGCCCGGAAGGTGCAGACGCCGGAGACACTGGCGCTGCTCACGCTGCACACCTTTGTGGATGCCCAGGCGACCAGCGACAAGCTGTGGAACGGGTTCAAGGACCTGCTGCTCGGCTCGCTCCACCACAAGGCCATGGCCCTGATGAGCGGCGGCGCCGAGTTCGCCCGCGCCGAAGAGAAGCAGCGGGAGCACCTCATGGCGGAAGTCCGCCGCCTCGCCCCCGAGCATTTGAGCGAGGAGGAACTCCAAGCCCACTTTGTCACCCTGCCCCCGCGCTATTTTCAGGTCCATCCGGCGCGGGAAATCCTGGCCGATCTGATTCTGGCGCACCGGTTCATGCGCCTGCAGGTCTCCGAAGCGGAGAACCCGCTGACGCCGGTCGTGAACTGGCACAACGAACCCGACCGCGGCTACAACGCGGTGAAGGTCTGCACCTGGGACCGGGCCGGACTGTTCCGCAAGATCGCGGGCTCGTTCAGCGCCGCTGGGCTGAACATCCTCAGCGCGCAGATTTTCACCCGCAGCGACGACATCGTGCTCGACACCTTTTTCGTGAACGATGCCGTCACGGGCCACCTGGCCGGCGCCGACCAGCGCGACCGCTTCGAGAGCGTGCTCGACAAGGCCCTGACCGGCGAGGAGGTGGATTTCCCCGCGCTGATCGGGCGCCAGAAGATCACCCGCCCGCTCTACCAGGCCTACACCGGCGAACAGATCCCGACCCAAATCCGCCTCGACAACGATGCCTCCGACACCCGCACGGTCATCGAGATCGAGACCGAAGACCGCCTGGGACTGCTCTACACCATCTCGCAGGCGCTGACCGACCTGGCGCTGGACATCTCGGCGGCGAAGATTTGCACCGAGCGCGGCGCGGCGATTGACAGCTTTTACGTGCGCGAACTGAGCGGGGGCAAGGTGCTCGCGTCCGAACGGCAACGCGCGATTGAAAACAGGCTCCGCCAGGCCATCCACAGCCTGGACGCGCAGTGAAGGTCGCATTATGCGCCAGCGTGCGATCATCGTGCCGCTCTTAATCGCGGGCATTTGCGCACCCGGCTCCGGCCAAGCGTCACAAAACGCCGGACCCTGGGCGCAGAAGGAGTTCATCATCACTTTCTGGTTTTCACCGCCCGCGACCGACGAAGGTCTGGCCCGCGTGGTGGCGGAGGGTTTTAACCTGACTGGGACTTCGGCAGCCGGCCTGGATGCCGTCGCCAGGCATCGTCTGCGGGCGATGCTCATTGACGACCTGATCAAACCCGAGGTGCTCGACGACCCAGCTAAACGGCAACAGCTCGACGCCCTCATTGACCAAGTGAAGAATCACCCGGCCCTGGAGGCTTACTTCCTCGATGACGAACCGGGCGCCAGAGCGTTTCCCGGCCTGGGCAAACTCGTCGCTTACCTGAAAGAACGCGATCCAGCGCACCTTGCTTACATCAACCTGTTCCCGACTTACGCCAACGAGCAGCAGCTCGGCGTGAGCGCTGATGCCGCGGAACGTGCCCGCGTCGGCTACCCTCTGAACTTCGCCGGGGTCGGCACGGACGACCAGACCGTGCTCCGCTACCGCGAGCACCTGAAGCGGTTTGTGGAAGTCGTAAAGCCCGAGTTGCTCAGCTACGACCATTACCATTTCCTTAAGCCGGACAAAGACGGCCAGCCCGTTGATGGCAAACAATATTTCCTCAACCTCGCCCTGATCCGGATGGCGGCGCAGGAGGCAAAGAAACCGTTCTTGAACACCCTCCAGGCCGGCGTGAACCTGGACTCGTGGCGGCTGCCAAGCGCTTCAGAGATGCGGTGGCTGGTCTTTACGACCATGGCCTACGGCGGGCGGGGCATCAGCTACTTCACCTACTGGGAATTCCACGGCGGTCTTTATGTGGGGGGCAAGCCCTCGCCGCTGGTCAAACCCGTCGCCGCCCTCAACGCGGAGATTGCGAAATTGGGCCCGGCGCTCATGGAATTGGAATCCGTCGGCGTCTATCATACGGCCCCTCTGCCTTATGGCACCGAGGTCATCCCTGCCACCGCCCCGGTTCAAATCGTCGGCGCGGGCGAATTTGTGCTCGGTCTGTTCGGCAGATCGGGCCGGGCCACAGCCTTCATGCTCGTCAATCGGGACTACACTCGGGAATCAGAGGCGACGGTGAAAGTTGCGCTCCCCGGCGGGAGGCTTCAGGAACTAGACCGCAAGACCGGCAAGTGGTCGGCGGGAGAGACGTTGCGCGGGAGCCGCACCACGAAGATCAAACTCAGCCCGGGCGATGGACGGCTGTTCCGCGTGACGGGGGCCGCAGGTCGTTTGTTGTCGCCCCGGGACTCGGCGAATTAGAATGGCGGCCAACGCTCACGAGCTGAGAAGCCGCGGACTAATCATGAATGTTTCCAACCCAACTGTAATTCGGCGAACGGCGGCGGCATGGATGGCCGCAGTGGTCCTGGGCATGGCGACCGGGTTGCAGGCAGAACCTCCGCCAGCCGCGGACCTGCGCCTGGTGCCGTTTCCGAAGGAGGTTCGCGTCAGGGATGGCGGGTTGAAGCTCAAGGGGAACCTGGTGATTCAGGTCGCCGCGGCGGCGCCGGCCAGGCAGGCCGCCGTTGACTTGCAGCGCGAGTTGGCCCGTTGCGAGCGGGGTGAGCTCGCGGTGAAGATCGCGGCTGCGGGAAACGACGAGCAGTTGCTGCTCTGGTTGGGCGCGAAGAACACTTCGCGCGATCAGGTGTTGCGCGCCCTTGGTTCAACGCCCGAAGCGGCCGAAGGTTATGCGTTGGCGGTGACTGACCGGTTCGCGGCGGTGGGCGCGCGGCATCCGGCCGGTCTGGCTCACGGCGTCCAGACGCTGCGCCAGCTCGTGCGCGCGAACCTGCGCGATGGCAAGATTCCCGCCGTGACGATTCGCGACTGGCCCAGCCTCCGCCACCGCGGGTTCTCCTACGACATCACGCGCGGGCCGAACCCGACCCCGGCGACGCTGGAGCGGGAAGTGGAGCTGAGCGCGTTCCTGCGGATGAACTTCTTCACCTACTACCTCGAACACCAGTACGCGTTTGCCAAGCACCCACTGATCGGACCGCGCGACGGCAGCTTGCAGCCCGAGGAACTCAAGGCGTTGGTGCAACACGCGGCTGATCGCGGCGTCGAGGTTTTCGGCTGCCAGCAATCCTTCGGGCATTTCGGGCACCTGCTCAAGCATGAGCAGTACGCGGAATTGCGCGAGACGCCGGGCATTGTGAGCCCGATAAACGAGAAGACCTACCAGTTCCTCGACGACCTGTATTCCGAGCAGGCGCCGCTGCTCGCCTCGAAGTACTTCAACGTCTGCTGCGACGAAACGGAGGGGCTCGGCACCGGGCCGTCCAAGGAACTGGCCGCCGAGATCGGCGTGGGCGGAGTTTACACCCGGCACATTCGCCGGCTGCACGATTTGCTGCGCGACAAGTACGGCAAACGGATGATGATGTGGGGCGACATCATACTGAATCACCCCGGCAACCTGGCGGACATCCCGAAGGACACGATCATGCTCACCTGGGGCTATGGTCCGCGAGGCTCGTTCGACGCCGTGATCACGCCGTTCGCCAAAGCCGGCTACGAGTTCTTCGTGTGCCCGGGCGTGAATTGCTGGAACCGCGTCCTGCCGGACTTCCAGGTTTCGGTGAAGAACATCGCCAACTTCGTTCGTGACGGGGCGAAGCATAACGCGCTGGGCATGCTCAACACGACCTGGGTGGACTCGGGCGAAAACCTGGAGGGCTGCAACTGGTACGGCCTTGCGTGGGGCGCCGAATGCGCCTGGAACGGGTCGGCCACGCCGGTCGAGGCGTTCAACCGGCGCGTCGGGCCGGTGCTGTTCGGCCACGACGGGCCAGAATTCGGGGAGGCGATCGAGGTGTTGGGCCTGGCGCACCGGCTGCCGGGCTTCGAGGACATGAACGACAAGTGTTTCTGGAAGGTGGACTTCAGCCAGTGGTTGAAGGACGAGAAGGCGACGACGATCCATGCGGAAGCGCTGAAAAGCACCATGCGGATGGCGCAGGCGAAGCTGGCGGTCGCGCGAAAATCCGCGCGCGTGAACGCTGAAATCCTGGACCAGCTCATCTTCGGCGCCGACCGGATGCAGCTCATGGCCGACCGCATCATCGAGGGAGGCAAGGCTGGGCTGGCCTACCGGCAAGCCGCGGCGGCACCGGAGTCGGCCGAGGCTCCGGTGTTGCTCGGCACCGAATGCACCGGTCGGGTGCGCAAGCTGCGCGACACCTGCGTGGCGCTCAAGGCACGCTACATCGAATTGTGGAATCGCGAGAACCGCTCGTTCGCTCTGGACGCGGTCACGCGGCGCTTTGACGCCGTCATTGCCTACTACGATGACGTGCTCAAACGGTTGGCCGCCGCCGCGGAAGACCTCGGGAACCGTCGACCGCTCCCACCCATCGAACAAATCGGCTTCCCGGCGAAGTATACTGGCAGCTAAGCTTTATTTATGAAGAAGCTATTGCACATACTCCAACTCAACTTCCTGCCGCACAGCGCGGATGCCGGACTGCTGGTCCTGCGGCTGTGGCTTGGGCTGTCCCTGCTGTGGCTCCACGGCAGACTCAAGCTGCTGGACTTCGCGGACCTGTCCCACAAGTTCCCCGATCCGCTCGGCGTTGGCTCCACCGCGAGCCTCGCGCTGGCGGTGTTTGCCGAACTGGTCTGTTCGGGCTTGCTGGTGCTGGGGCTCGTGACCCGCTTCGCGGCTCTGAGTGCGGCGTTCACGATGGGCGTGGCATTTTTCCTCGTTCACAAGGCGTCGCTGGAGATGGGGCCACGCAGCGGTGAGCTGGCCTTCATCTACCTGGCCGGCTTCGTGACCCTGGTGATCGCGGGCCCGGGCTGCCTCAGCGCGGATGCCTGCCTGCAACGGACCAAGGCGGCGGAAAAAGGAACGGCAGCTTGACCGAGGCCAGTATTGGCAGAAAGGCCGGCGAAGCGTAGGCGGCTCGGGGACGGGCTCAGCCACCCCCGGGGAGCGAGGTTGATGGACGAGAGACGATTTGATGGCCAACTTGGGCAGCACACCCACGCCCTGATTACAAGGAACGGCGCGGCTTGTAACAGACAAACCGCGGACGGGCGCTATGCTTGGCCCCATGACGATTTCGTCTGCGGCAGGACGCTGACGCCGTTGGAGGTGGGGGGCGGGGTGCGGTCCGGACGGTCACGGGAATCGCCCGGCGGCACATAAGCTGCTGTTGAAGGTCGGATTGCAGTCAAAGAGTGAAGATATGAACAGGTTTCAAAGAAGCTGGCAGTTGTTCAAGAGTTCCATGGCCGTGATGGGGCGGGAGAAGAAACTCCTGCTGTTTCCCATCCTGACAACCGTGTGCACGATCTCTATTGCCGGGTTATTCCTGGCGCCGATCGCATTCCAACCGACCGGCCACGCCTGCACCTCGGCGCGGCATTGGGAGAGCGTGGGTGAACGGATCTTCCAGGAAACGCCCCGGGAGACGACCACCGTGAGACAGGATGCCGACTCCCTCCGCCTCACGGGTCATCAGCGGACGGAGGGCGAATTCCGGCCGCTGGCCTTGGCGTATTTTGCGTTGATCTACTTCACTTCAATGTTCGTCGCGACGTTCTTCAACGTCGCGTTTTACAGCCAGATCCTTCGAGCGTTGAGCGGGGAGCCAGTTTCGATCCGCGGCGGGTTGTCCTTCGCCTGCACCCGCTGGCAAACGATCCTGGCCTGGACCCTGTTCGCCGGGTTGGTGGGATTCGTGATCAAGGCCCTGGAGGAACGGTTCGGGGTGCTCGGGCAGATCGTCATGAAACTGTTGGGCGCAGCCTGGAGCGTCGCCTGCGTCTTCGTCATCCCCGTGATCATCACCGGGGAGAAAACCTTCAATCCGTTGACGCTGTTGAAGCAATCGGCGTTGACCCTAACTCGGACCTGGGGCGAATCGTTGATCGGGTATGCCGGCGTCGCGTTCGGAAACCTGCTCCTCCTGCTGGTGTCGCTGGTCTGGCTGGGGGCCGGCATCAGCGCAGCCGTGACCCTGCACCTGTATTGGGGCATCGCGGTGGTGGCCGGGACGTGGCTGCTGGCCGTGATTCTCTGGAGTTACCTGGTAAGCGTGGCGAGCCAGATCTTCCGTTGCGCCCTGTTTTTGTATGCCTCCAACGGCACGCTCCCCGAGCCTTACACGGAGGAGATGATGGCCCTGGCCTGGAAGCACAAAAAGGGCTGATCTCAAGCCCAGGTAACACGGCACGGCAACCCCGGCCGTATCGAGCGCGTCCTGGCGGTACGAGCCAGAAGCGCCGAGTGTTGATGGACTTGTCCAGCTCGCCTTGACCGTCACGCCTTTTGCGGTAGTATGTATTGCGTCATATGAGCTCAGCCTGGACTTTACGGCTGTGGTCTAGTGCCAATCGTGCGCGGACCGTTGACGAGCGTCCGCCCAAGGCGGCCTTCACCTTGATCGAACTGCTGGTGGTGATCGCGATCATTGCGATCCTGGCGGCGCTGCTGCTGCCGGCCTTGAGCAAGGCCAAGGACCGGGCGATACGGATCGCTTGCGTGAACGACCTCAGGCAGATTGGCTTGGGCATCAACATGTATGCTGCCGACAGCAGCGACTACGTTCCCTATGTTCTCTGGAGCGTTAGCAATCCCGGGCGGACCCTCGACCCCTGCTTCGTCACGCCCGGCACCGGGAACGTGTACTGGGGTTATTTCGGCTTGGGCCTGCTGTGGCGCACCAAGGCCGTCTCTAACGCGAAAGTGTACTACTGCCCGGGCGAGAGCAGGATCAACGGCGAGCTGTACACCTACGAGTATTACACCCAAGTGGTGCCCGCCTGGCCGTCCATGCCGACGACGGATCCCAGCGGCAGCGTGGGCCGGGTGCGTATTTGCTACAGCTACTTCCCGCAACGGACCGACCTTGTGCCGAGCGGGACCTTCGCTGGTCTGCCCTGGGCTACGGTCAGCTCTACTGACCGCGACTTCGTTGTCACCGAGCTCGGGTCGGATGCAGGCAAGGCGCCGTACACTGAAGTTGCCGGTCCCCACAGACTGTCCGGGCTCAATCCCAAAAAGAGCATCTCGACCGATATCGTGCTGTCGGTTGACACTCTGCCCCACAAGGACCGTGGGATGGGAGGCATTAACGCGCTCTTCCCGGATGCACACGTGAGATGGCAGAACGCGCGGCAGAATCCCCAGGCCTTTGATCCCGCTCTCTGGGCCGGTGGCTTTATTGGCAACGAGCTCGGTTTCCGCCAGATAGCGAATTCCTGGCAACCTTAGCCAGCGCGGTTCGAGCATGGGCGAGCCGGTCAACTGTGACTGGCGCGTCGGATGAGGGTTGCTAATGCCTCCGCCGCAAGGAGCCGAAGCTCTTCCAAGGCATCGGATGCAACGGCGCGCTCACGGGCGCTTGAGCAAGCGCTGTTTGCGGTCGTCGGGGAGGTTGACTTTGGCGAGCCAGGCTTCGGCGGCGGGGCGGTCGTTTTCGAGCCAATGGCGGGCGACATTCTCGATCTGGCTGTTGCGGGTGTTCTGGTCGGTGAGCGTTTCGGCCCACGGGGCGGCGAGTTCGGGGGAGGAATACGCGAGGCGGCCGACGTAGGCCTGGGCAGCGGCCTCGCGCGAGGGGCCGGCGGGGAGTGTCTGCAGCCACTGGCCGGCGGCGCTGGGATCATCGCCCGCCCAGGATGACATGAGGCTGCGGGAGGCATCTTCGCGGAGCTTGCCTTCGCCGAAAGCGGTCACCCAGGCGGCGGCGGTGTCCGGTTCGTTGTTAACCCATTGGGAGACGACCGAGAGCACGGCGCGGTTCTTGGTTTCGCCCGCCGGGAGGGCCGCGGCGAACCCGGCGGCTTCCTGCGGCCGGGTCTGCGCCCAGCCGGAGGTGATCGCAGCCAGCGCCCGGTTGCGGGCTTCGCCTTCGGGCAATTGGCTGGCCCAGTCAACGGCGGCTTTGGGGTCGTTCTGTGCCCATTGATTACCGAGGGTGTTGACGAGGTTGTTCTGCAATTCGCCCGCGGGGAGTGTCCGGGCATAGGCCGCCGCGCCCTGGGGATCGGTCTGGGCCCATTGGTAGCCGAGGCTGCCGAAGGCCTGTTGCCGGGCCTTATCATCGGGGAGCTTTTGCGCCCAGGCGACGGCGGCGGTGAGGTCCGAGTTCCCCCAAGAGGAGGCGACGCGGTTGATGAAATCGTTGCGCACTTGCCCTGCCGGCAATGACAGGGCGTAATCGGCCGCCGATTGCGGGTCGTTCTCGGCCATCTGGTAGGAAAGACTGCGCTGGGCGTCGCGTTTGGCTTGGCCATCCGGCAAGGCGCCGAGCCATTCGGTGGCTTCTTTAATGTCCACCTGGGCCCAGCCGTGGATGATCTGGCTGACGGCCTGGTTTTTCCTCTGTCCCGCGGGGAGGCTGGCGGCGAAGGCGGCGGCGGCTTTGGGATCGGTCCACGCTAGCGAGGAGACGATGCGTTCCAGCAACTGGTTGCGGCTTTGGCCGGCGGGCAGTGACTGCGCCCAGGCCAGGGCGGCTTGCGGGTCCTGCTCAGCCAGGCGGCTGCCGAGCTGGCTCAACATATTGTCGCGGGTCTGGCCGGCGGGGAGGCTTTGGGCGTAGGTCATGGCCGCCTGCGGATCGGCCTGGACCCATTGCCAGGTGATGCTGCCCAGCGCGTTTTGCTTCGCCTGACCATCGGGCAACTGCTGGACCCAGGCTACCGCGCCCGGCAGATCGGTGTTGGCCCACTGGGAGGCGATGGAGCTAATGGAGTTGTTGCGCGTCTGGCCGGCGGGGAGGGAGAGGGCATAGGCCGCAGCGGACTTGGGATCACTGCCGGCCCATTGGGAGAGGACGCTCGACAAGGCGCCGGACTTGTCGCGGCCCTCGGGCAACCCCTTGGCCCACGCCAGGGCGGCCTGCGGGTCCTGCTGGGCCCATTGCGAGGCAATGACCTGAAAGGCTTGCTGGCGTTGCTGGGCGGACGTGAGCTGGGCGGCTTTGGCGGCGGCGGCCGCGGGATCGCTCGCCGCCCAGGGGCCGAAAATCTCATGCGTCATGCCCCAGCGGCGGTCGCCCGAGTTCACAGCGGTCATCAGCGCATAGGCGGCTTCCGGATTCTTCTGGGCAAGTTCATAACTGACGGTGCTGAGGGCCTGTTTGCGGAGCTGGCCCACGGGCAGTTGCTGCGCCCAGGCGGTGGCGGCTTCCGCGTCTTTCTCGGCCCAGGCGCGGAGCACAGCCAGGATGGCCTGCTGCCGGTTTTGGAAGCCGGTGACGGCGTCGGCGTAAGCCATGGCGGCGGAGACATCGGTTTCCGCCCAACGCCCCAGCAGCAGCGCGCGCAACTGGGCCTTGTGGCTGGCGGAAGGGAGCTTCTCGACAAAGGCCAGCAATTGGGGGATGTCCGCGGGATTGACCTTCTGAATGAGATCATTGAGGGCCTTGTGGCCCCGGCTGCTGCTCATGCGAACGGCCTTCTCGAGCGCGGCTTCCATCTCCGCCACGGAGGCCGGCTCGGGTGCGTTCTGCGCCTTGCTCGATCCGGCGGGCTTTGGGCGAGCTTTGATGGCCGGCAATCGCTCGGCTTGCGTGCCGGCCGCGGGGGAGGTTGGCGGCGAGGGAACCCGCGGTGCCCCCAGCCGCCCGCCGAGGATCATCCCCGCGCCAAAACCCGCGAGCGTGAGGAGCGTAATGAGTATGAGGCTGTTTGCTTTCATGCGAGGCCTTGCGACCACAACCGATGGCACTCAACCTACAACTTCCGTCCTGATGGCAAAGGAAAAACACGACAGGATAAAGGAATCTTCCCCTTCCCATCCGTGAAATCCGCCCCCACAGTAACCCATGGTACCTCCGTAGTACCCTCCGTAGTACCTCCGTTATACCTCCGTAGTACCTCTGTATGAACTACTGAGGGTACTGCGGAGGTACTACGGAGGGACTACAGAGGGTACCAAGGATGTGCCCCTGGTGGAGGTCGGCCTGGCTGCTGGGGGCGGGCTCTGGTTGCAGAGTCAAAGGCAGGGATGGCTGCAGCCGTTAAGCCCTTGGGGAGCCGTGAGATACTTCTTTGGCGATTATCACCGGAGCGCCGACTTCAGTCGGCTTAGGGTGAACAGAGGCTAACGGGGGCCGTTTGGACCTGCGCGAAGTTCAAGCCGACTGAAGTCGGCGCTCCGGTCTGGCGCGGTCCGGCGATGGTGGTACTGATGAGATGCGCCCGGTGGGACTGAGGCGGCCGGCAACTTTAGTCTTTGCCCGGGGTCCTGTAGACCTTACCCTCCGGTCGCATGAAACACTCGGGCAAGGCCCGGAAGGCGGCCTTTAAGCTGATCCTGTACTCGCTGATTGCGCTGGTGGTGGTGTGGGTGCTCGGCACTTTCACGGCGGCGGTGGTGGCCATTATTTCGACGGTGGCTGTGGTGATTACCCCCGTCGTAATTGTGGTGCTGATCGTGGTTTGGGTGCTGTTCGCATTCTTCACGTTCTACTTCTTCCGCGACCCGAAGCCGCGGGTGCCGGCGGGTGCCAACCTCGTGGTGGCTCCGGCGCATGGCAAGGTGGATGTGGTGGGAACGACCACGGAGCCGGATTTCATGGGCGGCGAGTGCCAGCGGGTCTCCATCTTCCTATCGGTCATTGACGTGCACGTGCAAAACGCGCCGGTCAGCGGGAAGGTCGCCTGGCTCAAGTACACTACCGGGCAGTTTATCAATGCGCTCAAAGCCGAGTCCGCTATCTACAACGAGAACGTGCTGCTGGGTTTCGAGGCGAACGAACCGCGCGGGCAGAAGGTCGGCGTGCGGCTCATCGCCGGGGTGATCGCGCGGCGCATCGTGCCGTTTGTGAAGCAGGGCGACGAGGTCGTCCGCGGCGACCGCATCAGCCTCATCCAGTTCGGCTCGCGGGCGGACGTGTACCTGCCCCACGGCGCCAAGATCAAGGTAAAGGTGGACGACCGTGTCGTCGGCGGCGAAACCGTGCTGGCGGTGTTCGAGTGATTTTGATCGAGCATGAGCGACGAGGCAAAGAACAAGCCCTCTCCCAATCCGCCAATTAACGGCGCGGGCGAATCGAAGCTGAAGATCTATTTCCTGCCGAACCTGCTGACGGCGGCCAACCTGTTCTGCGGATTCGTGGCGCTGACCAAGATCGTCGAAGCCAACATCCCCGGGGGCGATTTTCAGCAGATCAAAGTGGCGCTCGGGTTCATCCTGCTGGCGTGCATCTTCGACCTGTTCGACGGGCGCGTCGCGCGTATGGGCGGGGTGGAGAGCCCGTTCGGGCGCGAATTCGATTCGCTGGCCGACCTGATCTCGTTCGGCGCCGCTCCGGCCTTCCTGGTCCATCGCGTCGTGCTCAAGGACGTATTTGGCGGGCACGAGGAATGGGGTTGGTTCATCGCTTCGGTCTATCTGCTCTGCGGCGCGTTCCGCCTGGCGCGGTTCAACTGCCTCTCGGCGATGCGGCTGGAGCCGTCCAAGGAGTTCCTGGGTTTCCCGATCCCATCGGCCGCGGGCCTGGTCGCCTCGCTCACGCTGTTCATGATCTGGTGGGATGAGAAGGAGTTTGCCACGGGCAGGTGGCGCTACTTCCTGCCGGTGCTCCTGTTGTTCCTATCCTGGATGATGGTGAGTAATGTGAGGTATCCCAGCTTCAAGACGCTGGATTTGCGGGCGACCCGGACCTTTACCAAGACGCTGGTGGCCGTCCTGTTCCTGGGCAGCATCCTGATTCTTAGGGAGAAGATCCTGGTGTTCGTGCTGCCGATTTTTTTTACAGCCTACCTGGTCTACGGGTTTATTCGGCCGCGGATTTCACGCAAGATGCGGCACGAGATCGAGGACGAGGAGGAGGAGGAAGAAGAGGGGCCAGCGGCGCCCGCGTAACCGCCGATGCCCGAGCTGTCGCCCATCCTCGTTGCGGGCCTGACGGGCCTGATCAGCGGCCTGTTGCTCTCTATCCCGGTGGGGCCGATCAACCTGACGATCCTGAACGAGGGGGCACGGCGCGGGTTCAAATGGGCGGCCCTCATCGGTTTGGGCGCGACCGTCATGGAGGTCGTGTATTGCTTCATCGCCTTCACCGGGTTTGCGTCCTTTTTCACCCGGGGCTACGTGAAGGCGGCCATGGAATTGTTCAGCTTCGTCTTCCTGTTGTTCCTCGGCATCAAGTTCCTTCTGTCCAAGTCCGTGCAGGCGCTGCCGGTGAATCTCGGCCCGACGGCGGACCGGATCGAGGTGCGGCTGGAAGAGAAGCTGCATCCGCATTCAGCGTTCATGACCGGCGTGGTGCGGGTGATGGGTAATGTCGGGGTGCTGGTCTTCTGGATCATCCTGGCCGCTAACTTTATCTCGCGGGAATGGGTCACGCCGGATTGGCCGGGCAAGCTGGCGTGCGTGGCGGGGGTGGCGGCGAGCACGGGCGCGTGGTTCACCGGGCTAAGCTGGGTGGTATCGCTCGGCCACGGCAAGCTGAGCGAGAAGACGCTGCTGCGGCTGGAGCACGGGTCGGGGGTGGGCCTGCTGATCCTGGCGCTGATTCACGGCGGAACCATTATCTGGCAGATGCACGGCAAGCATTGACCCACAACGGAGGGCAGGCGTCCCGCCTGCCCCCCGGGGGAGAACCCGGCAGTTGCGGGGCAGGCGGGACGCCTGCCCTACTCTGGATTCTCAAATCTTCACCTTGAACTGTTCGCCCTTCTTGAGCGAGGCGGCGAAAGCGGCCAGCAACTCCGGGATCTTCTCCAGGTCCTTCAGGCTTACCAGTTCCACCGGCGAGTGCATGTAGCGGTTGGGGAGGCTGATCAAGGCGCTGGCGATGCCGCCGCGTGTCCAGAAAATCACGTCCGTGTCCGTGCCGCTGCTGGAGGACATGGCCTCGTGCTGGAGCGGAATCTTCCGGGCCTTGGCCACTGCCTCGATCCGCGCGACGACCTCCGGATGGTTGCAGCCGCCGTGCGTGATGGTCGGCCCCTTGCCGACTTTGGTGTCGCCGTGCTGCGCTTTGCTGACCGTCGGGTAGTCCGTCGCATGGGTGACGTCCACCACGAGCGCCACGTCCGGCTTGAGCGAATAGGCAATCTGGCGGGCGCCGAACAGTCCGACTTCCTCCTGCACATTCGACACAGCGCAGACTTCGGCGTGCAGCCTGGCCTTGGATTCCCTGAGCAGCCGCAGCGTTTCGGCGACGGCGAAGGTGCCGATCCGGTTGTCAAACGCCCGTGCCACCGCCAGGTCGTTGCGCAGCAGCTCGAATTCGTCGGTGAGCGTGATGGGATCGCCGATGCGCACCAGCGTTTCCGCCGCCTTGCGGCTGGGAACGCCGATATCAATGAACAAGTCGTGGATCTTGGGCGGCTTGGACTCCTTCTCCTCTTTCATCAGGTGCGGCGCGACGTTGCCGACCACGCCTTTGACCGGGCCCGTGCGGGTATGGATGACCACGCGCTGGGCCTTGGTGATGGCCGCGTCCACCCCGCCCATCTTGCGCACGTAGATGAAGCCCTCTTCGCTGATGTAGTTGACGGCCATGGCGATTTCGTCGGCGTGGCCGGCGAGCATGAGCCTGGGCGAACCGCCCTTGTTGAGCACCGCGACACAGTTACCGTAAGCGTCGGAGAAGGTTTCGTCAGCGTATTGGCTGGCATAGTCGAGCCAAGCCCGCTGGCCGCGGGCTTCGTGGCCGACGGGGCTGGGCGTGTTGACCAGCGTCTTGAGGAACGCGAGTGATGGTGGGCGCATGGGAGCATTGAAGCGCCAGCGAGCGGCCTTGAAAAGGCAAAACCACGGCTGAGGCGACAGCGCAGCCAGTCGCGGCCAAGCCGACGCAGCGGGGATGAACCCGCAGGCAGATAGGGTTCGAGCGTGACAAGGGCTGGGCTGGCGGCAAGAATAGGGCGCACTGCCATGCTCTGGCTGATTCAGCGCCGGCTCAAGTCGAAGAACATCGCGTCGCGTCGGAAAGCGGTGGAAAGGCTCTGTCGCGCTCCGGAGCCGCGGAGTTTGGGGGTGCTGCGGGCGGCGTTGGCGGACAAGGATGCGGAAGTTCGGCGGCTGGCGGCGACGGCGCTGGGGAAGGTGGAGGATGAAGGCCGCGTGGAGCCGCTGTTGAAGGCGCTGGGCGACCGGGACGCGGAGGTGCAGAAGGCGGCGATCCTGGCCCTGAAACGGACGGCGGACGAGCGGGTGCCGGCGGCGTTGGTGCCGCTGCTCCAGCATCCGAATGCCGGCCTGCGCGGGTGCGCGGCGCAGGTGCTCGGGTTTTTGGGCTGGCGTCCGGGCAAAGTCGAGGAGGAGATGTGGTTCTTAGCGGCCAAGGGCCAATGCACGCGGGTAGCAGCCTATGGAACGGCGGCACTACTGCCGCTGGAGATGGTACTGAATGGCGGGCCGTATAGCTTAAGCGTGGCGGCGGCGCGGGCCCTGGGCGAGATTGAGGACCCGCGCGCAGTTCGCTTGCTGCTCAAGGCGATGCAGTCCAGCGACGCCATGGTGTGCGCGGCGGCGGTGGAGGCGCTGGCGAAGGTGGGTGGGGTGGAGGCAGTTAAACCGATCACCGGCCTGCTGAGCCACAAGAACGGGCAGGTGCGCCTGGCGGCGGTGGAGGCGCTGGGCCGTCTGGGCACGCCGGCAGGCGCGGCACCGCTGCGCGCGCTGCTGAGCGACCCGCTGTGGGATGTGCGCCACGCTGCGGTCGAGGCCCTGGCCCGGCTCAAGGACAATCAAGCGGTCGAGGCGCTCACGCGCACGCTGGATGACAGCGACGCCGATGTGCGGGAGGCGACGGCGATTGCGTTGGGCAGCCTGGGCGACCGCCGGGCGATCGGCCCGTTGGTGCTGGCGCTCAAAGACACGACCCGCGGGGTGCGGCGGATCGCGGCCGCAGCGCTGTCACGCATAGACGAGAATTGGAGTTTGTCGCCGGAGGCGCGGGAGGCGGCGGAGAAGCTCAAGCTGGCGTTGCACGATCGGAACCCAGACGTGCGCTATTCCGTCGGGCAGTTGCTGGTCAGCCTGGGGGCGATGGAGCCGGAGGCTTTGCCCGAGCTGGCTTCGGGCGAGGGGTCGGCTTCCACCAAGGAGAAGTGCCGCAGGCTCGCGGTGAGCCTGTTCCTGACGATTCTGGGCGACGCGGACCGCGATCTGCGCCAAGCGGCCGCCGAGGCCCTGGGCCGGCTGGGCGAGCGGCGGGCCGAGCCGGGGCTGGTCCGGGCGTTGAGCGATCCGGACGACACGGTGCGGGCGGCAGCGGGCTGGGCATTGCAGGAGCTGGCGGAGGCGGGCGCGGCTGCCGAATCCGGGGTTTAGCGGCGACCAGGAGGAGCGATGCCAGCCGAAACCACCCAGCGCAAATCGTTCCTGTTCGTGGACGACGACGGGGGGTTTCTCACGGCGATCCAGGCGTTGTTCGCCGAGATGTCGGGCGGGAGGTGGGAGATCTTCACCGCAGAGAACCACTCGCAGGCGCTGGGGCTGCTGGGCAAGCAGCGGGTGGACGTGGTGGTGCTGGATATCGGGATGCCGCTGCTGGATGGGGTGCAGTTCTTGCAGTTGCTGCTGCGGACCCACCCCGGGCAGCAAGTGGTGATGCTGACCGGCCAAAGCAGCGAGGAGCGGCGCAAGACGTGCCTGGAGAGCGGGGCGGCGCTGTTCCTGGAGAAACCGACAGCGCGGGACGGTTTTGCGGCCATCTTCGCGGCGCTGGAGGCGCTGGCAGGAGCGCCGCCGCAGGCCGGATTCCGGGGCATGATGCGGCGGGTGGGTTTGCAGGAGGTGCTGCAAATGGAATGCCTGGGCCGCAAATCGTCGGTGCTGGAGGTTTTCACCGGGAAGGTGCGCGGGCACATTTTCATCTGCGAAGGCGAGATCGTGCAGGCGGAGTCGGGCGCGCTGCAGGGCGAAGTGGCGCTCTACGGGCTGCTGGCGCTGCGGGCGGGCGAGTTCAACCTGCTGCCGTTCAGCGAACCGGCGCGGCGGACGATTCGGGGGCAGTGGGAATCGCTGCTGATGGAAGCGGCGCGGCTGCACGACGAAGGCCAGCAGTTGCTCGAACCAAGTGAGGCCGGCGCGGGCGCGGTCGAACGGAACCTGGCGACGGCTGATGCGCCGGCGGCCGCGGCGCCCGAGGAAGTGCGCATCGAAGAAGTCGTGCTGTGCTCCGGAGCGGGCGAGGTCCTCTACGAATGGCAATGCAAGTCGCTGGAACAGCGCCTGCGCCTGTTGGAGCAGGTGGAGCAGCAGGCGACACAAGTGAACAGCCTGATCCGAGTGGGGCGGTTCGACCGCCTGGAGATGCTGACGCCGGAGGGCCGGATTGTCTGCCAGGTGCAGCCGGGCTGGCGGCTTTTTGTGCGGAGCGTGAGCGCCCGCGGGGCGGAGGCATGAAGGAAGCGCTACAGGATTTTTTTGATCGCAGCCTGCCATTGCCGGGAGTGGCGGCGTGCAGCGTGCGCCTGGCTGACCGCAGTTACGCGAGCCGCTGCTACGGCGATGGGTTCGCGGCGGCGCAAGTCGAACAGGTCCTGAGCCGGCTGGCGCTGGCGGCCGACAGCCTGGGTTACCACGGCGACCAGCCTGCGCGCTTGTGCTGGGTTTTCGAACACACCCGCGTTCACCTGGCCTTGAGGGGTGACAGCACTTGCCTGGCCCTGTTTGTGGAGAACCGGCCGGGGGTTGCCGATTCCAAACTGGAGGATGTTCTGGAGGAGTTCTTGCAGCTCACGGGATTGTGAGGACGGAGGCAGCGCATCTCATCAGTACCACCATCGCCGGACCGCGCCAGATCGGAGCGCCGACTTCAGTCGGCTTAAACTTCGCGCAGGTCCAAACGGCCCCCCCTTAGCCTCTGTTCACCTTAAGCCGACTGAAGTCGGCGCTCCGGTGGGTACTGTCGAGCTGCGCCCGGACGGAGGAAGTGGGGGAATTGGAAATCGACAGCCGCGGGCCGGTTTGCTAGGAAGCTGCCTGTGCGGTCGGAAATACTCAAAGATGTCACGCGGATAGTGGTTAAGCTCGGCACCGGGGTGCTGACGGACAGCCGGAAACAGCCGGACCTTGCCCAGATGGAGCAGTTGGTGGGGCAGATTGCCGAGCAACGCCAGGCGGGCAGGGAGATTGTGCTCGTCTCGTCAGGTGCCGTGGGTGCAGGCATGGGCGCGTTGGGCTACGCGAAGCGACCGAGCGAGTTGGCGGAGCTCCAGGCCTGCGCGGCGGTGGGGCAATCGCGGCTGATGGCCATTTACGAGAAGCTGTTCGGGGCACATGGCCTGACGGTCGCCCAGATCTTGCTCACGCATGACGACCTGCAACACCATGAGCGCCACCTGAACGCCCGCAACACTTTGATCACCCTGCTGGACCACGGCGTCGTCCCTATCATCAACGAGAACGACGTGGTGTCCTTTACCGAATTGAAGTTTGGGGACAACGACAAGCTTTCGGCACTGACGGCCTCGCTGCTGCCGGCGGACCTGCTGCTGATCCTAACAACGGTAGATGGCGTGCTGGAGAACTTCGGCAAGGCGAATCCACGGACGATCCCCGTCATCGAGCGCGTGGACCAGGCGCTGGAACAGACGGCGGGAGGAACAGACAGCGCCACGGCGGTGGGGGGGATGGCGTCGAAGATAAAGGCGGCCAAGATCGCGATGCGGTCCGGCATCCCGCTCGTGATCGCCTCGGGCCGAAAGAAACGAGTGATGGCACGTGTGGTAGCGGGCGACGAGGAAGGCACGCTGTTCGTGCCGCACCCCACCCGGCTCCAGGGCCGCAAACGATGGATTGCCTTCTTTCACCATCCCAAGGGCACAGTGTTTGTGGACGCCGGTGCCAAGAAAGCATTGCGCGAAGGCGGCAAGAGCCTGCTGCCACCCGGGGTGGTGCGGTGCGAGGGCGATTTTGCAGCCGGGGAAGTGGTGCGCATTTGCGACCCGGACGGCACGGAATTTGCCCGTGGCATCGCCGGGTTTGGCGCCGCCGAAATCAAGGCCCGGAAGCTCCAGCGGGTGGAGGTCGTGCATCGGGATAACTTGGTGATTTTGTGAGATGGGTAATGGAGTATCGGAGCAATGGAGTGATAGAGTGTGGGAGTGATGAATCGTCGGATGCTGTTTCCCAACACTCCAGCACTCCAACGCTCCAACAGTTCGTTTCATGAGAAGGCCTTCCGCAATCCACGACCTGCTTGCCGTCATGGCCCGGCTGCGGTCGCCCAAGGGCTGCCCTTGGGACCGCGAGCAGGACCACCGGACGTTGCGCTGGCACGCGGTCGAGGAGGTCTATGAACTGCTGGACGCGATCGAAGCGGGGGATGACCACGAACTGGAAGAAGAACTGGGCGATTTGTTGTTGCAGGTGGTTTTCCACTGCCAACTCGCGCGGGAGCGCGGGGCCTTTGATTTTGAGAAGGTCGCCCGCCACATCACCGACAAGCTGATCCGCCGGCATCCTCATGTGTTCGGTAACCTGCGCGTCAAGGACGTGGACCAGGTCTGGGCGAACTGGGAAAAGATCAAGCGGGCGGAGAAGCACGGGACGCGGCACGCGCGGCCCTCGGCGCTGGACGGCATCCCGAAGCATCTGCCGGCTTTACTGCGCGCCGCCAAGCTCGTGAAGAAGGCCCACAAGGCCAAACTGCTCGCCGCACTCACCAGGAACGAGGCAAGGACGAAACGCGCGTTGGCCGAACGACTGTTTTCCCTCGCACAATTCGCCCAGGAACGGGGATGGTCGGCGGAGGACCTGCTGCGGGGTGAGGTCAGGCGCCGCGAGCGTGCGCTCCGGGTGGAGGAAAAGCGGGGCCAGCGGCCGCGCCCAGGGAGTTGAGGATCCCGGCGCGCTTGAGAATCGCCGCTCGACTCCTGCTCCCACCCGAGCCTAATGTTCCGGGCTCTTTATGACTGATCCACGCTACCAGAAGCTGGCCAGGTTGCTGGTCGGGTATTCGACGGCTTTGAGGAAAGGCGACCGCGTCCTGCTGGAAATGATTGATGTGCCCGATGAGTTCTCCATCGAGCTGCTGCGAGCGGCACGGAGAGCCGGCGCCACGCCGGTCATCGAGGTGCGCCACACGCGCGTCAACCGCGAGGTGCTGCGCGCGACGAACAACCAGCACGCGCGCCTGGTGCGCGACATCGAGTTGTTCCGGATGAAGAAGATGCAGGCGTACATCGCGATTCGCGGCAGCGGCAACGCCAGCGAAAACGCCGACGTGGCCAGCGATCGCATGGCGCTCTATTCCCGAACCATTCGCCCGGTTCTCAACTATCGCGTGAGCAAGACGCGCTGGTGTGTGCTGCGCTGGCCGACGCCGAGCATGGCCCAGGCCGCCGGGATGAGCACGGAGGCCTTCGAGAACCTGTATTTCGACGTCTGCACGCTGAATTATCGCAAGATGGCCCGCGCGATGGTGCCGCTGGAGCGCCGCATGAAGCGAGCCGACCGGGTGCGCCTCAAAGGCCCCGGCACGGACCTGGTCTTCAGCATCAAAGGCATTGGGGCGAAGATGTGCAAAGGCGACCGGAACATCCCCGACGGCGAGGTGTTCTCTTGCCCTGTCAAGGACTCGATCAACGGCCGCATTCAGTTCAACACGCCGACGATCTACTCGGGGACGAAGTTCGAGAACATCTCCCTGGAATTCAAGGACGGCAGAATCGTGAAGGCCCTATCCAACAACACGCGGCGCCTGAACGAGATTCTCGACACTGATCCGGGCGCGCGCTACACGGGCGAATTCTCGCTCGGCTTCAACCCCTACATCCTGAATCCGATGTGCGACATTTTGTTCGACGAGAAGATTGCCGGTTCACTGCACCTGACGCCGGGCCAAGCCTATGAGGAATGCGACAACGGCAACCGCTCGGCGGTGCACTGGGACATGGTGCTGATTCAGCGGCCCGAATGGGGCGGAGGCGAGGTTTGGTTCGACGACGAACTCATCCGCAAGAACGGGATGTTCGTGTCTAAGGATTTGCGACCGCTCAATCCCGCGAACCTGAAATGAACTCCAGCCGCGTGCGCGCGGCTTATTCATCCTCCTTCAGGACCGCGAGGAACTGCTTCATCGCCGGCGAGAGCACCTTGTTCTTCTTGTAAAGAGCCGCCAGCGGACGGCAAAACGCCCCATCCTCAAGGGCTACCTGAACGAGCGTTTGCTTGGCCACTTCCTGAACGACCGTTCCCTGCGGGACGATGGCGACCCCGGCGTCAATCTCGACGGCACGTTTGACAGTCTCGATGTTGTCGAACTCCATCACGTGCTGGACGTGGACCGAGTGCTCCTTCAGGATCCGGTCCGTCGCTTTGCGGGTGGGGATGTCGGGTTCAAAGCTGATGAACTTCTGGCCGTTGAGGGCCTTGAGCCGGAGGCTCTTGGACTTGGCGAGCGGATGCTGGGGGTGGCAGATCAGCACCAGCGGCTCCTTGCGCAGCGGGTAAATCTCCAGTTTGCTGTCCCGCGCCGGATAGGCCACCAGGCCGAGATCCACAACGTTGCCCAGGACGTCCTCGTACACCTGGTTGGCGCGGCGGTATTCGACGTGGACGTTGACCGTCGGGTAGGCTTTCAGGAACTTCTTCAGGTAGGGCGGCAGGTCGTGCAGGCCAATGCTGTAGATTGTGGCGACGCGGATTGTGCCGGAGATAATATCTTTGATCTCCTGGAGCTTGTTCTGGAGAGCGGCATAGGTGGCGATGACCTGCTTGCTATGGTCGTAGAGCACCTGGCCTTCGCGGGTGAGCCGGAACTTCTTCTTGCTGCGCTCGATCAGGAGCGCCTTGTAGAGGCGTTCCAGCGCACTGATCTGCTGGCTCACCGCGGATTGGGTGACTTCGTTGATCTGAGCGGCCTTGGTGAAACTTTCGGTTTCAGCCAGGTCGCAGAAGACTTTCAGGCTCTCGATTTGCATAAGGGCACTGAATACGTGATTTAACGAAAGCCGTCAACAGAAGTTTTCGCCTGCGGTGGCAGGCGCCGGCCGGAGGGCCTGCTTGACTTTGAGCAGGAGCTCCTGGCTGGTGAACGGCTTCTGCAGGTAGGCGCCGTCGCTTTCCTGACCCGCGGGCCAGACGTAGCCGCTAGTGCAGATGATGCGGGTGGCGGGCCGAAGCTGGCGAATGTGCTCGACTAGTTCACGACCGCTCATGGCCGGCATGACCAGGTCGGTGATCACCAGATCCACCGAAAGGCCCTTCTGCGCCAGAATCTCGAGGGCCTTCTGCCCGCCGTTGGCCGTGAGCACGCGATAGCCGTAGGCCGAAAGAATGGTCTTGCCCATCGTCAACAGCAGATCTTCGTCATCCACGATCAGGATGGTCTGAGTGCCGCCCAGGTCATCGGCTGAGACCCCGTCGTCCCGGATCATCCGCTTTTCGGCCGGGAGATAGACCCGCACCGAAGTGCCGGCGCCGGGCCGGCTGGAGATGGCCACGCCGCCGCCATGGTTAGTAACGATGCCATAGACCCAGGCCAGACCCAAACCGCGATGGCTGGCACCGCGCTTGGTCGTGAAAAACGGCTCGAACACCCGTGGCAGGACCTCCGGCTCGATGCCGCAGCCGTCGTCGCTGATTTCCACGCACACATAAGCGCCGGCGGCCAACTGCACGTTACGGTCCTGCGCCGCCTCCGCCAGCTCGATGTTGCGGGTCTGGACGGTGATCCGACCGCGCTCGCGGAGGGCCTGGAGGGAATTCTCGATGATCTTCATGAAGGCCTGCTGCATCTTGGCCTCGTCGAACTTGGCGGCGAATAGCTTCCGGTCCAACTGCAGGGTCCAAGCCGCCGGCGCCGGCCCGGCGTTCTGCTGAAAGAACTCCACGGTGCGCTGCAGCAGCGGGTTCAAATTGCCGGCGGTTTGCGCGCGGGCCTCTTTCTCCTGCCGGCTGAAAGTGCCCAGGTCGTTCGCAATCTCCGCCGCCTTGGAGGCCGATTTCTCGACCTCAATGAGCGAGTCGCGCCACGGGTGGTTGGCTTCCATTCGGCTTAGGACCAGGGAGGTATGGCCGAGAATGCTGGTCAGCGCGTTGTTGAAATCCAGCGCCACCGTGCGCGCCAGTTGCAGCGCGCAGTCCAGCTTCTGTTTGAGCGCGAGGCCGGAATCGCCGCCGGGCGGCTTCGCTTCCGGCGCGGCGGGCAGGCCTTCGCGCAACAACTGGAGCATGAAGAACTTCCGGTCGTCCTGGGTGAAGGCGCAAATCGAGGTCAGATAGCCGACGATTTGGCCGCCGGCGCCCTGGAACTTGAGCGGCGCTGCGGGGACAGCGGAGGGCTCCCATTGGGCCAGAAACTGTTCGGCTGGGCTGCTGTTCTCCGGCGCCCAGACCGCCGCCAGACGGGGAGAGTCGCCGGCGAGGGCCGCACCGAACAGGCCGCGCGCTGCCTGATTGACGCGGCAAATGGCGCCGGCGGCGTCCACGACGAGCGCTGGCCAGGCGGCATGCTCCAACGCAAAAGCGGCTTCGAACTTCATCGGCAGCGCAGTCCCAACGGCAGCCTACCGCCGCGACCCCGGTTCTCGAACTGAATCGGCGGGGACCGCGACGAACGCCGCGGGCAGCAACTCCCTGACTGAAAACTCCCTGACGGCGCGCAACGCGCGGCGGTCCGCCACCCAGACGGTGGCGTCCGGCGCGTACTCGGCGAGCAACTGACGGCAGGCGCCACAAGGCATCGGCCCGCCCGGAGCGCGCGCGACTACCGCCACCGCCACGAAGTTCCTCTTGCCGGCCGTCAGCGCGCTGAACAGGGCGACGCGCTCGGCGCAGCAGGTCAGCCCGTAGCTGGCGCTCTCGACGTTGGCGCCCGTGATAACCTGGCCGGAGCGGGTGAGGAGCGCCGCGCCGACCTTGAATCTGGAATAAGGCGCGACGGCACGCTGCCGTGCTTTGGCCGCCGCTCGCACCAGGTCTTGCTTATTGATTCTGGCCATATAGCTCTGCGAAGGATTTGAGCAATTGCGCTGCCACATTCCTGACCCGGCCTGCCGTTTCCAGCACCTCGGCATGCGATAGCGTTCCCCGGCTCCGGCCCGCCGCCAGGTTGGTGATGCAGGACACGGCGGCAACTTTGAGGCCGCATTGCCGGGCCACGATTGTCTCCGGCACCGTGCTCATCCCGACCGCATCCGCGCCGAGCCGGGCAAAGGCGCGAATCTCGGCCGGCGTTTCGTAACTCGGGCCGCTGACGGCCAGGTACACTCCCGTCCGCAGCTTCACGGCGCACTTCCGACCGGCGCGGTGAAACAGGCGGCCCAGGCCCGGATCGTAGGCGCACGTCAAATCCACGAAGCGCGGCAAGCCAGGGGCCGGCTCGCCCCGCAGCGGGTTTGTCCCCATCAGGTTGATATGGTCGGTCAGGACCATGAAATCGCCCGGGCGGAAGCTCCGGTTCACCCCACCGGCAGCGTTGGTGAGCACCAGATCCCGGATGCCATAAGCCGCCAGGGCGCGCACCGCGAATGTCACCTGCGTCATCGGGTGTCCCTCATAATAATGCGCCCGGCCACTGAGCACCAGAACGGGTGTGCCTCCCAGGTGACCGATGAGCAGTTTCCCGGCGTGGCCGCTGACACCCGTGGGCGGGAACCCGGGCAGCCGGCGGTACGAAACCTCCGCAGCCACCTTCAGCTCGCTCAGGACGTGGTGAAAGCCGCTGCCCAGTACCATCGCCAGCGTTGGCCGGAGCCGGGAGAGTTTCTTCAGCCGCGCCGCCGCGGCTTGGGGATCGGGTTGTCGTTTGCTCATTCTTACTCTATCCTGCCATCGAGTTGACTTGGCCAGTCTTGACGTGGTTATGGAACTGAACAGCGACGAAATCCGCCGCTACTCACGGCACTTGATTCTGCCCGAAGTGGGGCTGGAGGGCCAAAGGAAAATTTGCTCGGCCAGCGTGCTGTGCCTCGGGGCAGGCGGACTGGGTTCCCCCGTCGCGCTGTATCTGGCGGCCGCGGGCATAGGCAAGCTCGGCCTCGTGGATTTTGACGCGGTGGACATCTCGAACCTGCCGCGGCAGATCCTGCACGGCACCGCGGATGTCGGCCGGCCGAAGACGCAGTCGGCGGGAGAAACCATCCAACGCCTCAATCCCAGGGTCCAGGTCGTCCTGCACGACACCCGCCTCACCAGCGACAACGCTTTGGATATCATCCGCCCCTACGACATTGTGGTGGACGGCACGGACAATTTCCCCACCCGTTACCTTGCCAATGACGCTTGCGTGCTGCTCGGGAAGCCAGACGTGTATGGCGCCGTCTTCCGATTCGAGGGCCAGGCCAGCCTGTTCGCGCCGCATCTTGGAGGGCCTTGCTATCGCTGCCTCTATCCCGAGCCCCCGCCGCCCGGCACCGTCCCGAGTTGCGCTGAGGGCGGGGTGTTAGGCGTGCTGCCCGGCACCATCGGTCTCATTCAGGCCACCGAGACCCTGAAGCTGATCCTGGGCCAAGGCACTTCGCTCCTCAACCGCCTGCTTCTCTTCAATGCGCTCGAGATGCAGTTCCGCGAACTCAAGCTGCGGCGCGATCCGCAATGCCCCCTCTGCGGCGACCACCCAACCATCACCCAGCTCGTTGACTACCAGGCTTTCTGCGGTGCTGAGCCGCCCTCCGCCCCCGCCACCCTGCATCCCGACGAAGTGACTGTGCATGACCTGCAGGAGGCGCTGGCCAACCCGCAACTCGGCATCCAGGTGCTCGATGTGCGCGAGCCGGACGAGCACCGGCTGGCCCGGATCAACGGCGCGCGCCTGGTGCCGCTCAGCACGTTGGCCCAGCATCTCGCCGAGCTAGACCCGGATCGGTCATACTACATCCTCTGCCGAATCGGCGAGCGCTCACTCCGGGCGGTGCGGTTCCTGCGCGAGCGGGGCTTCACCCGCGTCAAGAGCGTCAAGGGCGGCATCCGTGCCTGGTCCGACGAGATTAACCCGGCGGTGCCGAAGTACTGAACGGAGCCAGGCGACGGCGACTGGAAACGACCCCCAGCCCCTATTTCTCGAGAGCGTCAAGGAACGCGATGATCCTGGCCACGCACTCGCTCGCCGTGATTTGCGCGGTGGGCAGCTCGATTTCAGGACTTGCCGGTGGCTCATAGGGCGCGCTCACGCCGGTGAACTCGCGGATCGTGCCGGCGCGGGCCTTGGCATAAAGCCCCTTGGAATCGCGCTGCTCGCAGACATCGAGGGGGACATTCAAATAGACCTCGACGAATTGGCCCGGCGGCAGGCCGCGGCGGATCGCCTCCCGCTCCGCCTGGTAGGGAGAGATAAAGGCCGTAATGCAAATTACGCCCGCGTCGGCGAAGAGCTTGGCCACTTCGCCGATGCGGCGGATATTCTCGCGGCGGTCGCGCGGCGAGAAGCCCAGGTCGGCGCACAAGCCGTGGCGCATATTGTCGCCATCCAGCACATAAACGAGTCGGCCCCGCTTGAAGAGCTCGCGTTCGAGTTCGGTGGCAATCGTGCTCTTGCCGGAGCAGGACAGGCCGGTCAGCCAGAGCACGCGGCCCGCGTGGCCGTGCTGCAACATCCGCTGCGCGGGGGTGACCCGGCCCGAGACCCAGAAGATGTTGTGACTCTTGTGCAGTGAGTCGGCCGTGCGCCGTGGGTAATTGTCCGGGACGATCACGCCGCCGCCGGCCACGTCGAAGCCGTCCACGATGACGAAGCGCCCGGTGGCAGCGATTTCGTTGATGGCGTCGAACGCGACCGGCTTCTTTGTCCGCAGGGTGAGTTCGGCGGCTTCGTGGCGGCCGACAAAGGATTCGGCTGCGGGGCGCTGGACGGTTTGGAGGGTGGAGGCGTCAATGACCCGTTCCAGTTTCTCGATGTGGCATTCGACCTCCTGGGTGGCCAGTTTGAGCTGGTACTTGCGGCCTGGCAGGAACGGCTGTTTGCCGAGCCAGAACACCCGGGCCTTGAATTGGGTGAGCGCGTAGGGCAGCGCGTGTTCGGGCGCGGCGATGGCCCCGCGCTGGACGAACACCTGCTCGGTGAGGGTGAGGCCGACGCTTTCACCGGCTTCGGCAAAGTCGCGCGCCGGGGCATTCCAGCGCTCGATGGTCTTGACCGTGCTGGTCTTGTTGGTCGGGGCGAAGATCAGCCGGTCGCCGACCTGGATGCGGCCGCTCTCGACGCGCCCCGCCAGGATGCGCCGGTGGTCGAAGCGATAGACATCCTGGACCGGGAATCGCAGCGGCTGGCCGTGGGGCGGGCGCGCGGCTTTGAACTCGTCGAGTGCCGCCACCGCGGTCGGGCCTTGCCACCAGGGCATGTTCGTGCCGGGGACGGCAACGTTGTCGCCTTCCCGGGCCGAGATGGGAATGAAGCGGCTTGGCTGGAGGCCGACCTGCGCGAGCCAGGCGCGATACTCGGTCTCGATGGCGTTGAACCGTTCCTGGGAGTAGCCCACCAGGTCCATCTTGTTGACCAGGACAGC
This sequence comes from uncultured Verrucomicrobiae bacterium, assembly GCA_963822005.1. Classification (GTDB taxonomy): domain Bacteria; phylum Verrucomicrobiota; class Verrucomicrobiia; order Limisphaerales; family UBA8199; genus PALSA-1440. The sequence goes on along the minus strand of CAWGGD010000048.1, from coordinate 191,173 downwards.
GACCTGGCGTATGCCCAGCAAGTCGAGCAGGTACCCGTGGCGCCGGGAGTTTTCCTGCACGCCCTCATGGGCATCAATCAGCAGCAGTGCCGCCTCCGCCTGGGCGGCCCCGGTCACCATGTTCTTGATGAACTCCTTGTGTCCGGGCGCGTCAATGATCACATAGCGCCGCTGCTGCGTATGGAACCAGATTTGCGCGGTATCAATGCTGATGTTCTGGTCGCGCTCGGCCTGGAGCGCGTCCATGAGGTTGGCCCATTCAAAGGGGACGCGGCGGCGCTCGGCGATTTGTTTGAGCTGTTCGAGCTTGCCCTCGGGCAGCGAACCGGTGTCGTGGAGGAGGCGGCCGACCAGCGTGGACTTGCCGTGGTCCACGTGGCCCAGGATGACGATCTTGAGTTGCTCGGCAGCGGCCGGCGGGGCGGCGGATGGGGTGGAAACACTCATAGGCCGATCACATGTATCCGTCGCGCCGGAGTTTCTCGAAGGCGTCTTCACTTTCCTGGTCCTGCGCCCGGCCGGCGCGCTCGGGGGTGCGATTGTGGCGCAGTTCCTCGACGATCTCGTGCACGGTGCGCGCCTGCGACGGGATAGGGAAGGTGCACGGGTAACAGCCGATGCTGCGGTAGCGTTTGCCCTCCGAGTTAGCAAAATAGAGCGGGATGACGGGCACATTCTCGCGCTCGATGTACTCCCAGATGTTCAGCTCGGTCCAATGCAGCAGCGGGTGGATGCGGATGTGGGTGCCCGGCTCGAAGTCGGTCTTGAACTGGTTCCACAGTTCGGGCGGCTGGTCCTCGACGTTCCATTCCATGTGCTTGTCGCGCGGGCTGAAATAGCGTTCCTTGGCGCGGGTGGGTTCCTCGTCGCGGCGAACACCGACGATGACGCCGTTGTAGTGGTGCTCGTGGAGCACCGCCTGGAGGGCGTCCTTCTTGAGGATGCCGCAGCACTCGACGCGCGTGGCGTTGCCGTCAGGATAGGTGCGTTTGGCATGGAGCGCCTCCTTGTTCTTGCCCACGACGAGCTGGAGCTTCCACTCACGGCAGAGCTGGTCGCGGTATTCGATCATGCTGGGGATTTTGAAGGTGGTATCCACGTGGACCAGCGGGAAGGGCACGTGGCCGAAGAAGGCCTTGCGCGCCAGCCACAACAGCACGGTCGAGTCTTTACCAATGCTCCACAGCATGGCCAGGCGCTCAAACTTGTTGAACGCCTCGCGCAGGATGTAGATGCTTTGGTTTTCCAGTTCGTCCAGCAGCATAAATAAACGGCGCGCATCGTGGCCTCGTTTCAGCGGCAGAGCAAGCAAACACGCAGGCGCAAAAAGCGGCAGAGCACTGCCGCACTCCAGGACGCTTCGCGGGTGCGGGAGCGTGGGTGAACGCGCCAGCGTCTTGGAATGCGCCAGTGCTCTGGCGCTTTGGCCTCAGCACTCCAGAAAGGGGCCGGGACGCCCGTTCTACTACTCAAGCCAGCCCGTAGCTCTTAGCCGCACGGGCGCCGAGCTGGCGGACGGTCAGTTGGCGCAAATCAACTGGAGGGCCGAGGGTGACGCCGGTGGGCAGCTTCTTGCCGTCGGCCAGGCTTTGCTCGGCCCCCGCTAGCACTAGTGTGGTGTAGAACCCGAGAGTCATTGGGTGAAAGGCCGTTGCGCGATCGGCGGCGGAAAGCTTGCCGTTTCGCATGGCCAGGATTTGCTGGTAGAGCCGGCCCGGACTGCTGATGCCGTAGCCGGTGACGGTCTTGTCCTTCTCGAAGTTGCGGAAGAGGGGGTTCACTTCGAGGATGCCTTCGGCATGGACTTCGCGCAGGCCGGGGGTGTCGAGACCAAGGTCAATCAGGCCGTCGGAGCAGATGATGCGACCGGATTGGACGGTGATAGAATGGGCGGTGTTGGGCACGGCCCAGCCGGTGATGATGTGGGCCTGGGCGCCAGTCTCGAAGAGGATTTCGGTGTCCACGAGGTCGTAGCCTTTGACCGGGATAGGCCGCAGGGAGGGCAGCTTCTGGGAGTAACCGGTCGCGCGCACCCTGACGGGGATAAGGTTGACGATCTTCATCAACGCATCGGCCATGTGCACCGTGAGGAACGACACCGGGGTGTTCTTCTCGGCGTAGTTAGGGGAAGCGAAATAGCGCGGCGAGTGGTTGGGGTCCACCACCCACAGCTTGTCGAGCATGTAGAAGACGGCGGTCTGGAAAGTGCCGTAACGGCCGTTCTGAAAGCGGGCCTCGGCCTCTTTGATGCGGGGGTCTTCGCGCTTGTGGAAGTCTATGCCCAGGAAGCGTCCGGACTGTCTTGGCAGCCTGGATCATCGCGTGGGCGTCCTTGACGGTGGCAGCGGTGGGCTTGGGGACGACGACATCCAGGCCGGCCTTGAGCGCGTCCACGGTCGGGGCGCAGTGGAGGTGATCGGGGGTGTTGACCTGAACAGCGTCGAGTTTGACCTTGGCGAGGAGGTCGCGGTAATCGGGAAGCGGCGGCTGGCGGGCACGCCGGCGAGGTCGGCGAACCAATTGCGGTATTGCTCGTTGGGGTCGGCGACGGCGCAGATGTCGAAGAGGTGGGAGTAGTGGCTGCGGAAGTAAAGGTGCTGGTAGATTTCGCGCACGACGGAGCCGGCGCCGATGATGCCGAGCCTGAGTTTGGTTTTCATATTAGTGTGTTCCGGTTTGCCCCAGGAGGAAGAGGGCCAAGAACTCAGCGGCGGCGCGGATTTCGTCGAGGGCGATCTGTTCCTGGTCGGAGTGGGCGAAGGCGAGGTGGCCGGGGCCGAAGGTGAGCACCTGCATCTCGGGGTATTCGGTGGCAAAGAGGCGCGCATCGCACGAGACCGTCCAGCCGAGCACGGGTTCGTCTTTCCACAAACCACACGCCTTGGCCGCGGCAATGGCGTTCCGGACGGAAGGCGAGTCCGGGTCGCCGTCGAAGGCGACATTGTGGAGCTTCTCGTAGGCCACCGTCACCACGTCCTCGCCGCGTTCAGACCGGCCGATGCGGCGGAGGTAGTTGTCGGCGCCGCGCTGGGCGGCTCGGCGCAGGCGTTGCATGACCTCGTTGATGTCGTGGGTGGGCACAAAGCCCTGGCCACCTTCGAGGACCAGGGCGGAGGTGATTTCTGTTCTGCCATTGGCAGTTGGCGATTGGCCGTTGACTCCCGTGTGCGGGGCCAGCTCCAAAACCACTCGCCCACCGGCGCCGGCTTCCAGCTTGGCCCGGGAAGCCACCAGGCTGCGGACTAGGTGCGCGATCTTGGTAATGGCGCCGTCGCGCTCGCGAATGGCGCCCATGTGACCGGTAGCGCCGTGGACATCCACCCGAAAGCCATCGCCCTCGCGCCGGAAATCATAGTGGCGCGCGACCATCGGCTTGCCGGTCGCGGGGTCGGTGACCCTGCTCTTATCGCCGTAAAGACCGGTGTAGGTGGCCAGACCGGCGTCGAGGCAATCGCGCACGAGCAATTCCGCCGGTTCGCCGGGCGGGCGCTCGAAGCGAACGGTGAAGCTTACCTCGCCGCAAATGCGGCTGGGATGCTCGCCGTAGGGGCCAATGATGCCGTGGCAGGTCTGGACGGGCCGCTGCGGAAAGAGCGGGTGGCGGCTCTCAGCGCGGATGGCCGCGCCGTCTTTCTCCATCTCCTCGTTGACGAAGGCGAACATCTCGAAGGCCGAGACGGCTTCCGGCGGGCGAAGCTCGGCGCGATACCAGACCGCGCCGCGATTGGCGGGGTAGAACTTGAGGCTCGTGCACTCGCAGACCAGGATGCTGTCGTAAAGCTTCTTGAGGTCGCGGTCCAGGGCGAGCGAGAGGGAGCCGTTGCCGCCGGTTTCCTCCTCGACGACCAGCATGGCCAGCACGTTCCGATTCCACTTCAGCCGGGCGCTGGGCATGACCTCGGACAGCACTTTGAGCGCGGCAACGACGCTGACGGCCGGGCCTTTGTCGTCGCACGCGCCGCGTCCAAGGACGGTGCCGCCTTTGACGCGCGGGGGAAAGTAAGGGGCGACGACGTCAAGGTGGGCGTTCAGCGCCACCGACTGGCCGACAGTGCCGCAGGCGCCGGGGACCACGTAAAGCAGGTTCGAGCGGCTGGCGTAGGTTTCCTCCGGGGAGAGGCCCTGCGGTCGGTTGGGCGTCTTGGTGAAATGCAGCAGCGAGTAGTTCGGGTGGGCCTGGATGGCGGGATTGACGGGCCGGCGTTCGAGGCGCGCGCCGGGGAAGCCCAGTCCGCCTAGTTCCCGTTCGAGAATGCGAAAGCAGTCATCCTCGGCGGCCTGCATCCGTTTCACGTCCGGGTTCGGCGTGGTATCAATCGCGCAAAGCTCGACCAGCAGGTCCCGCAGGTAACGCCGGAAGCCGGGCGTGCGCGTTCGGGCGAGGATCTCACGCGCGATGGGCGGGGGGGCGGCGGCAGAGGGTTTCTTGCGGCCCGGTTTTGCAGGTCTGCGCGGACGGTGCGGCGTTTCTGTTCGTCTGGCGGGCATGGTGTTCCAGTCTGTCAGGGCATCACTCACTCATCGGGATCAGCCACAAAGTGGCTCGCCCCGGTTGAAATTCGGAGCGCGAGGAAGCTATCAGTGGTGACTCGCGTGTCAAGGTTGGACTGACGGTTTAGCTTGCTCCCCATACGCGAGCCCTTGCGAGAGAGACAGGTGGCGAGGATCTGCCACCAGAGGTGGGCGGCCACATAGACACACATCTCCTGGACGCGCGGGTCGGGCAGGCGATTGAGCCAGTCGTTAAGGCGGGGAAACCGGCCCGCACGACGCGCACCAGGGCTTGCGCGGTCAGCGGCGCGTCAATGCCAGCCCTCCCTCAGGGGGCCATAAAGCAATTCGTGTAGGCGGCCAAATGAGAGGATAGATGATCATGGCCATTACCGATGAAGTGCTGAACGAACTACCTAAAGATTACCAGAAGCCCGAAGATTTGTTGGGCCAGAATGGGTTGCTCAAGCAATTGCAGAAGTGACTGCTGGGAAAGGCGATGGGGGCGGAGTTGACGGTGCATTTGGGCTACGGCAAGCATGACCCGGCGGGGAGGAACTCGGGCAACTCGCGCAACGGCACGAGCCCGCAAATCCGCGCCGGAAGTGAGGCCCCGCCGTGTGCCCGGCATGACTAATGCTCGCCAGCCCTGTCCAATTGGGATGAGCAAACCACTAGTCGGCAGGTGCGGCGGCAGGCGGGTGATTCTTTGGGGGCGGGTCTGCGGACGGGGATTTGATGCGGCGCTGGTGGCCGGCGTGGTGTTCGCCATTGTCACCTGCGTGGTGGGGGCGTCCAATGAGGCTGCGTTTCTCGAAACGTGGTGGGGGCGGCATCTTCTTGTCTTGCTGTTGGGTTTCGTGGCGCTGCCGGCGCTGGTGGCGGCGGGGTTGCCGCTGCTCAGACGACTGCGTCTCCCGCTCGACGAGTTGCCCGACCTGGAAACCGGCGCGGGCGGTGCGGAGTCCGAAACCTATGCGGGGCGGCGCATCCTTTCCCGACGCGCCGAGGTGGCCGTGGCAGCGGTGGTGGGAGTGCCGCTGCTGGTGTGGCTCTTCTATGTCGAAGAGAACATTCGCGGCGAGCGGGCGTGGAACGATTACAAACGGCAACAGGAAGCGCGCGGGGAGAGGATGGACCCGGCGGCCCTGGTGCCCCCGCCGGTGCCGGACCACCAGAACTTTGCCGCCGCCCCCTATTGGGCGCCGTTGTTTCGCAATCCCGTTGCCGTGGGCCTTAATAACAGCCTTTCGCCGCGGTATGATGCCGCTTCCAGTCGCGTCAAGCCGCGCGATGTGCCACGGTCGAATTCCTGGGTCGTCGCAGAAATGGACTTGCCCGCCTGGTACGCAGCGTTTCTCAAAGGGACGAACGCTGTCGAGTCAGACGAAGAGGCTGTCAGAGCGTTCAGGCTGAGGTGCGGCGTCGCTTCCCCCCCGGCGGGCCCGACGGCGGCTGAGCCATCAACTATCATCCATCAACCAACCACCAACGTTCCGACGGTCACGGAGGCGGCCGCTAGGGTGCTGGCCGCGCTGGCGGAAGCGGAACCGGTACTGGAGGAACTTCGCGCGGCCAGCCGGCGCCCCTATTCCCGTTTCAACCTGCGCTACGACGCAGATGACCCGGCGGCGATTCTCCTGCCGCACTACTCGGTGCTCAAACGCGTCTTCCAGGTGCTGCAGCTCCGCGCTTCGGCCGAGCTAGCGCTCGGGCGCACGAACGAGGCGTTCGAGGACATCCAGTTCATGTTCCGGCTGACGGACACCATCCGGAACGAACCGCTGCTGATTGCCTACCTGGTGCGCGTAGCCAACCTGAACATCACCCTACAACCACTGGTCGAGGGCCTGGCGCGGCACCTGTATTGATAACGGACGTACTACGGAGGTACCACATAGCTACTACGGAGGTACTACGGAGATACCATCGGGGCCGTGGGCACTTTGAGGAGATGGTTTGGGTGGAGAACGGGTGCTTGGGGCCTTGAGCCCCCAGAGCGTCAATCCCGGCAGCACTGATCCGCTGCCTGAACTGGATCCTATTTCACCGAAAACAGCGAACAACCTTACCGCGCCCCTCCCGACACTCGATCTGAGGGCCGGGGCAGGGGATTGGCCCAATAGGGCAATCAGCAGCCGGGCCCGAGAGCAGGGATGGCACCACCCCGGCTGCCCCCGGACTGCCGGCTGTGTGCTACGGCTCTATTGCCTAATTGCCGGGGGATGCGCTGGCCAGGGTTTGCCCGGGAACGCTGGGCGCTGCGAGTGGGAGATCGCCGCGGCCCGCAGGCAAATTGGCAGCCATAGGGGAATTCTGCGATCGCCGGCGAGCAATGTGCTTGAAACAAGCCTCCGCCATAGCCTGTGCCTGTGCCTGTGCCTGTGGTTCGGCCGATGCGAGGTCAGAGCTGACGGCTGCGATGTTGGCGGACAACAACTCGTCCAGACTCTGGGCTGCCACCGCACAGCCGGTATCTTGAGCCTGCAGCAGGACTTGGGTGAGGCGGCAGTCTTCCGCGAGGCGATCAATGGTCGCCATGAGCTGTTCCTCGGCTCGAATCTCCGCTTGCAAGCCCAGATAGGATTTCGTCAGGGCATAGCCGCCGCCCACGAGCGCGAGGCCCAACACCGGGATCAACCAATCTACCTTGAACACATTTGTTTTCATACGATTACAGTCTTGTTGTTGCCGTCTTCTTCAATTTCTCGATCGTCGTACCCGGGCGTCTCAAGACAGTTCTATCCTGACAGTGAACGAACCGCGTGAGACGACCTAAGGCGACCGTGCATTATCGCACGCTGTACGGCGATCGCAACTCCTACTTTAAAGTATAAGTGCTGTGACTGGCGTATGCACCCGGCATTAGCCCGGCCAACGTGGCAGTGGTCCTTGGGGGCAACCCACCTGCTCTTGCCACGCCCGCTTCACCCCGCCGCCGCTGCGGTCTGAATTCGGCGCTCCAAGGTCGGGCGGGATGGTTGAGCAAGAATACTCAATGACTGAGTATTTTTGCTCACCTGCTCAAGGGCTCGCCGGGGCCGGATACTGCCAAACCCAATCACCCTCGCTGACCTCCGAGGCGGTCTCCTCGGCCTTCGGCTGCACCACCTGGCCGCCGTCATCCTTCTCATTCCAGCCCTGCCTCTCGTTTTCTGGAGCAGCAAACCGCTGGTATTCCGCCGCCCAAAGGCCATTCGTCATCGGGTCGCGCCGCTCCGCTACGTCCTCATCCGCGTCATTGTTGGTACAGACCGCGGTAGTAACTCTCAAATGCCGGCGGATTCGTCACCCTAAACTCCGTCTGCCCATTCGTGCCCCGCATCAGGAACGTCCAGTTGGTCAGGTGCAGATTGCTCACCGCGAGCAGGTCATACACCTCGTTGGCGCCGGTGTTCGTCAACCTCAACACCACGTTGGTCACTTGATACACCGGCGCCAACAAATACCCGCCGCCCGGCAGCACCATAAAGAAGCCCCGCGCCAGTGTCCCAGACAGTCCGTCGGGGTTGGTCACCACCACATCCCACTGGCCCGGTGCTTGGCCTGCCAGGTTGAAACGGCACGTCAGCTTGGATAGGTTCGACACGGTCACGCTTGTTCCCGTGATGTCTGATGCGCCGGCTTTGGTCAGCTTCACAGTCGCCCCAGTGCGGAAGCACAAGCCGCTGACGGTGGCCTGGACTGTGCCGGCATTGGTCGCCGTGTTGGGCGCGATGCTGGATACGGTCGGGGCCTCATTAAGATACGCCACATACGCGTGCCGCACGCCGCTCTGCGCGCCGGTCCCGGTGATCCACCTGCCGTCTTCGGAAATACCGGTTATGTCAAAGAAGCCGTCCCCATGTTCCGGAGTGCCGCTCAAGTCATCGCAGAGCCTCCCCCAACCCGTGAGGTCTGCTCCCTCCGCGATCAGCACGTCCTTCAGATTGCGGGTGCCGTGCGCGGCGTCCCAGATAAACGCAGCCTGGCCTTCGGGATTGACCGTGCCGGGGGGGTTGTAGATAACTTTCCAGGAGGCGCCGCCGATGTAGGTGCCGGTGCGGCTCACGGCTGTCCCGTCGCCCCAGACATGGCCCGCAAGAAATGGAATGGCGTGTGCCGTACGATTGGCCGTAAACGGAGCGTCCCAATAGCACTGCTGGATGTAGAGGGGATCGAGGATGATGTAGCTCCAGCCGACGATTCTGCTGCCATCGCCCGAAATCGCCAAAGCCCGCGCTTCATTGCTATACGTCGGATTGCCCAGGATGTTGCCCAGGAAGCGCAGCGGATTGCCGGTGATCACCTGGCGGCCACCGGAGCTGAGCCCCCCGCCTCCTCCGTATTGAGCCTGACCCGCTACCAGACCGTTCTCCGACACCGCGCACATTTCGGAGTGGTCGTGACCGGGACTGGGAATCACGACGTTGGTGCAGGCCGACGTGGACCCGTTATCCGTGTAAACGCAGGCGTGTTCAGCCCCGTTGGTGTAGGCCGAAACGCCCACAATCCACACGTTAGTGCCGTCTGACGCCATGGACTGGACGCGATGCGGCGTCCAACTGTAGAGACCGTCCGCCAGCGGCAGGGCGCTCCAGGTCCCAACCCCCTGGATATTGCCGGCCCAGCGATACGCCTGGCCGTTCGTGTGCCCGGCCACGACCAGTTGCGATCCCTTCCACGTAATGCCCCGAGCGGTATATTTTCCGAGATCCTTGGTGCCGTACTGGACCGACCAGATAGCCGTCTTGTTAAGGTTGGCGCCGGACCGGACGCACGTTACTTGTCCGTCCGACGTAGCGCCTACGGATATTCCCTCGCCCAGATCCCAGACCTGCGCCACGCCGAACGCCGACGTCGCCCCCAGGACTGTGACCAGTGCAACCATGAATGCCAATCTTCGCATTTCTTTATTCACTCCTACGTTAGCCTCAAATTGAGATGATAGAAATTTGCTTTTTGACGCTGCGTGGTTGATGGCGAATTGCGTTTGCGCCGGGTTCATTTCGATGTGACCTTACGCCGACGGGGGCGGGCGCCAAGTGTTTTTCAGGTTTTCGCGGAGTTGTTTCCGGAGCCGGGTAGGCGTGGCCGATTTTCCCCGATGGATGGCCCGCTGGCGCAGGCTTGCCGGCCCAGAGCCTGAGATAGCTCGGCGGTTACTGCTTGGCGGCCTTCTCCGCCGGGGCCGGATACTGCCAAACCCAATCGCCCTCGGTGACCTCTGAGGCGGTCTCCTCGGCCTTAGGCTGCACCACCTGGCCGCCGTCATCCTTCTCATTCCAGCCTACCGAGTAGAGGATGAACTGGCCGTCGCCCAGGCGCCGGTATTTCAACGGCGCGCCGGTGATGATATCGTGCGGCAGCTTCTGGAGAAACCGGGGGCTGAGGGCTTCGAGCAACTCGGGATACTGCCCTTGGGCCAGGCGATAGCGCTCGAGGGCACAAGCCACAATGGCCTCGTTCACGCGCGTCTGCCCGAAGCCAAACGTGGCCTGGGCGCTGACGAGTCCGCCCAGCAGGAGTCGGGCGACAACACGGTACGGTTTAAAGCCACCGGCCATCGCGTTGGTCAGCGCGGTATCATTCGCAAAGCCTCGGGAGGGGTAGAGCCGTTGATTGGCCACATCCACCACCGGCACCAAATGCTGCTGGTAAAGGCGGGCCAGGAACAATTGGTTCTGGTAGAAGAAGCCGCCCAGCAGGAAACTCGGCGGGCCTGTGAGTCTGCCGGAGTAGTCCATCGGATCCAGCTTTCCCAGGAGGCGCATTTGGTCAAAGGTAAGGATGGCGAACGCCCGGTTGCCGCGCAGCGCGGCGCCGGACAGCAGGTCGAGCTTGCCCAAGCGCTGCTCGATTTCGGTGAGTTGAGCGTCAGACCATTTGTGTTCGGTCAAGCCCTCCCAGATAGGGCTGAGCGCAAGCTGGACGATGGCCATCTGAACCAGCTTGCAGACCAGGAACGGCTCGTTCTTGAGTGTATCCGCCAGGTACAAGGCCATCCTGGTATCCGCCCACGCTTGGTCCGTGCGATCCAGGGCCAGCTCCGCCGAAGCCCGCAATTGGAATATCCGGCTTGCCCGCCTCAAGACCGCGAGGTGGGGCAGCAGGATGGCGGGTGCGAAGTCGTCCTCGTAGTGGATGTTGAACCGGGCATAGGGACGGCGGCTGGCGTTGCGCAGTTCCTCCAGCACCGGCTTATACGGCTCCAGCAAACGCAGCACTTCGGCCGCCGCTTCCGGGCGGGTCATCGCCACCTCCGCCTTCCGCGGCGGCGGCAGCCCCGGCTGCCCCTCCAAACCGTAACGTCGGCGGAAGGCTTCCTCCGCTGCGCCGGGCGGAGGCGCCGGTGCTCCCTCTGCCACACCCGCTGGGGGCGGTGGCGGCACTGCCTCCTGCGGCGCCAGGCCGTATCGTCGGCGAAACTCCTCCGTTGCTGCTTCCCCCTCCAGTTTAACAGGCCGCGGCGGCTGCATCTCCGCCGGCGGCTCCACACCATAACGTCGGCGAAACGCCTCCGCTGCTTCAGCCGTTATAGCCGGGGCCGGGTTCGTCTTTGCCGCCAGACTCGCGGCCCACGCCTGGAGGTCCGTCATCCGCGGCAAGGTCCTTTGGGAACCGCGCTCGCCGGTGTCCGGCTCGACATTCATCCGCCCCTGCCCCAGCGAGAACGCGAGTGCGAGGCCATTGGTATCGCGCCACTTTACTCCCTGGTCCGGCGACCCGGCGGTATAGTCAAACAGCGGCGCCAGGAACTGGCGTCATGGCGAAGTTCTGGTCGTCCGGCACGGCGGCGGAACGTAATCACTCCAGTCGAGCTTCTCGCCCTGAGTCTCCAGCTTGTGCTTGTATCTCGACCAGGCCCATTTGCCGCGCAAGTGTTCCTCGGCCAGCACCAAAGCGATGAGGGTCGCCAAAACAGCCAGACCGACGCACACCCGTCCCACCACCCGCCACAGCTTTCGCAGGCCCAACAGCCAGTGAAGCCATCCCAAGAGCCAGCGAAAGAAGCGCGCAAACGTAGGGAACCGCGCCGGGCCGGCTGAGAATGCAGAGTGATGCATAGGCGTGTTGGTAGGTCTTAAGCCGCCGGAAACATGTCCGCGGCGCTGCGCGGACTCGGAGTGCGGGGACGCGTCACACGCGGCGGCGCCTCCCTGCCGAGCAATTGCGACAGCAACAGTTCCTGCTGCCGCAACACCGCCAAGGCCTCGGGATTGGGCCGGAGCGGTCTGGCCGAGGCCGCTCGGGGCATGTCGCCGCCGGCCAGGATCAACCCCAGGATGACCAGCCAAGTGGCCGCCACCCCGGCCCAGATTCGGCGCCAGGGCCAGAACATTTCCTGCCAGATCTGACCGGCGATATCCCCAAGGCGCAACGTTGCCTGCGGTCCAACGCTCGCCCCAGCCGCCGCCGACCGGGCGCAGGCCGCCAAATCCTCCCCGCGGATGACTTTGAGTTTGGTCTGGGCGGACTGGTGACGTTCCAATATGACTTCACGCGGAGTTTTCATGTTTCATTCCCCTCCAATAACTTTCTTAATGCTTTGCGGGCGTAATGCAGCCGGGACTTCACGGTGCCAAGCTGCGTCCCGGTGATGCGGGCAATCTCTTCGAGCGGAAACTCTTCCACAAAATGCAGCAGCAGCACCGCGCGATGCGGCACCGCCAGTTGGCCCATGGCCTTCATGAAAGCCTCCTCCTGCTCCTTGCGAATGAGCAATTCCGCCGGCCCGGGCTCGAAATCGGGCAAGTCCTCGTCCAGGGGATCAACTGAGACCTCCGCTGGACGCTGCCGGCGCCAATGCTGAATGCACTTCTGATGCGCGATGTTGAACAGCCACGAGCCGAACTTCTCGTCCTGGCGCAGGCTCTGGATGTGCCGTGCCGCGGCGATGAAACTCTCCTGGACGATGTCCAGGGCGGTTTGTTCGTGATGGACCAGCTCGAAAACATAGGCATAGAGCGGCAGCCGATAGCGTGCAAGCAGCGCCTCCCAGGCTTCGGGTTCCCCGGCCCGGGCTTCGCGCACAGGCAATGCTCGTTCCTCAATCACCACCGGCATCTACACTCGGTAGAATGCAGGACCGGGGAAAAGGTTCAATGGAATTGGATTTGCGCGACCCGCAGTAGCGGGCCGGGTCGCTCGCCTCGGATGGGGTTCAGGGCGGCGGCGAGGCTTGCGAGCCAGCCTCCGCCTGGCAGAGGCGTCGAGCTGCGCTCGGGGTGGGAGAAGGCCAGTCCTGAGCCTCGAGCCCGAAGTCAAGGGGCTGAGAGTGGAGCCGAGCGGCGGGGTCGGGGGCTTAAGAAAGGCAATTTTTGTCTTGTGCAAAGTAAGCCATTCTTGTAAAGGATTCTCAATCTTTCCGGTTCCGTCGGCCGTGCGGCTGGGACCGCTCGGCGAGCGAAGCGGGGAGGATCACAAGAAACCGACTGGTGTCCATGAAGCTTTCCCGGCAAGGCGGGAGGAGTTCTGGCCGGACGGACGGGCGACTTGCCTGCGGGTGCAGGCGAGGGCGCGTTCGCCAAGCGACCACGGGCACTTTACATCCCTATGGAGGCAAATTATGAAGCAACCTCTGTCCAATCACGTTCCGTTCACTGGCGCGTCTGGCACGCTCACGCTGCTGGCCGCGCTGCTACTGACTCTATCCCTGAGCCTGCTGCCGGTGGGCGAGGCCAAGGGGCAGGGGACTGTAGGCACTGTAGATTTCAGAATCAATTTCCAGGACCTAATACTCCACGTCTGGGGACCAGCCGCACCAACGCCCCAACCCTGTCTCTGATCGGGTATGGATCGAACGACCTCCCGGTCACGTTGCCTCGCACTACGCCCTTCGGCACGAACGGTATGACCCTGATCGGTAAGAGCGGCATCTATACCCAATACGGAGCTGCGTACACGTATGCCCAACTCCTCGGGGCGGTGGGCGCGAACCGGCCCGAGAGTGAACTGGTTCCCGTGGGCTTTATCACGTCGTTCCGCTCTGGCGGGGCGGCGGGCTACGTTGCGGCGATCACAGATACGCTGAGTGCCGTTCCGCCTTATACGAACACCATCCCCGCCGACGCCGAGGCGGCCACGTTCGAGATCGTTTCCTGGGACAATTCCGGCATTGGGACGCTCACGAACTGGTTCCTGGCATATCAGGCGTGGACAAACGGTTTGATTGCCGCCGGGCGCAGTGCTCCGTTCACAACCATCAACATTGGTGGCAGCACAAGGTTGCCCCCCCGCCTGAACAACGACAACGGCGCTACCAATGGCATGATGAGCTTTAACCTGTACTTCTATACCAATGTGGCTCCGATCATCGTGAGCCCCCCAATCAGCCAGAGCGTGCCGGTCGGCTACACCTTCGATATCGGGTCGGTCGCTGTCAGCCCGTCCGTGATGGGCTGGCGGTGGATGCGCAACGGCACGAACCTGGCGGGCGCAACCTGGCGTTGTTTGACCATTTCCAACGCCACGCCGGCTGACAGTGGCAGTTACTCTGTCGTCGTGAGTAATCAGGTTGGCTCTGTAACCAGCGAAGTCGCAGTGGTGTGGGTCGGGCAGGCGCCGAGCAGGCCGTCGCTGACGATTGAGCGGACGGCGACGAACAGTGTGGTCGTGTCTTGGCCATTGCCGGCGGAGGGCTGGGCGCTGGAGCGGACGAACCGGGTGGCGGGGGTGTCGGGGACCTGGCCGCAGGTATCGCCACCGTATGAGACCAACAGCAGCCAGGCGTGGATTGTGGTGCCAGCGCCGGCGGAGAACAGCTTTTACCGTCTGCGGAAGGATTAGGGGTAGCCAACGGTTACGCTGCTGGATCGCCCGCAGTGGTGTGCCGCAGCGCGGCGGTCGGGCTGAGTCACGCCAAACATATCCGGCAGCAATAATAGACAAGTAAAACGGAGGTGACAACCCGCCGGCCATTCCGATATACTTGGTTCGTCAGAAGAAGTCTCTTTTGACCCGGCCCGGCGGCACCGGGAGGCAGACAAACATTAGGTGGGTCCATCGCATGAACGTGAGATGGTGGATGGAATCACGGCTGCTTGGCGTTGTCCTATAGCGGCCTTAATGCCATCTCGCCCGATGGCCAGATCGCCGTGGGGTACGTCCACGGCGATATCTACTGGGACGGAGTCATGTGACCAGTCGGGCCAGGATATTCCGGTGTATTGGTCAAGAACCACGGGTCTCGTGCTGCGCAATGACGATTGGCGTCACGGCCCATGGACCGGGATCGGTCTTGGAACCGGCACGCCCGGGCCGGCCTACACGGCCACCATGGCAGGCAACATCAGTGGAATCGGCAGATACTCGTGGCCCACTGTCAACCAAGATGACCCCGCGATAACCAAAATCCTTCCGCTTGTGCCAATAAGCGATTGTTTCGTAGCCGCCCAGAATTCCGTGTCGGGCACCAATCGCTATATCGCGGGCGAGCATACCAAGAGCCAGAATGCATTGCGCTGGGACACGAACGACCTGGCCAATCCCATGTATGTGCTAGGGTTCGGCGAGACCTTCTTCACCGGGGTGGCCAACGACGGCGCATGTGTGGGAACGGACCGCCATGGCATAGGCGCTACCACCAAGGGGGCCATCTACTGGACGGAGAGCGGCGGGGTTCAGGACATCCCGCCGTTGGCCGGCAACACCACCACGAGTGCCGAGGGGCGGGGCATTTCCGACAACGGCGCGTGGGTGACGGGTCTGATGTACACGGACAGCGGCACGCCCCTGTACCAGGCTTTCCGCTGGTCTCCGGGCGAGACGTCCTGCCTCGCTTTGCCCCCGGCGGGAACCGACACCCTGAGCTGGGCGACGGACCTGGCCGACGACGGCACCGCCGTCGGGTGGACTTGGAATGGCACTGACAGTTACCGGGCGTGTGTCTGGGATACTGCGGGGCAGCCGCACCTGTTGTGGGATTTGCTGGTAGCGGCGGGGGTTGACCTGAGCGGCTGGACGAAGCTGACGATGGCTTACAGCATCACGCCGAATGCCAAATATATCGCGGGCTACGGCACTACTGCCGGGACGATAGTGGAGGGGTTCGTGGCTGAGATTGCCCCGATTACGATTACCCGGCCGTCGCTGAGCATCCGGCTGGCCGGAACGAACGTGGTGATTTCCTGGCCGACTAACGCGACGGGTTATGCCTTGCTGCAGAACAGCAACGTGACCACCACCGCCTGGGCGGCGGTGACCAACGCCTCAAACGTTGACGGCACGAACCTGACTGTCACCCTCCCGGCTCTGGGCGGGCAGGAATTCTATCGTTTGCAGAAGTGACCGGGTTCGACGGCCTGGTTCCCGCGAGGGCTCGGCTCGACGCGGCTGTCGGCCGATGGCGCGCCAAACCTGTCCAGTCAATATACAAGTAGAATGTGCGAGACAGCCGGCCTCTGGCCTGGCAGTGTCACGGCGTTGGGAGAGCGTTATTGGGCGCCTCTCCCGAGCAGTGAGACAGGTTTGGTTTGGAGTTCATGTTGAGTTGGAGAACGGTGGCCGGGAGGTACAGGTGTCCTCCCGGCTTCTTCATGTCCGCCGGGCCTCCGCTGCAGCCAGGGGAAAACTGAGGGTGCGGAACGGTCAGGGACGGGTAATCCGCAGACGCAGATAGTGCTGCCTCGCCGACGAGTCCGGGTCATGCGCTAGCACGAGCTTGCCCAACCCAGTGTCGGTTTCCTCCACCGCGGCCAGCCCGGACCAGGGTTGGCTGCCTTGCTTCGTGGCGATGCTTTCCCAGGAAGAATGCGCGGAAATCGTTGCGGTTCGCTCCACGAGCCAGGTGATGTCGTCGGCGTTGGCGCGGGGGAACTGGATCGCAAACCCGCCGTTGGTCCACACGCCGTCCAGCCGCGCGACCGAGAGCGTGTTAGTGGGGGAGGTGCCGGTTGCGTATTCGAACAAGTTGAGCCCGCGGTCACCGTCGGGGTCAGCCGTGTCGCCGCGCAGCTCCGCGTCGGGAATTTGTAAACGCCAGAGTTCGTAGCCCGAAGGCGCGCGATGGCCGACCCGCAGGCGCAGGTAGTGCTGGGCCGCCGACGAATCCGGGTCATGCACCAGCACAAGCTTGCCCAACCCGGTGTCGGTTTCCTCCACCGCCGCCGGCCCCGACCAGGGTTGGCTGCCCTGCTTCGTGGCGATGGCTTCCCAGGCGGGATGCGCCGACATTCCGGCGGTGCGCTCCACGACCCAGGTGAGGTCGTCCGCATCGGCGCGCGGAAACCGTACGGCGAAGCCGCCGTTGGTCCACAAGCCTTCCAAGCGAGCGGCGGAGGCCTTGTTCGTGGGATTGGTGGCCGTGGCGTATTCGACCAGGTTCAGGCTGCCGTCGCCATCGGGGTCAGCCGTGTCGCCGCGCTGCACCGGGTCGGCGATCCGGAAGCTCCAGCGTTCGAAGCCCGAGGGAAGGCGCCAGCCGTTCCAGGCGAAGTCGGGCACGCCGCCGTCGGTTATGTGGCCGACCGTCCATAGCACGTTGGTGGCGCCCTGGAGCGTGACGCGCGCGACCGCGGAGGTGAGCACCTCGCTGAAGGCCTCGCGCGCCTCGAAGCCAAAACGGCCGCTGGCGATTACGCCCGAGTTGTAGAGTGAGTCCCCGCGCCCATCGAGGAGCGACACCGTGACACTGTTGCTGGCCGGGGCGACAAGCTCAAATGCGGCGGCAGACACCAGGGCGCCGGAAGTCTGGTCAGTGGGATCAGCGAAGCCAAGAGTCACCGCCGTACCGGAGTCGGCCCAATCTGCCGGGAGGCTGTTGCTGGCAAAATTATACTGCCCACAGGCGATGTCGGAAGTGATGTTGGTGGTGTAATAATCGGCAAACACCACCCGCCCGGCCGAGCCGGTGACCAGCAGGCCGGCGCGGGGTTGGCCGTTGGCTCCCTCTCCGAAGCCCGAGAATGTGCCCGGCGCGTTCAGGTTGACGCCATCCGCCACGCCGTTGGTGTCCGGCACATAGCGCTCGAAGATGAGCGACTTGGCACTATTCGCATTCGTCACCGCATCGAAGCCGACGCTCACAATGGTCGGGCGTCCCAGGAAGCAGTTGGCCATCCGGGCGCCGATTTCGAGCTTGGAAGACTTCGGGAAATGCAGGTTGTCACTCTTGAGGGGCAGATCACGTGTGCCGACGAAGGCGATGGCCGGGTTCGAGTAAGCGACCGC
The DNA here is from genome assembly GCA_963822005.1 of uncultured Verrucomicrobiae bacterium. Classification (GTDB taxonomy): domain Bacteria; phylum Verrucomicrobiota; class Verrucomicrobiia; order Limisphaerales; family UBA8199; genus PALSA-1440. The sequence continues at coordinate 173,533 of CAWGGD010000048.1, read as the reverse complement.
GACCTGCTGCGTCGTGGTGATCCGGCTGTAGACGGAGGTCTGGCTCGCGGCGATCTCGCTAATGACGGCCCGCATGCCCGTCGCCGTGCCGGGATACGTGGTGTTGATGGCAGCACTCAGATTTGAAAACAGCAGACTGAAGCGCGAGCCGGCGATGGGCGCCTCGACATCGTTGTTGCCTTCGCCCTGGAGGTAAAGCAGGCCGCGCACGCTAAAGCTTTGATTTGATGCTACGAGCTTGCCCAGCGCGGTGTACACCGTATTGCTCACGTGACCCCACATCGGCCCGTTGTTATGGTTGGCGTCGAAAGCCGCCTTGTCCCATAGCGTGTTGCCCCCGCTGGAGGCGCTGGCTTTGATGATGACGAAGTTGGTGCGCCCGGCATCGTAGAGCGTGCGCGCGAAACCAAACTCCGGCCCCCAGAAGACGGGGCTGCCAACGCCACCCTGTTGCGTCTGCAGCGGTTTGAACGCGTTGCCCGAGGTGCCATAGGAGGCAGGCGGGTAACTGGCGCTCCCGCTGACATTCGCCCAGAAGAAGCGAATGACGGCGTCCGCGGGATGGGGGCCCGGGTTGTAGTTGGTCTCCGACGCCGTGGTGCCGAGGGAGTTGGATTGCCCGGTCAGGATATAGACATCCACCGGCGCGGCCGCCACCGCCTGGGCAGCGGCGAGGAAAGCCGCCAGGACTTGCAGAGCGAGCCGGCGAATCATTTGCATAGGGTTGAAGTGTTCAGATGGCCCTTACCTCTGGCAGCGCTGCTCGACGCGGGCTGCGAAACCGCAAGAAGACGTTGCCCGCAGCTTGTGAACGCGGCGAGCGTTGGATTAACCCCCACTCGCCACAGTTTGCGAACTCGCCGGCAGTCGCTTTCACGGCTTTCTGAGCCGGTAGTATCTTTCCGCATCGGTCATGGCGTTCGTCACGACATATTGCTCGCCAATAATCATCGGCGCAGGCGACGCCGGAGTCCAATTCGTCGGTGGCAGGTTGGTGGCGTATTGAAGCGCAAAGCCAATAGAGTTGGTCGGCCACGAGAACACCAGATCGCTCCCCTGTCGGGCATACTCCAGCACGAGTGGCGTGCTCACGCTGATCGTGGCCGAATTGCTGCTCGTGCCGCTGCCGTTGGAGGCCCGCACGCGGTAGTAATAAGTCGTGGCCGCACTCAACCCGGTGACGCTCACGCTGCGCGAAGTTCCCGCGTCCAAGCTTTGATAGCCAGCCAGGTAATTGCTGAACGCGCTGTCCGCGGAAACATCCAGTCGGTAGCTCGTCGCCCCGCTTGAACTGCTCCAGTTAGCCGTGAAGGCACTGCTGGTCACCCCCGTGGCCGCCGTCGCGACCGGCGCGGGGGGCGGAACCTGTGTGGCTGGGACGAACTTCATGACAAAGGCATCATTGACGCCCTGATTGACGATGCCATCCAGGTTGCCGGCGGTGTAACCGCCAAGAAACACAACTCCGTTAGTGCCTAAGGCTACTCCTCGGGCCAGGTCGTCGCCGGCAGTGCCGATTTGCGTCGTCCACAGCCTGGTTCCGGCGGGATTATACTTGCTCACAAAAACATCCAGCCCGCCCTGGTAGACATTCCCGTCCATCGGACCGCCGGTTTCTCCCGCCACGTAAACATTGCCCGCCGCATCCGAGGCCACGCCCCAGCCTTGGTCGTGACCGCTGGTGCCAACCTGTTTGCCCCAAACCAAATTGCCCGCCGCATCATACTTGGCCAGGAAGTAGTCGCGGTTTCCTTGGGGTGAGGCATAAAGCGGCCCGGTGGAGTAGCCGGACACGTAAACATTCCCCGCCGCGTCGGTCGCCACTGAATAACCGGTGTCTTTGTTGACGGTGCCCCACTGCCGCAACCACTGCCTGTTGCCATTGGTGTCGTATTTGACCAGGAAGTTGTCCCCATTGCCCAGCGAGGGATTGCCTTCAATGCTCCCGCCGGTCCAGCCCGTGACAAAAACGTTCCCGGCAGCGTCGCAGGTGATGCCAAAGCTCTCATCCACATCCGCGCAGCCAAACAACACCGACCACAGGCGAGTGCCGGCTGAGTTATACTTGCTGATGAAAACGTCGGACGAACCCACGCGGGTAATGCCATGAAAGTTGCCCCGCACGTAACCCGTGAGATAGATATTCCCGGAAGCATCGGTGGCGACGGCGCGCCCCTCGTCGTCCTGACCGGTCCCATCTTGTTTGGTCCACTGCCAATTCCCCGACGCATCGAACTTCGTCAAAAACACGTCCCAACCCCCAATGCCCCCATTGCCATCGAGTCCAGCGCCGGTGTAACCGGCAACATAAACATTCCCCGAAGGATCCGCTGCCGCTCCGTAGGCGAATTCGCGCTCGCTGCTCCCTCTTTGTCTCAACCACAGCCGGTTCCCGGCCGCGTCGTATTTGGCCACAAATAGGTCGTAGCGTCCCGCGTTGCCGCCCGCCATAGAACCCTGCGTGGCTCCGGCGATAATGCTGTTGCCGAAACGGTCTGCTGCCACCGCATAGCCCGAGTCGTCGCTCACGCTTCCGACCAGCCGGGTCCAGACTTTCACGTCGGCTTGGGCCAAAGCGCCGTGAGCGCTGATGGCGAGGATACATGCGAATACAAGGGTCTTCACGATCGAGGAAAACTCACGTTCCGATGCTGCGGGCTACACGGACAATCACACTCTAACAATAAAGAACCGACCCTACCGTCGTCAAGCAAAACCGACCGCGCGGAGCGCAGCGTGCGAGTATCTCCACGGCATAGGAACGCAGCCTTCAGGCTGCAGCAACGTGAGACGAAGGATGGGCCCTGAGATTCCCAAGTGCCAGAGCCTTATCCGATGCTTCTGCAGCCTGAAGGCCTTGTCATTACCCACATCTATTTTCTGTTGCGTTCAACAGTTCTAATCCCTGGCACATCCACATCAATCGGTGCCACCCACGCCAAATAGTCTGCCAGCCCGGCCAACCATCGTGCCGTCGCGCGGGAAAGCCGCCCAGCCGCGCCACCGCGATCAGCGTGCTCCGGTAGGTCCAGCCCCCCGCCGGACAACCCAACTTGGCCGCCAACAGCTTCAGTGCCTCGGGCCCAAAGCAGTGCGGCTCCACAGGTTGGTCTGGGCAGGCTCGGGCCAATAACTTCGCATTCAACAAGCGCACCGCGACGATGGCCAACACCGCAAGCAAGTTTTCCAGCCGGTAGGCCTCCTCCAATTGACTGGCTTCGACGCGGGTTCCGGTCTTGAGCGCCTTGTGATACTCTTCTACCAGCCAACGCGCCGCATAGCACTGCACCACCCGTTGCACTTGGGCCCACGTCGCACACGGCAAGGAACTCAGCAACAACCAGTGGAGCGGCTCTCCCCCGGGCGGCGGCGCCAGCTCGCTTACCTCCACCACGTTGAGATTCAACTCCGGTCGAGCACCCCCACGTCGTTCCGGCCCCTGGAGCCGCACGGCCATCGCCCGCACCTCCACCTGCGCCAGCCGAGCCGGACGCCCAGGCCGAGCCCGCAACTCGATGAGCAGATGTCCCAACACCGGAGCCTGCCGCACCGCTCCCCAGAGATGATCGTCGCTCGCTACCAGTGCCCGATCCCGATAGCCCCGCAAGACAAAATCGCTCCCGTGCCGTTGCCAGCGCTCGATCGGCTCGTAAAAATCTGCTTCCCGGTCCGCCACATAAATCCAGCGACTCCCGGCTGGTGGCCCCCCAACCCGTTCCAAAACCTCCGCCCACCGCTGCGACTCCCGCGGCCGACTGACCCGCTGCCGCCACGTTTCCCCGCCCCCGCTTGGGCGGCCCGTGGCGCTGCCAACACTTTTGCCCCAGCAACCCCACCACCGTCCCGACCGGCCGCTGCGCCGCATCCCAATAACCCACCTGCACCGCCAAACAACTGTGCAGCAGCATCCCCGACCCCGCCCATTGCCAATCGAACCCAACCCCTCGGTGGCCGAGTGAAACGTGTAGTCCAGTTCGCTAGTGTCTTCGATCAGCAGATACTCCCCAGGCTGGCAGCAAACCCCATGGGTCCGTTGCCAATGAGCCGCTTGGATCTCCTCCCACCTCACCCGCGGCTGGCTCAAAAATCGGTAGGCCGCCTTGAGTTCCTTCCATTCCCAAAACGCTTGCGGCAGCGTCCCCCCAGGATTCTCCGCCAGCGCGGTAGCCATTTTCACCAAACGTCGTGTGCGCCGTCGGTCTCCCAGTGCCGCCGAGGCAAATTCCGCCTGCGCCCACTGGGCGCTCGTCAACAAAGTAGTGCTCATGAACTGCCCGGACGAGGAACCCATCCGAATTGGCCCGAGCCAAGTTCAACGCGTCAGCCCCACGCTTATCAAATCAACTAACTTACCGCGAGAAAAGATGTGGGTAATGACAAGGCCTGAAGGCTGCGCTCCTATGCGAGCGTCCGGCGCCTGCGTCTCGTGGTGGTACTGACAAGCTGTGTCCCCGCGTTAGCGTTCCCTGGCCGGCACCTTCAAATCCAATAGGAACTCGGGTGTGACCTTCTTCCCCACCAGGTAGAACTTGCGGTCGGGGTGCCACAGGACGTTGTTGCCCTTGCGGGTGGTGAAGCTGGGATAGACGCCAATGTCGGTGCTGCCGTGTTTGCCTTCGACGGGCGGCGTGCCGTCGTAGCGCAGGCCGTCCGTGTCCATGAGCTGCTTGGACTCGCTGAACCAGAGGGGTTGATCGGCGCCCGGGCGGAACTCGCCGAGGGCGATGAAGGCGGGGCGGCGGGGGCTGTGGGTGGCTTCGGGTTTGGCGTCAATGTTGCCGCGGTTGTTGTGGTGCAGGAGCACGTAGCGGCCGTCGGCTAACTGGTAGATGGGGCAGCAGCCGACCGGCTGCAGAATCGGCAGGCCGTGGTCCCTGCGCAGCAGCGGCCGCGGGTTGCACCAGGTTTCGCCATCGTCATCTGAGACGCTGTACCAGATGTAGCCGGAGTTGGTGCGCATGACGCAGAACAGCCGCTTGTCTGGCAGCCGGACGATGCTCGGTTCCTGGGCGATGCTCAGCAGCGGATACTTGTAGTGCGGCACCCGCAGCGCCTGGTCGCCCCAGGCCGAATACTTCACGCGCAGGTCCTTCGGTTCGGGGTTGGCGTCTACATTCTCGAAGCGCATGAACTCGACCACCGACTCGATCTGGGTCCACGACTCGACCTTCCTGAGCGTGGCCTTCGCGCGGTTGACCCAATGGCTGTAGCCGACAAAGTAGCCGCCTTTCAGGTCGCGCATCGGGTTCTGCCAGACGATCCACTCGGCGGGAATCTGGCCCTTGGGATCGTCATAGACGCTCCGGGGCATGGGGATGTTCTGCGGCGAGGACCAGGTGACGCCGTGGTCATCGCTGCAGATGCCCTCCATTGTGCCGGTGTGCATCTGAATCCAGCCCGAGTTGCCCTGGTTGCGGTTGAAGAGGACATAGATGCGGCCAGACTTGGAGACCATCGGGAACGCCCAACTGGCCATGTGGGCGGGGTCCTTCGGCGTGGCCGGCCCGGCCAGGTGTTTGGGCGGCGCCCAGGTCACTCCTTCATCCGCTGAGCGCGAGAATACGATGCGGTTGCCGACCGGGCCGTCCGGTGCGTTGATGTTCTGCGTCCAGATGGCCATGAGCGAGCCGTCTGGGCCGTCGAACACCAGGAAATGCTCGTTATGGCCGTCGTGGGTCGAGCCGTCGAAGCTGCCGGGCACATACACGACATAATCCGGCTGACTGCGCTGCACCTCTTTCTGCAGGGTCTCCTTTACGCTGAGCTCCGCCGCCCCAATCAACCCAGCCGACAACAGCAGCAGGCACAACACCCGAATGTGGGAGGGCGAGCGTCCCCGCGAGCCCAAACTTGCCAAGCGGTCCGCGGCAATCAGGGCTCGCGGCGACGCTCGCCCTCCCGAACGGGAAGTCTTATTCTTGCTCATGGTTTACTCCGCGCATGGTAATACACGATGGCCGAACCGGGCGAGCTCGGAATCTCGACCGGCAGGGCCGATAAAGCCGCGCCGGGCAACGTTCGCTTCTCCGGCGTGTCTTCGAAGGTGACTTCGTAGCTGAGCTTCGGCAGGACCGCCTGGAGCGGCACGGGCATTTTCGCGTCCTTGCTCTTGCCTCGGCGGAAGAGGATGGCGGCGCCGGCGTTGAGGTCGTGGCGGTGGAACTGGTAGCCGAACCAGGATTCCTCGCTGTCGCTGTGGGGGAACAATGGGTAGAAGTCTCCCACCATGAATGGCCGGAGCTTGCGGTAGATGGCGACGGTGCGGCGGACGGCTTCTTCGGTGTCCGGGTCGGCGGTGCTGAGGCGGCCCTGGGCGTTGCCGGGGATGAGGATGTTGCCGGCGGTCATCGCGCTGCGGAAGGCGTAGGCCGGCTCGTAGGCGAAGTTGCCGCAGCCGTGCATGGGGACCCAGCGCCAGAGGGCGGCGTTCTGGAGCTGGTCGGCGGCCAGGCCGGGCTTGCCGTTGCACTGCATGTCGCTGTGCCAGAGCGGCACGCCGCGCGTGAGGGCTTCGAGGTCAATGCGGCGGCCGCCGCTGGCGCAGAGGTCAATGACCAGCCCCGGATGGCGGGCGCGCAGGTCGTCCCACATGGCGTAGAGCCCTTCGATGTGGCGGATTTCAGTGATGCCCTGGCGGTCGGGCGCATCGTTGCGGCGCCAGAAGCCGAGCGGCTCGATGTTGAAGTCCCAGCGCACCCAACCGAGGCGGGCGGCGGAGATTTGCGCGTCGATGTAGTCCGTGAGCCAGCGCCGGGCCTGATCGTCGTGGAGGCGGAAGAGCTTGCTCCACTCCTTGTCCGGCGCCATGACCCATTCGGGGTGTTCGCGGTCAATGCGCGTGCCGGGGTGGACGCGCTCGGGCTCAAACCAGAGCAAGTATTCCAGCCCGGCGGCGCGCGCGGCGTCGCCGATGGGCTTGAGGCCGCGCGGGTATTTCGCGAGGTCGGGGTCCCAGGTGCCGGTGCCTTCGGGGAAGCCCTTGGGATACCACTGCTGCGGGTCCATGTCCGACCAGAAGACCTCGATGCCGCGGCGGGCGAGCGGCTGCATGACGCTGATGTGCGGCTCGCTCGTAGGAGCCGTCCGGATCGGCCCAGTTGACGCTGGCGCAAATGGGGGAGAGGACGAGGTCGCCGTTGCGGCGGGGGAGGTAGTGGGTCATCAGGACCTGGCGGAGGAGGTTGTTACCGCGGATGGGTTCGCTGCCTTGCCAGAAGACGAGGAGGATGCGCGGGGTGCGGATGGTCTCGCCGGGATGCAGCTTGCAGTGAACAAGCTGCTGGCCGGTCTGGACGGCAAGCGCGCCTTGGGGTGAGCGGCGGAAGCGCGTCTCCCATTGTCCGGACCAGCCAACGGCCATCGCCGCGCCGCCGCCGGGCCACGCCAGGTTGAAGAACGGCATCTGGCCATCGGACGACCGACCGCCAATGCGGCGCGAAGACCAGCTCGTTGGTGCCTCGCGGTGCCAGGACATCCTCCACCGGCGCAAAGCTCTGGGCCGAGTTCTTCTCGCCCACCGAATGGTGGACCACTGCGTTCGCCTCGGCCGGGGTCTTTAGTTCGACGGCCAAGGGGAGAACCTGTTCCAGGATCGGGGTATCTTGCGAGCCGCCGTTCTCGAAGTGCAGCACCCATTCGACGGCGGGAAAGGCGTCGTACTCGGTGACGTCACAGCGCACCCGCAACCCGGTCGCCGGGTCGGCGTAAGTGAGCATGCGTTTGGCCCGGCCCGCCGACAGTTTGACACGTTCCCGCTCCAACTTCCACGACGGAAGCAACTCCGAGGCGGAGCGCCCGCCGTAGGTGAATGAAAAGGGAAGAGGGGCGGCTTTGGCGTCGAAGCGCTGCGCCGCCCAGTTGCGCCGCAGCTTGAGTTCCGCGCTCGTGGGCGGCGCCGCGGCGGACTGGGAGAGGAAACTTGCTAGAAGCAGCGCGGTAAGGCTGGCGGCGAGGTTCCTCACTCCCCCGCGTCCAATGGTTTGAGGCGGCGCCAAGAGGTGCGTAGCTGTTTTCGGCAGAAAGCCGCATTCTTCAAGGTAGTGAGATTTGCGGCGCTCTGCCGAGCCGCCGCTACGATCAGCGGGGAGTGGTTCAGAGCTGCTGGGTCGCATTAGCGCGCCATCATTCCACCGGCGGGGGGCGCGCGAGGACCGCCGCCAGCACCACCAGCAGCATTCCGGCGGCTTCGAGGGCCAAACGCCAGTCATGGTAGCGGATGCTGGACAGCCAGCGCAGGGCCGGCTTCCATTCCTGAGCTTGTCTGAGCGCCAGGTAAAGCAGCAACAGCACCCAACCCCCAAGGGCCAGCGGATGGCAACGCAGGAATATCCTGGCCCGGGTGACCATAAAAGCCCCGGCGAACACCGCCAGCACTGCGGGCAGCACCACGGCGACGACAAACTGCATGGGCCGGCGCTGGTCGTACCATTGCCCGGACTTGGCCAGCGCCCGGATGCCGGCTTCGAACTGGCCGCGCAGGTCGAACTGCTTGTTGATGGCCAGCAGGAAGAGCAGAATTGCTCCGAACAGCCACCAGCGCGAGAAAGAGCCCGATGGCGCGACGCGCGCTCGGCGGCTGGCACGCAGCCAGCAGGCCGCGGCGAGGACATAGCCCACGATCAGGATCACCCGCGCCGTTGGCGAGTGCTCCGGATCGGGCAACACGTAAGCCCAACACATATCCATTGCTGCCACCGCACGAAGATGCCATGACGCCTCGCCAAAGCCAGCAACTTTCGCCGGCTTTCGCCGGCTGGCCGAGGTTGTTACTCCAGCCTTTACTGGAGGGGCCAGCGGCAGTATTGTCTCGGGCAGACTATCTGTTGCCATGCCATTTCCCCTGGCCCATCCCGCCGCAGTGCTGCCGCTGCGGCGATATTGTCCCGCGCGGCTCAGTCTCCCGGCACTGGTAATCGGCAGCCTGAGCCCCGATGCGGGGTACCTTTTCGAGGGGCTGGGCTGGGGGGCGTTAAGCCATCGGGCCGTGGGAAGCGTGGTGTTCTGTCTGCCGGTGGGGATCGTGCTGGCCGCGCTCTTCTATGCGCTCCGTACTCCGATTGTGAAGCTGCTGCCGGCGCCCTATCAACGGGCTTTGCTTCCGTTGTGTCAGCGAGCGCCCACCCCCGCCTGGGCGGTGGTCATTTCCCTGCTGGTCGGCGCCTGGACACATTTGCTGTGGGATTCCTTTACCCACAACGACGGTTGGTGCGTCCAGAATCTGCCCGTGCTGCAAACCGTCGTGGTTGCTGTGGGGAACCGCACGGCCAGAGTCTGTCATCTGCTGTGGTATGGCTGCTCTTTCGCCGGGGTAATCTGGCTCTTTCTGGCGTTCGAAAAATGGAAGCAGGCCAAGATTGGCGGCGGCACCGGCGTTTCGATAGGATCGGTAATGCTGGATGCAGTCCTGGTGGCGCTGCTGGTGCTGCCAATCGCACTGGTGCATCATCTGGCTCCGACTCAGCGAGGCGGACTATACCTGATAGCGGGTTTGTGCGCGCTGCCCGTACTCGGAATTGCCCTGAAGAAGGGAAGTTCCCGCAAGGTGAGCACCCGCAAACAGGCGCCATAACAGGTTGAGGCTCGCCCTGCGCCGCCCCCGGGACCGGTCCTTGGTTTCCCAGTCATCGGGGCCACCCGCGCGGCCTGCCTGAAGCCTGAACCCCGGAGCGGCTTCGCTGACGGCGAGAAGCGCGCGCGGCGCGGACCGCCGATCAAGGGGTCATGGAGATGTCATCGAAGGACGCGGCGCTTAACCAGAGTTTGTCATAAATTGTAAAACCAACCCTGTTGTAATGCAAGCGAACCTCGATCTTGCGGTTGGCGTCCGGCGTCTGTTGCACACTGTAAGTGCTCCAGTCGCCGGTAGCGTAAACCTCAAGATCAGGGTAACCGGGATAGATCGGCTCAGCGTTGGTTGCGCATAAACTGGCTCGACCATCCGGCGTTGGGACGCCCTGACCGCCAATGACTTCAATGTAAACGAGAAACTTATCCCTCTTCCCGTCTCCATTCGGGTCGTAGCCAGCCCCCTGGTCTCCTCGCCACCAGTCCTCCCGCATTTTACCGCTGACATAATACGCCTGGCCTGGGGTGAGGTTCGTCACGGTCTGGGTGAAGTAGGCGTGGGCTAACTTCTGGGTGAGGGGGCGAAAATAGCCGCCATACCACGCCGCGTGCGCCGAACCGCCTCGGCTCCGGTCTTTAATCTCAAAGTCGTCGGGCCCTCCGTGGAGGTATCCGACCGTCCAATTCGTCGGCCCCAGCGGCTGTTCGAAGTCTCCATTCTTCAACCGTTCGGCCGCGCCGGCCGAACCTCCGATGAGAAAACAGCAGCAGAGCAGCAGTGCCTGGGCTGCGACCTGGCCAAGGGGTAAGGGCAGAGCTTTGTTCTTCATGGCTATGGTTCCTATTTGGGAACGATAGCAATCATACGCAGAACCGCGGGCTGGTGTCAAGCCCGAGGGGTTGTCTAATCTATGAACAAGTTTAGCGCGGCTAACCCGGCGGAAGGGAACCTTCCAGGTTCGCGGCGGCGGGGACCGCCGATAGAACGGACCCGCCGAAAGGCGCAGCGGGCTGGTTCTAAGGCTGGAACCTGGTGCAATGAATGCGGAAGAACAGCGGCGCGTTCGGGTCGAAAGACGGGTCGTAAGCGAACAACGACGTCAGGTTCGTCTGGAACGTGAAGATCGGGGCGGTGGCGACCAAATTGGTATCCAGCTTCGGACTCCATTTAACCCATTTCCACGACGCCTGATTGGTGGAGAGGTCCGTCGAAACCGCGATATGGTACCGGTCGTTCATGACCGCTTGCCAGGTCAGGGCGATGTCCTGGTTGGTGCGCGTAAACGACAAAATGCGGTAAGGGGGCGGGTTGGTTGACGCGTTGACCGGCATCACGGCCACGTGGTCATAGAACGCATTGTAATTCCGCCATCCCCAATACTGGGCCTGGCCAGCATAGCAATTCAAATGCAGCCGGATTTCCATTCGGCCGCTTGGGGTGGCGGTCTGGGTCACTGCATACTTCTGCCAAGCCTCGGGACCACCACCTTCAGCAGGATTCAGATTCAACACATTACCGGGATAGGTGGGAACGGTATGGGATATCAAGCCATTGGGCCCGCCGATGGCCTCAAGATAAACCGAGCATCGGGTGAGGTAATCGCCTCCCCAAAACGCCATCCAGGCACTACAGTTGTAAGTGGCATTGGGCGTCAGGTTGGAGATGACCTGCCTGAAGTACGCATGCATCATCCAGTCATGGTTCGGGGCAAAGTGCCCGCCAAACTTGCTCCAATAATTTGTCCCGGTGCGATCCTCGCCATCCCAGGTCCCGGGAACGACGTCTTTGTGGGCCATGGTGGTGCGGCCGGCAATCATGAAGTCCAGCGGCCCACAGCCGGTCGGCGCGTTAGGACTGGTACTGTTAATCACATTGGTATAAACGACCGTCCAATTGTCCGGCCCCAGCGGCAGCTCGAAGTCCGGGTTCCTGACAAGATTCTGGGCGCTGGCCGTGCCCCAGGTGGCTAGAACAACCCCCAGCACCAACCCCCAAACAGCCATCGGGCAACGGCAGGATAACGGCAACTTACTTTTCATAGATCTTGTTCTCTATCGGTATTCGTTTCAGTCAGGTTACGGGTGTTGAGCGAGGATCAAGGAGTCAATGTCAGTGAGAAATCGTCGAACCACCCGGTGCACTTGGCATGTTTGGCGTCTTCCGCATTTTCGTTGGACATAGCCGACTTCCACATATGCAGTTGGACCTCGATTTGGCGGCTGGGGCCGGCGGTGATCACCAGAGTATACGGAACACGGTTAGTGACACCGTTGGTGATAACCACTGGGCTGATCTCGGTGGAATTGCCAGACACGGCGTTCGAGAAGTCATCGCTAATCATCGCGGCATAAACTTTCAGCTTAGGCGGGGTGTCTTCGCTATATTTAAAACCGGTCTGCATCTTCTGGATGTTCAGGGTGTAGCTGGCGCCGGCGGTGAGGTTGGTCACCACCTGTGTGAAGTAGGCGTGGGCATAATTCCAGTTGTTGGCGCGAATATGGGCGCCGCGACCGCCGCCAGCACGGCTGGCTTCGGTAGTTTGGCCGGCGATGGAGAAATCGCCGGGGCCGCCGTCGGCATAAACGAGCGCCCAGCCGGCCTTGGGATCCGAAACCGGGAACGAGGCCTCGAAGTTGCCGTTTTTCAGCAGTTCTTGAGCGCCGGCCGACACGCCAAGCAAGCAAGCCAGACCGAGAAACCATCCCCAGGCCACAGCCCGATAAGAGGATGAACGCAAAAACATGTTTTGGGTGATTGTTTTCATTTCAGCAGACGGTGATAGATGGGATTCGGGCCAGGGGTTACCAAGTGAGGGAGCAGTCATCGTACGACGCGGCCGAGGTCCAGGTCTTGTCATAGGTCGTAAAAGCGACCTTGTTGTAATGCATTCTGACCTCGATTTTGCCGCTGGCATCGGGCGTCTGTTGCGCATAGAACGGCCGCCAGATGATAGTTGGGTAAGTGTAAGGGGGATCAATATTGGTGTCCGGATCGCCGTCCGAGTTGGTAAGGTCATTCGTGGCGATGACGCTAAAGCGGCCATCGGTAGTCGGGGTGCCCTGTCCACCGATCACTTCGATGTAAACCAGGTATTTGTCGCGCAGGGCGTCATTGGGCGCCTTCCACCAGTCCTCCTGCATGTGACCGACGAAATTGTAGGCGTGGCCCGCCGTGAGATTGGTTACGGTCTGGGTAAAGTAGGCATGGGCCAGCTTCAAGGTGAGAAAACGGAAATAGCCGCCATAGAATTGCGAGGGTCGCCGCTCTCCGCCCCGGCTGCGGTCCTTGATTTCCCAGTCGTCGGGGCCGCCGTGGAGGTATCCGACCGTCCAATTGGTCGCCGCACTCCCGACCCCCACCGGCGCCGACTCGAAGTCGCCGTTTTTCAAGAGATTCTGCGCGCCGGCCGACGCACAGAGGAGGAAAGTCAAGCCGAGGACCAACCCTTGGACACGGGCTACGGTCTGGCGAGGAGAGAACAGGGGGCTGCCTTGGTTCATAAGGATTCGACTAAGCAACACTATGCCCGGTAATTTGAGCATGCCCCAAGACTAGCGGGGCAGGGCGGGTGAATGCAATGCCAATCCTCTTGTCTATCAGATGGACAAGTCGTAGGCGCCGCGCGGATGAGAGCCGGGGGGCGCCAGGACGTTTGATTTGCCCGCTTCACCGGCGGAACCGGCCAGGAACCTCTGAAGAGGGATTCCTTTGGCCAGTAAGACCACGGCATCAGGATAAACTTGCCTTCCGACGCGGGCAACCAGTTAGCTCCGCGGTCGGCGCCCGGCGAGTACTTCTGGAGGCAAGGTCCCGGGACCCGTCGCCATTCAACTAGAATTGACCGTAAACGCGATAGAAGCGCTGCGCCGTGCCGGCGGGGAAACTGTCAGTCGTAGAGGAGGTCGTGCCACTAGCCGTAACCCGGCTTAGACTGGTCCAATTTGTCGTGTTCAGGTTCGTGTTGTATTGCACCACATAGTTGGTACCGGCCACCGTGTTGGTATAATTCAACGTTAAGGTGGTCGCGCCGAGCATAGCCACCGCCGTAATGCGCGGCATCGCCGCCGGCAGGGTACCGCCAGGCGCAAGAAAGCGAACGCGGTAGTAGCGCTGCCGGACGCCGGCGGGAACCCCTTCCATCTGAGACGCGGTCGTGTCCCAGGCCGTCACCGGACTTAAGTCGGTCCAATTCGACGTGTTCAGGTTTGGGTTGTATTGCAACCAGTAGTTCGAGCCGACCACAACGTTCGTCCACGTCACTTTGACACTGGCCGGGCCCCCCACGGCCAAGGAGGTCAGGCGGGGAACGGGAAACACCGGAGGCGAAGCGATGGAGACCACCGCGATCGAGCCGTCCTGCGCCAGCCTGTTGGTCCAGACGACACCGCCGCCGACGACACGGTCAACGCCTGGCCGTTGAGCATCGGTTGGTTGATAATCGTGAAGCGATCTCCGGGCTGCAGGGCTCCGCCCACGTTCGTCACTAGCACGGTCCCCGACCCAGCGTTGGTGCACAGCGTGCCGAGCACCGTGATCATGTCGCTGGCAGGGCCGGCCCTATCCACCCTGACCAACACCTTGGCGCCCGCCCCCAGGGTCAGGTCGTTACTGAAGGCGAGGTTGCCGAAGGTCGCCCAAGCCTCGGGAGCCAGCGTGCCCTTGGCAGTGACGTTGCCCCCCACGGCGCCAGTGCCCTTGAGGGTTTGGGCCGCGCCGAGCACGAAGCCGCCCGCGACCGCTGACACGTCAAAGGTCGCTCCATTCCGCACGTCAATGGCCACGCTGTTGGAAATTGAGCCGTTGGTCCCCAGGGCCAGAGGCGGCCCACTCGATCGTCGTGGTCCCGCTGTAGGTGTTCGCGCTGTTTAAGAACAAGGTGCCCCAGTTCGTCTTGCACAGGTCACCCAAACCACTGATCACGCCATTACACGTGAAGTCATAGGAAACGCCGCCGTTAATGTAGAAGTTGCAGTTAAAGGCCACGCTCGCCCCCGCCGCGACGACGATCGCGTAGGGCAAAGTCACGTTCATGAAATCGGCGGTCAACACACACCGGTTGCCTCCAACGTAGATGCTTCCCGGAGCCGAAACCGGCATACTGCGCTTCATTGCGCGGATAAATGGTCCCGCCGTTGAAGTAGAAGGCGCTGCAAGTGCTGGGACTATCCAGGATCAATCTGGAAGTGCCGTCCTTGGTGATCGTCCCGGTGCCGAGGTTGACCGCCGGGGGTCGGATGTTGAGCCGGGTGGTGCTGCCGTTGCCGCCGAAGGTCACGTTGAAATTGTTTCCGCCCCCGGTCCCGACGATCCTGGCGTCGAGGCCCCAATGCCATTGTGCGCCGCCGTCGTTGTTGATTCTCGCATCGGAGCCGAGCATGGCGCCGCCGGTCCACCCCACACCCCCGATGTTGCGGAGCGCGCCGCCGGCGCCGGAAAAGCCCTGCCATTCAATATGACCGGCTCGCGATACGAGTGCCTACAGTGGTATGCAGTGCCGCGCCGTTGCTGACGATCGTCGGCGAATCGTAGGTGCCCAAAGCGTCGCCGTCAGTTATGGCAAGGACTCCCGCAGCAACGATGGTGGGGCCCGAGTAATAGCGAGGTAGCCGGCCAGAGTTTGTGTGCCCGTGCCGACCTTGATCAGCGTTATCGGCGAGGCAGCCATCGCACGATTGACCCGGCGAAGGTCGCCGCGACCTCATTGTTCTGACCGACGGTCAAGGTGCCGCCATTGAGTATCGTGCCGACGCCGAAGAGCCCGTCAATGGTTTGGTTGAAATTATTCATGTCAAACCCGCACGTGGGGGCGGCGAAGGACAGGTCGGAACCATGGTTGAGGAGGTCCGATGCCCCGAGGGTTAGTATGCCCCCGGCAATCGTCGTGGCCCCCGGGTAAGTGCAGGGTGTGGTGAGGATCAAGTTGCCGCCGCCGGTTTTCGTTATTTGTCCGGTGGCATCTCCGCCCGCGAGCACGGTGCTGATTGTCGTAGTCAGACCGGAAGCAATATCAATTATTCCCTTTCCAGCCACTGCCCCTCCGACATTCAGAGAAACGCCTCCCGAAATTGTTAACGTGCCCTCCTCCAAGGTCAGGTTCCCCGCGGTCTGATTGCCATTGATGGTAACCGTGAAAGCCCCTGTCCCATCTGTTCCAGCGGAAAAAACAGCATCCTCACCGGGCACCCAGGCAGCGGGTGACGTGGTCGTGCCATCGGCCGTCGCGTTCCAAAACGCATCTGTGCCCCATATTCCAGTCGGCGTTGCCCCGGCACCATCCGCAGTCCCGTTGCTGTCCCAGTAGAGGGCTGCGTGAACGGAGGCGCCGCCCAGCGCGAAGCATATTAGTGCGGTAAGGAGTCGAATCGCTTTCCTCATAATTCCTCTATCGGCGTCCAGCCGTTGGTCTCAAGAGTCGCCGTTGCCCTGAAAAACCCAGGTCTGCAAAAGGCCGACCACGGGAACCGGCACCGCACAACTAATGCGGGGGATGATGAGCAGCCAGTCGGTTCCTGCGGAGAGCCGTAGGCAGCGACAGAACAACTCCGCCCCCTCCGGTACACCGCCTGAGTGAATTAACCGACGCCCCCATTTGGGCAAAGGACCCCGCTTGATGTTACGGCCGATCGCTCTCGGAAAAGACTCGAAAAAAGCTGCAAAGCCAGCCGGTTATTCACGTTACCAGGGTTTTGGCTGATTGGTCTGGGAGAAGATCCGGAAAAACAGTGGTAAACCCGGGTCGTAGTTCGGGTTGCCAATGCTGTTAGCGATCACATTCGTCGTGAACGTAAAGTTGGTTCCCGTCGCAAGGAAATCGGGATCTTGCCACGGATAAGGGCCGAGGAACGTTTTCCATGAGTAAGGGTCCGAAAGGTCAGAAGAGACTTGAATGCGGTAACTGTTGTTCATGACCGTTTCCCATTTGAACGTCAGGTCTTGGTTCGACTCGGCCAAAGAAATAATCTTAAAGTCGGGCGGCGGCGGTTGATCGCCTGTCAACATCACGGCCGCGTGGTCATAGAACGCATCCATGTTCCTCCACTTTTCTGCAGAAGTAGAAGCGCGCTTATTATAGTGCAAGCGGACCTCGATTTGCCCGAGGTTGCTGGCCGTGTTGGTCACGACACAAAAGGCCCAGTTGGTGGGATTATTCCAGGCGCTATTAGTGAGATACCCCTCGTCGGTGGTAAGGGCGAGAGTGGTGGCGGAGGGGTAGGATTGGGAGGTCGTGCCATCCGGCCCACCCAAGGCCTCGAGGTAAAGCTGAGCCTTGTTAGCAGGTCCCTCAAATTGCGTCATCCAGCAACTTACGGTGTAGTTGGAGCCCGGCTGGAGGCCCGTGACGACCTGTTTGAAGTACGCGTGCATCAGCCAGTCATGGCCCGCCCTAAAGTGGCCGCCAAACTTGTTCCAATAATGTTTCAAGCCGCCAAACTCGCCGTCCCACGTCCCCGGAACCTTGTCTTTGTGGCCGTGGCGGGTCCGGCCCTTAACCTCGAAGTCGTTGGGGCCACACGTGAACGGCCAACTCAAAGTCACAGGGTTGGCAATGCCAGCATATACGACCGTCCAATTATCCGGCCCCAACTCCTGCTCGAAATCGGGGTTTTTCAGGAAGTTTTGGGCGCTGGCCGAACCCCAGGTGAGCAAAGCCAAACCGACCAGCAACGCTTGGGCGGCGATCCGGCACGGGGAGGACAACATTAATTTACTTTTCATAGATCTTTTTCCATCGGCAGTCGTTTCAGCCGGGTTCTTGGTTGTAATCAAAAATCAAGGGGTCGGGGTCAATTCGAAGAGGTCGAACCACCCTTCGCATTTGACAAACTTGGGATCCTCGTTCGCCCCATGCGGGGATTTCTGGCTGAATACGCAGGCCCACCCGGACCTCGATTTGTCCGCTGGCACTGGCCGTGTTGGTCAGAAAATATTGGGTCCGGGTTTGAGTGGCCTCGGGAATGGTAACAAGGGTCGTACCATCCGAACCGCCGTACATCTCGATGTAAACATGAAGCTTGTTCATGGCGTAACCTGTATGCATGTAACCACTCAAGGTGTAGCTGGCGCCGTTCGTAAGGCCCGTTACGATCTGTTTATGGTACGCATGCATATACTCCGCGTGGGCGGGTCGAAAGGCGGCACCCCAACTCCCCCCATCAGCAAAGCCCACATGGCTCGATTTGCAGCCTTCGGTGGTCCGGTCGGCGTAAGCGAAGTCAGCGGGGCCGCCGTAGGCATACACGAGTGCCCAGTTAGTCGTGCCACTCGACCCCGGCGGATCAATCGGATTCTCGAACGACCCGTTCTTCAACAGGTTTTGGGCGTTGACTGAAGCACAGAGGAGAAAGGTCAAACCGAGAAACAACCCCCGGGCGGCGAGCTGGGAACGGAAGCGAAAACAGGAATTTATTCTTCATAGATGCTTTGTATTTGGGCAGACGCTGATAAACGGTGTTCTGACCAGGAATCAATAGGATACCGAAAACTCGTCAAAGTACCCGTTAATACAGACGAGCTTGCCATACGTTAGCCCAACCGAACTTATCGAACTGCAGCCGAATCTCGATTTTTCCGTCGGCGTCCGGTGTCTGGTAGATGGAATACACGGCACGTGAACTGCCTGGCGCATTGGGGGCATCTGGCGAGCTGACCGTCCCCAGACCCCCGATGGCCTCGAAGTAAACCCGATACGTGGTAGGAGCGTTATTGAAGGTAGCGCTCTCCCCCCAGATCGAACCGGTTACTTTGTAACTGTGGCCCGCCTGTAGGCCCGATATGGTCTGTGAGAAGTAGGCGTGCGCCAACTTCCAGGTGCTGGGGCGAAAGTGGATGCCTCGGTCATTGTCCTGCGCGGGGCGGTTTGTAGCGGCGGCGGTGGTCCGGTCTTTGATTTCAAAGTCGTCGGGGCCGCCCTGGATGTAGTGGATCGTCCAATTGGTCGTCCCCACCCCAAGCGGGGACTCGAACGATGGGTTGCCCAAGAGATTTTGCTGGGCGTTCACCGAACCACACAACCAAAGGCCGAAGCCGAGAACCAGCGCCCGGACTGCAGACTGGTGAAGAGAGAAGAGGGGATTGCCTTTATTCATAGGAAATAGACTTTCTAGCCCTGCCCGATATTTTGAGCATGGCTTTAGTTTATCCAGCCCTAGCAGGCCATTACAATCCAATTCAACTTGTCTATCAGATGGACAAGTGGTGGGCGGCGCGCGGATGAGACCCGGGCCACGCCGGGACTCTTAATTGGCCCGCTTCACCGGCGGGATTTTCCAGGAGCCGTTGAGGAGGGATTCCTTCGGCCAGTAG
Source organism: uncultured Verrucomicrobiae bacterium (assembly GCA_963822005.1). Lineage (GTDB taxonomy): Bacteria > Verrucomicrobiota > Verrucomicrobiia > Limisphaerales > UBA8199 > PALSA-1440. Next base: position 154,665 of record CAWGGD010000048.1, on the reverse strand, counting down.
AAACGCAGGATGAGAATGAACTTGCCTTCCGGCGCGGGCAGCCAGTTGGCTTCGCGCTCGGCGCCCGGCGAGTACTTCTGGAGGTAAAGGTCCAGGGACCCGTCGCCGTTGAACTTGAACGGGTCGCGCGCGCTCAGGGTGTAGCGGCCGAGGGGATTCTCGACCAAGAAGTAGTCGGCGTCATACATGGTGAGGGACCAGAAGCCGTTGGCAGGAGGAGCCTGCCCCGGGGGGAAGCGCATCACGTATCGGAAATTCCCGCTGTAAGGCTGCCCGGCGTCGTCCACGTTGGAGATGGCATAGACCGCGTCCTGGGGCAGGCTGGCGCCGCGGCCAATGGTCGTGAGCCAGGCGCGCTGGGTGTAGTCGGTTCCGTAGGTGCCAGTCTTGAGGGAGAACTTCCAGCCGTTCTGACGGATCGCATTGCCGGGGGTGATATTGGCGGTGTTGGTGAACCAGCCCTGGATTTGGGCCAGCGCGATCAGGGGGACGTTTTGGAGCACCTCGATCACCATCGTGTCAAACTGGCTGATGTCGAACGGTTGCCCGGGAATGATGCCCAGCCGCGCCATTCTTTTGATGATCTTCGCATCAGCGTGGGCGGGCGGGTTGTCCTTCATTAAGACGGCCAGCCGATAGAAGAAGGCGCCGGCATCCAGCCGGTTGACCTGCTCGCGCGCGGTGGTCTGCATGTCAATGGCCGGGTCCACCTGGCCTGGCGAGGGCGTGTAGGGTTTACCATAGGCGCTGAGCGGGACGGCAGCGCAGGCGTCCTGGATGGCATGCGCGGCGGCGTAATCCTCGGTAGTGCCGGAGCAGTAAATGCGGCCGAGGACCCAGACGATGCTCGTGGGGGATTTGCATTGCTTCAAGCCGGCGGGGAGCTTGCCTTTCCAGCCGGGGCCGGTGATGGCGTATTGCTGCGGGCCGGTGCCGGTGGTGCGCTTGCCCAAGGCCTGGAACACCGTGGTCCAACCGTCGAGCAGCGAGAACAGGCAGTGACGATCGTGCGTGTCGGGAAGGCTCAGCACGCAGGGCTCGGGGCCGACGTCCAGCCAGGCCATGGTGGTGAGCATGTCGGCGTTGGGGGCGCTGACGTCGCGGTTGGAAGCGGCGGGGAAGGTGCGCGTGCGCGCGAACTGGCCCAGCGGCGCGCGCATGGTTTCCGGCTGGCGCACGTTGGTCATCATGCGCCGGGCCTGGTCCATCGTTACCAGCGGGTAGCCGTAGATGTAGGCATCGGTGGCGATCTCGAGGGTTTCGCGCGGCGTCAGCGCTGCTTTGCCCGCGGCAGGCTTTCCGGCCGCGGTCGTCCAGCAGCCTGCAAACAGCGCCACCGCAAAGGCAGCGGCCAAGAGCCGGCGAAGCAAGTCACGGGCGGCAATGCTCATGGTAGTCTTGGGGTAAGCCGGGAATGTTTCATGTCAGATTCGGAGTGGTGCCGCTGGAGGGGGTCGAACCCACAAATTCTCACGAGTGCCAGATTGAGTCTGGAATTCTCATCCATCATTGGCCTGAAACAGACCATTGGGGAACCTTCTGGTTCAATTCTACGCATTCTTCCGCATGTATTAGTGCACACAACGGTAGTATAGGGATGGAGGCCGCACAATGAAACATCGAACCGGACACCTGTTCAAACGAGGCAGTAACTTGTATGGTCCAGGCTACGGACCTCCGCCTGACCAGTTTTCCCCGAAGATGGTGAAATCGTTAAAATCAACCTTTCCGTCTGCATCCAGATCGGTACTTAGGCCGCTCTGCTGTTTGAGCCAGTCGCCTGTCAGCAGCTTCAAGTCCAGCAAATCGACCCGCCCATCCAGGTTAAAGTCGCCGGGAGCTACCTGGAATAGTGAGACATTATCAAGGAAAACATCAATCGAAGAAGCCCCCAGGTTAAACGCCAGCAGGGCATTCAAATCGGTCGCGCACTGCATGACAAAGGGATAGCTGAAGTGCTTTTTCGTGGGTGTGAGAGAAGGGGACGCGATCTTGTAAGCCGTCGAGGGAGACTCCTCCATCAACAATCTGGCTTCCATCGCCCGCGGCGCCGCAGCCCAGGCATCAAATGCCAGCACGTATTGGCTGCCCTGGATCAGTTTCATCCCCGCCTGCCTTAGCTGAACATGGGTCAACGCAGTTCCAGGGCTGGTGATGTCAATGTATGCCGCGCCGTTGGTGATCTTCCATGTCGCCGCCGCCGACCCGCCAATCGCCAAAGTCCACGAATTCGTTCCGAGCGTGAGATCCCCGTTCGGAACCATGTTCTGGCCGGGTTTGATGATACTGACGGTTACGCTTTCTTCGTTCGAAAAGAGCCCCTCGATGCCTTGCGGGTTTACGGCGGTCACCCGGAAGTAATAATTGCTGCCATTCTCTAAACCCGTAAGCTGCTTCAGGGTAGCCTTGGAAGTGGCCAGGAGGTTGGTGGATTGCGGCGTGGTTCCCCCGTAAATGCGGTAGAATGCCACGTTGGTGTCGCCGAACTGGTTGAAGATCAACGTGAGGTTGTCCGGATAGGGCTCGACAATCAGGTAGGGCTGGAGAGCGGAGCCGTGCCACGGACAACGCCAGACGCGGTACGTGTCGCGCTGGGCCACCCAGTTCATCTCGAACGCCTTGGTTCCGTCCGGGCGCACCTCGGTCAGCTTCGGCAGGTTCGCCACGGCCCAGTTGATCAGCGTGTTTCCATTGGTCAACCGTTGCGCGTTTCCCAGATAGTACGAGTAATAGTTCGTCGTGGCCGGATTCGGATACTGCCACACAATGGTCGCGGTCATATTAGTGGTGTTGAGCGCGTACTCGACCCCGCGCGACATCGAGGGGCTATGCAAGTTTCCGTTGTCGAACAGCGTATAGTGATTCGTGGCAACCACCCGAATAGAATGCTGGTTGCACGGCCCGTTCAGCGGGTCGTTCACAAAAGTGAACTGGTTGCGCTCGCCGCCCAGGCGCCAGATAAATTCGCCGGTGTCGCGATTGATTTTGGTGATCTCGCTCGTGGATCGGGAGGAAAGCAGAATGTGCCCGTCGGTATCGATGTCGATGGCGTTCATGTGCGGGAAATCGAAACCAATCCAGTGAAGATCGATAAACGCCTGCTGATCGCGCACATCCAGGTGGTCCCAGGCTCGCCATTGGAATATCAGCTCGCCCGCGGGCGTGAATTCCTGGATGACCTGTTCTGTCACTGACGCAGCCGTGCTGCCGCCCACGACATAACGGCTCATATCCACGGTTTCAGTCCGCAGCCCAATCAGCAAATAGGTTCCATCCGCCAGCACCTGCAATTCGTGCGAGTCCGCGTCATAGCCGTTCACCGCCCAATAATTCGTGATCAGGCGGTAGTGAGTGTCAAACCCGTTGAAATGATTCACGCCGTCCTTTCCCAGCGTCGTCATCGTCAACACGCCGTTGTGTTGGACCTTCATATCGCAGGGCTGGTCTGGCATCCGCATGTACCAGATCGGTGAGCCGCTGTTGTCAAAAATCACATTGTAATGGTTCCCGCCTCCGCCGTAGGCATCGAGGAATATCGGGTTGGGATCAGGACAGTTGGTGACCGTAATGCCGACCCACGGAAAATCGCTCGGCACCGACACGCCGTTGGGCATGATGCCCGCCAGTCCGTTGGTAGCCTTGAGCTCTGTGCGCAGAGCCGGCAGAATACCTGCCCCAGTCGGCGGGGCCGCCGGCGCTGATACCACGAGTGGCGACACCGCATCGCCCGGGAAATATCCCGAGATCATAAACTGATACTGATACGGCTGCACCGGCCCGCCGGCAGCCGGGGAACTCCCGGCGCCATAGACACCGTCACTATTTCGTTGGGAGTAAAATCCGAAGCCATTCGGAACATGACCGTCCGGCCGTCTCCGGCGATCTTGGTCTGCCCGGCATGGGCTCCGCTCTGCGCCCCGATTACCTGGATGAAAGTGGACAGGTTGGTTATCGAGGTGGGCGAAATGTTTCGGAAGCGCACCAGAACAAACCGGGTCTGCGGGGAGGTGTATTCTGCTCCAGGCAAGGGGGACAAATACATATAGGCCGCGTTGGTGATAGCGGCCGCGAGCGGAAAGCTCCCCAGCAGCAACGCCAAAGCCGAGCCAAACAGACGCTTCTTCATGACGTTTTCCTGGTGCGCGCGCAAATTAATGGTTATGGACCCGATAAAACCTCGCCGGGGCTGCTCCAAGGGTTTCGGTATAGGTCCCGCTGGTGTTGCCGGTGCCAGCCCAGGGGCCGTTCACGGTCGGCGCGCTTTCCAGTTCACCTCCCCGGAAAAGGACGGTCATGACGCCATTTACCAGCCTTGTGCTCGTGATCGCCGGAGCGATCGGCGCGCCGGCAAAATGGTTATGGACCCGATAAAACCTCGCCGGGGCTGCTCCAAGGGTTTCGGTATAGGTCCCGCTGGTGTTGCCAGTGCCAGCCCAGGGGCCGTTCACGGTCGGCGCGCTTTCCAGTTCACCTCCCTGGAAAAGGACAGTCATGACGCCATTTACCAGCCTTGCGCTCGTGATCGCCGGACCGACCAGCGCTCCGGTAAATTGGGGCGTGAGGGTGACGTCGGGAGAGGCTGCGATAATCCCGCCCCGGCTCAGATTGGCGGTAACGGTGACGTTCGCCGTATGGCTGATTTGCACTCCACAAAGCGTGCCGCGCGAAGGCGGGATGGCCGCTGGAACAGTTGGATCCCACAGGGCTCCGAACTCCAGGGTGACCCCGCTTGAATTCAGGCCCGGCAAGGTGCCCCCCGGCTTGTCCGCCACCACAGCCACTGGGCTGTATCCGCTCGCGCTCCAATTCGCGTTCGTTCCCGAACTGACCGTGACATTGTCCCGAAAGGAGGCCGGAAACATCCCATACCCCTGCGCCGTGGCGGTACTTGGCCCCCGAAAGAAATTGGTAACTCCAATAATCTTCCCCTGATCGACCGTCACATCCAGAGCCAGAGCTCCAACCACCTCCCCAGCCGTGCACTCATAATTGATGTTCGCCAGGCCGTTCGTTCCTTGGATAAAAACGCGCACGGTGCCCCGGGCGGAGCAGACCAGGAGAAACAGGGTCACTAACAGCAAGGGACTTTTCATTTGAATCCTCTGGTCTAGCCGCTTACTGCATTTTGAATTGGTAGCGGGCATGAATGCTGGCCAATGCTCAATGAAGTTGGCGGAGCCGCCAGCGAATGAATCCACATTGTGGCAGTCTTAGCGCCCATGCCCCGCGACAGGCAGCGTCACCAGCAGCAGCAGCGGGAGCGACCCCGTGGCCCGGGCAGCCCTTAAACCCTGGGGGAGGTGTCTTGGGCCGGGTGGCGCCTGCAATGAAGGTTTCCGTTGTCATGATTGTGGCTTCGGTCAATAGAGTTTGCTTTTGACGCGCCGTCCCTTCACTGGCGCTGCGCCGGTGAATTGCCGACGGTTCGTCGGGCGGCCACCGCTGGCGACCCGGCGTCTTACGGGCACAAGTCCTGCAAGATGTATTCATTGCCTCAATTCAGGCGGAGAGTGTCTCCGAAAAAGGCACGACGGCGGCACTTGTTGCTGCCAGGGGATCTTCGGAGCATTCCTTGTGCCCAACTGAGCAGTCGCCGGGCAGTGCGCAGCGAAGCTGATCCCGGCACTCTCACAAACCGATTCGGAGAAGAAACCCCTGCTAACCAGGTTACTCATTGATCCTGCTGCTGGCGAGCCTTGCCTGGCTGGATAAACGGGGCGTGCCCCTGCGAAACGCGGCTGGAGTTTTCCGGGCACCTTTTCGTTTTTAGATTCGGAGGCTGGAGAACCGCCCGAAACGAGGGGTCAATTCTGGTCATTCCTTGGTTACTTTTCTCGCACCGTTTTGGAGGAACCAGCAAACGACTCCAGCGTCTGAAAGCGCCATAAGCGGAAATGGAAACAACGATCAAATCCTTGTAAATACGGGTGATTCTCGCTGTTTCACCCCGGATTTGGGGTGGTGCCGATGGAGGGGGTCGAACCCACACACTCTCACGAGTACCAGATTTTGAGTCTAGCGCGTCTGCCAATTCCGCCACATCGGCGTCACTGATTATCAGGCACTTACAACAGGTCCGGCCGCTGCACTTTTTGCTTTGTATCCCGTCTTTGTATCCCGTAAACTTCAAGCGTGATTGAACTCAAAGATACTCAAAAAGAGCCATCGCGGAAACGGGACCAGCACTTGTCCAAAGATGGACAGTGGCGCTCATTCCCCAAGGTTCCGCACCTGCTGCAATACGTCAGCAACTGCAATTATTATGCCCGAATAAAGGTCGAAGCGGCAAGGTCATTCGTGAAAGTCTCAAAACGGACGCGTGGACGACGGCCAAGCTGAGGTTGACGGATTTCCTGAAGAAACACCAAGAAGCCCGCAGTCACCTCCCCCCACCAATGTTTACTGAGGCGGTTGATGTCTTCAAAAGAGAGCTCGAGCAGGACGCAACCATCAAGCCCCAGAGCAAAGGATACCGGCTGTGGTGCCTGCGGAAGATTGAATTATCCTGGCCGGAGCTCTGGAAACTCCGTCTCGACGAAATCACCAGCGCAGCCTGCAAGGAGTGGGCGGCAAAGCTCAGCGGAGAAATCGCCAGCCATTACTACAACAACACCATCGCGACGCTTCGGCAAGTACTCCAGGTGGGCATCAAAGCGCACAGGCACAGAGGCGGCGGGATGCTGGAAAACCCGGCGGCGGAGCTCAAGCGCGTCCGGGTGAAACAAAAAGACCTACATTTGCCGGAGCCGTCTCAATTCAAGGAATTGGTGGCAAACCTGCGTAAGCACAGCGGGGGTTGGGGCCGTCGTGTCGGGGACTTGGTTGAATTTCTCGCCTATGGCGGTATGCGCATAAATTCCGAGGCGCTCATGGTTGCCTGGGAGGATGTTGATTGGCAGCGAAAGCAAATCGTTGTGCGTGGTGATCCGGAGACTGGGACCAAAAACAGCGAAATTAGGCGTGTTCCCCTTATCCCAGACATGGAGGCGTTGTTGAAACGACTCAAGGATCATCTAGGTGGCTTGCCCACGGGCAGAATCCTGCAAGCCAACCGCTGCAACGAATCCTTAGCGCGAGCGTGCAAGGAGATTGGAATCCCTCGTATCACCCACCATGACCTGCGGCACCTTTTCGCGACGCGGTGCATCGAGTCCGGGGTGGACATTCCAACTGTTTCGAAGTGGCTCGGGCACAAGGACGGCGGCGCGCTGGCCATGAAGACCTATGGGCACCTCCGCAACGAGCACAGTCAGGCGATGGCGCAGAAGGTGAAGTTTTGATGACTTCTTGCTCAAGGAAGTGGTGCGGTTGTTGAGGCGTCTCGTTTACACAAAGACCCGAATTCTTGGACCCGATGACCTCCAAACACCATCACGTGGACTGACGGGCCTTTCTTCAACGTTGGCGGTTCCAAGAGTGGGACCCAAAGGGCCTCATATGGACCAACATTCCGACCTCGGGGGGGACAAACAGGGGGGACAAGTTCTTGCCCCACACGCACCGCATGCCAACGCGACAAGGGCTTGGAGCAATGCAGTGCGTGGGGGCTTTGTGACTCATCGTCCAAGGCCAGCTTGATCTGCTGGAATTGAGGCTGGGTGGAAGTTTCGCTTGCGACTTGTGCTCCGCAGGCTTGAGCGTTAGAACGGTCTCGATACGTATTCATTCGCTGGTGGACGTAGCAACTGGATTGCGCGTCCGCCAGCATTCATGCCATCTATCAGCCAAGTGAAAATCTCGCTGCCCAGATGGATACTGCCGCGGCTGGTGATCTGCCTCCATGGGGCAGCCGTAGGCGCGTGCCTTGCGCAGGAGAACCTGATTACAAATGGCGACTTCTCCGGGGCCGTGACAGCGTCCGGCGACAGCGAATGCCCGGCGGGGTGGAGTTGCAGCCCGGCGTTGGGCGTCAAGAGGCTCAAAGGCAGCGATGGCCGTCCGTATCTACGAATGGAGGCCAAGACTCCGCCATCGGGCGGCGCGTACGTAACCCAGGCCATTGCATACCAGGCTCCAGACGGCAAGCCCTCCGACTATGCCCTTACCTGCGATGCGAAGTACGAGGACTGCGTGCCGGGCCCGCAGGGCTATATGAGGGCGAGGGTCCTGGTGCTGTATACGACATCTGACCGCGTGCTGCGGGACATGGACTACGCAAAGTACTTCAAAGGCACAGCCGACTGGCAGAAGGTCACATCCCCTGCACTTTCCCACCCGACATAGTTCAGGTACAAATCCTGATGGGATTCCACACCAGTTCGGGGACTCTCAGCGTTCGGAATACGAAGCTTGCCCGCGCCAATCTGGCGGAATTGCCGAAGATCCATCCGGGGGTCTTGAGCAGGGAGATAGCGCCGGGGATAGTCGAGACTGACTATGGCGTGACCAAAACGCTCCAGGTCGCGGGGCAGACGTGGTATGAGCTGCCGGATAAGGACCCTGCGGCGCAGTGGTACCGAATGCCGGACACGAGAGGTGACTACGATCCTCTGTTCGCAGGCGCTCCTAAGTTTCCCGATGCGGAGAAGTCGCGGGGCTTTGTGGTCTACCAGACTCCCGACACCATGGTTGCCTCCTCCAGCGGGTTTCCTGACCACAAGAATGTGCTTGAGCCGGGCAAGCCGATGAAGGTCTCGCTGTGCCCTGGGGAAACAAGGTCCGCGGTGGTGGGCGTCTATCCCATTGTGGATTACCCGGCATACGAAGTGAAATTCACCACTTTCACCGACGCAGCGGGTAACCGGATCGCGCCCGAGAACCTGCGCGCGGATTACCTTGAAACGGTCTGCTACCGCGCCAATGAATTCCAGCAGTACCTCAAAGATGCCAAGAGCGATCAGGAAGTTCGGAGCCACGGATCTGGCCGCAGGGGAAGCCACCCAATTCTGGATATACTGCACTGCCCCCAAAGGCACGCCCGCGGGAGTCTACAAGGGCAAGGCCAGGCTGCTCTCGGCAGGCGACGAGTTCGGCACGCTAGACTTGCAGCTACGGGTGTATCCTTTCGAACTGGCAGAAACGCCCGTCCATTGGAGTTGGGTACTACTACTACCTGCCGGACCAGGACCTCGATGCTGACCTCAAGCAGATGCAGGACTGGGGAGCGAACTCAGTCATCTACTGCCCGCCTGCAAGCTCCACATTCGAGAGGCTGAAGGTCGACAGCAGCGGAAACCCAAGCTTCGAGTTCAGGCCGGATGATAAGTTCATGGCGGCGTATAAGAAGGCCGGTTACACGCGTCCGGTGATATACTACCCTCGCCTGCTGCTGCTCCGCCTTGTGAGCCTGATGTCTCCTGCTGACAAGTTCGCCCAGGATGATTTCTACGGCGCCAGGATACCGCTGATCTCCACAGAGTCAGAGTATCCACCGGCGGCTCTGGAGGCGTACAAGAAGGTCATCCGATCAATCGCCGATCACGCAAAGCAGGCCGGCTGGCCGGAATTTGTTTTCTACCTGACGGACGAGCCGTTCGAGGGGATGTGGCGGGATGCTGAGTCGAAGCTCTCATACAAGCTAGCGAAAGAGGCGGCTCCGGAGATCAAGACATTCTGCACGGTGTACTCCCCGGCGCTGGTGGAGAGATACGCCGGAACTATCGACTACATTTCCTGCCGGGGACTCCAGGCTGCAGCTCCTCGCCCCAAGAACAAGGCAATGCGGGAAGCTTGTGCCAAAGCCGGAGAGCACCTGTGGGCATCCTGCTGGCCGCCGCTTTTCTGGCACAACTACTGGTACGCGCGCGCCTACTCGGGTTTCGTGGCGGAGAAGAGTGGGTTCGAGGGGATGAATGTCTGGTTCTTCCCAAAGCTGGGCAGGAACTACGTCGACAGGTTCCACAGCCTGCAGCGAAGGGGCAGTGAAGGTGGGCTGACCATCTGCTGGAGCGATGAGAACGGCAGGTTCGAGAACCACACGGTGCTGGAGGGCATGCGCGAAGGCATACTGGACGCCAGGTACATCGCCACGCTGGAGAACGCCATTGCGAAGGCGGAGGAATCCGGGGTGGACGTAGCGGCGTACAGAGCTGAACTGGACAAGATGATTGCCTCAGCGCCTGAACTTCGGGCCGACTCGGCAGGCCAGGCATGGGAGCGCCCAGGACTACACGATGCCGACGGCTGGAGCGTTGCGAAGAACGACAAGCTGCGAGAACGCATCGCGGAGATGATCATCGAGTTGGGAAAGAAGGGGAGGTAACTATGGGACTGCGGCGAGGGGGGGGCGCGCTCGTATTGTCGGCGACAACGGGACAGTGCTGGGCGACGAAGAAGCTGATACAGTGTTCCGGCGCGGCGCGGACTCCGGCTTATGTCAAGGAGCACTACCAGGAAATGGACAAGCTGCCTTTCGATGGCACGGTGTTCCTGCTTGGCAGAGGGGCAAACAGGCCGCACGCCGGCAAACCATGGCACAACCTCAGTTGGGGCTGCTGGAGCCACCGGTACTTCACCCGCGCAGCGCCGAGTACGTGCCGCGCGAAAAGCAAGGTCCTATCATTATTTTCGTGTGTCCAGACTCTGTCCGTTTGCCCATTGACAACCTACATTGCCTTGACAAGATCGCCCCGTGCTGTGCGAGAACAAAAACTGATTCCCCGTCAGCCGCGCAGCGCTGAGTACCCGCGGACGACGACACATGCAAATCTCCATCACTCAGTATGAGTCAAGAAAGGACACGGTGAAAACGTTGCGAACATTCACGATCGGGTTCGGAATCGTGCTCGTGCTGGCGCAAGGGCAACCCGCGCACGCCGCAGCCGTGGCGGCGGCGGGCGGCAAGATGCGGGTTTCCGAAGTGATCGATTTCGGGAGAGAGCTGGAATTTCGGGCGATGATTGCCATTTATTCCGACCCGAGAACCAAGTCCGATTTTTGGGACAAGAAGCTCTGGGAAAGCAAGATTGCCAAGTGGAGCCAGGAGGGCTACAGCTCGCTCATCTGGCTCGGCCCGAACGAGCTTGGTGCCGCCGCACAGGGCGGAGGCCAGGTTCTGCTCACACTCGACGAGTTTCCCGAGGCAAGAGAGCTTTCTGCCGAGAAGAGCGAGCGCATCATCGGCCAGATGAAATGGCTGCTTGGTCGGGCAAAGGAGTCGGGGCTGAAGAACTTCCTCTACACGCATTCGGTGTGGGTGACCCCGGCCTTTGCCAAGGCCCATGGAATCTACGGCCCGTTGCCCGAGTCGGACACAGTCTCGCCTTTTCACAATAGCCAGTATGGCCCAAGGCACTATCCCGAGTGCGGCGTGGTGAACAAGGACACGAAACGATACACCGCGGGAGCCTTCGCGGAGTTCGCGAACTTGTATGAGGATTTGGACGGATTTTACACCGACATCGGCGAGTGCCTTCCCGGCGACAAGAGCGCCTTCTTTCGCGACGCCATTGCGCCCGGCTTGAGACGTTCCAGTCGGAAACCGGTGATGATCGCGCTTCAATGGCAAGTAAGTTTGGATGCCTACTTGAAGAATGTCGCGCCGAAGAGCGTCTACGATAATACCTGGCTTGGCTTCCACGGTTGGAACTCGGAGATGATAACCGATGCAAGGCCGTATCCCGGTCTGATCGCCTGGATGGAGACCACGGCACTACCGAGCGTGGCGATTCTCTATCCCGCAAACATAAGGCAGTTTCCATTCAACTCGCCGAAGTTCGCCTACGAGCTGACGCGGGAGATGAAAAAGCTAAAGGACTTCCGGGGATTCCTCTACTGGGAGTTCAGCAAGCCGGAGCTTTCGTCGCTGTTCCGCCAGGCGCTGGGCTACTACGCCAAACATCCAGAACCGTATTCGGACGGTCGCTGGGTGAACAAGTTAGTCGACAATTTCGGCGATAGGACCGCCGCCCAACACTTTCTGAACGCTTACAACATCTCGGGGCGGATCATTCCCGAGATGTGCGCCCTGATCTACAATGGAAGCGATTGGACGAGACGAGAGCTTCAGATTCCTTACCGCCTGATTCGTCACCCGCACTGGCTGACCTCGCCCGCAAGGGGAATCATGTTGATTCCCATTGGCGTTTATGCTCGCGGAAATGTCTTGGCAAGCCAGGGAGGCAGCATTGACGATATCACGCCGTTAGATCATATGGGGAAGGTGAAAGCGATGGGCGAGGAGTGCCTGCGGGAGGCCCAACAGGCTATGAAGACAGTGCCAAAGGATCACCTCGCGGAGGCCCAAGAGGTGTACGACTGGATGAAGGGCTATCAACTGCTCGCCCGCTACTATGAGAGAAAGGTCGCGGCGGGCGTCCATGCGCTGAAATACACTTGCGGGCACAAAGCCGAGGACAAGACGGCAGCGGAGAAGACAGCTGACGAAGCGTTCGCCACGTATCTTGAGGCGACGGATTTCTGGCAGAAGCATCTGAATCCCATCATGATGAGACTTTCCGGCCAGCCGATGTGTGAGGTTTTCGCGAATCACTCTATGAACATTGTGCAATTGATTGAGTCTGAGCGATCCGACCGGCAGCAGATCGGCCAGATTTTCAATTGGTGACACACACTGGTCCGTGCAAAGGAAAGAACAATGACAACGTTAACCCTAGTCACCAAGTGCATCTGCTTCGTAGCGGAAAACCAACTCTGCCTCACCCGCACAGCGTGGACTGCATGCGGGCGCGAAAAAGCAAATTCTTAGCAACGCGCGATCAAGATCGAGGCTTTCTTTTAGAAGCCGCTCCAACGAAATGACCCGCTCAAGGAACCTCGCCTTGCCCCGTTTGTCCGAACGAAAGCGGCAACAATTGACCAGGCAATGAACACACAGTGTATCAGCCATGGGTATTCCAGGCGCGCTTTTCTAACGAGCAGTTCCGCCGCAACGGGGATCCTGGTTTTCGGAGAATTCCTGCGGCCAGGGCTGGCGGCTGAACCCGGCGGCATGCCAGTGGCGAACTTGCCCAGGGGGACGGCTCCGAAGCCGGTATCATTCCCCCATTTCCCCAGCCGGCTGCACGCCTTTGTTTTGCGGAACTGGCCGCTCATCACGACGGAACGAATGGCGCAGGTGGTCGGAGCCCGCCCCAAGGACATCCGGCGCATCGGGCGAGCGATGGGGTTGGGAGAGCCGCCCCGCATTCGGCGCAGCCAGCAGGAACGTTCGTTCGTCACCATCATCAAGCGGAATTGGCATTTGCTACCCTATGAGCAGTTGCTGGCGTTGCTCGGCTGGAGCGCGGAGCGGATGGCTTTTACCCTTCGCGAGGATGATGTGTTGTATTGGAAACTCGGCGCCCTGAAGCCGGAGTGCCCGCCGCTGCGCTTCACGCCGGCAGATGACGCGACGCTGCAGCGGGAGCAGGAGATTGCGCGAATCGTGCGGGCCGAGTTCCCGGACGGGACGAGTCAGGATGGCGAGCCGCTGTTCGATTTCGTCGCGCAGCTTTCCGCTTCACCTTCGGGACGAAACCTCCCCCGGCCGCCGGCCGCCGATTCCCTGCGCTTCTGCTTCTCCTATTTCGCGCTGACCGGCGACCCGCTTCTGGAAGAGAAAGCGGACCCCTACCCGGACGGCTTTTTGGCCCGCCTGGCGCAGGCTGGGGTCAACGGCGTCTGGTTGCAGACACCGCTCTACATGCTCGCACTCTTTCCGTGGCAACCGGCGCGCAGCCTCCATTATGAGCAGCGTCTGCAGAACCTCCGGAGACTCGTGGCCCGAGCCCGAAAGCACGGCATCCAACTGTATCTCTACCTCAACGAACCACGCGGTCTGCCGCTGGCTTTCTTCGAGAAGCACCCGAACCTGAAGGGCGTTGTCGAGGGGGATCATGCGGCGCTCTGCACGTCAGTGCCGGCCGTGCAGGAATACCTGGTCAGCGCCGTGGCATTTGTGAGTCGCGCCGCGCCGGATTTGGGCGGCTTCTTCAGCATCACCTTCTCAGAAAACCTCACCCATTGCTGGTCCCACAACGGCGGGGCAGACTGCCCGCGCTGCGGCCAGCGCAAACCGGGCGACGTGGTGGCCGAACTCAATCCGCTGTTTTGGCGGGGCATTCAGCAGGCGGCAACACGAGCGCGTCTGATCGCGTGGGACTGGGTCTGGGCCGACGAATGGGCGCCGGACGTCATCCGCAAGCTGCCGGCTGGGGTGGAGTTGATGAGTGTCAGCGAATGGAGCCTCCCCATCGAGCGCGGCGGGGTGAAGTCGGAGGTTGGCGAATACGCCATCTCCGCCGTCGGCCCCGGCCCCCGAGCGCTGCGGCATTGGAGACTGGCGCGGGATCACAGTTTGAAGACGATCGCAAAAATCCAAGCGGGCAACACCTGGGAGCTTTCCGCCGTCCCCTACATACCGGCGGTCGCAAACGTTGCCCGTCACGCGGAGAATCTTCGTCGGGAGAAGGTCGATGGACTGATGCTGGGCTGGACCCTTGGCGGTTATCCCTCACCCAACCTGGAAGCCGTGGCCGAGGTGATGTCCGGCCTCTCCGCAGACGAAGCCATGCACCGGGTTGCCGACCGCCGTGTTGGTTCTGCCCTGGCGCCGAAGGTCGTCGCGGCCTGGCGCAGCTACAGTGCCGCGTTCAGCGAGTTCCCTTACCACATCACCGTGCTCTACTATGCGCCGCTGCAGTTGGGCCCCGCCAACCTGCTTTGGAGTGAGTCCACCGGTTATAGGGCCAGCATGGTGGGCTTCCCCTATGACGACCTGGACGGCTGGCGGGCCAGCTATCACGACGGTGGGCGAACGGCCTACTCACCGGAAGTGTTCATCGCACAGTTCGAGAAAGTCGCTGACGGATTCGAGCAGGCCCTGGCGGAGATTCGGGCGGCCCCGGCGCAAACGCGCGGCGCCACGGCAGCGCAACGCCAGGCGCTGGAGCGCGAATGCGGCGTCGCGGAAGCGTGCGCCATCCACTTTCGCAGCACGGCGAACCAGGCGCGATTCGTTTTGGCGCGAAGAGCACTGAGCACCGCCGAAACGCCCGAGGCGAGCGCCGCCCAGCAGGCCGTGATGGCTGGATTGCTCCGCGACGAGATCGCCTTGGCGAAAAGGCTCCGGCTCATCCAGCTGCGAGATTCGCGCATCGGCTTCGAGGCTTCGAACCAGTACAACTACGTGCCGGTGGATCTCTTGGAGAAGGTGGTAAACTGCCACCACCTGCTGACACAAATGGGAGCATGAAAGACTCATGCATCACTTGCTTCAACATGAACAAAGATCACTCGCTCAATCCGAAATCGCCATTGCCTGCAGCCGTGCAGAGGCAAACACGACTCGAATTGCCAATTTGCCATACGATAAAGACAATCGGAGTGGTTCTCGGACTGGCCTGCTTGGCCGCGAACGCCAGCGATGCCGGACGAAGGCATCCGGAGAACGAATTGCTGGCCCGGCCCGCTGTGCGTATCACCGTCGGTTTGCGCGATGCCGACATCACCCGCGCAGCGCTCAGTACGGGCGGGGGCGCAAGAGCAAATTCTATCAATTGGATGCAGGAAATCACGTTCACCGATGCGGACTGTGCCTGGACAATTCCCTTTGAACCGCCGAAACCACCACCGGCCAAGGAACCGACCCAGCCGGGAGCCGCAGCCACAGCGCCACACCGCGGCTCATGAAGTCTGGAAGGAACTGCTGCAGCCTTTGAGTTATGGATGCCCATAGACACCGTGATACAATTCACCTTAGCAAGGCATATTCTGTGCCTCAGCAACACACTCGCCGTCAGTTCCTGAAGGCTGGCGCCCTGATCAGTTGCGGGCTGGTCCTGGGAGCCGCCTCAAGGCCCGGCGGCAACGGAACCGCGCTCACGAAACGCGGGAGGCGGGTCTATATCATGACCGACATGGAAGGCGTGGCCGGCGTCCTAGATTTCGAGAACTGGTGCGAGCCTAAAGGACGTTACTACGAGCTGGGCAAAGAATTCCTGACCGCCGAGGTCAATGCGGCCATCGCCGGCTTTGTGCGGGCCGGGGCTACCGAGTTCCTCGTGGTCGACGGCCATGGCCACGGCGGGATTAATCTCAAGCTCCTCGACCGACGCGCCGAGTTGGCACGTAATTGGGCGCCGCCGCCCTATCCTTTCAGCCTGGACACGAGCTTTGGCTACGCCGCTTGTGTCGGCCAACACGCGATGTCACGAACAGAAGGCGCGCATCTGGCCCACACGGGCAGCTTCAGCGTCTTCGAAACCACCATCAACGGCACACCCGTCGGTGAGTTCGGCGAGATGGCTCTCTGCGCGGCGCAACTAGGTGTCCGCGTCATCTTCGGCTCCGGCGATCTGGCGTTCACCAGGGAGGCTCAGACGCTGTTGCCGGGCATCGAATCCGTGGCCGTCAAACGCGGCACCACCCCAGGTCGCGGGGACGAATGCGACGGCGAAGCCTATGCGAAGCGTAACCTCGCTGCTATTCACTCTCAGCCCCAACGGGTGCAAAGACTGATCTCGGCCGCCGCCGAACGGGCTATTCGTCGCGCGAAGACCGACGCGAGCTTCGGAATCCTCACCTTGAAGCCGCCGTTTCAGCGCATGACGATTCTTCGCCGTCAGGGCGACCAACCCAGACGGGTCGGTCACGCTCGGCACCCCAGCGACGGCATTGCCCTGATGAACGCGCCCATGACATATGAGAGCATGAAGGAGTAGGCAGAACGTGCGGAGTCTGACGACTCACTTTTTTGATATGTCGCGAACTAACGCGGGGCGCCAGGATTCTCGCTCTCGGGTGAACGGGGCTTCTCTGAGTATTGGGAGGCCGCATGCTAACCTTGGACTGAGGGCCCCAACAGTTCTGGCCAGCCTCGGCCTTATTGCTGCGGCTCCTCTCCTTGCTGCCGGGAGGGAGCAGCTTCAGGTCACACTCCGTGTGGAGCCTGGCCGCGACCGGGGGCAGGCCTTCGGCACCTTGTGGGAGGCGGTGAATGCCAAGGGCGAAGCCGCCGCTGGGGCAGGCTTCCTCAACGCCTACAACACTCAGGACCGCAGCGACCGCCGGATGCTGCACGTCTTTGTCCGCACGTCGGGTCAGGAGCAGTTCGCACCCGAGGGGCTGCCCCGACCGACAACGGACGCGGGCACCTACTTGTTCGGCTCCGACGGGCGTTTGTTTGCCAAGGGCCGGGGAGCGTTGGACCGGCCGCTCCGCGTATGGCGGCCGGAGGCGGGGCGCTGGGAAGTGGATGAGCGGACAGTGCCGTTCGGCGTGCAGGTCGCGGGCAAGCCCCTGTCAGCAACGGCCCAACAAATCAGCTATGGCGGCCGGACCGTGCTCGAACTTGAGCCGGCCCAGGGTTCCATCGGCGAGTGGTACTATGCCGCGGGCAAGCTGGTCGTGCGGCGCTATGATGTGGAGCCGAAACCTCCCGCCAACGAACTCGTTGCCTTCGATTGGGCCCCGGATCAGCGCGATCTGCTTTCCCTTGACCAGGGCCTCAGGTTCGCCCTGAGTGCGCCTCGCGAGTTTGTTTACGCGTTTGGCCAGCACGGCGAGGAGCTCGTGGCGGCTTCCAACCTGGGCGGTGTGCATGTTCTTAATGGTCGAAAGTGGCGAACGCTGCGCGAACCCGATGGCAGGAGCTTCCAGATCTACTCGACGCTGAACACCTCGGACCGGCTGCTGCTGGGACAATACCCGACCGGCGAGTTGTTCGAGTTGGTGGGAGGCGAATTGCGCCGCCTGCCGGGCTGGCCGCCGGTGATGAAGGGCGTGAGCGGCAATGCGCGCGAGGCCCAAACGTTGGCGATCTACGGCGGAGACATATACGTCGGCCTTTGGCCGTGGGGCGAGATTTGGCGGCAAAGCGGCGCGAACCAGAATTGGCGCTTCCTGGGGCGCATGTTCACGCATCCCGAACCGACAGACAAGACCACGCATCCCTACGAGGAAGAAACCAAGCGGCTTGACCCGGTGCTCAACCGCTGGGGGCAGAGAGTGACCAGCCTGGTGCCGCTGGGCGATTCGCTCTACATCTCCACTTCCGCCAAAGGACCCAATCCGTACGAGTCGAAGTTTACGTTCCTGGCCGGCGGCAAACATCTCGAATACGGCGCGGTCTATCGCTTTCGCAAGCCCGGTTGTCTTGCCGTGCCTGCCGTTTGGAAGGAAGGGCCGACAGCCTTTGAATTCAATATCACCGCGCAGCGCATCGAGGTTTCCCAGGACGGCGCGCATCTGGGCGCGACGGACTGGGATAAGCAGCATCCCGCGCTGCTGGAGAACCTGAGCGTCCGCCATGGAGCGGGTGTATTCGGTCCGTTTCGTGGCGAGCACATCAAAGATCTGTCCCAGGCCAGATGAAAGGAAACACGATGATGAAAGCACTCATGCCCTGCGCAAGTCCACTCGCGGCCGTTCTCATGCTCGCCGCTGTCCTGACTCGCTCAGCCGCAGCAGCGGATTCGCCTCCGCCGGCAGGGCTGGGCGTGACCATCACCGTTGCGGCGCGCGACTCATCCGTCCAATCCAAAGCGGCGGCCCGGTTTGTTGCAGACGGCCAAGGGGATCAGGAGGAGATCAGTTCCGCGATCCGCGCCTTGCCAGCGGCGGGTGGCACGGTGCTGCTGGCGGAAGGGACCTATGACATACGTCGGGTGGCCGGAACGCTCGGCGGCGTGATGATTGAGCGCAGTTACGTGACGCTGGCCGGCCAGGGCGCGGCCACACGACTCGTGCTGGCTTCGAATCAGAATGTGAATGTCATCCGCATCATCGGCTCCGGCGTCGGCCACGTGACGATCCGCGACCTGTGCGTGGACGCCAACCGCGGGCAGAACCGCGAGGGCGCCGGCGACCCCAACATCTCGCATGACCGGTTCGAGTTCTGCGGTATCAAGGCCTTCCGCCAGCCGCCCCGCGGCCCCGGCGCGGTCGAGGATACGCACGACATCACAGTCCGCAACTGCATTGTCAGGGACGCGCACCGCCTCGGCATCATGCTCGAAGGTCCGAACATGCGCGTGCTGGACAACGTCCTTGGCAACGCGGGATCAGACTCCGTCGAGATTCTGACTGGCCCTGGCGTCATCCGCGGGAACATAGTGGAAATCACCGGCCAGACGCATGTTGCCATCGGCTCCGACCGCGCAAACTCGATTGTCATGGCCGACAACATTGTGCGCGTAATGAAGGCCGGCAAACTCGACATCGGTTTCTGCTCCTGGGCCGGCTCCAAACGGCACGTCATCGCCAACAACGTCTTAACCGTCGAGGGCGGCGGTTCGTGCGGACTGGCCATGGACATCCGCGGCACCGAGACCACGATCACCAGCAACAGCATTCACACCTCCGACCCGGCCAACCCCACCCGCCTCCGCATCGCGGCCGGCAATGCCATCGTGTCTGCCAACGTGCTGGAGAATGCTGTCGTTGAAGTGGACGATCAGACTGGGGCGGACCAGCCCATCATGCTCGAAGCCAACGTGCTGCAGAATTCAGAGATCGTGCTGCGTAAAGGAAAGGTCCTCCGACCGGCTCCAGTGGGCAATCGGAAGTGAAAGGCGGGTTGGGCGGGCGAATGGGCCACGACACACACCCTCAGCGGCCCATCGCCGGCAGCGATTGGGCTGCCCCCGGTGAGGGCTCCCGGGCTAGCGTCTATGCCTCCGACACGATCTTCCAGCCAACGGCGTCGGCCAGCGCCTGAATCGGCTCCTTCAGGTCGCCGTAAAACGTCACCCGATGCCAACCCCACACATCTCACATGGCAAACAGCTTCTCGAAATCGCCTGACGGTTGAGTGCGGAGTTTCGCGCGGCAGGCGCGGTCAGCGTCATCGTTGCCCACCGCCTTGGCCTGGTGGAACAGGATCTCCTTGCGCTTCGGCTCGAATTCGACGGTGGTCGTAAGGTAGCCCACTGGCAGCAGCCAGCGCAACGAGGCGCCTTTGCGGTCCTCGGAAGGTCAGGATTTGGTGAGGATTCGCTTTGCCCGCCGGGCCGCAGACCTTGGTCGGCGCCACGCAATGAGCGCAAATGATCTCGCGGTTGGCAGAGTTCATCACCGGATCAGAAATGTAGCCCGGCCGGCTTTGCGTCAGGGTCGTGATGCCATCATAGCAGCGGTCGAACGGCTATCGCATTCGCACGCGCCGATCTGGCCGTCATCCACCAACTGGAAGAAGCCCAGGCAGGGATAATCGCTGATGTGGTTGCCGTAGAACCCGCCCAGGCAATTGATGGTGATGGCGTTGGCGCCAAGTTTCTTCATCAGGGCCTTGTGGCCGAGATACATCGCCGCGGACTTCTCGATCGTCTCGCGCGTGACACCTTCGATCCGCTGCGCTCCTTTTTCCCGGCGATCGGCCAGGCACGGACCTCATCTTGATTGGCTGCTTGGGCCAGCTCGGGCGGCTACACATACGACATCGGAAAGCACGAGGTAACAGCGGGTCGGTATTGCGAGTTCCTCAACGCCGCAGCCGGTGCGGACACATATGGCCTGTACAACTCGTATATGGCCCGGACCGACTTCGGTAGCGGGATCGCGCGAAGCGGTAGCGAAAAAGGGGGCAACCCATTAGGGCGGGTGTCAGTCAAGATGTCATATTCTATTGACGTCAAGGGATCAGCAAGTCAAAGTTAGGCCCGTGGCCCGGAAGCTGCCCATCCAATATCCTGGCGCGGTCTATCACATCATGAACCGGGGTGACCGGCGGGAAGCCATCTTTGCCGATGACGAGGATCGGCAGCGGCTGCTTGAGACGCTTGGGGAGGCTTGTCAGAAGACTGGTTGGCAGATGCACGCTTATTGCCTGATGAGCAATCACTTCCACCTGGTCCTCGCGATGCCCCAGCCCAACCTGGTGGCCGGGATGAAATGGCTGCCGGGCATCTATACCCGTCGCCGCAATCGGCGGCACAAGGGATTTCGGCATTTGTTTAGCGGACGGTATAAGGCGCTGAATGTGGATGTGCGCCGCGTCAAGGCGCTGCTCGGGCCGCATCTGGTTGTCAGTCCCAGCCAGGAAACCATCCTGCCCAACGTGCCACCGGAAAACGTGCCGGCCCTGGCCGAGGCGGCCTTGGAACCGGAGCCGCGGCCATGATGACCTCGAAGCGACGCCTGCGCTGCGCGCTCGAACGCGGCCAGCCAGACCGTCTGCCGGTCACTACGCACCACTTGATGGATTCGTTCCTCAAGGCGTATTTGGGCGGAGCCTCCCCACTTCAGTTCTTTGATCGGTTCGGCTTGGATGCGATCCACTGGGTCGTCGCGCATCGCCCGGATCCAGCGGCAGGCGAGTACTTCGATCCGCTCCAAGGCGCGCCCGGTTTTCTGGAAGCGCGGCGCGTGTCCACGGATTGCTGGCGCGTATATGCCGAGGTCGTGCCCGGCCACGAATGGCCAACCACGCGTTTCCGATTCGTGACGCCAAAGGGGGAACTGACGATGGTCCTGCAGTCGAACGAACACACCAGTTGGGTCACGGAACACCTGGTCAAAGCGAAGCGGGACATTGACCTGCTGGGCGAATTCATGACCGCGCCGAAATGCGACGTGGGGGCGGTCAATCGAGAAGCGGCGGCGTTCGGAGAACGGGGCATTGTTCGCGGGCACGTGTGTTGTTTCGATGCGTTTGGCCAACCGGGCACGTGGCAGGATGCCGCGTGTCTGGTGGGGATCGAACGCCTCATTCTCGAAGCGCACGATGACCCGACGTGGGTTCATGAGCTGCTCCGGATTCTGCAGCGGCGCAAGTTGACCTACGTGCAGTCCCTGCGCGGCGCGGCTTACGACTTGACCGAGTTCGGAGGCGGCGACGCCTCCTCCACGGTCATCTCGCCGCGTCTCTTTGATGAGTTTGTCGCACCCTACGACGCACCCATCCTCACGGCGCTCCATGCAGCGGGCCAGCGCAGTGTCTATCACACCTGCGGCGGCATGATGCCGTTGCTGGAGCGGATTGCCGAGATGAAGCCCGACGCGATGGAAACCTTCACGCCGCGCGGCATGGGCGGAGACACCGACCTGGAGGAAGCCAAACGCCGCATTGGGAACAAGGTTTGCATGGTCGGCGGCTTCGACCAGTACCATTTCTTTACCCGATGCACCCCCGCACAAACCCGGGCTGAAGTCCGACGCTGTTTCGAAGCCGCCGGGGCGGGCGGCGGATTCATCCTGAGCCCTTCGGATCACTTTTTCGAAGCCGATCTGAATCTGATCGAAGCCTTCGCTGACGAAGCGAAACGATGCATCTACACTTGAACCCGCATCAGCCCCGATCAAGACCATGATGGACAACCTCTCCTCCACCTTGGACTGTCTCGCAGGCTGCGCCAGGCGGCGGTTGCTTCCCGGATTGCTGCTGCTCGCCTCCACCGCGCTTGCGGCAGAGTTCACGATTGAGCGGGTGGACCCGACGCCGCCCTTCCCGAAACCGGCGGCGGATCAGCCCTAATGGGTGACCCTCTTACGCGAGTGACGTCGCGGCGCAAGGGGCGCATCTGCTCTCGTACAGTTACAAGGTTACATCGTTGCATGAGTTACATGGGCAGAGCGCGTTGTTGGTGTTTGTAACGATGTAACTCTTGCAACCTGTTTAACCTCTCAGGATACGAGTTTCTGGTTCTTGGGGTGCCACCCGCGCCCCCGTGCCGAAACCCACCCCCGAGCGCATCCGTTGCAATCCGGGGCAGCAAACGCCAAGAACGCCTAGCAGACCGCTACCGCTGGTATGGTCCGCAGGCGCCCGCCCTCTACAGGTGGTGTGCTTTGGCGTATGCGGTTTTCCACTCCCGGACCAGGGCTGGTTCTAACTGGTACCGAACGGCGGTCACGGAGTGGCAGGCCCTACCGCGTTAATTGAGGACTGATTCTCTGGCAAACGCTGACCATTTGAGGTAAATAGGCCGTATGCCGGTTGAAAGAAATACGCAGAGCCGCAGCTCCGAGGCGACAAGCAACCGGCGGCTGCGGCCCGCGGAGGGGAAACTGCCTGGCCAGACAAGACCTGAATTCGACGGCGAGCAACTGTCTTTCTTTCATGCGATAGAACAGTTCGGAATTCTGAAATCGTTCCAACACGACCTTCATCTGCTGACCGGGTTGCCGTTTGACTTCGTGGATTTGCGGATGCGGTCGTCGGACGTGCTGCGGGCGCATCGGTTGTTCACGCCATTCTGCACCCTGGTCAACAGCACGCACCTGGGACGGCTGGCGTGTGAACGCGACGACCAAAAGGCGGCCGCAGCCTGTCTGAAAGGAAGCGTTTGCCTGGCGCGACGCTGTCACCTGGATTAGTCTGATCGGGAAACAACGACAACCGACACGAACCATCAATACGGAGAGAACAAGAATATGCCTTACCTTGAAAAAGCAGAGAGTGAAAAGCGGATCGCCAAAGTCAGAAGCTTGTTGAAGGCGAAGAACCTCGACATTGCGCTGGTCTATTACGACGAGTTCAACATCGGCAACGGCTGGTATCTCACCGGCTGGTGTCCGCAGTTCGAGAGCGGCGCGGTGCTCATCCCGCGCACGGGGTCGCCGCGGTTGTTGGGCGGCCCGGAGAGCGAGCCGTTCGCCAAGCTCGACAGCACGATCACCGAGACGCGCAACTTTCCCGTGTTCATGGTGCCCGACGAGGAGTATCCCAACGCCACGATCATTGACTTCCCCAAACTCTTCGCCGAGCTGAATGCGGAGTTGGGCAGCGTGAAACGCGTCGGTCTGGTCGGCGCCGGGCGTATGCCAGCAGATTGCTACAAGCAGATCGTCAACGGCTTCACCGGGGTTGAACTGGTGGACATTACCGGCGGACTACGTCCAGTTGCGTTTCGACAAGTCCGATTGGGAACGCGCGCAAATCCGGGCGGCCTTTGCGCTGGCCGATTTCGCTTATGACGCCATGAAGTGCCGAGATCAAGGCGGGCGCGTCCGAAATCCAAGTGGCGGCTGCCGGTGAATACGCCGTGCGCAGCCGGGGTGCGAGCGGTTTCGGATTCAGCGCCATCGTCGGCAGCGGCGTGCGCTCGAACGCCGTGGTGCCCACCGCCAGTTCCAAGCGTTTGCAGGATGGCGAGTTGGTGATGATCGGCATCGCGCCGAAGGTTTCCGGCTACGCCGGCGTGGTGGGCGATTCCCTTCCGGTCAGCGGCAAATACTCCGGGCGGCAACTCGTTTGCATGAGACATCTCAAGGAAGCGTTCCGACTGACCAAGGCGCAGCTCCAGCCCGGCAAAGTCGGCAAGGAAATTGACGCGCCGGCGCGCGCCTACTTCGCGAAGCACGACCTGTCGAAATACCTGGTCTGTCCGTTCGCTCACACGATTGGCCTGCACGAAGCGGAATCGCCCTTCTTCGGCCCGCACAGCCACGACGTGCTCAAGCCTGGCATGACGGTCTGCATTGACGTCAGTTTCTTCGGTCATCCCGAGTGGAACGGCGTGCGGATTGAAACCGGCTACGAGATCACCGATCGCGGGCCCGTGCCCATGAGCGAGAAGATGGATCGGATTTGCACGGGCGCTGACTGACAACCGCAGCAGAAACATTTTGGCATGGCTGAACGCATCCGCATCCCTGAGGCAGAATTCCAACAGCGCATTAGGAGCGCCGCATCGCTGGTCGCAAAGCGAGGGCTTGATGTGCTCGTGGTCAACTCGAACGAAGCCGATTACGCGAACGTCCGCTACTTCAGCGATTTCTGGCCGCTCTTCGAAACCGCCGGCGTCGCCATCAGTCCGGCAGGCAAGGCGGCGCTCATGGTGGGACCGGAGAGCGGCAAATACGCTGCCGACCGGAGCATGATCCAGAACATTTTCACGTTGATGGAATACCGGGAGTCGGCCGACCCCGCCTATCCCGAATTCAAGGCGTCCAAGTATACCGACGTTTTCCATTCAATTGGCGTGAGAGGCAAGAAGTTCAAGATCGGCGTTGGTGGATACCTGATCAGCAATCCGATTCAGTTGGAGGGGCTGAAGGAATGTTATCCCGAGCTGCGAAATCGTGCGCGCCGACGACATCATGGTCACCTTGCGCAGCGTGAAATCGGAAAATGAAATCGCCTGTATCCGCGAAGGGCTGCGCATCACGGAGATTGCCACGCAGGAGGTCATCCGCCACATCAAGCCGGGCATGACGGAGTTGCAGTTGGTGGGCATCGCCCAAAAAACCATCTATGAAAACGGGGCTGAATACGAAGGACTGCCCATGTACGTGTTCAGCGAGAAATCCACCCGACACGCCATTTCCCGATCCACCTATCGGCAGATTGAAAAGGGCGACCTCGTTCAGTTGAACCTTTCGGCGAAGGTGTCGGGGTATTCGCCAAGCATCGGGATGCCCATCAGCATGGGCAGACTCGTCGGACGCAAACGGGAGATCGTCGAGTTCGGCCTGGAAGCCCATCGTTGGACCTACGATCAACTGAAAGCGGACGTGCTCGCGGCAGACGTCGCGAAACGCTACATCGAGTTCTTCAAGCAACGCGGCTTCTACGCCAATTACCTGTACGGCCCCTGCCATGGAACGGGTTTGATTGAGGTGGAATCGCCGTGGATGGAAAGCATCTCGCACTATCACCTCGCGGAACGAATGACCTTCCAGGTTGACACGTTTGTCTCGACCGAGGAATTCGGCATTCGATGGGAGACCGGGGTTGCCATTCGGAAGGGCCGGGCCGAGATTCTGTCGCAGCCGGTCGGGACAATAGTTGAGATTGACGTTTAGAAAGACCACGACGCATGCAGACAAAGAAACCTCAAACGAAACCCACGAACGCCAACGACTCCAGCTTCGACGTGGTGTTCGGCTTCGACATGGAAACCGACATCGGCTCGTTCACTCCGTTCTATGAGGGTGTGAAATACGGCACGCCGCAGGTGTTGAAACTCCTGAAAAAGCACGGCATCCGCGCGACGTTTTATTGGACGGGGCATGCAGCAGAGAAAAATCCCGCGATGATCCGGCGCGTCTGCGATGCCGGACACGAAACCGGCTGCCACGGGCTGTTTCACGAAACGCTCGGCGATCCGCTGTTCGCACTGCCGAACAACTGGCCCCTCCTGCCCTCGGAGGTGGAGGGCCGGTTGCGCGTCGCGACGAATATCGTGCGGAAAACCAGCGGCGTGCGGCCCCTGAGCTTTCGTTGCCCGCGACTTTGGGGCAGCACGAAGGTGCTCAACGTCCTGGAGGAGCTGGGCTACCTCACCGATGCTTCATTCCCGCTCTACTTCTATCGCAAGCCCTTCGTGCCGTATCATCCCTCGACCGCAGACTGGACGCGGCCGGGCCGGATGCGGATTCTGGAAATTCCGAATTTCTGCGACCTCAGCATGAAAAGCCACGATCCGTTCCAGCGCGACCGCGACCAATGGCCCTTGTTTCGAACCAAATCCGCCGAGGCACTGGTGAAGAAGGCCGACAGCTTCATCGCCTACGTCGCGGCGCGCAAGCAGCGCCCCGTGTTGTGCTTCTACCTGCATCCGTGGGAATTCCATCCCATGCCGCAGGGCGCGCTCGACTTCGGCGAGTGCAGCGTGAAAACGCTGCCGTTCATCGTGAAGAATTGCGGGCCAAGAGCGGTGGCGCAACTGGGCCGGCTTTGCACCCTGCTCCGGGAGCGTGGCGGCCGATTTCTCACGGCAAAAGACTTGGCGGTGGAGTACGATGGCCGGAATTGATTGATTCAACCCCTGCGAACGAAGAGCCATGGCCCGCAAGACGTTCATGATCCGGGCCCCAATGAAGACGTGTTCGCGGGCCTTGGGATTTGTTTGCGGACTCGCGCTCATCCTTTTCACCAGCCACCTCGCCGCGGGCGCGCCGAATCAAACCAAACAAAGGCAGATTACCTGCGTTGATGTTTTCCCCGGTGGCAAACCGCAACTGGCTCTCGAAGACAAGCATTTCCCAACCCGGCTTCACGCATTTGTGTGGCGCAACTGGGAATCCGTCAGCCTCGAACGAATGGCGAAGACCGTCGGGACCACGCCGCGGAACATCCGTGAGATCGGATTGTCCCTGGGCCTGCCGGAAGAGGTTGCACCGATCACCGAGTTCAAGACGCGCGGCTATGTTTCCATCATCCGCCACAACTGGCATCTGCTACCTTACGAACAGTTGCTCACGCTGCTCGATTGGGATTGCAAGACGCTGGATTTCCATCTCAACGAAGATGACTTCCTTTTCATCAAGCTCGGCAGCTTCAAGCCGGTCTGCGAACCGATCAAATACTCTCCGCCGGACGAGGCGACGAAAGCACGCTGCGCGCAAATCAAGACCGTGGTGGCCTCCCGCTTCGGCGACCAATTGAAGAAGCCAGGCCAGCCGCGTTTCGATTTTGTCAGGACTCTGTCGCAACTGGACAAAGCTAAACCACAATCAGCTTTGGGCGGTGGCCGGGAAGATCAGCTTCGATTTCTCTATTCCTATTTCGCGCTCTACGGCGATCCGCTGTCGAATTCCGATCTCGACCCTTTCCCCGATGGCTTGCTGCAGAAACTGTCCGCGTCGGGCGTCAATGGCATCTGGATGCAAGCCCTCTTGCGCCAGCTATCGCCCCCGACAAAAGATTTCCCTGAATTTGGTGAGGGCTACGAAACGCGCCTCAAGAATCTCCGCAAGATGGTCAAGCGCGCCAATCGTTACGGCATCAAGATCTACCTCTACATCAGCGAGCCGCGCTGCATGCCGCCGGAGTTTTTCAAGGGGCGCGAAGACATCAAAGGCCTTTCCCTGCGCGGCTTCAACATGATGTGCACCAGCACGCCCGAAGTCCGGCAGTGGGTAACGGATTCGCTCGCCTGCGTTTTCAAGGAAGTCCCCGGATTGGGCGGCGTCTTTACCATCAGCAAATGCGAGAATCCAACGAGTTGTTACA
This sequence comes from uncultured Verrucomicrobiae bacterium, assembly GCA_963822005.1. Taxonomy (GTDB): domain Bacteria; phylum Verrucomicrobiota; class Verrucomicrobiia; order Limisphaerales; family UBA8199; genus PALSA-1440. The sequence continues at coordinate 126,890 of CAWGGD010000048.1, read as the reverse complement.
GTGATTGCCTCGCGCTTGATGCCAACGCTTGTCCACGCTGCTCCAGACGCACCGGCCCAGAAGTGATTGCTGAAATCAACCACGCCATCGCCGCCGGCGTGTGGCGCGGCCACCCCGACGCCAAGGTGCTCATCTGGGACTGGCTTTGGCCGGATGAATGGATCGAGCCGATCATCAGCCGCCTGCCGCGAAACGCCTATTTGATGACGGTCAGCGAATGGGACAAACCCGTCCTGCGCGGCGGTGTGGCAAGCAAAGTGGATGAATACTCGATTTCCGGGGTCGGCCCGAGCGGGCGAGCTCAGTATCGCTGGTCACTCGCCAGAAAGTACGGCCTGAAAACCTCCGCCAAGATTCAAGTTAATACGACCTGGGAGCTTTCGACCCTCCCGTATCTTCCGGTGATGAACTTGGTCGCACGACATTGCGAGAACCTGTCGCGCGAGGATGTGAACTCGCTGATGTTGAGCTGGTCACTGGGCGGTTGTCCGTCGCCGAATTTGAAGCTCGTCACACTTTTCAGCCAAAAGCCCGCTCCGACGGCCAACGAAGCTCTGGCAAAAGTCGCCACCGAATATTACGGCGCGGATGCGACACTGGATGTTCTCGATGCGTGGTCGAAGTTCAGCCATGCCTTTACCGAATATCCGTTCAGCCGCAGCATGCTTTATCTTTGTCCGGTTCAGCTAGGCCCGGCGAACCTGCTTTACCCCACGCCCACCGGCTACGGCGCCACGATGGTCGGTTTCGCCTATGACGACCTCGCCTCCTGGCTGGCGCAGTATCCGGTGGACGTGTTCGCGTCCCAATTCGAAAAAGTTGCATCCGGCTGGCAACCCGGCTTGGCCGCGTTTGAACAGGCGGAAGCCAAGACCAAGACCGCCGCTCAAGCCGCCAGCGCCAAAGGCGACCTTCGCATCGCTGAGGCGGCCTATCTCCATTTCAAGAGCGTTGCCAATCAGGTTCGCTTTACCCAAGCCCGAAATTCGCTCTTGAAGGAAGAACTTTCTGCGACCCAACGCCGAAGCCAGATCCACATTATCAAGTCCCTGGTCGCCGATGAAATCCAATTGGCCCGGCGGCTCTACCAACTGGCCAAGGAAGATTCCCGCATCGGTTTTGAAGCCACCAACCAATATCATTACTTGCCGCTCGATTTGGTGGAAAAAGTGGTCAACTGCGAATACGTGCTGGGGGAATGGCTTCCAACTTTGACCACCAAGCAGAGTGACGAATCCAAATGATGGGAACAATTCAACTCCCATGATTCGCAAAGCATTCGTGATTCGAGCCAAGCAGGGCCTGGCGACGGAGTATCAACGTCGGCACAATCCGATCTGGCCGGCATTGGAACAAGCCTTGAAGCAGCATGGCGTCGGCAATTACTCCATCTTTCTTCGGGAGGAGACAGGCGATTTGTTTGGCTACTTGGAAATTGAGAACGAAGCGCGTTTCCAGCAGATCGCTGAAACCGACGTGTGCCGGCGCTGGTGGCGATACATGACCGAGGTCCTCGTTTCGGAAAGCGCCGACAGCCCGAAGGCCAAAGAGGAGATGCTCAAAGAGGTTTTCCATTTAGACTGACTGAACCAAAGCGCATGAAGGCAACACAGGTTCTCAACGCTTTTCGCAAGGCCGGAAAGCGTGTTCATCTGGTCGGCAACCTCAGAGCCGGAGTCATCGTCGCGCTCGACCTGGAAGGCCGATTGTTCACGGTGCTCGACGGCGAGGTGTTGAACCGGGTCAACCTCGACGCCATCGCTGGGGAAAGCACGCAAGAGCAGTATCTCAATCCCGGCGGCGATGGACTTTGGCCTGCGCCCGAGGGCACATCGCTCGGCTACCAGTATTCCGCCGGCGCCTGGCGGGTGACGCCGGGGTTGCGCGCCGCGCGCTACTTGGTTACCAAAGCCACCAAGCGCAGCGCTGAAGCCATGGCCGAAGTGGATTTGATCAATAGCCAAGGACGCGGCATCCCGACTCTATTCAAGCGGTGCGTCGCGGTGACGCCGGGCAAGCAGTCGGTCATCCTGCGGACGGTGGAAAGCATCACCTACATTGGTCGCACGTCTTTGCGGCGGACAGATTGCCTGCTGGGTCCGTGGACACTTTGCCAATTTGACAGCGGCCCCGGCTGCGAGGTCGTGTTTCCCTCCTCGCGGAAAGTGGACGTCTGGGATCTATACAACGACCCCAGCGATGCCCAACGCGAATGGCGCGACCGGTTGTGCCGGACTGCGACCAACGGTTCGTTGCGCTACCAGATCGCGATTGGAAAGCAAGTGCCGTGGATCGAGTTCAGAAACCCTCGACGCGGCTTAATCGTGCGACGCATAGCCACCCCGCTTCCTGCTGGCCAATCGTACATTGATATTCGCGATGCGGCACCCGACGCGCCGCCGGGCCGGAAGGGCATCCGCTACAGCGTTTACAGCGACACGGCCAACTTCATGGAAATTGAAGCGGTGGGTGGCTGCCCGGCGATTATCCGTCCGGACGCCGAAATGAAGGTCGAAGTAACCACGCGGTTTGCCCGAACCTGACTAAACACGGGCTGGCGGCATCAGCGTTTGAACCAACCGCACGTAAACTTCCGCGCCCGCCGACAGTTCATCCACACTGATGGATTCATCGCCGGGGTGCGCGGCAGCGATGTCGCCCGGGCCGAGAACGATACAGGGGACGGACTGCTCGGCGATTTTGCTGGCGTCGCACGCATAGAACACCACCTCTGACTTGGGTTGCCCCCAAAAGTCGCACGCTCAGATTCACGCCAGGAGTGCGAACCAGCGCTTGCGCGATTTCACGTGGCGTGGGGGGCTTCATTGCGCCGGCTGCGACAGGGCAGGTTCAGCAGGCTTTGAGGTTTCCTTTGCGCCCAGATGATTTCCCCAGCCAATCAGCGCCGTCGAGGCGATCAGCACGACGATGCCCAACCACAAAATGCCGCGAATCTTGGGCTGCACGAGCTTCCATTCTTCCAAGGCGATTCCCCACAGGTTGCTGCCGATGATGATGAACGACATGTGCAGGCTCCAACTCGCAAAGTCGTATTTGCCCATCTTGGTCGTGCCCATGCCGTAGAAAAAGAACTGCCCGTACCACAGCACGCCGGCCAGTGCGCAGAAGAAGTAGTTGTTTGCCAGAAGGCTGCCCGGCCCGGAAACGTAGTTGGAAAACGATTTGTTCCGGGTGTGCAGGATCAGCACGATGACGATGTTGGTGGTGAAGCCGCCCGCCAGAGCGACGACCAAGACGGGCATGTTCTTGAAAACGTCCTGAGTTCCCGCCTTCACGGCGGCCTCCGCGATGGGTTTGCCGGCGTCAAAGGCAAATGCCATGCAGGAACTCATTACGCCACCGATGACGGCGAGGGTCAGTCCTTTCCCAAAGGCGAATTCTTTTTGGGACACGCCTGTCTTCTTTTGTTCATCGGTCAAGGACGTTTCCTTCATTAACCCCGCCACGCCACACGCGGCGATGCCGGCCAGGCAGACAACCAGGCCCGCCAAGACGTAAAGCCCCGAGGTGGTCTTGAACAAATCTCCCGCTGTGCCATGAAAGATCGGTGGGATGATCGTTCCAAAGGCCGCGCAAAATCCGAGTTCCAGCGTTTGCCCCAAGGACATTCCGAGATACCGCAGTCCCAAACCGCAACAGAAACCGCCGAAGCCCCACAAGACGCCAAAGAAGTAACACCAGAACAGATTCATGCCCGGCGTCGCCGAAAGGATGGCCCAATGATCAGGCGTGGTGAACCAGCAGCCGACCTGGGGCATGATGATCCAAGCGGTCAGGCCCAGCAAAATCCAGAACGTCTCCCATGCCCAGTTCTTCACCCTGTAGTTCGGGACATAAAGGCTGGCGGAGGAAAAGCCGCCGATGGCATGAAAGAAAACGCCAAGAAAAGGATTCATAGCTCAATGCGCCGGAATTGACCTGGGCGATAGGAAACCCGATCGGCGCGAAGGACGCAAAACAATTTGACCACGGATCGCATGGCTGAGTGCGGATTGGGTCGGTCCTGCTGAAGGGGTGAATTGGTTTCACCTCGCCCCGAGAAAATGATGTCGCCTTAATTCACAATTTCCGCCGTTCCTGCGTCGCGATCGCGGCGCGCAGATCGTCCGGCACACGGCTCGATTTCTGAGTGCCGTAGTTGAACATGACGACAACTGAATCGCCGTCGGCCGCGATTGACTGGAGACTCTCACTGAAGATCGCGTGGGCAATCGTAATGCTGGACTTGCCCACTTTGGTGACGCGCGTGCCAAGGTAAACGGCGTCCGGGTGGTTGACGGGCCGGCGGTAGTTGCAGTTGATCGCGGCGAGAATCGGGCCAAGGCCTTTGCCACACAGGGCCCCGCCCAAGCCAAGCCGCTCAGGATAGGCGACCCGACCCGATTCAAACCAGCGAATGGCCCGCAAGGGCAAAGACCGGCCAGAGTAAGCCGAGGAGGCCGAAGCTGGACGGAGTTCGTCAGACTGGCGGATCAGGCCGTAGTAGCGATTGCAGGCGCGGGCATGATAAACCGCGCTGAGCCAAGGGCCTGTGGGCACAGCCGCGGTCCGAGACGCCTGGACACTGAGCCAGAAACGGAAAGGAACGCAGGTCCTGCGTCAAACGCAGGCGGTGACGGCTTCGGAAGGGTGCAGGATGACCAGGCTGGCTTCCAGCCGGTACTGGTTATGTGGCCAAGTCAGTTATGTGGCGTGAAGTGGGCGCAGGCCGATTGGGCGGGCCTTTGGTGTTTTTTCACGCCACATAATTAAACGGGTGTTGCAGCCGGCCAAGCTCTCAAGAGGCTGGGCCGGTATGTTTGAAATTCTCTTTCACTATCCTCGGGTTCTGGCTCGTCATGTCAGCGGTCCGCTGGCGGAGGAGCGCAGACGTTATCTCGATCACCGTGCGGCGCAGGGCACGCCACGATCCACGCTGCTGCGATATGCAACGGAGTTGCTGGTGGTAGCTTCGACCTTGGACCTCAAGCTCGGGCACCCAGTTCGTCCTGGGCAGATCCAACGGGCCGCGCGACGCTGGGCCCGACGACAACGCCGACGAGGCCACGCCACCGTTCTCCATTGGTCAGAAAGGCAGTTTGTCCAGGTGGCCACGGCTTGGCTCAAGTTCCTGGGCTGGTTGGTGCAAAAGCCCAAGCCGGCACTTGCATTCGGGGCGCGACTTCAACGGTGGGCGGCGGCGCTGCAGGATCGGGGAAGTTTATCCCCTCGAACCATTGCCAGGTACCGTTGGTGGGCACAGCAGTTTTTGCGGCGGAGGGAGCGACAGTCCGTGCCGCTGCGCAACCTCTCCGTGGTGGAGGTGGATGAGTTCCTGCGCCACTTGGGCAACCGAGGTTTGAGCCGAACCTCCTTGGCCACCGCGGCCAAATCGCTCCGCCGGTTTTTCCATTATGCGTATGAGCAGGGTTGGTGTCGGCGGAACGTGGCCGAAGCGATCCTCGCTCCACGCCTGTTCCGTCAAGAAGACGTGCCGCAAGGTCCGGCCTGGGCCGACGTGCAGCGATTGATACTCCCACTCAAGCCCTTTGGGTTTGGATGTGGCATTTTGGGCAATTGGGCGGGGAGTGTTACGAGCACTCCCCGCAGCACTAAAACAATAACCGTGTCCGCGAGGACACAATTACTGAGTCAACGTATGAAGTATTATACTTCCACCACCGAATACAACTGCGGAATCGACCTGCACGCCCACCAGATGTACGTCTGCGTCATGGACCGCCAGGGCAAGAAACTGGTCCACTGCAACGTCCAGGACAACGACTTCGCCTACTTCCTCAAACTCATCAAACCCTACCGCCACGACCTCACCGTCTGCGCCGAATGCATGTTCGGCTGGTACTGGCTGGCCGACGCCTGCCAAGCCGAGGGCCTGCCCTTCGTCCTCGCCCACGCGCTCTACCTCCACCTCATCCACGGCGGCAAAAACAAGAATGACCGCATCGACTCCGAGAAGCTGGCCCACCTGCTCCGTTCCAATCTCATCCCCCCCTCCTACGTCTATCCCGCCGCCAAACGCCCCCTGCGCGCACTCCTGCGCCAGCGCATCTTCTACGTCTGGCGCCGTTCCGAACTGCTCCACCGCATCCACTCCCACCAACTGGCCCACAACCGCACCCCAGCCAAACAAACCCGGCGTTCCCGCGACTTCTGGGAAGAACAACTCCTCAAAGCCGAAAACCATCCTTTGCGCCAGATCGCCCTCAAGAACGACCTGGCCATGGTCCGCCACTTCGATGAGCAGATCTTTCAGCTCGAGGAGGAACTCAACCGCCAGACTAAACGCGTCGCCGGTCGAGAATACACCCTCCTCAAGACCCTGCCCGGCATCGGCGAAAGCCTCGGCCTGACCATCCTCTATGAGATCGGCCACATTGACCGCTTCCCCTCCGTCAAAGACTTCCTCTCCTACTGCCGCCTGGTCAAAGGCACCGTCGCCAGCGCCGGCAAGATCAAGGGCCTGCGCGGCGCCAAGCTCGGCAACCCCTACCTCCGCTGGGCCTTCGGCGAAGCCGCCGTCATCGCCAAACGCGACCACTACCAGCTCAAGCCCCTGGCCCAACGCCTGGAAACCAAAATGAACGGCAACAAGTTCAAAGCCAACACCGTCATCGCCATCAAACTGGCTCGCGCCGCTTACTTTATGCTCAAGAACAAAACCGTCTTCGACCCGGACCGGCTCACCGCCGCCCTGGCCAAGAATTAGACTTTGGCCCTGACCGCGGCCAACCCGGACAGCCTAACTGGATGCGCTCAAAGGCTAGGCCCCCACTAGCCGCAGACTTTTATCCTTGGCACTTCAGTGCCGCCACGTCTGCGTTGGGCAAGCCAGCAATCCAGCCGCTTTGAATGGGAGCTGCGGTCAGGTGCCTCATCGCTCATTGACTCCGCCACGCCGCGGCACTATCTCTGCCTTACCCAAGAGACGGACGAGGGAGACCGGACTGGCCACCGTGCCCCCGGTTTCCTTCGTTCGCAAATCCAGCCAGCCCACCGGAGTCTCTGCACCGCCAACATAACCTCGGAACGACCTGATATTTTGGAGCATCCGCCCCAGCGACACGTCCGCCTTAAAACTGGAGCCCCGACCCGGTTCGGGGCAGCCGTCCCTCCCTTTGAATGGATAGTCCCTGGGTTGACTGCCGTGTGTTTCTGGTCCGCGCTACGGCGTCTGATCGCAGCGCTGGAAGGCCCCGGGCGGTTCGGGCTTCGGCCCGGACGGCTCACTGGCCCGATTGAGTCCGAATAGGTGTTTAGCCGGATGCCCCGTGGATCCGAGCTGCCTAACTGAAAACCAAGCCGGAGTTCCCGCTCCGAGGATCGCTAAACGGAAGGCTTTAAGCCTCCCGTAAAAAAATGCTTTTGCCTATTGACGGCGCGGGCTTGATAGGTGTTAGCCAGCCCTCCCACCGACCAACCCGGTGACATTCGCAATCGGGCCATCCTCTGGTTGTTCGCAGTCTATGGGTTGCGTAGCGGCGAGGTGGCTCATCTGCGTTTGAGTGATCTGGATTGGCCGCGCCAAATCTTGCGGGTTCGTCGCAGCAAGTCCGACCGGGTGGACGAGTATCCCTTGACCCGGGCGACGAGCCAAGCGCTCCGGCGTTATCTCCGAGAAGTCCGACCTGCGGGTGCGCGGGAGGAACTGTTCCTGAGCCTGCCCGCGCCCTTTCGCCCGTTGTCCAACGGGGCGCTGTACGATTTGGTTCAGCGGCGGTTCCGACGTTTGGACATCCGAAGCCCCCAACGCGGACCGCATTCGTTGCGGCATGCCTGTGCGACTTACCTGCTCAACCGTGGTCTGACGCTCAAGCAGGTGGGCGATCATCTGGGCCACCGGCACTTAGCCGCAATATTTCACGGAGGGGTTGAACAAAGAAGCGGCGAGCGCGTCAGAAGGCTTGTAAACACTGAGCCCAATGAAACCGCGACTCACCGCTTCTTCGAGGACAGACTGTAACGCCCAGGCGATGCTCTTTCAAGACCTGGGATCACGGCAAGTGGTTGCCGGTTTTTCTGGCGGCACGCTTTCGAGTGACGGCGGCGCATTATTCCTGCGCCAAGTGGACAACAACTTGGGGCTGACGTTGGCGTTGGCGCGCTGTTTTGAGGACCGGCGGGATGCGCGGTTTGTGGATCACGCGCTGGCGCAGATGTTGGCCCAACGGATTTACAGCCAGAGTTTGGGCTACGAAGACCTCAACGATCAGGAGCGGTTGCGCTTGGACCCGCTGCTGGCGACGGCGTGTGGCAAGGACGATCCCTTGGGGTTGGATCGGTTGAACCCGGCGGACCGGGGCATCGCGCTGGCGGCGCCCTGTACGCTCAACCGGCTGGAGTTGTCCAACAACAAGCAGAGCCGCTGTCACAAGTTGCCGCATGACCCGCAAAAGATGGAAGCCTGTCTGCTGAAGATGGGGGTGCGCTGTTTGCCCAAGCACGCGGAGGAGGTGGTGGTGGATTTGGATGCGATGGGCCATTTGGTGTACGGGAAGCAGGAGGGGCGGCACTTTAACGCGTATTACGGTGATTATTGTTATCTGCCCTTGTATGCGTTTGTGGGGGACATTCCCTTGTGGGCACAACTGCGCACCAGCGATCACAGTGCGGCCGAGGGGGGCGTTGCGGCCTTGGAGAAGATCGTGGCGGCGATTCGGCAGCGGTGCCGGAAGGCCCGCATCCTTGTGCGGGGCGACAGTGGTTTTGGTCGCGAGGAGATTATGGCGTGGTGCGAGAGTCAGCAGCCGGTGGTCTATTACTGTTTGGGATTGGCCAAGAACAGCGTGTTAATCGAGAAGTTGGCCCCCGCCTTGGCCGATGCGCGGGCGCGCCGGTGTCTGAGTGGTGCGGCCAGTGTGCGGGTATTTAGCGAGTTTGAATATCGGACCCAAACCAGTTGGAGCCGTGGGCGTCGAGTGATCGGCAAGGCCGAAGTGATGGCGGCGGGAAACAATCCACGTTTCGTGGTGACGAACCTGCCCGCCGCTGGGTTCCCAGGCGAGGAGGACCGGGAGCGTTTTGTGCCCCAGCGATTGTATGAGGAGCTGTACTGCGCGCGGGGTGACATGGAGAACCAACTCAAGCAGCAGGTGCTGGACTTGCGGGCGGACCGGCTGAGCACGCATCACCTGGCCAGCAACCAACTGCGGTTGTGGCTGGCCACCTTTGCCTATCTGTTGCTGGAGCGAGTGCGGACGCTAGGTTTGGGGGGAACGGATCTGGCGCGAGCGACGGTGGGGAGCGTGCGTTTGAAGCTGCTCAAAGTAGCGGCCCAAGTGCGGGTGAGTGTGCGCCGGGTGTACGTGCAACTGAGCAGCGCTTATCCCCTTCAGGAACTCTTTCGCCTCTGTCATCGACGGCTGACGAGTCTGGCGCCCGCCAGTGGCTGAAGCGGAGCCGCCGAATAGCCCAATTGCATGGCGTACCAAGCGCCACGGGAGAAGTGTCTTCCAAAATGGCCGAAAACCAGGGGTTTTGCCCCGCTGGAAATGAAGTTCTCCGTGGCCCCCCTGCGAAGTGGAAGAAAATCGACCGAGCAACCTTGGTTTTCCTAGCTGACCACTAGAAAGCCGAAAATCAGAGCGCCGTGTGAAATATGACGGTTAGGTTCGACCCAGCCCGTTCTTCGCAACCGGAGGAGGGTGAGCGCGTGAATGCCCGGAAACAGGCCGCTGAATTCAAAAGGTCTGCACCAAACTTATTCCTTCAGCAGTTCTCCCTTTTGCGTGATCCGAGGTGGGGATTGGGGCGGCAGTTCCCAGCCCAGCTGGGCCAGGAGCATCTTGTGATCTTTCTCTGGTTGGGTGTAGCGGCAAAACACCAGCTCCCGTCCGTCGGTGGTTGGGAAATGCACGTCCAGCATTTGGAGGGAGGCGAATTTCTCCAGCATGGAGCGCGGGGTCAATCCCGGCGCCAAAGGGCGCAAGCGGGCGCGCAAACTCACATGCAGGCAATAGGCCAGGAAGGCCACAAGTATGTGCGCCTCGATTCGACGTTCCAACTGGTGGAAAATGGGCCGCAAACTCAAGTCGTCTTTCAAGTCCTTGAAGGCCGCCTCCACTTGCGTCAGCTGAATGTAAAAGTGCCACAACCGGCTCGGGTCCTCCGCGCTCAAATTGCTGCGCAACAGGTAGCGTCCTTCCCGCCGCCGCACCTGCCGCAACTTGTCCTTGCGTAACTTAAAACCAAAAGTCTGCGCATTGACCGGCTCTCCTTCTTTGGGCACCGTAACTGCGACCAGACGCCAGCCCGCCGGAAACAGGGCTTTGGCCGCGCCCAGTTTGAGCAGGAGCTGGTCCCGCGAGAGGTCCATTCCCCGCAGATCCTTGAGTCGCCCGACCAGGCCTCTAAGCTGGCGGCGCCGCATCGCCCTTTCCTTGTTCACCCGGTCGGTGCTTTGCGCCAGCACATACAACTCTTTGTCCCGCGGCAAGAGTTTGACCTGCACCCCTTCGCGCACTGCCTGCCAGGGCTGTTCCACCAACTGCTTCTCATAACGGCTCAGCCTCCCCTTGGGAGTTCCCACCAAATAATGAATGGGCGGGGCGCTCTGGCGCATTTCCTGGAGCACCGCTTCGGTCGGGATGCCCCGGTCCATCACCCAGACCCGCTCGGCTTTACCGTGGAGCTCTTCGATCCGTTTGAGAAAGCCTCGCAAGGTGGTCCGGTCCGAGGTGTTGCCAGCCATCACCTCGTAGGCCAGAGGAAAACCCTCGGGGGTTACCACCAAGGCGATGACCACCTGCACGCAGTCCGAACGCTTGTCCCGACTGTGGCCATAGCGGCGCTTGTCCCCTTCGGGAAAGGGCGGGGAACTCTCAAAATACGTGCTCGTCAAATCGTAAAGCAGCACCTCGAACTTCACCCCGAAAAGATCCTCCCAGCGGCGCCGCAGGTGTTTGAACAAAGCATCGCGGTGCGCCAGCAGCTTATCCAAACACCGGTACAGATTGTCCTTCTGCGCCAGGCTGAAATCCGCCTCCAACAAATCGGCCATCGCGCTGTTCTTAAACCACTCCCGGTGGAGGCGCCACTCGCTACCCGGATCAATCAGCCGGTAGATCGTCAGCGTCGCCAACACCTGACGCCAGGAAGTTCCCTCCCGTGAATCGGGCAGCCGCTCTCGCCAGAACTCGTCCAACTGCAATTGATCCCACAGTTGGCACCCTACCCAACACGCTCCCCATTGGCGCGGACGCCGCAACTCAAACTCACTGAGCCGCACCTGCACGCCATACTCGGCGGCATGTTCAGGCACCGCGCGATCCGCCGGATATAGGGCCAGTTCCCGGGTCTGCTGCTGGGTCGTATCAAAGACATCGATGACCTTGGTCCACGCCGCCTTTTGACTATCGTTGACCTCCCCGAGATAAAGCAGGTGTCGTTGCACCCAACCCCGATGCGTTCGCACCTTCTCAGCAATGCTCCAATAGCAGTGGTCTTTCCCGTTCTTGAACCGGTGATGGCATTGCAAAAATGGTCTTGCCATAGCGACGGCTCACACTCTATCACGCCAGCCAACCCAGCCGGAAGAGGGTAGGTCTGCACCAAACCGAGTTTGAGCACAATATCCCTCAAATCCTTAGGAAACTCGCCACCCGCACCCCCGAAAATAGTCAAAAACCTCTCCAGTAGCGAAAGTTGGGCCAGGTCTACGCCAAAGTGGACTTGGCCGGCCTGCGGGAAGTGGCGGACTTTGACTTGGGAGGGTTGGTATGAAGCTCAGGACCGCTCTGGCACAATATCTCCGGCTCAAACAGTCCCTCGGCTTTCGTTTTCACGCCGAAAGCGTCATCTTGCGCGCTTTCGCCAGAGCGATGGGACCGATCAACCTTGGGCGGGTCACCCCAGCTCGGGTGCGCCGCTACTTGGATGGCCCGGGCCCTTTGACCCGCTTCTGGGAGCGCAAATGGGTCAGCTTGCGAGGCTTTTATCGCTTCACGTTAGCCCGCGGACTGCTCCGGCGCTCTCCCGTACCAGCGGCGGCTCCCAAGCTGCCCCCGCGGTTCGTGCCCTACATATATTCGCGGGAAGAACTGCAACGGCTCTTGGCCGCCATCCCCACCGAGCCGCTGGCCGGCTTGTCGGCCTTGACGCTGCGCACGTTACTGCTGCTGCTCTACGGCGCGGGCTTGCGGATCAGCGAGGCTCTCACCCTGACCGAAGCGGATGTGCAGGCCGACACTCGCTTGCTCTGGATTGGCCAGAGTAAGTTCTTCAAGAGCCGCTGGGTGCCGGTGGGCCGCCCTCTGGCGGGGGTCTTGGCCCGCTACCGTCGGCAGCGACCTGTCCGCCAACGGGACCAACGGCAGGCCTTTTTCCAAACGGTGGGGGGCTTTCCGATCAACCGCGCGGCGGTCGAGCGGGCCTTTCGGGTGCTACGACAGGACGCCGGCGTCCACCGCACCGACGGAACTCGTTACCAACCTCGATTGCATGACCTGCGGCACAGCTTTGCCGTCCACCGCTTGGTGGCTTGGTATCGTCAAGGGGCTGACGTATCCCGGTTATTGCCCAAGCTCTCCACTTTTCTGGGGCACGTCGATCTGGCGGCGACGCAGCACTATTTAACGCTCACCCCGGAACTGTCGGAACAGGCCAGTCGACGTTTCGAGCGCTACGCACTGAGAGGAGGCCATGATGACTGATCCCGCCCATCTGGTCGGCCCTTGGGTCCGACGTTTCCTCTTGGAACACGTAGTTGGCGAACGCAACTTGGCTCGGAATACCCAGCGCAGTTACCGCGACACCTTCCGGCTCCTGCTGCCCTTTGTGGCTAGGCAATGCCGACGACCCGTGGATCAACTCGCGCTGAAACAGCTTTCGCCGCAGACGCTCCGGGCCTTTTTCCAACATTTGGGGCAAGCGCGCCACTGCCATCCCGCCACACTTAACCAACGGCTGGCGGCTTTGCGGGCGTGGGCGGGCTTCGTCGGCACTCACAGTCCCGAACACGTGGAATGGAGCGGGCAAGTCCGCAGCCTGTGCTTCAAAAAGACGGCCCCTCCCCTGATGCCCTATTTGGAAAAAGCGGAGATCCAGGCCCTGCTGAGCGCGCCCGATCGACACCGAGCTCAAGGACAGCGCGACTATACCTTGCTGCTGTTCCTCTACAACACCGGCGCCCGGGCCAGCGAAGCCGCACAAGTGAGGATCGGCGATTTGGACTTCAACGTGTCCGCGGTCACCTTGCAGGGCAAAGGTGGTAAACCGCGCCGCTGTCCGCTTTGGCCCCGAACCGCCGCCGCACTCAAAGAGCTGGTCGGCCAGCGCCTGATCCGGGAACCGCTCTTCCTCAATCACCGGGGAGAGGTTCTGACTCGCTTTGGCATTCACACCTTGGTGGAACGCCACACAGCTCGGGCCAGCCGCCAAGCCCCTTCCCTCCGGGCCAAGCGCGTTAGCCCGCACACCCTCCGTCACACCACCGCGATGCATTTGCTCCGCGCTGGCGTGGACCTCAACACCATTCGGGCCTGGCTCGGACACGTCTCTCTACAAACCACCCACCTTTACGCCGAAAGCGACCTGAAAATGAAGGCCAAGGCCTTGGCGGAGTGCGAACTGTCCCTCCCACGAACAGCCCAGCGCCGCTTACGTCGCCGCGGAGTCATGGCGTTCTTGGAAACAATGTAGCCGTCTAATTATGTGGCGTGAAAAAACACCAAAGGCCCGCCCAATCGGCCTGCGCCCACTTCACGCCACATAACTGACTTGGCCACATAACCCGCCTTATGTGGCGCGCCACATAACCTTCGGGAAAACCTGCCGTACGGAATGAACCGAGGGGGTGGAGGAACCGTCGGCAGGATCTGCTGGCCATTTGCCACGATCCTCGAAAGGGCAGACACAGCGGAAGTCATTGGTCTAAACCGGCGCGCCTCCGCTCTACTCGACCAGTTGCACGAGATGAAAGTTTGACGTTGGCATATTGGAAGATCACGTTGAGGGGCCTCGGGTTGGGGGTGATGGCGATCCTGGCCGGCACGTTTGCGCTGTCTGGCTCAGCGGGCCAAGCACAAGACGGGAGCGCCAAGACGGTGTACTTTACGGACATGACCCGCTGCCAGCCGCCGGCGGCCCTCTCGCCCCAAGTGAAGCAAGACTGTTGGCAGCTCATCCCTTACGAAACATTAGATCCCGGGCCGAAGAGCGGCACGATGATCGGGGCCGCCTCGTTCGTTGACGCGCCCGATGTGACGCTGCCGCTGAACGTGACAGGCTGGCATGCCGTTTATGTGGGCTTCTGGAACCCCCACTTCGTCTATGACGGTGGAACGACGGTCAAGGTCAAACTTGAGGATGATCCGTGTTTCACGCGCATCCTGGAGCCGGCGCCCGGCATCGACTATCACGCCACCCACATCAAGGAAGCACCGTTCAAGACCGCCGATCTGACCGGACGCTCGTTGCAGTTTGGGAAAGTGCATGGGCTCTTTGGGCAGAAAGCCTACATCGCTTGCGTCAAGCTGGTCCCGCTCACCGCCCAGGTTTAGCGCAGACGCGCTCGGCGCGACAACGCCAATGACAAACAGGGCCCCTACCTGTGGCTGCCCTCGAGCTCAAATGCAAACAGCCGCGCGTTCTTGAGGAAGAATTCCAACCGCACCGGTTTGCCTGCCAGCTCGTTCAACGGCTTCTCCCATCGCACCGGTGCCGCGAGCGCATCCCCTGAGACCGGACGGCAATCCTTCCGGGTAAAGCCCCGCAGCGGTTGGCTCTTCTCGTCGAGTATCTGCACCCTTACCTCGCCCGCCTGTGCCTCCAGGTTCAGGGTCATTTTGGCCCCGTCCAGAATCGCCAGCGGCGTTCTGAAGCTGCCGCCGGCAGCACCGGCTTCCCGAGCCACATAACGGTCGCGCTTCATCTTCACCAGGCCAATCTGGCGCTCCTCGAACCGGTTCACCTTATGCCCGCGCTTGTAGCCGCCGTAGTAGAGATAGACCTCATCGCCGACCGGAACCTGCTCATCAATCCACGCGTGGGCGTGGTCCCACGCGCCGGGCTGCGGGTGGCGATCGAAAAACTTCTCACGGTCGCGAGTCCAATGTTCCCCGTCGCGGGTCCAAGCGAGCGTGGTGTAACCGATGCCATAGGCGTCGGGCGGATCGGGCGGATGATCGGCTTTCAAGTCATCGCGCAGCACTTTGACCATCCCCACCACCAGGTCGCCTCGCGCCAGGTAGGCGTCCATGGCGTAGAACTGCGTTTCGCCCTGGTCAAGCGTGTCCTCCGGCGCGACAACCGTCCAGGACTCCAGCCAGTGGAGCAGGTCGCGGCTGGTGCTGTGCTTGGTGATGCGACGCGTGCCGGACCATGTCGGCCCGGTTATGTGGAAAGACACCGTCGCCACGTACCGCTTTCGCAGGGGGTCGCAGAAGATCCCGGTGATGTCGTGGTTGTGGGCCAGGACGACGTTGGTGGAAACCGGAGTCCAGGTGAAACCGTCGGGCGAAGTGGCTATTCTCAAGCCGCCCTCATACCACCAGGCGTACTTGAACCGCGCCGCGGGCGTCTGAAAACCGGGGCCTTCGTCAATCACGCTGATCCCGAATTGAATTGCAGACGGGTCCACCAGGACACGGTGCGGGCGTAGCCAGCGGATGCCGTCCTTGGATTCCAGGTATCCGATATGCGATCGGGCGGGGTTTAAGTCATCGGTGCGGACGCCATACCAAAGCCGGAAACGACCAGTTTCGGGGGCGCGGACCACGCTCAAGTAGGGCTGGAAGCAGCCGTCTTCCTTGCCGGTCACAATCGGATTGGGGATTGCGGGCTCGCGTGCGGGCACATTGACCTTGCGCGCGATGTTGGAGCTGCTTTCGACCAGGAAGTCATCCAGAAAAAGTTGTAGACCGGGCTTGAGCACGATGGGAGCGCCCGCCGGCGCTCGCGGCGCAGGGGGCACATAGATCGAAGCCTTGTTTTGGTTCCCATCGGCCGCGCTGGTCAGCCTGGCCAACCCGCATGCGATCAGAGTGGACATCCCCGACGCGAAGACCTGCCTGACGAACGTACGCATAACAGTTGCTTGCGCGATGTCTATAATGCCAGGCGGGTGCCGCCGCAAGGCTGCACTCCTATCAAGCTGAACGGCAAACGCTGGCCCCTGCGGCCGGTCATCCGGATCCTGCAACCCCCGCTCGATCACCGAGCGGCAGGCCGCCCCGCCCTGCGTGCGGCAAGAACTGCTTGTAGTTCGGCTTCGCGCACTGCCACGTCCGCCCTAGCAGCCTCGTAACCCGATCCGGGAACACGGCCAGCCTTCCAGAGTTCCGAGACGTGTTTCAGCAACCGCTCCGCTGCCGCTAGCTTAGCACGCGCCGACTTCACCGGGTCACCCTCACCCGCGCAGCGCTCAGTACGGGCGGCCGCGCAAAAGCAAATTCTTGCTGTCGTCGGCTATGAATACCGGGCCGGTCTTGGGGAGTTGCGCGGAATCGCGATGAAGGCAGTCAAGGCGCCGATTAACAGAACCCCGGCGATGACATAGAGTGAGACCGAGGGATTTGCTGAGTATCCTTTCATCCACACCGGGATGTTGGGTCCGACATAGCCCCCCAGGTTCCCGACAGAGTTCACGATACTGATTCCGGCGGCTGAGGCGGTGCCCGCCAGAAAGGCCGAAGGAACAGGCCAAAAGACCGGCATGGAGCCGATCACCCCGAGCGTGCCGATCGCCAGAAAAATGATCGCGAGGACAGGATGGTTTCTGAAGGCCGCGCTCAACACCAAGCCCAGGCTACCGGCAGTGACGTTAAACACGTAATGCAGGCGGCGCTCACCGGTGCGGTCGGAACTGCGGCTCAGCAAGACCATACCCACCACCGCCACGGCGTACGGAATGGCCGTAATCAAACCAACGTCCAGATAGCCTTTGACACCCATGGCCGTGACGATCGACGGCAGCCAAAAGGAAATCCCATACAGACCAATCATCAGGGTGAAATCAATAGCACAGAGGGCATAAACCCGGCCGCTCTTGAAGGCATCCAGGACCCTGACTTGATGCTTGTGTCGTTCCTCGGCCTCGAGGTTTCGCAGAAGCAAGGCTTTCTCCTCCGTCTTCAGCCATTTAGCCTGGGCGATGTTGCTGTCCAGGTAAAACCAAACCCAGATGCCGACCAAGATGGATGGGACCCCCTCCACCAGAAACAGCCACTGCCAGCCGGCCAGGCCGAGCGCGCCCGAAAGCCCGTCCATGATCAGGCCGGAGACGGGGTTGCCGATCACACCAGACACTGCAATCGCCGAGACGAACCAAGCGGTCCGCGTCGAGCGCAGCCTCGACGGATACCAGAGGGTCAGGTAGAAAATGATCCCCGGGAAGAAACCTGCTTCGGCCACACCGAGCAGGAAACGCATTCCGTAGAACGCCCATTCGCTTTTGACCCACATCATCGCCGAGGAAATGATTCCCCAGGAAACCATGATCCGGGCAATCCAGGTCCGAGCGCCGAATTTCTTCAGCAGGAGGTTGCTGGGGACCTCGAACAGAAAATAGCCTGCGAAGAATATGCCCGCGCCGGTGCCGAAAGCCACATCGCTCAAAGAGAGGTCCCGCAGCATCTGGAGTTTGGCGAAACCCACGTTCACCCGGTCGAGGTAGGCGAGGATGTAACAGAGGAAGAGAAAGGGAAGCAGCCGCCGGTCAACCTTAGCGTAGGTCCTGGCTTCGAGGTCTGGTGACTGAGTCACGATCGAGGTGCTTCATGGCAGATTCATGGGCTTCGGAAAGGTGGGAGGAACTCCAGAAATCGGTTATCCACCGTCGAACGTCTGAAATCAGCCGCGACCATGAAGAGATGCTGGAGGGTTTAGGTTGAAGACTTCACGGGCCGTTTCATAGGGCATTACGGGTTTGAGGGCAAGAGCCAAGAAGGATCGAAAGGAATCCCACAAACAGAAGGAGACCTCACTAACAGGAAGGAAACGGTCACGGCCTCGGTGTTTCCACTTGTGGAATTTCCACCCGGTAGCGGTAGTAGTGGGCCAGCATCCATTGCTGCTCGCTGTGCTCGCCGTAGCGAGTCAGGAATATCACCACGTCACCCGTCTCGCGGTCCTGGTAGAAGCGGAAGTTCGACATCTGAACCCGCGGCGAGTCGTTGAAGTTGCGCTCGTCCACGGCGAAGATCGTGTCGCGCTTGAGCGCGAACGGTTCTTCCTGCACCTCGACGAGGCAGAGCGGTGAGCGCGGCCAGTTGCCTTTGGGACGCTCACCGCGCAGAGCGAGATTGCCGAGCCAATAGAGCCTGCCATTCTTGATCGAACGAAAGAACGCCGAGCCGTTCGCGCCGGATTCAATAGGATCACCGCCAGTCGCCGGCAGGGGCACGGGCGGCGACCACGTCTTGCAGTCATCGCGCGAGAAACTGAGCCACTTGTAGCCGGGCTGGTCGGGGAACGCGCTGTTGTCGCCGCGGCAGACGGCGGCGATGCGGCCATCCGGCAATTCGGCGAGGGCGTTCTCGTCCAAGCCACGGGAGCTGCGCTCGGGTGCGATGTTGAGCGGGTGGCCGAGACAAAACGTCAGCTCGCCGCCCGGTCTCCATTCGCCAATCACCGTCACGGCTTCATCCACTGGCGCCCAGGTATTCTTGTAGTGCACCGCCTTGCCCTCGGCATTCACGGTCTTTCGCATGCCGGGGAAAAGCAACCGGCCGTGGGCGGTCTTGATGGGGAATGAAAAGCTCATGGCCGGCGTCCGCTGCCCGGGAAACTTCAATTCGCGGCGTTCGATCCACTGGCACTTCGCCGGGTCATAGATATTCAGTTCCAGTCCGTACTCGGTGTCCACGTTCAGTTGGTCCTTGGGATAAAGCGTGTGATCAATCAGCACGATGAGCTTCTGCTGATCGGGATCGAAGAACGCCGCCGGTTCGGCGTAGCGCAGGCGGCCTTCGGGCACGACGGTGCTCTTCCAGCGCACCTCCGGTTTCGACCAGGTGCGGCCGTTGTCGGTGCTCAGTTGGACCGCGTAATCATCGTAGCCGTCAGAATAATCCTCGCGGCCAAAGCAGTGCATCAGCACGGGCTGTGTCTTGCTCACGTAGCAGATGAAGCCGGACGCCACCGGTCGGCCGTGGTCGTGGCGGAGGAAGACTTCCTTCGCGAGGAGCTTCGGGCGGCCGTCAACAGGAGGGATATTCGGCTTGGTCTCCGCCGCGAAGACGTGGCCCGACAGGACGGCCGCCACGCTGAAAGCGCAAGCCAAGTAGAGCCGGGCCACGCGGACCTGGCGCCCGGAGCGATGCACGCGGTCGCCGGGAATCCTCAAGGGCGCGGCGTTGGTTCGACACGGTTTGGCGGTGCTCGGGCGGTGGGATCCTGATGGCTTGCTCATGATTGGCTTGATCCATGGGTCGTTGATTGCACGGCGGTTCGCCAGCCAGTGTCAGCAGGCGGCCTTCCGCCGTCAATCCGTTACCCGCCGGCTGGTCCACGAACGAGCCGACGGGCGTGGCCATCGGCAATCGCGTCACCGTCCCGATCCACCCCGTTTACAGCCCTTACATGTGGCAATGCTGATCCTCCGACGCCGGGGCCACCTGGGACGCCGCCGCACGGGCGACCATCCCGGGATACGCCCAGTCCATGATCCGGAACCGCTCCGGCACAATCGTCTGCGCCCATCGGTTTCCCCAAATACGAGGGGTGCACCTTTCGGACATGCCCCCAATCATGGTGGCTTCGGAGTCACGTCAACGGCCTCGCGGTGATCAGCGCCACTTGACGATTGTGGCCAAGAGTGACATTGGCTAAGCTGGCCAGGAATTCGAGCACCCCGTGAGATACAGGCACCGCTTTCTTGACCTACGTTTTCAACCAGTTGCCTTGCTGAGCAGCGTGATACTGTTGTGGGGCGCGACAACCATCCGAGCCCTGGCTGCTGACGCGGAGGTTCGGCCGCAAGGGAGCACTTGGACATTGCCCACAGCCAAAGTAAAACGGGTTCCTGCCCTGGAGAATGAGAGGTCTCTACTCAACAGCTTTGCCGACCAGGCCAGTGGTCTGGCCAAAATCGAGATCACGTGCGTGGACCCTGCGGCCACGGCCTACGGCACGTTCCAAAGCCACAACCAGAAAGTCGTCGCCAACCGGCGCGGCATCTTCATGACCCACATCCGCACCCGGAATGAGGCTTACACCGCCCAGCAATGGCGCTTGTCCTGGAGCCGCGACGGCGGGCACACCTTCAAGACACTGCTTGAAACGACCCACGCCACGAACCCTCCCGTCCTGGAAACAGACGATGAAGACAATCTCTACCTTGTCCGCCCTGATTTCTTGGATGGTCATGCGTATCTCTACCGGTTCCTGGCAGCACAGGACTACCGGAACCCGGCAACCATTCGTATTACCGGTGGCGCCGCGGGGAAGTTCAGCCTCGCCCTCGACCGCGCGCGGCGCCAGCTCTATTATTTTGCGCACAATAACACCTTCCACCGCATCGCTCTCGACGGCACGATGCTCTCTTCAACGAATCTCCTAGAGGCCGGCAAGAGCGCCGTGCTCCAATACCCGCTGCTCTATGTCGCTGCGAGCGGTCTGCTTCACGCTGCCTGGACCTCCCAAAAGCACAACGTCTACCTTTACTGGGACATCCACTACATGCAGTCAGCGGACGGCGGTTTGACCTGGCGGACCATGCGTGGTTCTCCACTCACTCTGCCCGTGGTGGCCGACGAAGGCGGCCCCGCCGACCGCATCACGTTGGATAATGAATTCGAGGTTCACTCCTGGCTGGAAAGCTTCTTTGTTCGGGGCGGCAAAGCCCACTTCCTGTACCTGGCGCAGACACAGCCCATGCGCCAGCATTACGTCCGGTACGACCTTTCTACCGCCAGACGCGAGCTTGACCTCGAACCGGATTTCCGCGGTCAGCGACTTTCATTGCGTGGTCTCGATGGTTTCTTTGCCACCCGCGCCGCAGAATCAAACGCCACGATTTATGTAGTCTCACGCGATGCACAGGCGAACCGCCTGGGTTGCCTGGCGAGCGACGACAACGGAACCACTTGGTATGACTATGCCGTAAGCGACCCCGTCCGCAACACTTACGCCATCGGTGGCTGCCGTGAAGTCACGCGTGATGGTTATGTCATTGGTTCCTTCACCGAGCCGGGCGCTGCAACCGCGGATACTAATGGACATTCAAAGGTGTACTTCTTCAAGATCCGGGCCGGGGTGGGTGTCAGCGAGCGATCAAAGAGGGCCCAGCGCGGATCGGGTCCGTAAAGACATGCTTGCTGGCTTGCACCCCCGCTTTCGGGTGCAGGGGGCGGAAATGGGGGGGCGCCCGGTTCGGGATTCATTCTCCAGACCCGGTGGTCGTGCTTCAAAGGAGCGTTTGGACCACTTGCGCCACTTGGCGATTGCCGCTACCAGCGGCATCGGGTAAGCTGGCGAAGAAATTGCACAACACATGAAATTGACGGTGCCGTTGTCGCACATCCAAGACCAAGAGCAGCATGCAATGCTATGAAGAATTCATTCACACGTCGTACTTTTATCCGAACCGCGGCGGCGGGCTCCGTCGCGCTCACGTGGTTCAGCGCGCGGCGGGCGCCAACCGTGTTCGCTGCCGAGGCTGACAAGCCGGCCCTGCTCGGCGGCACGCCCGTGCACCAAGGCGGCTGGGCTTCGTGGCCTCAGTGGCGTGAAGCGTGGGAGCCGAAGCTGGTCGAGGTTTACCGCAGCGGCAAGTGGTTCCGCCGCTCCGACACCCACGTGCCCGACTTCGAGCAGGCTTACGCCCAGTTGCTCGGGGCCAAGAAATGCCTCGCCACCGCCAGCGGCACGACCGCGCTCATCGTCAGCCTGCACGTTATGGACGTGGACGCGGGTGACGAGGTGATCGTGTCGCCCTACACTTTCATCGCCAGCTATAACGCCATCCTGACCAGCAAGGCGCTGCCGGTATTTGCCGACACCGACCCCGCCACGCTGACTGTGGACCCGGCCACGATCGAAAGCCGCATCACGGACCGCACCCGGGCCATCATGCCGGTCCACATCTTCGGCATGCCGTGCGACATGGACCCGATCAACGCCATTGCCAAGAAACGCAAACTCGCCGTCATCGAAGACGCCTGCCAGGCGTGGCTGGCGGAATACAAGGGCCGCAAGTGCGGCACGCTCGCCGACCTCGGCTGTTTCAGCTTCCAGGAATCCAAACACCTTCCCTCCGGCGAAGGCGGCGCCATCACCAGCCTGAACGAAGACCTGGTTGACCGCTGCAACGCCTTCCACGACTGCGGCCGGCCCGCCGGCGGGTTCACGGGCGCGGGTTTCTTCACCCGGGGCAACAACTACCGGATGACCCAGGCGCAAGGCGTCATTCTCCTCCAGCAACTCGACAAGCTGGTGAAGGAAACCGCCATCCGCCGCGCGAACGCCGATTATCTCAGCGCCCACCTCGGCCAGATTCCCGGCATCACCCCCGTCCGCCTGCCCGATAACAGCCGGCCCGTGTGGCATCTCTATCCGTTCCGTTACGACGCCGCCCGGTTCAACGGGCTGTCGCTGGGCAAGTTCGCCCAAGCGATGTCGGCCGAAGGCGTCTCCTGCGGCCCCGTTTACACCGAGCAATATTTCGACGGGCTGCTGGACGAGGCCATCGCCTCGCGCGGTTTCAAGCGGCTCTGGGGCGCCAAGCGGCTGAAGGCGTATCGGGACAGCTTCCAGGAGTTGAAGGGCAACAAACAAGCATGCGAAACCACCGTAGCCCTGAGCCAGCGCATGCTGCTGGCCGACCGCGCGGACATGGATCACATCCTCGAGGCAGTGCGAAAAGTGCAAAAGCACAGCGCCGCGTTGGCAAAGGCGGTTTGACAAGCCCTGCGCTGCCTGGCTGTTGCCCCTGGGCGCGGGACTCTTGCTGCTGCTAAGGCGAACACCGCGTCGGAATGAGGGGCAGTTAATTCCTCGCCGTGGTGCTGAACTCGTGTTCGGCTTCCTTGTCAGTCGTCTTGACCATCAACCGGTAATTGACTCCGGGTTCGAGCGGGTCAGCAGAGCTGCCTTCCACTTTGGGCCGCATGCTGCCCACCCGTTCTCCGTAGGCAAAGCTGGCGGTGGGAACGGAACTGGTATCCGAAACGAGGTGCCAGAGGGGGGGGCGTACTTGTTGGTGGCAATTTCATGAGCGCTTACAACTCTGATCTCGGTGAACTTGTAATACCAGTCGAAACTGAAAACCACCGGGTTGGCTTTGGTGGGCAGGTCCGCGCGTCGCGTCCGGGATTTTTGCAGCCACGGGCTGATGCGGTGGGAAATCTGAATGGGCTTGTCCGCGAACCGGCCTCGGTTCAGGTAGAGGCACAGTCCGCCCAAGGCGAGAATGAGCGCCAATGAGGCGAGCAACTTGTTCTTGGACATCGCTGTGAGCCTTTGACGACAGCCTTACTGGCCTTATTCAGCCGCGGCGCAACCCGCGGTGATGTGCCAGGCGGAGCCACATAAGAAAAGCTGACACCTCGCAAGCGGATTGCGCTATTGCGCTTCAAACGCGGTGGCATTACAATACGGCAGTGATTGACTCATGAGAGTAGCTCCGATGCATCCGGAAACGCCTGCTGCGGGCACGGACGCTTATTCACCAGCACGTGGCGCGGGTTTCACCTTGATCGAATTGCTGGTGGTCATCGCCATCATCGCCATTCTGGCGGCTATGCTGTTGCCGGCGTTGGCGCGGGGCAAGGAGTCTGCTTACCGGATCAAGTGCACCAACAATCTCAAGCAGCTTTCTCTCGCGGCGACGATGTATGCGGACGACAACGAGGGTTATCTGCCTCCGCGCACGAATGACTGCCGCTGGCCGACCTTGCTGCAACCGGGCTATGTCAGTTCCAACGTACTCGTGTGTCCGACCGACGCCCAACGCGGCACACCCTTGACGGTCACCAGTTCAGCCGCGCTCCTGGACCGCGCGCCGCGCAGTTACATCATCAACGGCTGGAACGATTCCTTCCGCAACTCACTAGCCGATCCTGAATTCAACGCGTATATGTTGGGGACCTATCCACGCGCTTCCATGAAATTGCAAAACGTCCGCAAGCCTTCCCACACGATCGAGTTCGGCGAGAAAAAGAACATCCAGGACGTGGGCGGGATTCGCGTTTCAGCGCAGTACTTCATGGACGTGCTTTCGGGCAACGGCAACGACGCTGACCAGATCGAGCGCGGTTGTCATTCCACCAGCCAAGCCGGAACCTTGAGCCGTGCGGGCGGATCGGACTACGCCTTCTGCGACGGCAGCGCGCGTTTCCTCAAGTATGGCGCCGACGTTTGGCCGCAGAACCTCTGGGCGGTGGACGACCGCGAAAGGCAGTTGTATGCGTTTCGGCCTTGAGGCAGCCGCGCAGGGGGAGGGGGAGCCGGAGCCAGATGTGGTCGGGAACCTAGCTCCTTTCTGGAATTCCGAGCGCGATCTCCAGCCTGCCATCTTAATCCATCTGCCCGAGCGCAGGGGCGATGGGCGCGATCGTGATCGTGTTTGATTGAACCATCGCCTGCCGGTTCAATGCAGAATTCCATATGAAAACTGAGTGCTCGTTGTTCCGGTGTCACCGCGCCAGGCTGGTTCTTCTTATCGCGCTGTTCCTGCCAACGCTCGCCATCGCTGCGATGGACTCCACCCTGGAAATTGGCCTCGCCGTGCGCGACATCACGCCGGAGTTGCCGATCCGGCTGGCCGGCTACGCGGGACGGAAACGGCCCGCCGACAAGGTGGATCATCCATTGCTCGTCCAGGCGTTGGCGCTCAAGAACCCTGGCGGCGAGCGGTTCGTGTTCGTGGCGCTGGACACGTGCATTCTGAGCCGCGCTTTCATCCAGCCAGTGCTCGAGCAATGTGCCGAGAAATTCCAGCTCGGCCCGGGCGCGGTCGCTGTCGTTTGCAGCCACACCCATTCGGGGCCGGTGCTCGAGGAATCGTTGACCGACATGGTCCAGCCGACGCCGGAGGAACGCGAGCGCATTGGGCGTTACAGCCGGATGCTCCAGTCGAAACTGGTCGAGGTCGTGGGCGCGGCGCTGGCTGACTCTCAGCCGGCGGTGCTGGAGCGGGGTCTGAGCCGCGCCACCTTCGCGGTGAACCGGCGGCTTTACGACGGCGACCATGTGCGTCTCAGCGACAATCCGGACGGGCCGGTGGACTGGGATGTTCCCGTGCTGCGCGTCAAAGGCACGAACGGCACGGTGCGGGCCGTGGTGTTTGGTTACGCCTGCCACGGCACGTGCATTCGCGGCGGTGACGATTGGTACGTGGTTTGTGGCGAGTACATGGCCTACGCGCGGCAGCAGCTCGAAGCGCTGCAGCCCGGCGCGATGGCGATGTTTCTCACCGGCATGGGCGCGGACTCGGATCCGACGCCGCGCGGCGGCTTGTTGGAGACCAAGCGACATGGCCTGGAACTGGCCGGCGCAGTCATGGGCGGGTTGGACCGCCCCATGCAACCGGTGCGCGGCGAGTTCAAGCTGGCTTACGAGGAAGTCGAGTTGCCGCTCAAGACGCCGCCGACGCGTGAGCAGTTGGAAAAGGACGCCAGCGGCCAGGACGTTTACGTGAAGCTGCGCGCCGAGAATTACCTGAAACTCCTGAAGGCAAACCAACCGTTGCCGGAATCGGTGAAGCTGCCGCTGGCCGCGCTGCGCTTGGGCGACGACCTGACCTTCGTGCTCATGGGCGGCGAAGTGGTGGTGGACTATTCGCGGCGCATCAAACGCGTCTATGCCGCTGATCATCCCTGGACGATTGGTTACGCCTACCACATTCCTTGCTACATCCCGACGACCCGCCTCATCAAGGAGGGAGGCTACGAAGTTGACTCCTCCATGATCTACTACGGCTTTTACGGACCGTTCCGCGTGGGGATTGAAGACATCGTGTTCAAGCGGCTGGAAGGGATGATGAACACTCTGCGCCCGAAGACTTGACCCGGCGTCTTCAACCCCCGGGTCGCGGTGCGCATGGCGCTCCCAAATGATACTGTTCGGCAGAATTGAGAAGCGGCTCGCGCGCCTCGGCGCGATCAACGCGCTTCTCACCCTGGTTGCCGCAATCCCACTAAAGGCAGAGGGCTCAGTTTGCGAATCGTGGCAAAGCCCCTACACCGCCAAAGACGCCAACGGCGAGCATGTCATCGCCCTGTGGCAGTTCAACGCGGGTGATGAAACCAAGGACACTTCCGGCCGCGGCCATGCGCTGACGCTGCAAGGGGCGGTGATCAGCCAAAGCGGCAAGTTCGGTCCGTGCCTCGAATCGTTCCGCGGGCATCCGGTCGAGGATAAGCCACACGCCGCCGTCGCTGCGAGTCATCCGGGGCTGACGCCCAAAGGTGCGTTCACGGTCGAGATGTGGATCCAGCCGAAGCCGGAATTGGCGGATTATCCGGAGGCGTTCCTGCTGGACAAGAAATACGTCGCGCACAGCGACTACCAGTTCACGCTGAGCGCCGCCGACAAAGGCGGCCAGCGCCGGCTGAACATGCGACTCGGCTTCGGTGGCGACTCGGAGGATTACCTGTCCGAGCCGGCGAAGTACGAAGCCGGCGCGTGGTATCACGTGGCGTTCACCTATGACGGCGCGGGCGCGGGCCGCTTCTACCGTGACGGCGCGGCGTTTGGCGGGGCGACCCGGGGGGGTCGCGCCAGCATCGCGGCGGGCAGCCACCCGCTCTCGATTGGCGACCGCGTCGGCAGCTACTACCATGGGTTTCCCGGTTTCATGTCCCAAGTGCGGCTCTGCCAGGGTGTGTTGGAGTTCCGACCGGCAGCCCTTGGCTTTGTTTCCGATCGCACCAGCTTCGTGCGCTTGGAGAAAACGCCTAACCTGCGTTTCGCAGTCACGAATTTGCAGCGCAAGAAACTCCGCGGCGTCACCGCCGACGTCTCGCTCGACGGTTTCGGCGAAAGAAGCTTCGCCCTCCCGGAACTCGAGGCTGGCGCCAGCCATGCGCTGGACTACGCGCTCGACACGTCGCTGCGACCCGGCGAATACAGGCTGCGCGGCCGCATCCGGATTTCAGGTGAGAAGCCGTACGTCAGCGACGAGAGTTTCCCCATCGTCATCGTGCCGCGACCGCTGCCGGCGCGGATGCCGGTGGTGATGTGGGGCGTCTATGGCGCTGGGGATGTCCTCAGGGAACTGCCCCGGCTGAAGAACATCGGCTTCACGCACTGCCTCGGTTTCAGCGCGGACGAGGCGCACATTTTCGAAGCGGGCCAGCCAACCACGGCCGCCAAACCCGATCAGGTCGCCGAGGTGAAACGGATGCTGAATGTTGCGCTCGCGAATGACTTCACCGTCGCTGCCTCGCTGTCGCCGGGCGACTGGCTGTCGAACGCCCGGAAGGAATTTCGGCGCATTGACCGCACGGGCAAGACCAACGAGCAGCAGCCAAACGTCTGCGGCTTGTTCCCGGAGTTGCGGAAATTCTGCTATGATGTCGGCGCGTCGGTGGCGCAGACCTATGGCTCATTTCCGGCGTGGAAGGCCGCGCTGCTGCATACCGAGGTGCGCGATGCCGCCAACACTTGTTTCCACGAACACGACCGCGCCGCGTACCGCCAGGCTACCGGGCAGGACATCCCGGCCGACGCGCCCGCCAAGTGGGGCGTGGAATACTCCAAGCTGCCCGATTTCCCCGCCGACCGCGTCATCCCCGATGATCAGCCAATCCTGCGTTACCTGAAGTGGTTTTGGAAGGAAGGCGACGGCTGGAACGGGTTGAACACGGAGTTGAATCGCGGCCTGAAATCCACCGGGCGCCACGACCTCTGGACGTTTCACGACCCCGCTGTGCGCGTCGCCAGCGTCTATGGCAGCGGCGGCGGCGTGGACGTGATTTCGCACTGGACTTATTCGTATCCCGATCCGATCCGCCTTGGCGTGGCGACCGACGAGTTGTTCGCGATGGCCCGCGGCGCGAAACCGCCACAGCAGGTGATGAAGATGACGCAGGTCATTTGGTATCGCTCGGAAACCGCGCCGGCGGCCAAAGGCGACGCAAAGACGAAAGCGCCCAAGTCGGCCTGGGAGGACACCGATCCTGGCGGGGAATTTCCGACCATCGCGCCGATGCATCTGCGCGAGGCGTTCTGGACGAAGATGGCGCGACCCATCCAAGGCATCATGTATCACGGCTGGCAGTCACTGGTGCCGTGTGAGCCAGCCAGCGCCTATCGCTACACCAATCCGCAGACCCAGCACGAACTCCGACGGCTCGTGAAGGAGGTCGTCGAACCATTAGGTCCGGCGCTGATGCAGGTGCCCGATCGCCCGAGCGACGTGGCCTACCTGGAGAGCTTCGCCGCGCAGATGTTTGCCCGGCGTGGCACTTACGGTTGGGGCCAAACCTGGGCTGGCGACGCCTACCAGATGCTGATGTGGGCGCAATTGCAGCCGGAGATCGTCTATGACGAGACAGTCGAGCAGCGCGGCCTCGGCGGTTTCCGCGTGCTCGTCATGATGGATTGCGATGTCTTGACGGCGACCGTGGCAAAGAAGGTCAAGGAGTTCCAGCAGCGGGGCGGTCTGATCGTCGGCGATGAGCGGCTTTGCCCGGCCATCAAGGCGGACATCGTCATCCGAAGCTACTCGCGGACGGGCAAGGCCAACGAGGACCGCGCGGCGTTGATAGCCAAGGCCGTTGAGCTGCGCCAGGCGCTTGATGCCCGCTACCTGCACTACAGCGATTCATCGAATCCGGACCTCGTCGCGCGCTGCCGCGCCTACGGCACGACCGATTACCTGTTTGCCGTCAACGACCGCCGCGAGTTTGGCGATTACGTCGGCCAGCACGGATTGGTGATGGAGAACGGCCTGCCGGCAGAAACGACGCTCTCCCTGGCCCGCACCAGGGGACACGTTTACGATCTGGTGAACGGTCAGCCGGTTCAGACGTTGCCGGGAGAGGGCGTGAGATTTCAAAGGCGCTTGGGCCCGTGCGAGGGCGCCGTGTTCATGGTGACGGACCAGGCGATTGAGAGCGTACGGGTAGAAGCGCCCGGGGAAGCCAAGCTCGGCGAGTCGCTCGAATTCCGGGTCACGGTCGCGGACCCCGATGGAAAAGCCGTGAAGGCGATCGTGCCTTTGCGGGTGGACATTCGGGATCCCAGCGGACGCGACGCCGAATTCACCGGCTACTACGGCGCCAAGGACGGCCAACTCCGGATTCGACTCGACTTTGCCGCAAACGACCAGCCAGGCGCCTGGCAGATTCGCGCGCGCGAACTGGCCTCCCGACGTGCGGGGGAATGTTACGTTCGGGTGGAGCGCCGGTGATGAATTCCAGATCTATGGGCAGGGAGAAGGGAATGGATTACCACCGGTCCGGCCTGATTGCGGTAATCCTGGCACTCGGGTTTGTGGCCCGCGGGCACGCGACCGACGACTTCTCCTACGGTGCTTTCCGCGAGTTGCACACTGACCGGGGCCCCATCTCCTTTGGGTTGATTGTGAGCGCGGAGGTCGTTTCCTGGTCAGCACCGAGGGCCAGGGACTTGTTGATCGCGCGTTGCTGGTCCGGCGTTTACCTGTACCCCTCCAAGGACCTGCGGAACTTCGGCCCGCCCATACAGCTTTGTGATGGGCTGGGCCTTCACGTGCTGATGGCCCGTGCGGCGGACTGGAATGGCGATGGACGCCAGGAGGTCATCGGCACCGACCGTAACGGCACGATGCTCCTGCTGCGACAGGCGGGCGAGTGCCCGAACTTGCGCCTGAAGGTCGCGCAGAACCCGCTCACTGCTCCGGACGGCGTGCCCTACAACATCCCCTTCGACAACCCCTACCATCGCCTGTCCAGGCAGGGCGAGTATATCCAGCCCGAGTACTTCAACTACACCTACCCAACCGTTTACCCAGCGGGTCAGGGGAGGGCCAACTTGGTTCTCGGTGACTGGGCCGGCGCGCTCTGGTACATGCCCTTCGGCGGAACAAACGAAGGCCTGCCGCTGTACCAAGGCGTGCGTTATGCGAAGCGGGACGGCAAGGAGTTCACCCGGCCGAAGTTCAGACTGACGGACGAGCGCGGCCAGCCGTTTCTCCTGGGACAGGCCACGGAGGCGGGCGAACGATACCGCGGCGGCGCGAGTCGTCCCGCCGCATACCACAACACGCGCAATGGCTCAGATGATTTGCTGGTGCTCTGCGGAAACGCCGGAAACGAACTGCGCTATTTGCAGCGGATTCGGACAGGGCCCGAAGGCGAGCCGATTTTCAAAGACCTCGGCCTGGTCAGCCTGGAGGGAACTCCGGACGACGGGTTCGACCCTTTCAGCTATCACGCGGTCGCAACCATCGTCGGCCCCGGCCCGTGGCCGGACCTCCTGGTCTCCCGCGGGTGCGACCTCGCCTTGTATAGCAACCGGCGGAAAGCCGGCCCTAAGCCGGCGTTCGTGTTCAGCCGCTGGTTGAGCGGCCGAGATGTACCAACCCGGGGATACAACTACACTGAGATTCTCAAAGACACCAGGGGCCGCCGTTACCTGCTCGAGAACGACAACCAGTGGTGCTTCCGCCAGTTGTTGGAGGCCAAACGCACCGTTCAATTGTCTTCCCGGCGTCACGACCTGCGCGACCAGAACGGCGTGTTTCGGGTCGAGGGCGGCACGGACCACGTCGCTGCCGAGAAGTGGGGCTTCCACCGGGCCGCGCTTTGGGACTACGACGGGTCCGGCAGGCAACATCTCGTTGTTGGCACCGACAAAGGTCTGCTTTACCTTCTGCGCGAGGAACGCCCCCTGGGGACCGGAGGGCGGTTTGAGTTTCGTTCCTACGGACCTCTGAAGGACACGGCGGGGAACGCAATCCGTGTTCACAATCGCGTGGCGGCGGCCCCGATAGATTTTGACCGTGATGGCCGCCTGGACCTGGTCCTGGCCGGCGCGTCCTACCAGATGGGTATCGAGCGCGACCCCAACCCGGGTGGGGGGATGTACTACGCCCTGAACCGGGGTCTTAAGCCGGATGGCACGCCACTGCTGGACCCCGCGCGTCCCCTGGAAACCATCGGACACGCCCCCCGCTTCTCGCTGAACACCCACGCCCAGTTGCAGTCCCTCGACCTGTTGGGCAACGGCGAACGCCTGCTGGTGATCGCTACCCAGGACGATGGGTTCCGCGGCTATGTGTACCGGCCGGCGCAGGGGCGACTGGCGGTCGAGTTCACCGGCATGACGCTGCCCGGCCTGAGCATTGAAGAACGACTGCTCGATCTGGACGGTGACGGCAGATGGGAATATGTCCGCAGCGGCGGGGAGACGCTGATCACGACCTATGCCCGAGTGATGACGCCGGGACAGCCGCACTGATCCACAGTGGAAAAGCCCTGATAGTACCAAACCACTTGTAAACGAAGCAGGGCTTCGCAAACTCCCACAAACCCGCTCGCACAAATTTCTGCCGGATTGCGGGGCGGCAAGTTCGGTTCGCCCCACGCACACTAACGGTGGTTTTGACTGTGAGGCACAATTACGGTCACCGTCACGGCCGACGATTCGTTCCTGCTGACGTCCGTGGCCCGCAGCACGATGCGGTAGATGCGGTCTCTCCCCCCGGTCCGCTCTGCCCGGAGCAGGGCATGGTCGCGAGGGGACGCTTACGACAATCGCCTCGCGCTCCGCTTTCTACACCTTCCTGCCATCGTCGCCACCGGCAAACCGATAAGCGCTCACTCGACATTCACTTCGCGCGCACCTGCCGCACCACCTCCCGGACCGCGCTAGCGACGCGGTCCTCGACGTCGCCCGCCCAGCGCCACGCGGGCCGGCCGTACTCATCCAGGTGTGGGCCACCCTCGTAGCCGCCTTCTTCCCAAATGCGACGCGAGGGAATATACGCAACCAGGTCGTTCGCGTAGCCGCAGACCCAGGTGGTCGGGCCGAACTCCCGCTTGAAGCGGAGCGAGTAGTCCACCACGGCCTCCCCGCCGACCCCGATGAAGAGAAGCTCGCTTCCAAGCTGCCAGGCTTGGACAGGGTAGGGATAGGAGGTCGGGAGCGCGTCACCCTCCTCGAGGCGCTTCAGCATCCGGTTGGCCCAGCGCGCGTGGAGCTCGCTCTTCCCGTTCGCGACCGGCAGAAGCGTTTCGCGGGTCACGAGTGTCTCGTAAGGCAGATCGGTGAATTTGAACGCGCTGCGCAGTCGGGGCGAGATTGGTTGCATGGGGCGGGCCAAAACCTCCTTGACCGCCTGCGCGAGCATCGTGCCGTAGCGCTCAGTCAACTCCAACTTCAGCCGCGGGATCGGGTTCTGATCGCCGCCACAAGCGTTGAAGAACATCGCGCTCGCGCCATGGAAGGCGGCCTCGAGGTTGACCTGGGCGAAGCCCGGGTAGTCGCCGCACCAAGTGTTGAACGAGAGCGTGGTGGGGTGGCAGGCGTAGCCGAAGAGGAGCGCCAGAAGCTTCCCCGAGCCACTCCGAACCGCCAGCACGGGGACATAATGGTCCACGACGCCCTTGAGCGGCTTGCCCTCCGCGCGAAGCCGCGGCACTTCTTGCTCGGTGTTCTCTCGTCGATTCACGGCGAAAGTGCAGAGGCCCTCTCCGTGCGATAACTGCGCCGGCTGCCACGCGGCCAGGGCCTCGCCAGCCGCTTTGATCACCTGTTCCGCCATCCAGCCGGAGTATTCGTCCACCAGCCGCCGCTGCTCGTCATCCAGCGGGTAGTAGTCAACGAGGTCGTCCTTCAACACCGGCCCGCAGTGGTTGTGGGAGAAAGTGAGCATGAACTCATCGCGGCGAACGCCAAAGCGCCGATGGATTTCAGCGTAGAGACCCTCGTAGATTGTCTTTGACATGCCCATGTGGTCGGTCGTGGCCAGAACGACGCGCTTCCCGTCCGGGGACTTCAGGGCCAGCACTTTCACCCACAGGTCGTGAATCTTCCCATCGGGGACGCGCTTCGTGCCGTAGCCCGCCAGCCACACGGGGGTTTCCGGCGTGATGACGCGCCGACCGATGCCGATCAGCCAATTCGTACCGTCATGGCTGCCCGCCAAGATCGGCTCGGCCGCCAGAAGCGCCAAGGTTAGCAGGCAAGGCCACAGCCGCAGACTCGGCGCGGGTGCGGGTCGCAGCGCGGCTCGATCTCGCTCGCTTATTGCCGGGGATTTCATTTCTGCGCCGTGCGGTTCAAAGCTAATTGCATTCGGGTCGGATTCAATGGCCGGTGTTCCGGCGCATCTGCAATGGCGTGGACAAGGTAGTGGCCTTCAGGGGTGCTTGACAAGTGGACCGATGTGAGAGTTTCGCCATGCGTCCCCGCGTCAGTTCTCATTCCCGCGCTGCGATGACGGCGATCTCGGCCCAGTCCTTGAGCTTCACGTTCACGGTCCACCCCTTGCGAGATCGGGTGATGGTGAAGTTGTGAACGGTCTCGCGACCATCCAGGTCGAAGAGGTAAACAGCCGGCTTGTCCTTGAGTGGCCACGTGAACGCGCCCGAGACACAGGTGATGATGCGTTCCGTGCCCACGAGACAGCCTTCGCGCAGTTCCACCGGCGTGATCGGGAACATGTGGTTGATGGGGCCGTAGGCGCCGCTGCCGGGGCCGGTTTCCGGGATGTCCTTGATGGAGTAGTGATAATACAGCACACCGTGCCGGAGGTAGGTGACCACGGCTTTCATGACGCGCCGCGCGGTGTCTTCCTGGCCGCTCACGCCGACAATGCCCAGGCCGATGGGACTGGCCAGGGCGCCGCGGTAGAGAAACGCCACTTCCGGTGGTTTGATTCCGTCCGGGACGGCGAACGGGTCGAATGAGGCCTGCGTTTCCGAAAAGCGATTCACCGGCAGGGCCATTTCCTCCTGTGCGGTCGCGTAGGTGTTGGCGATGACGATCTTGCCGCGCTGCAAGGCGTATTGCGCGAGGGCCACCCGCGACGCCACGCCGGCCAAGCTGCAATCCACATACCGGCGCCCGACACGGCCCGTTTGCGGGTTCACCTCCGCGCTCCAGCCATCCCATCCGCTGTAACTGGGAATGCAACTGCGCCAGGCCTGGTTGAACTCATCAATGTAGAACCCGTCCAGGCCGACCTCGTCGAGCAGGAACTTCACCTGGTCCAGGAGAAACTGATGCTGATAATTGCCGACGGCGGGATACACGCTCAGCGCGGTCTGCGGCTTGCCGCCGCGCGAGTACAGCTCCA
This sequence comes from uncultured Verrucomicrobiae bacterium, assembly GCA_963822005.1. GTDB lineage: Bacteria > Verrucomicrobiota > Verrucomicrobiia > Limisphaerales > UBA8199 > PALSA-1440. Next base: position 92,707 of record CAWGGD010000048.1, on the reverse strand, counting down.
GTTCGAGCGTGCCGTCCACCTTTCGCTTCACGCTGTCTCTCCAGGGAAGGTTGGCCTCGTCAATGACGCGCGTCTCTTCAGCGGTGAGCGGGGTGTAGCCGCCGCCACGCTTCGGCAGCCTGTCGCCGTTGGGAATCCGCTCCGGGTCAATCGTCACCCAGTCGGTTTCAATGCAGCCGACGCACTTGAGGTTGGGGTCAGCGGCTTTCAGGGCGCGCATCGCCTCCTGCATACGCCGTTTGTATTCGTCGCGCGGCCAGACCCGGTCGAACGAGCCGGGGTCGTAATCCAGCCAGGGACTCAGTCCGACCACGCTCAGGCGTTTGCGCTGGAGGTAAGCCTCGAGCCGCGGCGGATCGCCGAGCAAGTCGCGCATCCCGCCGATGTCGAAGAATGAGAACGGGCCTTCAATCCTGAAATTGCTCCGCCAGTCGCGCCGCACCCGGTTGACGAAATCGAAATAGCCCGCTCCTTTCTTCAGCGGATAGACCGCCCAGCGCAGGGTGTAAGCCTTCCCCGCATCCAGCGCGAAATCACCGACCTGAAAGCGCGCTCGATTCGCGGGCAGCCCCAGGCTCGGCTCGAAGCGCAAACGCATGAGGTTGTCTTCGGCCAACACGCCCAGGCCGCCGGAGTCGCCTGCGAAATACAGGGTTGGATTCTCCGCGCCGCCCGGCGTGAAGGCATTCCGGAAAGGCGCCGGGCCGGTTAGGGTCGTGCGGACGATGAAACCGGTCGGCTCGCTCCTCAAATTCGTGAGGGTGTCTTCGAACAGCACCTTGCTTCGCTGCAGCTTCACCACGCGGCGGAGGTGGTAACACTTGCCTTGCGCCTGGACGGCAATTGCCGAGGCGGAAATCTTTCTCACCTCCGGCGCCCAACCCGCCTCACTGCCCGGTTCAGTTCCGGAAAAGCGATTCCAGCCGATCCGCTCACCGGCATAGGAGAACGCACTTTCCACGACACACGAATTCTTGCCCGCGTTCACCTGCACCTGCCCGTTCCCGCCGACGCGAACAGTCACCCGACCCTGCCGGATGGTCGCGCCCTGCTTCACAGGCTGATATTCGGCCGCCAGCGACAAATCCTTCACGCCGGCCTCGAAGTGCGCCTTCACTTCCGCCTCGGAAAGCGCGCGATTGAAAACCTTCAATTCATCAATCTGGCCGGGGAAAAAGGCGGAGCGACTGTAGTTTGGGTCCGTGGCGTTGTCATCGCCCAGAACGCAGCCGATGAAGAAGTTCCTTCCGGGCTTGATGGTCGGAGACTTGGACGGGGTGGCGTTCGCCAGCTTTCCGTCAAGATACAGCCGCAGCACTTTGCCATCGAACGTCCCGACGACGTGGTGCCAACTGCCCGGCGTGAGGAGGCTGCGGGCGTTGTTGCCGCCTCCCGAGACATACCACCAGCATTGCCCGTCCGCGTAGTAGCTCAGCAGAAAACTGTCAAAGTGCTTGCCGAGAATGCCCGGCTCGCCCTTGACGCGGCTGGCCGGGAAGACCCACGCCTCCAACGCGAGTGCATCGCGTAAATCGAGCAACGGTTTGTTGCCACAGTCCACGAAATCGCGCACGCCGTCGAACTCGAGGCAGAAGCCGCGTCCGCGCCGGACGTAACGCGCGCCGTGAATCTGCCCGTGGTTTCCCTCGCCGCTCACGTCGCGCAGCGTCGAGCCTTCGCCTTCGTCAAAGTCATACTGCGCCACCAGGCCAAGCTCGGTGGCGGAAACGGCAAACGCGAGCGCAAGGTCGGCGGCCACCACCGTCATTCGAAATAATGCCTTCATTGAATTTCGCCGCCGGTCCCCGCCAACGCCGTTTCGACGTGCTCCGGAATCGGGCGGATCTTTGCTTCCTCTTCGCCACCCGCCTCCGGCGCGAGGCGGGCAGGTGAACCTTGACTCAGAGACAGGCTTGCCAGCCCCCGTCCACATAGACCGTGAAGCCATTCACATAGCTCGAGGCCTCTGAGGCGAGATAGATGGCCGTGCCGGTCAGCTCCTCAGGATTTCCCCAGCGAGCGAGCGGCACCTCTTTCTTGACCCAAGCATCAAAGGCCGGGTCGTCGGCAAGCTTCTTCGTAAGATCGGTCAGGAAATAACCAGGACCGATCGCATTGACGTTGATGTTATACTGGCCCCATTCGGTCGCCATGGCCTTGGTCAGCATCTTCAACCCGCCTTTCGCCGCGCAGTAGTTGCCAATCGTCGGCCGGGCCATTTCAGCGTTGAGTGAGGTGATGTTGATGATCTTACCCTGTCGCCGCGGCTTCATGTGCTTCACGACGGCCCGGGCGACGATGAACGCGGAAGTGAGATTCACATCCAGGACCTTCTGCCAGTCGCCGATGGACATGTCTTCCAGCGGCGCCCGCCGGTGAATGCCGGCGTTATTGACGAGCACCGAGATCGGCCCAATATGCTCCTCGATGTCCTGCACGGCGCGTTCCACTTCGTCCGGCTGCGACACATCGAAGGCGCGTCCGGCGGGCGCGCCCCCGATCCCGCTCAATTCACACACCGCCTTGTCGAGTCTTTCCCGATCGAGGCCATTAAGAATGACCCGAGCGCCGCAGCGCGCAAAACCCTTTGCGAGGCTGAACCCAAGTCCACGACTCGACCCTGTGATCAGGACGTTCCTGCCCCGCACGCTGAATAATTGCTCAATCACGATCCCTGCCCCTTCTTCCTCTGAAGCACTCGACCCGCTTTCGCCACCACCTTCTCCGCGGTCAGGCCATACCGCTCAAGGATTTGCTCATAGACCCCCGATTCGCCGAAACGATCCTGGATGGCGACATATTCGATCGGGACAGGGTGGCTCATGGCGAGCGTTTCCGAGACCGCGGAGAACAGCCCGCCATAGCGACTGTGTTCTTCGACAGTAACCACGGCTCCGGTCTTGCTGGCGCTTTCGATCACCAGCGCCTCGTCAAACGGTTTCAAGGTGTGGATTTCCAGGACTTCAGCCTCTATCCCCTGCGCGGCCAGGCTTGCTGCCGCCTCCAGCGCGCGGCTTACCATCATGCCGTTGGCTACGATCGTCAGATCCGCCCCCGCTCTGAGCTTGTAGCCTTTGCCGATGCGGAATTCCACTTGCGGATCATGCACCACTACGGCCGGCACGCGCGGGATTCTCAGAAACAACGGGCCCACATGCTCGGCCGCCGCGAAGACGGCCTTGGTGACCGTGATGGCGTCCGAGGGCACGACCACGGTCATGTTCGGCATGGCCCGCATGATGGCCAGGTCCTTGGTGCACTGGTGGGTCGCCCCGTCCCCGAAGCCGGACAAGCCCCCGTTGGTGCCGACCAGCTTGACGTTCATCTCCGGATAACAGACCTGGCTGCGAATCTGGTCGGCCGCCCGGAGGCTCAGCAGGAAGGCGAACGTGCAGGCGAAAGGAATATAGCCAGTGGTGGACAAGCCGGCCGCAATGCAAACCAGGTTCGCCTCCGCGATGCCGATATTGAAGAAGCGGTCGGGAAACTCCTTCTTGAAGACCACGGTCTTGGTGGCTTCAGAAAGGTCTGCATCCAGAACCACCACGCGGGGGTTCGTCCGTCCGAGAAGCGTGAGGGCCGCAGCGAAGACCTCGCGCAACGGCCGGTTATCGCTGCTCGCGACTGGGGCCGCCGCCAGCCCGCGCTCGGGCGGGCCAGGATTGTTCAGCGTTTGCATGGGTCGGTTGCCTCCAACTCTCTCAGGGCACGTTCGAAGCTCGCGTCATCAATCAGTTTGCCATGCCAGGACCAATCGTTCTCCATGAAGGGAACGCCCTTGCTCTTGACGGTCCTCGCGAAGATGGCGCTCGGCCCGCTGCGAAACGATTTCGCCGACTGGATCGCCTCCAGCAGCGCCTCGTGGTCGTGGCCATCGCACGGAATCACGTTCCAGCCGAAGGCCTCCAGTTTGCGGGGCACGTCGCCCAGCGGCATGATGTCTTCGTTCGACCCGTCGTTCTGCATCCGGTTGTAGTCCACGATCACGGTGAGGTTGTCCAAGGCATACTTTTTCGCGGCCATGAACGCTTCCCAATTCTGCCCTTCGTCAAGTTCGCCGCATCCCGTTACCACCCACACCCGGAAGGTCTTACCCTGTTTCTTCGCCCCCAGGGCGATGCCGATGCCGACCGACACGCCCATCCCGAGCGAGCCGGCCGAGATCTCGACGCCGGGCACCTTCAGTTTGTCCGGGTGCCCCTGCAGGCGCGTCCCGGTCTGCCGCAGCGTCAGCAATTCCTCTTCCGGGAAGTACCCCCGCTTGGCGAGGACCGCGTAGAGCGCCGGAGCAGCATGGCCTTTCGAAAGCAGGAGGCGATCGCGGTCGGGATCATCGGGATGACGCGGATCAAGTCGGAGTTCGCGGAAATACAGGACCGTCAGGATGTCGCACACTGACAAAGAGCCGCCGATGTGGCCCGAACCCGCCTTGTGCACCATGGTGACCATAGTCTTGCGCAGGTTGTGCGCGAGCCCCTGCAACTCCGGAACCTCGCGGCAAATTGGCGACGGCCCGGGTCGCTCACTTGGTGTGTCTGTTTTCATCAATTCGTCCATCCGTATTTCCGGTTCGTGCTCGGCGCGGCTGCCCGTTCGCCCTGAACTTTCACGCCAACTGTCGAACAGACCTTCACTGATGTGCTTAAGGTAACAGCAGGGCCCGCAGGGTCAAGAAGGCTCAGCGGGCATTCCGAGGAGCACCGTTTTCAGCATCGTTGTGGATCTCGCATCGCCTTCACGTTCGGCTGTGCTCCAGCGGATTGTTTGAGATCCGCTCCGGCAGTCAAGGCTTGCTCGCCGGCTGCGACCACGACTTCAACCTCAACTCCAGGAGGTTGTGGGTCCAAGCTAATTCTGAGACCAGATTCTTGGAGAAGTGGTTGACACATTTGGTTTCTGGTCTTGGCGGACGGCGATCAGTCCCTGGCAGCGGAGCCAGGTTTCGACGGTGACCCGCCACAGCGTGGCGGGTGTGCGGTGATCGCCGAGCGTCGTCTTTCCGGACATTACTCCGAAGCTGTGGAGCAGCAACCGTAACCCCGAGACAGGAGGGTCGGAGCCGTCACGCGCAACCACCCATTGACCGCTACATGAATGGGCTCGCGTATCCTCGGGAAAGACGTATCCCAGATTGGCGGTCTATTAGCATCCCCTGGAATCGTCGCAAGCTGCTGCGATTCCTGGAGATACTCATAGACTGCATGTTCCTACGCGGTCGGAGTCCAGCCATAGGCGTATTTCCGAGACGGGGCCCTTGGCGCCCCGCGGCCACCCCACTCCCAGGAGCCCCCCTTGTATCCACGGTGTTACTGGCTAGTAATTCTGCCTCATCCGGGAAGTTAGTGTATGGCTGGGGAGCGGACTGGAGGGGCCGGTCAGCATCAAAACGGAATGGGCGCGGCAAAAAGAGTGTAACTTTTTCGGCGCAGCCGGGTCTATAGGAGAGGGTACAGGTAGCCAGCCCAAGGCAGACTGGGGAGGCCGGAGCCGGGCATAGCAGGCTGGGGTGGCGGGCGAATTGGGGGAGGTAAGCAGCATGGGCTCGGAGGCTCTGGGGAAAGAAGAAGGGGCCAAGGTGCGGGTCGAAGCGAAGGATGGGGCGAAGGCGGGTTTTCCAGAGCCAAACTACCCGGATGAACCCAATTTCGGGGCGTCAAATTCTTTGAAAAAATCTGCGAAACAGCATTGACAGAGTCCGCTCGGGCGTCATATAGTCAGATTATGAAACTCACCGCGATATGTCGGGAGCGTCATTCTCCCCCCACCCAAGCCCTGCGTCCCGCCCGCGCCCATCTTTCGAGGGCCTTCACGCTGATCGAACTGCTGGTGGTGATCGCCATCATTGCCATCCTGGCTGCCCTGCTGCTGCCCGCGCTCGCCCGCGCGAAGGCGAAGGCGATCACCGTGAAATGCCTCAGCAACGTCAAGCAAATGAGCCTGGCCTCTCATTTGTACGCTCAAGATAACAACGACCATCTGCCCAACGGCCAGGTTGGGTCGGGCGCGTTTTTCGCCGGCCGTTGGGCTCCCTACGTGGGCGTAGCCTTTGATGAGTCCCGGAGCACCGACGATAACTACACCGCGGAGGTGTGCCGCAAGGCGGCCGTTTTCCGGTGTCCGGCCTGGCCCAACAAAAAGATGACCGTGGACTACGGCTTGCAGTACACCATCAACAACATTGACTACGGCCTGTTGCCCCCAACCTACAGCAGCTACCAGCCGTGCAAGAAGGGCCAGAAGATTAGTGCGGTGCCCTTCCCGTTGACGGACGTCCCGTTTGTGCTGGAGCTATATGCCGATCCATCTGGCGAGCTTGAACTGAGTTATGGCGCCTTTGATGTCCACAATGCCAAGCAGGGCACGTTCAGTCCCATCGGCAAGCCCAATGTCAAGGGCGAGGTCAGAATGATCGATGCCACCGACACGCGGCACGTGGGCAGGACCGCGATCGGGTTCATGGACGGCCACGGCACCATCTTGGCTCTGAAGTGGCAAAAGCTGCCGTGGCGGCTTTTCAATCCCAGGGACCCTAACAACAAGGACCCTAGACAGTAAGTGAATGGAGCCGGGGCAGGCCGGGCGCCGCGGGAAGAAAGAGCGCCGAGGGTTAGCACGCCGGGTTCTGCAGTGAGGGGCGGGTGCGACTAAGAGTGTCGCTCAACCAACCCATACAGCCCATAGCGGGGGCATTCCTGTTCGCCTACTGCATGGAATCGCCCGGTGCCGGACAAGCATGTCCGTGCTCCTGGCCGACAATTTTCGTCGCACCTCTGCGGCGCAGTTCACTTCACGGGGAACCACAAGACACAGATTAGTCACTGCCACTTCGAATCGTTCCGCGGTGCCAGCCGTTTCCAAGTCCCGTTGCCAATCTCGCTACACACCTTGAGTTGGGATCTGTCGGCGAGAGCCGTCAAGGCGGTGCTTTGCTTTTTTTGCGTGCTCCTCGCCAAGAAAGGAGAAGAAGATTGTCGAAGTTTATGCTTGATTATCATCCTGCAGATGTGGTAGATTTTGGAAGTGTTGAAACTCTAACCCTGTAAATTGTATGAGCGAGAATCCTCTTCGATACGTCTCCCGCAAATCCATTCGTCAGGCGAGTTCGCTCGGCCTGCTCCACCGTCTGCTGCCGGCCACGAGTCGGTTGGCAGTTACCATCCTGGCGACGGCCGTCTTGTTGCTGGGGTTGTCGTCGGGCTATGCCGCAACGCAGTTGACCGAGACTTTCACGGGCGGCTTCGGGAACTGGACCCTGCAGTCCGGCCTCACGGACAACGGGTTCAACCTGGGCTGGGCCAACTCTGCCAACGCCGGCGGCGCTGCGGGTGAAATTGGTGGCTTGGTAGTGCTATACAACGGCGGCGACGCTTTCGGAATGCCTCGGATTCTGGATCCGTTGGGCGCCAGCGCGTTGAACTTGAACAGTCCCCTGTCGGTCAGTGGCCAGATGTACTTGGACGGCGTTACCAGCCCCAACATGAACGTGCACATCGGCTATTACAATACCGCCGACCCGGGCAACCAGAACCTCATGTTAAGGATGGTTTCACCGACTTCGGACAGGTGGCGCTTCCAATTCAGAGGCAATGGTGCAAATGGGTCGCGGGTGACCGTTCCCGATACTACCTGGGATGCCACCCCGCTCGGCTTTAGCTTCACTTGGACGCCCTCCGGCTTGAATAACGGTGCCGGCACGATTGCCGGCCAGGTGACGAAGGGGGCAACCGTTCTCACTGTAACGTCATTTGCCGCTCCTGCAAACACGGCTGTGTTCGACGCGTTCGGCTTGTGGATTGACTCCGGCGGCAGCACGGACATTACCAGAACGCAAATCGAGTGGTTTGATAATATTACCTACACCGTGCCGGAACCTTCGGCTGCCTCGCTGTGCATCTTGGCCGGAGCACTCTCGCTGCTGGCCAGGCGCAAACTGCGTCGGGCATAGGGAAATCACACCGTGGAACCATGGGCAGGTCGGACCTCCGGCCTGCGGTCGAGATAATTTGTCGGGCAGGCGCTGGCCGATTGCAGCCAGCGCCTGTTTGTAGTATAGTACCTGCAGATTAACCTTCAACCCATTAAACCTATGTCTGACGAAATGAAACCTCAGCCAAACAAAGCGATATGTGTCAAGGTCATTCCTCCCCATCCTGGCAGTTGCCGTGATGAAGCCACGGTGGCGGCTCGGGGGAATGTCGTTCCAGGGCGGCTGCGTCGCGCTGCCGGGCTGGGCTTAGGCGCGGTGGCCGGCCTCTGCCTGGCGCTGTGGACGTCACTCGCCGGGGCGGCCTCTTTCCAGGAGACCAACGGCTTCGTGGTCATGGAGGCGGAGGATTTTGACCTCAACGTCACGCAGGACGCCGGCCAGTGGGTGTTTGATGCGGCCGCGCTGGCCGTGGATCCGTATTCAGGCTGGGGCTACCTGAAGGCGGTGGGCGCGGGCGGCACCAGTCCCAGCTTCAGCGCGCGTGCCGATTTCAAGGTCAACTTCACCAACACGGGCCCGCATTACATTTGGGTCAGTGGCAGCGAGGAGGGCGGCGACTCCGTGCACGTGGGGCTGGATGGCCTCGTGACGAGCACGAGCCTCAACATCGGCGACAATTTTGGCTTTGGCGCCGGCGAACTCTGGTGGGTGGGCCTGAACAACCTTGGCAGCGGCTACTACGCCCAGCCCTACCTGGACGTGACCACCACCGGCGAACACACCGTCAACCTCTTCATCCGCGAGGAGCGCATGGCGGTGGACCGGTTCCTGCTGACCACCAACAGTGCCTTCGAGCCGAGCCCGGCGGCCGGCGGCACCAACAGTGGGGCCAACGTGCCGGCCCCGACGCTCGCGCCGGTGGCGAGCCTGGCGGCGGCCATCACCCAACCGGCCACGGGCAAATCGTTCTCCTCCAACAGTGTGGTGACCGTGGCGGCCAAGGCCTTCACCAACGGCCCGGCCGTGACGAAGATGGAATTCTTTGCCAAGCTGCTGCCGTCCGGAGCCGACACCAAGATTGGCGAACGCACGGCGCGGCCTTACCAGATCGGCTGGACCAACCCGGCGGTCGGCAATTACGCCCTCAAGGCCAAAGTAACCGACAGCAGCACCGCAACCGCCACCAGCGCGGTGGTCAACGTCAGCATCTTTGTCCCTTCGACTTGCCCCAAGCCGCTGGTCTGGACCTCGAACAACTTCGGTGCCAGCCTGGGCAGTTTCAGCCTCACGGTCTCGAACCACGCTCCGTCTCCCGGCTATCCCCAATACGCGTTTGACCTCGACTGGTCGAACACATCCAATGCCGGCGGCCCAGCCGGCGAGTTGGGCGGGCGGGTTATCCGAACCACCGTGGCCCCTTACGTCGCGGCGCCGCTGGCCCAAGCCCTGAGCCGCAACGATCACCTGTGGTTCCGCTGCAACATGGCCTATTCCGACTTAGGCTCGGCGAACAGCGACGTTTTCTTCGGATACTTCGACACGAACACCTTTGCACGGGTTGGTTTCAAGGTGAACAACCCCAGCGGCTCCAGCGGCGGCTGGCGCTTTCGGACCGAACCCGACGGTAACCGGCCCTACCTCCATGAGGCGTTCCCGGGTTGTGTCATCCCCAATGGGCAAGCGGCGACGGTCGAGTTCCATTGGATTCCCTCCGGGCTGGGCGACGGCTCCGGCACGGTCACCGGCACGGTGGCGAACGTGGCCTTCACCAAGACCTGGACCAACACCACTGCGGCCACTTTCAACGCCTTCGGCTTGTTCGTGCCGGCGCAGGGGGCGGATGAGCCTAATTTGGAATTTAATGCCTGGTTCGACACGGTGCAGTACAAAGTCTGGGGGGTGATCGGGCTGACGTTGCAACGCATGGGCGCCAACCAGCTCGTGCTGAGCTGGACCGCGGACGGCTACACCCTGCAATCCAACGACAGCTCCATCGCCAATGCCGGCGGGTGGGCCACCTCTCCCGACCCGGTAGTGCTCGTGGGCGGAACGTACTATTCGACCAATACGATCAGTTCGGGCACGCGGTTCTTCCGATTGAAAGGGAACTGCCCGTAGCAGAAGCGTGACCCTTCTGATCAAGGCCGGCATTCTGCAGGGGCTCATCCTGGTGTCCGCGTCGGCGGCGATCTTCGAGGTGCGGCCACCGCACCTTTCCGGGATCGAAGTTGCGGTCGGTGAATCCGTCCGCATCCCAGGCCAGGATACGGCCCTGGCCTTTCAGTTCCAGGACGGACGCATTGTGGTTGGCAAGGGCAAAGCCCCGATGTGGTCACACGACGGCGGGCACACGTGGCAGCCAGGACCCGAGGGGCCCAACGAGAAAACGGCCATTGACCTCGGCCAGGGCGAGATATTCAGCATTGGCCGCAACCCGACACGTCGCGCCCAGGGCGAATTCCTGGTCCACCAACGCCGGTCCCTCGACAACTGGAAGACCGCCACGAACCAGCAAGCCGTCCTCCACCTGCCCTTGGCTTCCACCACGGTCACCGGTGACGGCGCCCGCGTGGACGGTTTCCTGTTCCACCACGGGATCGTCCGCCTGGCGAACGGCGACCTGGTCGCGACCATGTACGGCAATTACGAAGGGGATACCTTGCTTTGCGACGGCTATCCCCCGGAGCTCAACCAACGCAAGTACCGCACTGTCGTCGTCTTCTCGACCGACAAGGGCCACACTTGGGGCGACCCCGTGCTGGTAGCCTATGATCGCATGCTGGGCCGCGGGATACCGGATGATCCGCTGCGGCCCACCGCCGTGGTGCCGGCCATCACCCAGGAAGGTTTTCGGGAAGCGGACCTGGTGCCGGCGCCCAACGGTGACCTGCTCTGCGTGATGCGCTCGGGTGGGCGCAACGGCGGCAGCACGACGCTTTTCCCGACCCCGCTCTACTGCTCGCGTTCAAGTGATCGTGGGCGGAGTTGGACGCCACCGGAGCAGATTGCCGATCGCGGGGTCTGTCCCAACCTCGTCACCATGAGCAACGGCATTGTCGTCTGCACCTACAGCCGCCCGGGCAACTGGCTGATCTTCTCCGACGACCACGGGCGTACCTGGCAGGGGGCCTTCCAGTTTGGGGACACCGGCAGTTACAATTACATCCTCGAGGTCGCGCCTGACACCATCCAGGTCTATCACGAAACGGGCTCGGGCTCGGAGAAGACAGTCCGGGGCACGTTTTTCAAGGTCAAGCGGCGATAGCGCCGGCGCCGCGTGCAGTCCCTGCAAGCGGAATTCGGGACCTAACCGCCCGGTGGGCGCGTGCCAACCAAATTATGCTGAGCTGGGCGGCTACGGGTTGCCTCTGGCAGTACCTCGTCAATCACGGTTCGACCCGGCGTTGCTGACGGCCGGCGTCCGCAGCGCGGGGCGTCCCGCTTTGCGCGCAAGCTGCTGAACGGTGTCCAGCACCGCCGGCTCGACTTCCGGCGCGAAGAATCCGGTGTTGCGGCGGAGATTCTTGCCCCAGATCCATAGCGTGACGCCAATCGCCTCGTGCCCGCCTTCGCGCACAATCTGCGCCGTCGGCAGATAGCCAAAGCAATCGTTGTTGTAGCCGGCCACCCAAAGTCGCTCCGCCCCCAGCCGCTGCCGAATCAAACTCACGTAGTCCGCCACCGGCTCGCCGGGAAGGCCGACCAATGTCAAGCCACTGCCGAACTGCCAGACGGCGAATGGGGCGCGGTAGGAACGCGGCAGCGATTCTCCCTGGTCAAGCACACTGATCATGTGCCGGGCCATCACCGACTCCGCCGAGCGCAGCTTCGTCCGCGCCTCAAGCTCTGTCCGCGACAGCTTCTGCAGCGGCAGCTTGACCTCGGTGTATCTGGTCCCCAGTCGGCCGTGGACCGGCTGCAAGCCGGTTTCCAGCACGCGCAACACCTCGCGCGCGAGGGTGGCGCCATGCTGCCGGGCGAGGTCCATCGAGCCGCGCGGATGCGGGTTGGCATCGCCGCCGCAGCCGCACAGGAACATCGCCTGTGCGCCGGGATGGCGCCGCTCGATTTCTTCCTGGGCAAACCCGGCGTAGTCGCCGGCGATAACGTTGTCGCGCGGCGTCAGCGTGGTGTTATGGCACGCGCAGCCGAGCAGAACGGCGCGCAGCGCGCCGTCAGGCGCAGCGACTCGCAGGACCGGGACCGAACGGTCAGTCGGCCCCTGCGGATTTTCGCTCATGACGATGCGGTCGCCGCGGCGCAGCCGGCGATTCATCGGAAAATCCACCTGGCCAACGCCCCAAGCCAGCCGCGCCGGGCGCAGCCGGGCCAGCGCCTCTACCACCAACTGCACCAATTTGTCCTGGAGCTGACGCGTGTAGGCGACGGTCTCGCGGAGGTCGTCGGCCGTCAGCGGCCCGTGCGCGGCCGAGTTGGCCGCCGGATCGGGGTCCAGGCTGACGAGCGGCCCCGTGTGACTGTGCGAGGCGTTAAACAGCAGTTGCCGGCGCTCCAGCCCCGTCTTCGCCCTGAGGCGGCGGCACACTTCATCGGTGACCACGGCGGCCTGAAAACCGACAAGGTCCGCCGTGACCAGCACCGCCCGCCCGCCCCCGCCGTCCTCCAGTGCCACGGCCTTGGCGTAAATGTCCTCGGCCACGGATTGGAAAGGACCCGCCCGCTCGCCATAGCCCAGCAACACGACCGGCCGCTCCGGCGTGATCTTCACCCGCGCCAGCCCGGCCTGCCAGCCGGACGATTCCGTCTCTGCGGCGGCGGCGGCGGGCAAGCTCAGGCTTTGAACGGCAAGCCACGCACTCAAAGTTGGTGTGAGGAGAGGAAGTCTTGGCATTTAAGCTGGTCGCGATTAACGGTTGTGCCGGTTTGGTTGAACCAGGCAAACCTGCCCCAATACCAGCCGCTGGGCAAGTGCGCGCCGGCGGCGGCTGCATCCCGACACTGCCACCGGACCGCGAGCCGTCCCCGGCTCGCAGCGGCCACCAAGGCAAAGCGGGGCTCAAGTCTCCTGCGCCCTCCCCGCAGGCTCGAGCGCGCTGCGAGCCGGGGACGGCTCGCGGTCCGCCATGATTCCGGGCGCTTGATCCTTGGTGGCAGTGTCCAGATGCGCCCCTGGGCCTCTATTCGCTGCGAAAGGGTTTGCCCGCGCGGTAGAATCCGAGTTGCTTCTCGGTGGTCTCGACCCCTTGCGTTTCCCCCGCGGCCAGCGCCAGGGCGCGCGCCTGTTCGGCGGTCTGGACGGCGTTGGTGAAGCGGCCCGCCTCCGCGTAGGCCGCGGCCAGCGTGCCCAGGAAAAGCGCGTTGGGCGCGCCGGCCAGTTGGCAAAGCCGCTCGGCCAACTGCACCGCCTCGGCGCCGTCGCGCAAAGTCGGCTCGGGATGCGTGGCCAGGATCCAGGCGAGGTCGTTCAACGCCTCCGGCTGGTCGGGGTTCAAGCGCAGCGCGGCGCGATAGTGTGCGGCCGCCAATCCCTGCTGGTGGCTCATTCTCAAAGCCAGCGCCAGGTTGAAGTGCGCCCCGGCGTCCTGCGGCGTGAGCTGCACCAGGCGCTCAAACTCAACGGCCGCCTCGTTGTATCTCCCCAACTCACCCAGCGCCGCTCCCAGCCCCTTTCGCGCGGGTGCGAAATCCGACTTGAGCGACAAGGCGGTTTGGAAACAAGGGATGGCCTCGAGGTAACGCCCGGCCTCGGCCAGCGCGTACCCGCGATCAGTGTGCGCGCCACCGTTGCGAGGTTCGATTTGCAGCGCGAGGTCGTATTGAGCGATGGCTTCGTCGGTCTTCCCCTCGGCCAGCAGCTCCCGGCCCAGGTTGGAGTGGGCGACAAAATTCCTGGTCGTGACGCTGGCCGCATGGGCGAAGAGGGCTTTGGTGTTCTCCCAATGGCGCACCTGGAGTCGCGTCTGGCCCACACACGCGACCACGCCGACCAGCGCGACGATGACCAACAGCGCACGCAGGCGCGGACGGCGACTGGCGATCTGCCCCAGCGCCCAGATCACGGCAATGAACACGCCGATCGAGGGGATATACGTGTAGCGGTCGGCCATGGCGTGCTTCCCAACCTGCACCAAACCGATCACCGGCAGGAGCGTAACGACATACCATAGCCAACCCACACCCAGAAACGGGTAGCGCCGCGCGGTGATCAGGACACCGAAGGTGATGCCGGCCAGGAGAAGGTACGATGCCGCCACCAGCTCTGCCGGCCACGCGTCCGGCAGCGGATAGAGCACCGCGAGATCCGTCGGCCAGAACGTCTTGGCAAGGTAGCGGAGACAGGACACGGGCGCGTTCGAGAGGCGCAGCTCCCATGGCGCACGGGTTAAAGACAGGAGGGCGCCGCCTCGATGCTCCGCCCAAATCGTGAGGAGGCTGAAGACAATCGCCAGCCCCAGGAAAGGGACCTTCTCCCCTACCAACGCCCAAGGCGCCTGGCCTTGGCGCGGCGGCGCCGAAAACCCGAAGCGCCGCAGCGGCCAGTAGTCCAGGAGCAGCAGCACGACCGGCAGCGTCACCAGCATCGGTTTGCTCATCAGCCCCAGCGCAAAGAAGCATAGCGAGAGCAGGTAATAGCGTGAGGCGTGAAACGTGAAACGTGCCCCCTCATTCTGCATTCTCCATTCTTCCTTCTTCCTGCTGTCTTCCGCGTAGCGCGTGTAGGCCCCGAGCGTCAGCATCAGGAAAAGAACGCTCAGCACATCCTTCCGTTCCGCAATCCAGGCCACTGACTCGACCCGCAGCGGATGCAGGGCGAAGCAGGCCGCCACCCATACGCTGAGCCAGAAGGCCCCGGTCATTCGCTTGAGCACCGCCAGCAGCAGCAGGGCATTGGCGGCATGAAGCAGAAGACTTGTGAGATGATGCCCGGCGGCTTTCAGCCCGTAGAGTTGACAGTCCAGCATGTGCGATAGCCAGGTGACCGGGTGCCAGAAGTTCGCGTGGGCCGTGGTCCAAGCCCATCTAAGCCCAGCCAGGCTCAACCCCGATTGCACGTGCGAATTCTCGAAGACATAAACGTTGTCGTCGTAGTCCACGAAGCCGTAGAAAAGCGCGGGCCAGTAAGCCACGCCTACCAAGAGCGCCAGCAGGAGATAGACCCAAACCGGGCGTTCGCTCAGCCAGGTGGCCGCCACGGTGACCAGCTTGCCTTGGCCGAAACCTGCTCTCACGCGCGCAGCCACCAACCAAACTGGGTCTGCGCCGGCGGCGACGGCCGTCTCGTCGTTCCCGGATGACCAGACGCGCTCACTCAGCGCCGGGAGTGGCCCGCCCAATCTCGGCCTCAACGCGATCCAGAATGTGGCGGATCTTCTCTTCCTCTTCGCGACCCGCCTCGGGCCAGGGGCTGAGGGTGTGGCGGCGGCATACGCCGCGCAGTTCCAAGGCGCACTTGATGCCGGCCGAGCCGGTGGGCAGCGTCAGAATGCCGCACAGCGTCTTGATGATCTCGCTCAGCCGGGCCGCTTCTTCCTGCCGTTGCGCCTGACAGGCGGTCCACAGCCTCACAAAAAGCTCTGGGCAGACGTTGGAAGGCGTGGACACCAGTCCGTCAGCGCCGGCGCCGAAGAGGCGCGCCCCCAGCGCCGAATTGCCCGGCATGTAGAAGAACTCAGGGGGCCGATCCGGGTGCGCCGCGATGCGTTCCATTGCCTCCGGCTCGTTGCGCGTGTCCTTCAGGCCGGCGATATTGGGGATGCCGAAGAGCGCCTCGATGAACTCCTGCGTCATGTCCCAGTGGATGTTCTTGGGCAGGTTGTAGGCCACGATCGGGAGCGGCGAGCGCTCGGCGACTGCGCGAAAGAAGCGCAGCCCGTCGGCGGGGCGCCCGGGCCAGCCGTAGTAGGGAAGCGTCGCGACGCCGTAGCGGGCGCCGGCTTCGGCGGCGATGTGCAGGCGGTCCAGGCAGCGCGCCACCGAGTTGTCGCTGATGCCGCAGAGCAGCGGAATCCGGTTGCCCAGAAGCTGGCCGGCGAGCCGAATAGCCCGGAGGTAAAGCCGCTCCGGCATCAGCGGCCCTTCGCCCACGGAGCCGAGCACGAACAGGGCGTGGATGCCCCCGGTAACCTGCAGGTTGATCAATCGGCCCAGCGCTTCCTCATCCAGTTCGCCGCTGGCAGTCAGCGGCGTGACGAGGGCGGTGACAATTCCGTTGAGCTTGTCTCGGTGCATACTTGGTCGTCTTTGATGGTCGTTTGGTCCCGCCTAGTAGGCAAAGCTGCAGCACTTCGGCCGCACATTCTATTTCAGGCACCAGTCCGCTGCCGCAGTCGGTGCGGGCTCCCGGCGCGGTGAGGCAGAGCGGCCGAATTACTTCGCTTGATAATCTGAAATGACTTCCCAGTCCATCTTTTTGTGTGTTCCGCCCAGATCGCCCCAGACCAAGATCTTCGTGCTTTGGGCGGCTTTGATGACACTCCAGCGGTCACCCAGGCGAAGGACTCGTCCCGCCAGTTGCTCGCTGTCGCCAATCGGCTCCTGAATAGCAACGGCCGTGGTAAAAGAAATGGCATCAAAATGGGTCGAAGTGGCCTTGCCGGTGATCGAATTAGTAGCGAAGGCCGGAACGGCGTTGTAATTGTCCCGACCCTCGAATTGGCCTTGAATATTGTTGCTTTGCACGATGAGCGGTTGCCCGTAGTTCTCGAGGACCAGAATCGGTTCCTGCTCGTTCTCTCTCAGGGTATTATTTCGGATCAAGGTCGGCATGAAATAGGACAGTCTGGCTTCGTACCTTACCGCCTGCCCGCCCTGGTTGTGCATGATGATGTTATCTTCCAGGTCCATGTGGGAATCCGAACAATGCACCCCGCCGCCAGAAAGATTCCGCACAATCACGTTCCCGACAATTCGCGCCCGCCCCTCTTTGCTCAGACGGATGCCGCCGACACCCTTGGCTGGCGCCCAGTTTCCGGCGATAAAATTGCGCGCGATGTGCGGCTGCCCCATACGCATCGTGTAAATCCCCCCACCATCGTCATCGGCGATATTGCCGATCACCCAATTCTCCTCGATGAGCGGATCAGCATAATACTCATTATAGATGCCGCCGCCGTCGCCCCGGCCGTATGCCTGGTTGCCGGCGATGATGTTGTTGCGAATGATCGGTCGGGCTTCAAAAGCGCACGAGATGCCGCCGCCGTTACTGCTGCGAGTGCGCTGCAGGTCATTGACGCCAGCAGCATTGGCGGTGATCACGTTGTTCTCGACCAGGGTCTGCAAGCCGCCTCCCGACCGATTGTCATTGGAGTTGGGCTTTGGATTCCCGGGCAGTCGCACCCAGCCGTAGAAGGCGATTCCGCCGCCATTGCCGATGGAGGTTCTATTCCCTGAAATCAGGTTGTTGCGTATGACCGGCGTAGCATTGTAGAGACAGGCAATCCCCCCACCATGATGTCCCGGCTGATGGATGCGCTGGTGGTTAAAATCCTGCGGCTCAAGCGCGAAGTTATCAAGGATGGCATCATTGGAAATCGTGGGCGAGGTATCATCACAGAGAATGCCGCCGCCATGCGTCCGGCTCAGTCCATTCTGGATCACAAAGCCATCAAGGCAGGCGTGACTGGCGCCGACCACTACGCGACGTACCTCGGCCGCCCTCCAGAATCGTCCGATGTGCAAAAATATCCCGCTCCCAGGTTTGGGGACTGAAGCCGCCGTACAGGTCAACCCATGCTTTCATGACGATGGTCCCCGAGCTGTATATGCCTTCGGCCAAAAGCACCGCATATTTGTGGGATTCAGAGGCATCGTTGATTCGAGAGAGGGCATGGGTCAGCAGTTGCCAAGGCCTGTCTCTTGAACCATCGCCGTTTTGGTCGGACCCACTGTTGATGGAGACATAACAAATCTTCTGATACATCTCACGGTTTACCTTCTCTGTCCGAGGGCCGACCTTCGAAATGTCCTTGCTGTTGTTTCCAACGGCAGATAGCGCCAGAAACGACACGAGACTAATGACCAATGTCATGAACGCATTTTTCATGATGTGCCTAATAATAATGTTTTCCCTTGGTAACCGTCCCGCAAGGTGCGGCTCAACCGGCGCCCATAGACTGCTCCGCGGTCACCTTAGGAACGTCAAGGGCTGGAGTCCGGCCGGCGCGGTTGAGAATTCCGCTATTCAAACGAAATCTCCACCTCGTCCAATATGGGCGAATACGCCCCATTCTCGGTGTCGAAAATTGCCTTGTATTGAATCCAATTCCCGGCGGGGATTGAACTCACGGTTTGATCGCGCTGGGCAAAAAACGAACCGGCGCCCTCTGCTCCCCACCATTTCGCCTTCGCCAGGTTCTCCCTTGAATCTGCCGCTCGCATCTGAAACCTAATCGTTGACCGGCGTGGGGTTTCGCCCTTCCACGTCAGTCTTGCGGGTTTCATCCCGTTACACTCATAGGCGGAGGAAACATATTCAAACAAGAAACTCCGATCTCGAATATTTCCTAAGTCAACGCCGACATCGTAATGGACCCCGACACTAGGAATGGCCAGACGATGTTTCGGATCAAAGCCGTTGGCGCTGCCCCAGTACAAAAAGGAATGGGTGTGATGATCTCCAAACTTGCCGATTTCATCGAACTTGCCATCACCGCGGTGGCAGAAGAAGAAAACATCCTGAAAGCCGTCTCGATTGAAATCGCTGACGATGGAGCCCGTGCCGCCATCGGTTGGCAGTCGAATTGCATGATCAAGCGCGTAACCCGTCTCGCTGCCCAGCAGGATGGTCGAGTAATCCGAGCGATTGCTCTTTCCTTTGTAGAACGGGCAAATCAAATCGAGCCAGCCATCATGATTGACGTCGGCCACGCACATGGTTTTGGCCTGGACGGGGATCGTCTGGCATTTGGCTTTGGGAAATGTGCCGTCCGGCTGCTGATAGTAAACCAGCACGTTCTTATCATGGGCGAAGGCGATATCCAGCAAGCCATCCTTGTTCAAATCGGCCACGCCTGGTGTGCCGGTGCGGTCACTGCCTTCGATTCGGATGCGCCGGGCGTCGCCAAAGTTCCGAGTGCCGTCCCCCAGAAAGATTGACGCATCGCCCCAGTCGGTTGAAAGGCGACCCAAAGCTACCTGCTGTCCGAAGACCAGATCAAGCTGGCCATCGTTGTTGATGTCGCACACCGCCGCTGCCCGGGTTTCGACGATGGGAAGTGCTGTCCGCTTGTCCACCGCCCATCCGCCTGACCCACCCCAGTAAATGAACGAACCTGGGCTGGGTTTCCCATCCGGTGCTTTTTGCTGGGAATCGGAATTGGAGACAATCACGTCCAGATAACCATCTCGATCAAGGTCAGCAACTTCGACCCCAATCCCGCCGTAATTGGGGAGGCCAGTCACTCGCCACGGAGTGAAGGTGTTGGTCTGATTCCAGTAGATCCACAGCTCATTGGCCAGGCGGGTGGTTTCCCCACGATTGATCAACAAAACGTCCACCTGCGCATCGTCGTCGAGGTCGGCAAATGCCTGTTCATAGGGCTCCCTCCCCGGGAGCTCAAGGCGATGCTCGACCGAATACAGACCCTGATCATTGCCGAAGTAAAGATAGCTCGGATCGTAATCGCCACGGGAATTGCCCATCATAGACGTGATGAGGATGTCGAGATGGCCATCGCCATCAAGGTCGGCGATGGCATTGCCCTGGGCGCCGTGCTCGTAGAGGCAGGTGCGTCGGGTCAATTCAAAGCCATTGGGCCCGTTCCAATAAATGAACGAGGGCACCTCGTAAGAATAGTGTTCCTGGAAGTTGCACACCAGCAAATCGGTCCAGCCGTCCCGGTTGAGATCGGCTGCATTAGCGCCCCAGGCCCCAATGGTCTGAAGCGATTGGCGATTCGTCTTGGAAAAACCGCTGGCGGAACCAAAGTAGAGATAGGAATCAATCATGCGGTTCGCCCGATAGGGATCGCCGGTCAGGGAGGACTGATGATTGGCAAAGAACACATCGTGGTATCCATCCTGGTTGAAATCCCTGATGACAATGTCCTTGGCTGCATGGGTTTCAAATTCGATTCTTCGGTCACCAGAGAATGTTCCAGTTTCACTCAAGTAAGCGTAGGAGACGTCGCCGGCTTCGTTGGCGAACACAATGTCGGGCCAGCCATCGTTATTCACATCGCCGACTTCCACAGCATGAGGTTTGCGGGTCGGCAACCGCGTCAGGGATGATTCGGAAAATCCGCGTGCGCTGCCCAGATAAACGAAAGACTCATTGCCTTCGCCATTGGAAAACACCAAGTCAAGCCAGGTGTCCTTGTTCAAATCTGCCACAGCGACGTCGGTGGCGCCTTGGGTCCAGAGATTGGTAAATCGCCCCCGATCAAAGCCGGTCCTGCTGCCCCAATAGACTCGGGACGGTGACAGGTCCTTCTTGTTCTTGTCCCGATACTCCCAGAAGCCTCCCGAAAAAGCGAACACGATGTCTTTGCAGCCGTCCTTGTCGAAATCGCCGATGGCGGGTTTCTGGGCATTGGCACTCGGCAGGGTGATTCGCTCCTTAAAGGGATAGAAGGCCCATTCGCCCGGCGCCTTCCGATAATTCCGATCCTTCAATCCGCCGTAATACACAAACGAGTCCATTTCCGTCCAGGTGCCATTGGAATAATTGGCCACAACCAGGTCCATCTCACCATCGCCGTTCAGATCATCGGCGGCCACCCACATGGGCCCGTCGGCGGGGATGTAGCTGTGATTTCTAATGCTGAAATCTTTCCCATCGCCCCAGTAAATGGACATATCCAGCATCTCCACCAACGGATGGGAATTGGCGCAGAGAATGTCGATATTTCCGTCACCGTTAACATCCCAACGGTTGATGGTTTGGATTCTTCCTTTGCGCGAAACGTACATGTTGGCGCCCGCGTCGTCAAAGGTGCCATCCACAAAGTCTTCGAAGGTGGATTCTCGCCAGGTCTTCTGGGCGGATAAACTTTCAGGCAGGAAGAGACGGAATGCAACAATGATCAAAGCCAGCTTGCCGATTTCCATGATGGAGAGTCCGGGGTTCAAAAACCTTTTGGTATTCATTTCGTGTATGCGTGGCCAATCTAACGTCATTCATTCATACGAAATTGTAACCGAAGTCAGATACGGTGTCGCCACCCCGTTTGGCGTGATCAACCATGCACGATGACCTGCGCGTTCTGTGGGCCGCGGGTTCCCGCCGATCACCGCGAAGCGGGCCTTTGGTCGGCTCATTTGTGTTCCACTCTCGCTGCGATCGCATGTCCGTCTGCGCTGATGATGCAAATCTCCGCCCAGTCGGCCAGCTTCAATTCAACGGACCACCCCTTCTTCGTCTGCTTGAGCGCGGCCTTGCCGGTCTGCTCGCGTCCGTCGAGGCCAAACACCCGAACGACGGGCCTGGTCTTCCGGTTCCACAAGTACACTCCCGACAGACAGGTGATCGTCCGTTCCTTTCCCTCCATCCACCCTTCGTGCAGCGCGACGGGAGTGAAGGGGAACGAGTGATTGATCGGCCCGTACTCGCCGTTGCCGGGACCGTTCTCCGGCAACTCGGGATACGAATAATGATAATAGAGCAGGCCGTGGCGTAGGTAGAAAATCAAAGAGAGCATCAGGCCCTCGCCGAGCGGTTTGTCCTTGGATTCAATCGCGCCGAGACCGATCGGGCTGCCGAGCAGTCCCTCGCTCATCTCATAGACGAACGGCGGTTTCTTGCCGGGGACGAAGCCGCTCGGGTTGGCGTATTGTTGCATCTCCCAGAACCGTTGTGCGGGCAACGCCTGCTCCGCCGCGCTCGTGGACCAGGTGTTGCAATTGACGTTCTTGCCGCGCGCGAGGCCGGCGTTGAGGATCTTCACGCGCGAAGAAATGCCGGTCAGGCTGCAGTCGATCCATTTCCCGGCGATCTTCCCCGTCGCGGGATCAATGTCCACCGATGTGCCGTCCCAACCGCCGTAATCGCGAATCGAGCCGCCCCAGGCCTGGCTGAATTCGTCAATGTAGAAGCCGTCCAACCCGCAGTCGTCGATCAAGAAACGCACCTGGTCGAGCAAAAATGTCTCCTGCGCGTTGCCGGGACGCGGATAGACGGCCAGCGCGACCTGCGGTTTGCCGCAGTCCACGTACGAGTTCAGCCCGTCGAACTCCAGCCCGTGACCCCCAGGCACCTTGACCCATTGCGCGCCCAGGACCTTGCCGTCGTTGCCGTTGCCGTTGCCGCTGGTGTCGCGGGCGACCGTGCCTGCGCCTTCGTCGAGCGGCCAGTGCGCGACCAGCCCCAGCTCGTCGGCTGCCGCATTGAGAACTCCCGTAATGGCGAGCATGCTGATGGCCACCCACGCGCCTGGCAAAACCTTCATTGCTTTGATTCCTTTCGTTGGACTCTCCAGTTCACGCGGGTTCGCGCCGACAATTCCGCCCATCGCTTGCCCGCGGCGGCGAACACCCAGCCGGTTGGCAGTTCGATGCGACCGCGGATGTCAAAGGCTTCGGTCACCGACACCTGCCCGAACGCGAGGTGCTGAAAAAAGGACACAACAAAATTGCCATGTGCGTTTTCTTCATGACAACCATCTCCTTCGTAGCCTCTATTTATTGTACTCAGTCATGGTGTACGTGATGTCATCAAAAAACATTTCAATCCAATGGCCGCCTTTGCGCGTCGTCCCCAACCCGAAGGCGTTGAAAGTCGTTTCCTGCTTTCGCGCGCTCTCAGGCACAGTCAACACCGACTTCTGTCCAGCGACCGTGACCACCAGGTTGTCCCTCGGAAGCGCAGGGTCGTAGGCGATGAACCACTCCAACGTGCCGGTGGGCGGTACGAGCCTCGGCGAACGTATTTGCAGGTCGTATGTTCCGGTTCCCGTCCGGTAAGAGGCGTTGAACTTCTGACCTTCATCGCTGGAGGATTCCACGAGCGCGCCCAGGAAATTTCGGGGCGCAAGTATGTTGCCCGTAGTCGCGCTGTTATACGTGGCAGTATTGAACCATCCCAGATAAAGTCCCGCATCAACGCAGGTGCGGGGCATGGCGAGTTTGCCATGGGCGGAGAGTTTACCGTTGAGATTCAACTTGCCTATCCGGGTGTCGGCGTAATAACCGGCCGTCTGCGGCGCGTCACTCTCCGTCCGCCACAGCATGCCACCCACTTCACCTGCCGCCGTGCCCCCGGCGTGCTTGGAATTTCGAAAGCCGAAATTGTGTCGTGGCTCGATTTCGCAATCCGCGTACATTCGCCGGTTGCCGGTGCCGAGCCAGCGCGGATCGCTCGTAAAATCCTGTGGCACTCCGTCCAGCACGACATCATCGAAATAAACCCAGATCGGCGAGACCGCCTCCGTTTGGCGATTCCACAGCCCGAACCGATCGAACTTCGCGCCGTCCAGCTTGTGGCCGGGCGCCAGGTCGAGCGTCCAGGAATCGGCATCCAGCTTGAATTCAATCGAGCCTCCGCCGTGGTTGCCATCCGGATCGTAAGTCAGCGACCAGTTGTGCACGGTTCCATCATCCCGGTGCCGGACGTTGGCCTTTCGGTTGATGGTGATGGTGCTGGTTCGTTTGAGTCGCGTTCCATACTCGGCATAGACACGATAGAAGCCCTTTTCCCCGTCTATTCGCAACGCGAGCGAGTTGAGGTTCCGCCATCCCGGCGGGTTTGAAGAATTGAACCAGCCGAAAAGAAAGCCGGACGATCCCGGCGACTTCGTCACGGCAAATGTTCCCGAGGCGGAAAGTCTATCCTGGAAAGTTCTCGTCGCAATCGCCCTGGCATAACTGGCAATGCTGGCTGCGCGCCAAATCTTGCCCCCAATCTCCCCAGGCGCGCCGCCAGCAAAGCTGGTCTTGGGACTATATCCAAAGTCCTGATCTACGGTGATGCAGGGCGGCGACTGAGGTTGGTTGTTGACCCCGGTCCAGGTGGGCATGTGATCAAAAGTTTCCGTTCTCGTCGGCTGTCCGGAGGCAAAGAACTGAAAACAGACAACGATTAAGAGAGCAGAGTTCTTCAGCAACCGCATGTCATTGTTCGCCAAAGCAAGTTAATCACGCACGAGATTCGACGGATCTGGCACAAATGGAAAGGGCAAAGACACGACCATGTCTCAGTTGGCGATTCCATGAGGTCCTGGTTGGCTATGGGGATGTCAGCGCCGTGTCGCGATATTCGTGGAGCACATTGCCGTTCACATCGTGGAACCTGAAATTGATGGTCGGCACGGTGTTTTCAAAGACTACGCGCTGGGGATTGTCCAAGACCTTTTTTTCGCTGCCGCTGACGGACACACTCAGAAATCCGCCTCCCTCCCGGTAGAACGAATGGAATTTGGGTTGAAACTGCGGTCCCTGCAACACGTGCCGGTCTGACGACGGCCCGACCGAGAACTCGCGCAGCCCCGTTTCCGGGTCCGTTGACATGTATTGCCAGTGTCGGTCTCCGTTACAGACATAGAAATGGTACAGGTGATTCTCGCGCGTCCAACGCCGGAAAACCCCGCCTTCTGTAGCGAAGGCCGTGTTCGCCTGGTTATCCGCCTGATTCGGCTTGTCGGGTCCGACGATGGCCGTCGGGTTCACGAGCACCTTGAACACGGCGTCGCTGGCCAGAATGCTTTTCATGAGCCATTCCTTCTGTTCCTTGCCCCACAGCGTTTTGTCGGGGCCGTCCGGCTCAGGGTTGGGCGACCGGAAATCGCGGCCTTCGGTGATCCAGATCTGTAGCCCCTTTCCCCAGCGGACAGTTCGGAACATGCGATCGCCCACGGGTGTCTGTTCGCGGAACACGGCGGCGCCCTGCTCGTAAGTCAGCGGCGCGATCCACGGCGCGCGCAGCGTCGGATAACAATCATCGAAATACGTGTCGTGGTCATCGTTCATCCAGTAGCATGGCACGTTGTGGTAGAACTCCCGCAGCAGCGGCAGCGAAAACATGCGTTGCCAATGCAGCCGGCACAGGTCCACTGTCCTCGCCCGTGGATTGTCGCGATCCAGGTAAACGGCATCACCCGCTCGGACGGCGAAGTCGGGCTGCTTGAAATGGGCGTGCGCCATGGCCGGGTAGATCAGGAAGCCGTCTTTGTGGTCGCGATGGAAATACATCTGGCAACTGCTGACCGTGAACCAGACATCCTGCCACGCCTCCGCCGGCGCCGGGGTCCGGAACTGCCCCAGCGGCGCTTGCGTCACCGGACTCCCCGCTGCCTTGCGCCCCTCGACGCGCACGTAGTAGCGGATGCCCGGGGTCAGATTTCTCACATGAAACTTGTGAGTGTAATCGGCCTCGGGGCTCACGGCGGACCAATCGAGCCACTCGATCTTGTCGGGAACGGGATTCGTGGACAGCCCCAGTCGCACCTCGCCCGCTGTGCCGGCGGCCGAGCCTTCCCACATCGCCGGCGGAATGTCCGGCTCGTCCACGATAACCCGCGTCGGGCTTTCATGAGGATTGGGCATCAGTCCGTCCCAATTCCGCTCGGCCTTTGCCGTGAGACGTGTCCAGATGATCGCGCTGTTCTGCGACACCTCGCCGATTCTGAACCCCGTGGCGAAATAGACCTTGTCTTCGGCGCTCGCGGCCCAAGTGGCGACTGCGAACAACATACAGACGAGAAGGCAGTGTGTCGGACGTCGTAGTCCAGTTGCGAGTTTGCTCTTCATAGCGTCAGTGCGAGATCCCACTCAACTTCACCGTCACCTCGCCGGCCACTTCGTCGTCAATGCTCACAGCCTGAAAGGTCACGGAGGGATCGCCGCCGGTCAGATCAAACATCAGCAGCCCAAAGGATTGCTTGGCGTTGTAGCCGAAGAGCGTTCCCGGCACGAGTTCGTGGACGTGCTCGTTCGTCAGGCGCGAGCTTTCGAATTCGTAAAGCGGATACCCGTTGGGCCGTTCGTTGCGCCAGGCCTCCGAACGATGGCGGTCCGCCGACAGCAGGACGACGCCGTTAATCTTGTTGTTGGCGAGGAAATCGAAAATCTCTTTGCGCTCCTTGCGGAACCCGTTCCATGTATCCTTGGCCCCGCCCTTCGAGTTGAGCGTCCACGGCACCGAAGACACAAGAACCTTGAACCGGGCGGTGGACTGCTTGAGCTGCTTTCTTAACCACGCTTTCTGGACCGGGCCGAGCATGGTCGGATCTTTGTCGAGTGGATTGGTGCGATACATCCGGCATTCAAGCATGAAAAACTCGACCGGCCCGATGGAGAAGTTGAACCAACAGCCCGGCCAATCGGGGTCGCCGTAGGCGGGGTTGTTCCACTGCTGTTGAAAGTTGCGGAAGATCGGCAGCTTCCAGTCCGGCTTGTCCTTGTAGGGCCCGAGCCAGACGTCATCAATCGCGGCATCGTGATCATCCCAGATGGCGTACGTCGGCACGCTGGCAACCAGCCGGCGAAACTCCGGCCGCGATTGCCGCTGGTAGTAGGTGTATTCGACGAAGCCGTTGGGCTTGGCTGGCAGGTCCATGTAAACGTTGTCGCCCAAACCGAGGAAAGCATCCGGCCTGTGGCTGCGAATGACATCCCACATTCGCTCGCAAACCGGGTTGTAACCGGCGCCGCCGCCGAAGGCCACTTGGAAGCGACCGTTGCTGTCCGCAGTCGGGTAAGTCCGGAAGGAAGGACGGTCCGCCGCCAGCGCCGACTTTCCGTCAATGAACAAATCGTAGTGATACACCGTCGCCGGTTGCAGTCCTAGAACTACGGCGATGGCGGTAAAGTCGTCTTCGGCGCTGGTTCGTTGAGCATCGGAGCGAATTGGATTGCTCAAATCCGGCGAAGTGCTGACGACCGCCTGAATCGGAACTTCATCTATCGTGCGTACCCAGAATCGGGCGCTGTGCGGCGTCACGGCACCCAGCAGCGGGCCGTGCGCCAACTGGACTTTCCGGGTGACGGCGTATTCGCGGAACGCCGCCGACTCCGTCAGGGGCCGCAACACCTCGCGCGGGCCAACTAGGAATCGGGTGAACGGCAGGCCGCGATTCACGGCATCTTTCACAGCGTCCATCGCGGCGTTCACGTTTCCCAAGCGCGCTTCGGCGATGGCCAGGTTGAAAAGCGACTCCAGATCGTTCGGTTGCTTCGCCAGCAGTTCGCGGCAATACTTCGCGGCTTCGGCGGGGCGGCCTTCGATGATATCCAGCATTTGGCGTTGCCCGCGGCGGCCGTAGAGGTTCAGCGCCTTGGTGAAGAAACGCCGGTCCCAAGGATTCTCGCTCCCGTAATAGGCATGCTTCGACCCGTCGAGATAGGCGTCGGGCGGTGCGTACTCGCGCCCGACCTCTTCCTGATCTGCGGATTGTTTGGTCGCGGGTTGAGTGCATCCGGCCACAAAGATCAGCAGCGCGCAGATGGACAAAGCCGCCGATGATTTGGTTTTCATCGCCTAAATCTCCTTTCCTAAGCGAACTCCAGCCCGTAAATCTGCGCCTGATCCAGTTTGAAGCGAAGGCGAATCGCACTGCCGTCCGCGAAACCAAGATCGTCCTGACCGTTCCAAACCACCGGCGACCAGAACAAATCGCCAAAGAGCGGCTTGGCCTCGGCAAAACTGCGTGCGGGCAACGCGTCGCTGTTCACCCCGGCGACTTCTACCTGCAAACGACCGGCGCGCCCAACCAGCGCGTTGATGCGCAGCCGCCGACCCGGCGGCATGAACGCGGCGGTGGTGAATTCTCCCAAGCCGGGCGCTTCCAGTGCGATGACCCGGCCTCTCGCCCAGATCATGTAACCCGGCGCGTACTTCCAGAGCTTGCGCGGATACTTGTGCGGGACATTGTAGCCTGTGTAGGGCAGCGCGAATCGGCCATCGGCCAACTCCAGCAGGTTCGGATGCGCAAAAACACAGCCGCCGTCAAAGGCGCCGAACGGCCCGGTGCGAAACACGGGAGAACGGGGGAGGAAATGCCAGTTCAGGCCGTTGTGGCTTGATGCCAGTGCAATGCTGGTGGTGTCGCCGAACACGTGCCAGAGGGTGGGGAACAACAAGTGATGATCGGGGGCGCCAGGCATCGTGGTCTTGCCGTTGGTGTAAAGCGTGTCGGTGGGCAGCAGCTCGGGCCCCGGTTCCAGCATGATTTGGTGGAGCGGAAATTCCCGGAAATTGGCGCTCTCCGAGCGGCCGATCGAGCGGCGCGAGTTGCCCCACGTCTTCTTGGTCTGGGTGAACCTGGCCGAACGAGGTCCGGCCGCCCAGGTGCGCGTGTAGGCGACATACTTGCGCAAAAGCGGATCGTAGTAGGCCGTCAATTGCGTGTCCGTGATTTCGATCACCATCGGATCGCGGAACTGCGTCCAATGCTTGCCGTCCGGCGAAACCGCGCCGCACATGCCCTTGGCGCTGCCGTCGGGTTTGCGCTCGACTTTCGGGTCCCAATCCCCCGGTCGCCGTCGCACGTAGTCGTCAATCACTTCCTTGGGAAAATCCATCTCCGCAATCAGCTTGAACCGTTCGGCCGTTGGGGCGGACGGATCGAGAAATACCGTGCCGCCATCCGTGCCGAAAATGTTGACGACGTTGTTCGCGCGGCTGCCGTCCACCTCGACGATGCCGAGGTTCGGTCGCTTCCAGGAAAGCCCGTCGTCAGATTCGAAATAGACGAAGTGTTTCTGGCCCGGCGGATCACCGGAAGTGGTGAACGGCGCGCCCCAGCCGTGGAACGCTCCGCCGTCCTGGATTACCGTTGTGAGCGCGACCCCGGCGTTCTGTTCCCAAGGACGTTCCGCCTGAAAAAGCGGCCCAAAGCGCTCCGCCGGCTGGGCTCGCAGCCGGATGCCGTAGGGTTGGTTCTTGTGCTTGAACAACGCGGCATCCGGGGGAGTGGCGTCTTCCAGCCTCACCCTCTTTCCATCGGGCAGATCCCACTCAAACTCGCCAGGGTGGATGTAGTGCCAGTTCTGGAAATACAGCCGCTTGCCGAGGAGTTCATAAGGCTCGCCCAATTCCGTCTTCGCCGCCGAAGCCGGCGAGGCCGCCGTTTGCGGCTGCGCGTTGAGTGCCAGCGGCGCCGACGCCGCACCGGCCACCGTGACGCGGAGAAATTCCCTTCGGCCAATTCCTGACTTCTTCATAAACGTTGGATTCCCGTGTTCACTTGTGCAGGTCAAAACCGAAGAGTTGCGCGTCTTTCAGCTCGAACTCCAAACGAACGGCGTCATTGCCGAGCGAGCCGATCTTCGACTGCCACTTCACCGGATGCGCGACCGCATCGCCACGAATCTCGGCCCAGTCGAAACCGCGCTTCGGTTTTCCATCCGCCGTTAGAAGCCGCACTCGCATCAAGCCGACGACGTTGGCGTTCACCGTAATCGAGGACGCCTCGAGCACCAATGGCTTGGTGAGCAATCGGCCAACATTCAGGTCCGCGTCGCGAGACACGTAACGATCCCGCGGCATGCGGGCCAGGCCGATCTGGCGTTCCTCGAAGCGGGCGACCTTGTGACCGCGCGCATAGCCGGCGTAGTAAACAAACGTCTCGTCCCCGACCACTATCTGTTCGTCCGCCCACGCCATGGCATGGTCCCAACTGCCCGGAACCAGATTCTGGGGAATGAACGGTTCATAATCACGCTGCCAGGTTTCGCCGTCGTGGCTCCAGGCGAGCACGGTGTAGCCCAAGCCGGCGGCCTTGCGATCCAGGTCGCCCATTTCCTTGCCGCTTTTGCCGGGCGTGGCGTTGAGATCGTCCCGCAGGACTTTGACCAGTCCGATCAACAGGTCTCCGCGCGTAATCGCCCCGCCCATCGCGTAGAACTGGGTTTCGCCGCGTTCCACCGGCGCGCCAATCTTGGGCGTGAGAATCGGCCAGAGCTTCTTCCAGTTCACCAGGTCGGTGCTGACGCTCTGGTGCGGAATGCGTCGTCGTTCCTCCCAACGGTTGTCCACCACCCACACCGAAACAATGGCCAGAAAGCGGTTGCGAAGGGGATCCCAGCGCAGCGAATCAATGTCGTGGTTGTGCTGGAGCACCGATTTCGGCTGAAGCAGCGTCCAGTCCAGTCCCTCCACCGAAGTCGCGATCATCAGACCGTCCTTGTAGTAATAGCCGAGCACGTAGCGTTTGGCCGGGTCGGGGAACTTCTCGCCCCGATCCACCACGCTGACGCCGAACTTGATCGGGCCGGGGTCTTTCAGCACCCGATGCGGGCGCAGCCAGTGGATGCCGTCCTCCGACTCAATGTAACCGATGTGCGACACACTGACATCCTCGCCGGTGTTGTACCACATGCGGAAGCGTTTGGTCTGCGGATCGCGCACCACGCTGGTGTAGGGTTGGAAGTTTTCGTCGCCATTCTTGCCTCCCGTGACCACGGGTTTGGGCAGCTTCTGCGGATTATTGACGACGCGGGTGAGGAAGGAACTCTCGCCAATCAGGTAATCATCAATGAACAGTTGCGGGCCGGGCATCAGGCGCAGGGGCTTGTCAAGCTCCTGGCCAACCAGGCGGGTCGCAGGCACGAGCAACAAAGCCCCGATGGCAAGGCAAACGGGCAACCGGTAACAAGGTGTAATCATCGAGAACTTCATAATCTGCTTTGTCGAAACACCATTACACTGAATCAACCTGCAGGCCAAGCTTGGTCTATGAGAATTTCACCACGGTGGTCGAAGGTTGACCTGTGAACCAAGACAGTCACCAACCGATGGCCGCCAAGCCATATTGTCACGACGCGATTGCGTCCTACTCAGCCAACGCCCGCCCCAAATCCCACGACCCAGCAGGTTTGGCGGAAGGACACGCCTCGAGGAATTGATCATAGGTCAGACCGCCAATCCGCAGACATTCCCCCGGCTTTACACTGATGATCTTTGGCTGACTCAACAGTATGGGCACGTCGGAGTCGGCTGGATACAGCCGGACCGGCATGATTTGCGGCGGCTTCAGCTCGAATGCGGCTGGTGCGGTTCCGATGGCAAAAACATACGCCATCGCTCCACCATCGCGCTCGAATACCTTGGCCCTCACGCGGTCGCCCAATTGAAGGTCCAGGAAACGGGGCGCGCGGGGCGGCGTCATGATAGTTAGCTTGACCCGATTGACGCCCTTTCTGATGTCCGCGATCACGACGCCGTTGAGGTTGCCAGTGAACGGTGCGCGCACCGGAACGAAACGTTGTGCCCCGCGGAGATCGAAACGAGCCGTGTCTTTGCTGTATTCGCGCGGCACGTCCCACACCGCCAGCGCCAGCGCCGGTTGCGCCACCTCCGCTTCCACTTCGATGTACACCCGGGTTGCACTCGCAACTTCTTCCATGCGCGACGATACCTTAAACGGTCGCGTGTCCACGGTGTGCGGCGTCACGCGGAAGCGGTCATCGGTGTTGGGAATCACGTAACCCTTCTTGTCGCGCGGAATGTTGGCGTTGCCCCAGTCCGGGTATTGCCACCGAGTGGTGTAGTCATAGTGAGCGTAAGGCAGCGTTTCGCCGCGGCGGAAGATCGCCCGGAAGCGGTCATTCTCGATTTCCATCGTGTCCGGGTAGTTCACCGGCTTGCCGTTGCTCGTGATGCCTGCATAGACATCCGGCAGGTACAGCACCGTTTCCGGCGTGCGCTTGTGATGCTGCCGGAGAAAATCGGCCGCCGCGGTAGCGGTCGCGAAGGCGAGCTTGGAGTCGCGCGCCCGCCTGACCAAGTACTCGAGAAAATGCTGGTTGATGGCCGCCATGTCGGGCCAGACGCCGTTGAACTCGATGCCGCAACTCACAAGCAGGGGTGCCTCCGTCTGCCCGGCGCAATCCACGAAGCATTGGAGGAAATCCATCTCCCGCGAAAGGACGGCGTCGTCCGCGACGCGTCGCCGCGTGATGCCGGAATACTGATCCAGCGCATAGGCAATTGCTCCTTCGAAGGCATAGACGCAATTGTAGTCGCGGCAGGGCACGGTCAAGCGTTCGCACTGTTGAACGCCCACCATCGCGGCCGCGCCGCCATGGCCAGGTTTGCGGAAATCCTCGCGGCTGACAAAATACGGCCGGGCAGGCATGCCCCAGTGATTGATTTTGAACGGGCCGTCGCCCCAGTTCTGGTCGGCGCACAACGCGCCGAGCAGATCGAATCCCTCGGACCGCGCGACACGAGCCGGCCCGTTTCCCACGCCGTAGCTGTAAAGGCTCTTTAGCGGGCGCGGAAAGCCGAGCATCGGCCAGAACTCGCGGTAGCAGTTGAGCAGGAGACGTTGCACCTCCTCGGGCTCGTCGTAGAAAACGGTCTTGTCATCCGGGAGATAATCGCCACCCATGAAGATCAGCAATCCCGGATCGTCGCCGAATTGTCGCGCCCAACGGCTCGCCTGGCTGAACTGCCCGGCAGTCTGGCGCTTCCCAAAAAGGGCCTGCTCCGCCCAATAGCTGAAAGGGAGTCCGAGTTCGTGCAGGTCCGGCTCAGGTCGCGGCTCGCGATGGCTGGTCGAGTTGAGAATCAAGGTCAGGTAGGAACGATCCACCACGGAGAAGTTGCGGCGGAACTCAGGGATGTCACCGCCCACATCGCATCGCCACCGAATCTGGTAATTGCCGCGACGCGTTGACCGCCAGCGCCATTTCGCCCTGTAGGAATTGCCGGCGTCATCTTTCTTCCATGACAATGAGAAGGCGCGCCGCGCCGGAGATGCCTGATAGCAATCCTGGAGCAGTTCCAAGGTCGGATTTGGCGGAATGGTGGAACGCGCCTCGATGGTCAGCCGGACCACTTCGCCCGGCAGCAGCAGCTCTGGCGCGAGATCGAAATGCACTCGGATGTGATCGGCAATCTCGGCCTGGAGCCGTTCGTAGTCACCTTTGATGCCGGCGAAGTTCGTCCGGATTTGTCGCGCGCGTTCCGCCCCCGCTGCCGCAGGGTTTGTGTCCGCACCGCAAGTTCCCGGTGCCGCAACTGCCGCGACGAATGCCGCCACTTGCAAGGACAGCTTGAATCTGCTCCGGCCTGACTTGTGCATCAGAGCTTGTCGGTTAACGGGGAAAACGTTCGCGGACTCATCTCAGCAGACCAGAAACGAGGATTCAATCAAACTCCAGACCGAAGAGCTTGGCCTGTTTCATCTCGATCCTCAGCGTCATGGGTTGGCCTTCGGGGATGCCAAGATCATTCCCGCCTTTCCAAGTCACGCGGGCCCAGTGTTGGTCGCCCACAATGGGAACGCACTCGGAAAATCTACGACTGTCTATACCGACAACTTCCACCTTGACCCAGCCGGTACGGAGGGTCAGGGCGTTGATCTTAAGACTCCGACCGGGTGGCATGATCGGCATCATGGTGAAAACGCCGTCTTCAGCGGCTTCCAAGCCGACGAGCCGGCCCTTGGGCCAGACGGCATAGCCCAAGTCGATCTTGCGCTGGCCGCGCGGATATTTGTGCGGGAAATTGTCTCCGCGATACATCAATGCCCAGTCGCCGTTCGGCAACTCCATCAACTCCGGATACGCCCAGATGCAGCCGCCGTCCCATTGGCCGAAAGGCGCCGTTCGCAGTAAGTCCCCGCCCGGTACCCAATGCCACAACTGGCCGTCGTGGCTCGACGCCAGCGCGATGCGCGTGGTGTCGTCCACGGACGCATTCCAGATCGTGGGGAATATCAGATGTTGGTCCGGCGCGCCCGGCACGGTCGTGCGGCAATTCGTGTAAAGCGCCTCGGAAGGGAGCATGTCGGGCGTCGGTTCGAGAATCATCTCCGACGGCGGAAAGCTGCGAAAGTCGCTGGACTCGCTTCGGCCAATCGCGCGGCGGCCCACGCCCGTCCACGAGCCGCGGATGTCGGGCGGGAGGCGCTGCGAACGTGGCCCGACGGACCAGTAGCGCGTGTAGAGGACGTACTTTCGCAAGGCGGAATCGTAGTAGCAGATATTGTGCGTGTCGCTGTATTCAACGACCAGCGGGTCAGGCAGCCCGGTCCAGTGTATTCCATCCGGCGACACCGCGCCGCGCAAGCAACTGACTTGATCTTTCTCCCCCAGCAGAAGCAGCGCTCGCGGTTCCCAACCGTCCGGGCGCTTCTTGCGAAACTCCTCGAACTGCGCGCGCGTGATCTCGCTGGTCCAGACCACCTTGAACCGTTCTTCCGGTGACGCGGAAGGATCCATGAACGCGTGCCACCCACCCGGCGTGCCTGTCCCTCGGAAAACCAGGGCGGCCTTCTTCTCCCAATGCATGCCGTTCGTGGATTCAAGGTAATCGGTCGAATTCCAGCCTTTGTAAACATTGCCATCGCGCAACACGCCGCGGTGCGGCAAGTCGAGTGGCCCGAGGACCTGGGGCTTCTGGGCGATGATGCGAATGCCGTGCGGCGCATTGATGCCGACGTGGTGCGCGTCAAAGGGACCCGAGTTGCCCGAAACATAAACGCTCTTGCCGTCAGCATCGCGCCAGTCCAGGTCGCCGGGCTGCACGTAATACCAATTGGCGAAGACAATGCGCTTGCCTGCCAGTTCATACGGCGCGCCGGGAATGATCCGCTTCGTTGTGATGCCGGCGACGACTTCGCGCTCGGGTGGCGACGCGGTTTGCGAAGACACATTGCCCGGCCCGAGGGCGAGCAGCAGCGCGGCCAATGAAAGCCCCGAGTTCGCGGTGATGGTGTTGAATTTTAGCATGAGCAGTTTGATTGTTCGCCGGGATACCAACAAAGTTCGCTTCGTTTACAGCCGGGTTTGCCCGACCTTCTGAATCCATTCCCGGGTCCAGTCCACGGAGGGGAAGCCGAGGTCCATCGTCGTGTTGCCCAGGAAAATGATGCCTTCGATCCGGCGTTCCTTAAGCCAGCGCAAACCGGTTTCGCATTGCCGCTGCATCAACGGCAGGGGCGTTCCCTCTTTCCGGCCGTAATCCACGACGTAACAGCCCAGCATCTTTCGCGTCTTGGGCGCCAGCGCCTCGACCTTCTTCAGGTTCGCTTCGAGATTCAGCAACTCGTTCGGGTCTGAAGTCCAGAGCGTGATCACATCCACCAGCTTCAGATAATCGCTGATCGGCTGGTCGAGCTTGTCGGCATAGAGCGTCACAAAAACCTCCAGGTTTCGGCCGCCTTCACGAAGCTGGCCGCGAATCTCAGCCAGCTCCTCGACGGTCAACTGGGCGCGTTTCCCCTCCTTCGCGCCGGTGAAGAAATCATCCAGCATGATGCCGGCGAAGTTGGGCGTCGTGCGCGCCAACCCCAGCACCTCCTTCGTTTCCTCCGGCGAATGAAAGCCGCCGCTGCCGACCACGGACCACACGATCCGCTTCAAGGGCCGCATCGCCACGAGGTATTGCGCAAAGGGCGGGTGCAACCGGCCATGTGCTGCTTCGTGCGCGCCGGACTGGACGACGATGATGTTGGGCACACCGAAGAAGAACGCGCCCTCGACCGGCGTCATCACCGAGCGGCGGCGCAGGTGGACAAAATCGCTGTTGGCCGCGCAAGTGAAGATCCACAGCCGGTCGCGCACCGTGTCCGGCTCAACCGCCGGCCCCGGCGAGGCGGCACGGCTGGCCAAGGTGAGGCCGCCGGCACCAATCGCTGAGGTCTTCAGGAAGGCTCTGCGCGTGATGGTTCGCATGGCCGGGTTTAAGCGAGTTAGGCGAAATGATCGTTCATCGCCGGACAAGCGGTTCATGGTTGAAGTGTTACGGGTCGAGAGTGGCATGTCAAATTATCCGCCAGAGCTGATCTGATCTCCCAGATACGGTTGCACTTCGATGAAGTTGTAGATCAATTCCTGACCAACAGGGCCACCCGGCGCCGCATCACTTTCCCAGTCGCCAACCGTCAGCGTTGCGGTCCGCCCCTTTGCCCGGAAGACGCGCCAGTGATAGTTCATCCAGAATGGGTACTGCGCGTTGAATTTGCCGACGACGTGGGCGTAGCAATTGGGGAAGGTGAACTGGAAAGAGTTTTTCGGCCCGGGCAGAATTTCGACTTTGTACAGTTGAAGGGTCACCGCGTGCGTGGTCTTGCGGGAGTTTTCCTGCACTAGGTCCTGGTAATCGGCCGTGATCATTTTGAGCGAATAAAGCCGGCCCGGCTGCAACTTCCTGATTTGCTGCGCGAACAGGTTCGGTTTCGCCCGGCTGCGCTTCATCCAGAGGAAGGTGTTGCCCACCGGCGTCGGCGGGTAGCGGCCCTGCAACCAACTGTAACCTTTGCGCTCCTTGTGCTGGATGCTCCCAGATGCGGCGGGTGAGATTCGC
This sequence comes from uncultured Verrucomicrobiae bacterium, assembly GCA_963822005.1. Taxonomy (GTDB): domain Bacteria; phylum Verrucomicrobiota; class Verrucomicrobiia; order Limisphaerales; family UBA8199; genus PALSA-1440. Next base: position 56,633 of record CAWGGD010000048.1, on the reverse strand, counting down.
CAGCCCGTGGTGCCGGTGGCGAAGTCGGGATTCTGGAGGTGTGTATTGAGGTAGGGGTCTTCGGTGAGCGGCTGGGTGTGGCCCTCGATCGCATAGTGGCGATAGAGCCGGCCGGTCCAACGCACGTTTTCCTCATCGGCATAGGCGGAGTGATATTCCTGAATGCCGCCGAGACCGAAGAAGACGGGATGGGTCGCGAGGAGGCGCATCTGCATGTCCATCCACACTCGATAATTCACCGAGGGATTGACGTTCAGGCTCTCGGTCGGCTGGGACATAAGGCCATACACCAGCACCATCCGCCGGGCCACGCCCGGCAGGCCCGCTTCCCATTCCTGCATTTCCGCCGCGACGCGCTGCACGGCGTTGCGTCCGGCTTCCTCGGTAGGCTCTTCGCGGAGATACTGTTCCCATGCGACATAGCCGTCGCCCGCAATAGCGGCCCGGGCGAATTCCCGACTGCGATCTTTCCCATGGAAGATGCCGCCATAGGGAATGAACATCCTGTCCTTGAACTGCGGGTTGGCGTAAAGGCGCTCGGCGGCCTTGCGGTAACCGTCATAGCTGGGATCGTCCCCGCCACCGAATTCGTCCACGATAACACCGTCCATCAGCGGATTTTGAAAGCCGGGGCTCGCCGACCAGTGCTGGTAGGCGCTTTCCACCGCCGCTTCATCGTCACCGCTGATCGGGGGAAGGCCGATGAGGCTGATCCATTTCCGACCGGACTGCTTCCAGGCCGCCAGTTCGGGACCGGGGCCGCCGATCATCGTGTTCACGTTGGGAAGCACGTCCTTGCGAAGGAACTGCCAGTCGTACGGACCATGCGGCGCAATGTGCGGATTCGCGTCGTAAAACGCATGTTGGAGCATCGGGATGGAACGGACAACGACCTGTTGCAGGCGCGCGGCGCCTTGGCTGCTGACTTTGAGTTCATGACGACCGGCACGAAGATATTGCATCGCTTCCTGCGTGCCGGAGCCGCTTTCCGTGTGGGTGATGGCGGGAATCTGCTGCGAGTCCACCGTGACGGAAAGCTGTCCGCTCTTGCCCACCTGGGCGGTGGTCTGAACGAAAATCCACCGGTCGCAGGGATTGTGGAAAGACATCTCTTTGCTGATGGTTTCGTTGCTCTTCGCATCCAAGTTGAGGAGTTCCCAGACGAGGTTGTTCAGAACTTTCACGCCCTGCAGTTCCGGCATCGGGCCTTGCCAGTGGACGCGAGCTTCGGACTCATCTCCGAGACGGGTCCCATCCCGCTTGATCGCAGTGGCAAGGATCCTGTATTCGCCCGCCGCGAGATTCTGCGCATCGAAGGTCACTTCCACCGGGCCGGCGAGCCGCTCCGCGGCGACTCGTTGGCGCCGCGCCGGCTTTTGCGCACTGGCGGCGCCCAAGGCGACTTCAACCGTTGTCCCCGCCGGCACCGGTTGCATGAGCCGCAGGTCCACCTTGGCAATGATCCTGCCCGGGCCACGATACTCGCGAGCTTCAACCCGCGTCCTGCTGAAGTTGCGGGCATCCATGCCTCGAAGGATCGCCTCCTGTTTGTAGGAGGCAAAGACTTCCTGTGGGGTGAGCGCACGGTTGTAGAGACGCACCTCATCCAGAATTCCGTCGAAGTATTCAGCGCCCAAACCCTGACAGCGTCCCAGCCAAAGCGGGACGCCCTGGATCTCCGGGGTGAGCGTTTGCACATCAGTGGAGGCGAGCAAGCCGTTGCGGTAGAGGTGGATAGCCTTTCCATCCCACGTCATTGTCAGGTGAGTCCATTCCTTTTCCTGAAGCGCTCCGAACCCGTAGAGTATCTGCCGGCTTCCGCCATCGGCGATGCAACCCATCATCGTATTCCCGCCGCCGTACGTGTTTACGGCGAGCACCAACCGCTCGTCGTTCCAGCCGCCGCCGGTGCTCCAATTGACCAGCCCGCCTTGCGCCCGGTAAGGATGACACCAAACGTGAATGGTTCCGGTCGCGGCGACATGCTTAAGGCTGCCGCCGGTGCCGCAGTCCACGTAGGCGTTTGTCCCACTGAACTCCAACGCCGAGCCGTAGGACCCTTTCACCCATTTCGCCGCACCGAGGATTCTCCCGTCGTTCCCGTTTCCGCTCTGATCACGAGCGACTGAACCTTCGCCTTCATCAAAGCTGTAGGATGCCACCAGACCCGGTTCCCCGGCCCAAGCGCATGAAATGGAGCCGAGGCTGATAATGACAGTGCTCAGGATAACTCGACTTCGCATGAGTCCAGGCAAGACGGCCTGGCTTTACTTAATCAAGCACGCGGACACGATAGAATCTGGCGGGCTGGGCAGCCGCTCCAGGATCAATCACTGTCACGTCGCCGCCGGTGCCAGGCACGTTGGCTTGCACATCCGACCAAGTCGTCCCGTCCAGCACACCTTTGCGCTCAAGGGCATATTGCCTCCCCAGCAGGGACGAAAAGGTGATGTGCACATCCGCTCCGATGAGTTCGGCCTTCTTGATCCAAAAGTCCGGGATGCCGTCATCGTTGGAATCCAATTGCAGCGTCGTGTAACGGATGTCGTCGAAATAAGCTTCCAGGCCGTGACCGCCCTTCTGGTAATTGAGGAGGCCAAAGCGATCGAAGGTCGCCCCCGCGGTTTTGACGCCGGCGGCCAGATTCAGAGTCTTAGTTGTCCCACCGAGCGTTACCGTGAGGCTGCCGTTGCCGCCGTTGGCCGTCGGCGAATACTTACAGGTCCAACTGTGCTGAGTCCCATCCGGCAAGATGATGGGCCCGGTATCTCCGATGCCGCCATTCGAGCCCACACTGTTCCGGTAAACACCGCGGAAATACCATCCGAGTGCGCTCGGCCCCTCCAGCAGGATGCCCAGGAAGTTGGTGTAGCAGTATACAGATGGTTTAGATGCGTCTAAGTTCCTGGCCTTGGTGGAGTCGAACCAGCCGAGCAACAGCGCGCTGTCCGAAGCGCCGCGGACCATCGCCACCCGGCCGGTGGCCTCCAAGGTGTTGTTCAAATTCAACGTCCCGGGTATGACCGCGCCATAGTTGGCGGTGTTTTCGGGTTCGTCCCATTCACTCCGATAGATCGTCCCGCCCATCTCTCCGGGCGATCCGCCGGCACGCGTGGTCGGACTATATCCGAAGTCGTGCAAGTACTCCATGTCGCAGTCGGTGAAAATGCCCTCGTTGCCAACCCCCTCCCAGCCCGGGTCTGTCGAGAAATCTTCCGCCACGCCATCGATCACCAGATCGTCCATGTGGACGGTCATCCATTCCCCATCAATCTGCCGGCTGAACATCCCGAACCGGTCGAAGACGGCGCCGGCCGTCTTGTGACCGGCAGCCAGGTTCAAGGTGAACGTATTCGTGTACGGATTGACCGTATTCGTGCTAATCTTTAACGTGATCGTCCCGCCGCCCCCGTTGCCGGTTGGGTCGTACGACAGATTCCAGTTGTACGATTTTCCATCGCCCCAAGGGTGCGGATCGACGGGCGGGTTTCCGAAGGCCTGATTACCCGTGCCTCCGGTACGCCAGTCTTTCGTGCCATACTCGAACCTCAATGACCATCCCTCTGGCGAAGAGTTGCCATCGAGTCGGATGGCAAGCGTATTGGGTTGACGCCAGCCGGTGTGGTTCGTCGAATTGAACCAGCCCCACATCGCGGCGCTGGCGCTACCGCCCGCGTCCACCGAAAATCGGCCCGAGGCCGTAAGCGTGTCGTTCAGGGTTTTCGGGCTGATGATCTTCGCGTAATAACCACCGATGAACCGCCGATAGATCTTCCCGCCGATTTCTCCCGCCGCACCGCCGCCGGCGTAGTGGCTCGGCGGAGCGCAGTAGCGGAAATCCTGCGTGATCGAGCGGGTGCAGGGCACCGGGATGGCGCGGTTGTTCACGCCCGCCCACGACGGGTCCGCGTTGAAGCCTTCGAAATACTGCACGGGAATCATGGAGGCGGCTCCAGCCACGGGGCTAGAGCCACCCAAGACCAGAGCCAAGCCCGCGCAGAACAGGAAGAAAGCCCGCGACGCCCGTAAACGAAGTTGTCTGGAATTCGCTTTCATATTTGTCTTGATGGGGACCGGTGACAGCCCAATGTGCCTACGCGCTCCGGTTTGTCAAGTGTCTTGGTGCATGCTGTCTTGGTGCATGCTTTGATCGGATCTTAGTAATTTGACACTCCTTGAATCAACCTAAACTGCGCAGTCCGCCTTGATTTGAACTGCGGTGTAGTTGAAAGCTCTCGTTCTCCCCTGTTTCCGGTGGAGTCGAACGCCCAAAGGGGCCTGTTCCGGCTGGACGGGACCGCCGCTCTGCGCCCGCGTGGGCCGGTGCTGATCGCCGATTCGTCCCCTGGTACCGTGACCAACAAATTCCGAGACCGGGTAGGGCGCGTCACTCCGTGCGCGCCGTTGGGAAAGCAATTTGCCAGCTGCCGCGCGCACGGAGTGATGCGCCCTACCCGCGCCCCGCAGGCTGTAACAAAACTTTTTTGTCGTAGTAATAGGCCTTCACTCCCACGCCACTCTCACTCCCACGCCACTTCCAGTCACACCCCCTGGGAAGAACCTAATCGCGTTGAGGTTCTCATCGTGTTAACTTGCCGGTGCGTGGCGTCCGTTTGGCCCGCGTCGCTGATCGTTCTTTGAAAGCTGGCCCTGGTGCAAAGGGTTCCTCGTCCTCGTCCTCCTTCTGGTCCTCGTTCTCGAGGGGAATGAGATCCGCGGCGAAGCCGCCTTGCGGTTGGACGTGGGTCGGTCGTGGGCTGCGTGCAGGAGGTGCCTTTGCGTAGCCCCGCTCGTCAGAGCGGGGACCTCCCCTTGGCGATCGGGTTGCCCTTTCCCGGCGCGCGTCGAAACGGGGTGTCAAGTCGTGCCCCAGAGTGCCCAATCGTGCCCTGGGGAGTGGACCGGGAGAAAAACGGGGGCTTTGGGGTCAAGTTCCGGACCAGTTTTCATTTCCGGTCCGGTTTTGGACCGATTTTGATCGGCTTGAACCCGGCCGCACATCCTTCGGGGTGTGTATTGTGAGGGCGAAGCGGGTGAAAAACGAATATCCGGTGATGTTGGGTCATCTTTGGTCACGTTGGGTCATGTGATCGGGGAGGTTTACTTGGGAAAACCAGAAATCGGTAAAGAAACGGTAAAGAAATGGTAAAGTTTTGGACGGCTGAAGCGGCGGCTTGTCCCGTGGGACTGGCTGCGGGGAGCAGCGCGAGCTGGGGGGGCACGATCTACCCAGCCTTTCCCACCCCTGCGGAAACAGCAGTTGACGCCGAGCGGGATGCGTTAGGAAACTCCCCGCGTGTTCACGAAAGCTGATAGGCCTTTCGCCATCGACGATGTGGTCAGGGATGCCAGACCCCGGCGCCACCGCAGCGCCGATGCTGTGATTAGAGCGCTTCTTGTTTTCGTCTGCGGGTTCGGCGACAGCCTGGCCGACGAGATGGTTCTGCCGCACGGTAATGCGCCAGTGGCGCTTGTGAGCCGTCATTTTCCCGACCGCGTCCACGAGTTCGTGTGGCGAAATTGGAGCGTGGCCGAGCCGGCAAAGTTGGCAAAGATTCTGGGTGCTTCCGAGCGCGATCTCCGGGCCTTGGCCGTTTCCATGGGCTTGCCGCCCGAACCGAAAGTGCCGCGCGCGATGCGGGAGCGGGGGTATGTCACGCTCATTCGACGCAATTGGCATCTCCTGCCCTACGAGCAATTGCTGGAGCTTCTGGAGATGACGCCGGAGCATCTGGCCTTCACGCTGCGCGAGGACGACTTTTTGTGGCACAAACTAGGTTTGTTGAAACCCAAGTGCGAGCCGCTCCGCTATCATCCGCCGGACGAAGCGGCGCGGCGCCGCGCGGCGGAGATTCGCCGCGTGGTCGAGGCGGATTTTGGCAACGAAATCCGCCGTCCGGCTGAACCGCGTTTTGACTTCGTTCGGCAGCTCAGCCAGCCGCTTCCCTCCTTCTCCCGGCGGAAGCCGGCGGAGGATCAGCCGGTTGCCCTGCGGTATGTTTACTCCTATCTGGCGGTGTACGGCGATCCGCTGTTGAATTCAAAACTGGATCCTTTTCCTGATGGCTTGCTGCAACGGTGCTCCGCCGTGGGGGTCAACGGCGTTTGGTTGCACGCCGTTTTGCGCGACCTGGCGCCCGGTGGCGCGACGTTCCCAGAGTTCGGCGCGAACAGTCAGGTGCGGTTGGAGAATCTGCGATTGTTGGTCCGGCGCGCCGCGCGCTACGGCATCGGTGTGTATCTGTATTTGAACGAGCCGCGCGCCATGCCCGGGTCGTTCTTCAGTACGCGACCGGACCTGGCCGGCGTCCGCGAGGATCCATTTGTCGCTTTGTGCACTTCGCAGCCGGCCGTTCGAGAATGGATGACCGACGCCCTGACGCACGTTTTTTCGAACGTTCCCGGATTGGCCGGCGTTTTCACCATCACCGCCTCGGAGAACCTGACCAGTTGCGCGTCGCACGGACGCTGGCAGGACTGTTCACGCTGCAAGAAACGCAGCGAGGCGGAGATCATTGCCGAGGTCAACGCGGCGATTGAAGCGGGAGTTCACCGGGGAAATCCCAAGGCCAACGTACTCGTCTATGACTGGGGCTGGGGCGGCTGGGGCGACGGGTCCGAAACCGTGAAGCGGCTGCCGAAAAACGTCTGGCTGATGTCGCTCAGCGAATGGGACAAGCCGATCGAGCGCGGCGGGATCAAGAGCACGGTGAACGAATACTCCATCTCCTCGGTCGGGCCGGGACCGCGGGCGGTCCGGCATTGGGAGGTTGCCCGGCAAGCCGGCTTGCGGCTGGCGACCGAAATCCAGTTCAACAACACCTGCGAAATCGCGAGCGTGCCGTATCTCCCCGTCATGGACCTCATCGCCGAGCATATCCGCAACCTGTCCTCGGTGGGGTTGAAGGGGATGATGATCGGCTGGACGATGGGCGGGTATCCTTCGCCCAACTTCCAGCTGGCCCAGCGATTAAACCGCACACCGTTCCCGGACGCCGATGCGGTGCTGGATGAGTTGGCACGGGAACGGTTCGGCCTGGGGGGAGCGCCTCATGCGCGCAAGGCGTGGACCCTCCTGAGCGACGCCTTTCGTGAATATCCCTTTCACATCCGGGTGGTTTACAATTCTCCAATCCAAATCGGTCCGGCGAATGCGCTTTATCCCACGAAGACCGGCTACACTGCGACCATGTGGGGAATTCCCTACGACGATCTGGAAACCTGGCGCGGCCCGTATCCGCCGGAAGTGTTCGCGGCACAGTTCGAAAAGATCGCCGAAGGCTGGCGTCCGGGCATTGCCGAGTTGCAGGTGGCTGTGGAAAAGTCGCCGCGAGCGCGCCGCAAGGAGGCTCAGGCGGACCTGCAACTCGCCCGGGCGGCGGCCATCAATTTTCAATCCGTCGCCAATCAAGCGCGTTTCATCCTCGCCCGGGGCGCCCTCGCCAAGTCGGCCAACACGCTGCCGCCCGAAGAGCGCCAGCGCCTGCGAGTCGAACGCAACCGATGCCTTGAATCCGAGATCGCTCTGGCACGCCAGCTCTTCACACTCACGCGGGAGGACTCGCGGATCGGCTTTGAACCGACGTGTCAGTATTTTTATCTCCCGCTGGACCTGGTGGAAAAAGTGGTCAGTTGCCGCTGGTTGTTGAAACATGATGAGGAATGACCACATCCGGCTATGAACCTGTGTCAAAAGTTGGGACCCATTCACTTTCATTTTCCCAAGCATATCATGAAAAACATCCTGACCACGATCAGCCTGTTGCTCCTCGCAACCGCACTGCCAGCCGCGCCGACCGTCGTCGTTCAGAACAGTCGCAGCCGTTGCCAGATCGTCACGCCCGAGACACCAAGCCCCGCGGTGGCGTATGCAGCCGGTGAACTTCAGAAGTATATCGGGGAGATAACGGGCGTGCGGCTGCCGGTGGTATCGGAAAAGGAATCGCATCGCGGCCCGGCATTTCTGCTTGGGCCTTGCCGGCGGACGATGAAGGCCGGCTTGGTCGAACAAGCCGCCAAGCTCCGGGAAGACGGAGTGCTCCTCAAGACCGTGGGCAAGGACGTCGCGCTGCTGGGACAAAACGAGCGCGGGCATCTTTACAGCGTTTATGTGTTGCTGGAAAAATATTGGGGCGTCCGGTTTCTGGCTTTGGATTGCACGGTGATTCCAGAACGCGCCGAACTGAGCCTGCCGGAGGTGGACTACTCCTATGCGTCGCCGTTCATGTATCGGGAAACACTATCCTTCGGTTCGTTTCCGAAAGAAATCGCCGCGCGCCAACGGCTGAACGGCCCCATGACGCAATGCGACACCAGCGTGGGTGGCAAGATTGACTTTTTCCCGTATGTCCACTCCTTCGTTGTGTTGTTTCCTGAGAGCGAATATTTCAAGGAGCATCCGGAGTATTTCGGGTTGCAGGGCGGCAAACGCGTAGCGGGAGCGATTCACGCCCAGATTTGCCTGAGCAATCCCGATGTCCTCCGGCTGGCCAAGGAAAAAGTTTTGAAGTGGGCCGCCGAACGTCCGGATGTGCCGATCCTCGACGTTTCCCAGAACGATGGCAACGGCGCGTGCGAGTGCGAAAAGTGCATGGCGATTGTCAATGAAGAGAAGTCTCAACACGGACCGATCTTGCGCTTCGTGAATGCCGTCGCCGAGGAAGTGGTAAAAACATATCCGGACCGTTGGGTTGAAACCCTGGCCTACGCCTACTCGGCGACGCCTCCGGCCATTACCAAGCCCCGCACCAACGTGATCATCCGGCTGTGCCACCGTGGGTGCTACTTTCACGGCTTCGAGCAATGCAACCTCGGCTCAAACCTGGCCGGTTGGCTCGACCAATGGCGCAAGCTGACCCGGCGCATCTTCGTCTGGCACTACGCGACGGCCTTCAACCATTACCTGGCGCCGAACCCGAACCTGAACGGCCTGGCCAAGGACCTCAAGTTCTACGGCAGCCACGGAGTAAACGGGGTCATGGTGCAGTGCAACTACCAGGGGCCGGGCGGCGAACTCGCGGAACTTCGCCAGTACCTCAGCGCCCAACTCCTCTGGGATCCGACGCAGGACCCGATGCGGATCCGGGAGGAATTCTGCCGGGGCTACTACGGCCCGGCCGCCACGCCGGTGCTGGAATTTCTCACAACGATGGACGCGCTGGCCGAGCGGCCGGTCCACGTCTTCACCGACTTCGATCCACAGAATATTTCACCGCCCGAATTCCCGGACGCCGCGTTGAAAATTCTCGATCGCGCGCTGGCAGTTGCTGATGGCCCGGTGAGGAGCAATCGGATCGAGACACTCATGCTGCCGTTCTGGTATGTGAAGCTGCTGTATCCGGAGAAGTATGGCCTCTCGAAAAACGACGCCGTGCCGCTCGTCGCGCGGGTCAGGCGTGTCTTCGAAGCCAGCAAGATCGTCCATGTTTCCGAAGGAGCCGAAAACGCGCGGGCCTGGCTCGCCTCGATGGAGGCCAGGTATCCCGCAACCCCGCCGTAAGGCATGGTGGTCGACTTTCTCCGCAACTGCCCTTGTGTCAAAAATCACCCGCCGCAGATCCTTCCAGCCGACGGTGCGTTGTAACTTCTTGTAAGAAACCGCGGAAGATCCAGGTTTCCCCCGCTTGACGCCAAATTGCACGGCCCATAGTCTCGCCGCATGAACAGCCAGGAGAAACGGTTTTCGGTCAACCGCGATCCTGATGGGCCGGTATCATCTGCCAATTCTTCCTTGAGAGAAGTCGCCAACCAGAGAAGCCAAAACGACCAATTCGCGGGGGTGACCCATTTATGAGACTTCTTTTTGCGCGAAGGGATTTCATCGGCAAAACCGCGGCTGGATTAGTTGGCGTAGCGGTTGCAACAAGTGCTTCATTAATGAGTGCAGCTTCCGGCGAAGGCGACGTGCCAAACATTCCCGACCGGGGAGAGGCGACAACCGAAGCATTCGCAGCGGAGGTGCGGCGGGTGCTTCCGACCGAGGAGCTGTACGATTACCACAAGCGCCTCACGAAGGAGCCAGTGCATGTGCCAAGACGCGATGCGGGAGCTCGACCGGCAAAGGGTGAAATGGCATTGCCCGATCAGGGTTGGAAGCTTGTCTGGAACCACCGCAGTTCACTGGTGCTCTCGAATGCCGTGCAGGATTTCCGAGATTACCTCGACAAGGCGATGGGCGTTCGCGTTGCGGTGGAAGGACGCGAATCGCTGGAGGGCTGGCGCACCCAGAAGCAATGCATTGTCGTTGGAACCCGAGAGCAACTGCCCGGAGGTGGGACGGCACTGAAGGGTTCCAAGGACTACGAGATTGTGGCAACGCCGGACGGGCTTGTCGTCTACGGTTTCGATGAACGCGGGGCGATGTTCGGCCTCTACAACCTCGAGGCGCGGATGAACCTGCGCGAAGGGCCGTTTCTGCCGAAGGACCTGAAGACGGTGCGACACAGCCTCCACGACACGCGTATGGTGATGTCGTGGATGGGCTGGATGGAGTGGCCGGACGCGTTGCTCGCGCACCTGGCTCACGACGGTTTTGACGCAATCTATGACTCGAATTTGGCGAATCCGAACGGCGACCGCACGACGGCGGAGACCTCCACCGATTTTTACGCGCGGATCTTGTTCCGGATGCGCAAACAGGATCCGGCCCGGATGCGGGACTTGATCAACCGGGCCGCCCGCGTTGGCATCAAGGTCTATACGCCCATCGTGTACCAGCATCTGGGCACGCCGGAAAGCGAGGCGGGGCTGCGCCGGCTCGTGCGCGAGATCCTCAAGGAGTTGCCCGAGATCCGAGGTTACGTGCTCCTGACGGAAGGGTTTTGGTACAAGAAATGGGGCGGCGGTCACGGCGCCAGCAAGGAGTACATGCAGGATTGGGCGCAGAACTGGAGCCGGGCGGTGGGCATCGTGGCGGAGGAATGTCACCGGGTGAATCCCGCCATCGAGATTCTGCCGTGGGAATACAACATTGATTTCCGGCCACAGAACGTGGAGATGAAGCGCTATTTCATCCAGCAGCTTCCGGCTGGCACGGTGCCGCTGCTCACCTGGGAGAATGGCAAGAGCTTCGAGTTTGATGGTTTGCAGGGGCACTTGATTGACTATGCGATCAGCCAGGTCGGCCCGGCGGAGGTGACGGAAGCGCAGATCGCTGAAGCTCGAAAGCGGGGCATGAGAGTCTTCTGCAACGCCGACACGTTCGTGTGCGGGGCGCAGTTGCGGACCTTCCCTCATCATCCGTTTCCGTTCCAATGGCATGCCCGCTACCAGGCCTTGGAGAAGCATGGCGTGAACGGCACGTTGGAGAGTTGGAGCTCCGGTTACACTCCGAGTTTCATGACCGAACTGCGGGCCTGGTACTGCTGGAGGGATGCGCCGCCGCTGGAGCAATTGCTGGCCGCAATCGCGACCCGCGATTTCGGCGCCGGAGCGAAAGACAACGTCCTGAAGGCCTGGCGACTGTTCAGCGAGGCGATCGGCCTGGTGCCGGACACCGGGCCGACGATGGGCACCAGCGGCGCCATTGGGAATCCGCTGTTCTTCCAGCTACCGCCGGCGCGGACCGCCACGTTCACACGATCCTGGACCGATGACCTGGCGTGGATGGATTATCTGGGTGGGGAACTGAATCCTTACTGGCCGTTTACCGTTTCCCGACTGGTCTTTTATCCTGACTTCTCGAACCAGGTGAACAAGGCCGAGCTTTACTCCCGGTACGTTTCGGGAGTTGAATCAGCCAAAGACCGGCAAGTTCTTCCGGCCTTTCTGAAACATCTCCGCCTGGCGACGGGCAGGCTGGACGAGGGATTGAACCTGTACCGAGCCGCCGCATTGCAAAGCCCCGCGTCAAAACGCCCGGGGGCATTGCGGGAAGTGATGGTGGCCGAACAGATCCAGCGGATGCTGCTGAGCAGCCACGCCATTCTGGAGTTCGAGGACCTGCGCCTGCAACTGGCCGCCGAGCAGGACACAGCAAAGGCGGGGAGACTGCTCGACAGAATGGAGGCCATCTTACGCGACGAGATCGCGCGCACCGAGATGTCGCTGCTCGCCGCCACGCGTGACTCGCGCCTCGGTTTTTGGTTCGAGTGCGACTACGTTTATACGCCGTACTCCCTTCGCGAGAAACTGGAGCTCCTGCAAGAAACGCTGGACAAGCAATTGCCGGCCGCGCGACGCCGGCCGAAGTCCTCGAAGTGAGAACTGCCACCGCGCTATTCTTTTCCCGCGCCCCCGCACCGCCCCCGCGCGCCTTGAAACTCAGAACCCGCTGGCGATTTCCAGCGTTGCTCGGGGTTGGATTGCTCGCGGCGCCCGGGTGCCGGGCGGAGAGCAATCGCTTCACGCCATAGCAACCACCCGTGATCGTGGTAGCGGATCGGGAGAGCGATCTGGGCCGCTTTGCCCGGACGGAACTGGCCCGCCGCATCAAGGACCTGTCAGGAGCCGAACCCATCGCGATGCCGGCCGCCCGCGCCGAGGAGTCGGTGTTGCGAAACTCCGATGTGGTGATGATCGGAACTGCGAAGAGTCATGCGCGTCTCAAACTTTTGCTGTCGCAAGATTGGCTGAAGCCGCCGCCCACGAACGTCCAGAGCTACACGTTACGGATCGGCGCAAGTCCGTACGACCCGCAGAAGCAACATGGGCTGGCGGCGCTCGCGGGCGCTGACGATTTGGGAACGTTGAATGCGGTGCGTGATTTCTGCCATTACCACTTGCCGCAAAAGGGCGGCCCGGCGGCTTTCCGCGCGGCGAATGTGCAAACGGCGCCGCGGATGCAGGCCCGCATGCTGAGCGAAGGCGGCACGGACGTTTCTTCATTCGCGGGCAAAGCCCTCCGGCTGCGTTTCGTGATGAAGGATGCCGACCTCTACGCGCGGCGCTTTGCCGCCGCGCCAAGCGCGGCGACGGCCATACCGTCCAAACTCATAACACACGCGCAGCATCGCCAGGAAATTCTGCGGATTGTGCGAGGAACGGATGCTGTTCGACGAGGAGAGGATGTCCTTCAAGAACTGGAACGGATTCCGGCAACGGCTGCTGCCACAAAATGTCAGCGCGTTGAGGATTCGTTGCCTGACCCCCAAATGCCAGCACTAGCGAGTCATGGCGCCGGATTTCGTTTCTTGTCCGCATTCTTCTGTTGCTTGGCCCTTGGCGTCCAAATAGCGAAATACGATATTGAAACCAAGCGGTTGGACGCCGCCTGAGAAGAAGCGCGCAGGCTTCCACCCGTCGAACAAACAGTTAACCGCGCCGATCTGGCCGATGCTGTCGGGCCCGGAACGCACGGCTGCCATCCCAGAGTAACTTGACACACCGAGCTTGCGCCGGAGACGGCAGTTGGTCAGGGCGCAGAATTTCAGAGTCACTTTTGGCGGGACGTCAAATACCGGCACACTGTCGTTGTTGAGCAAGCCAGATAAATTGGATGCCCAGAACGATCCCGACATCAGAAAACCAGCGGCAGCGGTTTCGAAGTGGCAGTTCGATAACTTAAGCGTGGCCGACGGTCTTAGTTCCACCATGTAGCCCTGTTGTGTCGCGGTTTTGAGAATCTCGCTGTTGCTGATCTCCACGTGCCCCTCTTGGAGCAGAAGCGCCCGCGCACCTGACGCATCGAATTTTCCCGGCTGCTCGTCGTTCCACTCGTTCGGATTGCAGTCCACGACCGAATTGACGATGTAAAGCAGGCCATTGGGCTGATTGACGTGCAGGCAGACTTGAACGGCGCGAAAGGTCAGACCGAAGATCGCATTTTCGGACTGTGGCGCGTCCACAGGCGAGGTGGCATCTCCAAAGAGCAACCCGGTTCGCGCCTTGGTGATGTGCATCCCAAACGCCTTGTTGTATTGGGATGGAGTTGATTTGTGGAGACTGTGCCAGCGAACGGCTGCGCCAGAGCGGTAATTGGCATTTAGCAGCGGCTCGCGACCGACCAACCGCTCGTCGCCGCCGGCACTCCGCCGACCAGGTGCCACGCCGTTCAAAAGCACGGTGCCGTTGTAGTTGCACCCTCCCTCCCCGGCCGCTACGATCACCGCCCGAAACCGCAGCAGAATCGCCTTCCCCGGCTTTGGCGGGAGCGGTGGCAGTGGCAACTCCACCGGCGCGCCCCGCGCCACTGTCTGCGGGCCGAGCCGAATCGAGTCCTCCAGCTTCAGGGCAGCGCGCTCCGGCTCGCCGAACGCCGTCGCGCCAAGTATGAGCCACAGGAGAATAAATAAAGATCCCCGCCCAGAGGGCGGGGTATTGTGCATGGCCCCTGGAAGGGGCCAACGACGCCCTTGCCGCATCTAAAGCACGCAGCAGTTCACCGCCCGTGCGTGCCTTGGGAGCTTCCCGGATTCTTCTCGAACATCCTTTCGCTTTTCGAGCCCAATGCAAAACCTCGGCTCCAGAGGAGTTACTTCGATGCAATTCCTTTCCAGCATAGCTTCCGTTCTAACCATGCCCAGAGGGCATGGGTTTCTCTGCCGCACTAAACCGAGAAGTTTCTTCATTTCGATTAATCGGAAATTGCTCGTGGACGCCCCGCAGGCAACGGGGAATTCCTTTTCGGGTGTGTCGAGAGGCGACTGCGCGCTGGCATTGTTCACCTGAGTGCCAGTCAGTCTGCGGCAAACCGGCCGCAAGATGAAGATAAGATTCATCGGCACATTGTCGTGCAACCGGTCAACTATGCGGGCTTCATATCGGATAGAAAATTGCATTCTTGACGCTCCGCGGTTCGCCTCCGTGACTACTTGCTCACGCGAACCATTCGATAACCGTGGCGCGGGATGTCGAGGGTGAGGCGCCCATCGGTTGACGGAAGCGGCTGTTTGTCTGGCCAATTCATGAAGGACGCCCGCTTCAGGTCGAGACGAGTCAAGTTGACGCGGACTTCGCCGTGGCGGTCGGTCTTGCTGAGGTTGGCGATGATAAGCAGCGAGCATCCATCGCGACGTTTGTACACGCTCGTGTAAACGTCGGGCATGTCGGTGATAGCGGGCGGTTCCTTTTCGAAGTAGCCGACGAAGTCGGCGTCCACGTGGCCGAAGGCGTCGAGCGCCGACAACGCTTCGTTCATGACCGCTACGTTGCAATAACTCACCCACGGGCTGACGTCGTGGATCATCAACAGCGCCATCAGACCGCGCGTCGGTTCAATTTCTTTCGCCACGTCGGGGGGAACTCCGGCAGGAAGAACGGTATGATGCCCCACTGGCGGCCCATGAACTCGGCGCGAAACTCGTCGAGCGTCATCAGATCGAGATAGTCATCCTTCACACGACCGCGGAAGTGTTCGCCGTCGAGGTAGGAGTCGTCGTAGGCGAGAATCGGAATCGTCACCTTGCCTGACATGTGGGTCATGGTGAAGCTGTCTGGTTTTGTCGCCTTCACCACGGCATACATGCGGCGATAGAGGTCGCGGAAGCCGAGGATGGGGTAGGTTGGGTACGCCCTGCCGTCGCGCATATAGCCGCAACCGGCAAGCGTGTTGGTTGAGGCGTAGGGATGCGTGTTGTCGTGATAGAGCCCGTCAATGTCGAAGCGCTCCACGAACTGTTTATTCTTCCACACGATGAAGTCGCTGTAGCCCTTGCCGACGGGCGAAACCATGGCGAAGCCTGCGCCGTAGGCGGCCACGTCGGTCGAAGCGCTATCCACCGGTCCCATCGCCCAGTTTCTGCGGAAGAACGACCACTCGGGACACGCTGTAGAGATGAAGCTGAGGCAGAGATACGGCACGGCCTTCACTTTGCTGGCGTGCAAGTTCGCGATTTGTTTCTCAAATGTCGGCGGGTCGCTCGCCTCTGGGTAGCCGAAGTAGCGCAGCGAATCTTTGTTCGGCGTCGGCCAGATGATGCCGACATTGGCATTGGTCGCAGGCAGCAGCCGCCACTTGCGCCAGTCCTTCGGCAACGGTTTCACGGGCGTGGCCTGCAGACCGAAGACGAACCGCCAGTTCGACGGCAGGGGCTGGCCTGCGGCGATGTTGAGCCGAAGCGCGACTTCACCGGGCGCGCGGACGATCTGAAACGCGTTGGTGGCGGCGGCGTTCGGCCACATCTCGTCGCTCTCGCAGAACCAGAACAGACCGCGGTCATTGTCGCCCAGCCACGCGTAAGGAATGAACTTGTCGCAGTCCACAACCCCGTCGCCGGCGGGCACGTTGCCGGACGGGCCTTCCCATGACGGCGCCCAGCGATGGCGATAGATCGCGCGGTCCGTCTTGACCGGAATTTCCAGCGTGACGCGGTCGGGCAGAGCGCCAACGGGGAACTGGCCACTGATCTCGACCAGCAACAGGCCGTCGTATTCGGCGGTGACGCGCGTCACCAGATTCGTGCCCGCGCCGCGCCACTCACCGTCGAGTATCGCACGCGCCGCTGAGCGTGATCGCACGCAGATGGGCTGTCTGATTTCATCAACTTGCTTGCCGCCGATGTAAAGTGCGATTGGCCGCGCGAGCAAATCTTCACCCTTTGATCTGATCTGCGCCGGCAAAGGAGCGCGGTCGAAAACATAGTCACGCCCCCAGCAACTCACGGTCGTGCCGCGCGCGCGCAGCGGCGTCCATGGTGGCAGGACCTTATCTTCGAGCCCGAGCTTGTTCCCTTGCCATTCCATCGAAGGAATCACCAGCGCGCGGCGCAGCTTGAACACCTCCTTGCCATCGAGGAACACGCGGCCCACGACTTCGTATTCACCGGGCTCGCGCGACAGCAGCGGCAGCGTGCGCACGACCCGGCCGCCGGTCAACGCGAGCGCCGGCACGTCATCGGACAGAGCCGCGCCTTTGGTGATCATGCCGATCCGCGCGCTCACGCGCGCATCCTCGACATCCGCACCGCCGGTGCTCAACCGGACAGCGACCTTACCCTGGTCGGGGTCGAGATTAAAGTCCAACTGCGCGAGGTCCTCACGCAAAGGCATTGCGAAATCGTATCTACCCTCCATGTGCGCGGCGATGTGGGCCGGACTGAGCGCGCGCTGGTAGATGCGCACGTCGTCAATTAGCGACGAAGTCGGGCGGGCGAACTGCCACGGCTGATCGCCGATGCGGAACGTCTTGCCGAGCACGCGCGGTAGCGATCCTTGCGATGGCTGTTTCGCGGCGGGCTTGCCATCCACATAACACATGACGCCGTCGGCGGACCATGTACCGGCGATGTGATGCCACTGGCCCGGCTGCCAGCCGGTCATCGGCGCGCTGCTCGTTGTGTAAGGTCCGGCAACGTTGTCGCAGCTCAGCATCAACAGCAGATCGCCCTGATAATATTTGTATAGGTAGAGCGCACCTTCGCCGCGCGTCTCGAAGAAGACGTGGAACTTCTCCTCGTCCGGCGTCCAGTCGAGCGGACAGACCCACATCTCAACCGTCCCCGCCTCGCGATCGAGCACACTGTCGGTCGGAAACTCGAGATAGCCGAACTCCGGTCCGGACTTTAGCGCCTGACCGCTGCGTCCCGGCGCGAGCGCTGGCTTGTCAATCAGTCTGGCTGCGACAATGCCGCCCGGGCCGTTGGCATTGAAATCTTTGTCGAAGCCGATGGTAAGAACCGGCGGTGTTTGGCCCAGAGCCAACCCACCGAGCAGGGTCGATGTGAGAACAACATGCTTCGTCCACATTGTGATTCCTTCCTGGTTCAGCGAGTCTTCTGCACGTCCGCCGCCAACGGCGACAAAGCGAACTTACAACCGAATGGCTTCGCCTTCAACGCCGTCGCGCCAAGTATGAGCCACAGGAGAATGACTGAACCGAGAAGTTTCTTCATTTCGATTAATCGGAAATTGCTCGTGGACGCCCCGCGGGCAACGGGGAATTCCTTTTCCATCAAGTTCATCAGCCGCGATCTTCTGTGTCTTTCGTCCGCATTTCAACCTCGGTTTCGCGGGTTACGCTGAAAAACAAGGAGAAAGAAGTGACGACCCGCACTTGGAACTCGTGCTCGCTGGCTGCGGTCACCTGGATGTCATTCGCACGCGCGGCTTCGGTCCCAACACCGAGGTTTTTCGCAAACGGCGAACCTACCAGCGCAACAACGCCTATCCTTGGGCCTATCAAGACACGTATTTCACGGATCGCGGCACCCGCGAGGGCGTGCTGAACCAAACGGACAACCTCGTGCTCGCCCGCAATGCCGACAGCTTCCAACGTTCAGGCAGTTTCACCACCGAACTTCTCACCCTGCCACCAGGCGGATTCTTCCACCAACTCGACTGCGAGATCACCCAACCCGAAGCAACCAGGATCAACATCACCGTGCTCGATCAAAAGGACAACAAATTGATCGCGAATGTGAGTGCCCACCAAACCTTGCACCTCACGCAACCCGTGAAGCTTCGCTTCGTCCTGTCCACCACCGATCCCCGGAGCACTCCAAAACTCGACGCGTACCGCCTTGCCTTCAGCCGCAAAGTGTGTGCTTCATCTTTGCCATGAATCCCGCCACCTCGAAAACCAGACGGCCACCGTCAGCCCAACTCCGAAGAACGATGGCCGGAAGTTTCTTGATGAGTCGTCATTCAACGGCGGCCGGGACAAACTTGCCCGGAGAGCAACCATGAACCGACGCGAGTTTTTCAAAACCGGCGCGCAGGCGACGTTGCTGGGCACGGTGGGTGCGGGGAACCCGGGCGCCGTCGCGGCAGCCGATGGTGCGGCCGGCAAGTCGTTTCCCTCCGTCGTGTTGGGTGGTTACACGGCGGAAGATCACCGGCGACGTTTACAGCACATCGCGCTCGCCGAGCGCGGCGTGCGCGGTTGCCTGCGGAAGCATTTGGTCACGAATTACCTGCCCGGTCAGTGTTGTTACAACCTGGGCGAGTATCCCAGCCGCAAGCCGTGGTCTCCGGACGATTACGACGAGCAGGAACTCGACCGGCTCCGCGCCCACGGCATCCAGTTGGTCCAGGTGTTCGACGATTGGAACGATTCGCTGCGGCTCTTTGGCGGCACGAAATACACGCCCACGAATCCGTCGGGTTTCCGGCGCTTCGTCAAGATGGTTCACCGGCGCGGGATGAAACTGCTCCCGTATGTCTCCACTGGCTTTCTGCAGGTGACGGATCCCGACCTGCGGCCCGAGTGGTATCGGCCCGGCGATGTGTTGCGCATCGGCTACTGGCACATGGCCCGCTGCTCGCCCGCGAGCGCTGGTTGGCGCGCGTATGTGCTGCCGCGCATCCGGCGGCTGCTCGACGATTACGGCGCCGATGGCCTTTACGATGACGGCGGCTATGTCATCAATGCCCACAAGCGATTGTTGACGCCCACGGCGGACGAGGTGATGGCGTTTACGGAAACGGCGGAGCATGACGGCGCGTTGACTGATCTGCTCGGGCTCATTTACGCCGAGGTCAAGCGTCGGGGCGGAATCGTCAAGTTACACATCGACGGGGCCGAGGCGCCCCGGACGGGCGGGTTGCCAGTGTACGATTACCTCTGGGTCGGCGAGGGAGTAGGGAACGGCGAGCAGCTTCGCGAAATTGTGAAGCACCATCGCCCCTATGTGGTGCCGTGTCTCGACATGGAGTTTGCCAAACTCGGGGACGATGATGAACCCTACCTCCACGCAATTCCTTACCTCCAATTCCCGATCCTTTCCGCGGGCCATCCGTTCACCGGCGAACGGGCGATGATCGCCGGCGTCAAGTATCCGCCCGAAGCGGAGGATTGGTGGGTGCGGCGTTGCCGGGCGATCTGGAATCATCATCAAGCTCACCCGAACGGTCCGCACATTTACAGTATCTGGGACTCGTTGCCTCCCCGGCCCGCCGCACGCGTGACCCACGCCCGCTGGCTCAAGCATTATCTGCCGATGGTTGAGGAAGGCACCTGGGCATGGCTGGAGATCACCGACTCGGACTTCTTCGCCCAACCGCTGCCCAAGGACGTGGTCGCCTCGGCGTTTGCCAACCGCGAGTTCCACCTCGGGCTGGCCAACTATGGTCGCGCGCCCGTCGAGATTGCGACCACGGCGGCGTATGTCGCGGCGACGGACCCGCAGTCCGCCGCTGGCAAGCTCTGGAAGCTCGAAGCCCGCGCCTTGCGCATCCTGCGCCGGGTGGCCTGATCCAACCCGATGGACAACCCGCCATGACGAACCGCCCGTGCGACCGAAGCCGTTGACTCAGGCCGTCTGAAAAGCGAAGATTTAACTCCGATGCGACCAACAGCCAAAGATCAGTGAAGCATCAACCGAAGAAGCCGCTATGAATCTCTCCACACCGAGAACCGAACCGCCACCGGCAACCCGGCTCCGAAAAGCAGTTTCCGAACGTGAACTGACCGCCAACAGCCCGGCGCCCGTCCAGGCAGACGCCCAAGGCCGCTATCCGGCCCCCATCCCGGGCAAGAAGGCGGAGATTTGACCGGGTTCGCCGGCCCGCACCGCAACAAATTGATGAAGGGCTTCGATCCATGAAGCACGACCAGGACGAAGGTATATTTTCCCGGAGAAGCAGTGCTTTTCTCGCTCTGGCCTTGATCGCCTGCGTGCCTCTTATCGGGGGAAGCGCGGCCAGTGCTGGCGAAGCTCTCTTCCGCGGCGAGCGCAGCACCTGGAATGGATTTGACCGCTACGACTATGAGGTTGACGGCCAACCGGTGCTGGTCGTCGTGCCGCGCCAGCCAGCTCCGGGACGGCCGTGGGTCTGGCATGGTGAATTCTTCGGCCATCGGCCGGAACCGGACCTCGCGCTGCTGGGACGCGGCTTTCACGTTGTCCACATGAAGATTCCCGATCAGTTCGGCGCTCCGCAGGCGGTCAGTCATTGGAATGCGTTCTATAAAGAACTGACGCACCAACACGGCTTGGCCCGGAAAGCGGCACTGGTCGGAGTCAGCCGGGGAGGGTTGTACTGCTACAACTGGGCGGCGGCGAATCCGGAAAAAGTCGCCTGCATTTATGGCGACGCGCCAGTGTGCGATCTCAGAAGCTGGCCGCTGGGCAAGGGCAAAGGCACGGGCAACGCGAACGAGACTCCCAAGCTGCTCGGAGTTTACGGCGTCACGACGATTGACGAGTTGCTCGCCAAGGCCGTCAGCCCGATTGACCAGTTGGAGCCGCTGGCCAGGGCGAAGGTGCCGTTGCTGCATGTTTACGGCGACGCTGACACGGGCGTTCCGTGGGACGAGAACACGGGGATCGTGGCCCAGCGGTATCGCAAGCTGGGCGGCGAGATCACGCTCATCGCCAAGCCGGGCGTCGGGCATGTGCATGGTCTGAACGACTCGACGCCCATCATCGAATTCATCGCCAGGCATTCGCTCGGCCAGTTCCACGCGACGTCTGATCCGATCCAGCTCGGCTCACGGCGGGAGTTGTTCGTGGATCGCTTCTTGATTGATGCGATGCGCGGCGTCGAACTGCGCCTGCATGAGCCGCGCGACGAGGGCCCCGTCCTGCGGTTCGATGAGCCGTGGGAAGGAATTCACTGCGGTTATTGCACCCTCATCCGTGACGGCGACCGCTTCCGGGTTTATTACCGCGGCATGCCGGCGAACGTGGTTGACGGCACCGCGGGCGAAGTCACCTGTGTGGCCCAATCCGACGATGGCCTTCGCTGGACGAAACCGAAGCTGGGATTGTTTGAAGCGCATGGGACGAAGGAGAACAATGTGGTGCTCGCCGGCGATCCACCCTTCTCGCACAATTTCAGTCCGTTCCTCGACACACGTCCGAGCTGCCCGCCGGAACAACGCTACAAGGCGTTGGCGGGAATTTCCAAGAGCGGGCTGGTGGCGTTCGTTTCGGCGGACGGCCTGCGCTGGCGCAAGTTGCGCGACACGGCGGTCATTCCCGAGAAGGCCCCGTTCAAGTTCGCATGGATGTTCGATTCGCAGAACGTGGCGTTCTGGTCGGAGTCGGAGAAAAAGTATGTCTGCTATTTCCGCGTCTGGGAGGGTGTCCGCCGCATCGCGCGCACGGAAAGCGGCGACTTCGTGAATTGGAGCGATCCAGTTTTGATGAGCTACGTGACCGACGGACAGCCCTCGCCGACCGAGGAGCTTTACACGAACCAAACCGACCCGTATTTCCGGGCGCCGCACCTCTACGTGGCCGTGGCGGCGCGGTTTTTCCCCGGGCGGCAAGCCATCAGTGACGAAGAAGCGCTGGCGCTGAAGGTCGCCAAAGGGTTTGAAAAGGACGTGTCCGACGCCGTGCTGATGACCACGCGCGGCGGCAGCGTCTATGACCGCACGTTTCTGAGTTCCTTCATCCGCCCGGGCATCGGTGCGCGGCACTGGGTATCGCGCAACAACTATCCGGCGCTCGGGATCGTTCAGACCGGCCCGACCGAGATGTCCATTTACATGAACCAGGACAATGCCCAACCAACCGCCCACCTGCGGCGCTATTCGATGCGGCTCGACGGCTTCGCCTCGGCTCAAGCGCCGTATGCGGGCGGCGAACTGCTCACCAAGCCGCTGAAATTTACCGGTGACCGGCTTGGAACTGAACTTCGCCACCTCCGCCGCCGGCTCGATTCGCGTGGAGATTCAGGATGCGGCGGGCAAACCGATCAGCGGCTTTGCGGCGGGCGATTGCGTCGAGGTGATCGGCAACGAGATCGAGCGCGTCATCCGTTGGAAAGGCGGCGCGGACGTTTCTTCGCTCGCGGGCAAAACCGTCCGGCTGCGTTTCGTGATGAAGGATGCCGACCTCTACGCGTTGCGCTTTGCGCCGTCGCTCACAGGCAAATAGATACCCGGTCTGGACCGCAACCCATCAACCACGGGAGATTGATCGTCAGGAAAACCCCAACCGGGGAAGCAGTCGTCTTGAAATTCTCAGCACCAATAACCGGACCGCCGCCAGCAACCTGTTTTCGCAAAGGAGTTCTCGGAGGTTGCCTCCTCCTCCTCGCCACTGCCAGCATCCTCCTCGCCGTGACGCCGGCCCGGGTCGAATTCAAAGCCGGGGCCGCCGTTGTTGATGTCACCCCGGCGAAACTGCCGGTGCTCGTCAATGGCGGCATGTTCAGCCGTTCCCTGGACAAGATCAAAACCCGTATCAACGCGCGGGCCCTTGTCTTGGCCGATGGCAAGGAGCAGATCGCCATCGTGGTGGTGGACAGTTGCATGATGGGCCGCCCGCTGCTCGATGAAGCGAAGGCCCTGGCGGCGAAGCGCACCGGCATTCCCACGGATCGCATCCTCATTTCCGCCACGCACGCGCACAGCGCGCCCGCTTCGATGGGCTGCCTGGGCACCGAGGCGGACCCGGCGTATGTGCCGGTGCTGCGCGAGAAGCTCGTCGAGGCCATCGCCGCGGCGCAGGCAAATCTGGAACCCGCGCGCATCGGTTTCGCGAAAGGAGACGCGGCGGATTTTACGGCCCTGCGCCAGTGGATCATGCGGCCCGACCGCCTCGGGGAAGACCCCTTTGGAAACAAGACCGTGCGCGCCAACATGCACGCCGGAAGCGACTGGGACGTGGTCACGGGCGAGGCGGGCCCCGAAGACCCTGATCTCTCCCTCATCTCGGTTCAAGCGCGCGACGGCCGGCCTGTCGCGGTGATGGGCAATTTCTCCATGCATTACTTTGGCGACAGCGACATCAGCGCGGACTACTTCGGCTTGTTCTCTGAAGGCCTGAAGGCACGCATCGCCCCCGAGACCGCCCCCGGCAAACCCGCTTTTGTCGGCATGCTGTCTCATGGTTGCAGCGGCGACATCTGGCGGGTGGATTACACCGTCCCGGAAAAGGATCGTCCCCAGCCGACCATCGAAGAATACACCCGCGGCCTGCTCGACATCGCCATGAGCGCTTATGCGGGGATTGAGTATCGCGCGGACGCCGACATCGCCATGGCCGAGCAGCGGATGACGATGAAATATCGCGTGCCCGACAAGCAACGCCTCGAATGGGCGCAACGCATTGTCGACGAGATGGGCGACCGCCTGGCGAAGACCACCGCTGAAGTTTATGCGCGTGAGCAGATCATCCTGCATGAGCGGCAGCAGACGGAGATCGTCGTGCAGGCGTTGCGCGTCGGCGACATCGGCATCGCCACCACGCCCTGCGAGACCTACGCCATCACCGGTCTGAAGATCAAAGCCGCCAGTCCCCTGCCATTTAACATGGTTATCGAGCTGGCCAACGGGGGCGATGGTTACATCCCGCCGCCCGAGCAGCATCTCTTCGGCGGTTACAACACGTGGGCCGCGCGCTCCGCCGGACTCGAAGTCATGGCCGAGCCGAAGATCACCGAGGCCGCGATTCTCCTGCTTGAAAACGTTGCGTCCAAACTGCGGCGCGAATACACCCTTGGCCAGGGTCCCGCCGCCCGCGCCATTCTTCAGCTCAAACCCGCCGCCTGGTGGCGGCTCAACGAGTTCTTCGGGCCGGACGCCAGCGATGCCAGCGGCCACCGTCGCGACGCGCTCTATGAAGGCGGGTTCACCTATTACCTCGAAGGCCCGCGCTCCGCCGCCTTCGGCGGACCGGGAGTGAAGAACCGCGCCCCGCACTTTGTCGGGGGTCGCCTGCGCGCACGGTTGGCCGGGCTGGGAAATCGTTATTCCATTTCCCTCTGGCTCTGGAACGGCATGCCCAACGCCGGTCGCGAGGTCAGCGGCTGGTTGTTCTCCCGCGACCACGACCACGGCCTCGGCGCTTCGGGCGATCATCTCGGCATCGGCGGCAGGAGCGGTCACACCGGCAAACTCATGTTCTTCCATGGAAATAAGCCGCAAACCGCCGTCGCCGGAAGAACCGAAATCCCGCGCTGGCAATGGCAGCACGTCGTCCTCGTCCGCGATGACCACCGAGTGCGCGCCTACCTCAACGGCAACCTCGAACTCGAAGCCCAGGCCCCCGCGAAGTTCCCCGCGGCGTTCGACCAGTGCTTCTTCGGCGGCCGCAGCGACAACGATTCCAACTGGGAAGGCCGCCTTGATGAAATCGTCGTCTTCAATCGCGCCCTGAGCGCCAAAGAGGTGGCGCAGTTGCGGGGAAAATGATCCGAACGCTCATGGTTGCCTCCGGAAGCCGGGGGCGAGGTTTGGGATTGCCGGCCAGACAACTGCCAGCGGCAAAGAATGGAGTTTGCAACCCGTGCCATCACCGACCAACGATGAACCGTCAGAACCGCACAAACAAATGATCCCGCCATGAATCCCGCCACGCCGAATACCAGACGGCCACCGGCAAACCAATTGTCGGAATTGAACCGCAGAACATTTCTCAAAACCTCGGCACTTTCCATGGGCGGACTGGCATTGGTTGAAGGCCTGCTGTTCGCGGCGGACAAAAAGCCACTGCTTTCCAAGGCCGCGGGCGTGTCGGCGTCCGACCTGCCCCAAGGCAGCGCACCGGCAGCGCTCGTTTTTCCGCATTTCCCGGATCGCCTGCACGCGTTCGTCTGGCGCAACTGGCAACTCGTCCCCACCGAGCGCCTCGCCAAAGTGGTCGGCGCCAGGTCAGCGGACGTTCTTCGCATCGGAAGGTCAATGGGCCTGGCCAAGCCGCCGCGCATCACCGCCGACCAGCAAAGCCGCTCCTACATTACCGTCCTGCGTCGTAACTGGCACCTGCTGCCCTATGAACAATTGTTGGAGTTGCTGGACTGGCCGGCCGAAAAGCTCGCCCACACGCTGCGTCACGACGACGGCGTGTTCTGGAAATTCGGCTCCCTCAAGCCCAAGTGTGATCCGGTGAAGTTCACGCCTGAAAGCGACGCGGCTCGCACCCGCTCGCGCGAAATCGCACGCCAACTCGCCGAAGAATTCCCCAGCCGCGTCGGCGGGGTTGATGAGCCGCTCTTTCAATTCGTCACCAACCTCTCCACCCAACCCCGCCCTTCACGCCTGCGGCATCGCGAATCACGGCTTTGCCCGCGTTACTGCCATTCCTATTTTGCGCCGTTCGGCGACCCGTTGCGCGACGGTGCCGCGGATCCCTATCCCGAGGGTTATCTCGCGCGCCTTGCGGAGGCGGGCGTGGATGGCGTGTGGTTGCACATCGTTTTGTCGAGGCTCGCGCCGTTTCCGTGGGACCCGGGCGAAAGCGAACATCATGAGGAACGCCTGCGCAATCTGCGCGCGCTAGTGGCCCGGGCGCGCAAGCATGAGGTCGGAGTTTATCTCTATTTGAATGAGCCACGCACCCAATCACTCGCGTTCTTCGAGTCGCACCCGCAATTGAAGGGCATCGCGGCCACGAATCCGTGGGAACTGAATACCGCCACGCTTTGCACCAGCGTGCCGGAAGTGCAGAGCTATCTCGTCGCCGCCGTGGCGTCCATCTGTCGCGCGGTGCCCGACCTCGCCGGATTTTTCACCATCACCGCGTCGGAAAATCTCACGAACTGCTGGTCGCACGGTGGCGGCAGCAAGTGCCCGCGTTGTAGCCAGCGAACACCCGCGGAAGTCATCGCGGAGTTGAACGGGCTTTACGTCAAAGGCATTCGCGCCGCCGGCAGCAAGAGTCATCTGATTGTCTGGGACTGGGGCTGGGCGGGGCACGGCGATGCGCCGGATCATATCGCCCTACTGCCGGACAACGTCTGGTTGCAATCCGTCAGCGAGTGGGGCGTTCCCATCGAGCGCGGCGGAGTCAAAACCGTCATCGGCGAGTATTCCATCTCAGCTATCGGACCGGGGCCGCGTGCGACGAAGCATTGGGCGCTCGCACGCCAGCGCGGACTAAAGACCATAGCCAAGATTCAAGCCGGCAACACCTGGGAACTCTCGGCGGTGCCGTACATTCCCGCGTTGCAAAACGTCGCGCAACACGCCGCCAACCTGCGCGCAGCCAACGTGGATGGCATAATGCTCGGTTGGTCGCTCGGCGGTTATCCTTCCCCAAATCTCGAGGTGGTCGCCGAATTGGGGCGGGCGGAGGCCACCACCGCGGAAGCGGCGATGCTCACCGTGGCCCAACGGCGCTTTGGCGCCGCGCTGGCGCCGGCCATCGTGCAAGCGTGGCGCGAATTCAGCGCGGCGTTCAGCGAGTTCCCGTTCGGCGGCGGACTGTACACCGCGCCGATGCAATTCGGTCCTGCCAACCTGCTGTGGGCCGAACCGACGAAGTACCAGGCCGGCCCCGTGGCCTTTCCCTATGACGACCTTGATGGCTGGTGCGCTCCGTATCCACCGGAAGTGTTCATCGGGCAATTGGAAAGGATTGCGGGCGGCTTCGAGCAAGCTTTGGCAAAGTTGAAGCACACGCTGGACGATGCGCACGCCAAGCTCACTCAGGAGCAAGGCCACGCGCTGAGCCAGGAACTCAGCGTGGCGAAAGCGGCCGGCATCCACTTCCGCAGCACGGCCAACCAATGCCGCTTCGTGCTGGCGCGCCGCCGTCTGGCCGATGCCAAGAACGCCGCGGAGGCCGCGCCGGCACGAGTAGCATTGGAAGAGACGATCAAGCATGAACTCGCACTCGCCCGGAAGCTGTACGAAATTCAAATGCGCGATTCGCGGATTGGTTTTGAAGCTTCCAACCAGTATTACTACGTGCCGCTGGATCTGGCGGAAAAAGTGTTGAATTGCCGCGACTTGCTGACGCGTTGGCTGCCGGCCCAACGGATGAAATAGCAACAATAGGAGCAAACATGAGACTAGCCCCACCGAGATCCGAACTGCCACCCGCCACCCAACGCGGAAAAGCAGTTTTCGGAGGTTCCCCTAAGGGGAATTCCATGGATATCCCACAACACAAGAAATACCCGCGCCGCGAGGCATTGCGTTTAACCATCGGTGCCACGCTGGCCACCGCGGGTGGGATTCACGCTGTCGCAGCGTTAACTGATACGCCCGCCGCCTCCAAACCCGCGCCCCCCGTTGAGCCCGGAGGGCCTCCCGTCAAGACGCGCATGTTCTGGACGTGGGACCACGCCACGGAGTGGATGCTCAATCAGCCGGGAGCGCAAACGTACGGTTCCTGCAATTACTATACGCGCACGACGGGGTGCTTTGAAGGTGATTACACCCGGTTGCTGGAGTTCTGCGGCCGACACCGCATTGACGCGGTCATCGTGTGGGGTTTATTGCGTGACCATCACGGCGGCGTGGCATCGGCGAAGCGCTTGTGCGACGTGGCCGCCAAAAACGGCGTGCGCTTGTTGTGTGGTGTGGGGCTGTGCTGTTACGGAGGTGTCTATTACGAGGGCGATTCGCCTGATAGCCTGGATTTTCGTTTGCAGAAGCATCCCGAACTGAAGGCGTTCAAAGCTTCCGGAGAGCCGCTAGAATTTGGCGTCCCCGTTATGGGGGACAAGAAGTTTTACCACGCCTGCCCGTCCCGGAAGGAGAACCAAGACTACATCGCCGAGTCGTTGCAATGGCTTTTCAAGAACGTGCCCTTGGACGGCGTGCAGATCGAAGCAGGCGACACCGGAGTCTGCCAATGCAAGTTGTGCTTGGAGCGGCGGCGTCATCCGACGGGGGTTTTTTCCTGGGAGGACATGGCCTTGCTCCATCCCATCGCAATCCGGGCCATTCGTGACGTGAAGCCGGAAGCGTGGATTTGTTGCGAAACGTATTCTCATCCCGAACCACACAACGGGGAGGCACATCCTGAATTCGGCGATGGCAAGCCAGCCTGGGCGGATGAATGTCTGGCCAAGCTTCCCGATGGCGTATTCATTCAATGGGTTTACGACTTCCTGAAAAAGCGAGCTCCGAAACAAACCTGGACTCAGGCCGGGAATCTGGACCGCAAACGGCATCGCCACGTCTTGCGCGCCCATTACGGCACGTATTGGAACGGCATCCGCGGCGAGCCGGCAATTGAGGAGATTGCGAAAATGGCGAAGGAGAGCACGGCGCATGGCGGGGATATTCTGTCCCTGTTTGGCGAGGTTTCCCCGTTCCAGACCGGGGCCGAACTGAATTATCTGGCCCTCGAAAACCTCGGCAGCGCGGCCAACCCCAGGGCCAACCTGGACCTTTTCTTGCGGGACATAGCCGGTCCTTTGCTCGGAGGTGAAGCTCACGCCCACGCTTTTCTCAAATACTCCAAGCTAAGAAATCAGCGGGACCGAATTCCCGAGGCGCTCAAAGACATTTACGCTCGTTGCGGAATTCTCCCACCTGAAGCGGCGCGACGATGGGCCTGGCTCGGGAACTTCCTTGCCTCATTTGCATATCAGGGCCGTTGAGATGGAGGTGGCCACGATGGGTGAGCGAACCCGGGCCGATTTCCGCCTTATTGACCTCGGAGTACACCCAGCAAGGCATCCGCTTCCGCCTCGGTGTTCACCTTGGGGAGCAGACAGAATCCACGTGGTGAAAGCTCCCGCAGTAGCATCTTGATGCCGTCCATGGTCAAGTCCGCAAGTTCACCGCTGATCAGCAGAGCCTTTTGTTCCTGGATGCGCCTAAAGGCGCTGAGGAGCGCGGACAAGCTTGGCCCCGAGGGATCAAATTGAACTTCAATGCCGTGGAGAGACCGCAGCGACAGCAAACCATCAATCATGATGTGCAGGGTGCCGGAGTGCGTGTGAATCATCGTGCGGGCATACTGCTTCAGGATGTCATGCTCGTACGGCAGGATGAATTCCTGAAAGAGCGGCGGGGACAACATGGCTGCCGCATCGTCCTGATACAGCATGCAGGTGCCGGGCGTCCACACCCGGCGGCGACCGGCGCATTGCCCGCCGTGGAAGCTGCCGAATGCTCCCACCAAGGCCTGGCCCACTCCCTGCCAGATTTCGGCGCAGCGCGCAAGCAACTGCCGCAACTCCCGGGGATGATCATAGAACTCGAGGACAAAGCGTTGCGGGCCGAGCAACGCGGTGGCGATGTCCGAGACGCCACGCAAAATCGGGGTGCTGATCGGATAGCGGCGGGCGGCGTGTTCGCGCAACGCCTTGGCGTACTCAACAAGCCTCAGCAACCAAGGGTTGCTTGGATCAAAGCCCACCTGAGCCAAAGCTTCCCAGGATGGGTCGGGGTGCTCGGCCCAAATGCTGTTGCTGGCCGGACTGGCATACACTTCGCAGCCGGCAATCGCTTCCATCCAAGGCACGGCCGCGTAGGGCGAGGCCACCATAAACAAGTCCTCGCCCCGAGCTTCGGTATGCGCGAAACTCCTCTCCCAATCCTCCAGAAACGATTCTGGATTGATCATGTCGGGCGTCATCCGGCCCTGCTCAGTTTGCAACTCCGCGAACCGGACCGCCGGGAAAGTGATGTTAACCGCCACGCCAAGCAGGGGGCGTTGCGCAAAGCCGCGGCTCCAAAATGCTTCGTTTCTCGCCAGTCTTGCACTCAGCCGGTCCGCGTTGGGAAGACGAGATTGGGCTTGGTCACTCATTGACACTGCGGAGTTCGAATTGCGTGGTGGTCCAGCGGTCGGCGGCATACGACCAACCCTCGGCGGGCTTCCTTAACCCCACCGCCTGTGTCGAAAGACTGACATTGGCCGGTAAACACGTGGGGAGATTGTTCCCGCAATCCCGACGACGTCAATCGCGGATTCTGCGGCGCCAGTGGTTGCGCCCCTATGGCCGGTTCACAACTTTGCCGCCGGGCTGCAGCGACGAGCGGGTGGGAAAAACTCCCACAGATTCCCTGACATTCCCCGAAAGCCGTTGACTTAAGCGCCTGCCTAATCATAAATACCGCCGATGCGCGGCCTTCATTGGATTGATTACGCGGTGTGCGCCCTCTACCTGATCGGCGTTTCGGGGGTGGGCACATATTTTTATTTCAAGGGTCAGAAGACGTCCAAAGAATACTTCCTCGCCGGGCGTAACATGGGATGGTTGCCAGTAGGCCTGGCGCTGATGGCCACGCTGACCAGCGGCATTGGTTACCTGGGCCAACCGGCGGGGTCGGTAAAATACGGCCTCATCACGCTTTGGCAACTGTTGGCCATCCCGCTCTCCTATCCGGTCGTCGTGTACATTTTCATGCCGTTTTACCATCGTCTGGCGATCTATACTCCTTATGAGTACATGGAGCGGCGGTTTAATGTCGGCGTGCGGGCATTAACGAGCGGGTTGTTCATCGTCTGGCGCATCACCTGGATGGCGGCGGTGATCTATGCGCCCGCGCTCGTGCTCAGCATCGTGACGGATGACAAGGTTCCGCTGAAGTGGTCCATCCTGGTCATGGGACTGCTGTCCACCATCTACACCGCTTTGGGCGGCACCAAGGCAGTCATGTGGACCGATGTGCTTCAGTTTTTTGTGATGTTTGGCGGGATGTTTGCCGCCGCGGTGGTGGTGGTCTGGATGGTTCCCGGCGGACTTCCGGAGATTGGGCAGACGCTTTCTGCTGCGGGCAAACTCAATTTCACGGCTCCGATTCCGAAGTGGGACACCGCCAGCCTGTTTGGGAAATTCAACCTGTACCTGTTCGCGGATGTTACCGCCCTGGCAATGATCATCAGTGCCACGGTTGGCAAGTTGGGCAACTATTGTGTGGACCAGGCGATGGTCCAGCGCTACCTGACTTCCCGCGATCTCAAGACGGCACGGCAGGGTTTTCTCTGCAACTGTGTCGCCTATTGCATTTACATCGTGATCATGGCGCTGGTCGGCGCGGCCCTGTTTGCCTTTGCAAAGCACTTCGATTTCCCCAAGAGCCTCAAGAACGACCAGGTCTTCCCCTATTTCATCGCTCACATGATGCCCATCGGGATTGCGGGGTTGTTGGTTTCCGCCATCTATGCCGCCTCGATGTCCAGCCTGACCGGCGGCATCAACTCGGTGATCACGGCCTTCGCGAATGATTTTTACAATCGTTTTCGCTTCAAGCGAGCCAACTTGGACGATGCCGCCATCACGGCGGCCGAACAGCAGCATTACGTTTGGCTGGCGCGCATCGCCACCATCGTGTTAGGCGTGGTGGAGACCATCCTGGCGCTTTACGTGGGGCAGATGGGGGACATTTTCGAGATCTCCGCCAAACTGATCAACGGCTTCATCGGCCCACTGTTCGGCGTGTTTGCGCTGGGCATGTTCACCCGGCGTGCGCATGCCACGCCGGTCATCATTGGAGGATTGGTGGGTTCCGTTCTGACCGCGCTGACGATTTTCGGTGAGCAACTCAAACTGCCCGCCTTTGACGTTGGCTTCATGTGGCCGAGCACGGTGGGCTTGGTCGTCACGTTCGGCGCGGGTTACATTCTGAGTTGGATCATGCCTCCCCCCGCGGATGGCCGGGACAGCCTGACGTTTTGGGGTGTGATGCGCTTGCCTGCCAAGACGCCGCCTGCGGACGAGTCAGGCCAACGGGCCAAATGAGGCGCTTGTTAGTCTGAGGTCCCTTCGATTGCGGAAGCCGAAACGTGGCAGCCGTGAATGTCGAGGGACGAACGCTGGACAACTGTGATCCGGTCACGGGGAACCATCACAAGACTGTCGCGACCCGGCGGGGTTGGGCTTGGTGAGCCCGAAGGTCAGCCGCAGCGTGGTATTGCGCTTCCGCCTCAGAGCCGCAAAACTCTACAGTATTGAAGTCAGGTGAGCGTTGCCGTCGAAGCGTGGTGCTCACTGTCGCCGCCCGAAACCGAACGCGCATGAAATCATTTCGCATCGCACTCTATCCCGGTGACGGGATCGGGCCTGAAGTCATGGCCGAGGCGATCCGCGTGCTGGAGTGTGCGCAGGAGTTGTCGGGAGAATTCCATCTGGAAACCACGCGGCTGCCGTGGGGCGCTGATTACTATTTTCAGCACGGCCGAATGGCCCCGGACGACTTGCTGGAGCGGCTTCGCGGGTTCGACGCTATCCTGCTGGGAGCAGTGGGCGATCCGCAACGGCTCCCGGACCATGTGACTTTGGCGCCGCTCGTCCGAATCCGACAGGGTTTTGATCAGTATGCCTGCCTGCGTCCGTGTCGGCTGTTTGCCGGCGTCCCATCGTTGCTGCGGCAGCAGCACCCGATTGATCTAGTGATTTTGCGCGAGAACTCCGAGGGCGAATATGTTGTGTGCGGTGGGCGGGTGCGGGAGGGCCAGGCCGAAGAAGTCGCGGTGCAATCCGCAGTGCATTCGCGCCGTGGAGTCGAACGGATACTTCGGTTCGGTTTCAAGCTGGCCCTGACCCGGCGCCGCCGGCTCAC
This sequence comes from uncultured Verrucomicrobiae bacterium, assembly GCA_963822005.1. Taxonomy (GTDB): domain Bacteria; phylum Verrucomicrobiota; class Verrucomicrobiia; order Limisphaerales; family UBA8199; genus PALSA-1440. The sequence goes on along the minus strand of CAWGGD010000048.1, from coordinate 23,614 downwards.
CATGATCACCAAATCCAACGCCCTCCGCTATGGCATGGTGCTTTGGGATGAGGCGCTCGAAAACGTACGCGCTGAGTTTCCCAATGTCGAGACCGAGCGGCAGCACGCGGACGCCGCCGCGATGGATTTCGTGCGCCGACCCCACCGCTTCGACGTCGTCGTAGCGTCGAATCTCTTTGGCGACATTCTTAGCGATCTCGGCGGCGCGATCATCGGCGGCTTGGGCCTGGCCGCAAGCGCGAACATCAATCCGGAACGCACCGCGCCTTCGATGTTCGAGCCGGTGCATGGATCGGCGCCGGACATCGCCGGCCAGGGGATTGCCAATCCCGTCGCCATGATTCTGAGCAGCGCGATGCTGCTCGAATGGCTGGGGCTGACCGCCGTCGGCAAAGCCATCCGCCGGGCGACCGAGGGGGCGCTGGCCGGCGGCGCGAAAACGCCAGACCTCGGCGGCACGCTCACCACAATCCAAATGACCGACCAAATCCTGAAGCGATTGGAGGAAGCGACGTGACGATGGAATTGAGACGGTTGGACAAAGTGGGCGGCTTCATCGGAGGCCGCTGGATCAACGCAGTTCCGGGCGGCACGTTCAACGTGATCAATCCCGCCACCGGGGCCGTTCTGGCACGCCTGCCGAACATGGGAACTACGGAAACCACCGCAGCCGTCGAAGCAGCCGAACGCTCGATGCGACCTAACGAGCCGGTGTCGGAACGCCGCCGCTGGCTTGAGATGCTGCATGACCGATTGCTGGCGCAGAAGGAGGACTTCGGTCGCATCATCACGTGCGAAAACGGCAAGCCGCTCAAGGAAGCCGTCGTCGAAGTCGAGTACGCCGCCGGCTTCCTTCGCTTCTTCGCCGCGCAGATGCCCCGGCTGGAATCGGAGGTTCTTCCCGACCGGATGCGCCACTGCTCCTGGACCATTCACCACCGGCCGGCGGGTGTCGCGGGCCTGATCGCGCCGTGGAACTTTCCGCTGGCGATGATGGGTAAGAAGGTCGCGGCGGCGCTGGCCGCGGGTTGCGGCATCGTCATCAAGCCCGCGCGCCAAACGCCGTTGAGCATGATCGCCCTGTGCCGGATGGCCGAACAAGTCGGCGTGCCGGCGGGACGGCTCAACGTGGTTGTGGGGCAAGCTGGCCCAATTGGGGAAACACTCTGCTCGCATCCCTCGGTGCGGATCATCAGTTTCACCGGCTCGACCGAAATCGGCGAGTGGCTGGCAACGAAGAGCGCCCCGCATCTGAAGCGGCTCGCGTTGGAACTCGGCGGCAACGCGCCGTTCATCGTGTTCGAGGATGCCAACCTGGAGCTCGCCGCTGACGCCTTAATGGCAAACAAGTTTCGCGTGGCGGGGCAAACCTGCGTCTGTGCCAACCGCGTGCTGGTGCATGAAAGCATCGCCTCGGCGTTCACCGCTTTGGTCGCCGAGCGGGTGCGCAAACTGAGCGTAGGCGACGGTCTGGACCCGGCCAGTGACCTCGGTCCATTGATTGACCGTGCGCAATACGAAAAGGTGGCCGCTCACGTCCGCGACGCCCTGCAACGCGGCGCGCAGCGGGTAGCCGGTCAGGACCCCGCGCCGCTGACCCAGGATTGGGGCGCGTTTTTCCCGCCAACCGTCTTGACGGGTGTGACTTCGGACATGCTGGTTTGCCGCGAGGAAACCTTCGGCCCGGTGATCGCCATCGCGAGCTTCGCATCGGAGGCGGAGGCCATCACCATTGCCAACGACACCTGCTACGGTCTGGCCGCCTACGCATTCTCCCAGAGCAGGGAGCGTTTGGACCGCCTCGCCGCGTACCTTCAATTCGGTCACATCGGCTTTAACACCGGGACCGGGCCGACGCCCGAGGCGCCGTTCGGCGGTTTCAAGCGCTCGGGTTTTGGACGCGAGGGCGGCCTTGACGGCCTGCTTGAATTCTGCGAATCCCAAGTCGTCGCCTCCGCATGAAACAGCAACCGCGATTGGTGATTCTGAATCCGACGTGCCTCGAAGTGCTCGCAGCGCATCGCGCGCGGCTCGATAGCCTCAGTCTGGATTGGCGCGCTGAAACAGGGTTTTGTTCGCTGCAAGAAAGTGATGTTGATTCCGCTTTGCAGGGTGCCGACGCGCTGGTTTTGCCGGCGGCGATTCGCGACCTGCCGCGTGCCGAGCAGATGCGCCGGCATGCGTCGCTCAAGGTTTTGTCCATTGCCGCGAGTGGCTACGATTGGCTGGACATCGCCGCTGCCACGGAGAACGGCATCGTCGTCACCAACGCACCGGTGCGGGAGGGCGTGGAAGTCGTGGCCGACATGACGTGGGCGCTGCTGCTGGCGGTGGCGCGGCAGGTCCCGCACTACCATCAACGCATCTGCGCCGGCAATCATGAGCGCGGCATGGGCGTGTCCGTCTGGCAAAAGACACTGGGCATTGTGGGCTTGGGAAACATTGGACGTGCAGTCGCGCAACGGGCGGCGGGATTCGAGATGCGCTTGGTGGCAACCGAGCCGCAGCCGGACACGGCGTTCATGGCCAAACACGGCATTCAACTCCTGCCGCTGGAAGTGTTGCTGCGCGAAAGTGATTTTGTCTCGCTGCACGTGCGCTTGGACGCCGGCACGGAAGGCATGATCGGTCGCCGCGAGCTGGCTTTGATGAAACCGGGCGCGTTTCTCATCAACGCCGCGCGGCAGCAACTGGTGAATGAGGCCGCACTGGCGGAAGCCATCCTCGGTGGTCGTCTGGCCGGCGCCGGTCTGGACGATCCGCCGTCGCGACCTGACACGCCCTTGCGCGGGCATCCGAACGTCGTGTTCGCCCCGCATCATGGCAACCGGGCAATCGAGGGCGTGCATGCCGTCTTTCGCTGCGCCATTGACAGCGCCATCGCCGTATTGCGCGGTCGTCGGCCTGAATGGGTCGTCAATCCGGCGGTCTATGCCAAACCGTTCCGCGCCCAGGCGGAACACTGGAATCTTCCTCATGAAAATCCGTGACCTCGAAGTCCACCCCGTCCAAGCGCCCGGCCGCACGCTTGTGGTCGTTCTCGTTCAAACTGACGAAGGCCTGACGGGTGTGGGCGAGGCCGGCCTGCAACGCCGCTGGAAAGGCATTCAAGGCGTCGCCGAACATCTGAAGCGCTGGCTGATCGGAGAGGACCCGATGCGCATCGAGCACTTGTGGCAACGGCTGTGGCGTGGCGGCTTCTATCCGGCGGACCGTCTCGTCGGCTCGGTGGTGTCGGCCATTGACATCGCGCTCTGGGACATCAAGGGCCAGGCGCTTGGCGTGCCGGTATTTGAACTGCTTGGGGGCCATTGCCGCGATCACGTCGAGTGCTTTTCTCAGCCAGGTTACTTGACCTCCGCGGTGGAGCATTCCTCCCAGCCGGGCGGGGCGGCGGGACGAAAGTCGGCAGACTTGAGCGAAGTGCGGGATGCCGCCCAACGCATGGTGGCTGACGGATGGCAATACTTCCGCGCCTCGCCCAACGCCGTGAACGAAGTGTTTGATCCGACCAGGGCGATGCGGCAGACGCTGCGCCAGCTCCAAGCCGTGCGCGAAGCGGTAGGCGACAAGCTCGAGCTGATGGTGGATGTGCACACGCGGCTCAGTCCGCCCGAGGCCGTCTGGTTCTGCCGCGAGTGCGAACCGTTGCGCGTGTTCGTTATCGAAGACCCGATTCGCTCCGAGCATCCCGCCGGTTATCGGCACCTGCGCGCACACACCAACGTGCCGCTGGCCGCCGGTGAGCAGTGGGCCGGTAAGTGGGGATTCCGGACGGTCATCGAAGAGGAGCTTGTGGACTTCGTGCGACCCGACCTATGCATTTGCGGCGGTATCACCGAGGGCCGCAAGATCGCAGCGATGGCCGAGACGCATCTCATCAAGCTCCTGCTCCACAATCCGCTGGGGCCGGTTTGCACCGCAGCCTCTTTGCACCTGGCGCTGGCGTGCGACAATGCCGGACCGCAGGAAGTGCTCTGGCCGCCGAACGAGGTGTTACCCGAGGTTTTTGAATGTGCGTTCGCCCTCCAAGGCGGGCATCTGACGGTTCCGCGAATCGCTGGCCTGGGCATCAAGTTCAACGCCGAAGCCGCCCGCCGCCATCCCGCCGAAATGACCGAGCCGCCACATTGGCGACGGGAAGACGGCACGTTCACGAACTACTGAGCCCGAAAGCGAAGTTGACTCTGCTCACCGGTAGGGACGGCTGTCCCTACCGCTTCAGATTTCGTCACACTTGCTCGGTCACAACCCACGGCTCGCGGTATTTCCGCTTGAGAAATTGGTTGGCTACGGGTGCGTTGGTGAATGACTCGGTCGGCGCATCGAACGCGAGGCTGACTTTCCCCGCGAGGAACGCGATGTTCGCCAGATGACACAGCAAGGCGGACTGGTGGCCTTGTTCCACGTCCGCCGCCGGTAATGCTCGCGACCGAATGCATTGCAGGAAGTTCTCAATGTGCGCTGCGTCGCCCTGGCGACCCGTGCTGGTTTCAACCAGCTTGGCCTTCTCGTCAAGAACCTGCCAGCCGTCGCCATGCCGGCCCACGTACATGAATCCGCGCGTGCCGAACATTTCGATGCGCGTCGAGTTGAACGGCCAGTTCGGAACCAAGTCCTTATCCCGGAGCTCCAGCGGGGTCTTCGTCATGTAAGGCGTCCAGAGCGCTCCGTCGAATTGGAGTGTCCAGCCGTCGTATTCGAAAGTCGCCAACTGCGTGTCGGGCGTGTCGCGCCCATCGCGCAGCACGCGCAGGGCGCTGGTGGACGTTATGGACTTCGGCGGCGGTGGATCGCCCATCAACAATCGCGCCAAATCGAGTTGATGCACGGCATCGCCCGGGATCGGGCCGCGACTGTACTCGAAGAAGTTCAGCCAAGTCCCCGCCATGTTATGAGTGGTTTTCGCAGCCGGGCCGCACCACAAGTCGTGGTCGAGTTCCGACGGCGGTGGTTGGGTCGAGGGTTTGCTCATGGCGTGCTGCATGAGGTTGAAGACGCGGACCAGGTGGATATCGCCGAGCCGGCCCGACCGGACAACCTCGATCGCTTTCCGCACGTAGGCCGAGCTGCGGCTTTGCATGCCCGCGGTCACCACACGTTTGTGCTCACGGGCCGCCTCAACCATCTTGCGTCCCTCCCAAATGTTGTGAGACATGGGTTTCTCCACGTACACGTCTTTGCCCGCCTGGCAGGCCAGGATCGTGCCCAGCGCGTGCCAGTGGTCGGGAGTCGCGTTGATGACCGCGTCCACTGTCTTGTCTTCGAGCATGCGCCGGAAATCCTGCACGCCTTTGGGCGCGTGGCCCTGCGCCTTCTCCAACACGCCGCGGGCGCGCTCCACTCGGCGCGAGTCGGGATCGCACACCCACGCGATAGTCACGTCCGGGCGCGCGGCGAACTTCTCGGCCAACCAGGTCCCGCGCCCGCCGACCCCCATCACTCCGACGGCAATGCGCTCGTTGGCACCATAAACTCTTGGACCGCTTAACACCGTCAACGCGGTGACCGCACCCGCGGATTGCACCAGGAACTTCCGGCGGTTCAAGATTCTCTCGGGAATGCGTTCGAAACGACGCTGTGGTCGGGTGGGATTCGAGTTCACGTCGGGGAGACTATTCTTGGACCGGGTAGGGTCAAGTGGGGAACAGACACCAAAGCGACGCGCGCACGACTCGGACGCCCCATTGCGACCGAACTATTTCCGAACCACCACCGCCGACCAGCCTTCCGCCAATCGCAACTCGCTGAATGTCGCTCCGTCGCGCTCGACCTGCGGGGCATTGAAATCGTGGAGCTCGCGCCCGTTTTCATCGTAGGCGTGGACTTCATGGCGCGACTGGCCGCCCCAGCCGAAGAGGCCGCTGCGTTTGGTGATGATGCGTTCCTTCCCCACGATCCAGCCTTCGTGCAGTTCCATGGGCGTGATCGGATACATGTGCTCGGTCAGCGTCCGATACTCGGGGATGACGGTCAGGTCGTTGTACCAGTGGTAAAGACAGCCGTAATCGAGCGCGATGAGCATCATGCGATAGGCGTCCGCTTCGCTGCGCTCGGTCAGGTGGTCGCCCAGCGCGATGGGTGAAAACAACTGCGCGCCGGTGCAATGGCTTGGGCTGCCCGTCTCGACGAAGCGCGGGAACTTCAGCCGGGCCACCGTCCGCGTGTGCGGCGGGCCGTTTGCAATCAGCGGGCCGCGCGCCAGGATGCGTTTCGCCAGCGCCACGCGCCAGTCCTGCGACACCAGCGCGACCGAGGATTTCAGCCGGGTGATGCGATGCGTTCGCGCGTCAATGTCCGCCGAGCAGCCGTCCCACGGTTCGCCGTAGTGATACTGGTAGGCGCTGTATTCCATCTCGTCCCAATACACGCCGTCCACGCCGATTTCATCGAACATGAGGTCCACGTTCCGGGCCGTTGCGCGGCCAAACCCATTCATCGCCGTCGGGAAGAAAATTTTGTATCCCGGGGTGCCGTAGTCGGCCTGGGAACCGTCGCTCCGCAGCACGCGGGCGTCGGCGAAGTCCCGCGGCGAGTCCGCCACCGCGTCAATGAAGCAGTGGAAATAGACGCTGCTCTGCACGCCGGGCAGCAGGCGGCGAATGCGTTCGGCCCAAGCCTTGAAATGGCCGCGTTCGATCCGTTGGAAAGCCGTGCCGTGCGCGTAAAGGTCGTTGTAGAGCGGCCAGTCAATCGTGGCGCAAAGCAGGTTGACGCTCTTGAACTGGGCGAAGTTGGTGAACGCCAAGTCCGACCATTCCCGCACCGGCGGTCCGGCGCGCAGGAACGCAAAGCAGTCGCGGAGGGTAAAATTCACCTCGCGCAGTCGGCGGAGCGCGTTGACGAAGTCGAAATAGTCCGGTCGCGCCACCGGCACAATGGCCCACTCCGCCGTGTAGCTGGCGCCAGGGCGCAGGACGAACTGGCGGTCGGCCAGACCGAGCAGGCCGTCGTCGGCGTAGTTGGCGACGTGGACCAGGAATTCGTCATTCAGTGCCAGCAATCCCAGTCCGCCCTTCCCGGTCACACCGAAGGTGGTCGGATTCTCCGGCGACGCGGACGAGCCGTCGAGGCCGGCAGGGGAGAGACCGGCCAGCCAGATGTGTTTGAGCAAGCCGGTCGCAGTCCGCACTTGATGGCGTTGCATCAGCGGCAGGTTCTCGGAAGTCAGATTGGTGAATGTGTCCGAGATCAGGATTGCTTCGTCGCGCTTCTCGATACGGCGGCGGTGCCCGAAGAACTTGTTGGAGCCGTGCTCCCAGGACGGCGTTGGCGTCGAGAATTCGCTCTCGACGACAAAGCGTTCGCCGTTCAGCTCAACTTCAAGGCGCGATTCCGGGAGTTCGCGCGCGGTAAAATTCACCCGATGGCTTGCCGCCGGTTTGAAAGCCTCGAGCGGCCCAGTCGGCGGGCCGGCTCGGGCGACGACATCGGTGCCGACGCTGCGGAAGACAAGCCGGGGGTCGGCCACAACCATCGGCTGCGTCACCGAAGCTTGCGCGGCGTTCAGGATGACCAGTTCGTTGGTGCCCTCGCGCAGCAGGTCGGTGACGCGCAGCTCGAACTCGGCTGTCTTCACGCTGGGAATGCCGTATTGGGAACTGTCGGCGCTCGTGAAGTCGGGCGCGTAGAAGGTCGAGAAGCGTTCGCCGGCGGCCAGCGGGTGGATGCGTCCATCGTTGGCCTTGCCGAACTGGGGCTTGTTGAGGAGGCGCGCGGAGTTGAGCACGCGCCCGTTCACGCGCACCTGCAACGCGGGGGTATGCCCGGCGGGAACGTCGAACTGCATTCGCGCTTTGAGGGCCAGCACAACCTCGCGGTCGGCGGGAAGGGTTGGCACGATGAGCTGGTTCGTCACGCTGGCGCTGTTCTGGAGGCGAAGCTCGCCGAACAATGGCTTGCCGGCGGCGCGCTCGAGGGCGCGGCCGGAAGTGTCGCCGAGCACCGCGGCCACCAGCCGGCGGCGCGTGATCGCCCATTCCGCCGTTGAGGCGGTCATCATCTTCTCCTGCCTCAACTCGGCACCGTCCGTGTCGGACACGGCGATCTCCAGGCGCAGGGTTGTTCCGGCAGCGGGCGTAGCCAGGCCGAGCTCCGACCACGGGATCGCGGCTTCGAGGTCGTAACCCGCCGGGGTTTGCGTCGCGGCGATGGTGGCGCCGGCGAACCGCGTGCCCGTGGGACGGTAACAATAGACTTCTGGGGGACAATCCACACCCGCATCGCCGGTGCGCGAAAAATTGCCGGGGCTGAAGCCAATCTGGAATTGCCCGCGGCCGAACACATCCCGCTGCGGCTCGTCATCAGGCGCCACGTCGAGGAAAAGCATTACGTGATCGCCGCGCCAGAGGTCATGACCGCGTTGCGACTGGCGGAGTTGATTGTCCCTGACACTGGCGGCGAGGTAGAGTGTATCCGGCCGCCACGCAACCCACGCGCGCGCGCTGAGGTCAGCCGTTGATTTCCAGGTGTTGCCACCCCACGTCACCTGCTCGCGACGGTCCAAGACGATGACACCCGGACGGTTGAGCCATTCGTTCAACTGCCCGTCCACGGCGGGCGGCGGGTCCGACTTGAGTGGGATGACCAAAGGCGTGTTGGACCCGCTGGCGACGGCGTTGGCCCCTAGCCACACAATTGCGCAGGCTTGGAATGTGGCCCGCAGGCTGGTGGCGATTCTCCGATCCGCCACGACCCGCCAGAACGATGCCGGTGGCCGCCGGAGGGTCGTGATGCGATCATAGCGCCGGGGTGACGAGGCGCCGGAGCCATTCACCGTCCGTTTGAGAAGGTCGCGCCGGTTCACAATTTCATCAGAAGAACGGACTCTGGCCCCAGGGCTGCTCTAGCCCCCAAACTCGAAGCCGAAGAGCTTCGCCTGCCTCAACTGCACCCGGAGCATGATGGGTTGACCTTTGTGGCCGATGGTTTCTTCGCCCTTCCAGGTCACACGTGCGGCGAGTGAGTTGCCGATGAGGCGGTCGCTCTCCGCAAACGTGCGCCCGGGCAGGTCGTCGCTATGGCCCCACACGCGGATGGCTACCTTCAGGTAGCCACTCGGCGCCACGTCGGCGTTGACGCGCAGGCGTTCGGTGGGCGGCACGATGAAAACCGTGGCGAACTCGCCTTCGCCATCAGCTTGGAGGGCAACCAGACGCCCCTTCGGCCAGGTCGCCAGACCCGACACCCCGGGCACGCCAGGGAAAAGGCCCTTGCGTTGGGCGAGGTCGCGCCCGGGATACTTGTGTGGAATCGGATTGCCGCCGTAGCCGATGGCCCACTTGTCGCCCGGATACTCCAGCAGGTTTCCCGTGCAAGTCACGAACGCCCCGTCCGATTCGCCCCATTTGCCCGGCGACACCACCGGCCCGCCCGGCACGCGCGACCACGCCCAGCCGCCCGCGCTGGACAACAGCCACACTGCGCCGCCGTCGTTTTCCAATTCCCATACCCACGGGAACATCAGGTGGTTGTCCGGCGCGCCGGGCAATGTGGTCTTGCCGTTTGTGTAGAAGACGTGGCTCGGCGGCATGTCCGCGCCCGTGCTGACCACGACCTCGGCCGGGCTGAAATGCCGGAAGTCCTTGCTCACCGCCCGCCCAATCGAGCGCCGGCCCACGCTGATCCACGAAGCCGAGTTCGCCGGCTGGCCCTCCGTGACGCGCTCGTTCACCTGCCATGCCCGGACGTAGGCAACATAGAGGCTCCGGTCCGCGTCGTAGTAACACGTGTTCAGCGTGTCGGCGTGTTGGATCATCAACGGGTCGGGCAAGGACTTCCAATGCAGCCCGTCGGGCGACACGGCGCCGAAGAACCCCATCACGCAGCGAAACCCGCCTACGTCTGGCCGCCGCGCCATCGTGTCCGCTTCGCCCGGGTATTTCTTCTCAAACGCGGCCCACTCGTCGTCGGTGACGAGGCCGAGATAGACCATCTTGAACCGTTCATCCTTCGAGGACGGATCCACGAAGACGCTCCCGCCGTGGAAGCCGCGCGCCGAGCCGTTGAGGTCGCCGCGCCAGACGATGTTGTTGCTGCGGTTGCCGGCGTATTCGATCAGGCCCAGCTTTGGGCGCGCCCAGCTCACGCCGTCCGCCGACTCCGCGTAGGCCACATGGCCGTTATGGCCGGGGAGAATCTTGTCCTTGCTGCTGAACGGCTCCGGATCGGCACACGGGTCCACCCCGTACCAAGCCTTATACTTGCCCTCGTCAAACACCTGTGCGGCGAGCTGGCCGTCCTTGAACGGCACCTTCTCCGCCGGTTGCGCGACCAGCCGGATGCCGCGCGGCATGCCGGACGTTTCAAACACCGCGGGTTGGTTGCCATCGCCTTTGAGCCACGCGCCGACCTGGCGTTCCCCCTCGCTCGCGTTTGTATCCACCTGCACCCGCCATGTGAAGCTCCCCTGGCGGACGTATTTCCAACTGGTGAAGTAGATCGCCCGGCCCTGGAGCCGGACCGGTTCGCCAAAGCAGCGTTCCGCAGCGGGAATTGAACCTGCCGCTGCGAGCAAAATCAGCAACCATGAGATACATTGAGGAGTCCGGCGGAGGAGGTGTGTTTTCATCACAAGGCGGGAGAATAGGCCGGAACCGGCCCCCAGGAAAGAATGGACTGACAGCGGGCTGATCACATCGTTGGCGGAGGGAGTGGAAGCGATGAGGAACGATCCGTCGCTGCGGAGCTGGTTTGTGCCGTTGGACTACTTGGGGCAACAGGTGTGGTAACTGCAAGTCGCTCTGCTCTGCGAAGTTGGCAACACACTGAACGTTCTCCCACTGGCCGCTGCCAACATCAGCGCGGATTCGGCAATTCTCTGCCGTTCCGGAGCCAAAACCGCGTCCGGAGCGGCATCCGGAGCATCCCGCGCCCCCGCCAGACTTCGAAAACCCCACAAACCCGGCCCTTGGCCTGACCCCTACCCCCTGCCTCACTACCGTGGTACTACCGTGGTCCCCAGCCGACACCCAGCCGACAAGGCCGCGGCGAAGCAGGTGTCACACAGTGGCCACCCGGGTCGCTTTCTGGAGAGTTACACGGGATTGCGCGCGTGGTATCCTGGCAGAATGAAACATTGTCTCGTTTTGAGACACTTGAGCCGGGCGACCCAGCAGGTTGGGGCTTCGTCCTTTCTCGACGGCCCATGCCCCTTGGATGCCAGAAGAATGGCTGCCAATCCACTGTGACGCCGGGGTCCAACGCCGCAACATGAACTCAGCAAGAGCTCAACACTACACTAGACGAAGAAGGAGAACGCGGGCGCCCGGCATAGTGCCGGGGGGTTGGTGGAGCCGCTGCCCATTATGCGGTCCCGCGGGCGAATGCCTTGATGGTGTTGCGTTCAAGAGCGGCCGCTGCGGCGATTGAGTGTCGCACGTGCGGAACGACCACCAGTCGCGGCGACGCTGGGTCAAGGGGTTTGATCCCAAGACCGCCAAGCAAAGGGCCTGGTGGGCGCGGCTGGCGGCGGCCTCGAAAGCGTACAGCGAGGCGTTGAACGAAGAACAGTGGCGGGCCTGTATTGCCGGAAGGCGCCAAGCGGCGGACCCGGCCACGGCTGGGCCAGTCTGGCCGGCAGACCGGGCAGCAGCATTGGATGGGCAAGGAATACTCGGAGATATTCGACTTCCCGGTCACGAAACACCCGGCATTGGCACGAGAAAGTGCAGGGGAATCCCTTTCTTGCGACCGTCTGTGGCGCGGCTGAGCGATGCAGAACATCGGCCTCGCAGCTTGGAACTCGACACCAGGGCATGACCATTCCAGTTTGTAGAGCGGTGACTTCAGTTCGACAACCCGTCAGGCCTGCGGACGTGAGCCGTCGCAGGCTATGGCAGACCATGGCTGCGGTTGGAGCGGCCTTGCTCATTCTTCAACCTCTGCTCGAGGCAGCAGGTGAGTTACCCAAAGGGCGCGAGCAGCCCGGCAGTTGGCCGGTGCCGCGCCAGAACCGCGTGTCTCACCAGCATTCAGCCGCTGGCGGGACGGATGGCCGCGGCGCCGAGGATCGCGGCCGAGATCGCCTTTGCCCGGGGTCAGGGTGCAGTCACTGGCTTTGCCGTCCAAGCCGAATGGGCCGGTGGATCGGGCCGTTGTCATCGGGAACGGGCGGTTGCGCTGCTATCGGCTCGATGGGTCGCTGCTTTGGGAAGCGCATCCGCCGGGCCTGAACTTCGAGAGCCTGGTGATCGCGGAAGACCTGGACGGCGACGGACGAGTGGAACTCGCGCTGATGGCCGGCCGGCCGACCTCGCCGCTCGGCGCCGCGGTGCTCCTGGCCGCCGATACGGGCAAGACGCTCTTCCGCTACGATGTGGAGCCGATGTCGTATTGGTGGACGATGAAGGTGGATCGCTTTCTGCCGGACGGCATCGGCAAGCAAATCGTGGTTTGCGAACACGGCTATCCTCCCGACGCGAAGTTCGGCTACCTCGCGATGCTGGCGTTTGAAAAGCCGGGCGAGCCACCGCGCCTGCGCTGGCGCTACGACTTTGATCATTACACCTGCTTCCCGACGCTGCTGACGGCAGATGTGAACGGCGACGGGGTGAACGAGTTCTGCGTGGAAACGCACAGCCAGATGTGGGTGCTGGACGCGCGCACGGGCAAGGTGAACCAGTTCCTGACCTGGGAGGTCTCGCCCGCGAACGTCCGCAGCTACGGCCTGGTGCGGTTTCAGGACCTCAACGGCGACGGCCTGCCGGAGTTCTTCTGCATCGCGAACTTCTCCCAGCACCACGAGGTGCTGCTCAATGAGAAGGGCCGCTTGAAGCGGGCCTGGGCGCATGGCTGGGACACCTCGGTCACGACGCAGACGATCGCGACGACCTGGCCGGACCCGCCCATCGCCGACGTGGACGGCGACGGGAAGCTGGAAATGGTCGTCAACCTGTTCGCCTCCGACGGCGAGCCGCGCTGGCTGGTGCGCATCTACGACGCGCTCACCGGAGTTCTCAAGGCAACGGCGTCAGGATCGAATTGCGACCTACCTGAGCGACGTGGACGGCGACGGCGCGGCGGAACTGCTGGCCGACATTCGCAAGACCCGACGCTCACGGACATCCAGGGCGCTTGCCTGCTGAAGGTGCAGGGCAAGGACTGCAAGGAGCTTTGGAAGCAGGAGGGGGCGCGGTCCGCGCCGGTCCTTGCCGCTGAGAAGGAACCGATGCCGCCAAGCGACCCGCCGACGACGATCTTCATCCAGAGCAAATCCGGCACCCGGCGTTTGAATTGGAACGCCGGCAAAGGCATTGAGTTGATTGACGGGAGTCCGCCGGCGCCTGCCGGCTGGCCCCGATTTTTCCCGCATCCCCGCCACCGTCGGCCCGGGCTCAATCCTCCACTGGTTGCCGATGTGGATGGCGACGGGAAGAACGAAGTGATCCACTGGCATCAAGGGCGCGTGACGCTTTACCGGTACGAGGGCACGAAGGGATTTGTGAAGCTCGCCGAACATCGCCTCCGCCGCGGCGCCGGCGCTGGCCGATCTCGATGGCGACGGCAAGCTGGAAATGGTCATCGGCGAGGCCGGCCCTACGCCGACCCGGTCATCCACGCGCTGCGACCGGGCAGAAAGCCGGAGACGCTTTGGCAAGGTACGCTCACAGCCGCGCGAGCAGAAGGGCCTGCCGCACGGCCCGCCGCTGGCGTTTCAGACCGGGCGTTTCCTCGGCCGGCAAGGCCACGACCTTTATGTCTATGTCGGGACGCCCCACATGCGCAGTCTGGTGCTGGATGGAAGCAATGGGGCACTCATCTGGGAGAAAGGCAAGATCCCCGACCTCGAGCGCTACTACGGGCCGACCGTCAACCTGTCGGCCGTGTGGGACGTCAATGGTGACGGCAAAGACGACTTGGTATTCACGTGTCCCGACTATTACTGCGTCGCTTCCGGGCCGACCGGCGAGCCGCTGGTGGGGCCGGCGTTCCCGCCCAACATCTTCAAGCAGCCGAGCCAGGGGCTCTACACGCTGCCCGCGATTCTGCCCGAGAAGCAGGGCGAACCGACCGTCTGCCTGGTGGACGGCCACTATTTCGTGGCGGCGATGACGAGCCAGGCCGCGCCGAAGTGGCATCACCTTCCGGTTGTCGGAGAAGCCCGTGCCGGCGCGGAGGGTTTTCTGCAGACACCCAAGGGACAATGGCTGATAGGGTTCGGACGGCAGGACGGCCAGTTTGTCTGCCTCGACGTGGCGACCGGAAAGGTGCGTTGGCAGTTTCCGCTGGAAAGCACCGCCAGCGCCGTCGCCGCGTGCGACATCAACGGCGATGGCGCGCCGGAGTTCATCTTCGGGACCACGCACGGCGAGCTTTACGCGCTGGCGGACGCCGGAGACAGCGCGCGGGTCGTTTGGAAAGCCAGGCTTCCCGCCAGCGTCGGCGCGCCGGTCATCGCGGACGTGGATAACGACGGCGCTTCCGAAATCCTGGTGAGCTTGGGCGATGGGCGGTTGTGCCTGCTGCGCTAAAGTGTTTTGAATGGCAAGGCCGCCCCGTTATGATCTGACACGATGACTTGGAAGCACGGCAAGCGCTGGGTCTATTCGATCACGTATGACGAAGGCTGCGCGGATCTCCTGAAATACGCGCTTCCTCTGCACCGCCGCTACGGGATTCCGGGGCATGTGGCGCTGGTGGCCAGCCAGGTGGGCGTGCCGCGCAACGTGCCGGGCAGCAGCTATCACGGCATGATGATCCTCTCGAGGGCCGAGATTCAGATGCTCTACGCCGAGGGCTGGAACGTCTCCTGCCACAGCATGACCCACGCGACCATCACCGACGAAAACGCCAGGCACGAGGTGGTCGAGAGCCGCCAGGTGCTGGAAGCTGCGCTCGGCCGGCCGGTGACGATGTTCTGTGTTCCGGGTGATAATACCTGTTATCCCGCCTCGCTCAAAGTCGCGCGACAGGCGGGTTACCAGGCCATCATGACCATTTACGACCGGGTGAACCCGCCCGGCGCCGACTTACTCAGGCTTGGCCGCTGTCCGCTGCACACGGAGTTTCCCCCGCCGTTCCACTCCGTGTTTGATCCTTACAAGCGTATCCACCAGGCGATGGATTGCGGCGGCTGGATCATTGACTATTGCCACTGCCCCATGCCGGGCAAGCCGGTTCATCCGTGGAAGGACTGCACGACCGAGGAACTGGAGCAACGCTTTGAAACGGTGACGCGGGTGGGCGGCGACGACGTCTGGCTGGCCGAGCCGAACGAGGTTGTGGCCTTCCTGCCCCAGCAGCGAGCCGGGACTTCCAGGGCGGGATCGAAACATGGGTAAACTCGAACGAGCGACTTACGGTCCGGCGAACTTTCAGAAGTACGCCGGCGGGATTCTCCCCGCGCAGTACCCGCGTACGATCGGGCCGAATGCCTTGAAGTACCTGCAGGAAGTGGTGGACAGCGGCCTGGGCAGCAGCGCCATGCTGGAGCGCTTCGAGCGTGCGTTCGCGAAGGAATACGGCGTCCGGCATTTCATCGCCACCCCCGGGTGCACCCCGGCGCTGGCGGTGCTGGCCGCCGCATTTGGCTTCGAGCCGGGAGACGAGATCATTGTCAGCCCGATCACCGACTACGGAACAATGCAGGGGCTGGTGCGGGAGAACTACATCCCGGTGTTTGCCGACACGCTGCCGGGCACGGTGAACCTTGGGGCGGAAACCATCGAACCGTGCATCACGGATCGCACGCGCGCCATTCTGGTGGTGCACAAGACCGGCTTGATTTGCGACATGGACCCGATCAACGCGCTCGCCGCGCGCCACGGATTGATTGTCTATGAAGATGCCTGCCAGGCGGTCTTTGGGGAATACAAGGGGCGTTTGGCCGGGACGTTGAGCCAAGCGGCCGGATTCTCATTCGATTCAGAAAAAACCATGGGCTCGGATGTCGGCGGGGGCATCGTCACCAACGACGATGAACTCGCGGAACGGATCCGCTTCATCGGCCAAAGCCGCGGGGCCGTGCAGTCCCGGGGGTTTGGCCGCCAACATTCGGAACCGGGCTACGCCTGCCGTATGCCGCTCTGCACCGCAGCGATCAGCCTGGCGCAGTTGGAGATCATCCGCGATCAAGTCGCCCGCCGGGACAAGATGGTCCGCTTGCTGTCCCGGCTCGTTGCCGGGATTCCCGGCGTCACGCCGCTGCCGATTCCGGACTACTTGAACGTCTATTCTGCCTGGATGTTCGGCCTGAGCATTGCCCCCGAGCAATTCCGCTGCACGGCGGACGAGTTCGCCGAGCAATTGCTGGAGGCAGGTATTCCCGGCGCCGGCACCGGCCGGTATTACCTCATGCCGGTGGCGCTGACCTTTCTCCAACGCAACGCTCGCGAGAAGCGATTCCCCTATTCCGTGCCGCCCGCTTCCAGGGACTACGCTTACGATGAACGGACCTGCCCGACTGCCTGGAAGTTCGTGCAGACGTGGATCCGGTGGGCGACCTTCTGCGAGAAGTACACGGAAGAACACTGCGAGCTGGCCGCGCGCATTGTGCGCGAGGTCGCCGATCGCAACCGGAAATGATGCTCAATTTTACCGGCAGGTACTATCGTCCAATCCCCCTCGACCGCGCCGGTTACGAAACGGAGCCGCTGGCGCTCGATCCGCGCAAGACGGCCCTGGTCGCGATGCATTGCTGGAACATCGGCTGTGAGGGAGGGCCGCCCATTGACAAAGACTATTTTGTCGGAATGGGTTCATTGGAGTCTTTCCGGGAGGCGGAGCGCATGATGCGGGAATGCATTCGCCCGGCCATGGACGCGGCGCGCCGGGCGGGCGTGCTCGTGTGCCACGTCGAAAGCGAGTTGATCGCCCGCCGGCACCCGGAAGCGCTGACCGATGCTGATGCACCCGTCTTGCCGGACGCAGAGCCGCCAGTGGTTGCCGGATGGCGCAAGAAAATGGAGGACCGCTTTCACGGGAAAGACTATCCGACGCAGTCGCCGCTGGCCAGGATGGATCGGGCGAAGATCGTGTTTCCACTGCCGGGAGAGCCGTTCTTGTTTCAGACGGCCCAGTTGGATCGTGCGCTGCGTCGCCGGGGCATCGAGAACCTGATTTACGCCGGCTTCGCGACTGACATGTGCGTGTTGCGCGCGCCGGGCGGCATCGAGCCGATGGCTTCCCGGGAATACCGACTTTTCTTGATGCGCGACGCCACGATCGGCGTGGAATGTCCCGACACGTTTGGCGAGCGGATTGCGACCCGCTGGGCGGTTCGCTACTTCGAGACGCATTTCGGCGACACGCTGCTGTGCGAGGATTTCGTGGCCGCTTGCCGGGGTTGCCAGTGAAGAGGAAAGGCTATGGCCTTCAAACTTGGATTGGTCGGCCTGTGCACTTCGCATCCTGCCAGGTGGGTGCCGATCATCCGTCGAATTGAGCGGCGAACTCCGGCTGGAGGTCGAGGTCCGCGCTGCCTGGGACTCCGGCCAGACGCGGCCCGAGGGGTATGCCGCGGAATTCTGTCGCGAACTGGAAATTCCCCGGGCCATTGAAAGACTGGAGGACATGCTGGAGGAAGTGGATGGCGCCATTGTCCATACCGCGGACTGGGACCGGCATGTGACACAGGCCCGCCCGTTTATCGAGGCCGGCAAACCGGTGCTGGTGGACAAACCGCTGGTCGGGAACGTGCGCGATGCGAACCAATTGCTGGAGTGGGCCGCGCGCGGAAAGCGAATCACTGGCGGTTCAAGTCTGCGGTTTGCCCGCGAGGTCCACGAGTGGCTGGCCCGTCCGCGGGAGGCGCGGGGTGAAGTGCGGGCCGCCTTCGCCGGTTGCGGGACGGACGAGTTCAATTACGGGATTCATGCCTACGCCCTGCTTTCCAAGGTGATGGGCTCCGGGATTCGCTCAGCTCAGTATCTCGGGAGCAGCGGGCAGAGGCTGGTGAAGGTTGTCTGGGCTGACGGGAAGGTTGGATTTCTATCGGTCGGTCAGGCGCCGCCGTTGCCATTCCATCTCACCGCGGTCACAACCAGGACGGTATTCCAGACGATTGTGGACCCGGGTCACATCTACCGCGATTTGCTGGAACGATGTTTGCCTTACCTCTGCGGGAGGACCGAATCACCTCCTTTGCCGATGGCCGCGCTGCTGGAGCCCGAACTGGCCGCGCTCGCGGCCAGAAAGTCCTGGCTGCATCGAGGCGAAGAAATTCTCTTGCAGGAATTGCCGGCGGACGACCCGGGCTACGACGGAGCGGAGTTTGCGCAGGCTTACCGCCGGGCAAGGACGGGAAGTTGAGCATGCACGCGGTTGACTGGTGTATCGTGGCCGGCTTGCTGCTGTGTTGGACCGTCACGATCTTCACCGTGCGGCGCTATACGCGAAGCGTTGCCGATTATCTCGCCGCCAGCCGTTGTGCCGGGCGGTATCTCATCACGGTATCCGGCAGCACCCTGACGCTGGGTGCGTTCACGTTCATCGGCTTCTTTGAGGCCTACTACAAGGCCGGGTTTCCCGCAGCCTGGTGGCAGCTCATCATGACGGTTCAATTCGCCATCGTGTCCATTTCCGGCTGGGTGGCCTACCGCTTTCGCCAGACGCGGGCCATGACGCTGGCACAATTTCTGGAACTGCGCTACAGCCGGAGGCTGCGAATCTT
Source organism: uncultured Verrucomicrobiae bacterium (assembly GCA_963822005.1). GTDB lineage: Bacteria > Verrucomicrobiota > Verrucomicrobiia > Limisphaerales > UBA8199 > PALSA-1440. Next base: position 5,004 of record CAWGGD010000048.1, on the reverse strand, counting down.
CGCCGGCATGGTCGCCTGGCTCAGTGGTGTGGTGAATTTCGGCGTGTTCCCCGCCGTTGGCTCGCGATTCCTGATTCATTACTGCGGCCTGCCGGACACCACCGGCGTCTTCGCGCTCGTGATGGCTTTCCTGTTGGGCTTTGGATTGCTCTTCACTTTCTTGGGCGGTCAGATTGCCATTCTCCTGACGGACTTCATCCAGGGTTTCTTTTCCAACCTCGTGATCCTGGTGGTCGTCTTCTTCCTGTTGGCCAGCGTGGGATGGGGGCGCATCATCGAGGGGTTATCCCTCGCCCCGAGCGGCCAGTCGCTGGTCAATCCCTTCGACGCCGCCAAAATGGAGGACTTCAACCTCTGGTTTTTTCTAATCATCGCCTTGATGAGCGCCTACGGCGCGTGCGCATGGCAATCCGCCCAGGGCTTTGGGGTCTGCGCCCTGAACGCCCACGAGGCGCGCATGGCCGGCGTGCTGGCGACGTGGCGTGTGCCCGGACTCTATCTCACCATCCTGCTGATCGCGGTGTGTGCCTACACAGTGATGCATCACCCGGCTTACGCGCCGCTCGCGCAGCAGGCCCAGGGGGTGATCGCCACCATTCCCAATACGGAAATCCAGCGCCAGATGACCACGCCGATCGCGATGACCTATCTCCTGCCGCCGGGACTCCTGGGCGCTTTTGCGGCGCTGATCCTGGGTACGACCATCGGGTCGCACGAGAGTTTCCTGCAGGCCTGGGGCAGTGTCTTTGTCCAGGACGTCCTCATGCCCCTGCGGGCGCGGCCGCTGGAACCGAAACAACACTTGCGCTGGCTGCGGCTTTCCAGCCTGGGCGTCGGTCTGCTCGTGTTCTGCTTCAGCTTCCTCTTCCGCCAAACCGAATACCTGCACATGTTCTTCGTGATTTCGTATGCCATCTTTACCAGCGGCGCCGGCGCGGTGGTCATCGGCGGATTGTATTGGAAACGCGGCACGACCGCAGGGGCGTGGGCAGCGCTCGTCACGGGGGCGGTGCTTTCGATCGCGGCGGTAGTGGTGCGACAGATCGAGAACACGACGCAGGTCTTCAGCGATCCTGCGCGCCAGGGCGACTGGCTCTGCTTCATCCTGGGCAAGATCGCCTCGCGCAATCCGGCGGTGCTGAGCGTGTCGGTGGCTGCGATTGCCTGCACGGTCTATGTGCTGGTTTCGCTGCTGTATCGCCGTTCGGTGTTCAACCTCGACCAGATGCTGCACCGCGGCCAATACGTGGTGCAGGAACTGCGGGGCACGAGCGCCGTGGCGCCCAGCCGCGGCTGGCGCGCCTGGATCGGCATGGGCAACGAATTCACGCGCTCGGACCAGATCGTCTATCTCTCCAGCCTGGCGTTTACAGCCTTGCTCATCGCCGTGTTCCTCATCGGCACGATCTACAATATCTTTGTGACGGTGCCCGCCGCGTCCTGGGTTCGTTTCTGGGGCATCTATGCGACAGTCGTGTTGGCGGTCTCCGTCATTATTGCCATCCTGCTCACGATTGGTGGCGTGTACGACCTCAAACAAATGTTGCGGTTGCTCGCGCGAATCAAGCGCAACCCCCTCGATGACGGGACGGTTATTGACCATCAGAATCGCGATGAGCGCCGTGAAGCCCCCCAACCGAATCCCGGCATGCCTGACGACAAACCACTGCTCCGAAGTGTCGCCCAGGTGCTGCGGGCCTTTGACCTGGGCGCAGCGTCGGAAACTCGCCATTTGGGCGGCACGGCGACACCGAAGTTTGCCGTTCAGGTTCCCACAGGACGTTTTGTCGTGCGCGCCCGTCCCGCCGAGTTCGCCGACGAGAAATTTGTTCGCTTCGATCACGAATGTCTGTGGCGTCTGGCGGAGCGCAGCCTGCCCGTGCCATGTCCCCGGCGCCGGGCCGACGGCACAAGCTGGTTCGAGACCGATCAAGGAGTGTTTGAAGTCCTGTCCTGGATCGAGGGCGACCTTTTCCGGAAGGGTGACCGCGCGGCGATTGCGGAGATCGGGCGTTTCCTGGCCCGCTTTCATTTAGCCCTCAGCGAGAATATTCCTGCGGGTAAAGAGGGCGTGCTCCGGGAGGATCACCCGGATCTGCTCGTGGTCTATGTGGAACAACTGCGGGAATTGGCTCGCACCCCGCAAGAGCTCGCCCAGGTGAACCGGCTGGCCGGTCAACTCGAATTAGTCCGAGCCTCGCTGGAACGCGAGCTGTATCCCCGGCTGCCCCAAGCCGTCATTCACGGCGACATTCACCCCGGCAACGTGAAGTTCAGGGGAGCGGAGGTCGCCGCGGTGTACGATTTCGATTACCTCAGCCAGCAAGCCCGATGTCGCGACCTGGTTGACGCGCTGATGTTCTTTGCCGCCGGGCGCCGTCGTCGCCTGGACCCGGACGACATTCGTTCGCTAACCCAACCCTTCGTATTGCAGCAGTTCTCATTTTGGGTCCGGCCGGCAGTTTAAGGGAACCGGGGGGCGGGGGGCGGGGTTGACGGGAGGTTTGGATGAGGCCGCCCGCAGTTTGTTTCATTTTGTACGGGACTCACAGCCCCCTTTCGAGTATCCCGGTCCCGGATGTCGACCGAACCCATCATCCAGGGCCGCCGCCTGGGGGCCGAAGAGCTTGTCCAGTTCCGGACTCTGCTCGTTGAACATCCGTCGTGGCATCGGACGCGACTCTCCCGCGAACTCTGCGCCCGGTGGGGCTGGCACAACGACACCGGTCGGCCCAAAGACATGGCCTGCCGCTCGCTCTTGCTCAAACTCCAGGCCCGGGGGCTCCTGGAGCTGCCGCCGCGCCAGCGAGCTTCGGTCAATCACCAGCGCAACCACCGCGCCGCCGAAGTGGCCCACGCAGCGGACCCTCTCCACGCGGAGTTGGAGGCGTTGCGCCCCGTGAGCGTAGCGCCGGTGCCCCCCGGCAGCCCGGAGGCTGGGTTGTTCCAGTTCCTGCTTCAGCGCTATCATTACCTGGGCCATCGCAACTGTGTCGGTGAGAATCTCAAATATCTGGTGCGCGAGCGCCACGGTCGTCCGGTGGCCTGTCTATTGTTTGGCTCGGCCGCCTGGCAGTGCCAGCCCCGCGACGCCTTCATCGGCTGGACCCCGGAAGCGCGTCGCCGCCAGCTGCCGCGACTGACCAACAACACCCGTTTCCTCATCCTGCCCTGGGTGCGGGTGCGGCATCTGGCCAGCCATATCTTGAGCCGGGTCACCCGGCGCCTGAGCTCTGACTGGCAGGATAAGTATGGTCATCCGATTCATCTGTTGGAGACCTTCGTCGAGCGGGACCGCTTTGCCGGCACCGCTTACCGGGCCGCCGGTTGGATCGCCGTGGGTGCCACCACCGGCCGGGGCCGCAACGGGCCGGGGCGCGCCCCGCAAGGGCCGGTCAAAGAAGTCTATCTCCAACCGTTGAGCGCGGATTTCCGCCGGAGGCTCGGCGCATGAGCGGCACGCGCTTCAACGATCTGGTCGGCTACCTGCGCGCGGTGTTCGCCGCTCTGCCCGACCGGCGCCGGGGCAAGAACACCTCCTATCCGATGGCCGACTTTGGTCTGAGCGCCTTCGCGGTCTTCTTCACCCGGTCGCCCTCCTTCCTGGCGCATCAAAAGGCGATGCAACAGGCGCGGGGTCATAACGACGCCCAGAGTTTCTTCCACCTCCAGGAGATCCCCAGCGACAATCAGATCCGCCAGATGCTCGACCCGGTCCCGCCCCAAGCCCTCTATCCGGTGTATGATCGGATCTACGACACCCTGCGCGCAGAGGGGATCCTGCAGACTTTCCGCGGCGTCCACGACTCGACACTCATTTCTGCTGGATGGCACCTCGTATCATCCCTCGCAAAAATGCATTACCCCGGCTGTCCCCACCTGGGACGCTGAGCGGCGAGATCTACTTATTCCACAGTGCGGTGACGCCGGTGCTTGTGGCTCCCGGCCAGCCGGAGGTCATCGCCCTGCGGCCCGAGTTCATCACCCCGCAGGATGGCCACACCAAACAGGATTGCGAACTGGCCGCCGCCAAACGCTGGCTGGAGCACAACGCCGCCCGCTATCACTCCGGCCCCGTCACCCTCCTGGGCGACGATCTCTACGCCCATCAACCCTTCTGCCGGCGCGCGCTCCTCCACGACTGCCACTTCCTCTTCGTCTGCAAGCCCGACTCGCACCAGACCCTCTACGACTGGGTCAACCTCCTGCGGCCCGGCCCCGATCTCGGCACAGTCAAGCTCCGCCTCAAGGCCGGCAGTCAGTGGCACACTTACACTTATCGCTGGGCCAACCAAGTCCCCTTGGCCGAAGGTCAGAACGCCTTGAAAATCAACTGGTGTGAAGTAACCGTGACCGACCCGGAGGGGAAGGTGCTTTACCTCAATGCCTGGATCACCGACTGGCCCATCACCGAGCACAACGTGGCGGCGCTGGCGGCTTCCGGCCGCGCCCGCTGGAAGATGAGAACGAGAACAACAACACCCTCAAGACCAAGGGCTACCATCTCGAACATAACTTCGGCCACGGCCAAAAACATCTCTCCTCGTTGCTGGCCGCGATGAACATCCTGGCCTTCCTCTTCCACACCGTCCTGGGCTTTACCGACCAACACTACCGCCTGATCCGCGCCACCTTGCCCACGCGCAAAACCTTCTTTCAGGATCTGCGCGCCCTCACCCGCTATCTGCACTTTCCCAGTTGGGAGGGACTGCTGCGCTTCATGATGCAAGGTTGGAAATCGGCCCGTACGCCAAGCCCACCTGACCGGAGCGGACCTGCCAGGAGACGTGTGCCCAAACGCGGCCCGCCAGACGCGCCAGCCCTCCGCACCGCGCAGACCAGTCAAGAAAACCGCGCTCAACCCTCCAGCCAGCCCCCTCCGGCCGGTTCAGAACCCACCAGCCGGTTCCCAATCCTTGACCCGTTCACCCGCCGACATCTCGCTGCCACCCGTCACGAGTCGCGCAATACCCCACCTTGGAAGCAAAATGACCAAAGCGAGAA